>NZ_JBFUFG010000001.1:0-1408405 GCF_056403575.1 Rhizobacter sp. P2_G4 | reverse complement strand
ATGATGTACGGCACGCCGACCTGGCGGGCGAGCAGGATGTGCTCGCGGGTCTGGGGCATGGGGCCGTCAGCAGCGGAGCAGACCAGGATCGCGCCGTCCATCTGGGCGGCACCGGTGATCATGTTCTTGACGTAGTCGGCGTGCCCGGGGCAGTCGACGTGGGCGTAGTGGCGGTTCTTGGTCTCGTACTCGACGTGGGCGGTGTTGATGGTAATGCCGCGTGCCTTTTCTTCAGGCGCCGCGTCGATCTGGTCGTACGCCTTGGCTTCGCCGCCGAACAGCTTGCTCAGCACGGTCGTGATCGCCGCCGTCAGCGTCGTCTTGCCATGGTCCACGTGGCCAATCGTCCCCACGTTCACGTGTGGCTTCGTACGTTCAAATTTGCCTTTTGCCATTTTTCGCGCTCCTAGCGGTCGAGATTGACAGTGCTAAAGAAAACTTTGGTGCCCATGGCGCGGATCGAACGCGCGACCTCTCCCTTACCAAGGGAGTGCTCTACCACTGAGCCACATGGGCCGATCTTTCGGCCGAACACCTATTGCCCGATCGACACTGGTTTGCGCTGCTTTATCGCTTTCGCAAACCACTGGCGACTTGGAGCGGGAGACGGGAATCGAACCCGCGTCATTAGCTTGGAAGGCTAGGGTTCTACCATTGAACTACTCCCGCTCGGGAGCCCCTGTCAGCCCAATGCCCTGAGGGGGAAAACCTCGAATTCGTTTCGCTTTGGTGGAGGAGGCTGGATTCGAACCAGCGTAGGCGTAAGCCAACAGATTTACAGTCTGCCCCCTTTAGCCACTCGGGCACCCCTCCAAAGCGAACCGCAGAGTATAGCAGCCTATTTCGGAGCTACGCCAGCCCAAGTCTTGCCACGGGAGGAGATCAACGCAAGGCCCCTGCGAATGCCCGTGCAAAGGCTCCGGCAGCCACGGGCACGCCGCTACAGGTGGCGGAAACACGTGGCGCTCCCGGCGGACAAGGTGCGTCGCGATCCAGCGACCAGTAATGCAGCCCAGCCAAGCCTCGCTCACGGGCAAAGCGAGCCAACCTCTCGGCGTCGCCGACCGTGAAAACGTTCGCAGCCACGTCGTTTTCGCCGAGCATCGCCGTTACCTCGATCTGCCCATAAGGCACGCCGTATCGCAAGTGAACGTTTTCGGCGGCCTGAATCGCGGAATGACCCATATCGCAGGCGTCACCCTGGGTGAAGCAATACATGGACTGCGGTGGGCCGTAGTTCATGACCATCAGATTGAGACGAAAATTCCCAAGCCCGACCTTTCGGATGGCGCTCAGCACAGTTTCGCCAAGCCGGTTGAGACTGCGTCGAGACCCATCTGCCGCCGCATGAGTCGCGAGGGTGAAGCTGAAGTAAAGCCTCGGATAGCGCCCCCGGACCGCATGGAGGCTCTGTACCAGTTCATCGATCTGCTGCGGCGTCTGCTGGCCTTCAATATCGAAGTCAAGACCGCGCAGCAAAGGCGAGGCATAGCGTTGGATGAACAATTCCATGCCCGCTTCCGTCGCACAGGTGAACAGCCCACCTTCGCCACCGGTGGACACGACGTAGCCGACGCCCGCACGCTGAAACATCGGCACATTGGCGCGAGCGAAGAGATCGGCGTCGATGCCGCCCCAGGTTTCCCGGCCACATTCACCAGTCGCAAACGCCCAGGTCAGTGCACCCGCACGCGGCAAGTCGGCGTAAGGCCCTGCCGACCCAGAGATGACCGGAGCGTCCTGGCCAATAAACTGATTGACGTGCTTGTATGGGCTGTAGATGAAGCGCTCTGGCTGCAGGCGTTGATTGCCCGCGCAAGACCCCAGCAGAAGAAATAACGCCAAGCTTGAAATGCGAAGAAGGTATCTCAAGAAGGTCCACCAGAAAGAAGAGAGAGGAAAGGCAGTTCGCCTTCCCTCTCGTGTTCACTCGCCGACCTCGTGAGCCAGCGAAGTCATCTCCCGCGCCAACCTACAGCTTGGCGCGCAGCATCAAGTAGTACTGGCGACCGCTGGTGTAGCGAGCCAGAGGCTGATCCGGATTGTTGGCGTAGTACTTCAGGATTGGACGGTTCAGGTTCATGCCGTCCAGCGTCACGCTCAGGTTTTCGTTGATCTTGAAGCCGAGCGATGCCGCCAGTGTGCCAACGTCGTCCTGATACTGGGCAGTGCTACGGTCCAACCCGTTGTAATAGGCTGAGCGGAAGGTATAGGCAACACGCGCATTGAAGCGGTCGTTCTCGAAGTAGCCGGAAGCGTTGTAGGTGTCGCGTGAGGCGCCAACCAAATCACCGCCACCTTTTTCCTTGGCATCCGCGTAGGTGTAGTTGCCCAGCACACCAAAGCCTTGGCCGATCGGCAGTTGCAAAGCCATTTCGAAGCCGGACACCCGCCCGCTGCTGTTGATTGGCGAAGAGATTGTGTAGACCTCGTCCTGCTTGGTGCGGATGTTGTAGTACGTCTGCTGCGAAGTGCCGTAGCTCACGTAGTTCCGCAGGTCCAAGTGGTAGACGCCGAACGATGCCAAAGCGCGCGGAGCGAAGTACCACTCCACCGAGGCGTCGTAGTTGTTCGAGCGAATAGGCTTCAGGTTCGGATTGCCGCCGCTGCCGGTCATGTTGTTGTCTTCCAACGCGATGGCGCCGCCCAATGCGCTGTAGTCCGGACGCGAAAGGGTGCGGGATACCGCGGCGCGCAGAAGCAAATCTTTGCGCAAGTCAAAGCGGAAGTTCGCACTCGGCAGGATGTCGTTGTGTGTGTTCTTGACCGGCGTCTGGACAAAGGCACCGAATGCCGACGAGGTGATTGAACCGGGCACTGAGCAAGGCTGCAATGGCGCGCAGTCGCCGTTCGCACCCGCGGTCAACTGAGGCACAGCGACATTCGTCAGCACATCGACCTTGGACTGCACCAGCCGCACGCCGACGTTGCCACCCCAGCTGTCGCCTTCCAGATTCGACATCACATAGCCGGCAGTGTTCTGCTCTTTCAGCGAAAACTCGGCCGCCCAATTGCGACGCTCCACCGGATCGCGGTTGGAGTATTTGGCGCCCCAGGCGTCCAACGTGGCGGTATCCAAGAGCCAAATGTTCTTGGGGAAGTTTCCACCCAGGCCACTGCCGAAGTTGCTTGGGTACGTGCCGCCGTTCCACGCGGGGAAATTGGCGGGATTGAACGGGTCGGCGGACCACTTCGGCCCTTGGCCCACCACATCGGTGCGACGCTTGTGCTCAGAGTAACGCAGGCCAAACTTGAGCGCCGTGAACACACCTTGATCCAGCGCGTATTCACCGTCAAGTTGCCCCCAGACCTCCTCATCCTTGGTCTTGGCAGGGCTGGCGCCGTAGATCCAATCCAGAGCCGACACGACACTCGACTTTGATGGATCACCGGTGCCTATATTGGCGTCGGCCCCATTACCCAGTCCGTTCAGGCTGTAGCCAGCGCCGGTGCCCTGCACCACTGCCGAGAACAGCGCCTGCTCGGGCGTCTCGCCCTTCCCTACTGAGCTGCCCAGATTGGCGTCAAAGCTCAGCTTGTCGCTCGCGCGGTACTTGCCATCCAACGCGAGGAACGAGGTCTCCGACTTAGCTCCGGGACGCGAGATTTGATCATAGATGCCATAGGTGCGAGGGCTCGTTGTGCCATCAGAGTTTGTCACGGGCACAACCGGAAACTGCGCCGAGACCAGCGTGCCGTTGCGCACTACATAACCGGGCAGCGGCGCCAGACCACTGCCGTTCGCCATGATCGACTGATTCCAAACCAGGAAGTTGCGATTGATATTCGTGGCCTCCATCTTCGAGATGAACGCATTCGCACCCAGCGTCAGGTCATTCGAGGGCTTGATCTGTACATCGATCAATGCACCGTCGCGTTTGCGCTCCTGCTCGAAGAGTGCCGAGCCAACGGCGTTCGGATACCACACACCGGCCAAATCAGGGTTGGACAACGCAATCGCCGAACCCGCCTTGATCTGGTTGTAGCCCAGCATCTCCTGGCCGTCGCGGCGAAGATGACGCTTCTCAGAGAACATCTGCAACATGACGCCGGCTGTCCCCTCTTCGCTCTTCCAGCCGATCAGACCGCTCAGCTGCGGATCGGTCTCCTTAGGAAGGTCTGCATATACAGCACCTCCCTGAAATTCCACCGTCAACGGCTGCTTGAAGTCCAGCGGCCGCCGGGTCTTGATGTTGACCGTACCGGCCACACCGCCCTCGACCAGATCAGCTTGTGCACTCTTGTTGATCACCACCGAACCCACGACCTGCGAAGGCAACAGTGAATAACTGACCGCGCGACCCACCGTCCCTACCTGGTTCAACACAAACCAATCGCCCGACCCAACCGAATGGCCGTTGATCAGCGTCTGCGTGAGGCTCGGATTGGTGCCGCGCAAGCTGACGCGGTCGTTCTCGTCGAAACCGCCTTCGCCGGCGCCCGCGGTCCCGATGGTCACGCCCGGCACTCGCTGCAACGAGTCGGCGACGTTCTTGTCGGGCATCTTGCCAATGTCTTCAGCCGTCACGACTTCGACCAACGAGTCCGAGTTGCGCTTCTGGTTCAGAGACTGCTGCAGCGAGCCGCGAATGCCGGTGATGTTGACGGTCTCGAGTTGCTGGGCTCCCTTGCTCGCTGGCTTCGCTGCTTCCGCTAACGGCGCAGAAGCAGCGCTCGCTGGAGCGGGCGGTGCCGAAGCCGCCGCAGCGGGACCCTCGGGCGCTTGCTGCGCTTGAGCGACCGTGAGCGTGCTCATCAGCGCCAGCGCGACGGCCGATGCGATGGGTGTCAGTTGTAGGTTCATGTGTGTCCGCCTCTGATTTGGATGAAACTCCGGATCCCCGATCCGGTACTTCTAAAACCCGGGACTTCGGTTCACCATCGGTCAAGACCAGTGGCGGACCAACCCTCCCATTCAAGTGAATTCTTGGATGTCAGCGTGCGTACCAATACGCTACCACTAGATGCCACTATGCTAYCAATCCAAGGCGATTGCAACAGGAGTTGCGCTATTTCCACCCCTAGGCAATCACTGATGTAAAGTGGCCTGCATCACTGTGGAGCACGCCCCGACATGACCACCCGTTTAGCGGCCTGTATCGAACTGGTATTGCCAAATGAGCCACTGGCATGCAATTGGTGGGCCAGCTTTGAGGTTCGGACATGACCACTCTGGCCCAGTCGCTCAAGCCGCTTGACCCGAACAACAGCCTGCCGCTCTATCAGCAGCTGCAGCGCGCCATGCGCGACGCGATTGAGCGCCGCGTGCTGATGCCCGATGACGCCCTGCCCTCCGAGCGTCAACTGGCCGAAGACCTCTCGGTGTCCCGCATCACGGTGCGCCGCGCCTTCGAGGGGCTCACACAGGAAGGCTGGCTGGTACGCCGGCAAGGGTCGGGCAACTTCGTCGGCGCGCGCGTCGAAAAGAACTTCGCCAAGCTGACCTCGTTTTCCGAGGACATGCGTGCCCGCGGCAGCCACCCGCACAGCGTGTGGCTCAAGCGCTCGGAGGGCACAGTGACGCCCGAAGAAGCCTTGAAGCTCGCGCTCAGCCCCGGCACGCTGGTCTACCGCTTTCACCGGCTGCGCTACGCCGACGACGCACCGATGGCGATCGAGATCGCGACCATCGTCGCCTCGTGTCTGCCATCGCTCGACACGGTCGGCGACTCGCTCTATCAGGCGCTGGAAGCGCAAGGCAACCGGCCGGTGCGTGCGCTGCAGCGGCTGCGCGCTCTGCTGTTGAATGCCGAGCAGGCCAAGCTGCTCAAGGCCAACAAGGGCGACGCCGGTCTTCTGGTCGAACGCCTGGGCTACCTACCCGATGGGCGTGCGATCGAGCTGTCGCAGTCGTTCTACCGCGGTGACATGTACGACTTCATCGCGGAGTTGAGCGCCGGCGTCTGACGCCACCGCGCGTCATTCACTCAGATCTTGAAGTACAGCTTGCGCCGATCGAGCAACACGACGATGCCCGACCAGACACCGACGAACGCGACTGCGTAGGCGAGCGAGGGCACATGGGCACCGGTGATCGGCGCCATCCATTCGAAAGCGAAGTGGTACAGCGGCGTGCCCCAGTGCAGCCCCTCGAGCACGCACACGATGAGCCACGCACCTGCATAGGCCGCGATGGCATTCACACCGAAGCTGCGACCGAGTGCCGGCCAGCCGCGCCGATCGATGAGCTCATGCGCCGCCAGCAGGGCGAGCATCGCCCAGCCGCCGCTCCACAGCACATAGGACGATGTCCACAGCTGCTTGTTGAACGGGAATACCCATGACCACGCCCACCCGGCCAGCAGCGCCGCCACGCCCAGCTGCCATAAGCGGCTGCGTTGACCGCGGCGAAGCCAGTCACCAGCGCGTACACCGAGCAAGGTCGTCGCGATGGCCGGCAGCGTGCTGAGCAAGCCCTCGGGCTCGTGGCCGAGGCCGGTGGCCGCGTCGAACTCGTAGGCGAAGCGACCCAGCAGTGCCGTGTCGATGCGGCTTGCCAGATTGCCCTCCTTGCTCAACGGCCCGCCCCACGACAGCAGCGCCCAGTAGCCGAGCAGGATTGCACCGAAGGCGATCCATTGCGTGCGAGGCCGGGTCTCGATCGCCAGCAGCCCAGCCACTGCGAAACACAGCCCGATGCGTTGCAGCACGCCGAACGGCCGGAAGGCTCGCGTGTCCATCAACCAATGCGCGACCGCATGCAGCACCAGACCGAGCACGATGATGCGCAACGCGCGCACAAGCACCGTGCGGCGCAGCACGGCATGGTCATCCCCCGCGTCGATGCGCGGGCCGAGACTCAGCGAGAGCGACACACCGACGATGAACAGAAAGGCCGGGAAGATCAGGTCAGCGAACGTGCAGCCGTGCCACGCGGCGTGTTCGAGCGGCGCGTAGACATGGCCCCAGTCACCGGGGTCGTTGACGAGCAGCATCGCGGCGACCGTCAGCCCGCGCAAGGCATCGACCGAATCCAGGCGTGCCTTCAGCTGCATCACCGGCTCAGAAATCACAGGTCGAAGCCAGCGGCGGACTTGCCGGCGGCACGCTGTCGGTGCGCGCCGTGCCGGCCTGTCGCAGCGCCCGCACAGCCGCCAGGACGTCGGCCGGCGAGAGCACACGGTTGCGCGCGTGATAGACCCAGTCGACATCCTGCTCGTAGACGCGCGTCGTACCCGCCGGCAACAAACCGCCCGGCGAGAACCACAGGTTGAAGTTGATGGCCATCGGCACCACCGGGTAGCTGCGTCCACCGTGCTCGGCGAAAGGCTCGCCATCCAGGAACCAGTGCGTGCGCCCTTGCGCCACCTGCATCACCAGCACATGCCAGCCGACCAGTTCGGCGAAACGCTGCTGCGGCTGGTTGTGGGCCGACCAGGGCTCCACGCGCACGGTCTGCCAGCTCACGCCATAGAGGCGCGAACGCGCATCGCCCCAGCCGCCGTTGGGCAGGTACTCCCAGTCGAGCTCGCTGTACTCGGGGTCGAAGTCGAAGCGCAGCGGGCTCACGCTGTAGAAGGTCTGCACCACCACGTCGCCATCGGGCCCCTGCACCGGAGCGTCGCTGAAACGAACCCGTGCTGCGTACGTGCCCTCGAGGTACTTGCGCGCATGGCACAACTGGGCCTGTTGAGTGCCGGCCGGCGTGCCGTCGGTGCGCGCGCTCAGGCGCAGCAATCTGTTGCCGGGCTGTTGTGGGTCGTCGACCAGTGCGATCGCCGCGTCACCCCAGTGCGCGCCGGCAATGCCTGGGTGACCGGCCTGTTGGCGGACGGTCCAGCCGTCACGCGCCAGCGTCGCGAGCTCAGGCTGGCTGAAGTCGTCGAAGAACAACTCGGGTGCCGGCGTGGACGGCGGCGTGCCGCACGCTGCCAGCCCCGCCGCGCACAGCAGAGAACAGAAAAGCCGCCGCGTCATGCGTGCGCGGGTTCGGCCGCCGTTTCAGCTTCGGGATCCGCAGGTGTCTCCAGCGGCACGAAGCGCGACAGGATCAGCACCGGCACCGCGCACAGCAAGCCCCAAATGAAAAAGTGCTGGTAGCCCAGCGCCACCTGAATGTCGCCGCTGATGGTGCGAAAGAGGCTCATGCCCAGCCCCATCACACCCGAGCCGATGGCGTAGTGCGCCGTCTGGTACTTGCCCACCGATACCACCTGCATCAGGTACAGGATCACGCCGACGAAGCCGAAGCCGTAGCCGAACATCTCCAGACTCAAGGCCGCCGCGATCACGCCGAAGTTCGTCGGCATCGCGGTGCTGAGAAACACGAAGGCCACCGTCGGCAGGTTCATCGCGAGGATGAGCGCGAGCATCGCGCGCTTGAGCCCCAGCCACGCCGCGAAATAGCCCCCGGCGATGCTGCCGGCGATGAAGGCAATGGTGCCTGCCGTGCCGTAGGCCCAGCCCACCTGGTCGGTGCTCAAGCCCAGCCCGCCCAGCTCACGCGCTGCGCGCAGGAAGATCGGCCCGATCGTCTGGACCTGCCCTTCGCTGGCGCGAAACAGGATGATGAACACGATGGCCAGCCCGATGCCGGGCTTGGCGAGAAAGTCGCGCAGCACCAGCCACAGCGTGCGCCGGATCGCACCGGCCGAGCGGTCGGCCGCGGCCACGTTCTGGACTTTCGGCAGCGCCCACGCGTTGTAGAGCCCCATCACCACCATCGTCAACGCGAGCATGGTGAAGATGGCTGTCCAGGCACTCGCCACGCCCAAGGCCTTTTCCAGGTGGCCGGCCAGCACAAGCAGGCCGCCCGCTGCGATGAAGCGGGCAACGTTGAAGAAGGCGCCCTGCCAGCCGGCGTACTGCGCTTGTTCCTTGTTCGACAGGCTGGCCATGTAGAGCCCATCTGCCGCGATGTCGTGCGTGGCCGAACCGAGCGACACCAGCATCAGTGCCGCGATGCTCAGCACGAAGAACATGGGCAGGTGCAGCGCCACCGCCACCGCGCCCAGGCCCACGGCGCCGAGCAGCTGGAAGGTGATGACGACCGATTTCTTGCTCGGCGCGAGTTCGAGGAATGGGCTCCACACCCACTTGAAGCCCCAGGCCAGCGTCAGCACGCCGAGCCAACGCGTCATCTGCTCGTTGGGCACGTTCATGCTGATGAGCATCTGCTGCGCGATCACGTTGACGGCGAAGAACGGCAGGCCCTGCGCGAAGTAGAGCGTCGGCACCCACGAGATGGGCGATCGGCGACGCGGGGTGTCGATAGTCATCGGGTCTCCGTTCTTGTTCTCAGGCAGTCAACCGGACAGGGGCTCGGCCGTTCGCCGAAGCCCGCCCTTCGAGCCACTCCTGCAGCGCTTCGAGCGCACCCTCGGCATAGCCCCAAGTGACCACTGATGGCGCATCGACGTCGAGCACCTGGAACGGATTCCACAACGCCAGGTGCAGGTCGGGCTGCCACGTTTGCGCCTTGCTGGCATAGCGATCGCGGTGGTTGGATGCCAGCACCGTGAAGCGGCCATCGGCCGGCAAAGCAGACCAGTCGAGCGACTGCAGATCGTCGAGCGCGAGCACGTCCACATCGGTGAAACCATCAAACAATCGTGTCACCTGCTCGGCCGACGGCCCGGCCTCCGACACGCCATCGCACGGCACGCTGCGTTGCGTGATGACGCGCAGCGGCCGTTGCCGTGCGGGTGCCGTCGGTGCACCGATGGCGGTGAGCCCAGCGGCCCAGGCGCGGTGCATCAGCTGATCGTCCGCCTTGCGTTGAGAAGCGTCGTAGACGGTCGCGCCCGCGGGGTAGCGCACAGCGAGCGCATCGAGCCGGGCATTCGCACGTAACAACTGCGCCTCGGTCAGCGAACCGCTCGCTTGCGCCTTCGCGATGGCCTCGACGGCAGCGGTCTGGTCGGCCTCGCTGCCGAGCGCCATCACCATGTCGGCGCCGGCCTGCAGGGCCAGCACGGCCGCGCGGTCATGGCCGTAGTGGTCGTAGATGGCCTTCATCACCAGCGAGTCGGTGATCACCACGCCGTCGTAACCCCAGGCATCCCGCAAGATGCCACCGAGGATCTCGTGCGACAGCGTGGCCGGGTGCTCGGCATCCAGCTGCGGGTAGACGATGTGCGCCGTCATCATCGCGGGCGCATCGTTCTTCAAGTCGTGGAAGGGCCGCAACTCCAGGGCCTGCAGCGCCGACAAGGGCTTGTCGACCACCGGCAGGTGGCTGTGCGAATCCATGTGCGTGTCGCCATGACCGGGAAAATGCTTGACGCAGCAGGCCACGCCCGCACGCAAGGCGCCGCGCATCCAGGCGCCGGCGAGGCGCGCCACCTCGGCCGGGTCTTCCGAGAAACTGCGCTCGGCGATCACCGGGTTGGCAGGGTTGTTGTTGACGTCGAGCACCGGGGCGAAGTCCCAGTTGAAGCCGAGGCTGCGAACGCCGCGCCCCACGGCCTCGCCGACGGCTTCGGCCATCGCCGCATCGCCCGCCGCACCCAGCGCCATCGCGGCCGGCGCCTGTGGCAGAAAGGTGGCGCGCACGACCGAGCCGCCTTCCTGGTCGATGCCGATCAGCGCGCCCTCGCCCATCACGGCACGCAGGTCCGCAGTGAGCTGCTTCACCTCGGCTTCGGTGCCGAGGTTGTGGCGGAACAGGCAGACGGCGCGAATGTGGTGGCGGCGCAAGAACGCAGCCTGCGCGTCGCCGAGCGAGGTGCCACGAATGTCGACCATCACGAGGCGACCCGGTTGAACGGCAGAAGAACTCATGGCAGTCAGGCGCTCAGTTGGTCCGGGTGACCTTGGCCAGATGGCGCGGCTGGTCGGGGTTCAAGCCGCGCGCAGCGGCCAGCGCCTCGACCATCGGGTAGAAACTCTGGATAACAGAGATCGGATCGAGTTCGACCGACGCCGTCTCGACGATCGGCAAGCTCGCGCCCGGCGTGCCCGCAGGAGCGGCCAGCAGCACCTTGGCGCCGCGCCCGCGCATCTCTTCGGCCAGCGACACAAGCCCGGCCTGTGCCGGCCCGCGGGGCGCGAACACCAACAGCGGGTAGCCTTCGTCGATCAATGCCATGGGCCCGTGCTTGACCTCGGCACCCGAGAAGGCCTCGGCCTGGATGCCGCAGGTCTCCTTGAACTTGAGCGCGGCTTCCATCGCGACCGGCAGGCCGGTGCCGCGACCAATCACGAACAGGCGATCGGCATCGCGCAGCGCTTCGACGGCAGGCGACCAGTCGGCATAGGCCGCGCGCGACAGCACACCGGGCAGCGCAGACAGCGCAGCCTGCAGCACCAGGTCGTCTTGCCACGCTGCCACCAAACGCGCACCCGCCACCATCTGCGTGATGAAGCTCTTGGTCGCCGCGACGCTGGTCTCCGGGCCGGCATGCAAGGCGAACACCCATTGCGCGGCTTTCGCTAGCGGCGAGTCGGGGTCGTTGACGAAGGCAGCCGTGCACGCACCGCCTTCGGTGAAGTAGCGCGTGGGCGCGACCAGGTCGGGGCTCTGGCCCGACTGCGAAAACGCCATCGAGGCCAGCCCGTCGCAGTTGATCTGCGAGCCATACAGCGTGATCAGCGACATCGGCAACGAGGTCACCAGCCGGCCCATCCGCGCCATGATCAGGTAAGCCATGAAGTGGGCCGCGTGGTCGGAGCTGCCGCGCGCCACCGTGAGCACCGAGCTCGGCGGGCGGGCACGCAAGAAGGCGCCGAAGTCGCTGTACGACTGGTCGTCCTGCGCGAGCTGCCGCGCCACGGCGGCGGGGGCTTCACGGGCTTCAGCCAGCATGCGCGTGTTCAATCGACGCTCCTTCCACGTACACATCCATCACCTTGAGATCGCGGTCGAGCACCACCGCATCGGCCCACGCGCCCACCGACAGGCGGCCGCGATCGGTAGCGCCGAGGTAGTCGGCCGCGTTGGTCGAGACGCGGCGCGATGCATCGACCAGGCCCAGGCCCAGTTCTTCGACCAGGTTGCGCAACGCCTGGTCCATCGTCAGCGTGGACCCGGCCAAGGTGCCATCGGGCAGGCGCACGCCGCCAAGGCACTTGGTGACCTTGTGGCGGCCCAGCTTGTAGTCGCCGTCGGGCATGCCGGCAGCGGCGGTCGAATCGGTGACGCAATAAAGATGCGGGATGGAGCGCAGCGCGACACGGATCGCCCCGGGGTGCGCGTGCAGCAGGTCGGGGATGATTTCCGAATAGTCGGCATGGGCGAGCGCAGCGCCCACCATGCCGGGCTCGCGGTGGTGCAGGCCGCTCATCGCGTTGAACAGGTGCGTGAAGCCGGTGGCGCCGCGCTTCATCGCCTCGACGCCGTCTTCATAACTGCCCAGCGTGTGGCCAAGCTGGACACGGTAGCCGGCAACCACCAGCGCTTCGATCGCATCCATGTTGCCGGCGGTCTCGGGTGCCAGCGTGATGAGGCGGATCGGCGCCATGTCGTTGAGGCGACGCAGCTCATCGGCCTGCACGGGACGCGCGTAGTTGGGTTGTGCGCCGAGCTTGCCGGAGTTGATGTACGGACCCTCGAGGTGCACGCCCATCACACGCGCCGAGCGTGCGCCGCGGCCCGCACAGATGGGCTTCAGCGCGCGGAAGGCGCGCTCGAGGTCGCTCATCGGCGCCGTCATCGTGGTGGCGAGCAGCGAGGTGGTGCCGTGTTGCGCGTGCAGTTCGGCCACGCGCTCGGCAGAGTCGCCGCCTTCCATGATGTCGCGCCCGCCGCCACCGTGAACGTGCAAGTCGATGAAGCCGGGCACGATGAGCGGCAGTGCCGAGTCGCGAGCTTCCCGCTCGTCGACGGCATCGCCGGTGATGCCTGCGACCCGGCCGTCGTCACCGATTGAAATCTCGCCACGCACGAAGCCGCGCGGTGTGAGGACGTGGCCCTTCAACGAGGTACTCATCCTTCTCGCCTCATCTCAGCCACGAAGTCGTAGTAGTCGCTGCGGCAGTACGAATGCGTCAGCTCCACCGCCTGGCCCGATTCGAGGTAGCCAATGCGGGTGATGAACAGCACCGCCTGCCCAACCGGCACGCCGAGCTGCTCGGCCAACCGCGGCTGCGCATTGAGCGCGCGGATGTGCTGCAGCGCGCGCACGGGCGCCATGTGAATGCTGGTCAGATATTCGTAGAGCGAGCCGGTGACCGCCTCGGCGTTGGGCAGCACCGTCTGCGGCAGCACGCTCATCTCATAGGCCATGACAACGTCGTCGGCGAGACGCAAACGCTCCAGCCGCGCCACGCGTGCGCCGGGCGAGAGGCCCAGGCTCAGCTGCTCGTCGGGCACGGCCGAGGTGATGGCGCGCTCGAGCCAGCGAGACGACGGTGTGTAGCCGCGCTGGTGCAGCTCTTCGGAGAAGCTCGTCAGGCGCGACAGCGGCTGCTCGATGCGCGGCGCGATGTAGTTGCCCGAACCGCGGCGGCGCACGATCAGGCCTTGGTCGACCAACTGGTCGATGGCCTTGCGCGCGGTGACGCGCGACACGTCGACCGACTCCGACAACACGCGCTCCGACGGCAGCGCTTCGTCGGCCTGGTAACGGCCATCCCGGATGGCCTGCCCGAGCTTGCGCGAGAGCTGCACATAGAGCGGCGAGCTGTCACGCGGGTCGGGCTTGAATTCGAACAAGGGTTTGCTCATCGATCGGTCTCGATCTCACGTCGAATCAAAGTCAGCGCGCCGGCGGCGGGGCCAGCGGCCTCAGTCACGCAACGGCGACGCACTTCAGGGGACAGGCGGTGGGCCAGGCGCTTGCCCACGCTGCCCAGCACCGCCAAAGGAAGATGGCCCGGCGCATCGAGCGCCAAGGCCGTGACATCGAGCGCGCTCACTGCGCGGCTGAGCAAAGCTGCTGCGGCCGAGTCGCTGGCCTCACAGTCGAACACGGCAGGCGCCAGCTGCGCGTAAGCGAACTGGCCGGCGTTGCCGCACCAGGCCTGCAGGCTTTCGCGATCGCTGCCGCAGGCGGCCCACACGCGGCGCACCAGCGGGCTGGCCTCGGCACGACCATCCATCGCTTGCTGCGCGAGGTTCACTGCATGCACGCCCAGCCAGGCACCGCTGCCTTCGTCGCCGACCGGAAAGCCCCAACCGTTCGCGCTGGAGCGCGACCCGTCGGCACGCCATACCTCGCCGATGGCGCCCGTGCCCGCCGCAACGATGGCGCCCGGCCGGCCCGCATGCGCGCCCACCAGCATCACGAACGAATCGGTCTCGACCAGCAGCCGGCCGAAGCCCGGGTTTTGCGCAATGAACGCGTTGTACCAAGGCGCATTGTTGGCACCCGACAAGCCCGCGGCCAAGCCGCAGTGCGCCCAGGGCGCTGCGGCTAGGCCGGCATGAGAAAACGCCGCGCGGACCGCCTCCTGCACCTGTACCCAGGCAGGCTCGATGCCCTGGCCCAGCGCCGACGGCCCTGCCTCACCCTGGCTGAGCACGACACCATCGGGGCGCGCCAGCAAGGCACGTGTTCCCGATCCGCCGCCATCCACCCCGATGAGAAAGTCGACCATCTCGCTGATGCCTCCGGTTCTGTGTTTTGCGGCTGTTCCCCGGGCATGACGCCCGTCGATAGAACCAGTTTAGTACCAGTAATACCAATGCGTCAATTGGTATTACGAAACTTAACTCAGGCTTTGGCCGCTTCTCCGAGGCATGCCCGGAAAGGCCACGCAAATTCGATACCAGTCTCAGGCCAGCTAGGCGCCGATCCAGTCGACCGGGCCGCCGCGCGAGGCGAGGAACGCGTTGGCAGCGCCGAAGTGGCCGTTGCCTACAAATGGCACCGGCGGCCGGCGCGCCGACAGCGGCGAGGGGTGGTTGGAACTCAGCACCAGCGTGTCGGCCGGAGCACCGGCATGCGCACGAATCAGCGGCTCGAAGCGCTGCGCATGCGCGCCCCACAGCAGGTAGACGCAGGGCTGCGGGCGCTCGGCCACTTCCACCAGCAGCCGCTCGGTCAGGCTTTCCCAACCGCGCTTGGAGTGGCTGGCGGCCTGGCCATCTTCAACGGTCAGCGTGGTGTTGAGCAGCAGCACGCCCTGGTGGGCCCAGCCTGAAAGATCGGTGCCGGCAGGTGCCGCGCCAAACTCGCGCTGCAGCTCGACGAAGATGTTGCGCAGGCTCGGCGGCGTGCGAATGCCATGCGGCACCGAGAACGACAGGCCATGCGCCTGCCCGGGGCCGTGGTACGGGTCTTGTCCGAGGATGACGACGCGCACGGCCGCGAGCGGCGTGAGCGTCAACGCCCGCAGCAGCTCGGCTGGGTAGACGATCGCACCGGCGGCGATGCGCTCATCGACGTAGGTGATCAGCTTCAGCGCCTGAGGCGTCTTGCGCCAAGCCTCGACGATCGGTTGCCATGACGCCGGCACGCGATCGAGCACACGCTCCAGCGGTTCAGCCAGGCGTGTCGGCGGGTGGATCAACTGAACAGCTCCGCCAGCGCGGCCCCGGGGTCGGCTGCGCGCATGAAAGCCTCGCCGACGAGGAAGGCATGGACGTTAGCGTCGCGCATGCGCTTCACATCGGCCACACCGAGGATGCCGCTTTCGGTGACCAGCAGGCGCTCGGGCGGCACGCGCGGCAGCAAGCCCAACGTGGTGTCCAGCGTCACCTCGAAGGTGCGCAGGTTGCGGTTGTTGATGCCGAGCAGCGGCGTCTTCAGCCGCAGCGCACGGTCGAGTTCGGCGCCATCGTGCACTTCGACCAGCACCGCCATGCCGAGCGCGTGGGCCTGGGCCTCTAGGTCGGCCATCTGCGCATCGTCGAGGCAGGCGGCGATCAGCAGGATGCAGTCGGCCCCCATCGCGCGGGCCTCGAACACCTGGTAGGCGTCGACCATGAAGTCCTTGCGCACGATGGGCAGGCTGCAGGCGGCACGCGCTTGTTCGAGGTAGGCGGTGGCGCCCTGGAAGAACTGCACGTCGGTCAGCACGCTGAGGCAGGCAGCCCCATGGCGCTCGTAGCTCGCCGCGATCTCGGCCGGAACGAAGTGCTCGCGCAGCACACCCTTGCTCGGGCTGGCCTTCTTCACCTCGGCGATCACCGCGGCCTGGCCTGCGGCGATCTTGCTGCGCAAGGCACCAGCGAAATCGCGCACATCGGTCCGGCCTTCAGCGTCACGGCGCAGCGAAGCGAGATCGCGCTGCTTGCGCGCTGCTGCGACCTCTTCGCGCTTGACCGCAACGATCTTGTTCAGAATGTCGCTCATGACTGCCCCTCGTCAGCGGGGTACCGCCGCCGATCCCCCAAGGGAATACGGGCCGGCTTGGGAGCGGCCCAGCGCTCTGCCCGGCTCATGACTTGAACTGCTGCGTGGCCGCAACGAACTGGCTCAGCTTCTTCATCGCGCCGCCCGAGGCCACCACTTCGCGTGCGCGCTTCACGCCTTCGGCCACCGAGCTCGCCACGTTGGCGCAGTACAGCGCCGCGCCGGCATTGAGCAGCACGATGTCGCGCATCGGCCCGTCTTCGTTCGCGAAAGCGCGCTGGATGCATTGCACCGACTCGGCCTTGTCGGCCACCTTGAGCACGCGGGTGTCGTACACCGGCATGCCGAAGTCGCTCGGGTGCACGACGTACTCGCGCACCTCGCCGTTCTTCAGTTCGCCCACCAGCGTCTCGCCAGACAGCGAGATCTCGTCCATGCCGTTCATGCCGAAGACCACCATCACGTGGTCCGACCCGAGCCGCTGCAGCACGCGCACCTGGATGCCGACCAGGTCGGCGTGGAACACGCCCATCAGCTGATTGGGCGCGCCGGCGGGGTTGGTGAGCGGCCCCAGGATGTTGAACAGCGTGCGCACGCCCAGCTCCTTGCGGACCGGCCCGGCGTGCTTCATCGATGCATGGTGGTTGGGCGCGAACATGAAGCCGATGCCGGTCTGCTCCAGGCACAAACCCACCTGCTCCGGCGTGAGGTTGACGTTGGCGCCGAAGGCCTCGAGCACGTCAGCACTGCCGGTGCTCGATGACACGCTGCGCCCGCCGTGCTTGGCCACACGCGCGCCGCCGGCGGCGGCAACGAACATCGCTGCGGTGGAGATGTTGAAGGTGTGCGCGCCGTCGCCGCCGGTGCCGCACAGGTCGACCATGTTGGCCTTGTCGGCCACGTTCACCGGCGTCGCGAACTCGCGCATCACCTGCGCGGCCGCGGCGATCTCGCCGATGGTTTCCTTCTTCACGCGCAGGCCCATCGCAAAAGCCGCGATCATCACGGGCGACATCTCGCCGCTCATGATGCGGCGCATCAGCGTGAGCATCTCGTCGTGGAAGATTTCGCGGTGATCGATGATGCGAGCCAGCGCTTCGGTGTTGGTGATGCTCATGGCGTGGGCTTTCAGGCAGTCAGGTGTTCGCGCACCGCGGCGATGGCACGGTCGACGCCAGCGGCATCGACGTCGAGGTGCGTGACGAAGCGCAGGCGGTACAGGCCGGTGGCCAGCACGCCGCGCGACTTGAGGTAAGGCAGCAGCGTCTGCGCACGCTTGCCTTCCACGTCGATGAAGACCATGTTGGTCTGCGGTGGCTCGACACGCACGCCGGGGATGCCTTGCAGACCCTCAGCCAGCCGGCGCGCCAGTGCGTGGTCATCGGTCAGGCGCGTGACGTGGTGGTCCAGCGCATGCAGCGCCCCCGCCGCCAGAACACCCGCCTGGCGCATGCCACCACCGAGCATCTTGCGCCAGCGGTGCCCGCTCTTGATCAGTGCCTTCGAGCCGCACAGGGCCGAACCTACAGGAGCGCCCAGGCCTTTGGAGAAGCAGACCGAGACGCTGTCGAAGTGTTGTGCAATGTCTTTCGCCGTCACGCCAAGCGCGGTGGCTGCGTTGAAGAGCCGCGCGCCGTCGAGGTGAGTGGCCAGCCCGTGCTTGCGGGCGAGCGCGGTCGCGTCGGCCATGTAGCTCAGGCTCAGCGCCTTGCCGCCCAGCGTGTTCTCCAGGCACAGCAAGCGGCTGCGGGCGAAATGCGAGTCGTCGGGCTTGATGGCAGCAGCGATGTCAGCCAGCGCCAGCGTGCCGTCGGCCTGGTGCTCCAGCGGCTGCGGCTGCACGCTGCCGAGCACCGCCGCGCCGCCGCCTTCCCAGCGGTAGGTGTGCGCCATCTGCCCGACGATGTATTCGTCGCCACGTCCGCAGTGGCTCATCATCGCGACGAGGTTGCTCTGCGTGCCGGTGGGCACGAACAGCGCCGCCTCCTTGCCCAGCATGGCGGCGATGCGCTCCTGCAACGCGTTGACCGTCGGGTCGTCAGCGAACACGTCGTCGCCGACCTCGGCGCGGGACATGGCGTCGCGCATGGCGGCAGTGGGTCTGGTGACCGTGTCGCTGCGCAAGTCGACGATGTTCATTTCTTCAACTCCAGGAAGTTCTTCAGCATCGCGTGCCCGTGTTCGGTGAGGATGGACTCGGGATGGAATTGCACACCTTCGAGCGGCGTGGGCGTACCGGCCAACTCGCGGTGCCGCACGCCCATGATCTCGTCGTCTTGCGACGTGGACGTGACGTCCAGCGACGAGGGCAGCGATTCACGCTCGATCACGAGCGAGTGGTAGCGGATCACCGTGAACTGCCCGGGGAGGTCGCTGTACACGCCCTGCCGGTCGGTCGTGATGATGTCGGTCTTGCCGTGCATCTGCGTCTTCGCGCGGATGATCTTGCCGCCCAGTGCCGCGCCGATGGCCTGATGACCCAGGCACACGCCAAGGATCGGCAGCTTGCCGGTGAACTGCTGGATGGCGCTCACGCAGATGCCGGCTTCGGCAGGCGAGCATGGGCCCGGTGACAGCACCAGCTTGGTGGGCTTCAACTCGCTGATGCCTTCGAGCGTGATCTCGTCGTTGCGGAACACACGCACGTCTTCACCCAACTCGGCGAAGTACTGCACCAGGTTGAACGTGAAGCTGTCGTAGTTGTCGATCATGAGCAGCATTTAGAAGCCCTCCTCGACGAGTTCAGCGGCGCGCAGCAACGCACGCGCTTTCGCTTCGGTTTCTTTCCACTCCAGCTCGGGCACCGAATCGGCGACTACACCCGCGGCCGCCTGCACGTACAGCACGTTGTCCTTGACGATGCCGGTGCGGATGGCGATGGCCACGTCCATGTCACCGGCAAAGCTAAGGTAGCCACAGGCGCCGCCGTAGATGCCGCGCTTGACCGGCTCCAGCTCGTCGATGATTTCCATCGCGCGCACTTTGGGCGCACCGGTCAGCGTGCCGGCCGGGAAGGTGGCGCGTAGCACGTCGAGGCTGGTCATGCCGTCTTTCAGCAGGCCTTCGACATTGCTGACGATGTGCATCACATGCGAATAGCGCTCGACGGTGAAGGCCTCGGTCACCTTCACGCTGCCGGTCTTGGCGATGCGCCCGATGTCGTTGCGCGCCAGGTCGATCAGCATCACGTGCTCGGCGCGCTCCTTCGGGTCGCCGCTCAGTTCGGCTTCGAGTGCCTTGTCTTGCTCGGGCGTGGCACCGCGCGGGCGTGTGCCGGCCAATGGGCGGATGGTGACCTTGTCGCCCTCGGGCGTGTGCTCCTGCCGCACCAGGATCTCGGGCGAGGCGCCGACGATCTGGAAGTCGCCCATGTCGTAGAAGTACATGTACGGCGATGGGTTCAGAGAGCGCAGCGCGCGGTACAGGCTGAGCGGCGACTCGGTGTAGCGCTTCTGCAGTCGCTGGCCGATCTGCACCTGCATCATGTCGCCGGCGGCAATGTAGTCCTTGGCCTTGAGCACCGCCGCGATGTAGTCGCTCTTGGCGAACTCACGCTCCACTGCATGCGAGGTGCCGCGCTTCACGGGCGGCGCGGTCACGCTGTACTTGAGCTTGTCGGTCAGCTCGGTCAGGCGGCGCTTGGCGCGAAAATAGGCCTCGCTCTGGCCAGGGTCGGCATAGACGATGAGGTAGAGCCGGCCCGACAGGTTGTCGATCACCGCCAGTTCCTCGCACTGCAGCAGCATCACGTCGGGCGTGTCCAGCCCACCCGGCAACTGGGTCTTGGAGAGCTTGGGCTCGATGTAGCGCACCGCGTCGTAGCCGAAGTAGCCGGCAAGGCCACCGCAGAAGCGCGGCAGGCCCGGCCGCAATGCGACCTTGAAACGCTTCTGGTAGGTGGCGATGAAATCGAGCGGGTTGCCTTCGTGCGTTTCGACCACCTGGCCATCGGTCACGACCTCGGTGTGAAAGCCGGTCGATCGCAGCAGGGTGCTGGCCGGCAGCCCGATGAACGAATAGCGGCCGAAGCGCTCGCCACCCACCACCGATTCGAGCAGGAAGCTGTGCCGGCCGCTGCCAGACCCGTGGGCCAGCTTGAGGTACAGCGAGAGCGGGGTTTCGAGGTCCGCGAAGGCCTCGGCCATCAGCGGAATGCGGTTGTAGCCTTGAGCGGCAAGGCTCTTGAATTCAAGTTCGGTGATCACGTTGCAGGGCCCTCCACGGCCCGGCGGGCGGCCTGAGTGTGGCCCGCATGGTGATTAGATTCAAACGGTTGGCAGCAGCGAAGCAGCCAGTGGAGCCGGGGCGCGCAACGCTCCGAAGAAGAGAGCGGCCAGCGGCAAACTAAACCCAAGCAGGCTGGCAACGCCAGGGCCATGCTCCCCGGTCGTTCGACCCTTTGGTTTGTTTGCGCGCAATGAACATGCAAAAAGTGTAGCAGGGTGACCCACCCCGGAAGACGCGGCCACGCAGGGTGTGGAGTTGTTCCGCGCTTCACCTAGGCTTTTCCCTCAGATCAAGCCGATCGTGACTTCGGCACGTCTGATCTATCGGCAATTTTGGGAGAATGGCCGGCTGCTCAGAGCACGCCCGTGCGACAGCCTTTGAACGTGGAGATTCTTGTGATCCATCGTCTGATCCTTGCAGCGGCTTTGTCGCTCGGCACCTTGAACCTGGCCCATGCGCAAGCCGCGGCCGCCGCTCCCGCCGTTGAACTGGCGGGCGTGAAGTATGAAAACACCGAAACCGTGGCCAACACGCCGCTGGTGCTCAACGGTGCCGGCATTCGCTACAAGGCCATCTTCAAGGTCTACACCGCAGGCCTCTATCTCACGAAGAGGGCCAACACGCCCGAAGCCATTCTGGCCACGCCCGGCCCCAAGCGCGTTCACATCGTGATGCTGCGCGACATCAACGCCAGCGAGCTCGGCAAGCTCTTCACGCGCGGCATGGAAGAGAACGCGCCACGCGACGAGTTCTCGCGCTCCATCCCCGGCACGCTCGCGCTGAGCGACCTGTTCTTCGAGAAGAAGAAGCTGGTGGCGGGCGATGCGTTCTCTGTCGACTGGATTCCCGGCACAGGCACCATCATCATGATCAACGGCAAGGCATCGACGGCACCGATCAAGGAGCCGGAGTTCTTCACCGCGTTGCTGCGGATCTGGCTCGGCAAGTCGCCGGCCGATTCGATGCTGAAAGATGCGCTGATGGGCATCGACCCGAAGAGCCCCAAGCGCGGCAACTGAGCCGCTCAGGGACCAACAAAAAGCGCCGCATGCGGCGCTTTTTTCATGCCGGCGTCATGCCAGCGCATCCAACCGCGCGATGACGCCATCGGCATCCACACCCGTCACCGGCTCGCCGTGGTTGTAGCCGTAGTTCACCAGCAGCACCGGGCAGCCGGCCGCGCGTGCGGCACGCGCGTCGTTGCTCGAGTCGCCAATCATCAGCGTGTGCCGCGGCAGCGTGCCGAGCGCTTCGCAGGTCTTGATCAAAGGCAGCGGATCGGGCTTCTTGCGCTCGAAGGCATCGCCGCCGAACACAAGCTCGAAGAAGTGCGCGAGGCCTTTTCTCGCAAGCAAGGGTTTGGCAAAGGCAGTCGGCTTGTTGGTCAGGCAGGCCAGCTTGAGGCCACGTCGCCGCAAAGCCGCCAGGCCTTCGGTCACGCCGGCATAGACCTTTGAATGGTCGCCGTTGAACCGCAGGTAGTGGTGCTGGTAGCGCGCCCACGCGTCGTCATACAGCGCTGCGGGC
The DNA here is from genome assembly GCF_056403575.1 of Rhizobacter sp. P2_G4. Taxonomy (NCBI): domain Bacteria; kingdom Pseudomonadati; phylum Pseudomonadota; class Betaproteobacteria; order Burkholderiales; family Sphaerotilaceae; genus Rhizobacter; species Rhizobacter sp. P2_G4. Next base: position 1,386,473 of record NZ_JBFUFG010000001.1, on the reverse strand, counting down.
GCGCCCACGTGGGCCAACGTGCTGCGGATCAGGTGCTCCGAGCCCTTGCCGACCGTGAGCTCGATGAAGGGGCGATCGACCAACGCCAGCGACAGATCGGCCAACACCGCATTGAGTGCGGCTTCGAAGTCGCCGAGTGTGTCGATCATCGTGCCGTCGAGATCTACGATCGCGGCTTGCCAGGACGGGTTCAGCATGCGTAGTGGTTGGATAGTGAGACAGCATGGAGCGACGGATTCTTCCATTCGCTTCGCGCAAAGCGGGAGCGCGGGTTCCGTCAGCGCCGCCAGGGCGAGTCCTCAGCCGTGGCGATGCGATAGCGCGCGATGGCCGCCGCGCAGTCGTCGGCATCCACGCGGCCTAGCGCCCGCAACGCGCTCAGCGCCGCCAGCACGATCTGGTGCCGGTCGACCTCGAAGAACTCGCGCAGTGCAGCGCGCGTGTCGCTGCGACCGAAGCCGTCGGTGCCGAGCGCGGTAAAGGGTGCGCTGACATAGCCCGCCACCAGCTGTGGCCAAGCGCGCACGTAGTCGGTGGCCGCGACGATGGGCGCGTCCCCCGGCAGGCACTGCTGCACGTGAGAAAGGCGCGAGACTTCTTCCGGATGCAGCCGGTTCCAGCGCTCCACCTCGCGCGCATCGCGCGCCAGCTCGCTGAAGCTGGTGGCGCTCCACACCTCGGCCTGCACACCCCAGTCGTCGGCCAGCAAGGCAGCGGCCTCGATCACCTCGCGCAGGATCGTGCCGGAGCCCAGCAGCCGAACCGTGCCGCGGTGCTCGTGCACGGCCTGCACCGAGTATCGATACAGACCCTTCACCACGTCGGCGGCCACGCCCGGCGGCAGGCTGGGCTGGGCGTAGTTCTCGTTCATCAACGTGACGTAATAGAACGCGTCTTCGCGCTGCTCGAGCATCTGGCGCATGCCGTGGTCGAGGATCACCGCGAACTCGCCGGCGAAGCACGGGTCGTAGGCGTGGCAGTTGGGCACGGTGGACGCCTGCAGCAGGCTGCTGCCGTCCTGGTGCTGCAGGCCTTCGCCGCCGAGCGTGGTGCGGCCCGCGGTGGCGCCGAGCAGGAAGCCGCGCGAGCGCTGGTCGGCCGCGGCCCAGATCAGGTCGCCCACGCGCTGGAAGCCGAACATCGAGTAGTAGATGTAGAACGGCAGCATCGCCATGCCGTGCACCGAGTAGCTTGTGGCTGCGGCCGTCCAGCTGCTGATGGCGCCGGCCTCGCTGATGCCTTCTTCGAGAATCTGACCGTCACGCGCTTCGCGGTAGCTCAGCACCGAGCCGATGTCTTCGGGCTCGTACTGCTGGCCTTCGCTCGAATAGATGCCGACCTGCTTGAACAGGTTGGCCATGCCGAAGGTGCGCGCCTCATCGGCCACGATGGGCACGACGCGCGGGCCGAGCGCAGGGTCCTTCAGCAGCGCGGTGAGCATGCGCACGAAGGCCATGGTCGTACTCATCTCCTTGCCGTCGGCCTCGAGCGCGAAGGCGGCGTAGCTGTCCCGTGGTGGCACAGGCACCGGCGCGTCCTGTGCGCGGCGCACGGGCAGCGGGCCGCCCAGCGCGGTACGGCGTGCGTGCAGGTAGCGCATCTCCGCGCTGTCGGGCGCGGGCTTGTAGAACGCGAGGTCGGCCACCTGGTCGTCACTCAGCGGCAGCGAGAAGCGATTGCGGAAGGCCACCAGGTCTTCGCGCTCGAGCTTCTTCTGCTGATGCGTCGTCATGCGGCCCTGCCCCGCGAGGCCCATGCCGTAGCCCTTCTTGGTCTGCGCCAGGATCACGGTCGGGCGGCCCTTCGTCAACGCGGCCTCGCGGTACGCGGCATGGATCTTCACGATGTCGTGGCCGCCGCGCTTCAGCCGGTCGATCTGCTCGTCGGTGAGGCCTTGCGCCAGGGCGGCGAGTTCGGGGTTCTGGCCGAAGAAGTGCTCGCGGTTGTAGCGGCCGTCTTTCGCGGCGAAGGTCTGGAACTGCCCGTCGACCGTGGCTGCGAAGGCCTTGGCGATGGCGTTGTGTTCATCGCGCGCGAAGAGGCCATCCCAGTCGGAGCCCCACACCAGCTTGAGCACGCGCCAGCCGGCGCCAGCGAACAGGGCTTCGAGCTCGTCGATGATGCGGCCGTTGCCGCGCACCGGGCCATCAAGCCGCTGCAGGTTGCAGTTGACAACCCACACGAGGTTGTCGAGCTTTTCCCGCGCTGCCAGCGTCAGCGCGCTCATGCTCTCGGGCTCGTCCATCTCGCCGTCACCGAACACACCCCACACCTTGCGCGCCGACGTGTCCTGCAGACCGCGGTGCTGGAGGTAGCGCATGAAGCGCGCGTGGTAGATCGAGCTGATGGGCCCGAGGCCCATCGAGCCGGTGGGGAACTGCCAGAAGCTCGGCATCAGCCAGGGGTGCGGGTAGCTGCTGAGGCCTTGCACGCCGGCACGCTGGGCGGTGATCTCCTGCCGGTAATGGGCCAGGTCGTCGGCCGTCAGCCGCCCGTCGAGAAAGGCGCGTGCGTAGACGCCAGGGGCGGAGTGCGGCTGGAAGAACACCAGGTCGCCGCCGGTGCCGTTTTCGGCGCCACGGAAGAAGTGGTTGAAGCCCACCTCGAACAAGTCGGCCGCGCTGGCATAACTCGCGATGTGGCCGCCGAGTTCACCGTAGGCCTGGTTCGCGCGCACCACCATCGCGAGCGCGTTCCACCGCATGATGGACGCGAGGCGCTCCTCGATCGCCAAGTCGCCAGGGAACGGCACCTGCGCCTGCACCGGGATGCTGTTGATGTACGCGGTGCCACGCGGAGCGCGCCAGTCGACCGCAGGCGCCATCGCCAGGTGGGCCAGCATGTCCATCACCTCACGCACCCGCTGAGGGCCGGCAGCGGCGAGCAGCGACAGCAGCGCGCTGCGCCACTCTTCGGTTTCTTCGCGATCGGGATCGAGGTCGATGCGGGTCTGTGATGAATGGTCGCCCATGGCCAACTCCTTTTGATCCGACTGTAGGGCCGGCGCTCAAGCCCCCACGAGAGGCAACGGCGCGGCGCTCAGAGGTCCAGCGCGGGGCGGTGCTCGTCGCCGCTGACGAAGCGCCACTGCCCCACCAGCGTGGAGACCACGAAGGCAATGGCCGCCGTCAGCATGATCATGGACCACGACGCGAGCCACGCGTTGTCGTACGCGCCGAACAGGCTCGCCCGGAAGGCCCGCACGACCCAGGTAAAGGGCAGCCACGGGCTGAGGCCGCGGAACAGGTCGCCGCTCAGCTCGACCGGCAGGATGCCGCCCGACGACGACAGCTGCAGGATCAGGAAGACCAGCGCCAGCGCCTTGCCCACGTCGCCGAAGGCGCGCGTCAGCGCCAGGATGATCAGCAGGAAGGTCACCGACGCGAGTGACAGCGTGAGCCAGAAGGCCGCGAGGTTCGGCACGCTGACGCTGAGCAGCAGCGTGAGCATCAGCAGCACGATGGTGGCCTGCAACACCACCAGCCCCGACAGCAGCGTGAGCTTGCCCAGCACCTGCGCGATGCGCGAGGCCCCGCGGGCCGACTCGGGCAGGCGGCGCAGGTGGAAGATGAACGCCATCATCACCGCGCCCAACCACAGCGCCACCGGCACGAAGTTGGGCGCGAAGCCCGTACCGTTGTTGGCCACAGGCGCCACCACTTCGACCACGGGCTCCACCGAATCGGCGAGGCCGCGTGCGCTGCCTTCGAGCGAGGGCGTGTCGCTGGGCAGCGAGGCGTCGAGCAGGTCGAGGCCGACCGCGAGCCGTGCCGAGCCGGCGTGCAGCTTCTCGACGCCGCCCTTCAGCGCGAGCGTGCTTTGTGCAAGCGTGTTCATGCCGTTGCGGAATTCATCGAGCTTGCCGTCCTCGGGCAGCTTGGTGGCGAGCGTGTGGATGTTGTCGCCGAGTGTGGTCACGCCCTCGGTCAGCTTGCCGACCGCACCGTTGAGCTTGGTGGCGCCGTCGGTGAGCTGGGCCTGGGCGCTGCGTGCCCGCTGCAGCCCGGCGACGAGCTGCTCGCCGCCGTCGCCGAGCGTGTCGGCCGCCTTCGCGACCTTCTCGCCGACGAAGAGGATGTCTTGCGTCTCGTCGCGCATCTGGCGTGCGCCATCGGTGAGGCGCTGAGCGCCTCCCTGCAGTTGCTCCAGGCCGCGGCCCAGTTCGACGTGGCCGTCGGCCAGTGTGCGCGAGCCCTGCTTGAGGGCCGACAACTCGGAAGCGGCAGGCCGCTTCGCATCCATCGTGCGCACACCGGCACCGGCCTGCTTGAGCCCGCTTGTGAGCTGGCCGGTGGCGTCGCCGAGCTTGCGTGCGCCGTCGCTCAACGCGCGGGTGCCGGTCTCGGTCTGCACCAGGCCGGCGTCGAGTTCATGCGAGCCGGCGCGCAATTGCGCCACGCCCTCCTTCAGGCTGCGCACACTGCGCTGCGAGCCGGCCGCCGTGGTCAGCACCAGCTCCCAGCGCTTCTCGTTCAGCGTCTCGTTGACCTGGTGGCCGAGTTCGGCGGCGAAGCGGCGCGCCATGCCGGCTGCTGTGTAGTTGTTGCCTTCGGAGGTGTAGATGATCAGGCGGCCCGCTCCAGCCTGCAGGCCCGGCACGGCATTGGCGCTGAAGTCGCGCGGGATGATGAGCGCGAGCACCGCGCTGCCTTCGCGCACGGCCTTGCGGGCCACCTGCTCGTCGGTGTAGATGTGAAAGCCGAAGGTGTGCTTGGCCTGCAGCGAGGCCGCCAGCTCGGCACCGACCTGGGCCCGCTGCCCCCGGTACTCGACCCCGGCGTCGAGGTTGACGATGGCCGCCGGCAGCAGCGAGGTGCGTGCCGCCGGGTCCCACACGCTGGCCAGGTAGATGAAGGCATAGAGGGCCGGAATCAGCAGCACTCCCAGCACCGACCAGCCTAGCGTCGGAAAGCGCTTGAACAGCCCGGCTTCAAGACAGGCAATGGCCCAGGCATCGCGCAAGGTCTTCATCGTGGGGTTTGTCCGGTGGTGCCGAAGAATACGCGAGGGCGCCCGGCCTTGCCGGGCTACGGCAAGGTCGCGTCGTAGCGCTTCTGGCAGCGCTCGCAGAAGAAGCTGCGGCGCTTCATCTTGCCCAGCTCGGCCAGCACGAAGGGGATCTTGCAGCGCGGGCAGATGCGCTTCGTGTGGGCCAGCCAGTGCTGTTTCAGCACGTTGGCCTTCTTCCACTCGAGGAACTCGAACCCGTACTGGCGCGCCTGCGCCACCAGTTCACGCAGCTTGGCGGCCGGCAAGGCGCCCACGACCGACAGAGGATGCAGCCGGATGCGGAACAGCACCTCGTTCTTGATGATGTTGCCCACGCCGGTGAACACCGTCTGGTCGAGAAGCGCATCGCACACCAGCGCACCGGGCATGGCACGAAGCTGGCGCCGGACATGCGCTTCGTCCCACAGGTCCGACATGATGTCGGTGCGCCAGTCGTAGGTGTTCTCGAGGCGGCCTTCCACGCAGGCCACCGAGCAGGTGTAGAAGTTGAGTTCGTCGCCGCCGTCGAACACCAGCCCGAGCCGCGGCTGGGTGTCGGGCTTGCGTTCGTTGATGCGGTAGGTGCCGAACATCAGCAGGTGGATGCGCACCGAGAAGCTCTTCAGCTCGATCAGGAAGTGCTTGCCCCAGCTGCGCAGCGCCACGACGCGCTGGCCCACAAGGCGCTCCTTGTCGATCTGGGCGTAGCCTTCTGCGCGAGCGATCTTCTTGCCCGCGAAGCCCGCGGCCTGCTCCCTCAGGATGACGATCGACGGGCCTTCGGGCATCGGGAACTACATGTCAGCTGCGCCCGAGCTCCGCACGCATGGCGTCGATCACGGCCTTGTAGTCGGGTTTGCCGAAGATCGCGCTGCCGGCCACGAAGGTGTCGGCACCTGCATCGGCCACCTGGCGAATGTTGTCGACCTTGATGCCGCCGTCCACCTCGAGCCGGATGTCGCGGCCGCTCTTCTCGATGATCTTGCGCGCCTGCTCGATCTTCTTCAGCGCAGCCGGGATGAAACTCTGCCCGCCGAAACCGGGATTCACGCTCATGATGAGGATCAGGTCGACCTTGTCGATCACCCACTCGAGCACGTCGAGCGGCTGCGCCGGGTTGAACACCAGGCCGGCCTGGCAGCCTTCGGCCTTGATGAGCTGCAGCGTGCGGTCCACATGCGCGCTTGCATCGGGGTGGAAGCTCACGAGATCGGCGCCCGCCTTGCAGAAGGCCTGTGCAAGCGCATCGACCGGCTGCACCATCAGGTGCACGTCGATCGGCACCTTCGTGCCGTCGGCGGCGACCGAATGCTTGCGCAGCGCCTCGCAGATCATCGGCCCGAACGTCAGGTTGGGCACGTAATGGTTGTCCATCACGTCGAAGTGAATCCAGTCGGCACCGGCAGCGATGACCTCGCGCACTTCGTCGCCCAGGCGAGCGAAATCGGCCGACAAGATGCTCGGTGCAATGCGGTAGCGGGGCTTTGTCATCCAACGATTCTAGGAGCGTCCCTAGAATCCGCGCATGCTCAAACCCGAATTCACCTGCAGCGTCAGCGTTCGCCATCTGCCCGAACAATCGGAGCCCGACAACGGCACCTACGCCTTCGCCTACACCATCACCATCCGCAATACCGGCACGGTGACGGCGCAGCTGATCGCGCGGCACTGGGTCATCACCGACACGCGCGGCCACACCGAAGAAGTCCGCGGCCTCGCGGTCGTCGGCCAGCAGCCGCTGCTCAAGCCGGGCGAGCGTTTCGAATACACCAGCTGGACGCACATCGCCACGCCGCAGGGCAGCATGCGCGGCACGTTCTTCTGCATGACCGAAGACGCACAGCCGTTCGACACGCCGGTGCCGGAGTTCGGTCTCTCGCTGCCGTCGGCGCTGCATTGATCGCGCCGCGTTGATGGTGTTCCAACGGAAGAAGACAGCCGGGCCGAAAAAGAAACCGGGACCGTGGGACCTGAGCGCCCTGCTCAACGCCGCCGACGCATCGGCCAGCCTGCCCGAACGCCACCTGTGGCTGGTGCGCTTGCTGGAATGGCTGCGCCACGCGGCCCAACCCGTGGAAGAAGCGCCCGAGAGCAGCCAGCAGAAACCCGCGCCGCTGCTGCGCCTGCGCCACCTGCTCAATGTGCTGGAGCGCAACCCCGAGTACCAGGCGCAGGTGTCGGCGTTGCTCGTGCGCTTCTGGCGCGAGGTCGACACGCCAGCGTTGCTCGCCGACTTCGGCTTTGCGCCGCGCATGGCGCTGGCGAGTGAATTCGGCCAGCGCCTCCGCATGCGACTGTTGCCAGCCTCGCCGGCCACCACCAACCTCGCCGAGCTGTTCCGCCTGCTGTTCCCGGACCCGCGCGACGCGCTGTGGCTCGACCAACTTGACGGCGAGACCATCCACCGCATCACTGCGCTGCTGCAGGTGCCTGAAGAAGGCCATGTGGCCGCCGACTGGCGCACGCCGTTTCTCGACGCGATCATGTTCCTCTCGAGCGCCGTGCGTGCCTCGGGCTTCTCGCCGATGCTGCGCCAGCGCATGAGTCCCGAGCTGCTGGTCGAGGCGCCGTTTCGCCAGCTCGCGAGCGTCGCCGAGCAGGTGCGCCAGCATGCGATTTCGGGCGACACGGCGGCGCTGCTGCGTGAAGCGCAGTTCTTGCGCGCGGTGCTCGACAGTTGCCGCCGCTGTGCGCTGAGCGTCAACGATCACTTGGAGGAACACGGCGTCTCGGTCGACGTGGTGTTCGAGATCGACCAGCTTTTGCAGCGCACGCATCGCATCGAAGAGCTGCTGATCTGCGTGGTGAGCCCCGAGCCAGCACCCGAGGTGGTGAAGCTCGTGGCCGGCCTCGTGCGCACCGCCGAAGAGCGGCGCAGCCTGCGTGCGCTCTTTGCGATGCACTACTCGCTGCTCGCGCGCAAGGTGGCCGAGCGCAGTGCCGAGACCGGCGAGCACTACATCACCCGCGACCGTTCGGCGTACCGGGCGATGCTGCAGGCCGCAGCGGGTGGCGGTGCGGTGCTGGCCGGCACCACCTTCATGAAGTTCTTCGTGCTGGCGATCGGTCTCGCGTCGTTCTGGTCCGGCTTCTGGGCCGGCGTGAACTACGCCGTGAGCTTCGTGCTGATCCACCTGCTGCACTTCACGGTGGCCACCAAGCAGCCCGCGATGACGGCACCGGCCATGGCCGACAAGCTCGCCGACGTGGGCAGCGACGAAGCGGTGGAAAGTTTCGTCGACGAAGTCGCGAACCTGATCCGCTCACAAGCCGCCGGCATCGTCGGCAACCTGACAGCCGTGGCGCCGCTGGTGCTGGCCGTGCAGCTCGGCTGCCAGGCGATCTTCGGTGCGACGCCGGTTACCCCGAAGGATGCGCACCACGTGCTGGAGACCCTCACGCTGCTCGGCCCCACGCTGCTGTTCGCGGCCTTCACCGGCGTGCTGCTGTTTGCGAGTTCGATCATCGCGGGCTGGGTCGAGAACTGGTTCGTCTGGCACCGCATCGACAGTGCGATCGCCTGGAACCCACGCATCGTCGCCCGACTCGGCTCGGCGCGCGCTCAGCGCTGGGCGGTCTACTGGCGCACCAACATCTCGGGCTTCACGGCGAACATCTCGCTCGGCTTGATGCTGGGCATCGTGCCGTCGGTGATGCTGTTCTTCGGCTTGCCGATCGAGGTGCGGCACGTCACGCTGTCGACGGGCCAGTTGGCCGCCGCGGTCGGAGCGCTGGGCTTCGACATCTTGAAGCAGCCTCCGTTCTGGTGGTGCCTGGCCGCCACGCTGCTGACCGGCGTGCTGAACCTCGGCGTGAGCTTCTTCCTGGCCTTCAAGGTGGCACTGCGCTCGCGCGGCGTTCGCCTGACCGACCGCAGCCGCATTTACCGGGCGATCCGCCAGCGTCTGTGGCATCACCCGCTGTCGTTCGTGCTGCCGCCGAAAGGCTAGCGCGGCTCGTCATCCTCACGGCGTTCACCGCCTTTGCGACCGGAGAACATGGTCCACCACACGATCAACCCCAACACGGCCAGCGCACCCAGCGCTTCGAGCACCAACAAACCCATGATGACTGTCTTCCTCGGCGGCAGGAGGCTCCTGGCGGCAGCGATTCTAGGTGTGCTCGCCGCGTGCGCGAGTGGGCCCGTCTACTCGCCATCGACGCCTTCGCCATCGACCCCATCTTCTGTGCCTCCCGTTGCCGAGAAGCCCACGGCTCCGGCGGTGCCCCCCGTCGTGATGCAGCGCAGCCGCTCGCGCTGGGTGAGTGCCGACTGGTCCGAGCTGCCCGGCTGGGAGGCCGACGCCACCGCCGAACTCTGGCCCGCACTGCAGCGCGGCTGCGACAAGCCACCGCTCGAATGGGCGCGCATCTGCAGCGATGCACGCAGCGTCACGCCAGCGTCCGACGCATCGGCGCGCGCCTGGCTGCGCCAGCGCCTGCAGCCGTGGCGGGTGGAGTCGGCCGAGGGGTCCGCAGACGGGCTCATCACCGGCTATTTCGAACCGCTGGTGGAGGCACGACGCGTGCCGACCGGGGCCTTTCGCATCGCACTGTATGGGCCACCGCCTGACTTGACCACGCGCAAGCCGTACTGGACGCGTCAGCAGCTCGACACCAGCACCAGCGCGCAAGCGTCGTTGCGCGGCCTGGCACTGGCCTACGTGGCCGACCCGCTGGATGCGCTGATCCTGCAGATCCAGGGATCGGGGCGCCTGCAGCTCACCGAAGCCAACGGCCAGCGCAAGCTGCTGCGCGTGGCCTACGCCGGCCACAACGACCAGCCCTATAAATCAGTGGGCCGCTGGCTGATCGAACAAGGCGAGTTGCGCGCCGAGCAAGCCTCGTGGCCAGCGATCAAGGCCTGGGCACGCGCCAACCCCAAGCGCCTGAACGAGATGATGTGGAGCAACCCGCGTTATGTGTTCTTCCGCGAAGAGCCGCTGCCCGATCCCGCCGTCGGCCCGAAGGGCGGGCAGAACGTGCCGCTGACGCCGGGACGATCGATCGCCGTCGACGTGCAGAGCGTTCCGTATGGAGTGCCGGTGTGGCTCGACACCACCGAGCCCTTGTCGAACACGCCGCTGCGGCGGGTGGTGATGGCGCAGGACACCGGAACCGCGATCACCGGCGCCGTACGGGCCGACTACTTCTGGGGGTGGGGCGACGTGGCTGAGCAGCAGGCCGGCCGGATGAAGCAGCCCTTGAGGATGTGGGTGTTGTGGCCAAAGAATTAGCCCCCCAGTCGCTTCGCTCCTGCCCCCGAGGGGCGCCACCCAGCGGCCCGGCAAAGCCGGCTCCGCGGGCGTTGCTTGATGAGTGCGCCGCTCCGCTTGCACGGAGAGCACGAGTCAAGCCGGTACCCGGGCCGCTTCTTTCATCGTCTGAGACACCACGCCGTACACATCGATCCAGGCCTCACGAACCTCGGGCGTGAACGCCACACCGGTGCCCTGCTCGAGCGTGCTCAGCAACGCCGTGCCAACCGTGTCGTAGTGCTCGTCGCGCACTCCGTAGTCGGCGTGGCGGCGCCCCAGACTTTGCAGCACCGGGATCAGCGTGTGCGGCTTGTCGAGCAGGCCGACCGCCTGGCCGATCATCTTCATGAGCTGCTCGCCTTGCGCGACCATGTCGCTCTTGAACAGCTTCTGCAGCGACGGGTCGAGCGCGAACAGGTTGGCGTAGAACAGCTCGGCCGCCTGGGGGGCGATGGGCTCGACGAGGTCGAAGCTCTCTTTCACCAGCTGGGTCGTGTACTCATCCATGACGAATCCTCCGAACGGTGCATGGCGACGCGTGCCGGCAAAAGTGATGCAAGCAGCGAGCCGCCCCGGGGCGGTGCGACCGGAGAGAGGAAACCCGACAGGAAGGTCAGATCAGGCTGTGGGCCAGCCGGATGACGACGATCGACGCGGCGGCGAATGCCACCAAGACCCAGTTGGGTAGAAACCCTTGGGGTGCGTGGTCGTGGCGATGACGATGTTTGTCAATCATGTGAGTTCCAGCAGCAAGACCGACCTGAATGGGCGGTTCGTAGGCGGCCTGGCAATGTGTTTGAGGCCGCCGGTTCCAAATAGCGAGCTTCGTGCCAGCTCAGTGGCGGTGCCGACCGGTGGGGCGGCCAAAGAATTCGATGTAGTGCGCCACGGCGTCACCGTTGTCACCGACCAAGCTCACCGCGTGGTGGATCTGGTGGTCGGGCACGTCGAGCAGCCAGGACCAGCGCGCCACCTCCAGCGGGTCGGCGAGGTCGACGTGGGGATACGCAGGGCCTTGGAGCGATGGGGAGCTGTGATCGGGGTGCATGGCATCACGGATGACGTTTGGATACCTGAAATATCGGCCGATCACCCTGCTGACTTGAGACTTGCCACCCAGTGAAGCCACCGAACTCTGGGCTCAACTTCTCGCGAAGCTGGTTCAGGCGACGACCGTGCGGTTGCGCCCCGCCGTCTTGGCCCGGTACATGGCCCGGTCGGCGCGCTCGATGATGGCTTCCATGCGGTCGTCGATGCCGCACACGCCGATCCCCGCGGAGAAAGTCACGCCGAGCCGCGGTGCGATGTGCTCGAAGCTGCGCGCGGCCAGTTGCGCACGCATGCGTTCGACGCACACCAGCGCGTCTTCGGCGGTGGTGTTTGGCAGCATCAGCAGGAATTCTTCACCACCCCAGCGGGCCAGCGCATCGCCGGCACGCAGGCCGTGGGTGATCACGTCGGCGAATATCTGCAGCACTTGGTCGCCGGCCTGGTGGCCGCAGACGTCGTTGACGCGCTTGAAGTGATCGATATCCATCAGCACCATGCTGATCGGCTGGCGGTTGCGCTGCTGGCGGGCACGCTCGGCCATCATCAGCGTGGTCATGTGGCGGCGGTTGGACAGGCCGGTGAGTTCGTCCTGTGTGGCCAGCAAGCGGTTTTGCGACAGTGCGCGCTCGAGCTGCATCTTCTGCTCGCGCAGCTTAGTGCGGATGGCGCTGAGCTGGCCGGCGAGCCAGCCGATGGTCGGCACCATCAGCGCCACGATCAGGAAGTTGAGCAGTTCTTCACGCGGGGGGAACTGCACCGGCTGGCTGTAGGCACACCAGGCCATCGTGAGGCCGAGCAGCAGCACCGCCAGGGCGCCGATGCGGCGCGCCTGCACCGGCGTCAACGCAAACACGCCGAAGAACTGGCCGGTGAGCAGCGCCATCAACATCGCACCACGAATCGGGCCGGCAATCACATATGCGGCACAGCCCGCCAGCAAACAGAACAGGCTTTGTGCCTGTGTGAGGGCGGGGTCGGCTTCGAAGCGCAGACTGTGCCCGCTCCGAACGACGGCATAGAACACTGCCGAGACACTCATCACCGTGGCGGTGAGCAAAGTGGCGGGCCACAGGCCGATGACACCGAGCCACACGCCCAGCCAGGTGATCGCGCTCAGGCCCACATACATGAGCACGGCCACCAGCGCCTGCTGCACACGCGCGTGCTGGCTTCGTTCGGCGCCCATGACGACGTCGACCCATCGGTTCACTTCAGCTCGATTCATGTCTGGCTCGTTATCGGCGGCGTCCCGCCAAGCTGAACGGTACCCCTTCATCGCGCTGTCGCAAAGCGTGCACGATGCAATCGGGCCCCCCTGAACCGGGGTCATGTAACGAGTGCATCACGCCGCGTCTCGACGGCTGTCACAACGACGTCAGGCCCGGGCCTTAGGCTCGGCGCCTCATGACCCCTTGGATCCTGCTGCGCGGCCTGACGCGCGAAACCCGGCACTGGGGCGAATTCCCCTCTCGGCTCGGGGAATTCGGCGCACCCGTGCTGGCATTGGACCTGCCCGGAAACGGCCGTCTGTGCCGCGAGGCGAGCCCAGCCAGCGTCGAGGCGATGGCCGATCACGTCCACGCCCAACTGCAGAGCCAGGGCCACGCACCACCTTACAGACTGTTGTCGATGTCACTCGGCGCGATGGTCGCAGTGGCGTGGGCACATGCCCGCCCAAGCGAGGTCTCTGGCGCGGTGCTGATCAACACCAGCCTGCGCCCGTTCAGCCCGTTCACCCAGCGGCTGCGTCCTGCCAACTACGCCACGCTGATGGGCATGGCGCTGACCGGCGACGAGGCCCGCTGGGAAGAGGCAGTGCTGCGCCTGACGACACGCCTGGCGCCAGTCGGCCCAGCCCGTGTGCGCCTGCTCGACGCCTGGGTCACGTGGCGCCGCGAGTGCCCGGTGTCGCGAGCGAACGCGCTGCGCCAGTTGCTGGCCGCAGGGCGCTACAAGGCGCCCGCAGCGAAACCGGCGGTACCGATGCTGGTGCTGACGAGCACGCACGACAGCCTCGTCGACACCCGCTGTTCGGAGCGCCTGGCCGCAGCGTGGCAGTGCGACATCGCCCGCCACCCGCGGGCCGGGCACGACCTGCCGCTGGACGACAGCGCCTGGGTGCTCGCGCAGATCCAGCGCTGGCTAGCGGATCAGCTGGTCACAGCCCCAGATCGCTGAGGCTCGCGTGGTCGTCGGGACGGCGACCGAGCGGCCAGTGGAAGAGCCGGTCCTCGGCCTTGATCGGCAGGTCGTTGATGCTGGCGTAGCGGCGCATCATCAGGCCCTGTTCGTTGAACTCCCAGTTCTCGTTGCCGTAGCTGCGAAACCACTGGCCCGAGTCATCGTGGAATTCATAGGCGAAACGCACGGCGATGCGCGCACCGTCGAAGGCCCACAGCTCCTTGATCAACCGGTAGTCAAGCTCGCGTGCCCACTTGCGCTGCAAGAACTCCTTCACCTGCGCGCGGCCGACCGGGAACTCGGCGCGGTTGCGCCAGCGGGTGTCTTCGGTGTAGACGCCGACCACCCGATCGGGGTCGCGCGAATTCCAGGCATCTTCGGCCATGCGCACCTTCTGGCGCGCGGTGTCGGCGGTGAACGGGGGCAGCGGGGGGCGGCTTTCCATGATGTCTCCAGAATGGGTTGGCCCCGAGCTCGGGGCCGGCCGAACATACAAGCTATCGAAGCCTGGCACGACCGACGGGTTTATCGCGCCGAGCCGCGCCACGATGCCACATGCCATGGCGTCGAACAGGGTCTTGCATACAAATTGGTGCGCAGCATGCACTTGAATGCCATCATTTTTTGCGCGCGCCCGGTATGCACTGCGTCTCACGCGGTGCCTGCGGTGAAGCAAGCCATGGCACATGGCTTGCGTTTCGTCGCCTCCTGATCTTTAGGACACCGGATGCTGCAACTGCCTGGAAGGCCGATGGAATGAGCGGGTCGATCGTCGTGCGCGATGGTCACGGGTGCGTCGGCACCTCGATCGCCAGCCGCTTCCACACCCAAGCGAACTCACCGACACGATGACCGCGTTGCTCGAGGTACGCGGCCTGCGCACGCACTTTCGCACCGAGGAAGGCGAATTCCCCGCGGTCGACGGCGTGAGCTTCTCGGTCGACGCCGGCCGCACGCTGGCCATCGTCGGCGAATCAGGCTGCGGCAAGAGCGTGACCTCGCTGTCCATCATGGGCCTGGTGCCCAACCCGCCGGGGCACATCGAAGGCGGCTCCGTTCGCTTCGAAGGCCGCGAGCTGGTCGGCGCGCCGATCGACGTGATGCAAGACCTGCGCGGCAACGGCATGGCGATGATCTTCCAGGAGCCGATGTCGTCGCTGAACCCCGTGTTCACCATCGGCGAGCAGATCGTCGAAGGCCTGTTGCGGCACCGCAAGATCAACCGCGCCGAAGCCACCGAGCGTGCGATGGCCATGCTGCGCAGGGTGCGCATCCCGGCACCCGAGCAGCGCTTTCACGAGCACCCGCACAAGCTGTCAGGCGGCATGCGCCAGCGCGTGATGATCGCCATGGCTCTCGCCTGCGAGCCGCGCCTCTTGATCGCCGACGAGCCCACCACCGCGCTCGACGTGACCATCCAGGCGCAGATCCTCGACCTGATGCGCGAGTTGCAGCGCGAAACCGGCACCGCCATCATCCTCATCACGCACGACCTCGGCGTGGTGGCCGAAGTGGCCGACGAAGTGGTGGTGATGTACGCCGGCCGCATCGTCGAGCAGGCACCGGTGCAGCAGCTGTTCGACGAGCCGCAGCACCCGTACACCATCGGCCTGCTCGGCTCGATCCCGCGGCTCGACGGCGAACGCACGCGGCTCGCGTCGATCGAAGGCCAGGTACCGAGCCCGCTGCGCCGGCCCAGCGGCTGCAGCTTTGCCGACCGCTGCCCGTTCTCCGATGCGCTGTGCCGCGCCGCCGTGCCCGAGCTGCGCGACGTCGGCCCACAGCACCGCTCGGCCTGCCGCAAAGCGCCGCTCGACCCGCAGGTGTTGATGGAGGAGGCCGCGTGATCGACGCCCCACTGCTGCAGGTGCAAGGCCTCGTGAAACACTTCCCGGTGCGCCGCGGCCTCTTCGGCCGTGTGAGTGGCGCCGTGCGCGCGGTCGATGGTGTCGACCTGCAGATCCGCGCCGGCGAGACGCTGGGCGTGGTCGGCGAGTCGGGCTGCGGCAAGTCGACGCTCGGGCGACTGGTGCTGCGCCTGATCGACGCCACCGCCGGTGAAGTGCTTTTCGACGGCAGCGCGCTTGGCTCGCTCGACGCTGCCGCACTGCGCGCACAGCGCCGGTCGATGCAGATCATCTTCCAGGACCCGTACTCGTCTCTCAACCCGCGCATGACAGTCGGCCAGACACTCGCCGAGCCGCTGATGCTGCACGGCCTGCATGCCGGCCGCCACCGCGAACGCGTGGCCGAGTTGCTGCACA
The DNA here is from genome assembly GCF_056403575.1 of Rhizobacter sp. P2_G4. Classification (NCBI taxonomy): domain Bacteria; kingdom Pseudomonadati; phylum Pseudomonadota; class Betaproteobacteria; order Burkholderiales; family Sphaerotilaceae; genus Rhizobacter; species Rhizobacter sp. P2_G4. The sequence continues at coordinate 1,370,731 of NZ_JBFUFG010000001.1, read as the reverse complement.
CCGTGGGCCTCGCGGCCGAGCACGCGCAGCGCTACCCGCACGAGTTCTCCGGCGGCCAGCGGCAGCGCATAGGCATCGCCCGCGCACTCGCCGTCGAGCCCAAGCTCATCGTCTGCGACGAGGCCGTGTCGGCGCTCGACGTGTCGGTGCAGGCGCAAGTCGTCAATCTGCTGCAGGACCTGCAGCGCCGTTTCGGCATCGCCTACCTGTTCATCGCACACGACCTCGCGGTGGTGAAGCACATCGCCACGCACATCGCCGTGATGTATCTCGGCCGCATCGTCGAGACGGCGGACAAACGCGCGCTGTTCACTGCGCCCCGCCACCCGTACACGCAGGCGCTGCTGTCGGCCATTCCCTTGCCCGAACCCGGCTTGCAACGCGAACGCACGCTGCTGGCCGGCGATGTGCCCAGCCCGCTCAAGCCACCCACCGGTTGTCACTTTCACACCCGCTGCCCGCATGCGCGGCCGCTTTGCTCCGAAGCCACGCCGCCGCTCGAGTCGATCGACGGCCATGCCGTGGCCTGCCATTTCTGGCGCGAGATCCCGCCCCCAGCCGCACTGCCGCAAGCCGCAGCGATCACCCCGGCGCGGGCACGGCTCGCACGCTTGCAATCTGCTTTCGTTTCGCCGTCCGCGGCGGCTCCCTGAGAACCTTTGTCTTTGGAGATTGACCCGATGAAGCTTTCTGCCCGACTGCTCTGTTCCGCGCTGCTGCTCGCGCTCGCACCCTTCGCGACGCAGGCGCAAACGCTGCGCGTCGGCCTCGCCGAAGACCCCGACGTGCTCGACCCCTCGCTCGCGCGCAGCTTCGTCGGCCGCGTGGTGTTCAGCGCGCTGTGCGACAAGCTGTTCGACATCGACGAGAAGCTCGCCATCCAGCCGCAGCTCGCGACTGCGTACGAATGGTCGGCCGACAGCAAGACGCTCACGCTGAAACTGCGCCAGGGCGTCACCTTCCACGACGGCGAGAAGTTCGACGCTGCCGCCGTCAAGTTCAACATCGAGCGCCACAAAACGATGCCGGGCTCCAACCGCCGCGGCGAGCTGGCACCGGTGGCGAGTGTCGACGTGGTCGATGCCAGCACCGTGAAGCTCATCCTCGCCGCGCCCTTCTCGCCACTGCTCGCGCAGCTGGCCGACCGCGCCGGCATGATGGTCTCGCCCAAGGCTGCTCAGGCCGCCGGCGACAAGTTCGGCCTCAAGCCGGTGTGCTCCGGACCGTTCAAGTTCGTCGAGCGCGTGGCCCAAGACCGCATCGTGCTCGAGCGCTACCCGCAGTACTGGAACGCCGCCGCCATCCATTTCGACAAATTGGTCTACACGCCGATCCCCGACGCCACGGTGCGCTTGTCCAACCTCAAGGCGGGCCAGCTCGACTTCATCGAGCGTGTGGCCTCGAGCGACATCGCCAAGCTGCAGTCCGACAAGAAGCTCAAGACCTCGCGCATCACCGAGATCGGCTACCAGGGCATCACGATCAACATCGGCAAGAGCGAGAAGGCCAAGCAGAACCCGTTGGGCCGCGATGCGCGCGTGCGCGAAGCCTTCGAACTCTCGCTCGACCGCACCGGCCTGGCCCAGGTGGTGATGGACAAGGAAGCCACCGTCGGCAACCAGTGGGTCGCACCGACCAACGCCTACTACGCCAAGAACGTGCCGGTGCCCAAGCGTGACATCGCGCGCGCCAAGCAGCTGCTGAAAGAAGCCGGCGTGCCCAACCCGAGCTTCACGCTCGTAGCACCCACCACCTCCGACGCGCAGCGCCTGGCGCTGGTGGTGCAGGCCATGACGCGCGAAGCCGGCTTCGACGTGAAGATCCAGGCGGCCGAATTCGCGACCTCGCTCAACATGGCGGACAAGGGCGACTACGAGGCCTACATCCTCGCGTGGAGCGGCCGCGCCGACCCCGACGGAAACCTGTTCAGCTTCCATGGCTGCAAGCAGCCGCTCAACTACACGGGCTACTGCGACCCCGAGACCGACAAGCTGCTGAACCAGTCACGCGAGTTGCGCGACCCGGCCGAGCGCAAGAAGGTGTTCGACCAGATCGCTGCCCGCGTGACGAAGGAGCGCCCGGTGATCTATCTGTACCACCGCAACTGGCTGTGGGCGTACACCGCCAGGCTGTCGGGCGTGCGCGAGATCCCGGACGGGTTGCTGCGCGTCACCGGGTTGAAGCTGGCCTCCTGACACCACGCCACCACGCCGCCGATGTTCGACTTCTTCATCAAGCGCGTCGCAACGATCGTCCCGACACTGGTCTTCGTGTCGATGCTGATCTTCGGGCTGCAGCAACTGCTGCCCGGCGACCCGGCCATGATCCTCGCCGGTGAAGACCAGGACCCGACCGTCGTCGCCTACCTGCGCACCAAGCTCCACCTCGACGAGCCGCTGCCCATGCGCTATGCGTACTGGGTTGGCGGCGTGCTGCACGGCGACCTGGGCGAGTCCGTTCGCAGCCAGGAGCCGGTGCTGCACCTCGTTCTGCAGAAGCTGCCCGTCACGGTGGAGCTCGCGCTGCTGGCGTTTGTGATCGCTCTCGTCATCGGCATCCCGGCCGGCGTGGTCTCGGCGGTGGGGCGCGGCACGGCGTGGGACTACGTGGCCAACGTGTTCGCGCTGTGGGGCATCTCCACGCCCAACTTCTGGCTCGGCATTCTGATGATCATGCTGTTCTCGGTGCAGCTCGGCTGGCTGCCAGCCTCGGGCTACGTGAGCCCGTTTGAAGACCTCGGCGCCAACCTGGCCGCGATGATCATGCCGGCCTTCGTGCTGGGCAACGCCATCGCCGCGGTGCTGATGCGCCACACGCGCAGCGCGATGCTGCAGGTCATGTCGGCCGACTACGTGCGCACCGCCCGCGCCAAGGGCCTGAACGAGCGCACCGTGGTGCTCAAGCACGCGCTGCGCAATGCGCTCACGCCCATCATCACGTTGGGCGCGCTGGAGCTCGGCACGCTGTTGTCGGGCGCGGTGCTCACCGAGCAGGTGTTCACCATCCCCGGCTTCGGCAAACTGATCGTCGACTCGGTCTTCAACCGCGACTACGCGGTGGTGCAAGGCGTGGTGCTCGTCACCGCCACCGCCTACATCGTGCTCAACCTGTTGGCCGACATGGCCTACTTTCTCGTCAACCCGCGGTTGAGAAGCTGAGGCGCCGAACCAATGTCTGCCGTGCTCCCCGCGCCCCTCACCAACGCCCCGGCCACGCCAGCCGGTCCGTGGCGCCGTGCCTGGCGCAAGCTGCGCCGCCGGCGGGGGGCACTCGTCGGCCTGGCCGTCGTGCTCGCCTTCATCGCGATGGCGCTCTTCTCGCCGTGGATTGCGCCGCAAGACCCGATCGCCACCAGCTGGAGCGCCATCCGCCAGGCGCCCAGCGCAGAGCACTGGTTCGGCACCGACGAGATCGGCCGAGACGTGTTCTCGCGCGTGATCTGGGGGACGCGCGCCTCGCTGCTCGCCGGCGTGGTGTCGGTGACCATCTCGCTGTTGCTGGGCGTGCCCATCGGCCTGGCCGCGGGCTTCATCGGCGGCTGGGTCGACGGGCTCATCTCGCGCATCACCGACGCCTTTCTCGCCTGCCCGTTTCTCATCCTCGCCATCGCGCTCGCGGCCTTTCTCGGCCCCAGCCTTACCAACGCGATGATCGCCATCGGCGTGTCGGCCACGCCGATCTTCGTGCGGCTCACGCGGGCACAGGTCATCAACGTGAAGGTCGAAGACTTCATCGAAGCCGCGCGCGCGGTCGGCAACCCGCCGCTGCGCATCGCGCTGCGCCACGTGTTGCCCAACATCGCCGCGCCGGTCGTGGTGCAGGCCACGCTGGCCATCGCGTCGGCCGTGATCGCCGAAGCCAGCTTGTCCTTCCTCGGCCTGGGCCAGCAACCGCCCGCGCCGAGCTGGGGCAGCATGCTCAACACCGCCAAGAACTTCATCGACAACGCACCGTGGATGGCCGTGTGGCCAGGCCTGTCCATCTTCGGTCTGGTACTGTCTTTCAATCTGCTCGGCGACGGCCTGCGCGACGCGCTCGACCCCCGCCAACGCTGACCCTCCCGATTCACCGGACGCGACCATGAACTTCGACTGGAACAACCCCTACCCCACCATCCGCAGCCCGCTGATGGCACGCAACGTCGTCGCCACCTCGCAGGCACTGGCCTCGCAGGCCGGCGTGCGCATGCTGCTCAAAGGCGGCAACGCGGTCGATGCGGCCATCGCCGCGGCGGCGGCGCTCACCATCGTCGAGCCGGTGTCCAACGGGCTGGGCAGCGACAACTTCGCCATCCTCTGGGACGGCAAGGCACTCCACGGCCTCAATTCATCGGGCGTGGCGCCTGCAACGTGGAACCCGGGCTACTTCCGCAAGAAGCACGGCGACGCCTTCCCGGTGCGCGGCTGGGACACCGTCACCACGCCCGGCGCGGTGGCCGGCTGGGTCGCCTTGTCCACCCGCTTCGGCAAGCTGCCCTTCGGCGACCTGCTCGAGCCGGCGATCGAGCTGGCCGAGCGCGGCCATGGCGTCGGCCGCATCGTCTCCGACAAGTGGGGCCGCCAGGTGCCGTTTCTGAAAGACCAGCCCGGTTTCGCGGAGGCGTTCATGCCACGTGGCCGCGCGCCCGAGCCGGGCGAGCGCTTCGTCTTCGCGGAGGCTGGCGCCACGCTGCGCAAGATCGCAGCGACCAAGGGCGAGGCCTTTTATCGCGGTGAAGTCGCCGAGATGCTGGTCGCGCATTCCAAGGCGAATGGCGGCAGCATGGCGCTTTCGGACTTGGCCAACTACCAGCCCGAGTGGGTCACACCGATCCAGAAGAACTTCGCCGGCTACACAGTGCACGAGATTCCGCCCAACGGCCAGGGCATCGCCGCGCTGATGGCGCTGGGCATGCTCGAAAAGCTCGACCTCGGCCGCCTGCCGGTCGATGGCGTCGAGTCGCAACACCTGCAGATCGAGGCGATGAAGCTCGCCTTCGCCGACACCTACCGCTGGGTCGCCGAGGAGCGCTTCATGAGCGAGGTAACGGCGGCCGACCTGCTGAGCGACGGCTACCTCGCCGAACGGGCCAAGCTCATCGACCCGCGCCGCGCTGCCGACCCGGCGCACGGCATGCCACCGAAGGGCGGCACCATCTACCTCACTGCCGCCGACGAGAGCGGCATGATGATCAGCTTCATCCAGTCGAACTACATGGGCTTCGGCAGCGGCGTGGTCGTGCCCGGCACCGGCGTCAGCCTGCAGAACCGCGGCCACGGCTTCACGCTCGACGAGAAGCACCCCAACGTCGTGGCTGGCGGCAAGCGCCCGTTCCATACCATCATCCCCGGCTTCCTCACGAAAGATGGCAAACCGCAGATGAGCTTCGGCGTGATGGGCGGCAACATGCAGCCGCAGGGCCACTTGCAGACGCTGGTGCGGCTGCTGGTCCACCGCCAGCAGCCGCAGGCCGCCTGTGACGCGCCGCGCTGGAAGGTGGCCACGGGCCTGTCGGTCGACTTCGAATCCACCATGTCGCCCCAGTTGGTCGACGGCCTCAAGGCACTGGGCCATCGCTCAGAAACCACAGCCGATTCGTACATGGATTACGGCAGCGGCCAGTTCATCTGGAAGCTGAGCGACGACCTGGAAGACGGCTACGTGGCCGCCAGCGATTCGCGGCGCGACGGGCACGCGGCGGGGTACTGAGCTGATTGACGTCGTGGCCTCGTGGCGCCACAAACATCGCGCTTGACAAACGAATTCATATGAATACGATTGCATTCATTCGAATTCTTAGGTTGAGCGCGAATGGTCACACAAGCCATGACGATGGAGCCTCTGTCGGCTCGAATCCCCAGCGATCTCTACCTGTGGCTGGCCCAGCTTCGAGTTGAAGGTGCCACCACCAACAGCGACAAGCTCCGGATCCTGCTGGGCCAGTTGAAGCGCCAGCACGACGGGGCGCTGGACTATGTAGCCGCCCACAGCTGGGCACGAGACATGACGGGCCGCCTGCGTGAAGCCTTGGTGCGTACCGAAAGCCGAACCGGCCGCCATTCCGAGGTGCTCAACTTGCTGCTTGAGCACCTGACGACAACACTTGCCTTGGCAGTCAGCTCGGCCCCCACCGACGAGGCAGAAGCCGCGAAGCTCGAAGACGCGCTCGTGAGGCGCAGCTTCGCGCTGTGCGAAGCCTTGCTACGGCAGGCCACCACCACCTCGGCTGCCGCCTACGACCCGGCAGTGGTGCGACGACACACCGCCGCAACGATTGAATTGGCCACAACGATCAACAGCCTCAAAGGAGCCTGACATGTCTGATTCCCTCAAAAACAGAGTTGGCCGAGTCATCGCCGGCGGCATACACGCGCTGCTCGACCGCATCGAGGACCAGGCACCCGAAGCAGTGATGGAGCAATCGATCCGTGAGGCGGACTCGGTCATCAACGACGTTCGCCACGAGTTGGGGCTGGTCAGTGCCAACCGCCATCTCGCACAGCATCAGCATTCCGTGCTGAACGCGCAGCATGAGAAATTGGTTGGCCAGATCGAACAGGCCTTGCAGCAGAATCGCGACGATCTCGCCACCTCGGCGGTGGCGCGTCAGCTCGACATCGAAGCGCAGATTCCCGTTCTCGAGACAACCCTGGCAGAGTACGCACGCCATGAAAACGAGTTGCAAGGCTACGTCGCCGCATTGCTGGCGAAGAAACGCGAGATGGTGGATGCGCTCAGCGAGTTCCGCAAGAGCCGCACTGCGGCATTGCAGCAGGCAAGCGGAGGCACCAGCACCTCGGCCGACCAGCGCATGAGTGCCGTCACCGGCGCCTTTGATCGCCTGTACGAACGACAGACGGGGCTGTCTGGAACGGCACGCAACGTGAGCATGCAGCAGGCAGCCAACCTGAAGGAGCTGGATGACCTCGTCCGTGCCAACAAGATTGCAGAGCGCATGGCACAGCTGAAAGCCGGCAAGGCATGAACTTGTTCACCGCGGCGGAGACATTGCCCTTCGGCGTTGCGTTCGCCCTCATCGTCGCGATTGCACTGCTCGAAGGCTTCGGCATGCTGTTGTCCCTGAGCCCGAGCAACCTGCTCGATCACGTCTTGCCCGACATCGACGGTGATACCGGCATCGACCGCGTGCTCGGCTGGCTGCACATTGGCAAGGTTCCATCGCTGGTCCTGCTGGTGGTATTTCTCAGTGGCTATGCATTGTTCGGCTACGGGCTGCAGATGGTCGTGCACGGCATCTTCGGCTTCTACCTGCCCGGCTGGCTCGCAGGCCTCGTCGCGATCCCCTCGGGCATGGCGACAGTCCGCAGCCTCGGTGCCTTGGTCGCGCACATCATTCCTCGCGACGAAACCAGCGCCGTCAGCGAAGTGACGCTCATAGGCCGCGCCGGCGTCATCTCTGGCGGCACAGCTCGTCGCGGCTTGGCTGCCCAGGCGCGAGTGCGCGATAGCCATGGCCGCACGCACTACTTGATGGTCGAGCCTGACATCGACGACGAGCTCTTTGAAGAGGGCGCCCAGATCCTCATCGTCAAAAAGGCGGGGGCGTTCTACCGCTGCATTGCGAACCCGCACCCCACCTTGCTCTGATCCGTACCGCAACAACCCAAGATCGACAAATCTACCGAGGGAGAACCAGACCATGAACAATCTGATCGAGATGGCCGGCATGGCCGGCATCGCGTTGATCACGCTGCTGACAATCGGCATCATCTTTGCGCGCCTGTACAAGCGCTCGACCAAGGAAACCGCTTTCGTGCGCACTGGCCTCGGTGGGCAGAAGGTCATCATGGACGGCGGGGCCATCGTGCTGCCTGTGTTCCATGAGCGGGTGCTGGTCAACATGAACACGCTCAAGCTCGAGGTGGTGCGCAGAGAACGCGAAAGCCTGATCACCAAGGACCGCATGCGCGTCGACGTCACCGCCGCCTTCTTCGTACGTGTGAAGCAGACCGAAGAAGCCGTGAGCATTGCAGCCCAGACGCTCGGCGCTCGCACGATGAGCCCCGACGAGCTGAAGGCGCTCGTCGAAGACAAGTTCGTCGACTCGCTGCGAGCCACTGCCGCCACCATGACGATCCAGGAGCTGCAAGACAAGCGCCGCGACTTCGTTCAAGCCGTGCAGAACGCTGTGGCCGAAGACCTGGAGAAGAACGGCCTGGAACTCGAGTCGGTGTCGCTCACCAGCCTTGATCAGACCGACAAGCAGTTCTTCAACCCGAACAACGCCTTCGACGCGGAAGGCCTGACGCGGCTCACCGAGCAGACCGAGGCCCGGCGCAAGCAGCGCAATGACGTCGAGCAGGACACCGAAGTCCAGGTGCGCACCAAGAACCTCGAAGCGAGTCGCCTGAAGCTCACCATCGAGAAGGACCAGGAGTTCGCCTCACTCTCTCAAAAGCGCGAAATCGAAAACACGCGTGCTGAACAAGCCGCACTGATCGCGACGCAGCAAGCCGAACGCAACCGCGAAGCCGAAGCCGCCAAGATTCAGGCGGAGCGGCAAGTCAGCGAAAAGCGCATCGAGGCCGAACGCGAGATCAAGGGCGCCGAGATCGAGAAGAACCTGTCGATCCAGACGCGCGAGATCGAGCTCGAACGCAAGACCGAAATGTTGCGCGCTGAGCAGCGCAAGCAGGTGGAGATTGCACGCCAGGACACGCAGATCGCCATCGCCACCAAGTCGCGCGAACAGTCCGACGCCGACTCGGCCGCCAATCTCGCGCGTGCCGAAGCTGTGAAGGCCGAGGAAGCCGTCAACACCGCTCGGCAGGTGGCCGTCGCCGAACGCGAGAAGAGCATCCAGCTGATCGAGGCGTCGAAAGAAGCCGAGCAGAACGCCATCAGCGTCAAGGTCTCGGCCTCTGCCGAGAAAGAAGCCGCACTTGACCGTGCCGAAGCGGTCACCATCGAAGCCAAGGCTCGCCAGGCCGCCGCGCTGGCCGAAGCAGAAGGCAAGCGGGCCATCAACGAAGCGCTCAACACCTTGTCCGCGGCGCAGATCGATCTGCAGATCCGAACTCAGTTGCTGCAACAGTTGCCTCAGATCCTCGAACAGGCCGTCCGCCCGATGGAGAAGATCGACTCGATCCGGATCTTCCAGGTCAGTGGCATGCCGGGAGCGCCGTCCGCAGGGCCCGGCGAGGGCGGAGCGCTTGGCTCGGGAGCCACATTCCCTGAACAGGTGATGAACTCTGCCTTGCAGTACCAGTTGGCCAAGCCGATCGTCGATGCCGTGATGAAAGACGCCGGCCTGTCCAACGAAGGCATCACCGGAGTCGCACACGCCTTGTCAGGCATGCTGAAGAAACCGACGACCCTGGATCCGGTCGGCGGGTAGGAGCGCCAGTCAGCCGCTGACACGCCGAGCGCGACGGCATCAGGGGCTCGCGTGTGCCAATTGACCCACGCGCCTCGCAGATCAAGAATCTCCTGCACTCGCAGGAGAGCCCATGACCAAGCTGTACGCCACGGTCGACCCTGAACAGGGGCGCGTCGAATACCGCGACCGCAAGCGGTGGTGGTGGCTGCTGTCGGTGGTGTACCCGCTGATCCCTTTCACCGGCATGGCCTTGCATGCGTACACCGGGCATCAGATTGCGCTCGGCCTGCCGCTCGTCATCAGCTACGGCCTCATGCCGCTGCTCGACCTCTTGATCGGTGAAGACGAGAACAACCCGCCTGAAGCTGTGGTGGCGCAGGTCGATGCCGACCGCTACTACCGCTGGCTTACCTGGATCGTGGTGCCGCTGCACTTCGTCGCGCTCATCGGCTGCGCGTGGTGGGTGGGCACGCACGAGCTGTCGTGGTGGGCAATCGTGATGATGGCCTACATCGCCGGCACCGACTCGGGCCTGGGCATCAACACCGGCCATGAGCTGGGCCACAAGCACACGGCCGTCGAGCAGTGGCTGGCCCGCCTTGTGCTGGCCGTGCCAGCGTACGGGCACTTCACCGTGGAGCACGGGCGCGGCCATCACCGCTACGTGTCAACGCCCGAAGACCACGCCAGCTCGCGCATGGGCGAGAGCATCTACCGCTTTGCGCTGCGAGAGCTGCCGGGCGGCATCCGGCGCGCATGGCAGCTGGAGAAGCAGCGCCTGGCGGCCGAGAAGCACTCGGCCTGGAGCCTGCACAACACCATGCTGCAGTCGTATGCCATCAGCGCCGTGCTGCAGATCGGGCTCGTGATCGCCTTCGGCTGGGTGATGCTGCCCTTTCTGGCCATCCACAACATCGTGGCCTGGTGGCAGCTCACCTCCGCCAACTACGTGGAGCACTACGGCCTGCTGCGCGAGCGGCTGCCGAGCGGGCAGTACGAAACGCCGCAGCCGCACCACTCCTGGAACACCAACCACCTGGTGACCAACCTCGCGTTGTTCCACCTGCAGCGCCACTCCGACCACCACGCCTACCCGTCGCGGCGCTACCAGTCGCTGCGGCACTTCGAGCACCTGCCGCAGTTGCCCAGCGGCTACTTCGGCATGTTCCCGCTCTCGTACATCCCGGCCCTGTGGTTCAGGGTGATGGACCCGCGGCTCATGGCCTTGCCGCACGTGAAAGGCGACCTCTCGCGGGTCAACGTGGACCCGAGCAGACGGCAGTTGATCGAGGCGCGTTATGGCAAGGCACATGCCGAGGGTGAGCACCTGGCCGCCTGACACGCCAAGGCAGCGGTCTATCGCTGCAAACGCCGGTACTCACCGTAATGCCGCAGCGCCTTCTGCGGTTGCCCCACCTGCTCATGGATTCGCGCCAGGTTGAAGTGCGCATCGGCCAGCTCCGGGTCGATCGCAATGCACCGCTCATAGCTTCCGATCGCTTCGGCATGCCGGCCCAGGTCTTCGAGTGCGATGCCGTGGTTGAAGTGCAGCAGCGGCTCGTTCGGCAGGCGCTGCACCGCCTCGGCCAGCAGCGCCACCGCGTCACGGCACTTGCCTTGCTCGCACAGCAGGGCACTGAGGTTCACGTACGCGTCGGTGTCCATGGCGTCGGCCTCGATGGCGCGCCGATAGGCTCTCTCTGCAGCCGGCTTGTCGTGCGCTTCGAGCGCCTGGGCCGTCGCGTACCAGTCTTCGCTGTCAGGGGCTGGCGGCAGATCGGGCACGTCCGCCGCGGGCGTGCGCTCCAGGAACGCCACGTTGTCACCGGCAGCAGCGACGTCGAAGTCCATCAGCAGCTGGCCTGACTCGGCCGCCCACTGCAGCGCGCCATCGCGCACCGCCACGTCACTGCCGACCGCCGTGATGCGCAAGCCGGTGAGCGGCAGTTCCCGCGGCAGCGTGGCCTTCAGCCTGCCCAAGGCGCGCAGCACCTTGCGCGGCGGAATGTTCGCCGCGCGCAGCCGGTGCGCGGTGCGCAGCAGCACCACGTCCTGAAAGCTGAAGCGGTAGGCATTGCGCGGGCCGCGGGCGGGCTGCACGAAGCCGGCGTCGATGAGCGCCGAGACCACGCTGGCGGACAAACCCAGCATCGATTGGACGCTGCGCAGGCTGAAGCTCGCTTCGTGCGCGGCCGGCGCGGTGCTCACTTTCTCGCTCGTGCGCGGGCCGGTGCGGCAGCGGGCGCGGCAGCAGCAGCGCGGCGCGCAGGCTTTCTCTCTTTCAGTGCGCCCGCGGGTATCGGAGCTTCTTCTGCCTTGGCCGGCGCAGCCTTGCCACCGCCCCGCTTCGCGAGGCTGGCGCGGAGGGCGTCCATCATGTCGATCACCTGGCCGCCGCCGGTGCTGCGTGTGTCGTCCGGGTGCTCGTTGACCACGATGTTCTTGCCGGCGATCTTCTTGTCGATGGCCGCAAGAATGCGCTGCTTCTCTTCGTCCTTGAACTCGGCCGGGTCGTAGTTGTCGACCGAGATCTGCTCGATGAGCTGGGTGGCCAGCTGCACCTCGGCCGGCGAGACGGGTACCTTTTCGATGTCGAGCTCGCGCATCGAGCGCACCTCGTCGGCGTAGAGCAGCTGCTGCAGCACAAGGCCGTCTTCGTTAGGCCGCACCTGCACCACGTATTGCTTGCCCTTCCACGACCACCGCGCCAGGGCGCAGCGCCCTGTCTTGCGCATGGCTTCCATCAGCAGCGAGTAGGGCTTGGCGCCCCGCTTGTCGGGGCCAAGGAAGTAGGCCTTGTCGTAGTAGATCGGGTCCACAGCCTTGTCGGGCACGAAGGCCACGATGTCGATCACGTGGCTGGCCTCCGCGTCGAGCGCCTTCAGTTCTTCGGGTGTGAAGACGACGAAGCGGTCGGCCTCAAACTCATAGCCGCGGACCATCTCCGAGCGTTCGACCACCTTCTGCGTCTTCTGCGAGATGTACTGCTGCTTGACACGCGAGCCGTCCTTGGCGAGCAGGTTGAAGCCGATGGAGCCGGAGCTCTCGGTGGCCGAGTACACCTTCACCGGGATCGAGACCAGCCCGAAACCGAGGGTCAGCGACGCGATGGAGCGGGCAGCCATGTCATGCCGCCCGGCTCTTCGTGGCCTTCAGGTGGCGCTCGACGTCGCTCGCCTGCGGGCCGACGGCCTTCACCGCCGCCTGCAGCTGCTCTGCCGAGACGCCAAGCTTGCGTGCCCAGTACTGCACCTCGTGCACTTCTTTCAGATTGATGCGCGAGCGGTCGGGCTCGCCGCGGTTCTTCAGGTCGTCTGCCATGGCGCTCTCCTGCGGGGAAAGGCTCAGGCTACGTCGCCGCGCACCGCTTGAGCGTCAGGCAGGAAGCAGATCGCGTGTAGGACGGTATCCACCCCCGCCCTGAAAAGAAACGAAACAAAGCGATCCCTGCGTGAAAGGATAGCACGGCCCCGCGCCGCGACCATTCGTTTCATGTTCAACCGACCCGAAAGGATCACCCCATGAAACCCTGGATCAAACGCACGCTGATCGGCGTCTTCGGCGCCTCCCTCCTGATCGGCGGCCTGTCTGCCTGCTCGCACCGCATGGGCGGCCACTGGGGCAGCAACATGACCGAGGCCGACCAGGCCAAGTGGCGCGAGCGCATGGTCGACCGCGCCAGCAGCAAGCTCGACCTCGACGCGGCGCAGAAGGCCAAGCTCACCGTCCTCGCCGACACCTTGAGCGCCCAGCGCAAGGTGATGGTGGCCGGCGGCGGCGAAACCCTGCCAGCGATGAAGGCCGTGCTGGCGGGCTCGCAGTTCGACCGCAGCCGTGCGCAGGCCCTGGTCGAGGCGAAGACGGCCGCCATGCGCGAGGCGTCGCCGGCAGTGATTGCCGCCGCGGCCGACTTCTACGACAGCCTGAAGCCCGAGCAGCAGCAGAAGGTGCGCGGCTACCTCGAACGCGGGGGCCACCATGGCTGGCGCGGCTGACGCAGGCCGCGGCCTGGTGGTCGTCGCCCGCCCGGCGACGGCGCAACACGAAGACGGGAACGAGCACGCGCTGCGTGCCCGCATCGCAGCGCTGCCAGCCAGCGTTGTCGCGCTGGCGCTCGGCAGCGGCGCGCTGGCTGCGCACTTCGCGCTCTGGGGCGATGCCGCGCCCTGGGGCCGAGCCGAGGTGACGGGTGGCGCCATCGCGGTGTTCGGCCTCGCGGTCGCACTGTGGGCCGCGGCGCTGTTCCGCGCCGCCGGCACGCCGATCGCGCCGAGCGACCAGCCAACGCAGCTGATCGAAGAAGGCCCGTACCGCTTCAGCCGCCACCCGATGTACGCGGGCACGGTGTTGACCCTGCTGGGCGCGGCCATCAGCCTGGGTGTGCCGCTGCTGGCGGTGAGCGCTGCGCTGTTCGCCGCGCTCGTGGCCACGGCGCACGTTCCGCACGAAGAGGCGCAGCTCGCACGGCGCTTCGGCGGCTGGCACCGCGACTACGCCGGCTCGGTGCGCCCATGGCTGTGATGCCCGGTGATGTGTCAGCATCTCGCCTATGCACCGCATTCTGTTGATCGACGACGACGAAGACCTCGCGCCGCCGCTGGCCACCTACCTGCGGCGCTTCGACCTCGAGCTCGACAGCGCCACACGGCCGAGCGAGGGCTTCGCAAAGCTGGCGGCGCAGAGCTATGACGCCGTGATCCTCGACGTGATGCTGCCCGAGATGGACGGCTTCGAGGTCTGCCGCCGCATCCGGCACGACAGCGAGATTCCGGTGCTGATGCTCACCGCGCGCGGCGACCTCACCGACCGTGTGGTCGGCCTCGAGCTGGGTGCCGACGACTACCTGCCCAAGCCCTTCGAGCCGCGCGAACTGGCGGCGCGGCTGCAGACCATTCTTCGCCGCGCGCGCACGACGAACGGCGATGCCGACCGCAACGGCAAGCTGCTGCTGTTCGACGGCCTGCAGATCGACCCGATGCGCCGCGAGGTGAAGCGCCAGGGCGGCGACCTGGTCGAACTCACCGGCACCGAGTTCGAGCTGCTGGTGATACTGGCCCGCGAGCCCGGCCGCGTGTTCAGCCGCGACGAGATCCTCAACCGCCTGCGCGGGCGCGACGCCGACCTCTTCACCCGCGCTGTCGACATCCTCATCAGCCGCCTGCGCCGCAAGCTGGAGCCGCTGCCCGTGATCAAGACCCTGCGCAACGCGGGCTACACCTTCGCCGGAGTGCCGCGCTCGTGAGCTGCCGGCCACCCCACCGCCGCTGGGCGCACAAGCGGTGGCACCAGCGCTGGCCGCAGCGCTTCCGGCATTCGCTGCGCTGGCGGCTGGTGGCACTGTTCCTGATGCTGGCGGTGTTCACGGTCATCGTGTTCGTCGGCGGCACGCGGCTCGCGTTCGGCAACGGCTTCGAGGTGCTGGTGAAGCCGCTGCTGTCGGATTACGTCGACCGCCTGGCTGCCGACCTCGGCACACCGCCCGACGTGGAGCGTGCCAAGGCGCTGGTGGCGCGCTTGCCGATCTCGGTGCGCATCGACGGGCCCGACCTGCACTGGGCCTCTCACCCCAGCCACAAGGTGATGACGAGCGACGGCATGTTCACCCGCAGCAGTGCCGGGGGCTACCGCGTCCAGTTCGGCCTGGGCGACATGGCCTGGCGCGACCGGCACCCCTGGGGCGGCCTGTTGCCGCTGTTGGGCCTGCTGCTGCTCACGCTGCTGGCCTACGCCACCGTGCGACGCCTGTTCCGCCCGCTCGACGACATCCGCGCGGGGGCGCTGCGCTATGGCGAAGGCAATTTCAGCGCGCCGATCCCGGTGCGCCGCAACGACGAACTGGGCGACCTGGCCACGCAGGTGAACGACATGGCCACCGGCCTGCAAGGCATGCTCAAGGGCCAGCGCGCCCTGCTGCTCGCCATCAGCCACGAACTGCGCTCGCCCCTCACCCGTGCGCGGCTCAACGCCGAACTCTCGGCCGACAGCGCCGAGCGCCAAGCCCTGCTGCGCGACCTTGCACTGATGAGCGAGCTGATCACCGACCTGCTGGAAAGCGAACGCCTTGCCGCCGGCCCCGCCGCACTCACGCGCGATGCCACCGACCTCAACACGCTCGTGCGCGAA
Organism: Rhizobacter sp. P2_G4; assembly: GCF_056403575.1. Lineage (NCBI taxonomy): Bacteria > Pseudomonadati > Pseudomonadota > Betaproteobacteria > Burkholderiales > Sphaerotilaceae > Rhizobacter > Rhizobacter sp. P2_G4. The sequence continues at coordinate 1,355,289 of NZ_JBFUFG010000001.1, read as the reverse complement.
GTCGTGGCCACCGGCTTCAGCAGCCAGCCCATCCAGCTGTCGCTCGCGGATGACGTGCCGCCGCTGCTGCTCGACCGCCCGCGCGCAACGATGCTGGTGCGCAACCTGATCGACAACGCGCTGCGCCACGGCAGCAGCACGGGCGAGCCAGTGTTCGTCAGCACCCGGCTCGAAGGCGATGAGGTCCGCATGCTGGTGCGCGACCACGGCCCCGGCGTGCCCGAGGATCAGCTGTCCAAGCTCGCCGAACCTTTCTACCGCCCAGACATAGCCCGCACCCGCTCGGCCGGAGGGGTCGGCCTGGGCTTGTACCTCTGCCGGCTGGTCGCCCAGTCGCACGGTGGCACGCTGGTGCTGCGCAACGCGTCACCGGGGCTGGAGGTCGAGGTTCGCTGGCCGGTCTGAGGCCAGGCCAACGAGGAACGGCGGCAGAACAGGCTGCGTCAGTTTACTGGATGTGTATTTCCAGTAAACTGGATGCATGGACATCAACACCCTCATTGCCCGCCGTGTGCGCGAGCTGCGCGACACACACGGCTTCTCGCTCGACGCGCTGGCCGAACGCAGCGGCGTGAGCCGCTCCAACATCTCGCTGATCGAGCGCGGCCAGAGCAGCCCGACGGCGGTGGTGCTCGACAAGCTGGCCACCGGCCTGGGCGTCACCGTCGCGTCGCTCTTCGAGGTCAGCGCAGAACCGGTGGCCGAGCCGTCGCCCATGGCTCGCGTGGCCGAGCAGCCGGTGTGGAAGGACCCAGCCTCCGGCTACGTGCGTCGCAACGTGTCGCCCCCTGGTGTGGGCTCGCCGATCCAACTGGTCGACGTGATCTTTCCGGCCGGCCAGCGTGTGGCCTACGACACGGCCCGCGAGGTCGAGACACACCAGCAGGTCTGGATGATCGACGGCACGATGGAGATGACGGTGGGCGGCACCCTGTGGCGCCTGGAGACCGGCGACTGCCTCGCGATGAAGCTCGACGGCCCCCTCGTCTACCGCAATCCGACGCGCAAGCCCGCGCGCTACCTCGTCGCACTCGTGGCGCCGACCCCCATGCCCAGCCGGAGAAGCTCATGAACGATGCCATCACCATCCGCCGTGTCGGCCCCAACGAAGCCGCCACCTGCGTCGACGCACTGGCCGACGTGCTGATCGACTGCGTGCAAGGCGGCGCCTCGGTCAGCTTCATGTGGCCGCTGCCGCGCGAACGCGCGCTGACTTTCTGGCTCGACGTGGCCAACGGGGTGGCACGCGGCGAGCGCGTGCTGCTGGTGGCCGAAGACGCAGAAGGCCGCATCGTCGGCACGGTGCAGCTGCTGATGAACCTGCCCGACAACCAACCACACCGCGGCGACGTCGCCAAGATGCTGGTGCACCGCAGTGCCCGCCGGCGCGGCGTGGCGCAGCAGCTGATGACGGCTATCGACGAGGTGGCGCGCGAGGAAGGCAAGACCGTGCTGGTGCTCGACACCGTGACCGGCGGCGACGCCGAGCGCCTGTACGAGCGCGCCGGCTGGCAGCGCGTGGGCAGCGTGCCCAAGTACGCGCTGATGCCCGACGGCGCCTTCTGCGCGACCACCTTCTTCTACAAGCACCTGTGATGGTGCGAGGCGCGAACCGGCGTCATGTGACTCGCAACATAGCCTCACCGCCGTTCGCACTGCACCCCGCCACCGTTCGCCCTGAGGTATCGAAGGGCCGCGCCGGCCTCGATACGATGAGTCACCCACCCGTGACCCCATCGAGCCTGCGCATGACCGACCACCCCCTCTACAGCGGCACCCTCGCCCCCGCCGAACGCGCCGAGTTCGTGCCCTTCATGCACGAGCTCGCCGCCATCAGCGGCGCCGCCATCAAGCAGCACTACCTGCAAGGCACGCCCGTCGAGCGCAAGAGCGACGAGAGCCCCGTCACCGCCGCCGACAAGCGCGCCGAAGAAGTGATGCGCCTGCTCATCACGCAGCGCTACCCCGACCACGGCATCCTCGGCGAGGAATACGGCATGGAGCGGCCCGACGCCCGCTACCGCTGGGTGCTCGACCCGATCGACGGCACCAAGGCCTTCGTCAGCAACTGCTTCATCTTCGGCAGCCTGCTCTCACTGCTGCGCGACGGCCGCCCCATCCTCGGCGCCATCTCGCACCCGCTCACCGGCCACGTGCTGATGGGCCTGGGTGGCGGCCCCACGCTGCTCGGCGACCGGCCTGTGCGCGTGCGCCCCGCGCCGAAGCTCGAAGAAGCCACCGTGCTGTCGACCGGCCACTGGGAAATGATGAAGCGCCCCGACGGCGCCGCCTTCGAAGCCATCTCGCGCCGCGCCCTGCTCTACCGCACCTGGGGCGATTGCCACGGCTACTTCCAGGTCGCCACCGGCGGCGCCGACGCGATGTTCGACCCGGTGCTCAAGCCCTGGGACATCTGCGCGCTGGTGCCGGTGATCGAAGGGGCCGGCGGGAGAGCGACGGCGATCGATGGGAGCGATCCGGTCAACGGGACCGACATGCTGGCGAGCAGTGGGGCGTTGCATGAAGAGTTGCTGAAGTTGATAGCGGCGCGTTGAGTCTTCCGGAACAGGTACGCTTAATCGGGCCAATAGGGTCAACAAGAGCAGGCATCCTTCTCTTTATGGCCGCAGTAGTTGGCGCAGCCGTTCTGAGCCGGTCGTATGCAAGTGGAAATGCACTACTCAAATGCATGTCAGTCCTGCTTGGCGGGTGTTTGGTCTATTCTTTGCTGCGCGGAGTCGTACGCGCGAGGCAAGTCAAACTTGTACCTTCTGAGCATCAAAGCAGCCTTGTCGCTCTCGATGGCTTCCGCGCGATCGCGGGGGGCTTGGAAAAGGACGAAATTCAAGGTCGAAATACTTAGATTGCTGGCCTTGCTTATGGAACTAGTGCTAATCGTTTGGCTTGCTGGTTATGTAGTTCGGTGGTTCCTAACCCTCCATCAACTGGACGTCCGATGGCTGCGCCCGCTGGCCGCCGTTTATGTCAAACGCCACGCCTTTCTTCGACGCTCTGGTCGGCTTTAAGGCGAGGACTTCAGAAGCCAGAGTGACAAGCGCCGATTGCGCCAGCGCGTTGGGGGCGTAGCCCCGGCTACAGGTAGGCCGTACCGTTCGAGCCTAATTAGGTGCTCACCATTACACTGCGTCCAGACGCGTCAAAGGGGGAGGCACAAGTGAGAAAATTCCTTGCTGTACTGGTGGCAGTGATGGTTGTAGGCTGCGCTGGTGATGAAGGCGGCACGGGTTCGGCTCTCGCTTCACACACTGTCGGGGGCTCGATCACGGGACTTGCCGTGCCGGGCCTGGTGCTGATCAATGGGAGCTACTCTGTCAGTCCCACTCCCGGCAACAGCACTTTCCGCTTCACCACGGCTCAGGCCGAAGGGACCTCATACAACGTCGCGGTACAAACTCAACCGCCCGGCGTGTCGTGCTCCGTTCTGGGAGGTACCGGAACGGTTGGTTCCACAGATGTCTCGACTGTCTCTGTTACCTGTTCGCCGCTCTTGTATTCCATCGGGGGGTCAGTTATCGGGTTAAGTGGAACGGGACTCGTGCTGGCCAACGCTAGCGACTCAATTGACGTGGCCCCTGGAGCCGCGGAGTTTGTCTTGCCAGGCATTCCGAATGGGTCAACCTATCAGGTGACGATCAAAACCCAACCGTTCGGTCAGTCGTGCTCGCTGGCTTCGGCTAGTGGCACGATTCAATTGCAGGGCGTGTCAAGCATAAAGGTCACTTGCCAGGCGCACATGTTGTACGTTGCATCGGACGTCAGCAACGTCATTGATCAACTCCCGATCGATGCTTCGGGCGCGCCATCTACGGCAAATGCGGTGAGTATCGCCTCCGACTCTTATCCGAGGCGATTGGCGCTTTCGCCTGACGGCACTCGCTTGTATGTCGCAGCCGCAGGCGCGGCAGCTGTCGATGTATATGCGGTTGGCGCAGATGGCCTCCTGGCTTATGCGACGCCAGCTAGCATCGCGACGGGCGGAATCCCGACCGGTATCGCATTCACTCCCGATGGCAAGTACGCCTATGTTTCAAGTGCTCAGTCGAGTTCAATATGGATGTATGCAGCTGGGGATGGTGGCAGCCTCAGTGCCTTGTCACCCGTCTCGATTGCAGCAGCATCTGGAACATACGGTTTGGCAGTTTCTGGCGGGTGGCTGTACGCAGTGGGAGGCGGGGCCGTCTCGATGTTCAGCATTGGTGCCGATGGCGTGCTTGCGCCCCTTCCCGTCCCCAGCGCCCAGACGGGATCGGTGCCGTACAACATCGTGATCGCCCCCGACGGCCGATTCGCGTACTCGGTCAACTATGGCGATAACTCGATTCGAGTATTCGCGATACAAGTAGACGGCTCTCTGGCTCGCGTCTCTATTGGTGATGTGTCGACGGGAGGCTCGGGGCCGACCGACATGGTCTTCAGTTCCGATGGCCGGTCCGCCTACGTTCCGAACTTCTACGGCGACTCGGTCGCACAGTATTCGGTTGGTGCCGACGGGACGTTGACACCAATGTCTCCCGCCACGGTTTCTAGCGGCGGTGAAGGGCCGGTCACAGTGGCAGTCGACACAGACGGAAGAACCATATACGTGGGCAACTTGCGCAGCAATTCGATCGCCACTTTCAGAACAAACACGGATGGCACTCTCGCTGATACACCCATCGCTGTGATCAGCACTGCCGCGCGCCCCTATCACTTGATTGCCCGTTAGGAGGCATAGCCGCCTCCTCTGGCCGGCGCTGGTTCCGCGGCCGCGGCCGCGGCTGCATCTGACTCGGCTCTACAGGGTTGCTGCCGCCGAACGCTAGGCTGCGCTCGCTGGTGCCTAATCCTTCCTTCATGCTTACACGAACCCGCGCCGCCTAGGGCAATTGTTCCCTCGACCGACTAAAAGACCGAGACGAAAAAATCCCGCTGATACGGGCTTCGTCGAAAGAAGACTTTTCCAAGTGCCGCACACCAGCTGTCCAAACAGCAAAAGAATGCCGCTGCGTGTCGCAGCCACCAACAGATACCCGTCACAAAGGCCACGGTCGCTCGCTTTTCACTCAAAACACCGCGAGCACGCAGCCTTTTTGTAGGTGACATGTCGATTTTTGTTCCGCTCATTCGTCATTGCGATGGAGGCTCGTTCGCGAGCACCGCCATCTCAACACCCTCGGAGCGCTCGACATGTCATTCCAGGCCTACCTCGACAACATCTTCGCCAAGACCGGCAAGACCCCCGAAAACTTCAAGTCGCTCGCAACCCAGGCGGGTGTGTTCAAGCCCGACATGAAGGCAGGCGAGCTGCTCGCCTGGCTCAAGAGGGAACATGCGCTCGGCCAAGGCCATGCCATGGCGGTGTGGGCTGTGTTCAAGAGCGAGGGCTGGGTGCGCAGCAGGAAGTGACGCCCGTCTCATCGCCAAGCCGGGGCTGGTAACGAGGCCATGTGGGCATGAGGTACGCTGCCGCCGCTGCCGGTCTGGCGCATCCCTTGCATACCAACAATCACATTCACTGGAGACCCCCACCCATGCTCAAGCTGCATCGATTGATCCACGGCGTTGTCATCGCCTCTCTGTTCAGCACGCTCGGCGCCTGCGCGCAGGTGCCTGCCGCGCCTGCGGCCAAGGCCAACATCGTGGTGCTGGCCACCGGCGGCACCATTGCCGGTGCGGGCGCGAGTGCGGCCAACAGCGCCACCTACCAGGCGGCCAAGGTGCCGGTGGACAAGCTGATCGCAGGCGTGCCCGAGCTGGCTGACATTGCCAACGTGCGCGGCGAGCAGGTGTTCCAGATCGCCTCCGAGAGCTTCACCAACGAGAAGCTGGTGACGCTGGCCAAGCGCGTGGCCATTCTCGCCAAGGACCCGGGTGTCGACGGCATCGTGATCACGCACGGCACCGACACACTGGAAGAAACCTCCTTCTTCCTGACGCTGACCGTGCACACCGACAAGCCCATCGTGGTGGTGGGCTCCATGCGGCCGGGCACCGCCATGTCGGCCGACGGCACGCTGAACCTGTATGACGCGGTGGCCGTGGCCTCTGACAAGGCCTCGCGCGGCAAGGGCGCGCTGATCGTGATGAACGATGACATTCTCTCGGGCCGCGACGCGGGCAAGCGCATCAACATCAAGACCAACGCCTTCGGCAGCCAGTGGGGCGCACTCGGCTCGGTGGTGGAAGGCAAGACCTACTGGTTCCGTGCGCCGGTAAAGCGCCACACCAACGGCAGCGAGTTCGACATCGAGAAGATCGACACGCTGCCGATGGTGAGCATCGTCTACGGCTCGGGCGAGATGGGCACCTACATGGCCGAAGCCGCGGGCAAGGCCGGCGCCAAGGCCATCATCCACGCCGGCACCGGCAACGGCTCGGTGCCCAACTACGAGGTCGACACGCTGAAGGCGCTGCGCTCGCAAGGCATCCAGATCATCCGCTCGGCCCGCGTGCCCGACGGCTTCGTGCTGCGCAACTCGGAGCAGCCTGATGACAAGTACGACTGGGTCGTCGCGCACGACCTGAACCCGCAGAAGGCCAAGATCCTCGCCGCGCTGGCGCTCACCAAGACGCGCGACACGAAGGAACTGCAGCGCATCTTCTGGGAGTACTGAGCCGCTCCTTACCCGTCGATACAAGCCCGGGGCGCTGCCAGCGCCCCGGTAAGTGTTGGGTAATGAGGTAGCCGGCAGCATGCGCCCTTGTCCAACGCTGCTGGAGTTTTCGTGACCCACCTTGCCCACCGCTTGACGATGCTGGCTGGCATCGCCGCCCCGCTGTTTGCTCTTGCCATCGCCAGCTCCCCGGCGCTGGCGCAGGAATCCAACGCCACCTCGCAATGGGCCCTCGGGGTCGGCGTGGGCACGCAGAACCAGCCCTACCGCGGCATGGACAGCGAGACCCGCGTGCTGCCGCTGCTCATCTTCGAGAACCGCTGGGTGCGCGTGGCCGGGTTGGGCGCCGAACTCAAGCTCTACAACGACGGCCCGTTCTCGCTCGGGCTCGCCGCCCGCTACTCGCTGTCTGGCTACGAGAGCGGTGACGCGCCCATCCTCAACGGCATGGACGAGCGCAAGGGCGGCCTGTGGGCCGGCCCGATTGCCGGCTTGCGCACGGACTTCGGCAACTTCACCGCCGAGCTGCTGGGCGATGCCTCGGGCCACAGCAAGGGCACGCAGGTGAAGCTGGGCGTGGACTACCCGTTCCCGATGGGCGACTTCCGCTTCACGCCGAGGCTGGCCACGATCTGGCGCGATGCCAAGTACGTGGACTACTACTACGGCGTAGAAGCCCACGAGGTGCGTGCCGACCGGCCGCTGTACGAAGGCCGCTCGACCACCGACTACGAGCTGGGCTTGCGCACCGATTACCGCATCACGCCGAACCACAGCGTCTTCTTCGACGTCAGTGCCACCGGCTTCGGCAAGGCCGTGAAAGACAGCCCGCTGGTCGACCGGACCACACAGACATCGGTGCGCCTGGGGTATGTTTACCGCTTCTGATCGCTGACGCCGATCGCCACCGGAACCCGCCGCCCTCATGAACCGCATTGCCGTGGTGGAAGACCACGAGCGCCTGGCCGCCCTGGTGCGCAAGGCGCTCGCGCGTGCCGGCATCGAGGCCGACGTCTTCGCGCGCATCGACGCCGCGTGGCACGCGCTGCAAGACACGCCCTATGCGGTGCTGGTGGTCGACCGCGGCCTGCCCGATGGCGACGGCCTCGCGCTCGTGCGGCGCCTGCGTGAAGCGGGGCGGCTCACGCCCTGCCTGATGCTCACCGCGCGAGACGCCCTGCACGACCGCGTGGAAGGCCTGGAGTCGGGTGCCGACGATTACCTCGTCAAACCCTTCTCGATGGAAGAGCTGGTGGCGCGCGTGCGTGCGCTGCTGCGCCGGCCGGCCGCGCTGCAAAGCCTGTCGCCCTCTTTCGGCGACGTGCAGGTGCAGCCCGAGGCCGGCTGCATGGTGTGCGGCAACGACTCGATCACGCTCGCGCCGGCGGAGCTGCAGATCTTGCTGGGCCTGGTGCGCGCCGGGGGGCAGACGCTGCGCCGCAGCGCGCTCGAGACTGCCGCTTGGGGGCTGGCTGAGGCCGTCACCCCCAACGCACTCGACGTGGCGCTGCACCGCCTGCGCAAGAAGCTGCAGGCCATCGGGTCCACATTGCAAATCGTCAACGTTCGGAGCCACGGCTATGCGCTGCGAGAAGCCACGCTGGCGCCATAGCCTGGCGGCCCGGCTGCTGGCCGGGTACCTGAAGGCGCTGCTCTTCACCGTGGGCGTGGTGGGCGCAGCAGCGGCCATCCTGCTGACCTGGTACCAGGAGGTGGTCGACCGCTCCATCCTCATCAGACAGGCCAGCAGCGTCGCGCGCGACCTGCGGTACGACGCGCAGGGCCGCCCGTCCGCGGTGGAGCGGCAGCATGGCATCGGCTGGTTCTACCAGTCTCTGGGCAAGGACATCAAGTACTGCGTCGTCGACAGCCAAGGGCACGTGGTGCTGGCGTCCGAGCCGATGGACAAGGCGCTGGCACCGCCAGACCAACCCTTCGACGCGGAGCGCGACGTGTTCGCCCTGCAGATGGGCGACCAGCAGTTCGATGTGGCGACCGTGCCGGCACCGTCGCCGTCGTCGGCATCGCCTGAGCGCTACCACGTGCAGGTGGCGCTCAGCGAGCGTGGCAGCGACCTCGCCCGCATCGTGATCCTCAAGCCGCTGGTAAAGGCTGCGGTGTGGACCTCGCTCGCATCCGTGGTGCTGCTCGGCATGGTGCTGGCCATCGTGATGCGCCGCACACTGGTGCCGCTGCGCGAGGCCTCGCTGGCCGCGGCGCGCATCCAGCCCCACAACCTGGGCGCGCGCCTCTCTACGGAGCGCATGCCGACCGAGTTGCAACCGCTGATCGATGCATTCAACCTGGCGCTGGAGCGGCTGGAAAAAGGCTACCGCGTGCAGCAAGAGTTCCTGGCGGGCGCTGCGCACGAACTGAAGACGCCGCTGGCCCTGATCCGCGGCCAGATCGAGATGAGCGGGCCGGCGGATACCTGCGCCGACCGTCTCAACCTGCTGCACGACGTCGACCTGATGGCGCGCCAGGTGCACCAGCTGCTGCACCTGGCGGAGGTGAGCGAATCGCAGAACTATGTGCTCGAGCCGATTTCCCTTGCGTCGGTGGCGAGCGACGTGACGGGTTACCTCGCGCGCCTGGCCGATCGCCGGCAGGTGTCGCTGAACCTGGTGGCCGACGCGGATGCGGCGCCGGTGAATGCCGACCGGTCGGCGCTCTTCGTGCTGGTGAAGAACCTGGTCGAGAACGCCATCCAGCATTCACCTGCAGGCGGCACGGTGACGATGTCGGTCGACGCGGCGTGCCTGCGTGTGCGGGACGAAGGCGCGGGCATTGCCGACCATGAGATGCCGAAGCTCTTCGAGCGCTTCTGGCGCGGCGAGCAGCGGCGCGACGAGGGTGCGGGCCTCGGCCTCGCGATCTGCCGTGAGATCGCGGTGACGCATGGCTGGCAGCTCAGTGCGGGCAGTGCCTCACCGGGGGCGGAGTTCACGCTGCGCTTCAGGCCGGCTGTTGCCGAGTGACAAACTCCGTTCGCCCTGAGGTATCGAAGGGTACGCCGTGCACTGCGCTGCCCTTCGATACCTCAGGGCGAACGGAAAAAAGGGGGCGCTACCTCAAGTCTGCCGAGCGGCCAACGCAGCCAGCGCAGAAGGCTTGGCTAGGATGGCCTTCCAGCTCTCACCCCAGCGCACCATCGCCTGCGCATCGCCATCGAAGGTGCGGCCGAAGAAGGCCAGCGCCAATTCCTTGGTGGCCGTCTTCACCAGCGGGTTGAGCGAGATGCCGCCGGTGCCGGCGCGGTCGGTGAACATGCTGTGCGAGCCGCCTTCGTAGACGACGAGCGTCTTGCGCGGGTCGGCCACCGCGTCGAACACGGCGATGCGGTCGGCAGCCCCCGAGCGGTAGCCGGGGATCTGGATCACATCTTCTGTGGCCGTGACGTGCAGTGTGGGCACGGCCACCTGGCCGAGCACGGCCGTAAGGTTGCGCTCGCCGTAGAAGGGCGGTGCCGAGATCACCACGGCCGCGGCGAATCGCTGGTCGCGGAAGGCAAGCCAGTGGTCGCCGCGCTCGACGCGCGCGCCGATGGCCAGCAGCGTCGAGTTGGCGCCGTACGAATGGCCAGCCACGACGATGCGGCGGCGGTCGATGGCGGCGCTGAAGACCGCAGGGGTGAGTTCGAGCACCTGGTCGAGCGCGAACGTGAGGTCCTTGACGCGTGCGATGGCCTCGCTCTCTTGCGCCGCGGCCTGCAGCCGGCTCACCATGGCCAGCGGGTTGCCGCCCCAGACCGCCGAATCGCTGCCGACGTGCTGCACATGCAGGCTCGCATACCCATGGCTCGCCCAGTGCTTGCCGAGGTAGCTGTAGCCGCGGCGCGAGCCGCCGATGCCGTGCGAGAACACCACCAGCGGCACCGAGGCGCCTGCGCCATTCGGCCAATACAGGCGGGCTGGCACGGCGCGGTCGCGGCGGCTGTCGACCCAGTCGAAATCGATCTCCCGGTAGGCCGGCGTGAGCTCCTGAGCCCGGGCGAAGCGCGGCAGCAGCGGGAGCGTACCGGCCAGCAGCAGCGCGCTGCCGAAGCGCCTGCGCTGCAGGTCGAGAGGGCGGGGTGAGGTGGAGAGCTGGGTTGGCTGCATGGGGCCTGCCGAAGGAGTGGTCTTCGCCAGCATGTTGGCCTCGAAACACTTTCTGCTCACTTACCGGAGCGGCCGGCCTACGATTGAGCCGCCCCCGACAAACACTCTTTCGAGGCCCTCTGTCGAAATGCGCCTGAGCGATCCGTCATTGTCAGGCGAGGCATCCGCTTCGCTTCAATGCCACACGGAGAACCCACCATGCAATACATGCTCCTGATCTACACCGACGAAGCCGCCACGCCCGCGCCCAAGCCCGGCGAGGCAGTCACCATCAGTCCCGCCTACGTCGCCTACACACAGGCCTTGCACGAAGCCAAGGTCTGGCGTGCCGGCGACCGCCTGAAACCCATCTCCACGGCCACCACGGTGCGCATGGTGAATGGCCGCAGCGAGGTGCTCAACGGGCCGTATGCCGAAACCCGCGAGCAGCTCGGCGGCTACTACCTGATCGACGTGCCCGACCTCGACGCCGCCCTGTCGTGGGCGGCCCGCTGTCCTGCTGCCAGCCGAGGCCACGTGGAGGTGCGCCCGCTGTGGACGATGTCGTAGACGCGCCCACCCGCCAGGCCGCCGAGGCGGTCGCGCGGCGCAGCTACGGCAAGCTGATTGCCTTTCTCGCCGCGCGCACGCGCGACGTGGCCGGGGCGGAAGACGCGCTGTCCGAAGCCTTTGCCGCCGCGCTCGCTGCCTGGCCCGAGAGCGGCGTGCCGCGCAACCCCGAGGCCTGGCTGCTGACCGCTGCGCGCCGCAAGATGATCGACGCCGCACGCCAGCGCCACACCCGCGACGGCACGGCCGAGCACCTGGTGCTGCTGGCCGAGTTGGCCGCGGGCGATGACGACGACCCCGAAGCCATCCCCGACGACCGGCTGGCGCTGATGTTTGCCTGCACGCACCCTGGCATCGCGTCGGAGGTGCGCGCGCCGCTGATGCTGCAGGTGATCCTCGGCTTTGACGCAGCCACGATCGCATCGGCGTTTCTGGTGGCGCCCTCGACCATGGGCCAGCGGCTCTCGCGGGCCAAGGCCAAGATCCGCGATGCGGGCATTCCGTTTCGGGTGCCGGTGCAGCACGAATGGCGCGAGCGGCTCGATGCGGTGCTCGAAGCCATCTACGCCACCTATGCCGAAGGCTGGGTCGACGCGGCCGGCACCGACCTGCGGCGGCGCAACCTGGCCGAAGAAGCCATCTGGCTCGGCAGCCTGGTGGCCGCGCTGTTGCCGCAGGAACCCGAGGCGCTGGGCCTGCTCTCGCTGATGCTGCATGCCCACGCGCGCCGCAACGCGCGGCGCGATGCGCAAGGCCGCTACGTGCCGCTGGCCGAGCAAGACCCCGCGCTGTGGGATGCGGCGATGATTGACCAGGCCGAGGCGCTGCTGTCGTGCGCGGCTAGGTCACGCGCCGTGGGGCGCTACCAGCTGGAGGCGGCGATCCAGTCGGCGCACGGCGTGCGGCGGCGCAGCGGGCGCGCCGATTGGCAGGCCATCGAGCAGCTCTACGACGCGCTGGTGGTGATGACCGGCTCACCGGTGGCCGGGATCAACCGCGCCATCGCCGTGGCCGAGACGCGCGGGCCGGCGGCGGCGCTGGCGCTGCTCGACGCGTTGGCTGGTGACCCTCGGCTGGCGCAGTACCAGCCGTATTGGGCCGCGCGCGCCGGCCTGCTGGCGCGCATGGGCGATCGCCACGCCGCCGACCAAGCGTACGAACGCGCGATGGGCCTGGAAACCGACGCGGCGGTGCGCGAGTTCTTGCAGCAGCAGCGGCTGGCGCTCGTCACCGCCGACCCGCCTGGCCCCATGGTTCGCTACGATGAACCACCCTCATCACAGGAGCGCCCATGGCCGGACCCGACGTCGACTTCTGGCAAGACCGCTACCTGACCCAGCGCACTCCCTGGGACGACGGCGAAGACGACCCCGAGCTGCTGGCCTGGCTGGCCGACGGCACGCTCTCGGCGAGCGATGCGCCGGTGCTGGTGCCCGGCTGCGGCTCGGGCCGCGACCTTGCCGTACTGGCAATGCGCGGCATCGAGGTGATCGGCATCGACTACGCGCCGGCTGCGGTGGCACTGTCGCGCGAGAGGCTCGCGAGCGCGGACTTGCAGGCACGCGTCGAGCAGGCCGACGTGCTGAGCTGGTCACCGCCTTCACGCGTCGGCGCGGTGATGGAGCGCACCTGTCTCTGCGCCCTGCATCCGGACCACTGGGTTCGCTATGCCCAACAGCTGCACGCGTGGCTGCGACCGGGCGGGCGGCTGTTCGCCCAGTTCGAGCAGGTGCCGCGGCCCGAGTCGGCCGAGGGTTGGGTTCAAGGGCCGCCTTACCACTGCGACATCAACGCCATGCGCGCGCTCTTCACGTCGGAGCGGTGGAGCTGGCCGAAGCCACCATATCCGCGGGGCGCCAGCGGCGATCACCTCAGCGTGGTGCTCACGGCGATCTGAAGAGAAGCCCTGTCTTCACGGGGCTTTTCGAACGTTCGGATACAGGCGGCCCGCATAGAATCTCGTTCATCCAAGGCGCAAACCGACCGCACTACTGGGCGGACAACCGGGAACCCGTACCCCAGCGCCGAGGGAAACCGTCTTGCCGCGTACACAACTGAGTGACTCGCCGCAATGTCCGGAAGACCGAGCCCGCCACCAGAAATGGTCGCGGGCTTTTCTTATGGCTTCGTTGTCTTCGTTATGGCTTCGCCCTGCAGCCGCTGACTGTAGGAAGCGTCCTTCTTCGCACGCCGCCGTCGGCCGATGACTTTTGCGCGTCGGTCGCCTAAGGTAGTCGTTCACGGCTTCACTGCTGGAGAGAACGATGCTGCAAGCCTGTCCGATGTATGCCTACCTGCCGGCGCAAGACGTGACCCGCGCCCGCCGCTTCTACGAAGACAAGCTCGGCTTCAAGCCGGGCCCCGAAGCGGGCGGCGGCGTGAGCTACCAGTTCGCCAACGGCACCGCCTGCTTCCTGTACCCGACGCCGAACGCCTGCACCTCGAAGGCGAGCCAGGCCTTCTGGCAGGTGCAAGACGTCGAGCGCGAGATGGCTGAGCTGAAAGAGCGCGGCGTCGTGTTCGAGGTCTACGACATGCCCGGCCAGAAGGACGGCATCGTCACGGGCGGTGGCGCGAAAGCAGCGTGGTTCAAGGACACCGAAGGCAACATCCTCGCGATCGTGCAGAGCCTCTGAGGCCACTCAGGCGCGAAGGTCGAGACCCTGCACCAGCCGCTTGGCGAGGCGCGGCTGCTTGAGTTGTTCGAGCCACCAGGCGAGCGCGCGGCCCTCGTGGTCGCCTCGCCAGGCCACGTAGAGCGTGTTGGGCTCGCGCGGATCGGCCATGTGCTTTTCAACCAGCTCGCCGCGTGCCAGCAGCCCGCTCGCGCGGTGGCGCGGCAACCAGCCGACGCCAAGGCCGTCGCGCTGGGCAAGCATCTTGGCGCGCATGCTCGGCACGGCCAGCACCGGCTGGCCGCCGAGCACGCCGTAGCTGCGCACGTCGACCCGGCGCGAGGTGTCGGCCACGACGACCGAGCGGTGGGCTTTGACGTCGTCTCGCGTCAAAGGCTCCTTCGCCTTGGCCAAGGGGTGGCGCGGCGACACGGCGAACACCCACTCCATCACGCCCAGCTCGACCCAGCGCAGCGCAGGGATCACCGGCGGCTCGTTGGTGGCGCCGACGATGAGGTCGGCGCGGCCATCGCGCAAGGCATCCCAGGTGCCGCCCAAGACCTCGTGCGTGACACGCAACGACACGCCGGAGCCGAGCTTGTCAAAGCTCTGAATCACCGGCAGCAGCGTCTCGAACTCCAGCACTTCGTCGGTCACGATCCAGAGCCGGTCTTCCCAGCCACCGGCCACCTGCTTCACGCGCTGCGTGAGGCGCGACACGTCGTGCATCAATCGCGCAGCCTCTTGCGCGAGCAACGCTCCGGCCGGCGTGAGCTGCAGCCGGTAACGGCGGCGATCGAACAGCAGCGCATCGAAGCGCCCTTCGAGCTGCCGCGCCGCGTGTGAAACGGTCGAAGGTGCCTTGCCCAGGCGAGCTGCCGCGCGCGACAGGCTGCCGCTCTCGCGGATGGCCTCAAGCAAGGCCAGTTCATCGTGCGACAACATGTGCAACTCCTTCGAACGTGTTCATCGGCACGATGGTACGTAAAGCGCAGCAGCCCGCGCCACCATTCGTTCACGGTAATCCACCGGCATCGAAGGAAATCATCATGACCCGCTTCTCCAACAAGTCAGTTCTCGTCACCGGCGGCAGCAGCGGCATCGGCCTCGCCACCGCGCAAGCGTTCGCCGCGGAAGGCGCACTCGTCGTCATCACCGGCCGCGACGCCGCCGCACTGAACGCCGCTCGCGAGCAGATCGGCGGCAAGACGGTCGCGCTGCAGAACGACGCGGCCGACCTCGCCGGCGCCAAGGCCCTGGCCGCCGAGCTCGCCCGCGCCGACATCCAGCTCGACGCGGTGTTCATCAACGCCGGCGTGGCCAAGTTCGCACCGTTCGCCGACGTGAGCGAAAGTCTCTGGGACCAGACCTTCGACACCAACGTGAAGGGCGCGTACTTCCAGATCCAGGCCCTGCTGCCGCTGCTGAAGCCGGGCGCGTCGATCGTGATCAACGGCTCGATCAATGCCCACCTGGGCATGCCCAACTCGTCGGTCTACGCAGCGAGCAAAGCAGCGCTGATTTCGCTGGCGAAGACGCTGTCAGCCGAACTGCTGCCACGCGGCGTGCGCGTGAACGTGGTCAGCCCCGGCCCGGTGACCACGCCGCTGTACGGCAAGCTCGGAATGGACGCGAAGACGCTCGAAGCCACCGCCGCACACATCGAAAGCCAGGTACCGCTGGGCCGCTTCGGCACGCCGCAAGAGATCGCCTCGACCGTGCTGCACCTCGCGGCGCCGGAGTCGGCCTTCATCGTCGGCACCGAGATCATTGCCGACGGGGGCATGAGCCAGCTGTGAAGCTGGCGGTGTCAAGGTGCCAGCTTTGAAGCCGGCGGCGTTCAAGGGGCCTGCGGTGCGCTGCGGGCCTGCTTGATCACGTCGAGCGTGGCGTCGATGACGGCCCGCGGCTTGTCGACATGGATGGAGTGGCCGGCGCCCGGCACCAGCCGGTTGCTGCCCCGCGTCGACAGCTTGGCGATCTCGTCGTGCATGGCGTTCACCTCGCGCTCCGCCGCCTTGTTCAGCTCGCTCTGCGGCTTGCCCGGCGGCTGGAACGGGCTCTTGCCTCGGGTGAGATAGGCCAGCGGCAGGTTGCCGAAGCTCTTGCGCACTGCACGCAGCTGGTCGGCGCTGATCGTCTCGTGGTCTTCTTCCGACTGGTTGGCCTCCCAGTACCCGACGCTGGCGCGCTTGCTCAGGTACGCCTTGGCGAGGCTGCCCGTGAGCATGGGCGGTGGCTCGCCCACGCACTGCCCGTGCAACTCGCTGCCCGGCACCAGCCCGCCGCGCTGTGCGGCCGCGGTGCAGGCTTGGCTGATCTTGGCGTACTCGCCCATCAGCTTGCCATAGAGGCCGTCAGTGACGCGATTGAGCCGCGAGGTTTCGTCTTCATGCCCGGCGTCGACGAGCACAAGGCCGGCCACTTCTTTCGGGTACGTGTAGGCATAGAGCTGCACCGTCATGCCGCCATACGAGTGGCCGACGAGCACGTAAGGCGGCTTGATCCCGGCGCTCGACAGCAGGCGGTGCAGGTCGTCCATCGCGTTGGCGCTGGTGCCCGGCCGCGTGCTCACATCGCTGAAGCCGAGGCCGGCGCGGTCGTAGACGCAGGCCCGTGTCTTCGAGGCAATCACCGGCTGCACGCGCAGCCAGTCCCACCCGGCCAGCCCGCTGCCCGAATCGAAGACCACGGTCGGCGAGCCGTTGCCTCTGCAGAAGAGGTTCATCTTGCGGCCGTTGCCGACGTCGACGAGCGTGTTCGGGTGGGCGTAGTCGTCCACGCCGATGAGCGGCGCAGCAAAGGCCGGTGATGCAAGGAGCAGGGCTGCGACGGCGAAGCTGTTTTTCATGAGACGCGTGTCCAAAGGCGTGATCCCAAGACCAGGAGAGCCAACCCGCAGTCTATGCCGCCCTCTGCCGCACCAGTGGGAGGCTGGTGACGCGCGGCGCAGCTTTCTCCAGCACGCGCCAGAGGCGCAATGCCGAGGCTTCGACCTCCTTGCGCCAGATCAGCCGCCACGGCCGGCGCAATGGGCCCGAAGCCAGTCGCCGCGCCACCAGGTCACCGCGCTTCAGGTGCGGCTCGGCCACCCACTCCGACAGCACGCCGATGCCCATGCCTGCACGTGCGAAGTCGACCACGGCTTCGGTGAGCGGCAGTACCTGGTAGTTCAAGGCCGGCTCGCGTGCGGCCGTCATCGGCTTGTGGAACCAGGCCATGTCGCGCGTGGGCACGCGCGAGGTGAGCAGCGTCTCGCCGCGCAGGTCGGCGCGCGCAAGCGAGGCTTTCGCGGCGAGCCGGTGCGAGGCGGCCATCACGAACACCACCTCGTCGGCGAACAGCGGCTTCTCCACCAGGCGGCGGCTGCGCGGCGTGGGGGCTTCGCTGATGAGCGCCACGTCGATGTCGCCGGCCAGCAGCGCGGCGATCGGGTCGCGCGTGCTCTCGATGGCGATCTGCAGGTCGACCCCGGGCAGGCTGGCCTTCAGGCCTTCGATCGCGCTCGGCATCCAGTGGTAGGCGGTGTAGCACTCGCAGACGAGGCGCAGGCGCTGAGCCGGCGTGTCGGGTGCGCACACGCGCGATTCGAGCTCGTGCAGGTCGGTCAACAGGCGGGCGGCACTCTCCAGCAGCGTGCTGCCGGCGGCCGTGGGTTCGAGCCCGCGCTGCGTTCGCTCGAAGAGGCGCACGCCGAGCTTGTCTTCGGCGGCGAGCAGCGCACGGCTGACTGCCGGTTGCGTGAGGTGCAGGCTGGCAGCCGCGGCGGCGGTGGTTCGCGCTGTGGCCAAGGCCAGCACGAGGCGCAGGTCGCGGCTGTCGAGCCGGGCGTTGGGCGGCATGGTAATGCTGTTCATGCATCGAGTGTATGACTCGAATGCGTTGGACGCATCAGCCTCGTTTTCACACACTGCCTCTCACTGCAACACGCCCATGGCATCACCATGACCACCGACCACCTCACCCCTAGCAGCA
Source organism: Rhizobacter sp. P2_G4 (assembly GCF_056403575.1). Lineage (NCBI taxonomy): Bacteria > Pseudomonadati > Pseudomonadota > Betaproteobacteria > Burkholderiales > Sphaerotilaceae > Rhizobacter > Rhizobacter sp. P2_G4. The sequence goes on along the minus strand of NZ_JBFUFG010000001.1, from coordinate 1,337,436 downwards.
CCGCCGATGTGCTGCAACGCTTCAACCAGGCCTTTCTGGACCACAACCCCGCGGCACTGGCCGGGCTGATCGCGCCCGACTGCGTGGTCGAGCGCTCGCAGCCCACAGCCGATGGCACCCACATCGTCGGCGGCCCGGCCTGCCTCGCGGCATGGCAGGCCATTGCCGCCAACCGCGACGGCCGCTTCGAACTGGAAGACGTGCAGTCGATAGGCGAGCTGGGCCTGATCTTCTGGACGTACTTCAGCGGCCCGAACTTCGGCAACGCGTCGCGCGGGCTGAACGTGATGCGCGTGCGCGGCGGGCAGGTCGTCGAAGCCCGCGGCTACGTGAAAGCCAAGCCATGAAGAGCTATCACATGAGTCTGGGCTCCGGCCTCGATGGCCTGGTGTTGAAGAACCACGACGTGCCCACGCCCGGGCCAGGCGAGGTGCTGGTGCGCGTGCATGCGGTGTCACTTAACTTCCGCGAGCTGAGCATCCTGCTGCGCGGCCGCTACCCGCTGCCGGTGAAGCCCGACGTGATCGCCGCGGCCGATGGCGCGTGCGAGGTGGTGGCGCTGGGCGAAGGCGTGAACCGCACGCTGCTGGGCGACCGCGTGATCGCGTCGATCTTCCCGCAGTGGATGGATGGGCCGTTCGGCATCGCGCAGGCCGCGCAGTTGGGCGGCTCGCTCGACGGCATGCTGACCGAGTACGCGGTGCTGCCCGAGGCGGCGCTGGTGCCCATCCCGCCCCATCTGTCGTACGACGAAGCCGCCACCCTGCCCTGCGCCGGCGTCACCGCGTGGAACGCGCTGACCGGCGGTGGCGTGCCGCTGCAGGCGGGCGACGCGGTGTTGACGCTGGGCTCGGGCGGTGTCTCGCTGTTCGCGTTGCAGCTGGCCAAGGCGAGCGGTGCCCGCGTGATCGCCACCACCTCGAGCGACGACAAGGCCGAGCGCCTGCGCCAGCTGGGCGCCGACGAGGTGGTGAACTACCAGCGCACGCCCGAGTGGGGCGCGGAGGTGCGCCGCCTGACGCAGGGCACCGGCGTGCGGCACGTGGTGGAGATTGGTGGCGGCAGCACACTGGCGCAGTCGCTGAAGGCGGTGGGGTTCAGTGGCGAGGTGGCCTTCGTCGGCACCGCGGCCGGCGGCGAGAGCCTGTTGGATGCGAACGCGCTGTTCGCCTCGTGCGCCACGCTGCGCGTCATCGCAGCCGGTCACCGCGCGCACTTGGCGCAGATGGCGCGGGCGGTGTCGCAGAGCCGCATCCGCCCGGTCATCGACCGCGTGTTCGAGTTCGGCGACACGCCGCAGGCCTTTGCGTACTACGCGCGGCAGCAGAGCTTCGGCAAGGTAGTGATCCGCGTCGCTTCGTGAACGCGGCTCAACTCGCTTGCAGGCGGGCCGCAGCCGGGTCTGCAATATCCAGGCAGCCCAGGCCTTCAAGCGTGATGCGGACTGCCTCGTCCCATGGCGTGTGCGGCTCGTGGCCCAGCAAAGCGAGCAGGCGCGCGTTGCCCATCTGCACCGGCTGCTGCCACAGGTAGCGCATCTCCTTCATCTCGCGGAACACCGGGACGGACGGCGACGCGAGGACGACCAGCCACCAAGGGAAGCGACTCACCGTGGGCGCTTTGCCGCCGTCGGCGGTGACCACTCGGCGCACCGACTCGGTCATCTGCGAACCGTCTTCATCCCAATGGCCGACCATGTGCACGCGCTCGAACGCCTGCAGCTTCTCTTCACGTTGCAACAGCAGGACCATGGTGCGCGCGACGTCGGGCAGGTAAGCCCACTGATGCCCCACGCCCGCGCGTCCGGGTTGGGTGACACTGCGCACCGGTTTGCCAGGTTTGACCACCCCTTGCGCAAACCAGCTGTTGCCGGCCTTCGGGCCGAAGAAGTCACCGGCGCGCACGACGAGGCTGCGCACACCTTCATCGGCCGCGGCGCGCAGGCGGCGCTCCATCTCGACACGGATGGCGCCCTTGCGCGTGACGGGGCTCTGGGACGATTGCTCGCTCAGCAATGGAAGGGCATCGGGCCCGAAGTTGTAGACCGTGCCTGGCAGCACGATGCGAGCGCCGTTCTCGCGGGCGGCGGCAATGGTGTTGTCCAACATCGGCAGCACGAGCTCGGCCCAGCGTTGGTAGCCCGGCGGGTTGACGGCATGCACGATGACCGAGACGCCCTGTGCGGCGCGGGCCACGTCGGCCGCGTTCATCGCGTCGCCTTCGATCCATTGCAAGCCATCGCCGCGGCCGGAAACGCGCTGCACGTTTCTCACCAGGGCCCGCACCTGCCAGCCCGCCTGGCGCAGCTGCGTGGCCACCTCGCCGCCGATGCCGCCGGTGGCGCCAAGAACCAAGGCCGTCTTGCTGTTTGCATTCATGTTCATCGCGATCTCCTGTGTTGGTGATGCCAGTTTCGGGCGAAGCGCGTTCAAATGGAATTGCTCAACATATTGGTATTGCCATACATTTATGCATGACACAAGACAACCCGAGCTGGGAGCTCTACCGCACATTTCTCGGCGTGCTGACGCAGGGCTCGCTCTCCGGAGCCGCGCGCGAGATCGGCATCGCACAACCCACCGTCGGCCGGCACGTCGATGCCCTGGAGAAGGCGCTCGGGCTGGTGTTGTTCACTCGCTCGCAGGTAGGCTTCTTGCCGACCGAGGCGGCGCTTGCCTTGCGCCCGCTGGCCGAAACCATGGCCAGCACCGCGGCCGCGCTGCAGCGCGTTGCCAGCGGCCAGGCCGAAGGGCAAGGCGCTCGCGGCACGGTGCGCATCACCGCGAGCGAGATCGTCGGCGCCGAGGTGTTGCCACCCATCCTCGCGAAGCTGCGACAGGCCCAACCCGAGTTGACTGTCGAGCTGGTCACGACCAACGAGCTGCAGGACTTGCTGCGCCGCGAGGCCGACATCGCGGTTCGCATGGCCGAGCCCAAGCAGGGCGCGCTGGTGGCCAAACGCATCGGCGCCATCGAGATCGGCATGTACGCACACCGCGAATACCTGGCGCGTTGCGGCACGCCGCGCACCGAGGCCGAGCTGGCCGGCCACACACTGATCGGCTTCGACACCGAAACGCCTTATCTTCGCGCGGCGGGCAAGTTGATGGGTGTGCGCCGAGAGATGTTTCACTTTCGGTGCGACAGCGACGTCACCCAGCTCGGCGCCATCCGCGCCGGCTACGGGGTCGGCATGTGCCAGGTGGGCCTGGCCCGCCGCGACGATCGCCTGGTGCGCCTGCTGCCCAAGCGGTTTTCGCTGCAGCTCGACACCTGGCTCGCGATGCACGAAGACTTGCGAGACAGCCCGCGCTGCAAGCTGACCTTCCAGGCACTGGCCAAGGGCCTGAGCGAGTACATCGGCAAAAGCCGGCCGGCCGCAACCGAGTCGTAAGCCCGTGGGATGAAACCGCAAGGCAGCTGCGTATACGGGGCTGGAGACACTGCCGGCGCCTGCCGGTGGCGCCCATCAACCCCAGCCCACGGAGCCCGCACCATGATCTTTCGTTCCAGCCTCACTTCTCTCGCCCTCGCCAGCCTGCTGGTCGCAGCCGGTTGCTCGTCCATGCCGATGATGTCCAGCGCACCGACGACAACCACCGACGGCGTGCTGACCGGCAAGAACGGCATGACGCTCTACACCTTCGACAAGGACACCGCCGGTACCGGCAAAAGCGTTTGCAATGGTCCTTGCGCCACCAACTGGCCGCCTCTGATGGCCGCCGCCGACGCCAAGGACTCACGCGACTACACCGTGATCACCCGCGACGACGGCGGCAAGCAGGTCGCCTACAAGGGCAAGCCCCTGTACTTCTGGGCCAAGGACGCGAAGGCGGGCGACAAGACCGGCGACGGCTTCAACAACGTCTGGCACGCCGCCAAGCCCTGAGAACGGCTGAACCAGCCCAGCCCCGCAGGGCCGGCGGGCGGCATGGCTTATGCCGCCCTTTCACCCGCGACTTCGTGCGTTTGTTAACGATTTATCAAAGACTGTATCGATCACTTCTCCGTAGCATTCCGGGCTGAAGAAGCGGCTCGCAGTTGCGCGCGCGGCGAACAGCGAGATCGATATGCAGTTTGGCGGGTTGGCCCTTCTCGGGCTGGTGGTGGCGAGCAGTCTGGTGTCACCGAGGGCCGCGACGGCTGCGTCGCTCGACATTGCAGCGGTACCCCCCGCAGTACGCCTCTCCGAACCCGCTGCGGCCCTGACCGCCGACGCCCGCTACGTCGCCGAGTGGGCGCTTCAATCCAACGACAACCAGAACCGGCCGTTCGCCGTGGTCGACAAGAAGGCTGCGCGCATTTACGTCTTCGATGCCGAAGGCCAACTGGTCGGTGCGGCCAATGCACTGCTGGGCCAGGCGCCTGGCGACCATTCGGTGCCGGGTGTGGGTGACGGCGATCTGTCTCGCATCCCGCTGGCCGACCGCACCACGCCGGCAGGCCGTTTTGCGTCACAACCCGGACGCAACCTCAGCGGCGAAGCCATCGTCTGGTTCGACTACAACGCGGCGCTCGCCATCCATCGTGTGCGGCCCGGCGCGTCGCAGGGGCAGCGCCTGGAACGCCTGGCGTCTGGCACGCCGGCAGATAACCGCGCGTCGCTCGGCTGTGTGGTGGTGATGCCCGAGTTCTACGACAGCGTGGTGCTGCCCACCTTGGGCCAGCACCGCGGCGTGGTCTACGTGCTGCCCGAGCTACAGCCCGTGCAGGCGATGTTCGGCACGGCCCAGCCGGTCGCGCAGCAGCGCTGACCGGTCAGGCGGCCGACGATCCTTACTCGTCCCGGCCGCCGAAGATGCCCAGCAGGGCGAGCAGCGACTGGAACACGTTGTAGATGCTCAGGTAAACGCTCAGCGTGGCGGTGATGTAGTTCGTCTCCAGCCCGTCTTGCACGCGCTTCAGGTCGTGCAGGATGAAGGCCGAGAAGATGCCGATCGCAACCACCGACAGCGTGATCATCAACGCGCTCGACTGCAGGAAGACGTTGGCGATACCCGCCACCAGCAGCATGATTGCGCCGATGAAGAGCCACTTGCCCATGGCCGACAGGTCACGCTTGATGACCGACGAGAGCGAGGCCATGCCGAGGAAGATTGCCCCGGTACCGGCAAAGGCCGTCATCACCAAGCCCGCGCCATTCGACAGACCCAGCACGCTGCCGACCAAGCGCGACAGCATCAGCCCCATGAAGAAGGTGAAGCCCAGCAGCACCGGCACGCCGGCTGCGGAGTTCTTGGTCTTCTCGATCGCGAACATGAAGCCGAACGCACCCGCGAGGAAGACGACCAGGCCGATGCCCGGCGACATGGCACGCGTGATGCCCGTGGCCACGCCGATCCAGGCGCCCAGCACCGTGGGCACCATCGACAGCGCCAGCAGCCAGTAAGTGTTGCGCAACACGGTGTTGCGCTGTTGAACCGAGCCGGCGCCATAGGCCGTCTCAAGAGTTCGTACGTCGTAGGTCATGTGAAGTCCTTTCAGGAACAACGGAGAAAACAGCGGTCTATCAGGAAGAAATCAAGACGATGAAAGAGCCAACAACTGGCGCTTGCGACGCGCTCTGATATTGAGCACTTCAACGCCCAATGAGAAGCCCATCGCGGCATAGAGGTAACCCTTGGGAATGTGCACCTCGAAGGCTTCCGCAGTGAGCGCCATGCCCACCATCACCAGGAAAGACAGGGCCAGCACCTTGACCGACGGGTGAGCGTCGACAAAGTCACCGATCGGCTTGGCCGCGAACAGCATCACGCACACCGAGGCAACCACCGCAGCGACCATCACGCCGAGCTGGTCGACCATGCCGACGGCCGTGATCACCGAATCAAGCGAGAACACGATGTCGATCACCGCGATCTGGCCCACGATGCCCCACAGCAGCTTGGCGCTGGCTTCCTTGGTCGTCACGGTCTCAACTGCGGCGCCCGGGGTGCCGTCCAGTTCGCGCGCTTCCACTTCCACGAAGATCTCATGTGAGGCCTTGTAGAGCAGGAACAAGCCGCCCAGCAGCAAGACCAGGTCGCGCCCGCTGATGCCTTGGCCGGCCACGTGGAACAGGTCGTTGTTGAGGCTCATCACCCAGCTCAGCGAGAACAACAACAACAGGCGCGTGGCCATGGCGAAGCCCAGACCGAGGCGGCGGCCCAGGTCGCGCTGATGCGCGGGCAGGCGGCCCACCAGGATGGAGATGAAGATGATGTTGTCGACCCCGAGAACGATTTCGAGGGCGGTGAGCATCGCGAAAGCGATCCAGAGGTTGGGGTCGAGTAGGAATTCCATGGGTGTGAAATTTAGGTTCAGCAACACTTCGCGTAAAGTCGCCATTTTGGAAGCGTGACTTCGAGAAAACCGAACTGACGCCGGGGCAGCCCATGAATTTCAAGCATCTTTACTACTTCTGGGCCACGGCCAAAGCCGGCGGGGTGATGCGGGCGGGCGAGCAGTTGCACACCACGCCGCAAACCCTCTCCGCGCAGATCAAGTTGCTGGAAGACCGGCTGGGCTGCGCTTTGTTCCGCAAGAGCGGCCGGCGCCTCGAGCTGACGGAGCAAGGCCGCACGGCGCTCGGTTACGCCGACCAGATCTTCGCGCTGAGCGCCGAGCTCGAACGCGCCATTGGCGAGGCCAAGCAGGGCCCGACCTCGCTGGACTTTCGCGTGGGCATCGCTGACCAGGTACCGAAAGCCATTGCCTATCGGCTGATCGAACCTGCGCTCGGCGTGACCGGCGTGCGGCTGATCTGCCACGAAGGCAAGATGCAAGACCTGCTGGCCCAAATCTCGGTTCACCGCCTCGACCTCGTCATCGCCGACGAACCCATGGGCAAGAAGCTCAGCGTCAAAGCGTTCAACCACGCGCTCGGCACCACGGCCATGAGTTTCTTCGCGACGCCGGCGTTGTCGGCCTCGCTCCAGGGCCGCTTCCCGAAGTGCCTCGACGGCGCGCCGATGCTGATGCAAGGCGTCACCTCCGCCATGCGCCAGCGGCTGGAGCTGTGGCTCGCCGAACAGGGGCTGCGGCCGCGGCTGATCGGCGAGTTCGACGACGCGGCCTTGATGAAGGCCTTCGGCGGCGAAGGCCAGGGCGTGTTCATGTCACCCACCGTCCTGGAAGACGAAACCTGCACGCAGCATGGGGTGACAGTGCTGGGACGCACGACCGAGTTGGTCGAAGAGTTTTTTGCGATCTCGGTGGAACGGCGATTGACGCACCCGTGTGTAGTGGCAGTGACCGAGGCTGCGCGGGGGCGGTTTCTTTCTTAGGTTTTTCCGTTTCGCGTTGATGCTTCTTCTGCCTACCCAGCGGGTGCGCCGGGTCTCGCTGCGCGCCCTGGCGCCGAGGCGAAGCGAGGCGTGATGGGGAAGTTGCGAAGCAACGACCGCATTGCTCTTGGGCCCCGTGGGTGGCGTCGAGGAGCGCAGGGCTTTGGGGCCGCGTGCGCAGCACGCTTCGTCCTCTGACTTCGCGCGGCTGTTTGAGCGCAGCGGCCAAAGGCCGCGAAGCGAGTTCGGCGCGAGGCCCCAAAACCCGAGCACCGCAGAGCAGTCGGCCACAGGCCGACCGCCACCGTCGGGTCCCCCTTTCTTTGCTTACTTTCTTTCGGGGAAGCGAAAGAAAGTGAGTCGGCTGTCGGGACGACATCCCGACTCGGCCTCACGCAGTGAACAGGACTACGACAAAGCGGCGCAGCAATACCTCAGCCTAAGCGGCTGAAGGGTGCACGACCAAAGACTTCGCCCAGCTGCTCATCGAGAGCGACATAGCGCCACAGCTCCCCACTCGCGCCGCCAGCCCCCCATTTCGCGACATCCCACAGCCTCCCATCGCATCCGAACAGCGCCCCACGCCCCACCTCCTTAGCCTGACGGTGTTGTCACTCAACGCCCGCCACCTCAGGAGGTTTCCATGGCCACTGCCACCCGCTTTGCTTCTTCTCCACGCCGCAGCCTGCTGCTCGCAGCGCTCGCCATCGCGCTGTCTGCATCAACGGGCATGGCGATCGCCGCTACCACCGACGCCCAGTTCCAATCCGCCTTCCAGACCTTCCAGGCCGCACAAAAAGGCGATGAAGCCGCGGTCGAGCGCGCCGCCGAGCAGTTCAACGACTTGCTGAAAGCCGACCCCGGCCAGCCGATGCTGATGGCCTATGCCGGCGCGGCCACCGCGCTCAAAGCCAAGACGACGATGCTGCCGTGGAAGAAGATGAGCCAAGCGGAAGACGGCCTCGCGATGATCGACAAGGCGCTGGCGTTGCTGCAGCCCGTGCACGACACCACGCTGCTGAACCGCACGCCGGTGAGCCTGCAGACGCGCTTCACGGCGGCCAACACCTTTCTCGGCATGCCCTCGATGTTCAACCGCGGCACCCGCGGCGCGAAGCTGCTGGCCGATGTGCAGAACAGCCCGCTGTTGTCGCAGGCGACCCCCGGCTTCCAGGGTGCGGTGCTGATGCGCGCGGCCGAACTCGCGGCCAAGGAATTCCGCACCGCCGACGCACGCCGCGACCTCACCGACGTGATCCAGCGCAGCCTGCCGCAGGCCGAGGCCGCCAAGGCGCAACTCGCCGGGTTGCCGCAATGAAGAACCCACCCGCGGTCTCTGCCGTGAACGCTGCGCCGGTGATCGAGCTGCGGGGCGTGCACAAGACCTACCGGCTCGGCGCCCACGTGGTGCCGGCGCTGCAAGGCATCGACCTGCAGGTCTACCCCGGCGAGATGCTGGCACTGACCGGCCCCTCGGGCAGCGGCAAGAGCACCATCCTCAACCTCGCGGGTCTGATCGACTCGCCCGATGCCGGCGAGATCCTGCTGCGCGGCGAGCGGGTCGACACGCGCGACGAGAAGCGTGCCGCACTGCTGCGCCGCGATGCGCTCGGCTTCGTCTTCCAGAGCTTCAACCTGGTGCCGGTGATGACGGTGGCCGAGAACGTCGACTACCCGCTGTTCCTCGCCGGCGTGCCTGCGGCCGAGCGCAAACGCCGCGTGGCCGAGGTGCTCGAATCGGTGGGCCTGCAAGACCACGCGAAGCACCGGCCCGACGCACTTTCAGGCGGGCAGCGCCAACGGGTGGCGATTGCGCGGGCCCTGGTCAAACGCCCGCAGCTCGTGATCGCCGACGAGCCCACCGCCAGCCTCGACTCGCGCACCGCCGACCAGGTGCTCGACCTGATGCGCGAACGCGGCCACGCCGAAGGCGCCGCTTTCGTGATCGCTACGCACGACCACCGGCTCACGCGTCGCTGCGACCGCATCGTCGCGTTGCTCGACGGCCGCATCACCGAACCGACGGAGGCAATGCAATGAACGCCCAGTGGCTCAAGTTCGCCTTTCTCAACACGCTGCGCAACCGCCGGCGTTCCGTCGTCACCGTGTCGATCGCGGCGCTGGGCACCGCGGCCATCCTGCTAGCCGGCGGCTTTGCCATCTTTACCTACGACGCGCTCGCTCAATCGTCGGCCCGCAACACCGGGCACCTGATCATCGGCAAGCCCGAGCAGTTCACGAAGGACGAAGCCACGCCACTCGAGCACGGACTGGACAACGCCGATGCGCTCAAGGCGAAGCTGCTCGCCGATGCCGACGTGCGCGCGGTGTTGCCCAAGGTCGAGTTCAGCGGGCTCATCAGCAACGGCGACAAGTCGACGGTGATGATGGCCGTGGGCGTGTCGCCCGATGACGAGTTCTCGGTCAAGGGCCCATTCCTGCGCATCACGATGGGTGACGTGCTGAGCGGCGGCGGGGGAGGCACAAGCGCGGCCAGCTTGCAGGTGATGCTCGGCGAAGCGTTGGCGCGGAGCCTCAATGCCAAGCCTGGCAGCAGTCTCACGCTGCTGGCCAGCACGACCGACGGCGCACTCAACGCGATGGACGTGCAAGTGAAAGGCACCTTCTCGACCGGCGTGCCCGAGATCGACAAGCGCCTCGTCTACACCGACGTGCTCACCGCTCAGAAGCTGCTCAACACGCAGCGCGTGAGCAGCCTCGGCGTGTTCCTCAACCGCATGGACCTCACGCTGCCGGCGCAGGCGCGCATTGCCGCGGAGCAGCCGCAGCTCACGGTGCAGACCTGGGTCGACCAAGCCACTTTCTACCAAGGCGTGAAGGCGCTCTACAACCGCATCTTCGGCGCACTGGGCGTGATCATCGGCGTGATCGTGGTGTTCGTCGTCACCAATGCGATGGCCATGGCGATCATCGAGCGCACCCGCGAAATCGGCACGCTGCGCGCGATGGGCACGCTGCCCGGTCAGCTGCTGCGCACGCTGGCGCTCGAAGGCATGGTGCTCGGCGGCGCCGGCGCCGTGGTGGGTGCAGCCATTGCGCTGGCCGTGAGCGTGGTGCTCTACATGGTGCCAGTGCAGATGCCACCGCCTCCCGGCCGCTCGACCGGCTACCCGCTCAACATCGCCATCGACCCGTCGCTGTACGTCGTGACGCTCGTCGTGATGGTGGGCCTGGCGATGCTGGCCTCGGCCTGGGTCGCGCGCAAGACGGTGCACCAGCCGGTGGTCACTGCACTGGCCCACACCTGAGCTCATACACACCCATCTGCCTTCGCTTCAACCCAAGGACAAGCATGAACTCCTTTCAACACATTGCACTGGCCGCGTTGCTGCTGACGGGTGTGCAAGCCCACGCCCAAGGCACGGCGGATCTGCTCAAGGCCACCGACCGCTACCGCATGAGTGCAAGCAACATGCAGGTCGACACGCAGATCAACACCTTCAACACCGATGGCTCGCCCGACAAGGAGCGCCGCTACACAGTGTTCGCGCAGGCCAACCACCAGTCGCTGGTGCTGATGCAGAGCCCGGCAGAGAAAGGCCAGAAGGTGCTGATGCTGGCCGACGACTTCTGGCTGCTGATGCCGAACAGCCAGCGCCCGCTGCGCATCACGCCGATGCAGAAGCTGCTCGGTGACGCGTCGACCGGGGACATCGCCACCATGAGCTGGGCCGAGGACTACACCGCACAGCTCGTCGGCGACGAGACCTGCGGCGACGCACCGTGCACCCACCTCAGCCTCACGGCGGCACGCAAAGGCGTCACCTACGCCCGCATCGAGCTGTGGATCGGCAAGACGCGGCACGAGCCCTTGAAGGCCGACCTGTATGTGCAGTCCGACAAGCTCGCCAAGCAGGCCCGCTTCGTGATGGACAAGCCCGGCGCACCGACGGCCGTGTCGGAGATGGTGTTGCGCGACCAGCTCAGCAACCACAAGGAAACACGCGTTCGCTACCTTTCGCGCAAGGAGCGCACGGTCCCCGAGGCCTGGTTGAACCCAATGTTCCTCGCCCGCAACCCGAGCCTGGACTGACCGTGTCCAACGCCATTCGATTCGCTGCCGGTGCGCTGGCAGCCAGCGTGAGCGTGGGCGCCTGGGCCGATGCCGACTTCAGCGGCCAGCTGCGCCTGCGCGTGGACGACCGCCAGGCCTCCACGCAAGGCCCGCTAGCCCAAGCCGCGCAACTCGCGCCGCAGTTGATCGCGCTGCCCGCCAGCTCGGGCTCGATCGAAACCGAGCTGCGCGGCCGCTGGAACCTGCTGAGCGCCGCCGTGGCCTTGCGCCAGGAACGGCCCGAGTCGACGGCATGGCACAGCGACGCCACGGTGAACGAGCTCTATGCCTCGGGCGACGCCGGTGGCTGGCAGTTCAGCGCCGGCCGCAAGATCGTCGCGTGGGACGTGGGCTACGGCTTCCGCCCGAACGACGTCGTGCAGCAGGAAGCGCGTCGCACCTTGCTCATCAGCACGCAGCAAGGCCGCGCGCTGGTGCAGGCGGAGCACTTCGATGCGCACACCGCCTGGTCGCTGGTGTGGGTGAACCCGCAGCGCGCAACCGAGGGAGACGCGTCACAAGCATTCGGTGCCGACGAGCAGGCGCTCGCAGCGCGCGTCTACGCCCACGTCGGCGCCGCCGACTGGCACGGCTTCGCACGCTGGGGCCAGCACACGCGCAGCAGTCTGGGYGCCGCGACCTCGTGGGTCGCGAGCGACAGCCTCGAGTTGCACGCGTCCGTGCGCTGGGCCGAGCGGGCCGACGTGCTGGCCATCGACCCATCGGCGCAAGGCCTGGTCGGCAGCAGCCCCTATCGCGTGACCACGCAGAACAACCGCCAGCAGCTCCTGCTGGGCAGCACTTGGACAGCCGAGAACAAGCTGAGCCTGATGGCCGAGTTCTGGTACGACGGCACCGCTGCGTCCGACGCGCAATGGGATGCCTGGAACGCACGCAACCAGCAGTTGACGCAGGCCTGGGTGCCCGGTGGTCCCGATGCATTGCGCCGCGGCGGGGCCGGCAACCTCGGCTGGCAGGCGCAAGCCTTCGGTGGGCAAAGCCTGCGCCGCCAAAACGTGTTCGTGCGCGCCTCGTGGGACCACGAAGGCTGGCAGCCGAGCATCGACATGCTTTACATGCCCGCCGACCGCGGCCGCGTGATCACCGCAGCGCTGGGCTGGCAGGGCGACCGGCTGCGGGTCGACGCCGGCATGCGCGTGAATGCCGGGCCGGGCGATTCGGTGGCCGCACAACTGCCGGTGAAGCGAACGGCGTTCGCCGCGCTGACCTGGGCGTTCTGAATCAGATCCCGCAACTGGCGTCGGCTGGACAAGACATGGAGCAGCCCTTACGCTGCAACGCCCTGCGGCGGGCTCGCCCTCAGCATGACGACCGACTTCTACGACCAACTCACGCCGCTGTACCACCTGGTCCACCAGGACTGGAACGCCAGCATCAAACTGCAAGGCGAGCAACTCGCTGGCCTCATCGGATCGCACTGGCCCGGCAGCCGCAAGCTGCTCGATGTGTCATGCGGCATCGGCACCCAGGCCCTCGGCCTCGCGATGCGTGGCTATGCGGTCACCGCGTCTGACCTGTCGCCCAACGAGATCGTGCGTGCCGGCCACGAGGCCGCGCTCCGCGGCGTGGACCTGGCGCTGTCGGTGTGCGACATGCGGCAGGCCCATGCACACCACGGCTCCGGCTTCGACGTGGTGATCTCCGGCGACAACTCGCTGCCGCACCTGCTCACCGACCACGACATCGTCACGGCGCTGAAGGAAATGCGGGCCTGCCTGCGCGAAGGCGGCGGGTGCCTCGTCACCGTGAGGGACTACGAGCGCGAGGAGCGCGGCAAGAACCTCGTCAAGCCCTACGGCACACGCCTCGTCGACGGCCGCCGCTACCTGCTGTTCCAGGTGTGGGACTTCGACGATGAGCACTACGACCTGAGCTTCTTCTTCGTCGAAGAAGACCTGTCGACGCGCGAGGTCACGACGCACGTGATGCGATCACGCTACTACGCGGTGTCGACATCGAAGCTGACGGCGCTGATGCGAGAGGCGGGCTTCGAGGATGTACGGCGCCTGGACGGCGTCTTCTATCAGCCCGTGCTGATCGGCACACGGGCATGACAAACCAGATCTGGCTTCTCATCGTCGGCGCCATGGTCGCCGGTTTCGTTCAAGGTCTCTCGGGCTTCGCGTTCGGCATGGTCGCGATGTCGATCTGGGTCTGGGGCGTGGAGCCGCACCTGGCGGCGGTGATGGCCGTGTTCGGCGGACTGACGGGGCAGGTGTTTTCCGCCATCACCGCGCGGCGGGGGTTGCGCGTGGCAGCACTGTGGCCACTTCTCGCCGGTGCGGTGGTGGGCATTCCCATCGGCGTGGCAGTGCTGCCGCTGCTGAACCCGGCGCTGTTCAAGCTGACGCTGGGTGTGCTGCTCATGGTCTTCTGCCCGGCGATGTTGATGGCGCAGCGCTTTCCACGCATCCAGTTCGGTGGTCGTCTCGCGGACGGCGTGGCCGGCGCAGCCGGCGGCGTGATGGGCGGCATCGGCGGCTTCACCGGCGTGATTCCCACGCTGTGGCTCACGCTGCGCGGGCTCGACAAGGAGACGCAGCGTAGCCTGATCCAGAACTTCAACCTCGCAGCGCTTTCCATGACGATGGCGACCTACCTCTTCACCGGCGTGGTCACGCGAGAGATGCTCCCGCTCTTTGCGCTGGTGGCGCCGGCGCTGATCATCCCCTCGCTGCTAGGCGCCCGTTTGTACGTGGGCCTGAGCGAGAGCAGCTTTCGCCGCGTCGTACTCACACTGCTGACTGTGTCGGGCGTGACGATGGTGGTTTCGTCCGTGTCGTCCTTGTTGCGCTGAAGCCTGTGCCATACGGTATTCGCGGGATCGTCTTGACGAGCCCTCGGCTCGGCGTGCAGCATGGGATTGCTTGGCACCGAGACACCACGACGAGATGAACACAGACGACGCCACGACCTTCGAAGGGGGCTGCACCTGCCGCCAAGTGCGCTACCGCATGACGGACACGCCCTTGTTCGTGCACTGTTGCCATTGCCGTTGGTGCCAGCGCGAGACGGGTGCTTCGTTCGCGCTCAACGCGATGATCGAGGCCGACCGCGTGCAACTCGTCAGCGGCGAGCCTGACCGGGTGCTCACGCCATCTGAGAGCGGGCTCGGGCAGACCATCTGCCGCTGCCCGAGCTGCCACGTGGCGGTGTGGAGCCACTATGCCGGCTCCGGCGATTCGGTGTGCTTCGTGCGCGTCGGCACGCTCGACGAACCGGACCGCTTTCCGCCGGACATCCACATCTTCACCGCGTCGAAGCAGCCCTGGGTCTTGCTGCCGCCCGGCACACCGGCGGTGGCGGAGTACTACAAGGCCTCGGAGCTGTGGCCAGCCGAGAGCCTGGCGCGGCGTGCGGCGCTGAAGGCCGCGCAGAAGTCGGCCTGAAGGGAATTCAGGCCTGCGTCTTCGGTGGCTGCGGACGCATCAGCCCTTCTTGCGCGACCGAGGCGATGAGCCGCCCGTCTTGCGTGTAGATGCTGCCGCGGCAAAAGCCGCGTGCACCGTGGGCGGCCGGCGAGTCGGTGGCATAGAGCAACCACTCGTCCATGCGGAACTCGTCGTGGAACCACATCGCGTGATCGAGGCTCACGGCCTGCACGCTGCCGTTCATGAAGCTCAGGCCGTGCGGCAACAGGGCGGCATGCAGCAGACCGAAGTCGGACGCATACGCGAGCATCGCCTGGTGCAGCACCGGGTCGTCGGGCAGACGGTCGGAGGCGCGCAGCCAGGCGTCATCGCGCGGCGCACGCGTCTGCGGGTTGAACGGGTCGTGTGGCACGCACTGGCGGATTTCGATCGCCGTCTCGGCATGCAGCACGGCACGCATGTGCGCGGGCCATTTGTCGATGTTCTGGCGCCGCAGCTCGTTCACGCTCGTCAAGCCCTCCGGGCCCACCACCTTCGGCATCTCGGCCTGGTGCACAGGGCCGTCTTCCTTTACATGGAACGAGGCGGCGAAGTTGAAGATCGGCTGCCCGTGCTGGATGGCGACGACGCGGCGCGTGGTGAAGCTGCCGCCGTCGCGGATGCGGTCGACGTCATAGACGATCTTCGCGGCCTTGTCGCCGGGGCGCAGAAAGTAGGCGTGCAGCGAATGCACGCTGCGCGAAGGCTCGACGGTCAGCGCCGCCGCCATCAGGGCCTGGCCGAGCACCTGGCCGCCGAACACGCGTGGGCTGCCGATGTCACCGCTCACGCCGCGAAAGAGGTTGTGCTCCAGCTGCTCGACCTGCAGCATCTCGACGAGTTCCTGGACGTGCGCTTTCATGGGGGGATGATCTCATGGCACTGCCTGTGCTTGCGCGGTGGGACGCTCACGAAACCCTGCAATCACGCCGGTACATGCGCCGCCTTTAACATCGCCGCTGCCGTTTTTCAGCCGGTTCCTTCCGCCTGCTCTTCAGACCCGTTTCTCCCAACCTGGCCCACGCCGTTGTCGAACTCACACGCCCGCCCCACACACCTGGCACGCCTGGCCGTGCCCTTGCTGTCCACCGTGGTGCTGAGTGCGCCCGCGTTGGCCCAAACCGAAGCCCTCCCGACGCTGCACGAGTGCGCGGCCATCGGCCCCGCAGCCGACCGGCTCGCCTGCTACGACAAGCTGGCTGGGCGCGCACCTTCGGCCCCGGCCGCCTCGATCATTCCGGCCGAAGCGGCGCCGGCGCCCACGTCGACGCTGTCCGCGAAAGACGTGCCGGGTGCGCCGACGCAACGCGCCGACCCGAGCCTGCTGTCCAGCTACTGGGAGCTCGAGCCCGAAGACAAGCGCGGCACCTTCAACCTGACTGGCTATCGCGCCAACTACGTGCTGCCGTTCCACAAGACCAGCCGCATCAACCGGGCGCCGCAATCGCCCACGCAGGCCGCCGTGTCGCAGCCCAACTACCGCAGCGTCGAGGCCAAGTTCCAGATCTCGCTGCGGACCAAGGTGCTGCAGGACGTGGGCCTGCCCGGCGGCGACGTCTGGCTGGCGTTCACGGAACAGGCCATGTGGCAGATATGGAACGGCCGCGACTCCAAGCCCTTCCGCAACACCGACTACGAGCCCGAGGTGATCTATGTGGCGCCGGTGCCCAAGTCATGGCGTGATCTGCCCTTCGGCTGGCAGTGGCGCTTCGGCCAGTTCGGGCTGGCGCACCAGTCCAACGGGCAGTCCGACCCGCTGTCGCGCAGCTGGAACCGCGTGTACCTGGGCACCGGCTTCGAGCGCGGCGACTGGACCGTGACGGCCCGCGGCGTGCAACGGCTGAACGAGCCCTACGCCACCGACAACAACCCTGATCTCATCGACTACCGCGGCCGCGCCGAGCTGCAACTCGGCTGGACGCCGGGCGCCGCCACCACCTCGCTGCTCTACCGCAGCACCTTGCAGAACGCGAAGTACGGGGCCCTGCAATTCGAGTGGACCTACCCGCTCAATCGGAATCAGCCGAATGGCGTTCGCTGGTTCGTGCAGGCGTTCCGCGGCTACGGCGAAACGCTCACCGACTACAACTTCCGCCAGACCAGCATCGGCGCCGGCCTCACCTTCATGCAGTTCTGACGGCGCAGCCCGGAGGGCTGCGCCGCATTGATCAGGCCGCGTGCTGCTGCGCGCCCGAACGCCACTCGTTCATCAGCGCGACCCACTTCGGGCGTGCCGCAGCGAGGTGGCGGTCTTTCACATGGCCATAGCCGCGGATATCTTCCGGGATGCTCGCGATGGCAACTGCCAGCTTGTGGTTGCCGGCGTTCAGCCCGCGCAGCACCTCATCGATGCTGTCGCGGTACTCGCCGATCAGCGCGCGCTCGGTCTTGCGCTCTTCGGTGCGACCAAAGGGATCGAAGGCGGTACCGCGCAGCCCCTTCAGCTTGGCGAGCACGCGAAACGCGCTGAGCATCCATGGCCCGAAGCTTTGCTTCACCAGTTCACCCTTCTCGTTCTTCTTGGCGATCGCCGGTGGGGCGAGGTGGTAGTGGAGCTTGTAGTCGCCTTCGAACTGCGAGGCCACCTTGTCGAGGAAGCTCTTGTCGGTGTGCAGGCGCGCAACCTCGTACTCGTCCTTGTAGGCCATCAGCTTGAACAGGTAACGCGCGACTGCTTCGGTGAGCTTGCTGCCGCTCTTATCACTGACCAAGGGTGACTCGGCAGCACGCACCTTCTCAACGAAGGCCTTGTACTCCGCGGCGTAGGCCGCGTTCTGGTAGCCGGTGAGAAAGTCCACGCGCTTGGCAACCATGTCGTCAAGGTTCGGGCTCTTGCGAACGAACTCGATCACCTGGGCCGTCTGTGTCATCGAGCGCAAGGCGGCCAGGTCGTGCGCGGCGCGGCGGCCCCATTCGAAGGCGGCCTTGTTGTTGTCAACCTGCACGCCGTTGAGTTCGATCGCGCGCATCAGCGACGCGTAGCCCAGCGGCACGCGGCCTTGCTGCCACGCATAGCCCAGCATCAACGGGTTGGTGTAAAGCGAGTCGCCGATCAGTTGCACCGCGAGCTGCTCGGCGTCGAACGAGCCGAAGTGCGCCAGGCCCACGGCCGCCGCAATCGCCGCCTCGCAGCTCGCGCCGGGGAACTGCCAGTCCGGATTGGTCACGAAGGCCGCCGTCGGCGAGCCGTGCGTGTTCAGCGCCACATAGGTGCGGCCCTCGCGCATCACCGCGAGCGTGCTCTTGTTGGCAGCGACGATCGGGTCGCAGGCGATCACCAGGTCGGCCTCGGCCATGCCGACCTTGGTGGTGTGGATCGCCTCCATGCGGTTGGCGATCTGGATGTGGCTCCAGGTGCTGCCGCCCTTTTGCGCAAGTCCGGCCGAGTCTTGCGTGACGATGCCCTTGCCTTCGATGTGCGCGGCCATGCCCAGCAGCTGGCCAATGGTGATCACGCCGGTGCCGCCGACGCCGGCGACGACGATGCCCCAGGCGTCGTCAGCCATCGGTAGCACCGGCTCGGGGATCGCCGCCATCGTGAACGGGTTGGGCCGTTCGGTCTTGCCCTTCTTCGCCGATTTGAGCTGCCCGCCTTCCACCGTGATGAAACTCGGGCAGAAGCCCTTCACGCAGGAGTAATCCTTGTTGCAGCTGTTCTGGTTGATGCGGCGCTTGCGGCCGAACTCGGTCTCGACCGGCTCCACGCTCAGGCAGTTGCTTTGCACCGAGCAGTCGCCACAGCCTTCGCACACCAGCTCGTTGATCACCACGCGCTTGGCGGGCTCGACCAGCGTGCCGCGCTTGCGGCGTCGGCGCTTCTCGGTGGCGCAGGTCTGGTCGTAGATGATGGCCGTGGTGCCCTTGATTTCGCGGTACTCGCGCTGGATGCGGTCGAGCTCGTCGCGGTGGTGCACCGTCACGCCGGGCGCGAGCGCCACGCCGTCGTATTTGTCGGGGTCGTCGCTCACGATGCACAGCGCGGCCACGCCTTCGGCCTTCAGGCTGTTCATGATCTGCAGCACCGAGTGGCCCTCGGGCCGCTCGCCCACGCGCTGGCCACCGGTCATCGCGACCGCGTCGTTGTAAAGCACCTTGTAGGTGATGTTCACACCTGCCGCGATGCTCTGGCGGATCGCCAGGCTGCCGCTGTGGAAGTAGGTGCCATCGCCCAGGTTCGCAAAGATGTGCTGGTCGGTGGTGAACGGTGCCTGCCCGACCCAGGGCACGCCTTCGCCACCCATCTGCGTGAAGGTGCTGGTGCTGCGGTCCATCCACACCACCATGTAGTGGCAGCCGATGCCGGCCACCGCGCGAGAGCCTTCGGGCACCTTGGTGCTGGTGTTGTGCGGGCAGCCGCTGCAAAAGAACGGCAGGCGGTCGCCGCTTTCGACCTTCATGGTTTGCAGGCTGCGTTCCTTGGCCTCGATCAGCGCCAGGCGTGCGTCGATGCGCGCGGCAGTATCAGCATCCACGCCCAGCTTCTTCAGCCGCTTGCCCACTGCCTTGGCGATGATCGCTGGCGTGAGGTCGGCCTGCGCGCGCAGCAGCCAATTGCGCGCCGGGTTGGGCTGCGACCACTCGCCGCCGCTCTGGTCGTTCTCGGCCTCGTCGAACTTGCCCAGCACGTTGGGCCGCACATCGGGCCGCCAGTTGTAGAGCTCTTCCTTCAGCTGGTATTCGATGACCTGGCGCTTCTCTTCGACGACCAGGATCTCTTGCAGGCCTTGTGCGAAGTCGCGTGTGATGGTGGCCTCGAGCGGCCACACCACGTTGACCTTGTGCAGGCGAATGCCGAGGCGGCGGCATTCGTCATCTGAGAGGCCGAGGTCGTGCAGCGCCTGGCGCGTGTCGTTGTAGGCCTTGCCCGAGGCGATCAGGCCGAAGCGGTCGTTCGGTCCGCTGATCACGTTGTGGTTCAGCTTGTTGGCGCGCACATAGGCCAGCGCGGCGTACCACTTGTGGTCCATCAGCCGCGCTTCCTGTTCGAGCGGCGCGTCGGGCCAACGAATGTGCAGGCCGCCTTCGGGCATCACGAAATCTTCGGGCAGCACGATGTTCACGCGGTCGGGGTCGACGCTGATGCTTGCCGACGATTCGACGATCTCCTGGATCGTCTTCATGCCCGCCCACACGCCCGAGAAGCGGCTCATCGCGAAGGCATGCAGACCCATGTCGAGGATGTCTTGCACGCTGGACGGAAAGAACACCGGCAGCCCGCAGGCCTTGAAGATGTGGTCGCTCTGGTGTGCCGCGGTGCTGCTCTTGGCGATGTGGTCGTCGCCGGCCAGCGCGATCACGCCGCCGTGCTTCGCGGTGCCGGCCATGTTGGCGTGCTTGAACACATCGGAGCAGCGGTCCACGCCCGGGCCCTTGCCGTACCAGATGCCGAACACGCCGTCGAACTTCTTGCTCTGCGGGTAGAGATCGAGCTGCTGCGTGCCCCACACCGCGGTCGCACCCAGCTCTTCGTTCACGCCCGGCTGGAACACGATGTTTTGTGCGGCGAGGTGTTTCTTCGCTTGCCACAACGCCTGGTCGTAGGTGCCGAGCGGCGAGCCGCGGTAGCCGCTGATGAAGCCACCGGTATTGAGGCCGGCCATCGCATCGCGCGTGCGCTGCAGCATCGGCAGCCGCACGAGGGCCTGCACGCCGCTCATGAAGGCCTGGCCACTGGGCAGGCTGTACTTGTCGTCGAGGGAGACGCTTTCCAGCGCCTTGCGGATCGATTCGGGTAGCGGGGCGTTCATCGTTCAAGACTCCTTTGGGAGCGTGCGTTCGGTGATGCGCGCACGCCGGCTTGTGGCCAGCGAGGCACAGGGCTGCGCGGGTAAGGGATGCAATCAGTGTAGGGATTCAGCGCGCGCAAGTCCTTTCTTTGTTTGCCACGCAGACGGGGGTCAGAGCAATAATCTTGCTGAATGTTCAACCGATTGCAGCAAATGGCGCTCAAAAGACCCATATCAGGGAAAACCAGCAAGCCCTTGGAGCCACCCTCGCCGGAGCCGGCGCACGAGGCCTCGCACGGCGCAAGCCTTGATCGCTATGACGTGCTGATCCTGCGCGAGTTGCAGCAAGACGCGCGTTTGTCGAACACCGAATTGGCCGCCCGCATCGGCCTCTCGGCCGCACCCACCTGGCGGCGCGTGAAGTGGCTCGAAGACCAGGGCTACATCACCGGATACCGCGCGGAGATCGACCGCCGCAAGATCGGCCTGGGCGTGCTCGCCTTCGTGCGGGTCGACGCCGACCGCAACACCGGCACCGCCACGCGCGCACTCGAAGACGCCATCCGCCGCCTGCCCGAAGTTATCGCCTGCCACTACATCTCAGGCGCCGGCACCTTCGAGTTGCAGGTGATGGTGACCGACCTGGACGCCTTCTCGCGCTTCTCGATCGAGACCCTGCTCAACCTGCCGAACGTGAAGGACGTGCACACGAGCTTCTCGCTCGGGGAGGTGAAGGCGGGTGCCGCGCTGCCCCTGGGGCATCTGCGGGCGGCGAGCCCGGAGAACGCGGGCTCCTAGGACGAGAGCTGTCGTTCGAGGCGCAGAAAGCCGCGGCTTCCTGCGCCTCCTGCTACCGCATCAGGCGTCGATGCGCAGCACAACGCCCGTTGCGGTGTAGGTCGGCGTGACCTTGAATCCATCGACCGTGATGGCCGTGAACTGGCCGTGCACGGCGCTGCCACTGATCACACTGAGCGTGTCGCCGACCGCCGGCACGAAGCCCGGCTTGAAGCGGATGTTCAGCGTGCCGCCGGCCAGCGTGACGACGCCGGTGGTGGTGATGCGCCCGGCGCCGCCGCTGCCGAGGTTCAGCGTCAGCGTCGTGCCTGCCAGTTGGGTGTAGGCGCCGGACAGGCTGAGTGCGGTGTCGGCTGCGCACACGAGCGTGCCGCCAGCGAGGTACACATCACCGGCGCCCAAGGCGCGGGCCGAGCTGGCTTGCAAGACGCCGGCGCCGATCTGCGTGCCGCCGCTGTAAGCGTTGGCGCCCGTTAGCGTGAGGGTGCCGCTGCCCAGCTTGGTCAGCTTGCCGGCACCGCTGATGTCGTTGCCCCAGCTGTCGGCGGCGTTGAAGCCACCCACGCTCGCGTCCATGGTGACGGCGACGTCGCCGTTGAACGCGGCGTAACCATCCGCGGCAGCGAAAAGGTTCAGGCGGCCCCAGCCTTCGGCGTCGTCCAGAACCGGGTAGCCCGACGGCAGCGCAGTCGTCTTGAGCACCACGCGGCGTTGCGCTGCATCGAGGTAAGGCAGGCGAGTTTCAAGCAGCACCTCGGCGCCCTTGGGCACGGTGGCCGGCCGGGTCGTGTCGCCGGTTTGCGTGAAGCCGTAGGTGAGCAGGCGCAGGTAGCTGGCCTTATTCGTGGCGTGGTCCGCGAAGCGGTCGGCGTCGACGCCCTGCGAGTGCGCGTAGTCCTTGAACGCCGCCAGGCTGGTGCTGCCCACCGCGGCCATCAGCGTGTCATGGGCCTGCGTGTAGGCGGCAGCACGAGCCGTCTTGTTGATGCCGGTGGACAGGCTCGCCGCGGCGACGGCCTGTGCGTGCACGCGGCCGCCGATCACGTCCAACGGGGAGTGCATGCCCGCGTAGATGCGGTTCTCGCCCAGTTCGAGCCCCCGGGTCAGCAGCTCCTGGTACCGCTCGGGCAGCACATAGGCCAGGGCGATCGCATCGCGGGTGGCCTCGGCCGCGTGGCCGCTGATGAAGCCGCCGTCGGTGGTCGGCGTGCTGCTCTTGGCGGGCTCGAGTGCCGGCACCACCTTCACGCTGCTGCTCCAGCGCCAGGGCCGGGCGTACTTGTAGAAGCGCTTGGCCGGCTCGGTCGAGCCGTTCTCGCCGATGTTGCCCACGAAGTCGACCACGCTGCCGAAGCTGGCATTGGCACTGCCACCCACGCCGTTGTTGTTGCCCTTGTCGTTGTAGACAACGGTGGTGGCATCGGCAGCGATGTCGGTGATCGTGGTGGTCTGCTGAGCGGCCGCGCGCCAGGCCGCCGTGAGCGGGCCCATGCCGTCGACCACGCTGTAGCCCTTCTGGCGCCGGTCATCGAGGTAGGCGGCCAGCTCTTGCGACGGCGTGCGCGCGGCCGTCGCGTCCACCACATATTGAATGTTGGCGTTCAGCACCGAGGCGTTGACTGCTGCGCCGTCTGTCGCATCACCCGGAATGCCAGACCAGCTCGATGTGACGACGGCCGGGAAGCTGCCGTTGGCCGCGGCCGTCACACCGGCGTCGACGATCAAGGTGCTGGGCGTCCACAGGTTGAGGAAGCCATCGACCACGCGAACGCCGGCGTTGGTTTCCCTCGTTGCGTAGCGTGCGTCGCCGCGCTGGTTGGTGAAGGCGTAGTCCACGAAGGGCAGCGTGGTCGCTTCATCGGCCACCGGCGCGCTGTCGGTCGTGCCCAGGCCCTGGGGCGCCTTCGGAATGCTGAGTTCGGGGGTGGGGGTGCTGTCGCTGTCACCACCGCCGCAGGCCACGAGGGCAAACGCGGCAATGAGGCTGGTGATCAGGGTGCGCTGGGCAAACGTGGAAGGCATGTGGCAAACGTGTGAAGAGTTCGTGAGGGAAGCCCGCTGGGGCCGGGCTGGCGCGAATCTAGGGTTGCGGGATGACAGCGCCGTGAATGTGTTGCCGGCGCGCAGCAGTGAACTGGCCAAGGCGTTGACCAGCGTTGCCCTAAGCTCATCGCCCATGAAGAACCTGACGCTGCGCCAGCTGCGCGCCTTCGAGGCAGCGGCATCGACCCTGAGCTTCTCGCGCGCCGCGGAGCAGCTGAGCCTCACCCAGCCGGCAATCTCGATGCAGATCCGCCTGCTCGAAGACGACGTGGGCATGCCGCTGTTTCGCAAGCAGGGCCGGCAGCTGCAGCTCACCGATGCCGGGCAGGAGCTGCTGCGCCATGCGCGCACGGTGCTCACCGTCATCAAGGTGGCCGAAGACTCGCTCACCTCGCTGCAGGGCAGCACGCGCGGCCAGCTGCACCTGGGCGCGGTACCGACGGCGAACTACTTCGCGCCGCTCTTGATGATGGCGTTCCGGCAGCGCTTCCCCGAGGTCAAGCTCAAGTTGTCGGTCGACCGGCGCGACGCGATCCTCGCGATGCTCAACGAGCACCGCATCGACGTGGCCATTGCCGGCTACCCACCCTCCGAGGCCGACGTGGAGGCCGAGGCCTTTGCGCGCCACCCGCACTGCATCGTCGCGGCACCCGACCATCCGCTGGCCGGCCAGCGCGGCATCGTGTGGGAAGCGCTGCGCGCCGAGCCGTTCATCTTCCGCGAGCCGGGCTCGGCGACGCGCGGCTTTCTTGAGCACCTGCTGCAGGCGCAGTCGCTGCAGGTCAACGTGACGATGGAGCTGTCGGGCAACGAGACCGTCAAGCAGGCGGTGATGGCCGGCATGGGCATCAGCTTCATGTCGGCGCATGCCTTCCAGATCGAGCTGGCGGCCGGCCGCATGGCGGTGCTCGACCTCGTGGACATGCCCAAGCTGCTCGACTGGTGCCTGCTGCACCGGCGCGAGAGCGTGCTGTCGGGCGTGAACGCCGCATTCCGCGAATTCGTGCTGGAGCACGGTGCTTCGCTCACGCGCTGCGAGGTCACACCCGGGTAGCCCCGGTGCTGAAGCCGCCGCGTGGCCGCTTGTGCCGCGCAGCAATCTTCAGTGTTTTCCCGAGCGCCACACGGCGCCAGGCACCGTCGCGCAGCAGCGGTCGCCAAGGCCACGGGGCAAGGCAGTGCGACACCACCCATGCATCAGCGTTTCTTGGGATCAAGATAAGAAAGTGCTGGTTGTCCTTATGCATGCCGACCACTAGATTTCGCCTCGACCCCTTTGCCTTTGAGACGCGACATGCCCGAGCCCACACAGCCCCTGCCCTTCCCCACCTGGGACGCCGACCACGCCGCCCGCCTCGATGAGCCCGGCCGGCTGCTCTACCGCTCCAACCTGCTGGGCTCCGACCTGCGCATCACCAACTACGGCGGCGGCAACACCTCTGCCAAGCTGATGCAGCGCGACCCGCTGACGCAGCAAGAGGTGGAAGTGCTGTGGGTCAAGGGCTCCGGCGGCGACCTCGGCTCGATGAAGCTCGATGGCTTCTCCACTCTCTACTTTGACAAGCTCAAGGCGCTGCAGAAGATCTACCGCGGCCCGGAGCACGAAGACGAGATGGTGGGCTACCTGCCGCACTGCACCTTCAACCTCAACGGCCGTGCGGCCAGCATCGACACTCCCCTGCACGCCTACCTGCCGTTCAAGCATGTGGACCACATGCATCCCGATGCGGTGATCGCCATCGCGGCGATGGAAAACAGCCGCGCGCTCACGCAAACCATCTTCGGCGGCACCGTCGGCTGGCTGCCCTGGCGCCGCCCGGGCTTCGAGCTCGGCATGATGCTGCAGCGCTACGTGGCCGACCACCCGGGCCAGCGCGGCCTCGTGCTCGCCGGGCACGGCCTCTTCACCTGGGGCGACGACGCGCGCAGCTGCTACGAGAACACCGTCGGCGTGATCCGCGACGCGCAGCAGTGGCTGCAAGCCGAGCGCAGCGAACGCAAGCTCGTGAGCTTTGGCGGCACGAAGCGCGAGCCGATGGCGGGCGCCGAACAAGATGCGCTGCTGGCACGCGTGCTGCCGGTGCTGCGCGGCTTGGTCTCGCGCTCGGGCCACAAGCTCGCGCACGTCGACCGCTCGGCCGTGGTGCAGGAGTTCGTCAACAGCCGCGAGCTGGAACGCTTGGCGGCGCTGGGCACCTCCTGCCCCGACCACTTCTTGCGCACCAAGATCCGCCCGCTGATCGTGCCGGAGTCGCTCTACGCGCTGCAGGGCAAGGCGCTGGCCGATGCGGTGGAAGAACGCCTGGCCGCCTACCGCGCCGACTACAGCGCCTATTACGAACGCTGCAAGCGGGCCAACAGCCCGGCGCTGCGCGACCCGAACCCGGTGATCGTGCTGCTGCCCGGCGTGGGCATGGTGTCGCTGGCCAAGGACAAGGCCACCGCGCGCATCGCGAGCGAGTTCTACGTCAACGCCATCAACGTGATGCGCGAGGCCGACACGCTGGACAAGTACGTCGGCCTGCCCGAGCAGGAAGCCTTCGACATCGAGTACTGGCTGCTCGAAGAGGCCAAGCTGCAGCGCATGCCCAAGCCCAAGCCGCTGGTGGGCAAGGTGGCGCTCGTCACCGGCGGGGCTGGTGGCATCGGCCGGGCCATCATCGAGCGCATGCTCGCCGACGGCGCCTGCGCGGTGCTGCTCGACATCGATTCCGAATCGCTGGCCCAGGTGGGCGCCGAGCTGCAGAAGCGCTTCGGCCGCGACGTGGTGCGAACGGTGGTGTGCGACGTGACGGATGAGGCCGCGGTGCTCGCCGCCTATGTGCAAGCCACCATCGAATACGGCGGCATCGACATTCTCGTCTCGAACGCCGGCATCGCCTCGGCCTCGCCGATCGAAGACACGACGCTCGCGCTGTGGAACCGCAATCAGTCGATCTTGAGCACCGGCTACTTCCTGGTCGGCCGCGAGGCCTTCCGCGTGATGAAGGCGCAGGGCGTGGGCGGCAGCATCGTCTTCATCGCCAGCAAGAACGGCATGATCGCGAGCAACCAGGCAGCCGCCTATTGCGCGGCCAAGGCCAGCGAGATCCAGCTCGCCCGCTGCTTTGCGCTAGAGGGTGCACCACTCGGCATACGCGCTAACGTGGTCAACCCCGACGCGGTAATACGCGGCAGCAAGATCTGGACGGGCACCTGGAGCCAGGAGCGCGCGGCCGCCAACAAGATCAGCGAAGACGAGCTCGAGGCTTTCTACCGCGACCGCTCCATGCTCAAGCGCAGCGTGTTGCCTGAAGACATTGCCGAAGCCACCTATTTCTTCGCCTCCGAGCTGTCGGCCAAATCCACCGGCAACATCCTCAACGTGGATGCAGGCAACCTTGCCGCGTTCCCTCGTTGACCTGACCCAGGAGACCGCCATGGCCACCCCCTTGATCGCCACCAGCCTGATCGAGTCGCACAACGCGGCGTTGAAAAAACGCGTGCTCGACGACTACGAAACCCTCGGCGAGCAACTCGCCCGCCGAGATGTGGACATCGAGCCCATCCGCCGCCAGGTGGCTGCGTTCACCGTGGCCGTGCCTTCGTGGGGCGTGGGCACCGGCGGCACGCGCTTCGCCCGCTTCCCCGGCCGCGGTGAGCCGCGCCACGTGTTCGACAAGATCGAAGACTGCAGCGTGATCCAGCAACTCGGCCGCTGCACACCCACCGTGTCGCCGCACTTCCCGTGGGACACCACCAGCGACTACCGCGCGCTGCGCGAGCACGCGGCCGACTACGGCCTCGCGTTCGACGCCGTCAACTCGAACACCTTCTCCGACCAGAAGGGCCAGCCGCTGAGCTACAAGTTCGGCAGCCTCACGCATGCCGACCCGGCCGTGCGTGCGCAGGCCGTGGCGCACAACCTCGAGGTGATCGACATCGGCCGCCAGCTCGGCAGCCAGGCCATCACGGTATGGATCGGCGACGGCGCCAACTTCCCCGGGCAGCAGCACTTCCGCCGGGCCTTCGACCGCTACCTGGAGAGCACGCGCAAGATCTATGCGGCGCTGCCGGCCGACTGGCACATGTTCCTCGAGCACAAGATGTTCGAGCCGGCGTTCTACGCAACCGTCATCCAGGACTGGGGCTCCAGCCTGCTGGCTGCGCAGACGCTCGGGGACAAGGCGCGCTGCCTGGTCGACCTGGGCCACCACGCGCCGAACGTCAACATCGAGATGATCGTCGCGCGGCTGGTGCATGCGCGCAAGCTCGCGGGCTTCCACTTCAACGACAGCAAGTACGGCGACGACGACCTGGACAGCGGCAGCATCAACCCCTTCCAGCTCTTCCTGGTGTTCAACGAGCTGGTCGATGCGGCACAGAGCAACGTGCCCGACTTCCAGCCGGCCTACATGCTCGACCAGTCGCACAACGTCACCGACCCGATCGAGAGCCTGATGACCAGTGCCGCTGCGGTGCAGCGCTGCTACGCACAGGCGCTGCTGGTGGACCGCAAGGCGCTCACGGCGTACCAGGACAGCAACGACGTACTGATGGCGTCGCAGACGCTGAAGCAGGCTTACCAGACCGACGTGACGCCGATCCTGCAGCGCGTGCGCCTGGAGGCCGGTGGTGCGATCGATCCGGTGGCGGCCTACCGCGCCAGTGGTTACCGCGACCGCGTGGCGGAGATCCGGCCCGCCGCCGGCCCGAGCAGCGGCATCGTGTGAACGTGTTCCAACGGGCCGCCACGAGCGGCTCACCTTCCCGATAGCAACAAAACCATTAGGAGACAAACCCGTGAAGAAACCCATCCAAGTCCTTCTGTCCGTTCTGCTGTGCGCGGCCTTCGCACCGTCGGCCATGGCGGCCGACAAGATCGCGCTCGTCGTCAAGAGTCTCGGCAACGGCTTCTTCGATGCGGCCAACCAGGGCGCGCAAGAGGCGGCCAAGGAGCTGAAGGACGTCGAGATCATCTACACCGGCCCGGCCAAGGCAACCGCCGAAGGGCAGATCGAGATCATCAATTCGCTGATCGCGCAAAACGTGAAGGCCATCGTCATCAGCGCCAACGACCCCGACGCGCTGGTGCCGGTGATGAAGAAGGCCATGGCGCGCGGCATCAAGGTCATCTCTTTCGACTCCGGCGTGCGCAAGGACGGCCGCCAGATGCACCTGAACCCCTCCTCCAACGCACTCATCGGCGAGAAGCTGGTGAAGATGACGCAAGACGCCGTCGGCCCGACCGGCGAGATCGCCGTGCTCTCGGCCACCGCGCAAGCCACCAACCAGAACATCTGGATCGACGAGATGAAGAAGGTGCTGGCCAAGCCCCCGTACACCGGCTTGAAGCTCGTGAGCGTGGTCTACGGTGACGACCAGACCGACAAGAGCTACCGCGAAGCACAAGGCCTGTTCAAGAGCTACCCGAACCTGAAGGCCATCGTCGCGCCCACGACCGTTGGCGTGGCAGCAGCCGCCAAGGCGGTGCAGGACGAGAAGAAGGTCGGCACGCTGTTCGTTACCGGCCTGGGCTTGCCCTCGGAAATGGCCGGCCACGTGAAGAGCGGCGCGGTGAAGTCATTCGCGATCTGGAACCCGATCGACCTCGGCTACTCGGCCATCTACGCCGCCCACCAGTTCGTGCACGGCAAGGTGAAGGGCGAGGCGGGCGAGAAGGTGTCGCTGGGCAAGGTGGGCACGGTGACGCTGGATGCGAATACCGAAGCAGCAATGTCCGAGCCGTTCACCTACGACGCAACGAACGTAGAGAAATTCGCAAAGTTTTTTTAGCCCCCCAGTCGCTGCGCTCCTGCCCCCAAGGGGCGCCACCCAGCGGACTGGCAAAGCCAGATCCGCGGGTGTTGCTGGATCAAGAGGCTGCGCGGGTCGGCCCTCTTGCCGTTATTCGCCACGCTGACCACGATACCGACTCATGAGTACCGACTTGCTGCAGCTTCGCGGCATCCACAAGCGCTACGGCGCCACCCACGCGTTGCGCGGGGTTGATCTCGACCTGCAACGCGGCGAGGTGCTGGCGCTCATCGGTGAGAACGGCGCCGGCAAGTCCACGCTGGTGAAAATTCTCACCGGGGTCGTGGCGCCGGATGACGGCGAGATCGCGCTCGACGGCAACGTACACCGCTTTGCCCATGCACAAGCATCGCAGGCGGCCGGTATCGTGGCCGTGCACCAAGAGACGGTGATGTTCGACGAGTTGAGCGTCGCCGAGAACATCTTCATTGGCCGCCATCTGCAGCGCGGCCCGTTCATCGACTGGCCTGCCATGAACGCGCAGGCCGCGCGGGTGCTCGAACAGATCGGCGCGCGCTTCGGCGCTACCGCGCTGGTAAAGAACCTGAGCCTGGCCGAGCGGCACCTGGTGGAGATTGCGCGGGCGCTGTCGCAAAAGGCCTCGGTGGTCATCCTCGACGAACCCACCGCCGCGCTGTCCCAACAAGAAATCCGCGACTTCTACGGCCTGGTGCGCACGCTGCGCGACCAAGGCGTCGGCGTCATCTTCATCACCCACAAGTTCGACGAAGTCTTCGCCGTGGCCGACCGCTACCTGGTGCTGCGCGACGGCGCCTCGGTGGGCCGCGGTCACATCGCCGAGGCCAACGAAGCCGAGCTGGTGCGCTTGATGGCGGGCCGCGCGATCGAACAGATCTACCCGCCCATTCCGAATGTTCCGAGCGAACTCGGCGAGGCGCTGATGCAGGTGCGCGGCCTGTCGCACCCAACCGAGTTCGCCGACCTGTCGTTCAGCCTGCGGCGTGGCGAGATCCTCGGCTTCTATGGCCTCGTGGGCTCGGGCCGCAGCGAAGCCATGCTCGCGCTGATGGGCCTGAACCGCGAGGCCAGCGGTGAATTCGAGGTCGAGGGCCGGCGCTACCGGCCGCAAAGCCCGGGCGACGCGATCGCCGCCGGCATTGCCTACGTGCCCGAGGAGCGGCAGCGCCAGGGCGGCATCCTGAGCTTCTCTGTGCAGCACAACATCAGCCTCGCGGGGCTCTCGCGCTTTGCGCGTGGGCCGTGGCTGTCGAAGCTGCGCGAGTCGGAGCTGTGCGCACGCATGACCGAGCGGCTGCGCATCAAGGCCGGTTCGCCCGACACACCGATGTCGGGCCTGTCGGGCGGCAACCAGCAGAAGATGGTGATCGCCAAGTGGCTGGGGCTGAACCCGCGCATCGTGATCCTCGACGAGCCGACGAAGGGCATCGACGTGGGCGCCAAACAGGCCGTCTACCAGCTGATCGCCGAGATGGTGTCACAGGGGCTGGCGGTGATCCTGGTGTCGTCGGAGCTGCCCGAGGTGATGAACCTCGCGCACCGCGTGATCGTGATGCGGCGCGGTCGGCAGGTGGCCGAGTTCGCGCACGGCAGTGCCGATGCAGAAGCGGTGGTGGCGGCGGCTTCGGGCATTGCTGCGCCGGTGAACCTGGAGCTGGTCGAGCGGCCTGCCCCTGCGTTCCGGGAGCTGGCGGCATGAGCAGTCTCCTGTCTCTGCGCCGCGAGTGGGTGCTGCTGGCCATCATCGTTGGCATCGCCCTGGCCGTGGGTGCGCGCGCACCCGTGTTCCTCAGCTGGCGCAACGGCATGGACATCGCCAACGACTCGGCCATCCTCGCCATCCTGGTGATGGGCCAGATGCTGGTGCTGCTGACACGTGGCGTGGACCTCTCGGTGGCCTCCAACCTTGCACTCACCGGCATGGTGTGCGCCCTCGCCGGCCGATCGTTCCCGGAGATGGGCGTGGTCTCGCTGGTCGCATTGGCCATTGCTGTCGGCACCCTGCTCGGTGCCATCAACGGCTGGCTGATCACGCGCTTCTCGCTGCCGCCGATCGTGGTGACGCTGGGCACGCTGTCGGCCTACCGCGGCGCGATCTTCGTGGCGAGCCATGGCGCTTGGATTTCGGACCAGAACATCCACCCCGTCATCAAGGGCCTTCCGCGCGAACAGTGGCTGGGCCTGCCTGCCTTGGTCTGGATCGCGATCGTGGTGGTGCTCGCGATGGCGGTGTTCTTGCGCTGGCGGCGCGAGGGGCGCGAGATCTATGCGCTGGGCGGCAACCTGCATGCGGCGGCGTACGTGGGCATTCCGGTGCAACGCCGTCTGATGCTGGTGTATTCACTGTCGGGTGCGCTGGCCGGCTTGGCAGGCTTGCTGTGGGTGGGCCGCTATTCCATCGCCTTCACCGAACTCGCCTCGGGCTACGAGCTGACCGTGATCGCCGCCTGCGTGATCGGCGGCGTGAGCATCGGCGGCGGTGTGGGCACGGTGGCCGGTGCGGCACTGGGCGTGTTGTTCATCGGTGTGGTGAACGGCGCACTGCCGGTGATCCAGGTCTCGCCGTTCTGGCAGCAGGCGATTGCCGGTGTGGTAATCCTGGTGTCGGTGGTGTTGAATGCCGGTGCCCAAGGCCGTAGCGGCCGCTTGATCCTTGAACGACGCGAGGTGCCCGCATGAACGCCTTCGGCATCTGGGAGCGTGTGCTGCTGGCCTTGCTCGTGCTGTTGCTCGCGGGCTTCGGCCTGGGTCTCGACGGCTTCATGACGCCGTATGCGCTGGCCGACAGCACCTTCAACTTCAGCGAGAAGGGCCTGCTGGCACTCGCGATGGCGTTGCTGATCGTCGCTGGCGAGATCGACCTGTCGATCGCGGCGATCATGGCGCTCAGTTCGCTGACGATGGGTCTCGCGATGAAGGCCGGTGCCGGCTTGCCGCTGATGTTGCTCGCCGCCTTCGCCACGGGTGGGCTGGCGGGTGCGCTCAACGGTTGGCTGGTCACCGCCTACCGGCTGCCGTCGATCGTGGTCACCATCGGTACCTTGTCGCTCTACCGCGGCATTGCGCTCGTGGCGCTGGGCGACCAGGCCATCACCGGCTACCCAGAACCGCTGTCGGTGCTGGGCAATGGCTACCTCGGCGACCTGATCGGCGTGCCGTGGTTGATCGTGCCGCTGGAGTTCATCGTCTTCCTGCTGATGGCCGTGGCGGTCGGCACGCTGCTGCACCGCACGGTGGTGGGCCGCCGGGTGTACGCGATCGGCGCCAACCCGATCGCATCGCGCTTCTCGGGCATCGAGGTTGACCGCTACCGCTTCTGGCTGTTCGTGTTCGCCGGCCTCGCCGCGGCGTTGGCAGCGGTGATGCTGACCGGGCGCATCGGCAGCACACGCCCCAACATCGCACTGGGCTGGGAGCTCGATGCAATCACCATGGTGATCCTCGGCGGCGTGGCGATCGAAGGCGGGCGCGGCAGCATCGTCGGCACCGTGCTGGCGGCCTTGCTGATGGGCATGTTTACCTTTGCGCTCGGCATGGTGAACGTCTCGGGCATCGTGATGTCGATGCTGATCGGCGTGCTGCTGGTGATCGCGATGGTGCTGCCTCGCCTCGGCCTGGCAAGGTGGTGGCGGCCGCGTGCCGCCGCGGCGGGTGCCTGATGGAGCAGATCGCCTTTCGCATGCGGCTGCGCCCCGGCCAGGCGGCCGAGTACAAGCGCCGGCACGATGCCCTGTGGCCCGAGCTGGCGACGCTGCTGCACGAATCGGGTGTGCGCGACTACAGCATCTTTCTCGATGAAGAAAGCCTCGCCCTCTTCGCCGTGCTGCGCCGCACCGACGGCCACCGCATGGACGCTTTGCCGCAGCACCCGGTGATGCAGCGCTGGTGGGCGCACATGGCCGACCTGATGGAGACCGAGCCTTCGCTCGCGCCGCAGGTGACACCGCTGCAGCCGATGTTCCATCTGCCGTGACGTTGCCACCATGACGCTGGATTGCAGTGCCGTGCTCGACGTGGGCAAGACCCATGTGAAGCTGCGCGTGTTCGACGCAGCAGGCCAGGTGGTCGAGCAGCGTGACCGGCCCAACCAGGGCGTGAGCAGCCCGCAGGGCTACACCGCACTCGACACCAACGGCATCGAAGCCTGGCTGTGGGACAGCCTGGCCTCGCTCGCGCACCGTGCGCGCATCGGCCGGCTCATCGCCACCACGCATGGCGCTGCATTCGCGGCGCTCGACGACGACGGCCTGGTGCTGCCGATGGTCGACTACGAGTTCGACGCCTATGCCGACCAGCGCAAGGCCTACGCGCTTGCCGTAGGCGACTTGCGCGAGACCTTGTCACCGCACCTGCCGATGGGCCTGAACGCGGCACGGCCGTGGTACTGGCAGGCGCGCGAGTTTCCCGCTGAGTTCTCGCGTGCCCGCACGCTGCTGCCGTACCCGCAGTACTGGGCCTGGCGCCTGAGTGGTGTCGCCGCCAGCGAGGTGAGTTCGCTTGGCTGCCACACGCACCTGTGGTCGCCCGCGAACCGCGGCTGGTCGCGGCTGGCTCAAGAAGAAGGATGGGCGCACCGCTTCGCACCCATACGTTCGGCCTGGGAGGTGTTGGGCCCGCTGCGACCCGAGCTGTCGCAGCGCCTGGGTCTCTCGCGCGATTGCGTGGTGCACACCGGCGTGCACGACAGCAACGCGTGTCTCGCGCGCTACCTGCACCGCTGGCCAGCGATGACGCTGGTGACGTCGGGTACCTGGACGGTGGTGATGGCCTGCGGTGGCCGCACCGATGCGCTCGACCTGTCCAGCGACATGCTGGCCAATGTGTCGGTGGCACAAGACGCCGTGCCCACCGCCCGCTTCATGGGCGGCCGAGACCACGCGGCGCTGTGTGCCGGCGCCCCGCCGGACGCCGCCCGCGCCTCGCTCGTGCAGGTGCTGAACGACGAAGGCATTCGGGCGCTGTCGACACCGCAGGGCCCGCAGGTGCTGCATGGCGAAGTGGATGTCACCGCGCAACTGGCTGAGGCCTTGAGTGCGCCTGAGCGCGCGACGCTGGCGTCGCTCTACTGTGCGCAGATGACGGCGTCGCGCGTGTGGGTGCTGGATGCACCGTCTCCCCTGGTCATCGAAGGGCCGCTCGCGCGCAATGCCGCCTTCATCGACTGCCTGTCGGCACTGCTGCCCGAGCACGATTGCCGCGTGGCAGACGACGAGGTCGAAGGCACGGCGCGCGGCGCGGGGATGCTGATGCATTGGAATGAAGCGACGGGCCGCGATTCCTAAGCGAACGACAGAAACCGTGATGTTTGGGGACGGGGCCGGACGCTGCTAACCTCCGCTCCGTGCAGACCGACCCCGCTCTCGCTCCGGCCAGGACTTCCTGGGCGGACATGCTTTTGGGCACCGAGCCCAAGCAGAGGCTGAGATTGGTGCAGTGCGGCACGGCCATGTTGCTGGTACTGGGCAGCGTGCTCAACATGCACTACCTGGTGTGGGCCGGCATCGCGCCGGCGGCGCCGACGGCCTGGTGGACCTCGGTGCTGGTGGGCGGCTTCGCCATCTTCTTCTTCGTCATCCGCAGCGGGCGCAACCTGCGCTTTGCCGAACCCTCGCTCACCGTGCCACAGATGGTGTTCGCCATTTTGTGCGGCGCAGCAGCGTATGCCATTGCAGGCCGCGGGCGGGGTGGCGCCTTCCCGATCCTGATGGTGATCTTCATGTTCAGCATGTACTCGCTGGCGCCGATCACGGTGCTGCGCACCAGCTTCTTCGCGGTGGCGGTGTTCGGCATCACCATGGCCACCATGGCACACCTCGAGCCGGCGGTCTACCAGCCGGCGGTGGAGTGGGGTCACTTCATCATGATCGCAATCATGGTGCCGGCGATCGCGGTGCTGGCCGGCCAGCTGAGCCGCCTGCGCGACCGCTTGCGGCGCCAGAAGAAAGACATCGCCACCGCGCTCGCACGCATCCAGGAACTGGCCACCCGCGACGAGCTCACCGGCCTCATCAACCGCCGCCACATGCTCGAGCTGATGGAGCAGGAGCGCCAGCGCGGCGTGCGCTCGGGCCAGTCGTTCTGCATCGCAGTGATCGACATCGACGACTTCCACGACATCAACGAGCGGCATGGCCACGCGTTCGCCGACCAGCTGCTGCGGCGCTTTGCCAACGAGGCGCTGAACGTGATCCGCATCTCCGACCTGCTGTGCCGGTGGGACGGCAAAGAGTTCTTGCTGATGCTGTCGAACACGCGGGCGTCGCTCGGCCGCACGAGCGTGGAGCGCCTGCGCGACCGCATCAAGGGCTTGTCGGTGGAAGTGCAAGGCGCCGCATTGCACATGAGCTTCTCGGCCGGCGTGACCGAACACCGCGCCGGCGAGACCGTGGCCGAGACGGTGCAACGTGCCGAGCTGGCCTTGCTGAACGCGAAGGCAGGCGGCCACAACCGCGTCGTGCTCACGTGACCCACGCCACACCCCCGTGGCGGCACCTGCTGCTGGCACTCGCCGTGGTGGCCGTGTGGGGCACCAACTTCGTCGTCATCAAGACGGCACTGGCTCATCTGCCGCCACTGCTTTTTGCCGCGCTGCGCTTCGCGCTCGCGTTCTTCCCGGCGGTGCTGTTCCTGCCCCGGCCCGCGGCGTCCGTGCGCAACCTTGTGGCCTACGGCTTGTTGATCGGTGTCGGCCAGTTCGCGGTGCTCTACATCGCGATGAAGGGGAACATCACTCCCGGCCTGGCCTCGCTGGTCATCCAGACGCAGGTGTTCTTCACCATCGTGCTGGCCATGCAAGTGGCACGCGAACGCGTGCGGCCTTACCAATGGCTCGCGCTGCTGCTGGGCGCTGCCGGCATTGCCGTCATCGGCGCGCACACCGACGGCAACACCAGCGGGCTCGGCTTGCTGATGGTGCTGGCCGCGGCCTTCAGCTGGGCGTGCGCCAACATGGTCAGCAAACGCGCCGGCAGCATCAACATGCTGTCGTACGTGGTGTGGTCGAGTGCTGCTGCGGTGCCACCGCTGGTGGCGTTGTCGCTGCTGTTCGAAGGCTGGCCTGCCATCGAGACGGGCTTGCGTCATGCGGACGCGCTCACCTGGTGGGCGGTGGCTTGGCAGGCGGTCGGGAATACGTTGTTCGGGTATGCGGCGTGGGGCTGGCTGCTGTCTCGGCATGCTGCGGCGAGCATCACGCCGATGGCTTTGCTGGTGCCGGTGTTTGGGATGGCGACGGCGAGCTTGATGTTGGCGGAGCCTTTGCCGGGGTGGAAGTTGGCGGCGGCGGCGTTGGTGTTGTGCGGGTTGGGGTTGAATATGTTGTGGCCACGGGTGAGGGGGCGTTTTGCCTCCGCCCGGTCAGACTGAGGTATTGAAGCCCTGTGCCTGCATTCGCATGCCGGTCTTGTTCATTGCGTGAGGCCGAGTCGGGATGTCGTCCCGACAGCCGACTTACTTTCTTTCGCTTCCCCGAAAGAAAGTAAGCAAAGAAAGGGGGACCCGACGGTGGCGGTCGGCCTGTGGCCGACTGCTCTGCGGTGCTCGCGCTTTGGGGCCTCGCGCCGAACTCGCTTCGCGGCCTGCGGCCGCTGCGCTCAGACAGCCGCGCGAAGTCAGTTGACGAAGCGCGCTGACGCGCGCGGCCCCAAACCCCTGCGCTCCTCGACGCCACCCACGGGGCCCAAGAGCAATACGGTTGCTTCGCAAACATCCCCATCCACACCTCGCTTCGCCTCGGCGCCAGGGCGCGCAGCAGCCCATCGCGACATGGAGACGATGCGCAGCGAGCCGAGCGGTGGGGTACTTTGAACAGGTGTTCCGTGGTCCGGATCTATCCGCAGGCGACAAGTCGCGGAAGGAAGCAACCGAAGCGGTACAGCAAAGTGGAGAGCGTCTTTGCTTTGGTTACTTTCATTTGACGCGACAAATTAAAGTGACTCGCCCGCCGGGGCGATCACCCGGCGCACCCGCCGGCAGGCGGAAGAATCAACTACGCGAAGCGGCAAACAACAAGGCCAAGCCTTACTTCACCTTCCGCGACCGCTCCACCTTTCGCCAATACTGAAACTCATCCTCATGCAGCTCGATATCGAGCTCCGCAACCCGCGCCTGCAACCGCTCCTGCACTTCAGCCACCGCCTGGTTGTAGACCAGCGGCCCGATCTCTTCGAGAAAGAACCCGAGCAACGCCGCAGCAGCGATGTTGCCGATCTTCTCCTCCATGTTCTCGGAGAAGTAGCGCTCGATCGAGGCCACCGCTTCCTTGCGCGCTTCCTTCGGAATCTCGATGCCCATCGAACGCTCCTGCAGCCTCAGGCCTTGCGCCGCTGCTGCCAGGCGATCAGCTCGCCGACGAAGCCGCGGCGGAAGGCGATCACGCAGACGACGAAGATCACGCCGATGATCACGGTGACCCAAGAGCCCACGCGGTCGGCGAGAAAGTTTTGAAGGCCAATGATGGTGAAGGCCCCCACCACCGGGCCGGCGAAGGTGCCGAGGCCGCCGAGCAGGGTCATCAGGATCACTTCGCCCGAGAGCGACCAGTGCACGTCGGTCAGTGTGGCGAAGCCGAGCACGGTCGTCTTGAGCGAGCCAGCCAGGCCGGCCAGCGCGGTCGACAACACGAAGGCCAGCAGCTTGTAGCGGTCGACGTCGTAGCCGAGCGAGATGGCACGCGGCTCGTTCTCACGGATGGCCTTGAGCACCTGGCCATACGGTGAATGCACGATGCGCAGGATGAACAAAAACACCGCCACGAACACGGCCAGCACCAAGTAGTACATGGCGACGTCGTTGTCCATCGGCAGCAGGCCGAAGAGCTTGCCGCGCGGCACGCCTTGCAGGCCGTCTTCACCGCCGGTGAAGGGCGCTTGCAGGCAGACGAAATAGATCATCTGCGCCATGGCCAGCGTGATCATCGCGAAGTAGATGCCCTGGCGGCGGATGGCGATCAGCCCGACGACCAGGCCAAGCAGCCCCGCGAGCAGCACGCCGGCGACGATGCCGAGTTCGGGCGACCAGCCGGCGCTGCGCACCAGCCAGCCGGTGACGTACGCCGCTGATCCGAGGAAGGCCGCATGGCCGAAGGACAACAGGCCGGTGAAGCCGAGCAGCAGGTTGAAGGCGCAGGCAAAGATCGCGAAGCACAGCGCCTTCATCATGAAGATGGGGTACAGGCCGACGAAGGGCGCGATGGCCAGCAGCACGAACGCCGCCGCCCAGACGAGGCGTGCGTTGCGGGTTTGGGTGGGCAGATTCATCGGGCTATTTCTCTTTGCCGAACAGGCCGGCCGGGCGAATCATCAGCACGATGGCCATGATCACGAAGACGACGATGCTCGAGGCCTCGGGATAGAACACCTTGGTCAAACCCTCGATCAATCCGAGCGCAAGGCCGGTGAGGATGGACCCGAGGATGGAGCCCATGCCACCGATCACCACCACCGCGAACACCACGATGATGAGGTTGCTGCCCATCAGCGGCGTGACCTGGATCACCGGCGCGGCAAGCACACCGGCGATGGCGGCCAGCGCGGCGCCCGAGGCATAGGTGAGCATCACCATCAGCGGCACGTTGATACCGAAGGCCTGCACCAGCGCCGGGTTCTCGGTGCCGGCGCGCAGCGTGGCGCCGAGCCGCGTCTTCTCGATCAACACCCAGGTGCCCAGGCAGATCAGCAGCGATGCAAGCACCACCCACGCGCGGTAGTTCGGCAGCACCATGAAGCCGAGGTTGGTGGCGCCCTGCAAGGCCTCGGGCACCGGATAAGACTGGCCCGACACGCCGAACTGCTCGCGGAACACGCCTTCGGCAATGAGCGCCAGACCGAAGGTCAGCAACAGCCCGTAGATCGGGTCGAGCTTATAGAGATGCCGCAGCAGCGTGCGCTCGATCACCACGCCGAGCACCCCCACCACCAGCGGCGCGATCACCAGTGCGAACCAGTAGTTGATGCCGAA
Organism: Rhizobacter sp. P2_G4; assembly: GCF_056403575.1. Lineage (NCBI taxonomy): Bacteria > Pseudomonadati > Pseudomonadota > Betaproteobacteria > Burkholderiales > Sphaerotilaceae > Rhizobacter > Rhizobacter sp. P2_G4. The sequence goes on along the minus strand of NZ_JBFUFG010000001.1, from coordinate 1,298,366 downwards.
CTGCTCGAGCGCGAACCACGCCGCGTACGCGCCGATCATGTACAGCGCGCCGTGCGCGAAATTCACGATGCCCAGCAAGCCGAAGATCACCGCCAGGCCGAGACTCAGCATCGCGTAGAACGAGCCATTCACCAGGCCCAGCATGAGCTGGCCCATGAAGGCCTGGATCGGGATGCCAAATATTTCAGTCATGAATGGACTCGCACAAGCGAAGCTAAGTGCACATCAAGCAACGCCCGCGGATCCGGCTTCGCCGGTCCGCTGGGTGGCGCCCCTTGGGGGCTGAGCCCGGGCACAAACAGTCCTGTGGACTGTTTGTGCCTGGCGAAGGGCAGTGCCGTCAGGCACTGCGCGGTCTGCAAGACGGAGCGAGAGCGACTGGGGGGCCGTCATTTCATTTCCACGAGGCGCACTTCGACTCAGCCTTGGTCGTCCAAGCCTCTTCACCCTTGAAGGTCTGGACCACCTTGTAGTAGTCCCACGGCTCGGTCGATTCCTTCGGTGTCTTGACCTGCATCAGGTACATGTCGTGCACCATGCGGCCGTCGTCGCGGATGAAGCCGCCCTTGGCGAAGATGTCGTTGATCTTGGTCTTCTTCATCTGCGCGAGGACCTTGTCCGGGTCGTCGGTGCCGACGGCCTTGACGGCATTCAGGTAATGCAGCGTGGCCGAGTAGTCGCCAGCCTGCAGGGACGACGGCATGCGCTTGATCTTCTCGAAGAACTTGCGGCCCCAGGCGCGGGTCTCGGCGTCGCGGTTCCAGTACCAGCTGTCGGTGAGGTACATGCCTTGCGTGGCGTTCAAGCCGAGCGAGTGCACGTCGTTGATGAACATCAGCAAGCCCGCGAGCTTCATCGTCTTGGTGACGCCGAACTCGTTGGCCGCCTTGATGCTGTTGATGGTGTCGCCACCCGCGTTGGCCAGGCCGAGGATCTGTGCCTTGCTCGACTGCGCCTGCAGCAGGAAGGACGAGAAGTCGCTCGCCGACAGCGGGTGCTTGACCGAGCCGACGATCGTGCCGCCCGCGGCCTTGACGACCGCCGACGTGTCGTTCATCAGCTGCGCGCCGAAAGCGTAGTCGGCCTGCAGGAAGTACCAGGTCTTGCCGCCGGCCTTCACCACGGCGTTGCCGGTACCCTTGGCGAGCGCCACGGTGTCGTAGGCCCAGTGCACGGTGTAGGGTGAGCACTGCTCGTTGGTCAGCGCCGAGGTGGCGGCACCGATCGAGATGAAGAGCTTCTTCTTCTCGAGCGCCACTTTCGACATGGCCAGGCTGGTGCCGGAGTTGGTGCCGCCGATCAGCATGTCGACGCCGTTGGTGTCGAACCACTCGCGCGCCTTGGCGGCCGCGATGTCGGGCTTGTTCTGGTGGTCGGCGTAGACCAGCTCAACGTTCTTGCCGTTGATCTTGCCGCCTGCATCCACGATGGCCATCTTGATGGCCTCGACGCCGCCAGGCCCGTCGATGTCGGAATACAACCCCGACAGGTCGGTGATGATGCCGATCTTGATCACATCACCCGACACCTGGGCATGGGCGGGCGCCAGTGCCGCAGCACAGACGAGTGAGCAGGCGGTGGCAATTTTTTTGAGTTTCATCAATGTCTCCATCAAAGGTGGTTGAGGATTTCAGACGCCCAGGTACTCGTGGAGCTGGGCGAGTCGATCGGGTAACTGTGCTTGGGTGAACTCTTGCAGGATGCGGCCGTGTTCCATCACCAGGAAACGGTCGGCCAGCGGCGCGGCAAAGCGGAAGTTCTGCTCGACCATCACGATGGTGTAGCCCTGCTTGCGCAAGGCCACCACCATCTCACCGAGCTTCTGCACGATGACGGGCGCGAGCCCTTCAGAGATCTCGTCGAGCAGCAGCAGCTTGGCACCGGTGCGAAGAATGCGCGCCACCGCCAGCATCTGCTGCTCGCCGCCTGACAGGCGCGTGCCCTGGCTGCCGGCGCGCTCCTTCAGGTTGGGGAACATCGTGTAGATCTGGTCGATGCTCATGCCACCGTCCGCAAGGCGCGGCGGCAGCATCAGGTTCTCTTCGGCCGACAGCGTGCTGAAAATGCCGCGCTCTTCAGGGCAGTAGCCGATGCCCAGCCGCGCAATGCGGTGGGTGGACATCGCGATCGCCTCCTGCCCGCGGATGCGGATGGAGCCCTTGCGCGAACCGATCAAGCCCATGATGGCGCGCATCGTGCTCGTGCGGCCGGCACCATTGCGCCCGAGCAGCGTCACGACTTCGCCTTCGTCGACATGGAAGTTCACGCCGTGCAGCACGTGCGATTCGCCGTACCAGCCCTGCAGCTCGCGAACTTCAAGGAATCGAGTGGCCATCTCAGTGGGCTCCCTGGAGTTCGACGTTGGCTGTACCCATGTACGCTTCAATGACGGCCTGGTTCTTCGACACTTCGGCATACGGCCCTTCGGCCAGCGTGGCGCCGCGCTGCAGCACGGTGATGGTGTCGGCAATGCTCGACACCACGCTCATGTTGTGCTCCACCATCAGGATGGTCCGGTTGGCCGACACCTTCTTGATCAGCTGGCGGATGCGGTCCACGTCTTCGAGGCCCATGCCCTGCGTGGGCTCGTCGAGCAGCATCAGTTCGGGCTCCATCGCCAGCGTGGTGGCGATCTCGAGCGCACGCTTGCGGCCGTAGCTCAATTCCACGGTTTCCTTCTCGGCATAGGCTTCGAGGTCGACCTCGCGCAGCAGCTGCAGCGCGCGCTCGTTCAGCGTGTGCAGCGACCTCTCGGGCTTCCAGAAGTGGAACGAGGTGCCAAGCTTGCGCTGCAGGGCCACGCGCACGTTCTCGAGCACGCTCAGGTGCGGGAACACCGCCGAGATCTGGAACGAACGGATGATGCCGCGCCGCGCAATGTGCGCCGGGCGGTCACGGGTGATGTCGCCGCCGTTGAAGAGAATCTGCCCCGAGGTCGGCGTGATGAACTTGGTCAACAGGTTGAAGCAGGTGGTCTTGCCGGCGCCGTTGGGGCCGATCAGCGCATGGATCTGGCCGCGCTTGACCTTCAGGTTCACGTTGTTGACGGCCACGAAGCCCCTGAACTCCTTGGTCAGGCTGCGCGTCTCGAGGATGGTGTCGTTCGGCTGGTTCATTTGGTTTTCTCGGGCGTGGCGGCGCCCAGCCGCTGCGACAGTTGGCGGGCCACGTCGATCACCGCATCGCGCTGCTGCGCGACAAAGCGCGGCTTGAGCGAGGCCTTCTGCAGGCAGATGCCGACACCGGCCACCACCTCGCCCGAAGCGTCGAACACCGGCGCGGCCATGCAATAGACGCCCTGGCGCACCAGCTCGTCGTCGATGCTGTGGCCGCGCTCGCGGGTCAGCGCGAGTTCGTGCATCAGCTCGCTTCGGCGCATGGAAGGCTGGTTCAGAAAGGCAGGCAGGCGCGCGGTGGGGAACAGGCGCTTGACCTGCGCCTCGTCGTGAAAGGCCAGCATCGCGCGGCCGGTGGCGGCGCGGTAGGCCGGCAGCCGCATGCCGACGCTGAAAGCCAGGCCCAGCGGACGGGAACCGTTGCGCACCGCCACGTAGACCACGTCGGCACCGTCGAGCACCGACAGGATCACGGTTTCTTGCGGCGCGGCAGGCATGCTGTTCCACAGCCGCTCGAATTCCTGTGCCGGCGATGTCTGCGCGGCGAAAGCATTGGCCAGGCCCATCACGCGTGGCCCGATGAAGAAACCGCCATCGTCCTGACGCCGCAGATAGCCCAGGGCCGTGAGCGTGTTGCACAGCCCGTGCACGCTGCTCTTGGGCAGGGACAGGCTGCTCGCGAGCTTGCCCAGGCTCATCGCCTCACGCTCTTTCTCCAACAGGTCGAGCAGCGCCATTGCGCGCGCCACGGCCGGTACCAGCGCGGGCTTGGCGAGCGGCGCTGCAGCAGTGGGCGGGGGGGCGGTTTCGAGCATGTGGCAGGTCGTGAGAAAGTTCAGCCCGTTGAATAGGATTCGATCCTTCGAACTCGGGCTGGCAGTCTACGAGCGGGACACGCTGCGTGGCACATGTGAGCGGGCGCTCCCCGGGAAAGTCCGCTCAGGGTTTGCACGTTGATATTTATGCGTAAGCTGCGTCCGTCCGCAGGCCCTGCAACGTATGTGAACGGGTGCATCGTCCAAAAATTTGAACACTCACAACAAGCCCGATGAACCGGAGAAGCCATGTGCCCACTTAGAGTCCAACCCTCATGAACACGACCGCGCAACGCTACAGCCCCTTCGCCATGCTCCTGCACTGGGTGCTGGCTTTGGCCATCATTGGGTCGTTTTCGATGGGCGTGTACATGTCGGACCTGCCCTTCTCGCCACAGCGGCTCAAGCTCTACAACTGGCACAAATGGGCCGGCGTGACGATTCTTGCCCTTTCGGCCTTGCGCCTGCTGTGGCGCCTGACGCACAAGCCGCCCGCCGACATTCCCATGCCCGGCTGGCAGCGCAGCGCAGCGCATGGCACCCACATCCTGCTGTACGTGCTGTTCTTTGCCGTGCCGTTGGTCGGCTGGGCTTACAGCTCGGCGGCGGGCTTCCCCATCGTGTGGTTCGGGGTGCTGCCTCTGCCGAGCTTCGTGCCCGTCGACAAGGAGCTGGCCGAGGCCATCAAGCCCTGGCACGGGTACCTTGCCTTTGCGATGGCTGCCCTGGTGCTGATGCACGTGGCTGCCGCTCTGAAACACCAATTGATCGACCGTGACGGCTTGCTGTCTCGCATGTGGCCTACCGGCCGCTGAACAAGGAGGAGAGACCATGAAGACCTATCTGATGGTGGCCGCACTGGCCGCCATGTCAGCCACTGCCTTCCCGGCCTGCGCGCAGCAGAAGCTCGTTCCGGCGCAAAGCGAGATCGCTTTCTCGAGCAAGCAGATGGGCGTGCCCGTCGACGGCAAGTTCAAGAAGTTCGACGCGCAAGTCGCCTTCGACCCCAAGAAGCCCGAAGTCTCGAAGATCGCTTTCACGATCGACCTCGCCAGCGTGAGCATCGGCTCCAGCGAAACCGAAGCCGAGGTGGCCAAGCCTGATTGGTTCAACACCAAGAGCTTTCCGCAGGCCACCTTCCAGTCGAGCGGCGTGAAGGCCACCGGCCCGGGCAAGTTCGAGGTGGCCGGCACGCTGGCCATCAAGGGCGCGAGCCAGAACGTGGTCGTGCCGGTGACCGTGGCGCAAGCCGGCGGCACCACCACCGCCACCGGCGCCTTCGGCATCAAGCGCCTCGATTTCAAGATCGGCGACGGCGACTGGAAAGACACCTCGATGGTCGCGAACGAAGTTCAAGTGAAGTTCAAGCTGAACCTCACTGGCGTCCCCGCTCTCTGATTCCCAACCCCCCCTCACCCCCTCCCACCTGGAAACCTGTTCATGACCAAAACCCTCATTGCCGCCGCCTTGTTCGCTACCGTCGGCCTGGCCCAGGCGCAAAGCGCGACGTACGCCGTCGACCCGACGCACACCTTCGTGACTTTCGAAGCCAAGCACTTCGGCACCAGCACGCTGCGTGGCCGCTTCGACAAGAAGGAAGGCACGGTTGCGTTCGACAAGGCGGCCAAGACCGGCAAGGCCGAGATCACGATCGACACCACCTCGATCAGCACCGGCGTGAGCCCGCTTGATGGCCACTTGAAGAGCAAGGACTTCTTCAACGCAGCCGAATTCCCGACCGCCAAGTTCGTCGGCGACAAGTTCACCTTCAGCGGCGACAAGGTCACCTCGGTCGAAGGCACGCTGACCATGCGCGGCAAGACCAGCCCGGTCACGCTGACCGCGACCAACTTCAACTGCTACACCAACCCCATGCTCAAGCGGGAGGTCTGCGGCGGCGACTTCGAAACCACCATCCAGCGCAGCCAGTGGGACGTGAGCTACGGCCTGCCCGGCATCCCTGACAGCACGCGCCTGCTGATCCAGATCGAAGCCGTCAAGCAGTAAAGCGGCTCTTGTCGTCATTCCCGCTTTCGCAGGAATGACGACCAGCAGCATGGTCAAGTCAAGGCGGGGCCGATCTGGATGACGGCCGGCAGCGACAGCGAGGCACGAACCCCATGGCTTTGATCATGCTCAAGCGATGTTTCCCCCTCTCCGCGCCCACGGGTGCAGGCCGCGCGGCTGCCTGCCTGCTGCTTGCAATGAGCTCGTTTGCCGCCACGGCGCAAGGTGTCACCTACAACGTCGACCCAGCCCACTCGCACGTGCACTGGGAAGTGCTGCATTTCGGCACCTCGACCAGCCGCGGGCGCTTTGACGACATCGCTGGCAGCCTGCAACTTGACCCGGCCGGCACCGGCGAGGTCTCGATCAGCATCAACACCGGCTCGGTGAACACCGGCGTGGCACCGCTGAACAGCGTGCTGCGCACCGGCTACCTGAGCACCGACGTGTTCCCGCAGGCCTACTTCGTCGCCAACGGCTGGCGCTGGAAGATGGATGCGCCGCTGGAGGTGCGCGGCGAACTCACATTGCACGGCGTATCACGCCCGGTCACGCTGCGCGCACCCCTGCTGCACTGCTACACCCACCCGATGCTGAACCGCGAAGTCTGCGGCGCCGACCTCGAAGGCGACCTCAAGCGCAGTGATTTCGGCATCACCGACGGCCTGCCCTTCATCGCCGACAAGGTGCACCTGGTGATCCAGGTCGAAGCCATCCGCAACTAAGTCCGCTGACCACGGCATGAACGTGCCGCTATTCATCGGCTGCGCGACAATGCCCGGATGACTGCCCTCGAACTGCAAGCCACCATCGCCCACATGGGCGCCGCCGCCCGTGCCGCCAGCGCGAAGATGGCCGCAGCGCCGTCTGCATCGAAGAACCTCGCATTGACGGCACTGGCCCGCCTGCTGCGCCATGAAACGGCGGCGCTGGCCGAGGCGAACCAGAAAGACATCGCCGCAGCGCAAGCGGCAGGGCTTGCCGCCCCGCTGGTCGATCGCCTGCGCCTCACCGACAAGGTGATCGCCACCGTGGCTGAAGGTTGCGAGCAGATCGCCGGCATGCCCGACCCGGTCGGCGAGATCACGAACGTGCGCCAGCGGCCGAGCGGTATCAGCGTGGGCCAGATGCGCGTGCCGCTGGGCGTGTTCGGCATGATCTACGAGAGCCGGCCCAACGTGACCATCGAGGCGGCGTCGCTCGCCATCAAGAGCGGCAACGCCTGCATTCTGCGTGGCGGTTCGGAGGCGATCCATTCCAACCTGGCGCTGTGGAAGCTGGTGCAGGCCGCATTGGTCGAGGCTGGCTTGCCGCCCGACGCAGTGCAGCTGGTGCAGACCACCGACCGCGCTGCCGTGGGCTACCTGATCGCTTCGCCCGAGTCGGTGGACGTGATCATTCCGCGCGGCGGCAAGGGGCTGATCGAGCGCATCAGCCGCGAGGCCAAGGTGCCGGTGATCAAGCACCTGGACGGCAACTGCCATGTGTACGTCGACGCCATCGTCGATCTCGAGATGGCGGTGCGCGTGACCGACAACGCCAAGACGCAGAAGTACAGCCCCTGCAATGCGGCCGAGTCGCTGCTGGTGCACGAAGCGATTGCGCCAACCTTCTTGCCGAAGATCGGCGCGGTGCTCGCGGCCAAGGGCGTCGAGATGCGCGTCGATGGCGCGAGCCTCACGCTGCTACAGGGCGTGCCACAAGCGAAGCTGACGCCAGCCACCGAACAGGACTGGAGCGAGGAGTACCTCGCGCCCATCATCAGCGTGAAGGTGGTGGCCAGCCTCGACGAGGCCATCACCCACATCAACCGCTACAGCTCGCACCACACCGACGCCATCCTCACCGACAGCCACAGCCACGCGATGCGCTTCCTGCGCGAGGTTGATTCGGCCAGCGTGATGGTGAACGCGAGCACGCGTTTCGCTGACGGCTTCGAGTACGGCCTGGGCGCCGAAATCGGCATCAGTACCGACAAGTTCCACGCCCGCGGCCCGGTCGGGCTGGAAGGGCTCACGTCGATGAAGTGGGTCGTGCTCGGCCAGGGAGAAATTCGCTCATGACCCCCCGCCGCGCGCTCGTGCTCTTCTCCGGGGGCCAAGACTCCACCGTCTGCCTGGCCTGGGCGCTCGAGCGCTACCCGTATGTCGAGACCATCGGCTTCGACTACGGCCAGCGCCATGGCGTCGAGCTCGAATGCCGGCTGGCCGTGCGTTCGCAGCTGTACACCAAGTTCCCGCAGTGGGGCGGCCGGCTGGGTGAAGACCACCTGATCGACCTGTCGCTGCTGGGCCAGCTGTCGGACACCGCGCTCACGCAAGAGCGCGCCATCGAGATGAACGCGACCGGCCTGCCCAACACCTTCGTGCCGGGCCGCAACCTGCTGTTCTTCACCTTCGCTGCCGCCATCGCCTACCGCCGCGGCCTGAACGTGCTGGTTGGCGGCATGTGCGAAACCGACTACTCCGGCTACCCCGATTGCCGCGACAACACGCTGAAGTCGCTGCAGGTGTCGCTCAGCCTTGGCATGGACACGCCCATGGGCATCGAGACCCCGCTGATGTGGCTCGACAAGGCACAGACCTGGGAGCTCAGCGCCACGCTGGGCGGCGAGCGGCTGAACGAGCTGATCGTCGAACACACGCACACCTGCTACCTGGGTGACCGCGAGCACCGGCACGAGTGGGGCTATGGCTGCGGCCAGTGCCCGTCTTGTGCGCTGCGGGCGCGGGGCTATAAAGCCTGGCGTTCAAGCGGTGCCTCTTCGTTCCAGGCTACTGACCGAATGGATTTATAGGGTCCCCCAGTCGCTGCGCTCCTGCCCCCAAGGGGCTGAGCCCGGACACATCTTGTCCAGTGGACAAGATGTGCCTGGCGAAGGGTCGGGCGTCCTCGCCCGACGCGGCCTGCAAGGCCCGCCTGGCGGACCGGCAAAGCCGGATCCGCGGGCGTTGCTTGATGGATGCTTCGCTGCGCTCGCATGGGTTCGCTCGACCTGTGCACCGAGCAAAACGTCAGGACACTCCAACGACCCAAGGTGCCAGTGCCTTTGTCCCTGAGGGCGTCAGCTGCAAGGCCCTGGAATCCTTGACTTTGCGCAGCCATGACTTCGCGACCGCGTGTTCCAGCAGCGCCACTGCCAGCGTGCCGGCGAGGTGGTCGCGGCGCTCGGACCAATCGAGGCAGGGATAGGCGAAGCGGCGGGCGGTGCGGGATGAAGGCAGTTCGAGGCCGAGGGCGGCGAGTTCTTCGCGGCCGGTTTCGCTGAGCTCGAAGTGGCCGTCGACGGGGACGAGGGTTCCGCGGGCGAGTAGGCCGTCGAACAACTTCACGCCGAGTTCGCCGGCGAGGTGGCTGTAGCAGGTGCGGGCCGCCTTCAGTGGCTTGTAAGGGCCCTGCTCCCACTTGTCGGCGCTCGCACTGCGCTCGGCCACGAGCGACAGGGCTTCGAGCGCATGGGCAATGTCGGCGTCGGCCAATCGAAAGTAGCGGTGCCTGCCCTGGGTGCGCGCGACCACCAGTTCGCTGTCGACCAGCTTGGCGATGTGCGTGCTCGCGGTTTGCGGTGTCACGCCGGCTGCTTGCGCCAACTCGCCGGCGGCGAGGAACCCGCCGCCCATCAGCGCCGACAGCATGCGGGCGCGCGTGGGGTCGCCGATCATCGCGGCGACCTTGGCGAAGCGGGGTTCGGGTGAAGTCACAGCGCAGAGCGTAAAACAAGGTAGCCGCCCAAGGCCAGCAGGCCGCTGAAGAAGACCTTCTTGAACACGTCGGGTTGAACGCGCAGGCGCACCCACTGGCCGAGCGCCATGCCGAGCAAGGCGGGCAGCAGCGCCAGCAAGGAGCCCACCGCATTGCCCATCTCCAGCGCGCCGCCACTGCGCAGGCTCAAGGCCAGCGCGATCGTCGACACCAGGAACGAGATGCCGAGCGCGCGCACCAGGTCCTCCTTCTCCAGCCCCAGCGCATTCAGATACGGCACCGCAGGGATCACGAACACGCCGCTGGCCGCGGTGACGAGGCCGGTGGCCAGGCCGACCACCGGCGACAGCCAGCGCTCATGCTGCGCCGGCACATGCAGCCGCACCTTCAAGAGACCGAGCAACGCATAAGCCATCAAGGCCACGCCGAGCGCCGCGGTGACACGCGCCGAACCACCGCCCTGCCCTGTCAACCAACCGGCGCCGGCCGCGATGCCGAGGCACACGCCCGCCAGCATCGTGGCCATGCGCCGCACCAGCGCCCACCACCCTGGGCCGAAGATCTGCCACAGGTTGGTGACGAGGGAAGGCAGCACCAGCAGCGCCGCGGCCTGGGCCGGTGGCATGGTCACGCTGAGCAATCCCATTGCCACGGTGGGCAGGCCCATGCCGATGACGCCTTTGACGAAACCTGCGAGCACGAAGACGGCGGCACCCAGGGCGAAGAGGGAAAACGAGTCGATTGAGTTCATAAGTCACATCATGTCGGCCTGAGGCAGGCGGATGCTTCGGGCTGGACCGAAGTGTTTGTTCCCCGTCGTATAGAGTCCGCTCGGTTCAAACCGGAGGAGCCAAACATGAGCACCACGCAAATCGTGAGCTGGATCGTCCTCGCCGTCATCGTCTTCTGGGGCGTCGGCGCCTACAACCGCCTGGTTCGTCTGCGCAACGTGATCGGCAACTCGTTTGCCCAGATCGACGTACAGCTCAAGCGGCGCTACGACTTGATTCCCAACCTGGTGGAAGTAGCGCGCAAGTACGCCGCCCACGAACGCGAAACCCTGGAGGCCGTGACGGCCGCCCGCAACCAGGCCAAGGCCGCCGCCGACGTGGCGCGCACCCGCCCCGCCGCAGCGGGTGCCATCACCAGCCTGACGATGGCCGAAGAGGTGCTCGGCACCGCGATGGGCAAGCTGATGGCGCTGGTCGAGGCCTACCCGGAGCTGAAGGCCGACCAGAGCTTGCGCGAGCTGGCCGAAGAACTCACGAGCACGGAGAACAAGGTGGCCTTCTCGCGCCAGCTGTTCAACGACGCGACGCTCGACTACAACAACGCGGCCCAGCAGTTCCCCACCAACCTGATGGCCAATCTGTTCGGCTTTCGCGCCGCTGCCATGCTGCAGTCCACCGCGAACGACGCCGAGCGGGCCGCGGTGCGCGTGCAGCTCTGACTAAGCCGCTGTCGTGAGGTTTCGCCAGCAGCAGGACGACGCGCGCCGCGCCACCCAGCAGCTGCTGGCGCTGTTCGCTCTGCTGCTGCTCGCCCTGGTGGTGGCCGTCAACGGCCTGCTGCTGGGCGTGTGGTGGCTGCTTGCCTTGTGGCTGCCGTTCGACCTGCCGACCTTGTTCTTCGAGACCAACACAGCCGTGGTGCTGCTGTTCGTGCTGGGCGGTGCGTGGGTCGAGCTGGGGCGGCTGCGCCAGGGCGGCGGCTCGCACGTGGCCGAGTGGGCCGGCGGGCGGCTGCTCACCGACCCGCGCGACCTGGGCGAGCGCCGCCTGCTCAACGTGGTCGACGAGATGGTGCTGGCCAGCGGGCTGCCGCGCCCCGCGGTGTTCGTGCTCGAGCGCGAGGACGCGATCAACGCCTTCGCGGCCGGCTGGTCACCTGAGACCTCGGTGGTGGCGGTGACGCGCGGCGCGCTGCAGCGCCTGACCCGCGACGAGCTGCAAGGCCTGGTCGCTCACGAGTTCGGCCACATCCACCAAGGTGACCTGCGACTCAACATGCAGCTGCTCGCGCTGGTGTGGGGTTTGTCGCTGGTGCATGGCTACGGCGTGTCGCTGCTCGAGCCAGACGAGTCCGACCGCCGCTCGGCCTTCGGCGTGCTGGTCGGCCCGGTCTTCGTGGCCGCCGGCCTGCTGGGTTGGATCGCGGGCCAGCTCCTGCAGGCCGCCGTGTCGCGCCAGCGCGAACTGCTGGCCGACGCCTGCGCGGTGCAGTTCTCCCGCAGCCGCGATGGGCTGGGCGGCGTGCTGCGCAAGGTCTGGCACCAGCTGCTCAAGCGCGAAGACAAGCTCACCCGCGTGCCGGCCCGCCTTTTGGCCGCCATGCTGCTGCAGGCCCCGCCGAGCTGGCTCGCCACGCACCCGCCCTTGCCCGACAGACTGCGCCGCTTGTATGGCCGCGGCATGGAGCCCCTGCCGGCGCCCGTGCTGGCAAGCTCCGACGCCGTGGACGAACCCTACCGGCCCGCCGCACCTTCTCCCCTCCCGATGGCCTCGGCTGTCGCCTATGCTGTTCCCATGGCCGATCAACACGCTCCCACCCCGCCCGCCAACCCCGTGCCGCGCGCCGCCGTCACCAGCGACGAAGAGCGCGAAGCCATCGACCGGCTGTCACGCCTCAATGGCCCGGGTGAACTGCGCGCGACCATCCTGGCCCTGCTGCTGACCCCCGGCAGCCAGCGCGAGCGCCGCGCCTGGCAAGACGAAACCCGTGGCCTGAGCACCGCCCAGACCCTGCGCAGCGAAGTGAAGAAACTCGGCCCTGCCGTGCGGCTGCCCTGGCTTGAGAACCTGCTGGCGCGCGTGGCCCGCGCCCCGCTGCTCGACCGGCAGACGCTGATGGAATCGGCCCGCCGTGTGATGGCCGCCGATGGCCAGGTGCGCCCGATCGACCGCCTGCACCTGCTGCTGATGCGCCAGCGCCTGGGCGAGGCGCAAACCGTCAAGCCCTCGACCGATGCGCACAACGACATGGCGCAGCTCTCGCTGCACACGCTGCGCCAGATCGCGGCTCTGACCGCCTTCTTGGCGCGCCTGCTGCCCGATGGCGAAGCCTGGTACGCGAGCGTCATGCACCCTTGGCTGAAGGACGCGGCACTGCCGCCCTGCGAGGCACCGGATGCAGATCACCTGGTGCATGCGCTTCAAGACGTGCAGGCCCTGCCCTGGATGTTGAAGCCGGTACTCGTGCGCGCCTGGCTCGACGCTGCCCTGCTGCACAAGGACTCCAACGCGCTGGCCCCCGAAGCGGCCGACGCCCTGCGGCTCGCGAGCCAGCTGCTCGACTCGCCGCTGCCGCCCGAGCTGGCGCGGCACTACGTGGAGCCGGCCGCAGCCTAGAAGCCTGTGGAGCCCGAGCTACGACACCACCGATGCGGTGGCGACCAGTTCGTTGAACAAGGCCATCGACACGGTGCCCGACACCGCATACGGGTCGAGAGTCGCGGTGTCGGAGTACTTCAGCAGCAGCGCCGGGTTCAGCATGGACAGGTTCACCTGCCCCATGACCCAGCCGGCGAATTTGCGTTCACCGATTTCCTCGAAGCTGAGCAAGGCCACATCGTGGTGCCGAGGGTCGCAGGCAATGCGGTTGTAGAGCAGGCTGACCGGGAGGCGGCCTCCTTCGAGCACCTGCAGGAACAGGCCCTCCGAAAAACACAGCACGCCGGTCACACCGACGGCGGGGTTGTTGGCACGTGCCTTCTTGAGGATGGCAGCCAGGGTCTCCTGGTTGACGGACTCGGCAGCACGGCTGGCATACATCAGGCGTACAAGCATGGTGGTGTCCTTCAGGTTTTCTTGCTGAGCAACGACAGGAATTCGCGCCGCAGGTTGGCGTCTTTCAGGAAGGCGCCCCGCATCACGCTGTTGGTCATCATCGACTCAGTATCTTTCACGCCACGCCAATGCATGCAGAAGTGGTCGGCCTCCATCACGATGGCCAAGCCATCGGGTTTGACGCGCGACTGCAGCTCGTTGGCGAGCATGGTGACGGCCTCTTCCTGGATTTGCGGGCGCGACATGATCCAGTCACAGATGCGGGCGTATTTCGACAGGCCGATGAGGTTGGAATGTTCGTTCGGCAGGATGCCGATCCACACCTTGCCCATGATCGGGCAAAGGTGGTGGGAGCAGGCACTGCGCACGGTGATCGGCCCCACGATCATCAGCTCGTTGAGCCGCTCGACATTCGGAAACTCGGTGACCAGAGGCATCGGCACGTAGCGGCCGCGGAACACCTCGGTCAGGAACATCTTCGCCACTCGCTTGGCGGTTTCGTTGGTGTTGTGGTCGCTGTCAGTGTCAATGACGAGCGCCTTCAGCACCTCCTGCATCTTGGCCTCGACCTCGCCGCGCAATTCGTCGATTTCACCTTCGCGGATGAACGCCGCAATGTTGTCGTTCGCGTGATAACGGCGCTCGGCGCCGACAAGGCGGTAGCGAATGCGATCAGAGGCGCTGAGCTTGGCGAGTTCTTCTTCGCTGCGGAAGATGGGCTGGGAGATGTCGCCTGGCATGGCGGCTCCTGACGGTGCTGATACGGGCCCCGATTGTGCCGGCGGCGGGCGCCATCGGCACGCGGAGGGCCAAGCAGCGGTTATGCCGCCAATTCGTCGCGGGTGGCCAGCAGGCGAAGGTGGAATTAGTCGCACATCGGCCCGGCAAGGTGGGGTGAGCCTGCTGACACCACGCTGTCAGCATCCCCCGCGCAGCATCGTGCCTCTCACTTCAACGGAGGTTCCCATGGCCCAACACACACAACACCACGCCGTCAACTGGTTCGAGATTCCCGTCAGCAACATCGACCGCGCCCAGGCCTTCTACGAGAAGCTGCTCGCCGCCCCGCTGCGCCGCGAGAACATGGGCGAGCACACGCTGGCCGTCTTTCCTTACGACGACAACGCCGTCGGTGGCTGCCTGATGGCCGGCTCGGGCATCGAGCCGTCGAACCAGGGCGCGCTCGTCTACCTGAACGCCAAGCCTTCGCTCGACGCCGTGCTCGCTCGGGTCGAAGCCGCCGGCGGCCGCATCACCACGCCCAAGGTGCAGTTGCCCGGCGACATGGGCGTGTTCGCGCACGTCACCGACACCGAAGGCAACCGCCTCGGCCTGCACGCACTGGCTTAGCATGGCATTCCAGCGCAGGGAGACACGCCCATGAAGCTTGCCTACACCATCGTCTACGTGAGCGACGTTGCCGCGTCGCTCGATTTCTTCGAACGCGCCTTTGGCCTGCCGCGCCGCTTTCTGGACGAGAGCGGCGCCTACGGCGAAGTGGAGACCGGCGCCACCGCGCTCGGCTTCGCACAGCACGCCACCGCGCGCGGCAACGTCGGCCACGACTACGTGGACGCTGGCCGCTCCCCTCAGCCGCTGGGCATGGAGATCGGCCTCGTCACGACCGACGTCGCCGCGGCCTGCCAGAAAGCCGTGAAGGCCGGAGCGACGTTGCTCGCGCCACCGACCACCAAGCCCTGGGGCCAGACCGTCGCGTACGTGCGCTGCCCCGACGGCACGCTGGTCGAGCTGTGCACCGCGGTCGGAGCCTGAACGCCATGGATGAACGCAACAACTGGATCGCCGTGGCCTGCGCCGACCACGTGGCACGCGGTCGCGAGCTGGGCATCATGCAGGTCGGCCACGGCAAGGGTGCGCCGCTCAAGCGCATCCGCGCCGGCGATCGCGTCGCCTACTACTCGCCGGTGCAGACACTGGGCGAAAAACAGCCATGCCAGGCCTTCACCGCCATCGGCACCGTGCGTGACGAACTGGTGTACCAGGCCGACATGTCGGACATGCTCGAGGGCTTCAAGCCGTTTCGCAAGAACGTCGACTACGACCTGCATGCCCACCCTGCCCCGATCCACCCGCTGCTACCGCAGCTGTCATTCACCCGCGACAAGGCCCGCAACTGGGGCTACGTCTTCCGCTTCGGTCTGCTCAAGGTGACCGACGACGACATGGATGCCATCGCCCACGCCATGGGCTCCGCGCAAGACCACAAGCCCGTCCCGAGTCACCCGGGCTTGTCGACGACTGCCGGCCACCACCTCGAACCATCACACCCCCACAACCATGCGACGCGCTGACCGCCTGTTCCAGATCGTCCAGCTGATCCGCGGGCGGCGCCTGAGCACCGCCCAATTCCTGGCGCAACGACTCGAAGTCTCTGAACGCACGGTGTACCGCGACGTGGCCGAGCTGATGGTGCAAGGCGTGCCCATCGAAGGCGAGGCCGGCGTGGGCTACCGCATGCGTTCGGGGTTTGACCTGCCACCGCTCATGTTCACCCACGAAGAAGCCCAGGCCCTGGTCGCGTCCGTGCGCATCGCACAGCCGCGGCTGGATGCCGCATTGGCAGCGCAGGCTGAAAACGCGCTGTCGAAGATCCTCGCCGTGCTGCCTGTGGCGGCACGCGCCGCGGCCGAAAGCCTCGCCGTGTATGCACCGCCGATCGAGTTCGACGCCAGCACGCGCGCGCACCTGGAGCCGCTGCGGCTGGCTGCCGAGGCGCGCCGCAAGGTCAGCCTGCGTTACCGCGACCTGAAAGACAGCGACAGCGAGCGCACGGTGCGCCCGCTCGGCTGCTTCTACTGGGGCGCAGTGTGGACGCTCGCCGCCTGGTGCGAAGCGCGCGACGGGTTCCGTAACTTCCGCGTCGACCGCATCCAACAGCTCGACGTGCTGGACGAAGTCTTTCGCGACGAGCCGGGCAAGACCTTGCCCGACTTGTTCCGCCAGACCGAGCGGGAAGCAGAACTCCGCGGCGTGGCTGCACACAGCTGAGCCACCGCTCGGCAACGCGCTGCCCTCAGCCGAGGCGGTCGGCTTCCTGCTGCTGCCGCCAGCGCAGCAACAACTCGCGCCAGGGCCGCAACAGCATCGCTGCATTGCCCACCCGTTCACCGGAGACGCCGCGCCACAACGCAGATGCATCGAAGCTGAGCACCGGGGACAGGTCGGAGCGGCGAGACACGGGCAGCAGCAAGGGGTTCAGGTTGTCGAAGACCAGCGGGTCGTTTGAGCGGTCGGAGTCGGCGGCACCTATCAGCACGATGTGCGCCCGAGCCAGGCCCGGCGTGTCGGGCGGCGTGTGAATGGCATACATCAGCCGCGCGCATGCACAGGGTGCTGCGCACTCGTGCAGGAGGAAGAACTTCGCGATGGCGAAGTCTTCACAGTCACCGAGCTGCCGCGCCAGGGTTTCCGCAGGCGTCTGCCAGCGATCGACCTCGCCCCACTGCAGATCGTCGCCCGCATAGCCGACACAGCGGTTGATGCTGTTGTTGACGAAGCCCAGCCGTTCCTCCTGCGGCACAGAGCCCGCTGCAAGCGATAAGCGATGAAAGTCACCTAACCCACGGCTCACACGGCTGCCGGCGGGGCTCGAACTCACCGCCTGGGCATGCGAAGGCCCGTGAGCCCACAGGCCGGCGGCCAGAAAGGCGGCAATCGCTCTGCGCAGCATGGCACTCCCTTCTTCCTCGCACGGCGTTCTTGAGTGCGCCCGAGGTCAGCGTGGAAGTGTGGTCCGCTCTGCGTGGAAAACAAGCCTTGTTACCGCCTCACCGGACAAGCGGTCACGGCGGAGGCAGCTCAGCGCTGCTGGCCGGCCCAGAGGCCGTTGACGTTCACCAGCTCGCATTCCTTGGTGTAGGGCTTGCGATGCTCTTCGCACGCGGCCATGGCCGCGACTGCCGCCTGCCGCGGCGAGGCTTGGCCGGAGCGCCAGCCGAAGGCGCCGTCGTCCGACGCGGCAAAGGCCTTGGGGTTGGGCTCTCGCGCATAGGTCGCAAAGGCCTCCTGGGCGGCCGGTGACTCCAGGTATTCGGCCACCTGCTCGGCCGCTTCGGAACGGGCCTCGATGCGTTCGGCCGCTTCCTGCCCGCGCGAACCGCGCTTGATCATGGAGCTGGCAAACGTCGTCGCCAACGCCCCCGCCACGATGACCACGACCAGGATCGCGATGGCCGCGGCCGTGCTGCCTTGCTTCGGCTTCTCGCCGTAGTCGTTGTCCTCCGAGGTGCCGGGCATGAACATCAACACCAGGCTGGCCACCCAGCCGAGGTAGGGGATGAGGGTCACCAGCACCCACCAGCCGCTGCGGTTCATGTCGTGCAGGCGCAGCACCGTGACGCGGATGGCCCAGATGAAGAACAGCACGAAAGCGACGGCCAGCGGAATGAACATCAACCAGCTGCGCGACATCGGCAGCAGCACCGCAGCGCCGATGCCGATCATCGCCAGGCCCACCCAGGCGAGCAGGCCTGCGTTGAGGTAGGTAATGCGCCCCATGCGCCCCTCGAAGCTGAGTCCGATGATGGGCGGTGCCTCGACCAAGGCACCCGAATACACCTCGCCGCCGGCCGAGGACGGCGGGGCATACCGGCTTGCCGATCCGCCGCGGCGAAGCCGTGCCTCTTCGAGCCGCTCTTCGCGGGCGCGATCGGCGTCTTCCTTCTTCGCGGCAATGCCGCGCGGCATGTCGGTCGTGCATTCCTTGCAGAAGACGCGCTTGGACTGACGCGTGCCGCAGTTCGGGCAGACGATCTCTTCTTCAGCCGCTGCAGCCGCAGGCGCTGCGGCGACCGTGGGCTGCAGGGCCATGGACTGCAACGGCTGGACCGACGCCGGCTTTGCGGCGGCGGGCATCGGCGGCGAGGACGATGGCGCAGGCGCCTTCAGCGACTCCACATGCACCCGCACGCCCATCTTCTGCAGCTGCTTCACATAGCGCACCGCGTCTTCGCGCGAGAGGGCCCGCTTGAGCACGGTGCGCTCGCCCGAGAACATGGCGGCGAGCCGCTCGCCCTGCACCTTGAAGGCTTCGCCGAAGCGGCGCTTCACCTCGTCAGCCTGGAACCCGGCCAGTATTTCGCCGGCGAACACCAGGCGCACTTCTGCGTTGCTGCTTTCCAAGATTTCCTCCTCGCGGGTGGGCTCCGCGCATCGGTGGCGCAGGCCCCTGTGTGTTGTTGCGAGGGAGGATAAGCGAGGGGGTGCTGGTTTCCGCGTCAGACCAGCGCACGCAACTCGTCGAGCATGACTTTGTTGTCAAGATCGAAGTAGTGCGTGTGCGCGTCGGCACCGAGGCAGAGGTCGCGGTAGTCGGGAACGCGCTGCACGGGCTTGCCTTCGTAGGCCTGGGGGTCTACCGCCAAGGCCGGAATGGCGGGGTCGCGCGCCTGCGTCCACAACCAACGGCCCACGTAGTCGCCCGCACCCCATACGTTGACCCAGTGCGCCACGCCCAGGTCGCCGCGCGGGTCGGGCCCGGTCGTGGCGTTGGGCATGCCCGGCGGGCCGAGCACCCAGTCGTACTGGCACGGGAAGCGCAGCGCATACAGCTGCCGCAAGGGGCTGCCGGCCGTGAGCAGGCGGATGTTCTTCGCGGCGAGCCGCCGGCCCAGTTGCACCAGACGATCGCTCGCGGCGTCGGCCGGCTTCAAGCGGTGGCGACGCTGCAGGTAGCGCAGCAGGTCGGCCGTGATCACCGTGCCCTGGCTGTGCGAGACGATGACGATGCGCTCGTAGCCCTGGCTCAGCACCTGCTCCAGCACCGCCACGTAGCGCTCGAGGATCATCACCCGCGGGATGGCCTTGCGAGGGAACTCGCGGAAATGGTTGTCCACGTCGAGCGCGGCATCGAGTGGCGCACGCACGGCCTTCAACTGCTTGAAGGCCATGCCGCCCACCGCGACGAGGCCGACAGCACCGCCGGCGATCGTCACCACCAGCCGGGCCAGCAGATCGCCCGACCAGGTGCCCATCGGCAGCGCGACGAGGCCTAGCCACGGCAGCGAGATGTTCAGCCGCGCGAGCTGGCTGCCCACGAGCAGCACGGCCACGCCGACAAGCGCCAGTGCGATGAGCCAGCTCCACCAGCGCACCAGCCGGTCGAGCGCACGGT
This sequence comes from Rhizobacter sp. P2_G4, assembly GCF_056403575.1. Lineage (NCBI taxonomy): Bacteria > Pseudomonadati > Pseudomonadota > Betaproteobacteria > Burkholderiales > Sphaerotilaceae > Rhizobacter > Rhizobacter sp. P2_G4. The sequence continues at coordinate 1,278,808 of NZ_JBFUFG010000001.1, read as the reverse complement.
AGCCCGCCGTCAGCCAGTGCCCCAGGCGCGCCGCGCGAGGCCAGCCCGCGATGCGCAACTCCACCAGCACGCTGGGCAGGTAGATCAAGGCCACGTAGCCCAGCAAGGTGAGCAGCATGATGGCCACGACCGCGAAGGTGTCGGTGCTGGCGTTGAAGCGCAGCGCAAGGAAGCGGTTGGTCTGCATCTGCCCGTTCAGCGTCATGTCCTGGAACCACCAGGGCGCGTAGTGCAGCCCGGAGACCAGCGACTCGAGCGGCTGCGAGACCAGCGCCCACACCGTCATCACGAAGGCGACGAAGATGCCCATCGACACGAAGAGCCCGAGCCGTGCGGTCACGATGCTCTGGCGGCGTTCCAGCGAATCCTGCCCGCCGGTGCAGGCCCATTCGCCCAGGCCGACCGCGGCCGTGACCAGCAGCGCCATCAGCACCCAGCCGCTCAGCTGCATCAGCAGCAGCACCTCGACCGCACGCATCACGCCCGCGACCATGCGCTCGCCGGCGCCGGGCACGTCGTGGGTGGCGGCGCCCCAGGCCATCGAGCCCAGCGTTACCACCATCAAGAGAAGGCCCACGCCGTAGACCGCGCGAAAGCGCTCTTCGCAATAACCGAGAAAGGCGCGGTAGGCCCACAACAGCAAGAGCAGCATGCCGAGCAATACGGCCCAGGCCGCCACGCCCGGGCTGCTGACTGCGAACCAGGCCATCAACGCTGCACACACCGCGCCGGCCCAGAAGCCCGCGATCCACGCAAGGCGCAATGTGTACACGCAGACCACCGCCAAGGCCACGGCCGCCACGACCGCGCCGATGAGGCCCGCAGTGCGCTCGCGGCCCACCATCAGCGCGACGGGCACCAGCACGATCGCGCACACCAGCAGCTGGAGGAACAGCAGCGCGAGCAGGCGCGAAAACACCCAGTTGGCCCACCGGTGCAAACGAGCGAGCCCACGCAGCACGGCGCTGGGCGCTTGGGCCACGGCGGCGAGCGAGATGGTGTCGGCCCCGAGCTTGGAGAGATGGAACAGCAGCGTGAAGAGCTCGGTGAGGATGCGTGTGGCCCCACCGCTCAGGCGCGACAGGTCGGCCCAGTACATCTCGAACACATCGCACTGGCGCGTGGCCGTTTCGACGCGGTGGCGCGGCATCTCGTAATGCGCCGGTGTGACCTCGCTGCGGCGCACCGACGAGGCCTTGGCGAGCAGGTAGTCGGTGAAGCGCACGCCATGGTCGACGGCTTCGCCGTCGTCCTGGCTGACGGCGCTGTTGGGCATCGGCGGCGCCTTGGGATTTTTGTCAGGCCGCTCCCCCAGCTGCGGGTCGAGAAAGTCGCTGCGCAGCGATTGGCGCAGCGACTTGTTGATGCGCTCGATCCACCCCTTTGGGTTCCAGCGCTCGAACGGCACGGCCGGGTTCAGCGGCGTGATCTCGATCGGCATGTCGCTGCGCACCACATCGCCGTGCGCGCCAGCCGCCAATTGCACCGCCACCGCCGCCGAGGTTTCGCCGCGCCGCTGGTCCGCGATGCCATGCACCACGATCACGGCCACGCGTTCCGATGAGTGAGCTTGCGTCATGCGGCGAAGCGTAGGGCCGGGACCGCGAAGGCCTATCCCTAAGGTGTGGGAACGTGGGTAAGCATCATCAACCAGCGCGTCAGCCCATCGGCCACGGCCGCGATGCCGGCCGCAGCAGCTCCCAGGCATGCGAGATCTGCAGCACGCCGAGATCATCGTGACGTTGGCCGACGATCTGCAAGCCGATCGGCAGGCCGCTCTCCGTATAGCCGCAGTTGATGCTGGCGGCCGGCTGCTCGCTCATGTTGTAGGGCAGCGTGAAGGCAATGTGCTCGAAGGGCATCGACGGGTCGTTCGTCGGGCACGGCAGCTCGGCCGCGAAGGCGGGCATGGGCGCGGTGGGCGTGAACACGAAATCGAACGGGCGACAGGCGGTGACGGCCGCCTCACGCATGGCCGCCATCTGGCTGTAGCCGTTGAACACCTGCTCGCCGCTGAGGCCGGCGCCCCCGCGCGCCCACTCCGCGATGAAGGGCAGCACCTTGGCGCGGCGCTCGGGCGGCAGCGCCGAGATGTCCATCCACGCGCGGCAGCGCCAGAACCGGTCCATGCCTTCGGCCATCGAACGCGTCATGAAGGGCTTGAGCGGCTCGACGAAGGCCCCGGCCGCCTCGAAGGCCCGGGCCGCTGACTCGACGGCAGCGCGCACTTCGGCGTCGACCGGCAGGCCCCAACCCGCATCGAGCAGCAGGCCGATCTTCAGGCCGCGCAGCGGGCGCGCCAGCCCCTGCCATGCGATCGGCTGGTAGGGCAGGCTCATCGAATCGCGCACGTCAGGCAACGCGAGCACACGCATCATCAAGGCGGCATCCGGCACGCCGCGCGTCATCGGGCCTGCGACACGGCCGGCATACGGCGGGAAGATCGGAATGCGGCCGAGGCTGGGCTTCAACGCGAAGATGCCGCACCAACTGGCGGGCAGGCGCACCGAGCCGCCGATGTCGGTGCCCAGGTGCAGCGGGCCATAGCCACCCGCAGTCGCAGCAGCCGCGCCGGCACTGCTGCCGCCCGGGTTCTTGCTCGTGTCCCAGGGGTTGCGTGCGAGCGCATGAAAGCTGGAGAGGCCCGACGACAACATGCCGTAATCAGGCATCGTGGTCTTGCCGAGGATCACCGCATTCGCTTCGCGCAGGCGCGCGGCCGGCGGGGCATCGCGCTCGGCCGGCACGAGCTCCATGGCGGCCGTGCCCAGTGGCACCGGCACGCCACGGGTCGCGATGTTTTCCTTGATGGTGACGGGCACGCCGTCGAGCGCACCTTGCGGCTCGCCTCTGAGCCAACGTGCTTGCGAAGCCTCGGCCTGCGCCAGCGCGCCCATCGGGTCGAGCGCATACGTGGCATGCAGCTGAGGCTCGCAGCGTTCGATCTGCGCCAGCACCGCACGCGCCACCTCCACCGGCGACAAGGCCTTGCTGGTGTAGGCCGCGAGCAGCTCGATGGCGCTCAGGGAGTGCAATGCAGTCATGGGAGCTTCCTCAACGCTTCGTTGATCTTCGTTGTTGTGCTTTCTTGTGGCCGCCCTGTCATGGCCCGGTCATTGCCAGCTCACCGCCGCCATGTCGTTGGCGAAGATGGGCGAGCTGCTCCACAGGCCCTTCAACTTCTTGTTGGCCACCGCGAACTGCGGCAGCTGGAAAAGATAGACGTTCACCGCGTCGCTGGCCAGCTGCCGTTGCAGGTCACCCAGCAGCCGCGTGCGCTCCTTGGCTTGCGTGGCGCCGTTGTAGGCGGCGAAGAGGTCGCGGTACGCCTTGGCGTCGTAGCCGAAATAATAGGCCGGGTCGGCGTACACGCCGAAGTCCAGCGGCTCCACGTGGCTGATGACGGTCAGGTCGAAGTGGCCCTTGTAGGCGCCCGAGAGCCACTGCGCCCACTCCACGTTTTCCATCTTCGCGTTGATGCCGACCTTGGCCAGCTGCGAGGCGATGATCTCGCCGCCCTTGCGCGCATACTGCGGCGGCGGCAAGGTGAGCGTCACGTTCAGCGGCAGCGCCACACCAGCTTCCTTCAGCAGCGCACGGGCCTTGTCGGGGTTGTAGGTGTTGGCGCTCGTGAGGTCGACGTAGCCCGCATCGGTGGGCACCATGTGGCTGCCGATGGGCGTGCCGTAGCCTTCTTGTGCGCCGTCGATCACGGCCTTGCGGTCGATGGCCGCAGCCAGGGCGCGGCGCACGCGCACATCGTCGAACGGCTTCTTCTTGTTGTTGATGCCGACGATGGTCTTGCCTTCGGTGCCGCCGACCACCACGCTGAATCGCGCATCGCCCTGGAACTGCTTCAGGCTCTGCGGCGAACCGAAGCGCGGGATCGCATCCACGTCACCCGACAGCAAGGCCGCCACCTGCGCGGCCGGGTCGTTGATGAAGCGGAACACCACCTTCTTCAGCTTCACGTTCGCAGCACTGCGAAAACCGTCCCACTTGAGCAGCGTGACGGACGAGCCCTTCGACCAGCTCTCGAACCGGTACGGCCCGGTGCCCACCGGCTTGGTCGTGGCCTGGGCCGCACTCTTCGGGTCGAGGATCACGGCGGTGCTTTCTCCCAGGCGGAACAGCAGGTTGCCGTCGGCCTTGTCGAGCACCAGCACCACGGTGCCGGGGTCGGGCGCGCTGATGCTCGAGATGTTGTCGAACACCGCCTTCTTCGCCTTGTTGACGCTGCCTTCGGCCTTGGCCCGCTCGAAGCTGAACTTCACGTCGCTGGCGTCGAAGGCCTCGCCATCCTGGAATTTCACATCGCGGCGCAGCTTGAAGGTGTAGAGCCGGCCATCGGGGTCGACCGTCCAGCTCTGGGCGAGCAACGGCGAGACGCTGCCGTCCATGTTGATCTTCGTCAAACCTTCCAGCACGTTGTAGTGGACGATCTCGCCAACGGCGGCGGCCGGGTTGCTCGTCGGGTCCATGCCGGGCGGTTCGAGCGTCATGCCGATGATGGCGCTGTCGGTTCGGTGCTGCGCTGCAGCACCGAACGCCAGGCCGGCCATCATCCAAGCCGCAGTCAACCGACGGAAGGGCAGCGTCATTGGGTTTGCTCCTGTGTGCAAGACGGTCACGCCGCACTCTAATGGACGATGGACGTCGCCCGGGCAACGCCTTCAACGGCCCCTGGAAACCACCCGGTCGGCGGCATCGTTTTCCGCCCCGTATGAGCCGACAGACTCGCTAGACTCCGAGGAACCTGCATCGCCATGGCCCGCTTATGACCCAGTCAGATCGGCACTTCGAGATCATGCGGCGCGACGCAGAGTTCTCTCTGTACCGGGTGCAGGACCCGAATGCCAGCGAGCCCATGCTGGCGAAGTCGGTGGCCAGCGATGCGCCGGGTTCTGTCGGCGCGGCGCGGCTCGGGCATGAACTGGCATTGCGGCTCGAACTCGACCCGCAGTGGGCCGTGCGCCCGATCGAGCTGGTGCGCTGGGACGGCAACCCGACGCTGCTGCTCTCGGACCCGGGCGGCATGCCTCTCGACAGCTTCATCGGCCAGCCCATGGCCGTGCCGGTGTTTTTGCGCATCGCGAGCGCCTTGTCGGCCGCGCTGGCGGGCCTGCACGCGCGCTGCATCGTCCACAAGGACATCAAGCCAGCCAATGTGCTGGTCGACGCCGAGAAAGGCACGGCCCACCTGATGGGCTTCGGCGTCGCCACCCGCCAACCGCGCGAGCGTCATGCGCTGGCGCTGCCCGAAGACATTGCCGGCACGCTGGGCTACATGGCCCCCGAGCAGACCGGCCGCATGAACCGGTCGATCGATTCGCGCAGCGACCTGTACGCGCTGGGCGTCACCTTCTACGAAATGCTGACCGGCGTGCTGCCCTTCGAGTCGGCGGACCCGATCGAGCTGTTTCACTGCCACCTGGCGCGCCAGGCCATCCCGCCCGCCCAGCGGGTGCGCGAGGTTCCCGAGCAGCTGTCGGCCATCGTCATGAAGCTCATGGCCAAGGCCGCCGAAGACCGATACCAGACCGCCTCGGGTCTGCGAGCCGATCTCCGCGGCTGCGAGGCGCAGTGGGACGCGCAGGGGCGCTTCGACACCTTCGTGCTCGGCGCGCACGACGCATCCGACCAGCTGCTGATCCCCGAGAAGCTCTACGGCCGAGAGGCCGAGATCGACGTGCTGGTGGCAGCGTTCGAACGGGTCGCGGCCGAGGGCGCGCCGGAGTTCGTGCTGTTGTCGGGCTATGCCGGCATCGGCAAGTCGTCTGTCGTCAACGAACTGCATCGGGTGCTGGTGCCGCGGCGTGGTCTCTTCGCCGCGGGCAAGTTCGACCAGTTCAAGCGGGACATTCCCTATGCCACCTTGGCGCAGGCGTTTCGCGGGCTGGTCGGCCAGATCCTCGGCCAGAGCGAAACCCAGGTCGACCATTGGCGCGACGCGCTTCAGGCCGCGCTCGGCGCGAACGGGCACCTGCTCGTCAAGCTCATCCCGGAACTCGAATTCATCATCGGCCCGCAGCCGCTGACCGCGGACGCCCAGGACCTGCCGGCGCAGGACGCACAGCGCCGCCTGCAGCAGGTGTTCCGGCGCTTCCTCAGCGTGTTCGCCACGGCGGAGCACCCGCTGGTGCTCTTTCTCGACGACCTGCAGTGGCTGGACTCGGTCACGCTGGAGCTGCTCGAACATGTGATCGGCGAACCCGATCTGCGCCACCTGCTGCTGATCGGCGCCTACCGCGACAACGAGGTCGACGCCCTTCACCCGCTGAAGCGTTCGCTGGATGCGATCCGCCGGGCCGGCAAGGTGCCGGTGCGCGAGATCGTGCTCAGACCCCTGGCGCTCGACGACGTGGCGCGGCTGCTCGTCGACACCTTGCGCCGCGAACGCGCGCAGGTGCAGAGCCTGGCGGAGCTGGTGCACGCCAAGACCGGTGGCAACCCGTTCTTCACGATCCAGTTCATCTCCGCACTGGCCGACGAGCGGCATCTCGTGTTCGAACCCGCTGCCGCGCGCTGGGTGTGGGACACCACCAGCATCCGCGCCAAGGGCTTCACCGACAACGTCGTCGACCTCATGGTGGGCAAGCTCAACCGCCTGCCCGGCGCGACCCTGGCGGCGCTCAAGCTGCTGGCCTGCCTGGGCAACACCGCGGAGAGCGAGCAGCTGGTGCTGATCCACGGGGCGACCGAGGCAGGGCTTCACTCGGCGCTCTGGGAAAGCGTGCGCACCGGGCTCGTCTTTCGCGCAGACGGCAGCTACACCTTCCTGCACGACCGCATCCGCGAGGCCGCGTATTCGCTCGTGCCGCCAGGCGAGCGCGCGGCAGAACACCTTCGTATCGGCCGCCTGCTCGCGGCGCGAATGGCCCCCTCGGAGATCGAAGCCCGGATCTTCGAGGTCGTGAACCAGTTCAACCGCGGGGCCGAGCTGATCACCGAGCCGGCCGAGCGAGAGCGGCTCGCCGAACTCAACCTCATTGCGGGCCTGCGCGCGCAGGAGTCCATGGCCTATGCCGCGGCGCTGAAGTACCTCGGCGCAGGCCATGCGCTGCTGGGCGAAGGTAGCCGGGAGCGACGCCACGAACTCAGCTTTGCGCTCAAGCTCCACCTGGCCGAGTGCGAATACCTCACCGGCAACCTGAGCGCCGCCGAAGAACGCCTGGCTGCATTGGCGGAGGGCAGCACCAGCCATGCCGAGCTGGCCGCCATCACCTGCGCCCAGGTGAACCTCTACACCACGCTGGACCGCAGTGACCGGGCCGTCGAAGCGGGCCTCGCCTACCTGCGGCGCGTGCAGGTGGAGTGGTCGCCGCACCCGACGAGCGACGACGTGCGCGCCGAGTTCGACCAGATGCAGCAGCAACTCGCCGGCCGCCCGATCGAGTCACTGATCGACCTGCCGCTGATGAGCGACCCCGATTCGCGCGCGACGATGGACGTGCTCACGGCCATCTTGCCGCCCACCCTGTTCACCGACGAGAACCTGCTGGGCCTGGTCGTCGGGCGCATGGCGAACATCAGCCTGGCGCATGGCCACAGCGACGGCTCTTGCATCGGTTATGCGTGGCTGGGCATGTTCCTCGGGCCGCGCTTCGGCGATTACGCGGCCGGGTATCGCTTCGGCAAGCTCGGCCTCGACCTGGTGGATCAGCGGGGCCTCAGCCGCTTCAAGGCGCGCGTGTACCTGCACTTCGGCAACGTCGTCTGCCCGTGGACGCAACCCTTCCACACCGGCCGCACCTGGATACGGCGCGCCTTCGAGGTCGCCAACGAAAGCGGCGACCTGACCTTCGCCGTCTACAGCGGCAACCACCTGATCACCAACCTGCTCGCCAGCGAAGAGCCCTTGAGCGAGATCCAGCGCGAGGCCGAGGTCGGCATTGCGTTTGCACGCCGCGCTCGCTTCGGCCTGGTCGTCGACATCATGACCGGCCAGCTGCAGCTGGTTCGCGCGCTGCGTGGCCAGACAGCCGACTTCTCTTCACTCACCGATGCCGGCTTCGACGAAGCGCAGTTCGAGCGCCACCTGGCCGACGACCCGCGCCTGGCCATCGCCGCGTGCTGGTACTGGATTCGCAAGCTGCAGGCCCGGTTCCTGGCCGGCGACACTGCCTCTGCCCTCGATGCGGCGGGACAAGCGCAGCAGCTGCTGTGGACTTCGCCGTCGCACATCGAGGTGGCCGAGTACCACTTCTTCGCGGCCCTGGCGCGCGCCACGCGCTGCGACGAAGCCAGCTCCGAGGAACGCGCGCAACGCGTTGCCGAACTCGTCATCCACCACCGTCAACTGGCGGAGTGGGCTCGCAGCTGCCCCGACAACTTCGACAGCCGCGCCGCCTTGGTCGGTGCCGAACTCGCCCGCCTCGAGGGGCGTGACCTCGAGGCGATGCGTCTCTACGAGCAAGCCGTTCAATCCGCCCACGACCGCGGGCTGGCGCAGAGCGAAGGCATCGCCCACGAACTGGCCGCGCGCTTCTACCTGGCTCGCGGCTCGACCACCGCCGCCCGCGCCCATGTGGACGAAGCGCGAAACTGCTTTGTGCGCTGGGGCGCCACTGCCAAGCTGGGGCAGCTGGACTCTCGCTACCCGACACTCCGCGCGCAGCGCGCTGCGCCTCTCATCGCGCCTCCAGGCAGCGGCGTAGGCCAGGTGGACCTGCTCTCGGTCACCAAGGCCTCGCAGGCCATCTCCGGCCGCATCGTGCTCGACGAACTGGTCGACACGCTGCTGCGCATCGTGCTCGAAAACGCCGGCGCCCAGACCGGCCACCTGCTGCTGACGCGCGGCGCGGCGCTGTTGCCTGCGGCCGAAGCCCATGTCGAACAGCACGCGGTCCAGGTGCAGGTGCAACTGCACGCCGAGAAGACTCTGCAGGCGACCGACCTGCCAGAGTCCATCCTCAACTATGTGCGGCGCAGCCAGACCCCGGTGCTGTTGTCCGACGCGTCGCAAGCCAACCCGTTTTCCTACGACCCGCGCCTGGCCCGGCGGCGGTCGAAGTCGGTGCTGTGCCTGCCCATCACGCGGCAGTCGACGCTGATCGGCCTGCTCTACCTCGAGAACAACCTCGTGGCCCACGCCTTCACGCCGGAACGCCTGACGGTGCTGGAGCTGCTGGCGGCGCAGGCCGCGATCTCGCTGGAGAACGCGCTGCTGTACGCCGACCTGCAGCGAGAAAACGTGGAGCGCCAACGCGCCGAGGCCTCCTTGAGCGAGCGCGACCGGAGCGTGCGCCGGCTGGTGGAGTCCAACATCATCGGCGTCTTCTTCTGGAACACGGCCGGCGAGATCACGGAAGCCAACGACGCCTTCCTGCGCCTGGTGGGCTACACGCGGCAGGAGCTTCTGTCCGGCACGGTCCGCTGGCCCGACATGACGCCGCAGGAATACCGCGAGGCCGATGCACGGGCGATCGCGGAGCTGCTGGAAGCCGGGGCCGGTACGCCCTACGAAAAGGAATTCATCCGCAAGGATGGCCGGCGCGTTTCGGTGACGATCGGCGCGGCCTTTCTCGAAGGCTCGCAGCAGCATGGCGTGGCCTTCGTGCTCGACCTGACCGAGCGCCGCCAGGCCGAGACCGAGCGCGAGGCGCGGCAGGTGGCCGAAGCCGCCAACCAGGCCAAGAGCGAGTTCCTGGCCAACATGAGCCATGAGATCCGCACGCCGATGAACGCGATCCTCGGCATGTCGCATCTGGCGTTGCAAAGCGGGCTCAACCCGCAGCAGCTCAACTACGTGCAGAAGGTGCACCGCTCGGCCGAATCGCTGCTGGGCATCATCAACGACATCCTCGATTTCTCGAAGATCGAAGCCGGCCACCTTGACATCGAACACATCTCCTTCGACCTCGGCGACGTGATGGACAACCTGGCCAACCTGCTGGGCATGAAGGCCGACGAAAAGAACCTGGAGCTGGTGTTCGTGCTGCCGCCCAACCTGCCTCATGCGCTGGTGGGCGACCCCTCGCGCCTGGGACAGGTGCTGCTCAACCTCGGCAACAACGCCGTCAAGTTCACCGAGCAGGGCGAAGTCGTCATCGAAGTGCAGGTTCTGGAGCGCGACGCCGACTCGGTGCGCCTGGGTTTCCAGGTGCGCGACACCGGCATCGGCATCACGGTCGAGCAGATGTCACGGCTCTTCAGGCCGTTCTCGCAAGCCGATTCGTCGACCAGCCGGCGGTTCGGCGGCACCGGCCTGGGCCTGGCGATCAGCCACCACCTGGTGCGCATGATGGACGGTCAACTCGGCGTGGACAGCACGCTTGGCCAAGGCAGCCGGTTCCACTTCAGCGCGCGGCTGGGCCTCGGCCGCGAGCAGGTCATCGAGAGCCCGGGCTTGCTCAGCGCCGACCTGCGCGGCGCCCGCGTGCTGATCGTCGACGACAACGCATGTGCCCGCGAACTGCTGCTGCAGATGACCGGCACGCTCGCCCTGCAACCCACAGCCGCCAGCAGCGGCGCCGAGGCCATTCAAGCCATCGTGCGGGCCGATGCCGACAACGCACCCTATGCCCTGGTGCTGCTCGACTGGAAGATGCCGGGCATGGACGGTGTGTCCTGCGCGAAGCAGCTGGCACAGATGACCCTGCGCCACCGCCCGCCCACCGTGCTGATGCTCACTGCCTTCAGCCGCGACGAGATCGCGCGGCGCATGGCGAACGAACAACTCACCGTGGCGGCCACGCTGGCCAAGCCGGTCACGCCGTCCACGCTGCTCGACGCCTGCCTGCAGGCCGTGGGCCGCATGCGGCAGCAGTCCTTGCGCGGCGAGCTGCGCGAAGAGGCCCTGAGCAGCAACCGCAGCAACCTCGCCGGCGTGCGCATCCTGCTGGTGGAAGACAACCCCATCAACCAGGAGCTCGCGCGCGATCTGCTGACCCGTGCCGAGATCGTCGTGCTCGTGGCCAACGACGGACAAGAGGCGCTGGAGATGCTGTCGCGCGAGCACTTCGACGGCGTGCTGATGGACTGCCAGATGCCCGTGCTCGACGGCTACGCCGCCACGCGCGCGCTGCGCCGGCAGCCGCAGTGGCGCGACCTGCCCGTCATCGCAATGACGGCGAACGCCATGGTCGGCGACCGCGAGAAGGTGCTGGCCGCCGGCATGAACGACCACATCGCCAAGCCCATCCGCGTCGATGAGATGTTCGCGACGCTGGCCCGCTGGGTGCGGCCGGCGGCATCGCCCGCACGCAACCGGTTCCCCGGCATCGAAAGCCAGCTTGCACTCGCCGGGATGATGGGCGACGAGCATCTCTACCACCGCCTTCTGCGCATGTTCCGCGACCGCGAAGCGAGCTTTGCCGCGCGCTTCCAGGCGGCCTGCGCCGCGGGCGACATGCGCACGGCCACGCGCCTGGCGCACGACCTCAAGAGCGTGGCCGCCACCGTGGGGGCGCAAGCGGTTCGCGAAACCGCCGAGGCCCTCGAGCGCGCCTGCTCGAATGGCGCCGGCCCTGCCGACTTCGACAGCCTGCTGTCCACCGTGACGCACCAGCTCGACCCGGTGATTGCCGGCTTGCGCTCGCTGGAGGCGGTTCAGTGAAAGCCCGACCACGGGAGGGATGAGGAACCAGCGGCATGACGCACATTGCCTCCATCAGCTTTGCCAAGGCAGCCGCGTGTGCCACGTTCGCCTTCGGTGCGGGCGCCGCCGCAGCGGCACCGCTGTGTGACAAGTCGCAGATCCGCCTCGTCAACTCGATGCGCGAGATCGCGCAGCCCTATCACGCCAACCTCGACAAGGGCGGCCGCCTGTTTGCCAAGTGGGCCGGCATCGAACCGTCGCGCTACGTGCTGCAGCTCAACCAGGGCGACTCCGACAAGCAGGTCGCGCTGATGCGGGGCCTGCTCACCGCCCAGCCGAAATGCACGGTCTTCAACGTGGAGCCGAATGCTGACCTGGTGATCAAGCCGATGGTCAACGTGGCCAACCGATCGGGTGCCTGGATCGTCTCGCACTGGGCCCACAACGAAGGCTTTCACCCGTTCGACGGCAACGACCAGTGGATCGCCCACGTGGCCATCGACAGCCTCGACGCGGGCGTGTCCATCTCGAAGAGCCTGGCCGATGCGATGGGTGGCCAGGGCGGCATCGTGGCGCTGCAAGGCAGGCTCGACACCGACCCCGCGCGTAAGCGCTTCGCCGGCCTGCAGCAGGTGCTGAAAGACAAGCCCGGCATCAAGCTGCTAGACCAGCAGACCGCCAACTGGGACCGCACCGCCGCCTTCCCCGTGATGCAGACCTGGCTCGCCAAGTACGGCAAGCAGATCACCGCGGTCTGGGCCGCGAATGACGACATGGCGCTCGGTGCCCTCGAAGCGCTGCGTGCTGCGGGTCTGGCTGGCAAGATTCCAGTCGTCGGCGTCGACGGCATCCCGGAGGCGATCGACGCCATCGCCAAGGGCGAGATGGTCGCCACCGTGTCGAGCGATGCGTACTACCAGGGCAGCATCGGTTTCGCGATGGGCGTGTGCGTGCTCACCGGCCAGGCGCCGCTGCCCAAGGCCTGGGCCAAGGAGAAGCGCGAGTTCTATCTCAAGCTTCAGGTCATCACGAAAGACAACGTGGCGCAGTTCCGCGGCGAGCCGCAAGAGTCTGCCTATGCCAAGGAATGGGACTGCGCCAACCTGTGGAGCCGCTCTACGGGGAAGGCGTTTTGACGTCGGAAGGTGTGAATGAATCCGGCGTGCCCGAGCAGGCCGCCAGAATGGGCCCAATCAAGGCGCAAAGCGCAGCCGTAGCTCGGGCTACGGCGAGCATTTGCAACGCCGAGTGGGCGCGTTATGGCGGCATGAGCGGGCAGGCTGGGTTCGTTCGCACCTTCCCAGCCCGGCTGCGCCGGTGGGGTCCCTTCGCCGCGCTGCTGCTGCTGTGCGCCGGCTTCGCAATTGCCGAGCCGCGCTTCGCGACGCTGGAAAACGCGCTCGTCATTGCCGACCGCTGCGCCGTGCCACTGATCCTGTCGGTGGGCATGACCTTCGTCGTGCTTCAAGGCTCGATCGACCTCTCGATAGAGGGCGTGATGGCGGCCAGCTCGCTGGTGCTCGCGCTGCTCGTGGTCAATACCCGAACCGGGCTCGATCTCGGCGTGCTCGGCCTCGCACTCGCGCTGCTGCCCGGCCTGTGTGCGGGGCTGTTGAGCGGGGTGGTGGTGTCGCGCTTCCGGGTGCCCTCGTTCATGGCGACGCTGGGCGCCTGGTCGGCATTCCTCGGGTTGGCGATGCTCTTGTCCGGCGGCCAGCCGCCGCTCATTCGCGATGCGGCGCTGCGTGCCTTCGGCCTGGGTCGCTCGCTGGGCTTGCCGAACCTGGTGTGGGTGGCGCTCGCGGTGCTGGCGCTCGGCGTGCTGCTGCAGCACTGGACGCGCTTCGGCCGCTACAGCCTCGCCATCGGCGGCGGTGAAGACGTGGCCCGGCGCTCCGGGGTACCCGTCACCCGCTACAAGGTGTTGGCCTTTGCCTTCTGCGCCCTGCTCGCCGCGCTGGGCGGGGTGCTGGAGTCGACACGCATCGGCCTGGGCCACGTCGACATCGGCCTCGGTCAGATGTTCGCCACCGTCACCGCGGTGGTGATCGGCGGCACCTCGCTCAGCGGCGGGCGTGGTGGCGTGCTGCAGTCGGCAGTGGGCGCGCTCATGCTGGCCGTGTTGGCCAACGGCATGATCTTCGTCGGCATCTCGCCACACATCCAGAAATCGGTGCAGGGCGCGATCATCTTGTCGGCCTCGCTGTTGGCGACCTGGCACCTGCGCAGCCGGCTGCGGGTCGTCACATGAGCGAGGTCGTGCTACGCGTGGATGGCCTGCGCAAGCGCTTCGGTGCCACCACGGCGCTCGACGGCGTGTGCATGGAGCTGCGCGCGCATGAGGTGCTGGGTCTGGTGGGCGAGAACGGCGCAGGCAAGTCGACGCTGATCACTGTGCTGGCCGGACTGTGTCTACCCGACGAGGGGAGCGTCGTGGTGCGCGGCCGTGCGATCAAGCTCGGCAGCGAGCGCGCGGCGGCCGCGGCCGGCATCGGCCGGGTGGGCCAGGAGCCGTCTGTGCTGCCCAACCTGAGCGTGGCCGAGAACATCCTGCTCGGCCATGAAGGCGCTGCGCTGCGGGGCATCTTCTACGACTGGCGCCGGCTGAACGCATTGGCCGCCGCGCAGCTGGCCAAGCTCGGCAAATTGGGAGAAGGCATCTCGCCGTCGGCGCCGACCGACACACTCTCGTTCGCCGAGCGGCAGATGGCGGAGCTGGCCAAGACGCTCGCGATCGAAGAGCGCACGCCGCACGAGCCGGTGATCCTGCTCGACGAGCCAACCTCCATGCTCGATGCCGGGCAGATCGACGCCGTGCTCGCCCTGATCGAACGCTTGCGCGAACGGGCCAGCGTCGTTTTCGTGTCGCACCGGCTCGACGAGGTGCTGCGCGTGTGCGACCGCATCTGCGTGATGCGCGATGGCCGCGTGGTCGCGCAGCGTGATCGCGCGGGCTGCAGCGTGGCCGAGCTGCGGCAGTTGATGCTGGGGCGCGACGCGGGCACCGAACACAGCCCGCCCACCGCCGCATCCGAATCAGCGAGTGCAGCAGCGCACTGCCTGGCAGTGCGTGCGCTCAGCCGCGCGCGCAGCTACCAGGCCGTTAGCTTCGAACTGCTGGCGGGCCAGGTGCTGGGCATCGCCGGCGCCGAGGCCTCCGGACGCGAGAGCCTGTGCCGCACGCTCTTCGGTGCCGAAGCACCCGACAGCGGTGAGATGCTGCTCGGCGGTCAGGCGGTGCACTTGGCCGGGCCGGCCGATGCCGTGGAGCGGGGTATCGGCTACGTGCCAGCCGAACGCCGCGCCGAGGGCCTCGTCGCCGGCATGGGCGTGCGCGAGAACATGACGCTGGCGCAGCTGGGTGCGCTGTGCCGCGGCCCGGTGATCGCGTTCGCACGCGAGCGCGCCCTGGTGACGCGCTGGATCGAGCGGCTGCGCATCCGGCCCGGTGCCCCAGACACACCGGCCCAGCACCTGAGCGGCGGCAACCAGCAAAAGGTGGTGCTCGCGAAATGGATGATTGCGCGCAAGCCCGTGCTGCTGATCCTCGACCGCCCCTTGCGCGGGCTCGACGTGGCGGCCCGCGCCGAGATGATTCCCTTGATCCGTGAACTCGCGGCCGGCGGCATCGCCATCGTGCTCGTGGCCGACACGCTCGACGAACTGCTCGCGTTAAGCGACGACATCCTGGTGATGAAAGACGGTGCCGTGTCGGGCCGCTTCCCTGCGTCGGCCGCCAAGCCGACTGAACTGCAGGTTCTGGAATGCATGGTGTGAGCATGTCGACACCACCGCTCTCACGCCAGGCTTTCGCGCCCTTCATGCCGTTGCTGGCACTGCTGGCCTTGCTGGGTGCGGTGGGCGTGGCCGCACCGTCGTTCTTGTCGGTCGACAGCCTGGCCGTGCTGGCCGACGAGTCGAGCGTGATCCTGCTGCTGGCCACGGCGCAGACGCTGGTGATCCTGCTGGGCGGCATCGACCTCTCGATGGCGGCGCTTGCCGCGCTGGCGTCGGTGCTGATCGCGCTGTCGCTGCCGGGCCTGGGCTGGGTCGGCGTGATGGGCACGCTTGCACTGACGACGCTGCTGGGTGCCTTTCAAGGCTTCGTGCATGCGCGGGCGCAGCTGCCGTCGGTCATCGTCACGCTCGCGGGTCTGGGCATCTGGTCGGGCGTGGCGCTGGCGATTGCGCAAGCCACCATTCCGGTCACCGAAGGCCATGCCACGGTCGCGTGGCTGGAGGGCAGCAGCCTCGGGGTACCGCACGCGTTCGCATTCGCTGCTGCTGCGCTGGGGGCGCTGGCGGCGGCTTTGCGCTGGCTTCCGCTCGGCCGCTACATCCGAGCGATCGGCCTCAATCCGCAGGTCGCGCTGCTGAGCGGCGTGCGGGTCTGGCGGGTGAAGCTCATCGTGTTCGCGCTGACGGGCCTGTTCTCCGGGCTGGCGGGCATGCTGATGGTGGCGCGCACCTACAGCGGCAGCCCGACCGCGGCCGACAGCCTGCTGCTGCCAAGCATTGCGGCCGTGCTGATCGGCGGCACCGCCATGACGGGTGGCGTGGGTGGGCTTGCGCGCACGCTGATCGGCACGCTCGCGATCACCGTGCTGCGGGTGGGCATTGCCGCCGCGGGCGTGGACCCTGCCTTCGAGCCGATCGCCTACGGTGTGCTGGTGGTGATCGTGGTCGCGTTGACGACCGACCGCTCCGGGGTGTCGATCGCGAAGTAGCCCGTCATCGGGCCGTCGCGCCCGGCAGTGCGGCGAGCAAGGCCTGCGTGCAGGCGTGGGCCGGCGTGCGCAGCACCGTGTCGGTGGGCCCGTGTTCGACGATGCGACCGGCCTGCATCACCGCGACCTCGTCGCACAAATGTTCGACCACGGCGAGGTCGTGGCTGATGAACAGGTAGGCAATGCCGAACTGCTGCTGCAGGTCCTGCATGAGGTTGAGCACTTGCGCTTGCACCGACACATCGAGCGCGCTCAGCGGCTCGTCGGCCACGATCAGCTGCGGGCGCGTGATGAGCGCACGTGCGATGGCGATGCGCTGCCGTTGGCCGCCGGAGAACTCGTGCGGGTACTTGTCGGCATCGGCGGCACGCAGGCCCACCGCGTCGAGGGCTTCGGCGACGCGTCGCGCATCGGGTGCCAGCAGCGGCTCGGCCACGATGCGGCCGATGCGCTGGCGCGGGTCGAGCGAGCCGTACGGGTCCTGGAACACCATCTGGAAACCGGCACGCGCTTCGCGCAGTGCTTGTGGTGACAACGCGTGAAGGTCCTTCCCGTTCATCAGCACGCGGCCGCTGCTCGGACGCTCCAGCGCCATCACGAGGCGGGCGAGTGTCGACTTGCCGGAGCCCGATTCGCCGACGATGCCGAGGCTGCGGCCGGCCTGCAGCGTGAAGCTCACGTCGTGCAACGCCTGCACCACCGGCGCAGCGTGAAAGAGACTCTCTCGCGGCAGGCGGTACTGCTTGCCGAGCTGGTCGACCTGCAACAAAGGCGCGCTCATGTCACTGCATCCAGCCGGATGCAGCGTGCGTCATGCGCTGCGCCCACGGGCATCGGCGCTGGCAGGGCCTGGCGGCACGCATCGACGACCCACGCGCAGCGGTCGGCGAACGGGCAGCCCGCGGGCAAGTCGATGAGTTCGGGCACGCGGCCCGGAATGGTCGGCAGCCGCTGGCCGCGCCCGGCGCCGAGCCGTGGCCGTGCGCCGAACAGCCCGCGTGTGTAGGGGTGGGCTCGCTGCGCGAACACCCGCTCGGTCGGGCCTTCTTCGATCACCGTGCCGCCGTACATCACCAGCAGGCGCTTCACGCGCTGGGCCATCACGTCGAGGTTGTGGCTGATGAGCAGCAAGGCCATGCCGCTGTCGGCGACCAACTCGGCGATGAGGTCGAGGATCTCGCGCTGGATCGTCATGTCGAGCGCGGTGGTGGGCTCGTCGGCGATCAGCAGGTCGGGGCCGCAGGCGAGCGCTGCCGCGATCATCACGCGCTGGCGCTGGCCGCCTGAGAGCTGGTGCGGGTAGGCGTCGAGCCGCTGCGCTGCCTGCGGCATGTGCACGCGGTCGAGCAGGCGCAGCGCTTCGGCGCGCGCGGCCGGCACACCGAGGCCGCGGTGCTGGCGCAGCGGCTCGGCGATCTGGCGACCGACGGTGTGCAAGGGGTTCAGCGCCGTCATCGGCTCCTGGAAGACCATGCCGATGCGGTTGCCACGCAGCTCGCACATCGCGTCGTCCGCCAGGCCGACCAGCTCGCGGCCCTGGAAACGGATGCTGCCGCGGGTGCGGGCGCCATCCGGCAGCAGGCCCATCACGGCCAGCGCCGTCATCGACTTGCCGCAGCCGCTCTCGCCGACCAGGCCCAGTGTCTCGCCACGTGCCAGCGTGAAGCCCACGCCGCGCAGCGCGTCGGTCGGGCCGCTCGCCGTGTCGAGGCCGACACGGAGGTCACTGACGGCGAGCAGATCGCTCATCCCTTGGCCTGCAACAGGTCGAGGTAGGCGACGTCGATGAGCTGGTCGGCAGCAATGCCGAGCCGGGCCATCAGCGCGTGCGCTTCGGCCACGCCGTCTTGCATCGCATCGTCGTCGGCCAGCACGACTTCGAGCTCCATGAAATCACCCAGGCCTTCGACGCGGTCGAGATGGATGCGCGTGCGGCCGGCGAGCAGCAAGGTGCGCAGCTTGCGCACGCGCCCGATCTGGCCGTGCGCGAGCGTGAGCGCCTCGCGAAGCGTGTCGGGCGAGGCGGTGGGCGACAGCACGTAGAACGAGGTCTTGGGCCCGGCCTGGTCGGGCCGCTCGTAGTAGATGAGCTCGCCACGGCCGTCGGCGAAGGCACGCAGCTTGAGCCGGCCCTTCGCTGCGTTGAAGAAGGTGTCGTCTTGCGCGATCAGCTGCGGCTCGCCGTCGGCCAGCGGGCGGGCCAATGCCAGCGTGGCGTCGATGTCCGCGAGGCGGGCCTTGATTTCGATGTTGCGTGCCATGGTGTCAGCGGGTTCGTGAAAGTTTCGGGTCGAGCAGGTCGCGCAGGCCGTCGCCCATCAGGTTGAGGCCCAGCACGCTGAGCGCGATGGCGAGGCCGGGGTAGATGGCGAGCTGTGGCGCCTGGAAGATCATCGTCTGCGCTTCGTTCAGCATGCGGCCCCAGCTCGGTTGTGGCGGTTGCGTGCCGAGGCCCAAATAGCTCAGCGCCGCCTCGGCAAGGATGGCCACCGCGAACTGGATCGTCGCCTGCACGATCAGCACGCTCGCGATGTTGGGCAGCACATGGGCGATGGTGATGTGCCACGCGCCCTTGCCGCAAGCGCGCGAAGCCAGCACGTAGTCACGCGCCCACACGCCCAGTGCCGCGGCGCGCGTGATGCGTGCGAACACGGGGATGTTGAAGATGCCGATGGCCACCACCGAGGTAACCAGCCCCGGGCCGTGGATCGCGGTGAGCATGATGGCGGTGAGCAGCGCCGGAAAGGCGAAGGTGAAGTCGGCCGCGCGCATCAGCAGCTCGTCGACCCAGCCGCGGCGCGCGGCGGCCAGCAGCCCGGCCGCAACGCCCACACCGAGGCCGATGCCCACGGCGATCAGGCCCACGGCAATGGCGTTGCGCGAGCCGACGATAAGCAGCGAGACGATGTCGCGCCCCAGGCTGTCGGTGCCCAGCCAGTGGCTGGCGTTCGGCAAAAGCAGCTTGTTCGGCACGTCGATCTCGGTGGCGGCATGCGGCGTCCACAGCAGCGAAAGCGCGGCGGTGGCGAGCAGCAGCATCACCAGCACGCCGCCGATGGCGAAGCTGCGGTGGCGCAGTGCCCTGCGTGCAAAGCTCATGCGGCACCCACCTTCAAACGCGGGTCGATCGCCACGTAAAGCAGGTCGACGATGAAGTTGATGGCGATCACCGTGGCCGCCATCAGCATCACCACGTTCTGCACGACGACGATGTCGCGGTTGGAGATGGCCTGGAACACCAGCAGGCCGA
The DNA here is from genome assembly GCF_056403575.1 of Rhizobacter sp. P2_G4. Classification (NCBI taxonomy): domain Bacteria; kingdom Pseudomonadati; phylum Pseudomonadota; class Betaproteobacteria; order Burkholderiales; family Sphaerotilaceae; genus Rhizobacter; species Rhizobacter sp. P2_G4. The sequence continues at coordinate 1,259,292 of NZ_JBFUFG010000001.1, read as the reverse complement.
CGCCGGGCAGCGTGAACACCTTCTCGATCACCACCGTGCCCGTCAACAGGCTCGCGAACTGCAGTCCCATCACCGTGAGCACCGGGATCATCGCGTTGCGCAGCACGTGGCGCCACAGCACGGCACGCCGGCTCAGGCCGCGGGCGCGGGCGGTGCGCACGAAGTCTTCGCGCAGCACCTCGAGCACCGCCGAGCGGGTGATGCGCGCGAGGATGGCGGCCTGCACCACGGCCAGCGCGACGGTGGGCAGCACCAGCGCCTTCAGGCCTTGCACGATGCCCTCGTCCCAGCCGGGGAAGCCGCCGGCCGAGAACCAGTGCAGCTTCACTGAGAACAGGAGGATCAGCAGGATGGCGAGCCAGAAGCTCGGCACCGCGATGCCGAGCTGGCTCGCGGCCATCACGCCCACGTCACCGAGCTGGTTGTGCCGCGAGGCGGCGTAGAGCCCGAAGCCGAGCGCGAGCACGGTGGTCAGCGCCATCGCCATCAAGGCGAGCGGCACGGTGACGCCCAGGCGCTCGACGATGAGTTCGCGCACCGGCGTGTCGTACGCGACGCTCATGCCCATGTCGCCGCCCAGCAGCCCGCCGACCCAATGCAGATAACGGTGCCAGGCCGGCTGGTCGAGCCCGAGCTTGTGCGTGAGCGCGGCCACGGCTTCGGGCGAGGCGGTCTCGCCCAGCATCACTTCGACCACCGTACCGGGCAGCAGCACCAGCACCGCAAAAATCACCAGCGAGGCGGCGACCAGCGTGGCGATGAAGGCGGCAAAGCGCTTGAGGAGAAAGAGGCTGATGACCGACTCCGGCAAAAGGCGACGCCGCGCATCATGAACGGAAACTGAGACTAGCTTTTGGCGGGAGCCGTCTTTGGCACGGCCAGCCCGGCGAGGTACGCGTCGAGCACCTGCTTGCCGACCTTCACCAGATCGAAGGCCTTCGGGTCGAGCATCCAGTTCTGGATCAGCCCGTCGATCAGCGCGAAGACGCCCAGCGCCGCGGCACGCGCCGGGATGCGGCGGGAGAGCTGGCCTCGCTGCATGGCCAGTTTGATGCCGCGCTCCGAATGCAGCAGGCACTCGTCACGCGTGGTGAGGTGGCGGTCGCGCACGGCCGTGAGTTCACCGACGTATTCGACCTTGTGGGTGGCGATCTCGAACACCCGACGGACCTGAGGGTTGTTCGCCGTCATTTGCAAGGCATCGACGAAGTTGGCCATCATGTACGCCACCGGGTCGGCCAGCGCCGGGTCGTCGGCGCATTTGGCGGTTTCTTCCAGCGGCAGTGTCACGCGCTTCATCATCGCGTTGAAGAGGTCGGCCTTGTCCTTGAAGTGCCAGTAGATGGCACCTCGCGTCAGCCCGGCCGCCTGGGCGATGTCGTGCAGCGAGGTGCCCGACACGCCGTGCTCGTGAAAGAGCAGCTCGGCAGTGTCGAGGATGAGCGAGCGGGTGGCCTGGGCCTCTTCCTTCGTGCGGCGAACCATGTCGTTCTGCAGTTGTCAATTTACATTCATTATCGTATGTATACTAACCTGACCCGCTTGCCATCCGGTCGTACCCCGACTGCGGCGCAAGCCCATACCTAAATCCGGCGCCCTGATAGGCGCATGCCCGAAGGAATTCGCATGCCTGCGATGAATCAAGCTTTGCCCGTGGCTTTCGCATCCCGTGCCGGCCACCGACTCTGGTGGTGCCTGCTGCCGATCGCGGCACTGGTGCTTGCCGCTTGCGGCCAGAAAGACGGCGCACAAGCGGCCGCTGGTGGCGGTGCACCGCCACCAGCCGAGGTGGGCGTGATCACCGTGGCACCGCGTTCACTGGGCGTGACGACCGACCTGCCCGGCCGGCTCGAAGCCTCGCGTGTCGCGCAGGTTCGCGCACGCGCCGCCGGCATCCTGAAGCAGCGCCTGTTCAAGGAAGGCAGCGACGTGAAGGCTGGCCAGCCGCTGTTCCAGATAGACCCGGCGCCTTACCAGGCGCAGTACGCCAGCGCCCAGGCAGCGCTCGCAAAGGCGCAGGCCAATGTCGCGCAGGCCACCGCGCAGGCCGAGCGCTACAAGCCGCTGCTCGATGCCAACGCCATCAGCAAGCAGGACTACATCAACGCCGTGGCCGCGCAGAAGCAGGCCGAGGCCGACGTTGCCTCAGGCAAGGCCGCTGCGCAGATCGCGCAGATCAACCTCGGTTATGCGGCGGTCACCTCGCCCATCTCGGGCCGCATCGGCCGCGCGCTGGTGACCGAAGGCGCGCTGGTCGGCCAGGGTGAAGCCACCCAGCTCGCCGTGGTGCAGCAGATCAACCCGATGTACGTCAACTTCACGCAGTCGACCACCGAGGTGCTGCGCTTGCGCAAGGCCATCGAGAGCGGCAAGTTCAAGCAGGCAGCCGGCCCCGGCTCGGCCAGCGTGCGCGTCGTGCTCGAAGACGGCAGCCAGTACCCGCAGCCCGGCAAGCTCCTGTTCTCCGACCTGACAGTCGACGCGACCTCGGGCCAGATCACGCTGCGCGCCGAAGTGCCCAACCCGAACGGCATCCTGCTGCCCGGCATGTACGTGCGCGTGCTGATCGAGCAGGCCGAAGCCAATGACGCGATCACGCTGCCGCAGCAAGCCGTCACGCGCGGTGCCACCGGCGACACGGTGATGGTGGTCAGCGCCGACGGCAAGGTGGCACCGCGGCCAGTGAAGGTGGGCACGGCGCAAGACGGCCAGTGGCTGGTGCTCGATGGCCTGAAGACAGGCGAACAAGTCATGGTCGACGGCTTCCAGAAACTGCGCGGCAACGCGCCGGTGAAGGCGGTTCCTTGGCAACCCGCTGGTGCGTCTGGCGCGGCGGCATCGGCCCCGGCCGCAGCGGCACCGGCCTCGCAAGCGGCGTCGGCCAAGTAAGGAACGCACGCCATGGCCCAGTTTTTCATTGATCGACCCATCTTCGCGTGGGTGATCGCGCTGTTCATCGTCGTGCTCGGCGGCGTCTCGGTGACGCAGCTGCCGGTCGCGCAGTACCCGTCGGTGGCGCCGCCATCGATCGTGCTGACCGCCACCTACCCCGGCGCCTCGGCGCAGACGCTGGAAGACAGCGTGATCAGCGTCATCGAGCAGGAGATGAACGGCTCGCCCGGCCTGATCTACATGGAGTCGGTCAGCCAGGCCAATGGCGTAGGTTCGATCACGCTGACCTTCGAGTCGGGCACCGATGCGGCGCTTGCGCAGGTGGACGTGCAGAACCGGCTGAGCCGCGCGTCGCCGCGCCTGCCGGCCGCGGTGACGCAGCAGGGCGTGCGCGTCGACAAGGCGCGTGCGAACTTCCTGCTGTTCACGATCCTGTCTTCCGACAACCCGGCGTATGACCCGGTGGCGCTGGGCGACTACGCCTCGCGCAACGTGCTGCCTGAAATCCAGCGCATCCCTGGCGTCGGCCAGGCGCAGCTCTTCGGCACCGAGCGCGCCATGCGCATCTGGATCGACCCGGCCAAGCTGGTCGGCTTCAACCTGACGCCGAACGACGTCAACACCGCGATCCGTGCACAGAACGCCCAGGTGTCTTCGGGCACGATCGGCGACCTGCCCATCGTGCAGGGCCAGACCATCAGCGCCACCGTCGTCGTGACCGGTCAGCTGACAACCGTGGAGCAGTTCGGCAACATCCTGCTGCGTGCCAACACCGACGGCTCCGCCGTGCGGCTCCGCGACGTGGCTCGCATCGAGCTCGGCGCGCAAAGCTATGGCACCTCGGCGCGCCTCAACGGCAACCCGTCGACCGGCATCGGCGTGCAGCTCTCGCCCACCGGCAATGCGCTGGCCACCGCCACCGCGGTCCACAAGCGCATGGACGAGCTGTCGAAGTACTTCCCGCAAGGCGTGAAGTACGACATCCCGTACGACAGCTCCAAGTTCGTCAAGATCTCCATCAGCCAGGTGGTCGAGACGCTGATCGAAGCCGTGGTGCTGGTGTTCCTGGTGATGTATCTCTTCCTGCAGAACATCCGCTACACGCTGATCCCCACCGTCGTGGTGCCGGTCGCGCTGATGGGTGCCTTCGGGATGATGTTCGCCTTCGGCTTCTCGATCAACGTGCTGACGATGTTCGCGATGGTGCTGGCGGTCGGCATCCTGGTCGACGATGCGATCGTCGTGATCGAGAACGTCGAGCGCATCATGAGCGAAGAGGGCTTGTCGCCACGCGACGCGACCCGCAAGGCGATGGGGCAGATCACCGCCGCGCTGATCGGCATCACGGTCACGCTGGTCTCGGTGTTCGTGCCGATGGCCTTCTTCTCGGGCTCGGTGGGCAATATCTACCGCCAGTTCTCGCTGGTGATGGTGAGCTCCATGCTGTTCTCTGTGTTCCTCGCGCTGTCGCTCACACCAGCGCTGTGCGCCACCTTCCTGAAGCCGGTCGAGGCCGGCCACAAGCACGCAGCCACGGGCTTCTTCGGCTGGTTCAACCGCGGCTTCACCCGCACGGCCAAGAACTACGAAGGCTGGGTCGCCAGCATGCTGAAGCGCACGGGCCGCTTCATGGTTCTCTTCGTCGCCATCGTGGCGGTGGTAGGCCTGATGTACACACGCCTGCCGGCCTCGTTCCTGCCGAACGAAGACCAGGGCTACATCATCGCCAACGTGCAGCTGCCGCCGGGCGCCACACAAGAGCGCACGCTCGAGGTCATGAAGCAGGCCGAAGGCTTCTTCCTGAAGCAGCCCGAGGTCGACAAGATGGTCAGCGTGCTGGGCTTCAGCTTCTCGGGCAGCGGGCAGAACGCGGCGCTGGCCTTCATTCCGCTGAAGCACTGGGACGAACGCAAGGGCGCAGAGCACTCGGCCCAGGCACTGGCCGGCCGTGGCTTCGGTGCACTGATGGGCGTGCGCGATGCGTTCATCTTCGCGCTCAGCCCGCCGGCCATCCCTGAGCTGGGCACGGCGACCGGCTTCACCTTCCGCCTGCAAGACCGCGGCGGCAACGGCCACGCGGCGCTGCTGGCGGCACGCAACCAGATGCTGGGCATGGCCGGGCAGAGCAAGATCCTCGCGGGCGTGCGGCCCGACGGCCTCGAAGATGCGCCGCAGCTGCAGATCGACATCGACCGCGACCGCGCCAGTGCGCTCGGCGTGGGCTTCGACAGCATCAACAGCGCGCTCTCGACGGCGCTCGGCTCGACCTACGTCAACGACTTCCCGAACGCCGGGCGCCTGCAGCGCGTGGTGGTGCAGGCCGATGCACCGCAGCGCATGCAGCCAGATCACCTGATGAAGATCAACGTGCTGAACAACCAGGGCAAGCTGGTGCCGCTGTCGGCGATCGCGACCACGCGCTGGATCACCGGGCCGATGATGACGGTGCGCTACAACGGCTATCCGACGATGCGCCTGGCCGGTGACGCCGCGCCTGGCTTCAGCACCGGTGACGCGATGGCCGAGATGGAAAGGCTCGCCGGCCAGCTGCCTGCAGGTTTTGCCTACGAGTGGACCGGCCAGTCGCGTGAAGAGCGGCTCTCGGGTTCGCAGGCGACGATCCTGGTGGTGTTCTCGCTGCTGGCGGTGTTCCTCTGCCTGGCGGCGCTGTACGAGAGCTGGTCGATCCCGGTCTCGGTGCTGCTGGTGGTGCCACTCGGCGTCCTGGGGGTGGTGATCGGCGCATCGATGCGCGGCCTGCCGAATGACGTGTTCTTCAAGGTGGGCCTGATCGCGGTGATCGGCTTGTCGGCGAAGAACGCCATCCTGATCATCGAGTTCGCGAAAGACCTGCATGCGCAGGGCAAGGGCTTGATCGAGGCGACGCTGGAGGCCTGCCACCTGCGCTTCCGCCCGATCCTGATGACCTCGTTCGCGTTCATCCTGGGTGTGCTGCCGCTGGCCCTGTCGACCGGCGCCGGCTCCGCCAGCCAGCGCGCGATCGGTACCGGTGTGGTCGGCGGCATGTTCACCGCGACCGTGCTGGCCGTGTTCTTCGTGCCGGTGTTCTTTGTCGCGGTGCGCAAGCTCTTCAAGGGAAGCGAACGGCAGCGCCAGATGTATGCGCATGAACTCAAAGCGCATGAACTCAAAGAAAAAGGGAGCGCACCATGACCAAGCGATCGCTCAAGCTCGCTGCCCTGCCGCTTGCTTTGCTGGCGGCGGCCGGCTGTACCAACCTGGCACCAAAGTACGAACGCCCGGCTGCACCGGTGGCGCCGGCCTTCAGCGCCGACGCCGGTGCGGCAGGCCAGGTGCAGGCCAGCAGCATCGACTGGCAGAGCTACTTTGCCGACGAGCGGCTGAAGCGGCTGATCGGCGTGGCGCTGACCAACAACCGCGACCTGCGCGTGTCCGTGCTCAACATCGAACAGGCGCGTGCCACCTACGGCATCCGGCGCGCCGACCGGTTCCCCACCGTGAATGCCGGCGCCACCGCCACCGCGCAGCCCGAAACCGCCACGACGCCGGCGCGGCTCTACACCGTGGGGCTCTCGGTCTCGGCCTATGAGCTCGACTTGTTCGGCCGCGTGCACAACCTGAGCGAAGCGGCGTTTGCGCAGTACCTCGCCACTGAAGAAGGCCGCAAGGCGGCTCAAATCTCGCTCATCTCGGCCGTGGCCAATGCCTACTTGACGCTGATCGCCGACGACGAACTGCTCGGCCTGACGCGCGAGACGCTGAAGACGCGTGAAGAGTCGTACTCGCTGTCGAAGCTCAAGTTCGAGAATGGTGCGGCCTCCGAGATCGACTTCCGGCTGACCGAGTCGCTGCTCGAGTCGGCGCGTGCCTCGCTCGCACAGTTCACGCGCCAGCGCGCGCAAGACGAAAACGCACTGGTGCTGCTGCTGGGCCAGGGCCTGCCGTCTGACTTGCCACCGCCCCTGGCGATGAGCGAGCAACGCCTGGCCACCGACCTGCCGGTCGGCCTGCCGTCCGAGGTGCTGGCGCGCCGGCCCGACGTGCTGCAAGCCGAGCAGCAGCTGATCGCCGCCAACGCCAACATCGGCGCTGCGCGGGCCAACTTCTTCCCGCGCATCACGCTGACGGGGAGCGTCGGCACGGCCAGCACCGAACTGAACGGCCTGTTCAAGAGCGGTTCGTCGGCCTGGACCTTCGCCCCGCAGATCGTGCTGCCCATCTTCGACGCCGGCCGCAACAAGGCCAACCTCGAGGTCTCCAAGGTCAACCGCGACATCGCGGTCGCGCAGTACGAGAAGGCGATCCAGAGCGCCTTCCGCGAGGTGCAGGACGCCCTCGCCGGCCGCGCCACGCTGGGCGAGCAGGCACGCGCTCAGCTCGCACAGACCAACGCCGAGCAGGTGCGCTTCAAGCTCGCCGATCTGCGCTACCGGAACGGGGCCTCGAGCTACCTCGACGTGCTGGACGCGCAGCGCTCGCTGTTCACTGCGCAGCAGGGCCTGGTTCAAGTGCAGGCGCAGCAGGTGCAGAACCTGGTGACGCTGTACAAGGTGCTGGGCGGCGGCTGGACGGAGCCGCAGGCGGCGAAGTAAAGCGCGCCGCCGCCCAGTCGGCGGCGCCCTCTCGATCCATGCGAGACTGCCTCGACAACTCGGGGCATGTGTCGACGCGGCGATGTCGCGAAGCTCGACCGGGCCTCACGCCACTGTGACACGCCAACGCGCCTTCGCCCTCACCTTGCTCGCGATGCTGGCGTTCGCCGGCAACTCGCTGCTGTGCCGGCTCGCGCTGCGGCACACGCACATCGACGCCGCGAGCTTCACCGGCATCCGCATCGCCTCGGGTGCCATGGTCTTGGCGTTGATCCTTCGCTGGCGCGGTGGGCCGCATGGCTTGGCCGGGAGCTGGCCATCTGCGATGGCGCTGTTCATCTACGCGGCCACGTTCTCGTTTTCGTACGTGAGCCTCACCGCCGCCACCGGCGCCTTGCTGCTCTTCGGTTCGGTGCAGGCCACGATGATCAGTGTCGGCCTCTGGCGAGGCGAGCGGCTGAATGGCTGGCGCTCGTTCGGACTCTTGATGGCAGGGGCCGGGTTGGTCGGCCTGCTGTTGCCGGGCTTGTCGGCTCCGCCGCTCACCGGCTCGCTGCTGATGCTGGTCGCCGGGCTCGCATGGGGCGTGTACTCGCTGCGCGGCAAGGCAAGCGGCGACCCATTGGCGGTGACTGCGGGCAACTTCATCCGTGCTGTCGTGCTGGCCGTGGCCCTGTGTGCCGCCATGCTGCCGCGGGCGTCGCTCGACCTGAACGGGGCGCTGTATGCCCTGGCATCGGGCGCGCTCGCCTCAGGGGTGGGCTACGCCATTTGGTACACCGCGCTGCCCCACCTCAAGGTCACCAGCGCCGCGACAGTGCAGTTGAGCGTCCCAGTGATGGCCGCGCTGGGCGGCGTGGCGTTTCTCGACGAGACGCTCGACGCCAGGCTGCTGTTCTCGTCGGCCGCGGTCCTGGGTGGGATCGCGCTGGTGCTGACCCGAAGCGACAGCAAAAAACAGGGCGGTTCGATTCGATAACAGGTCGACGCTTGCGGCTGTTTGGTTCGATGAGCGTCACGGTCGCGACTCAGTGGAATCCTAGAATCCGTTCCCTCATTGCCCATGCGGTGCCTGACAGGCCACGCCACTCACCCCCGCTTCCCCATGACTTCGCGATTCATTCTGCTCGGCCTGCTGCTGGGCATTCACACTTCCTTCGTTCACGCTGGCGACATTCGCGGTGCGGGTGCGACCTTTCCTTCGGACGTCTACAAGGGCTGGGCGGTGGCCTACGAGAAGGAGCGTGGCGGCAAGGTGAGCTACCTGCCGACCGGCTCGGGCGACGGCATCAAACGCATCATCGCGCGGCAGGTGGATTTCGGCGGCTCCGACTCGCCGCTCAACGCCGCCGACCTCGACAAGAACAAGCTGGTGCAGTTTCCAACCGCTGTCGGCGGCATCGTGCCGGTCGTGAACCTGCGCGGCATCGCCAGCAACCAGCTGCGCCTGAGCGGCGAGTTGCTGGCCGACATCATGAGCGGAGAGATCACGCGCTGGGACGACAAGCGCATCGCAGCGATCAACCCCGGCACAGCGCTGCCCGCCACGGCCATCGTGCGCATCGTTCGTGCCGAACGCTCGGGTTCGACCGACGCGTTCACCCGGTATCTGTCGGCGATGTCGCCAGCATGGAAAGCCGGCATCGGCCACGGCCAGTCGGTGAAGTGGCCTGACGCACCGGTCGCGGCCGAAGGCAACGATGGCGTGGTGAAGGCGATCCAGAGCACGCAAGGCGCCATCGGCTACGTGTCCTACGACCGGGTCACACAGCACAAGCTCGTCGGCGTGATGTTGCGCAACCGCGATGGCAGCTTCGTCGCCGCGGCGGAAGACGGCTTCAAGTCGGCGGTGGTCGCATCCGACCTGAACAAGAAGGGCGACGAGACCGCGTCACTGCTGGACCAACCCGGCCCGCTGAGCTGGCCCATCACCGTCACGACCTATGTGCTTGTCGATGCCCAACCCAAGACGGCCGAAGGCGCGAAACACGCGCTGCAGTTCCTGTACTGGACCTTCTTGAAAGGCGATGCGCTGCTGCGCTCCACCGGCTTCACGCCGTTGCCGGTGGCCATCCAGGCGCGGCTGATCTCCCGTTTCCAGAAGATTCAGCCGTTGGATGGCCAGCCGCTGAATTTCTACCTGAACTGATTCGCTTCGAGGACGGTCTGCACCACACCGTCCACATCGGTCTGCCCGAACCAGACGGCGGTGACGTCGCCCGATGGGTCGATCGCCGTCTCCGGCGAGTTGGCCGAAACCGCCACGCCACTGGCAGGCGTGTCGATGGCGACTGGCTTGTGCCACTGGCCGGTGAGCACCTTGTACTGAATGGCCGTGGCGCGATGGGTGCTGTCCGGCGCGAAGACGACCACGACATTGCCGACCACGTCGACCGTGACCGACAAGTTGCCGGAGCCGCCGTCCATGCCAACGGGCGTGACCGCGCGTGGTGCCGACCATGAAACGCTGTTGGGCCGCAACCTCGCGCTGTACAAGCCACCGTTCTGCAACCACACGACGGTCGCATGGCCGCATGCATCAACAGCCAGCGCGGGGCGCGATGCGCCGGCCGGGTCGGTGCCGGCCCGGTCGAGCCGCACAGGCGCGGACCATGCTCCCGCCGCATGGTCGTAGCGCGCGGCTTCGATGCCTGGCGGCACACCGCCACCGAAGTCATGGGCCCATGCCATCGTGACCAAGCCCGCGCCGTCGATGCCCATCGAGAAAGCGTCGAAGCTGCCGGTCACGGGCCGGCTCGCGACGGGTACCGCGTCGCTCCAGGTCCCTGCGGCCACGTCGTAGCGGGCAGAGTAGATGGCCGGTTCGAGGTCGTCACCACCTTGCACCCACGCGGCCGTGAGGTTGCCCTTGGCGTCGACCAGCAGATTCTGGTTGCTCACCGCATCGCCGACGACCAGATGGTCGATGGCCTGCGGGCTGCTCCACGACATCAGCCCGTCGGTAGAGCGCGTGGCATAGAGCCGTGAGTATGTCGAGGTCACCAGGGTGACGTTGCCCTTGGCGTCCACGGCAGGAACGGCTACCAGGGGGTCGGCCCCGAACTCCACGGCAACGGGGTTCACCGGCTCGCTCCAGGAGCCGGTGGCAGCGACGTAATGCGCCAGCCGAATGCTGACCCGGCTGAAGGCGTATTCCGTCCAGCACAGATACGCATCACCGCCCGGTCCAGTAACGAGTTTGAAGGAACTCATGAAGCCCGATGAAAAGGCGGTGTAGATGGTCGCTGGGGCGCTCCACTTGCCGGTCTTGGCGTCCAGGCGCGTAGCGAACACGGTGTCGGCGCCGCCGACTGGGCGGTGCCACACCGCGATCACATTGCCTTTCGTGTCGGCCACCACGCTGGGTCGGGCGTCGGGGTCGAAGTCGGCCAGGGTGTCGATTGGTGTCGCCTTGGCAGCCCAGCGTTGCGGCGCGGTGATGAAGCTGCGCCAGAAGGGCAGGCCCAAGGCGTGGCCCGCCATGTCGGTGACGCTCGACGAAATCTGCAGCGTGTAAGTGCTGTCGCCCGGCAGGCCAGGTGCACCGGGCGCAAGCTCGAGCTCGTTGCCGTTCACCGCCAAGGTGGTGGCGATGGTGTTGCCTTCGGGGCCGATCAGCTTCACGTTCAGGTCGTTGACAGTGGAAGGCTCAGCCTCGCCGCTGAACTTCACCGCCATCACGCCCTTGCGCTCGACGTCGGTCATGCCTTCTGCCGGCGTGCCGGTGAGCACCGAGAACGCCGAAGCTTGCGGCGGGTTCCCGCTCTCATCCTCCGTGCTCCCGTCCCCTCCACCGCCGCCGCAACCGGCCAAGACCGATACCGCGCAGGTCAGCACCAGGCCGGACAAGCGCTGGCGCAGATGGCCGTGGGGATGAATGGAAGTCAGACCGGGAAAACTTGCCATGGCAGGCTCCGCTTACCGAACCGCGCGCAATCGCCGGTTGAGCATGGATTCGGTGTGATGAAGCTGATTGACCGACATCAGCCGTGCACTTGCGAGCAGGCTGAAGTCGGCGCTAACCACGTCGGCGGCGACGGCCGGCGTGTAGTAATAAACGATGTCGGATTTGAGCTGGCCGCTGCGGTCGGTGACCACGCGGTGGATGCATCGATGGCCCTCGGCCGGGCCGCTTCCTTGCAGAAGACGCAGGCTCATCTCGCCGCCGTCGCCCTGCTCGGCACGGTGCTCGCGAACGACAGTGGCGTCTTCGTATTCGTTCATCGGCTCTTGTCTCCGGACGAGCTCGGCGTGGACTGACGCAGCGCTGCCACGATGGCGTGCAGGCGTTGCTGCTGGGCAAACGTCGTGCCGCTCTGCCTCAGCGCGGCCGCGAACCAAGCGTCGCGCTGGGCGGCCGGATCGCGCACCTGCGGCGCGCGGCCCTCGAGCGTGTCTTTCAACGCACGCAGCTTCAGGTCCCGGCGCGCGGCCTGAAGCTCGGGCGAGGCCGGCAGGTCGAACGCGGCCTCCAGTTGCAGCAGCAGGTCATCGAAAGCCGGAGCCGCCAGCGGCCCGGACGTGGGCGCCGCTGACCAGCGTTGTGCCAAGGGCTTGTCCCATCCCGCGGGCACGGGCGCCACTGCGGCCCAGCGGTCGGCTCCATCGCTGGCTTCGGTGGCGGCGGATTCACGCTCTTCGCAAAGAGCGAGCTTGGCCAGCAGTGCGTCGCATTGAGCTTGCCAGCGCTTGCGCGCGCTGTCGGCAACAGCTTGCGCGAGCGCTGCGCGGGCTTCGCGGAAACGGGTTTCCAGCGAGTTGACTGCTGCGCGCGGCACCTCGACCACCTGGCGCCATTCGCGGTCGGCCTCGGCCAACGCACGCTGCATCTCGGCCACCGGCGTCGCATCGAGGTCGATGGCGGACAGGCGCGCCAACAGCGCCTCGCGTGCCGCGAGGTTGCTGGCCAGTTCGGCATCGCGTGCGCTGAAGGCGGCTTCGCGCTGCGCGAACACGGCATCAGTCGCCGCCTTGAAGCGGGCCCACAGGGCGCCTTCGACCGGGCGTGCCAGCGGCAGCGTGCGCGCATGCTGCTGCCACTCGGCCTGCAGCTCGCGCACGCGGGGAATCGCATCGCGTGATGCAGGGTTGCGGCCGAGCTCCTGCACCAGCGCTTCGGCACGGGCGACGAGCTGCTCGCGCTGCGACGTGGCGGTGCGGCGCGCCTCTTCGATCGGTGCCTCGATGCGTGCGACGCTGCTGCTCAGCCGCTTCTGCAGCGAGCTTCTTGCACCTGGCGGCACGGTGTGCTCCAGCGGCCCCAGCTGGCGCCAAGCCAGCTGGAAGTTGCCTAGCGCCCGCAGCTGCTCCTTGCGGTGTGCAGCCAGTTCGTCGGGGCTCAACGATTCGTCGGCATCGGGCAAGGCATCGAGGGTGGCGAGCAGCGCCTCGCGCGCCTGCAGGTTCTCCTGGCGCGCGGCTTTCTGCACCGCCTGTTGTGCGGCGATGGGCTGGTACGCGGTCTGCAGCGCAGCATCGAACCGGCTCCACAGCGCCTGGTTGGCGGTGGTCGAGCCGAGGCGATCAACTTCCTTCCAGCGCGAGCGCAGCGACTGGATGCTGTCCGCGTGCGTCTTGAGTCGCAGCTTGGGCGCGTTGGCAGCCTCGGGGTCTGCCGCGGCGAGCGTGGCGCGAGCAAGCACCTCGGCCTCGGCCACCAAGCTCTCGAGCGCACGCGCGCCACCCCACTTCTGCCACGCCTTCAAGCGCCCGCGTTCGGCGTGCAAAGCCTGCTGCCGCGCACGCAGGCTGTCGCTGAGCTTCGCCCCGTTCGCGGCCTCGAGTGCGGCGTCCAGCGCCTGAAGCTGCTGTTGCATGTCGCTCAGCTGGCCTTCGGCGAGGGCTGCCTCAGCCTGGGCCAGCAGCGCTTCGATCTGTGCACGCTGTTCGGTGCTGAGATTGGGTCTCGGAGCCGGTGGCTCAGCCGCGGCGGTTGATGTTTCGGGTTCAGCGCTCGCCGGTTCGACGACAGCAAGCGCGGCCAGCCGGGCCTCTTCCTCGGCTTGGGCTGCTGCTTGCGCCGCAGCCTCCGCCGCTTCTTGGGCCTGTTTCGCTTCGGCGATCTGGCGCTGCTGCGCCTGCTGTTGTTCGCCCTGCTCGCGCAGCAAGGTGTTGAGGCGCTCCTGCCATTGCGCGAACTCGGCCACCTGAGCTTCGGTCAGCAGCGTCGCATCGAGCGCTTGCCAGTCGCGGTCGATGGCGACGAGGCGGTTGGCCGGCAGCGGCACTTCGTCGGCCAGTTCGGCCGCGGCTTCGATCACCGACTGGGCGCCTGCGCGGGCTTCGCGCTGCGCCACGGCAGCCACCAAGCGGCGCTTGGCGGCGCGATGCACGCGGCTGTCTTGAGTGCGCATTTCGCGCTCGGCCTGCTTGAGTGACTCTTCGCTCACCAGACCCTCGACCGCTGCGAGCTTGACCTCCCACGTCGGTGCTGTTTGCGTGATCAGCAGCAGCGCAGCATCGTCACCCTGCGCCTGCTGCAGGCGAGGCGCCCACTCGGCGCGGGCTTCTCCGGCCAGTGCGGCCCGGTCCGGTGCGGCCGGCGCCAGGGGCGCCGAAGGAGTGGCGGCGACGTCGTCGCGTTTCTTGAATAGCCGGCTCAGCATCAGGGCAGGATCAGGTCAGGTGGAAGGAACTAAAGAGAAGAAGCAGGCACGCGGTGGCGCGCGCGACGGAGTGTAGGCCGCACAGGCCCGTCGAACAGCCCAGGAGACCCCCTGGGTCGGGTGTCGAAATAGCGCTTCTCAATGCATCAACACGTGCCAAGAAATGGCTTCAATCAGCCATCTCCTGCGAAAGCAAGTGCTTGCAAGGGTCTTTGCGACGCCGGTCACGAAGCGGCAACAGAAAGTAAGCCGCGACCGCCTGCGGAAATTGCGCAACAGGCACCCGTCAAGCCGGCTGCTGGCAGCTCATGCGTCGTACAGCGTCTCGAGCGACCTGAAGCCCTTGACCTCGATCGGGTTGCCCGACGGGTCGCGGAAGAACATCGTCCATTGCTCGCCCGGCTGACCCTCGAAGCGCACCTGCGGCGGCATCACGAACTCGACCTGTGCCGCAGTCAGCCGCTCGGCCAGCGCCTGCCAGTCGGGCAATTCGAGCACCACGCCCAGGTGCGGCATCGGCACCATGTGGTTCCCAACCCGGCCGGTATTGGTGGTCGTGAAGGGCTCGCCCAGATGCACCGAGATCTGGTGGCCGAAGAAGTCGAAGTCGACCCAAGTGGCCGTGCTGCGCCCTTCGCGGCAGCCGAGCAGGCCGGCGTAGAAGCGGCGCGCGGCATCGAGATCGCGAACGTGGAAGGCCAGGTGGAAGAGGCTGCGCATGGGCAGGGATGTTACGCAGCGCATCAACATCGACGCAACGAATGAATCACGCCACGGGGCTGGCGACACCGTGCTGATACGGCGCCACCGCATCCTTTCGGTTCTCCTGGAGGCGCCTCGCCGCGACATGCGAACGGCCTCCATCAACACAGTTTTTGGATGGACCGCATGAGCATCGAACCCGTGAACCCCGGCCGCCTCTCCGCCCGCACCCAGGGTGCCGGCGACCTGGTGGTCTGCCTGCATTCCAGCGCCGGCACCCATGCCCAATGGCAAGGGCTGGCGCAGACCCTGTCGACCCGCTGGCAGGTATTGGCACCCGACCTGTATGGCCATGGTCGCAGCCCACAGTGGCCGCAAGCGGCGATGAATACCCTGCATGTGGATGCGCAAGCCGTCACCGCACTGATGGAGTCGACCAGCCCGCACCTCGACCAGCGCGGCGTGCACCTCGTCGGCCATTCGTACGGTGGCGCCGTGGCACTGCAGATTGCGCTTCGCTATCCACGCCGCGTGCGCTCGCTCACGCTCTACGAACCGGTGGCCTTCGGCGTGATGCGTGAACTGGCGCCGCGCGACCCGGCGCTGGCCGAGATCACCGACATCGCCTACACCGTGCGCGGCCTGATGCGCCGCGGCGAGATGGACGAAGCCGCCGCCCAGTTCATCAGCTACTGGGGTGGTGACGACGCGTGGACCCGCATGACACCCGCACAACGCGGCGCCGTCGGCCTGCGCATGCCGGCCGTGCCGCGCCACTTCGAGGCCTGCTTCGCCGCCCGCTGGAGCCAGACGGTGCTGTCGCGCCTGAACATGCCCGTCCTGCTGATGCATGGTTCTCTGACGCGCACACCCGCACGCCGCGTGGCCGAGTTGTTGTCGCGCGCCATGCCTCACGCACAGCGCTGCGAACTGCCGGGTGCCGGCCACCTCGGACCAATGACACACGAGAAGACCGTGACGGAATGGATGGCGATGTACCTCGACCCATCCCTCGCCACAGGTCTGAATCGAGTCGCGATGGCGGCGTGATCGAGGCGCTCTATGCTCATGGTGTCTCGCACACCATGAGCGTTCATGAGCATCGACCCCGCCATCCACCGAACCCCGCCCACAGCAGAGCAGGTCGTGGCGCTGCTGCGCCAAGCCAACCGCGTCGCCGAAGAATCGCTGCGGCAGGGCCACCACCCCTTCGGGGCCATCCTCGTCGGCCCCGACCACGCGACCGTGTTGATGACACAGGGCAACGTCGACAGCGTGAACCACGCCGAAAGCGTGCTGGCGCGCAACGCCGCACGGCGCTTCTCCCCCGACGAGCTGTGGCACTGCACGCTCTACACAACAGTCGAGCCCTGCGCGATGTGCGCGGGCACACAGTACTGGGCGCACATCGGCCGAGTGGTCTACGGCATGAGCGAGCACCGGCTGCTGCAGATCACCGGCAACCACGCCGAGAACCCGACGCTCGACCTGCCCTGCCGCGACCTCTTCGCCCGCGGGCAGAAGGCCATCGAGGTCATCGGGCCGGTGGCCGAAGTCGAAGACGAGATCGCGGCGCTGCACCTGCGCTTCTGGCAAAGCGCATAGCTTCGCTCTTCAAGCTTCAAAGAGGCTGGAAGGCTCGGCGCTGGCCGTCTGCCCGTGCCAGCGCCAGGTACTGCGCCCCTCGCGCTTGGCCTGGTAGAGGGCGAGGTCGGCCGACTTGTACAAGGCGTCCGCATCGTCACCGTCAGTCAGCCCCAAGGCCACGCCGATGCTGGCGCCGGCCCGTATGGCCTGCGCGTTGAAGAACACCGGCAGCGCTGCCGCTTCGACGATGCGCTTGCAGACGATCTCCACCGCCTCGCGGCCGGTCGTGGCCGGCAGCAGCACCGCGAACTCGTCACCGCCCAGCCGCGCGATGCTGTCGACCTCGCGCACCGCCGCACGCAAACGCGCGGCGAGCTCGATCAGCAGTGCGTCGCCCGCGTCGTGCCCGAAGGTATCGTTGATCTGCTTGAAGTGATCGAGGTCGATCAGCATCAGCGTGAAGCCGACGCCGTCGCGCCGGGCCTGCGCAATGAGGCGCCGGAAGGTGTCGTTGAAGAACCGCCGGTTGGGCAGGTCGGTCAATGGGTCGCGGTAGGCGATCTGCTCGAGCTGCGTCTGGATGAGGTTCAGCTCCACCGTGCGGGCTTCAAGCTCCGACGTTCGCTGAAGAAGCGCCGCGGTTCGCTCGCTCACCAGGCCCTGGAGCTCCTTCTGGCGGCGTTTGAAGATGAGCGTGCGTGCCTGCACCACCGCGGCCACGAGACCGATAAATCCGAGACCCAGCAGCACTCGGAACCAGATCGTCTCGTACCACGCGGGCAGCACGCGAACCGGCAGGCTCAACACAGCATCGCTCCACTGCCCGTCGCGGCCTGAGCCTCGAATCTTCAGCGTGTAGTCGCCCGGAGACAGGTTCGTATAGGCGGCCACGCGGCGCAGCCCGTCGGACGCCACCCAGTCGGTGTCGAAGCCTTCCAGCCGATAGGCGTACTGGTTTCTCTCGGGCGCCGAGTAGTCGAGTGCAGAGAATTCGACCTGCAGGCTGCGTGCGCCCGGCGCCAGCTCGATCAGGCCGGCATGCCCAGGCACGTTGATCTGCGTGATCGGCATGCGTGTGCCGCCGACCCGCAGATCGGTCACCACGACCGGCGGGCGGAACTCACGGCGCTGCAGCAGCTCCGGTCGCACCACGGTCAAGCCGCCCAGCCCGCCGAAGAGCAGTTCACCTGCAGGCGTCAATGCGCCTGCGTTGCTCCAGTAGCCCGAGATGGCAACGCCCTCGGCGCGCCTGAGCGACCGCACGCCCAGACTGTCTGGGTCGATGACGACCAGCCCATCGTCGGTGCTGGCCCACACCTGCCCGTCGGCAATCTCCAGCAGCTTGTCCACACCGGTGCTCGGCAAGCCGTCCGACGTACCGAGGCGTCGGAACCGGGGTCTCCCGTTGGCGTCCCGCCGCTCGAGAACATGGATGCCACCGCCCATCGACGAAACCCACAACCGGCCACGCCGGTCCAGCAGCAGCGACGCCACATAGCCGCCGATCAGCGACGTGGGGTCAGCAGCATCCACGGGCATGCTCTCCAGCGTGCCAGTCGCCTTGTCCACGCGAAGCACGCCGAAGCGGGTGCCGACCCAGATGGCGTCGGGCGACTGTTCGATGACGGTGACGCTTTGCTCGATCACCGAGAGATCGCCTTGCGGGCGCTTCAGCTCCGGCGCGGAATCCGGGTGCATCGCCAGCGTCCAGAGGCCGTCGAGCCCACCGAACCAGAGACGGTCGCCATCGAAGCGCAGCGCCCACACGGCGGCTGTGGCGCTGCGCTGCGCGAAGCTCACGCGTCGCAGGCTGTGCGCCTTGCGGTCAGCTCGGTACAGGCCCTGGTGGGTGCCGAGGTATACATCCCCTTCGGGAGACAGCGCCATGGCCAGCACACGGCCCTTAGGCAGCGCCGTGAGTGGTTGCCGCGGATCGGGCCGAAGTTGCGCCACCCGGCCGAGTACCGGGTCCATGATGTCCACGCCGCCATCGCCCACGCTGAGCCACACGCGACCGTCCGGCATGGCGAGGACAGCAGGCACATTGGCATGCGAGATGCCGCGGCTGCGACCGCGCACGCCGAAGAGCGTGGACACCGCACGCTGCGGGTCATGCTGGCTGATGGCGGTGGTCGTGCTGAGCCAGATTTCGCCGCTGCGGTCACGGTACATCGCGTTGACGTCGTCGTCACGCAGGCTGGTGGGCAAGGAGGCTTGGCTTCGCACGCGGTGTGTCGTGCCGTTGTGGGTATCGACCACCAGGACGCCACCGCCCAGCGTGCCGATCCAGACCTCGCCGGGCGCGGCCTCTGCGAGCCCCATCACATCGTCGCCCGACAGTGCGGCTCCGGCGCCGTCTTCGCGAACGGGTCGCGCTGACGACTGGCCGGCTTCCATCACAAACGCGCCGTCCGGCCGGGTGCCCACCCAGATGCGGCCGCTGGAATCCTGCAACAGGCTCGTCACGGACGGGGCAGTCTCGTGCCGCGTCGGCAGCAAAACGGCGCTGAACTCCGTGGCATCTGGTTCACGCCGCGCCAATCCTCGGTTGGTGCCGACCCAGAGCGTGCCGGCACGGTCTTGAAGAATCGCCATGACGCGCCCGGCCAGCACACCCGAAGGCAGCCGTTTGACCACGCCGCTGGCAGGATCGAGATGGTCCAGCCCGGCACCCGTGCCGACCCAGATGCCGCCTGCACCGTCGTCGGCCAGCGCGTTGACGGTGACGTGGCTCAAGCCTGTCTTGCCGGCTGGGTAGTGCACGAACCGGTCGGTCAGTGGGTCATAGCGGGCCAGCCCGCCGGCGATGGTGCCGACCCACAGGCGCCCGCTTTCATCGGTGTGCAGCGTGACGACGAAGCTGTCGGGCAGCGTTCCTGGCAGGGTCGGGTCGGCCAGGTAGCTGCTGAAGCGATAGCCGTCCCACCGCAACAGACCGCCCTGGCCGCCCATCCACAGAAAGCCCTGGCCGTCTTCGGCGAAGGCGTTGGCGCCAGCGGCTTCGGCTGACGTGTTGTGACGGAAGACCGGGTCGGCCATGCTCGACCATCGGCCGGTGTTCGTGGCGGCACAGACCGATGCGGCCAGGCCGCAGGCCAGCAACGCGATGACGCGGACCAGCGTCTCCCCGATCGACATCGCGATGAGCTTGACCTGGCCTCCCCATCGGCGACGCTGGTCGAATGGCACATCACGATCGAACACCCACGCCCGCCCTTCTGGATTGAACAAGCTGCGTGACATTCCACACGCCTGGCCGATGCACGGCCACGCGGCAAATCACAACGCATCTCGCACCTTATCGGCAGCGCGGCGGCACACTGAAAAGAAAGCTTCCTCCGAACCGCAGTTACGGCCCGGTCGGCGTCGATTGCTTCACGCGGAATGGCGGCTGCGAGCCTGCGGTCAGAGCGGCGGCACCGGCGCCAGCGGCTCGAATTCGCCACTGCGCTTGTCCTTCCACGCAGCAATCGCCTCCGTCATCTCGCCGGTGTCGAAGATCGCGCTTTGCAGCAGCGTCATCTGCTGCAGGGCGGCGGCGGTGCCATGGTCACGCGCGTAGTTGATCGACAGCTTGGTGCCAGCCATCGCGAGCGGCGACTTGGCGGCGATGCTCTGGGCCAGCTTCATCGCATGCGCCAGGAGCGCGGGCGCATCGGGCAACACGGCATTGACGAGCCCCACGGCGAGTGCCCGCTCGGCACCGAGGCGGTCGCCGGTGTAGGCCATCTCGCGCGCCACGGCCTGCGGCACGATCTTGGGCAGGCGCTGCAGCACGCCGAGATCGGCGGCCATGCCGATGTGGATCTCCTGCACAGTGAAGAAGGCATCGGCCGTGCACAGGCGAATGTCGCAGGCGCTGGCCAGGTCGAGCCCGCCGCCGATGCAGCCGCCCTGCACTGCGCAGATGACGGGGAAGCGCACTTCGTCGAGCACGTCGAAGCATCCCATCAACCGGCGCAATGATTCCTGGAAGCTCAAGCGCGTGCGGGCGCTGGCGGTGTCGAGCATGCCGCTGTTGCCACTGAACACATCGAGCGACATGCCGGCGCAGAAGTGCTTGCCGGTGGAGCTGATGACGAGCACGCGCGTCTCGCCGCAGTCGTTCAGCTGCTGCACCGCGTCGCGCAATGCCGGGAAGAACGGCGGCGCCATGGTGTTCATGCGCTCGGGGCGGTTGAGCTGCAGATGGGCGATGCCGCCTTCGCTGCTGAGCTGGAAGAAGTCGTTCATGCAGAACTCCGTGTGGTCATGGGCGACAGTGTCGGCCGAACGGAAGGCGGCAGACAGCGGGCAAGCCCCGGTGCGCGCAGGCGACACCGCTCCCTACACTGCCGCCATGAACAACGCGCTCAGCACCGCCGACGGCCTGAAGCTCCACCTCAGGGAGTGGCCGGCGGCCAATGCGCGTGGCACGGTGCTGATCGTGCATGGCCTGGGCGAACACATCGGCCGGTACGAACAGGTGGCAGCGCATCTCAACGGCTGGGGCTGGAATGCGGTGGGCTACGACCACCGCGGCCACGGCCGCAGCGAGGGCGCAAGAGGCCGTATCCATACATGGGACGCCTTGCTGAAAGACCTCGCACAGGTGATCGACGCCGTGCGCGAGGACCGCCCCGGGCCCCTGGTGCTGCTGAGCCACAGCATGGGTGGCATGGTGGCGGCGCGCTTTGTCGCCGAAGGTCTTGCGAGCCCCGCGCCGTGGCACCGGCCGGTCGATGCGCTGGTGCTCTCCTCACCGGCGCTCGACATCGGCGTCGGCGGTTTCATGAAGGTCGTGCTGCGGGTGCTGGGGTCGCTGGCACCCAACTTGGGCGTGGGCAACGGCTTGAAGCCCGAATGGATCTCACGCGATGCCAAGGTGGTGGCAGCCTACGTGGCCGACCCCTTGGTGCATGACCGCATCAGCCCGCGATTGGTCAACTTCTTCATCGACAGCGGGGCCGTCACCCGCGAACGCGCTGCACTGTGGCATGTGCCCACGCTGCTGATCTACGCCGGCAGTGACCGATGCGTGGTGCCGGCTGGGAGCCGTGCGTTTTCGGCAGCAGCACCCAAGGCCGTGGTCACCACGCGCGAGTTCGGTCCGCTGTTCCACGAGATCTTCAACGAGCCCGAGCAGGCAGAGGTGTTCGCGGTGTTGGGCACATGGCTGCAAGGGTTGCGGCCCGTGGCCGAGGCAAAGCTCTAAACTGACCTTTCCCCACGAAGGAGAGCCCCAATGAACGCACGTGACCCGCTGCAACCCATCCAGCCCGACGAGGCTTCGGCCATCGCCGCTTTTGCCAATCGCACCTGGGACGAAGAGATCGTTCCGGCCATCACCAACTACATCGCCATTCCGGCCAAGAGCCCGATGTTCGATGCGCAGTGGGAGCAGCACGGCTACATCGACAAGGTGGTGCGCGATGCCGCCACCTGGGTCGAAGGCAAGCAGGTCGCCGGGCTCAAGCTCGAGGTGATTCGCCTGCCGGGGCGAACGCCGGTGATCTTCTTCGAGGTGCCTGCGACCAAGGCCGGCAGCACCGACACCATCTGCCTCTACGGCCACCTCGACAAGCAGCCCGAGTTCAACGGCTGGCGCAATGATCTCGGCCCGTGGACGCCCAAGTACGAAAACGGCTTGCTCTACGGCCGCGGCGGCGCCGACGACGGTTACGCGATCTACGCGTCGCTCACCGCGATCCTCGCGCTCGACAAGCAGGGCATTCCGCGCCCGCGCTGCGTGGGCCTGATCGAAAGCTGCGAGGAAAGCGGCTCCTTCGACCTGCCCGCCTATGTGGACATGCTGAAAGATCGGCTCGGTAACGTGAGCCTGGTGGTTTGCCTGGACAGCGGCGCCGGCAACTACGACCAGCTGTGGCTCACCACCAGCTTGCGCGGCAACGTGACCGGCACGCTGAAGGTAGAGATCCTCACCGAGGGCGTGCACTCGGGCGATTCGAGCGGGCTGGTGCCCTCGAGCTTTCGCATCCTGCGCCAGGTGCTCGACCGGCTGGAAGACAGCAAGACGGGCGAGCTGCTGCCGCAGAGCTTTCATTGCGAGATCCCGGCTGACCGCCGCGAGCAGGCGCGTGCCACCGCGCAGATCCTCGGCGACGAGGTGTGGAAGCGCTTTCCCTGGGCCTGCGGCGCCGATGGTGGCCCGACGCTGCCCACGTCCACCGACCCCTTGCAGGCACTGATCAACCGCACCTGGAAGCCCACGCTGAGCGTGACGGGCGTCGACGGATTCCCAGCACTGAAGGACGCGGGCAATGTGCTGCGGCCGTACACGGCGTTCAAGCTGAGCCTGCGTTTGCCGCCGCTCGTCGACGGCAACGAAGCGGCGCAGAAACTGAAGGCCTTGCTCGAAGACAACGCGCCCTACAACGCCAAGGTCACATTCAACGCGGATGGCCGCGTGGGTGCGCAAGGCGCGTCGGGTTGGAATGCGCCGAGCCTGTCGCCATGGCTGGAGGATGCGCTCAACACGGCCTCGCGGGCGCACTTCGGCGCGCCTTGCGGCTACATCGGCCAGGGCGGCACCATCCCGCTGATGAGCATGCTGCAGAAGAGCTTCCCGGCGGCGCAGATGATGGTCTGTGGTGTGCTGGGCCCCAAGAGCAACGCGCACGGCCCGAACGAGTTCCTGCACGTGCCCTATGGCAAGAAGCTCACCGCCGCAGTGGCCCAAGTGATGGCAGCCTGCCCCTAATGCCGTTGACGCGCCCCGCCGGCCTGGGAGCCGCCTTGCTGTGTGCGTGGGCGGCCTGCGCCGGCAGTGTGCAAGCGCAGGTGCTCGACGCCGCCACCTTGAGGCCGCGCTTCGAGGCTGAGCAAGACAAGATGGTGGCCTGGCGGCGCGACATCCACGAGCACCCTGAGCTCTCGGGCCAGGAGGTGCGAACCTCGCGTCTGGTGGCCGACCATTTGCGCAAGCTGGGCATGAGCGTCAAGACGGGTGTGGGTGGCTACGGCGTGGTGGGCGTGCTCAAGGGCGGGCGCCCAGGCAAGGTGGTGGCGTTGCGTGCCGACATGGACGCCCTGCCCATCGCCGAGGCGACGGGTCTCTCTTTCGCGTCGGAAGCCAAAGGCAAGCACCTCGGGCAGGACTCGCCGGTGATGCATGCCTGCGGCCACGACGGCCACACCGCCATCCTGCTCGGCGTGGCCGAAGTGCTCGCGAGCGTGAAGGCGCAGATCCCCGGCACGGTGAAATTCATTTTCCAGCCCGCTGAAGAGGGCATTGCTGAAGAGACCAACGGCACTCAGGCGAATTGGGGTGCGCGCGCGATGGTGACTCAGGGTGTTCTCGACAACCCCAAGGTCGACGCCGTGTTCGGCCTGCACATCTCACCCAACATGCCGTTTGGCTGGGTAGGCTACCGAAGCGGGGCGATGATGGCTGGAGCCGACACCGTGCACATCACTGTCACGGGGCAGCAGACGCATGGTGCAGCACCGTGGACAGGCGTGGACCCGATCGTCGTCTCGGCCCAGGTGATCACCGGGCTGCAGACCATCGTGAGCCGCCAGCTCAACATTGGCAAGGAGCCAGTGGTGCTGACCATCGCCTCCATTCACGGCGGCAACCGCGAGAACATCGTGCCCGAGAGCGTCGAGATGCTGGGCACGCTGCGCACCTTCGACGAAGACATGCGAGCCGAAACCAAGCGGCGCATCACCACCACGGCCGAGATGATTGCCGCCGCGAGTGGGGCGAAGGCGAAGGTGAGCTTCGGACCCACCGCCTACAGCGTGACGGTCAATGCGGCGGATCTGACAACGGCCATGCTGCCGTCCCTGCAGCGATCGACCGAAGACCAGGTGATGGTGATTCCGAAGATCGCGGCCTCGGAAGACTTCTCGGAGTACCAGAAGGTTGTGCCGGGCTTCTTCTACATCCTCGGCGCGCCGCCCAAGGGCAAGACACCCATGAACGCCGCCACCAACCACTCGCCGGCCTTCGACTTCGACGAAGACGCCATGCCGATGGGCGCGCTGACGCTCAGCATGCTGGCGATCGACTACCTCTCGGACCGCTGAAGCATTCGTGCACCGAGCGCCTCGGCGACCTCGATGCCGTCGACGCCTGCCGACATGATTCCGCCTGCGTAGCCGGCGCCTTCACCGGCCGGATACAGGCCTTGGACGTTGAGGCTCTGGAAGTCCTTGCCACGCGTGATGCGCAAGGGCGATGAGGTGCGTGTCTCCACCCCGGTGAGCACCGCGTCAGGCAGAGAAAAGCCCTTGATCTGGCGCTCGAAGGCAGGCAGGGCTTCGCGTATGGCAGCAATGGCGTAGTCGGGCAGGCTTTCGTTTCCGCGCTCGCCCAGGTCAGTCAACAGCACGCCCGGCTTGTAGGAAGGCTCGACCTTGCCGAGCACCGACGAGCGTTGACCCTTGATGAAGTCGCCCACCAGTTGGCCGGGAGCCTCGTAGGTTCCACCCCCCAGCTCGAAGGCCCGCGACTCCCAGACCCGCTGGAATGCCATGCCATCGAGTGGGTTCACCGGACCGCTCGCGTTCTTGTCGAGCTGGTAGTCCTGCGGCGTCACGCCCACCACGATGCCGGCGTTCGCATTGCGCTCGTTGCGCGAGTACTGGCTCATGCCGTTCGTGACCACCCGGTTCGGCTCCGATGTGGCCGCCACCACCGTGCCACCCGGGCACATGCAAAAGCTGTAGACCGACCGCCCATTGCGCGCATGGTGCACGAGCTTGTAGTCCGCCGCACCGAGGATGGGATGGCCCGCGCTGGGGCCGAAACGCGCGGCGTCGATCAAGCTTTGCGGGTGCTCGATGCGAAAGCCGACCGAGAAAGGCTTGGCCTCCATGTAGACGCCGCGCTCGTGCAGCATCGCGAAGGTGTCGCGTGCGCTGTGGCCGAGCGCCAGCACGACATGGTCGGCGCGCAGTTCTTCGCCAGAGGCGAGCGTGACGCCGCGGATGTGCCCGGCTTCGATGCGCACGTCGGTCACGCGCTGCTGGAAACGAATCTCGCCACCCAGGGCCACGATGTCCGCGCGCATCTTCTCCACCATGCTCACCAAGCGGAAGGTGCCGATGTGGGGCTTGGCGGCGTACAGAATTTCGTCCGGCGCCCCGGCCTTGACGAACTCGGTCAGCACCTTGCGCGTGAGGTGGCGCGGGTCGCTGATCTGGCTCCACAGCTTGCCATCGGAAAACGTGCCAGCACCGCCCTCGCCGAACTGCACGTTCGACTCCGGATTGAGAATGCGCTGACGCCACAGGCCCCAGGTGTCCTTGGTGCGTTGCCGCACTTCCTTGCCGCGCTCCAGCACGATGGGGCGCAAACCCATTTGCGCCAAGATCAGCGCGGCGAAGATGCCGCATGGCCCGAAGCCGATCACCAGCGGACGGGGTGTGTCGCTCGAGGCAAAGTCTATCGGCGCGTGGCCGACGAACTTGTAGGCGGTGTCAGGCGCCAGCCGGACGTGGACGTCACCTGTGAAACGCTGCAGCACCGCTGCTTCGTCGTCGAGTTCGCAGTCGACGGTGTAGATCAACACGATCGCGCTCTTCTTGCGGGCGTCGTAGCTGCGCTTGAAGACGGAGAACGCCTTCAGTTCGCCGTCATGGGCCAAGCCCAAGCGCTTCACCACTGCTGGGCGCAGGGCGTCTTCGGAGTGAGTGAGCGGCAGTCGAAGTTCGGTGATTCGCAGCATGGGGAGGATTCAGCGCAATCCGCCATTTTCGATGAGCCGCGGCCAAACGTGAAAAAGCCGCCCGAAGGCGGCTTGATCGAGCGGCGCAGAACGCCGAATCTCAGTAACCAGCAGTCTGCACGTTGGCAGTTTGGTTCAGGCGGGCGAAGGCGCGGGCTTCAGCCTTGACTTCTTCGCGGGTGCGAACCGGAGTTGCAGTGTCGTTGGCGTACTGGGCCACATCACCAACGTAGACGACCTTGCCGGCTGCACGAGCTTGCAAGAACTCGTTGCGCACAGCAGCGCGGGTGAGCGTCGTTGAAGCTGCCGGTGCAGCGGCAACAGGCGCTTCGCTGTTCGCGAGTTCACCAGCAGCACGAGCACGAAGGGCCTCAGCCTTGACGTCAGCACGTTGGACATTCGAAGACGTCGGGATTTCGACGTTCTGCACGGCTTCTTGAGCGAAGGCGGCAGAACCGAAGAGGGCGATGGCGGCAGCGGCGATGATTTGCTTGGTGTTCATGATGATTTCCTTAATTCAAAAAGTTGAGGTGACGTTCCGGGCAGGCGGTGTTGCTATGAGTGCCGTCGTGTCCAGCCTCGGTGAGTCGCTCTGTTTGCATTCGGCTCATCGATGAACTGAACTGTAGGCATTGCCAATCGATCAATAAATAGCCTATGCTTCAATTGCGCATTGCTCAAAACGAAACAATAGAGGTGTAAGAGATGGACCGACTGCATTCCATGCGGGTGTTTTCCCGGGTCATCGAAGAGGGCAGCTTCGCGGGCGCAGCCCGGCAGCTCAACCTATCAGCGGCCGTCGTCACCCGACTGGTGGCCGACTTGGAAGAGCATCTGGGCGCTCGCCTGATCAACCGCACGACGCGCCGCTTGGCGCTGACTGACACCGGTGAGCTCTACCTCGACCGCGTGCGACAGATCCTCACGGAGGTGGAAGAAGCGGAGGCGCTGGCCAGCGCCGCAACGTCGGACCCTCGCGGCCACCTGCGCGTATTGGCTCCGCCCGCGTTCGCGGTGCACCAGATCGCCAAGCACCTGCCGCGTTTTCGGGCGCTCTATCCGCGGGTGACGCTTGAGCTCGTCGTGCCGGGTCCGGTTGAAACCGTCGACGAGAACTTCGACATCAGCATCATCCAGGTCGGAAAGCAGGCGTTGGACGGCGACTTCGTGGCCCGTTTGCTGGCACGTTCGGAAGTGATCACCTGCGCTTCCCCGGAATACCTTGATCGCATGGGCAGGCCTGTGCACCCCAACGAGTTGCCGATGCATGAAGCCATGCTCCCGAGCCACATGCGGGAAATCACGTTTCATCGCGGCGACTGGGGCGACGACGAACCATCGGGCGAGTCGTTCACCCTGGTTCCTTCGAAGCCCGCTCTCAGCACCATCCACAGCGACACCATGTACGCCGCGGCCCTGGCTGGAATGGGCATTTCGGGCCTGCCCTCTTACGTGGTCGAAGATGCCCTGCTCGAGCACGCCCTGGAGCGGGTGCTGCCCGAATGGCGGGTTTTGACGCTGCGGCTTTACGCCGCCATGCCGACACGCAAGTACGTGCCGGCACGCACGCGGGCGTTCATCGACTTTCTCGTGCAGACGTTCGGCGGCGGCGAGCACGACCCCTGGCTTCAGGCCGCCGGCTGTGCCACGCCGCGCAGCGTGGGCCAGCTGGTTCTTCAGTAAAAGACTTCGTGGCGCGTGGCGCCCATCAGCGGCTCCAGCAGGTGGGCCAATGGCCCGAGGCCGTTGTAACGCGTTGCCACCTTGTGGGCGTAGGCAAAGAAGCGCGGCAGGTCTTCACAGTACTTGGGCTTGCCGTCCCGATGCTTCAAGCGGCTGAAGATGCCGAGCACCTTGAGGTGACGCTGCAGCCCCATCCATTCCAGCTGTTTCCAGAACTCGCCAAAATCGTCCGGAAGGCTGAGGCCGGCCTTTCGAGCCTGCTGCCAATAGCGCACCGCCCAGTCGATCTCCTGCTCTTCTTCCCATGAGATGAAGGCGTCACGAAGCATCGACGCAGGGTCGTAGCTGATCGGGCCTCGCACCGCATCCTGGAAGTCGAGAATGCCGGGGTTGCCCTGCTCGGCCGGGCAGACCATCAGGTTGCGTGGCATGTAGTCGCGATGCACGGCCACTGTGGGTTGCGCCAGCGCGCTGGCGACCAGCAGGTCGCACACCTTTTGCCACTTCGCTTGCTGATCGGGTGTCCAGGTGACGGCGTACTCGCGCGCCACACACCAGTCGGGGAACAGAGCCAGCTCTCTTCGAAGCAGCGCATCGTCATAAGCCGGCAGGCCGCTAGCATCGGCGCGGACTTGCCATTGCACGAGCGCCGCAATCGCGTCGTGCATCAGCGACGAGATACTGCGCGCATCGCCTTGTGCCTTGGCTTCTTGCAGGCGATGAAGGTAAAGCTGAGAGCCCAGGTCGGTGAGCAGCAGAAAGCCGTTTTGCACGTCTTGCTCGAGCACGCGTGGTGCATTCAGGCCTGCGCCTTCGAACATGGCCGCAACGCTGACGAACGGCCGCACGTCTTCTTGCGGCGGCGGCGCATCCATCACGATGAACGACGCACCTGTGTCGCCGTCGATGCGAAAGTAGCGACGAAAGCTCGCATCCGCACTCGCGGAGCGCAGGCTTGCGACGTTGAGCGCGTGACGCTCGGCCACGCCGGCCAGCCACGTCGCGAAGAGTTCGCGGCGAGCATCGTCGGTCCAGGCAATGGCAGGGGATTCGGAGGTCATGGCACAGCGCAATGCAGATAAGGGGAAGCCAAGGCGGCGAGCCCTCGCCCCTCGTTGATAATCGATTCTACAAATCGCCTCGGGTCGGCCTGCGCCGCACGACAGCACCAGGCGTTCTACCACCGCAGAACTCGCTCTCCGCCTCCGTTGCACCTTCTTTCTTCACATCGCCGCGCTTTTGCAGGCTGCCTCGCGGCCGGCTGGCTGACGGCTGGCAGCACGCTCGCGTGGCCGCAAGCGGCGAGCACGCCGCCCAAGCCACCCGTCACCGTGGAAGCTGCTGAGATTCGCGCGCACCCCGATGCCGACGTCACCGCTGAAGGCGACGCCTACCTGCGCCAAGACAAGACCGAGATTCGCGCTGACCGACTCAGCTACGACCAGCAGACAGACACCGCCCGCGGGCAAGGCAAGGTCAGCGTCTCCCGAGACGGCAACAAGTACAGCGGGCCCGAACTGCAGGTGCAGGTGGCCCGCTTCGAGGGCTATTTCATCAGCCCGACCTATTTCTTCTCACGCACCAAGGCCGGGGGAACGGCGACCCGCGTGGATTTTCTTGGCGAAGACCTGACCGTCGCCACAGGCGGTACCTACACCAGCTGCCCGCGCGACGGCTCGAGTAATCCCGCCTGGATGCTCTACACCGACAGCGTGAAGCTCGACTTCGCCAACAACGAAGGCCTCGCCAAAGGGGCAGTGCTGCGCTTCTACGGCGTACCCATTCTCGCGGCGCCCACATTGAGCTTTCCGTTGACCGACGCGCGCAAGTCGGGCTGGCTTCCGCCCAGCACCGGGCTGGACAGCAAAAGCGGGTTGCAGCTGTCGGTGCCGTACTACTGGAACATCGCGCCCAACCGCGACGCCACGATCACGCCCAGCATCATCTCCAAGCGTGGCGTCGGCCTGGGGACCGAGTTTCGCTACCTCGAACCGCAGTACGAAGGTGCCCTCAACCTGAACGTCCTGGCTAATGACCGATTGACCGGCAAAACACGTGGTTCGCTTGGCCTGACGCATGAAGGGACGCTGTTGGGTGACGGCGTGTACAAGGCCAGCGTCGCTCGCGTGACCGACGACGATTACTGGAAAGATTTTTCCCGCGACTATCCCGGCATCACACCTCGGCTGCTGGCCGCCGACCTGCAGGCCAGCAAGGAATTCGGCGACTGGAACACCTATGCGCGGGTATTGCGCTGGCAGTTGCTGCAAGCGGCCAGTTCGTCCAATCCAGCTGACCAGCTCGACCCCGCCCCCTACGACCGGTTGCCCCAGATTGGCGTGCGGGGATCACACAAGCTTTGGGGCGGCCTCGATTTCGCGCTCGAAACCGAGTTCAACCACTTCAGCAACCCGGACGGTAGCCTAGCTCCCTCGCGGGTCACGGGGTCTCGCGTTCATGCGCTGAGTTCGCTGAGCTGGCCTTATGTAACGCCGGGTTGGAGCTTGATTCCCAAGGTGTCGCTCAATGCCGCGTCCTACTCGATCGACCAGGCGGCGCTCTCCGGCCCGTACGCCAACCGCACCCATTTCGGCCGCGTCATTCCGAGCTTCAGCCTCGACAGCGCCTGGGTGCTCGAACGCGATGCCGTCTGGTTCGGCCGCTCCATGCGGCAGACGCTGGAGCCGCGCCTGCTGTACGTCAAGACGCCGTTCCACGACCAGACCTTCCTGCCCAATTTCGACTCGGCCGGCAAGGACTTCAACTTCGACTCGATCTACACCGACAACGCCTTCTCAGGCATCGACCGGGTGTCGGACGCTCATCAGGTCACTGCAGGCGTCACCACCCGCCTGCTGGACGCCCATACCGGCACGGAGACCCTGCGCCTGGGGGTGGCACAACGCTTCCTGCTTTCCGACCAGCTCATCACCCCGGATGGCACGCCATTCACACAGCATGTGTCCGATTTGCTGCTGCTCGGCTCTTCGACGCTCTCGTCGAAATGGAAGCTGGATGCGGGGCTGCAATACAGCCCGGACATCCACCGCACGGTGCGCTCGGTCGTCGGCACCCGCTACTCGCCTGGTCCGTACCGAACACTGAACGTCGCCTATCGGTTCAAGCGCGACACCCTTCAGCCCAAGGCCGACGGCAGCGGCGAATTGGTCAGCGCGCTGGACGGCACGGAACAGGTGGAACTCGGCTGGCAATGGCCGCTCTATGGTCCGATACGCAATGCATCGCGGAACAGCACGTCCAGCAACACCTGCTCCGGGACTTGGTACGGAGTGGGCCGGGTGAACTACAGCCTGCGCGACAGCCGGATCACCGACTCGGTGCTCGGCCTGGAGTACGACGCCGGCTGCTGGATCGGCCGCGTCGTGGCCAAGCGCCTGTCAACCAGCCAGGTGGAAGCCACGACGCAGTTGGGCTTCGAAATCGAGTTCATCGGCCTGTCTCGGCTTGGTACCAACCCGCTCAGGGTCTTGAAGGACAATATCCCCGGCTACCGCCTGCTGCGTGACGACACTTCCCCCTGATGGCAATGGCCGACGCGCCCTGAACATCCCATGACACTGATTCACTCCTGGTCCCGTATTGCCTTGTTGTCGCTCTTCGCAGCTGGCTTCGTGCCGGCCGCCCTGGCACAGCAGCGGGCGTCTACGCCACACACAGCCGACTACATCGTGGCCATCGTCAACCAGGAGCTGGTGACCGCCGGTGAGGTGCAGCTGAGACTGGCCCAGGTGCGTGAAGACGCCCGGCGCAGCGGTGCCCGCCTTCCGTCTGAGGAGGACCTGCGCCGGCAGGTGGTAGATGCCCTGATCGACGAGCGGGTGCAGATCACCAACGCGCGCGACAGCGGCCAGAAAGTCGATGACCCGGAGGTCGAGCGTGCCATGGCAAATGTGGCGTCGCAAAACCAGTTGACGCCCGAACAGCTGCGCGAACGGCTGAAGCGTGAAGGCATCGACTACGCGCGTTTTCGCAAGAACATCCGTGACCAGTTGATGGTCGAGCGCACCCGTGAACGCGAGGTGCAGTCGCGCATCCGCATCACCGACACCGAAATCGACGACTGGCTCGAGAAGCAGCGCGCCGCCGCCGGCCTCGCGACCGAATACAACATCGCCCAGGTGCTGGTGACGGTGCCCGATGGCGCCAACGTCGGCGCCGTAGCCGAGCGGCGTGCGCGGGCCGAATCGGCACTGGCCCGCATCCGCGGCGGCGAAGATTTCGCGGCCGTCGCACGCGAGATTTCCGAGGACAGCAACCGCGCTAAGGGCGGCGAGATCGGCCTGCGCCCGGCGGATCGCCTGCCCGACGTGTTCGTCGAAGCGGTACGTCCGCTGAAGGCTGGCGAGGTCTCGCCCGCGCTGCTGCGCACAGGGGCAGGCTTTCACGTTCTCAAGCTGCTCGAACGCAACGAGGCCAGCGCGCTGTCGGTGGCGCAGACGCGCGCCCGGCACATCCTGCTGCGCGTATCGCCCCAGTTGAGCCAGGAAGCGGCGATCCGCCGACTGCTGGAGTTCAAGCGCCAGATCGCTGCGGGCACCCGCGGCTTCGACCAGATCGCTCGCGACAACTCCGAAGACGGCAGTGCTGCGCAAGGCGGCGACCTGGGCTGGGTGTCGTCCGGCACCTTCGTCCCGGAGTTCGAGACCGCCATGAACGCGCTGCCCATCAACGGAGTGTCTGACCCGGTGGTGTCGCGCTTTGGCGTGCATCTGATCCAGGTGATTGAACGCCGCAAGGTGGCGCTCGATGCGAAGCAGCAGCGCGAACAGGCTCGCAACGCCCTGCGTGAGCAGAAGTTCGATGAGGCGTACGCCGAGTGGGTGCGTGACCTGCGCGCCCGCGCCTATGTGGAGATGCGCGAGCCTCCGCAGTAGCTTGTGAAGCACATTCCCCGCAAGCGCTTCGGGCAGCATTTCCTCGCTGACCAGGCGGTGGTCGAGGCCATCGTCGACGTCATCGATCCGAAGCCAGGGCAGGCGCTGGTGGAAATAGGGCCCGGCCTGGGCGCCATGACGAACCCGCTGGTCGAACGCTGCGAGCGGCTCACCGTCGTCGAGCTTGACCGCGACTTGGCTGCTCGCCTGCGCAAACGCAACGAGCTGAATGTCATCGAGTCCGACGTGCTGAAAGTCGACTTTGCGGCCGTCGCAGCAAAGGCCGATCAAAAGCTGCGTGTCGTCGGCAACCTGCCGTACAACATCTCTACGCCGATCCTCTTCCACCTGCTCGAACACGTCGGCCATGTCGTGGATCAGCACTTCATGCTGCAGAAGGAAGTGGTGGACCGCATGGCCGCGTCGCCCGGCAACAAGGACTATGGCCGGCTGTCAGTGATGCTGCAGTGGCGATACGACATCGAGTCGGTGCTTGACGTCCCTCCGGAGGCTTTCGATCCGCCACCGCGAGTGGACTCCGCAGTGGTGCGCATGCAGCCTCTGCCCCTCGCCGTGGGCGTCGACGCAAAGCTGCTCGGTGAACTGGTGACGGTGGCCTTTTCGCAAAGGCGCAAGTTGCTGAGGAACACGCTGGGCCGCTGGTTGGATGAGCGCGGGTTCGCCGGCGAATTCAACACGCAGCGTCGGGCCGAAGAAGTCCCGGTCAGCGACTACCTGGCCTTGGTGCGAGCGCTGAACTGACCGGGCAAAGAAAAAGGCAGCCTAAGCTGCCTTTTTCGTCCAACGCGCGTCAGATCACATCAAGCAGCGCTAAGCCACATCGAAGTGTCGAACGCGCTGCTCATCAGCGGCATGTTGGTGCCGAAGCTGGTATTGGCTGCGCTCTTCGCCGCCGCCTTGGCCGGCTTGTCTGCAACGCTTGGGGCCGTTTCCGTAGCCCGCTCCCATGACCCTTGTTCTTGGGAGCGGGCTACTGAAAAGAATAGAAGCACCTGAATGGAATCTTTCGCTCGGCCCAGAAATCGGCCGCATCGCGAAACACATCCAGCAGCTGCTCGCGTGCTTCGCGATCGAAGCGCGGGTTGTCGGGCAATTGCTCGAGAACCACCACGAATCCAGGCTGCGCGCCCGATTTGTGGACCAGGTCCGTCATGCAGTCGTACAACGCGTCCAGGTTTTTGCCGAAGTGCGCGGGGAACAGGAAGGATTCGGCAATCGCCTCCATCACATCCTGTTTGGTCTGGGCAGAAGTCAGGTTGGCGTAGAGGAAATGCTGGCCCGCACCCTGCGCGGCCTCGTGCAGTTCATCGACGCGATAGGCGCGTATCGACTGGACAATGTTTGGACGGACTGTCTGCAAAAGCATGGTCGCGTTCCTCCTTAGGTCAAATGAAAACTTGCTGGGCGATCACTGCACGATTCGGCGAAAGCTCGTGTAGTGATCGTCCGTATAAAAACAGGCATCGGGAGCAGTGGCCTGGGAGCCTCCGCACACGATCCGGCGCGCCCCTCGGTTGCGCGATCCAGGTGTCTTGACGGTGTATTCGCGGTAGTAGCCTCGGCGTTGGGCCGGGAGTTGCCGCTCGCGGTTGCCAAAACTCCTAC
The DNA here is from genome assembly GCF_056403575.1 of Rhizobacter sp. P2_G4. Lineage (NCBI taxonomy): Bacteria > Pseudomonadati > Pseudomonadota > Betaproteobacteria > Burkholderiales > Sphaerotilaceae > Rhizobacter > Rhizobacter sp. P2_G4. The sequence goes on along the minus strand of NZ_JBFUFG010000001.1, from coordinate 1,225,054 downwards.
CGTCTTGCGTGTAAGGAAATGGCCCACCGGCCCGGATCAGGCGGTCGGTGGCTTGGGCTTCACTCGGCAGGCTGGCCAGCGCAACGGTGTCTAGTTGCGGACTCGGCGTCTTTGCTGCGGCAACATTGCCGAAGACCGCAGCACCTGCCAGAACCATAGCGAGCCCCAACTTACCAAGGGGTGGCCATGCAGGCTGCCGACCAAAGAGAAACACGGGATATCCCTGAAATGCGAAACCGCGATGGTACTGAATCAGGTAAAAAATCTCAAGCCGTTGCCTCAATTTGGGGCAGGACCAGCGCCTCCGTAGTGAGCACAAACATTTCCGCCGGCACTTCGGATATGGAGATTCCGCAAGGCGCGAATCTCTCGGTCGAGCACTGAAAAGAGTTATGACAGCCGCTGTCACATTGTCCGTGCACAAGCCTCGGCCATCTGGCCAGCGCCTCCCGGCGCTGGCATATGTCGCTCAACGAAAAGCGTTGGCGTCCGCCACGGTCAGCGCCGTCATGTTGACGATTCGCCGAACCGTGGCAGACGGGGTCAGGATGTGCACTGGCTTGGCTGCGCCAAGCAGCACCGGCCCGATGGCAATGCCGCCGCCAGCGGCCGTCTTCAGCAAGTTGTAGCTGATGTTGGCGGCGTCGATGTTGGGCATCACCAGCAGATTGGCTTCGCCGGTCAGCGTGCTGCCGGGCATCAGCTGGTTTCGGTAAGGGGCGTCCAGCGCGGCGTCACCGTGCATCTCGCCGTCCACTTCCAGCCAGGGTGCCTGCTCCTGCAGCAGGGCCAGGGTCTCGCGCATCTTGATGGCTGAAGGCTGGTTGCTGGAGCCGAAGCTGCTGTGCGACAACAAGGCGGCCTTGGGCATCAGGCCGAAGCGCTTCATCTCCTCGGCCGCCATCACCGTGATCTCGGCCAGCTGCTGCGCGGTGGGGTCGTAGTTGACGTGGGTGTCGACCAGCATTACCTGACGGCCAGGCAAGATCAGCCCATTCATGCAGGCGTAGGTCTTAGCGCCCTTGCGCAGGCCGATCACCTGGTCGATGTAGTGCAGATGCAAGGCCGTCGTCGCCCACGTGCCGCACAACAGGCCGTCGACCTCGCCCTTGTGCAACAGCATCGAGCCGATCAGCGTGAGACGGCGTCGCATTTCGATCTTCGCGTATTGCTGCGTCACGCCCTTTCGGGCGTTCATCCGGTGGTAGGTCTGCCAGTAGTCGCGGTAGCGGTCGTCCTGCTCGACGTTGACGACGTCATAGTCGCGCCCGGCTTCCAAGCGAAGGCCGAACTTCTCGCAGCGCTGAGCAATGATGGCCGGCCGACCGATCAGCGTGGGCCGCGCGAGACCTTCGTCCACGATCACCTGCACGGCTCGCAACACGCGCTCTTCTTCACCTTCGGCGTAGGCCACGCGCTTGTTCTTGGCGCCCTTGGCCAGCGTGAAGATGGGCTTCATCGTCGTGCCCGAGGCATAGACGAAGCTCTGCAGCTTCTCGCGATAAGCGTCCAGGTCCTTCACCGGCCGGCTGGCCACGCCGGACTCGGCGGCGGCCTTCGCCACGGCCGGGGCGATCTTCATCATGAGCCGCGGGTCGAAGGGCTTCGGAATCAGGTACTCCGGCCCGAAGCTCAGCGTCGCGCCGGCATAGGCCGCGGCCACCACATCGCTTTGCTCGACTTGCGCGAGCTCGGCGATGGCATGCACAGTTGCAATCTCCATCTCGGCGCTGATGGTGGTCGCGCCGCAGTCCAGTGCCCCGCGGAAGATGTAAGGGAAGCACAGGACGTTGTTGACCTGGTTCGGATAGTCGGTACGGCCAGTCGCGATGATCGCGTCGCTGCGTACTTCCTTCACTTCTTCCGGAAGGATCTCCGGCGTGGGGTTGGCCAGCGCCAGGATCACCGGCTGCGGCTTCATCTTGGCAACCATGTCTTTCTTGAGCACACCGCCAGCCGACAAGCCCAGGAAGATGTCCGCATCGACGATGGCTTCGGCGAGCGTTCGCTGTGACGTCTTCTGCGCGAAGACGATCTTGTCTTCGTCCATCAGTTCAGTGCGGCCTTCGTAGACCAGGCCGGCAAGGTCGGTGACCCAGATGTTCTCGCGCGGTACGCCGAGCTTGATCAGCAGGCTCAGGCAAGCGAGCGCAGCCGCACCCGCGCCCGACGTCACCAGCTTCACTTCGCTGATCTTCTTGCCGGTGATGCGCAATGCGTTCAGCACCGCGGCGCCGACCACGATGGCCGTGCCATGCTGGTCGTCGTGGAACACCGGGATGTTCATGCGGCTGCGCAGCGCGCGCTCCACATAGAAGCAGTCGGGTGCCTTGATGTCTTCGAGGTTGATGCCGCCGAAGGTGGGCTCCAGCGCAGCGATCAAGTCGATCAGCTTGTCGAGGTTCTTCTCGTTCACCTCGATGTCGAACACATCGATGCCGGCGAACTTCTTGAACAAAACGCCCTTGCCTTCCATCACCGGCTTGGCCGCCAGCGGGCCGATGTCGCCGAGGCCCAGCACGGCCGTGCCGTTCGTGATCACCGCCACCAGATTGCCGCGCGAGGTGTACTTGAACGCGTTGGCCGGGTCCGCCACGATTTCTTCGCACGCGTAGGCCACGCCGGGCGAGTACGCCAGCGCGAGGTCACGCTGATTGACCAGCTGCTTGGTCGCCGCGATGGACACCTTGCCTGGCGTCGGGAACTCGTGGTACTCAAGTGCGGCGCGGCGAAGTTCGGCTCGCTTTTCTTCTGAGGAACTCATGGCGGGGTCTCGTCCTTTTGGCAGCGCGACGCGCTTCGGTGGGCTGGCATTGTAGGAGCGCCTGCGCTGAAGGAATGCGAGTAACTGCGTATCGTGTTCAAAGCCGCGTCCGTAATACTGCGCTCGTCAAATGCCCTCCTGATGTCTGCCCTTCCCTCGTCTCCGCCAACCATCCCCGCTCGGCCTCGCCGCTGGCGGCGCGCGCTGTTGTGGGGCGCGTTGGTGGGCCTGCTGCTGGTGGCCCAGTCGCTGCTGGTCTGGTTGACGCTCGACTACGAGAGCAACCGCGCGCAGGAACAGGTGGACGCCGCCGCAGCCGCGTCGGTCGGCGACCTCAAGCAGGCCCTCGGGCGTGACCTGCAAAGCCTGCAGGCGCTGACCTGGAACGCCCCGCCCATCCTGCAATGGCGGGCCGACGCTGCCGACCTGCTTCGCGCGCGACGCGAGCTGCTGCGCGTGGAGCGGCGCGACAGCGGCATGCGTGTCGAGTCCGCGGTGAACTCGCCCTTCCACACGGCGGTCTTCACGCAGATTCCGCGCTCGAGCATGGAGTTCGAGGCCCAGCTCGCCTGCGCCAATGCACAGCGCCAGGGCAGCCCGTCGTACTCGCGCAGCTACTTCGTACCCATCGCCAATGGCATGGGCCAGGAGGTGGTGGACGTCTGCCTGCCCGCACAGACCGCTGGCGAAACCGTGAGCTACCTGGTCGGCACGTTTTCGCTCGGCCAGTTGCTCACCGAAGTGGTGAGCCCCGAAGTCACGCGTGCGCATGAGCTTTCGTTCGTCGAAGGCGATGGCACCCGACTGGCGCGCGCCGGCCTGCCGCGCGGCAGAGGCATCTACCGTGCCGATCGCGTGCTCGACTTGCCCGGCCTCACGCTGCAACTGCGCGTGGACAGCGGCAAGGGCAGCCCGCGGCTGATTCCCAACCTGACCATCGCGCTGGTCCTGAGCCTGTCCCTCGCGCTCGGGGCCGTGGTGGTGCTGCTGGCGCGCGACGTGCGCCGTCGTGCCAACGTGGAATCGGCGCTGGCCGAAGCGCTGGCTCTGCGCAAGGCCATGGAAGACTCGCTTGTCACCGGCTTGCGCGCCCGAGACCTGCAAGGACGCGTCACCTACGTCAACCCGGCCTTCTGCAAGATGGTGGGCTTCTCCGCCGCTGAACTGGTTGGCCAGGCCACGCCGCCCTACTGGCCCCCCGAGAACACGCACGAGTACACGCAGCGCCAGCAGGTGCGCATGACGGGCTCGCCGCCACCGAGCGAAGGCTACGAAACCATCTTCATGCGGCGTAACGGCGAGCGTTTCGCGGTGATGATCTTCGAGGCGCCACTGGTCGACGGCCACGGCCAACACACCGGCTGGATGAGCACCGCACTCGATGTGAGCGCGCAGCGCAGCATCGAAGAGCTTTCGCGCCAGCAGCAGGAGCGCCTGCAAGCCACCGCCCGCCTCGCCACGGTGGGCGAGATGGCGTCGCTGCTGAGCCACGAACTCAACCAGCCGCTCGCCGCCATCGCGAGTTACGCCACCGGCTCGATCAACCTGATGAACGACGAGCACGATGCCAACTCGCCAGAGACACAGACCTTGCTGCGCCAGGCCGCCCAGCGCATCGCCGAACAGGCCGAGCGTGCAGGCCGCGTGATCAAGAGCGTGCACGACTTCGTGCGGCGCCGCGAGCAGGCGCGAGAAGCCATCCGCGTCGACGAGTTGATCGACTCGGTGCTTCCACTGGCGCGCCTGCAGGCACGCAAGAGCGGCACGCGCATCGAGCTCGACCTGCCGACCCCGCTGCCACGCGTGGTGTGCGACCGCACGATGCTCGAACAGGTGCTGCTCAACCTCACCCGCAACGGCATCCAGGCGATGGAGACCACAACGCCACTGCACAAACGCGAGCTGGTCATCCGGGTGCGGCAAACGCACGAGCGCTGGGTGAGCTTCAGCGTGATCGACCACGGACTCGGCGTCGCACCCGAGGTGGCGCAGCGCCTGTTCACGCCCTTCTTCACCACCCGCAGCGAAGGCATGGGGCTGGGCCTGAGCCTGTGCCGCACCGTCATCGAGCAGCATGGCGGTGTGCTCGACTTCCAGAACCTGCCCGCCAGCGGCACTGCCCCCTCGGGCGGCGCCGAGTTTCACTTCACGTTGCCAGCGGCTCCCGCGTCGCATCCAGGCAGCGCCGCCTCCAAAGATACACCCGTCGCGATGCCTTGACCTCAAACGACCAGAATGGCGCCATGAACCCGAACACCACGCTGCAACTCGGCCTGCCAATGGTCTACCTCGTCGACGACGAAGACGTGGTCCGGGACGCGCTGGCCTGGCTGCTGCGGTCGCGCCGCCTGCTGTCCGAAGGCTTTGCCAGCGCCGAAGCCTTCGAAGCCCTGCTCGACTCGCGCCTGGGCACCGCCCCGCGCAGCACGCTCACCACCAGCTGGCCGGCAGCCCCCAGTTGCCTGCTGCTCGATGTGCGCATGCCGGGCACCAGTGGTCTGGTGCTGTTCGAGCGGCTGATCGAGCGCGATCTGCTCCAGTACATGCCGGTGATCTTTCTCACTGGCCACGGCGACGTGCCCACCGCCGTGGCGGCCGTCAAGCGCGGCGCCTTCGATTTCGTCGAGAAGCCCTTCTCCGACAACGCCTTGGTCGACCGCGTCGAGCAGGCGCTCGAGGTCAGCGCCCAGGCCCTGCTGCGCCAACGCGAACAACTCAGCGTACGCCGCCGCCTGGCCGAGCTGACCGAGCGCGAACGCGACGTGATGCAGTGCGTGATCGACGGCCTGGCCAACAAGCTCATCGCCGACCAGCTCAACATCAGCGTGCGCACGGTGGAAGTGCACCGCGCGCGCGTGTTCGAGAAGATGGACGTGAAGTCGGCGGTCGAGCTGGCGAACCTGCTGCGCGGCATCTGATGCCTCACGTGGCGATGTGCCGCGGATAATGTTTCGCACCGTACTACCCAGCCCCGTCGTCACCGATGCGCTCACGCAGCACCGCTCACCCACGTCGGCAAGTGACATGACTGACCACCCGACTGCCTTGGGCGAATTCGACCTCATCGCCAAATACTTCACCCGCCCGGTGAAGCGCGCGGCGCTGGGCATCGGCGACGACTGCGCGCTGCTGCAACCGACGGCGGGCATGCAGCTCGCCATCAGCAGCGACATGCTGGTCGATGGGCGGCACTTCCTGTCGACCGTGTTGCCGCATCGCCTGGGCCACAAGGCGCTGGCCGTGAACCTCAGCGACCTCGCAGCCGCCGGCGCGCAGCCCCTGGCGTTCAGCCTGGCGTTGGCGCTGCCGCGCGTCGACGAGGCTTTTCTCGCCGGCTTTGCGAGGGGGCTGTTTGCATTGGCCGATGAGCATGGCTGCGAGTTGATCGGCGGCGACACCACGCAAGGCCCGCTCAACATCTGCATCACCGTGTTCGGCGAAGTGCCGCCCGGCCAAGCGCTGCTGCGCTCCGGCGCCCGCGTGGGCGACGACTTGTACGTGAGCGGCAGCGTGGGTGACGCACGGCTTGCACTCGAGTGCTTCCGCGGCAACATCACGCTCGCCGGCGACGCCTTCGAACAGGTGCGCCTCGCGATGGAGCAGCCGCAGCCGCGGGTGGCGTTGGGCGTTGCGCTGCGTAGCGTGGCAACGAGTGCGATCGACGTGTCGGATGGCCTGCTGGGTGATCTGGCGCACATCCTCAACCGCTCGTCCGTGGGCGCCACGATCGAGGTCGACGCCGTGCCGCGCAGCAGCGTACTTTCATCGCAGCCGCTCGCGCTGCAACGCGAATGCACATTGGCGGGCGGCGACGACTACGAGCTGCTGTTCACAGCGCCCCCGTCGCACGCTGCCGACGTGCAGGCTGCGGCGCGCGAGGCAGGCGTGCCGGTGACGCGCATCGGCCGCATCGACCGATCACGTGCACTCACGCTTGTCGATGCGCAAGGCCGCAGCGTGGCGCACACCTTCGGCTCCTTTGACCACTTCAAGACGACATGACCGACGCCCCGCTGAATCCACCGCTGCGCGTGGTGCCGCTCAAGCCCAGCGCGCGCTTCATGTTCCGCCACCCGGCCCACGTGATCGCGCTTGGCTTCGGCAGCGGGCTGTCGCCGATAGCCCCGGGCACGGTGGGCACGCTGTGGGCATGGCTGGCGTTTCTCGTGATGCAGACGTGGTTGAGCGACGTGCAATGGGCCATCGTGCTGGTCGTGGGCACCCTGGTGGGCTGGTGGGCCTGCACGGTGACGGCTCGCAACCTCAACGTGGCCGACCCGAGCGCCATCGTGTGGGACGAGGTGGTCGCCTTCTGGGCCGTGCTGTGGCTCATGATGCCGGCAGGCCTGTGGGGCCAGGTGGCGGCGTTCGCGCTGTTCCGCTTCTTCGACGCGGTCAAGCCGGGGCCGGTGGCCTGGGCCGATGGCTTGTTCAAGGGCAAGCGAGGCCAGCCGGTGGGTTGGGCGCAGGGCTTCGGCATCCTGTTCGACGATTTCGTCGCCGCCTTGTGCGCGCTGATCGTCCTCGCACTGTGGCAGTGGGTATGACACACGCCCTTGCCCGCTGGGACCGCCAGATCGAGACGCTCGCGCAGATGTTGCGCGAGCGGGGCCTGCACCTGGCCACCGCCGAGTCGTGCACCGGCGGGCTCATCGCCGCGGCCTGCACCTCGATTGCCGGCTCGAGCGACTGGTTCGAACGCGGTTTCGTCACCTATTCCAACGAAGCCAAGACGGAGTTGCTGGGCGTGCCCGACGCGCTGATCGACCGACATGGTGCCGTCAGCGCCGAAGTGGCCCGTGCCATGGCCGAAGGCGCGCTGATCCATTCGCAGGCAGAGCTGTCGGTGGCAGTCACCGGCATTGCAGGCCCGGGCGGTGGCACGCCCGGCAAGCCCGTGGGGACCGTGTGGCTGGCCCTGGCGCGGCGAGGCGAGGCGGCGCAGGCCACGCTGCTGCGGCTGAACGGCAACCGCAGTGACGTGCGTGAGCAGACGGTGGACCGCGCGTTGCAAGCGCTTGCCGCGTCGCTCATGTCATGAGCCTGCTGCTCGCCACGGACTTTGGGCCCGAGGCTTTGCAGGCCTGGGCCGAGCAGCTGCGCGAGGCCTTGCCTGGCGAAACGGTGTTGACGGAGCGTTCGCCCGAGCACGACGGAAGCGTCGAAATGGCGCTCGTCGCCAACCCGGCCCCGGGCTCGCTGCAAGGGCTGCCGCGCCTGAAGTTCATCCAGTCGATGTGGGCCGGCGTCGACAAGCTGCTGCGCGACGACACCATTCCCAGCGAGGTGCTTCTCGCCCGCATGGTTGACCCTGCCATGAACACCGCGATGGCTGAGACGGCGCTGTGGGCCGTGCTCAGCCTGCACCGCGATTACTTCGCCTACGCCGCGCAGCAGCGTGCGGGCGAATGGCGCTTGCTGGCTCAGAAGCGGGCCGACGAAGTGCACGTGGCCGTGCTGGGCCTCGGCGAAATGGGGCGCACCGTGGCGCTGCGGCTGGCGGCCAACGGCTACCCCGTGAGTGGCTGGAGTCGACGCGACGCTGCGCTGCCCGGCGTCGAGTGCTTCGCCCGCGACGCCGCCTTGCCAACCGTGTTGAAGCAGGCCGACATCGTGATCAACCTGCTGCCGCTCACCGCGCGCACACACAGCCTCTTCAACGCCGAGACCTTCGCGCGCATGAAGAAGGGCGCGAGCTTCGTGAACCTCGCCCGGGGTCAGCACGTGGTGGAGCCCGACCTGCTGGCCGCGCTGAACAGCGGTCACCTCCGGCATGCAGTGCTCGACGTGTTTCGCAGCGAGCCGCTGCCCGCGGGCGACGCGCTGTGGTCGCATCCTCAGGTCACCGTGTTGCCTCATGCTGCCGCGCAGACCGACCTGCGCAGCGCCACCGCTGTGGCCGTGGCCAATCTGAAGGCCTGGCGCGAAGGCCGCTCGGTCGTGAACCTGGTGAACCGCGCGCGCGGCTACTGAGCAGAGCGCTCTGAGAGCCTGGGAGCCTTTCGATCATGTCCGCCCATCACGCCAAAAGACACCGGCTCGTCGTTGCAAATGCTCGCCATAGCCCGAGCTATGGCTGTGCTTTGCGCCTAGATCCGGTGCCCTTTGACGCGCCGCTCGGGCACGCCCGAAAAACTCTCAGGCTCTGAGGCGACGGTCAGGCCGTCAGCGCCAGCCGCACGGTCTTGCGCGGCGAGCCGCTCGCCGTCCACTGCACCAGCATCAGCACCAGCCGCTTCAGCCCCTCCCAGGCATCGAACGGCCAGTCAGGGTGCTTGAGGCCCTTGGCCAAGCCATCGCAGACCTGCGCGGCCTCGACGAGTTGTGCGATGGCGTTGTCGGTGAGCAGCGGCACGGCGCGCTCGAACAAGCGCTCCTTGGCGCCCCACACACGCGCTTCGCGCAAGGCCATCGGCAAGGGCTTGCCGTGGTTGATGGCGTCTTTCACGCGCTTCAGCGAGAGGATGTCGTTGGCCAGCGTCCAGTGGACCAGCACGGCCGCTTCGCCTTCGGCCTGCAAGCCATCGAGCATGCGCAGCGCACGCGCCGCCTGGCCGGCGAGCACCGCCTCGCCGAGCTTGAACACGTCGTAGCGCGCCACGTTGAGCACAGCCGCTTCGATCTGCTCGAAGCTCAGCTCACCCGGTGGGTACAGCAGCCCGAGCTTCTGGATCTCCTGGTGCGCGGCGAGCAGGTTGCCTTCCACACGATCGGCAAAAAAGGCCAGGGTGTGCTGCCCGGCTTCACCGCCTTGAACCCGCTGACCCTGCGCGGCCAAGCGTTGCGCGATCCACGGCGGCAAGGCCCTGCGTTCGATGGCGTCGACACGGATCGTGGCGCCCGAGCCGTCGAGTGCGGTGAACCACGCACTGCTTTGCTGAGTGCGATCGAGCTTGGGCAGCTGGATGATCGTGAGCACGTCGTCCGAGAGCGTCTCGCAATAACGCTGCAAGGCCTCGGAGCCATCCTTGCCCGGCTTGCCCGACGGAATGCGGATCTCGATCAGCTGCTTGTCGGCGAACAGGCTCATCGCCTGCGACGCACCAAGCAGCCCGCTCCAGTCGAAATGGGCTCCCGAGACGGTGTGCACCTGCCGCTCGGTGTAGCCGGCAGCGCGGGCCGCGGCGCGGATGGCATCGGTCGTTTCCTGCGCCAGCAGGGGCTCATCGCCGAAGACGATGTAGAGCGGACGCAGCCCCTTGGCAAGGTGGGCGTTGAGTTGGTCGGCACGCAACAGCATGGAGCCTCCTACAGCGTCTGGACGGCGGCCAGCCGGCGCAGCACCTGGGACGCGATGTCGCTCTGCATGGCGCGGTAGAGCAGCTCTTCTTCCTGCTCTTTGGCGAGCGCGTCACGCTCGTTGTAGGTCATGTCGCGACTGGTCGAAATCTCCGTCGCCGCAATCAGCTCCTTGCCCGCCGGCGTGTGCACCCGAAAGTTCAGCTTGGATCGAAGTTGCACCTCACGCACCTGCCCGGCCGTGGTGGAAGTCACCACGCCCTTGTCACGCGAATCGGTCAGCGCTTGCAGCACCACCTCCGCCTGCGAAGCTGCCTCGACCACACGCGTGGTCGTGCTGCTCGCAATGCTCCGGCGAAGTTCGTCAGCAAGCGGCGAGTGCGCCTTGAACCCAGCAAGTTGCAAAGTCTTGAACTTCAACTCAGGCGCGCGCCGCAGCTCAAAGCCGCAGCCAGCGATCAAACCAATTCCACAAGAGATCAGCAGACGACGCCGGATCATGCTGCGACAAGCGAGCGCAGCAAGCGCCCCATCAAGCAACGCCCGAAGCACGGGTTCCCGGGGCCGATGGGTGGCGCCCCTTGGGAGCCGAGCCCGGACACAAACAGTCCAGCGGACTGTTTGTGCCTGGCGAGGAGCTGGGCCATCTGGCCCAGCGCGGCCTGCAAGGCGGAACGCAGCGACTGGGGGGGCCTCATCAACCCACCACCACGTTCACCAGGCGGCCGGCGACGATGATGATCTTCTTCGGCGGCTTGCCTTCGGCGAACTTGATGAAGTCCGGGTTCGCCAGCGCCGTCGCCTCGATCGCCGCCTTGTCCGACGCGGCCGGCACCTTGATCGCGCCGCGCAACTTGCCGTTGACCTGCAGCATCAGCTCGATCTCATCCTGCACCAGGGCCGCTTCGTCGACCTCCGGCCACGGGGCGTCGAGCAGGTCGCCCATCGGCGTTGCATAGCCCAGGTCTTGCCAGAGTTGCCAGGTGATGTGCGGACACGCCGGGTAGAGGGCGCGCAGCAAGATGCCGAAAGCCTCGCGAATGACACCCGGCGCACCGACCTTGAAGGCCTCGAGCGCGTTTAACAGCTTCATCGCCCCGGAGACGACGGTGTTGTACTGCATGCGCTCGTAGTCGTAGCTGATCTGCTTCAGCACGGTGTGCACCTCGCGGCGCAAGGCCTTGGCCTCCGCGCCATCGGCACCGCTGGTGTCGCCGCGCGCACGCAGCGCTTCGGCGTTCTTCACGCCGTAGTTCCACACCCGGCGCAGGAAGCGGTGCGCCCCTTCGACACCAGCGTCGTTCCACTCCAGCGTCTGCTCGGGCGGCGAGGCAAACATGACGAACAGGCGCGCCGTGTCGGCACCGTAGCGCTCGATCAGGTCTTGCGGGTCGACGCCGTTGTTCTTGGACTTGGACATCGTCGTCCAGCCCTCGTAATGCACCGGATTGCCGTCGGCCTTGGCCGTGGCCGAGAGCACGTGCGCGTGTTCGTCGCGCACGATGTCGAGATCGCTGGCCCAGAAATAGTCCTTGCCGCTGTCGGTGCGCGAGAACGCTTCGTTGAGCACCATGCCCTGCGTCAGCAGCTTGGTGAACGGCTCGTCGATCTTCACCAGGTGCAGGTCGCGCATCACCTTGGTCCAGAAGCGCGCGTACAGCAGGTGCAGGATCGCGTGCTCGATGCCGCCGATGTACTGGTCCATCGGCATCCAGTACTGGGTGCCGGCGCCGACCATCGCCTTGTCGTTGCGTGCATCGCAGTAGCGCATGAAGTACCAGGCGCTGTCGACGAAGGTGTCCATCGTGTCGGTTTCGCGGCGTGCCGGCTTGCCGCACACCGGGCAGTTCACGTTCAGGAACTGCGCGTGCTTGTTGAGCGGGTTGCCGCTGCCGTCGGGCACCACATCTTCGGGCAGCACGACCGGCAGATCCTTCTCGGGCACCGGCACGGCCCCATGCTCGTCGCAGTGGATGATGGGGATCGGCGTGCCCCAGTAGCGCTGGCGGCTCACGCCCCAGTCGCGCAGGCGCCAGGTGACCTTCTTCTCGCCCAGGCCCTTGTGGGCCAGCGCCGCGGCCACCGCGTCGACCGCATCCTTGTGGTTGAGGCCACTGAAGTTGTCGGAGTTGACGATCACGCCGCGCTGCTTGTCAGCGTACCAATCCTGCCAGTGGTCGTAGCTGTAGTGCTCGCCGTCGACGTGCACCACTTCCAGGATGTCGATGCCGTACTTCTTGGCGAACGCGAAATCGCGCTCGTCGTGCGCGGGCACACCCATCACGGCACCGTCGCCGTAGCTCATCAGCACGTAGTTGCCAACCCACACCGGCACCGGCTCGCCGGTGATCGGGTGCATCACCGTGAGGCCGGTCGGCACGCCCTTCTTCTCTTGCGTGGCGAGCTCGGCCTCGGTCGTGCCGCCGGTCTTGGCCTCTTCGATGAAGGCGGCCACGGTCGGATTGGAAGCAGCGGCGTGCTGGGCCACCGGGTGCTCCGGCGCCACGGCGCAGAAGGTCACGCCCATGATGGTGTCGGCACGGGTGGTGAACACGTAGAGCTTGCCGTCGCCGATGAGCTTGCCGTCAGCGCCTGCAATGTTGTGCGGGAAGGCAAAGCGCACGCCTTCGCTCTTGCCGATCCAGTTCTCCTGCATCAGCTTCACGCGCTCGGGCCAGCCGGGCAGCTTGGTGCTCACGTGCTCAAGCAGTTCGTCGGCGTACTTGGTGATGTTGAGGTAGTAGCCCGGAATCTCGCGCTTCTCGACCGGTGCACCCGAGCGCCAGCCGCGGCCGTCGATCACCTGCTCGTTGGCCAGCACGGTCTGGTCGACCGGGTCCCAGTTGACGACCTGCGTGCGGCGCTCGGCGATGCCGGCCTTCAGCATCTTCAGGAAGAACCACTGGTTCCAGCGGTAGTAGTCGGGCGAGCAGGTCGTGATCTCGCGGCTCCAGTCGATGGCCAGCCCCATCGCCTGCATCTGCTGCTTCATGTAGGCGATGTTGTCGTAGGTCCACTTCGCTGGCGGCACCTTGTTCTTGATGGCGGCGTTCTCGGCCGGCAGGCCAAAGGCGTCCCAGCCCATCGGCATCAGCACGTTCATGCCCTTCATGCGCAGCTGGCGCGTGAGCATGTCGTTGATGGTGTAGTTGCGCACATGGCCCATGTGCAGCTTGCCGCTGGGGTACGGCAGCATCGAGCAGGCGTAGAACTTTTCCTTGCTCGCGTCTTCAGTGACGCGGTAGGCGTCGGCAGCAGTCCACGCGGCCTGGGCTGCGCGCTCGATGTCGGTGGGCTTGAAATCGGGGTTCATGGGTCGAGCCGTGCAGTCGGCAGCCTCTTCGGGGGTGTGATCGGATTATAGGAACGCACTCTCACCGACAGCCTCTGCCGGGTTAAACGCCTGACCTCGCAGCGTCAGGGTTTTGTTCCGGCGGTGCTCGGCTCTCTTTTCACCGCATCCACGGCGTATTCGAGCATGGTGGGCGCAATGTACTTGCGGTGCGTGGCCGAGATCATGGCCATGTAGAACCGACCGAAGAGGTTCTTGCAGGCAACCCGGGTCGACAGCGAGAACTCGACCCGTTCGTCGTCGATGTGCTCGACGGCCACGCAGGAACGAAACACCAGGTGCTTGTCGTCTGCGCCGAGGATGACCTGCGCGAGATGGCCAGACACTTCCTGGCTGCGAACGGGGAACCGCCCAGCGAAGACTCCCTGCGTCGGCGCCGACAGCAGCGACGACACCGGGCAGCCGAGCGGAGATGTCCGCAGCTTGAGCGGGCGCACCAGAACATTCCGCAGCGACATCAACCGAGCCACGCCCACGGGCCTGTTGGCGAGGAAGCCATCCAGAAACGCCGCCAGCAATTCCGCCGCGCCAGCCCCGCGAAGCGCACCCAGAGACGCGGCCGGTAGCGTCAGCGTGAAGCGATCCTCGTGATGCACCCGGCGATCGGTCAGCTCCTTGCGAAGCAACGAATTAGCAGGAGACGCGTGGTGCTCGAACACGCGCGCCGGGCGGATCTCGCTCACATACCCCGCACCCGGCCGCCACCGCGCCCATGCACCGCAGATGTGGCCCAGGACGGACCGGTACTGCTTGCAGGCTGCCTCGAGCAAGCTGCCCGGCGCATCGTCGAGCGACAACACCGTGGTCGGCACCTCTGCGCGGTTCACCGGGCTGCGGCGCAGCAGCTCGACCACCGGCTCCGGCAGCAGCTGCGTGAGGGAAGGAATGTCGGCGCGATTGGCGATGACCTGCTGGCGCAGTTCGTCGCTCAGGTTGCCGCCGAGTTCGTTGGTGTGGCACGACAACGCGAAGAAGGCCGGGTGACCCGAGGCATCGTCCAGCGGCGAAAACTGATGCCAGGTTTCACCGGAGAAGCGCACCGTGAACAGGCAGTCCGGCGGAACGTTCACATAACGCAGCGCGCGCACGAAACTGGTTGGGTCCTGGGTGATCTCTTCCGGCGTGGCGCTGGAGAAGCGCAACTGCGAACCACCGCTGCCCGACACCGCTGTGAACACCCGATGGCCTTCGTGCCGATGAAACGGATGCCCGCGGTCGCCCACGCCGAAGGAGTACAGCGCGGTGGCGTCGCCCTTGGCGAAATCGGTGCCACCGAGCTTGGCAGACGGTTCGTCCAGTTCATCGACGAACTCATCGTGCTGGCGCTGGCGGGCCAGAACGCCATAGAACAGCTTGTTGCCAGAGCCGTGGGCCAGCCGGTCCACGAGGCAGACCTCCACCGGCACGCCGCCCGAACGGGAAGGCAGGGCAACAAAGGGAAAAGTGCTCGTCTGCCGTGTCTGCCGTCTCGACGACGTGTCGGCCTGCGCAAGAGATGGAGTCATCGGTCAGACCGGAGGTGAGCGTGGCGCATTCTCGCCGTGCCCTTGCGGAACGGTCAACGCAAGGAACGCACACCTTCAGAGACAACGTGCCTCAGAACCGCGGAAGCTCCGCAAAAGGAAGCAAGCCCTTGCGCACGTGCATCTTGCCGTACTCGGCGCAACGGGCCAGCGAGGGAATCACCTTGCCGGGGTTGAGCAGGCCGGCCGGGTCGAAGGCGCGTTTGACGGCCAGCATCTGCTCGCGCTCGGCGGGCGAGAACTGCACGCACATCGACGACAGCTTCTCGATACCCACGCCGTGCTCGCCGGTCACCGTGCCACCCAGCGCCACGCTGGTCTCGAGGATGTCGGCACCGAAGAGCTCGCAGCGGTGCAGCTGGTCGGGGTCGTTCGCGTCGAACAGGATCAGCGGGTGCAGGTTGCCGTCGCCCGCGTGAAACACGTTCACGCAACGCAGCTGGTACTTCTTCTCCATCTCGGCAATGGCGAGCAGGATGTCGGCCAGGCGCTTGCGCGGGATGGTCGAGTCCATGCACATGTAGTCGGGGCTGATGCGCCCGCTGGCGGGGAACGCGTTCTTGCGGCCGCTCCAGAAGCGCAGGCGCTGCGCCTCGTCACGGCTCACCTCCATGCGCGTAGCGCCGCTCTCGGCCAGCACGTCGAGCATACGGCCGATCTCTTCACTCACCTCTTCTGGCGTGCCGTCGCTCTCGCACAGCAGGATGGCAGCAGCATCGAGGTCGTAGCCCGCCTTCACGAAGCCTTCGACGGCGGCGACCATGGGCTTGTCCATCATCTCCAGCCCGGCGGGGATGATGCCGGCGGCAATGACGTTGGCGACCGCATCGCCGGCATGGCGCACGTCGCTGAAGCTGGCCATGATGCAGCGCGCAAGCTGCGGCTTGGGGATCAGCTTGACGGTGACCTCGATCGCCACCGCGAGCATGCCTTCGCTGCCAATCAGCACCGTCATCAGGTCGAGCCCCGCCACATCGAGCGCGTCGGATCCGAATTCGACCGCCTCGCCTTCGGCGGTGAAGCCGCGCACTCGCAGCACGTTGTGCAACGTGAGGCCGTACTTGAGGCAGTGCACGCCACCCGAGTTCTCGGCCACGTTGCCACCGATGCTGCAGGCGATCTGGCTGCTCGGGTCGGGCGCGTAGTAGAGCTTGTGCACGGCCGCCGCTTCGCTGATGGCGAGGTTGCGCACGCCGCACTGCACGGTGGCCGTGCGCGAGGTCGGGTCCACCTTCAGGATGCGGTTGAACTTGGCGAGGCTCAGCGTCACGCCCATGCGGTGCGGCAGTGCGCCGCCCGACAACCCCGTGCCGGCACCACGTGCCACCACGGGCACTTCCAGCTTGTGGCAGGCACGCAGCACGGCCGCCACCTGCTCCTCGGTCTCGGGCAGCGCGACGACGAGCGGCAGCTCGCGGTAGGCGGTAAGCCCGTCGCATTCGTACGGCGCGGTGTCTTCGCTCTGCCACAGCAGCGCGTGCGGCGGCAGCAGCGAGGTGAGTTCAGCAACCACGAGGGACTGGCGCGCCACGCGTTCGTCACGCGTGGGAGCGGGGGGCTGGGTCATGCTGTTCATCAGGCGCTCATCACATCAGGCTGGGCAAGCAAGGCAGACAGAAATCAGGCCGGGAACACCGTCAGCACACCGGTGTAGCCGTAGAGATGCCGGCGCGCGATTTCGCCACCGGCGAAGAAGCCCACCAGCGGCACATCGCCGAGCGCGCGGCGAATGATCGCGAGCTCGGCCGAGGGGGCACCAAAGTGCGGCCCGCCGCGGCCGACGCAGCTCACGTAGACGGCGCCGGCAATCTGCCGCGCCGGGTGCGGCGCTTGATCGGCATCGGCCCCATGCAAGGCGAGCGCGGTTTCGATGGGCAATTGCTCGGGTTCGACCTCTTCGCGGATCTCGCTGCAGATGCGCACCAGGTCGCGCCGCGCGGCCTCGGTGTCGCGTCGGCAGAAGGCGATCTGCATGCCCTCTTCCAGTGAGTCGCTCAAGGCCACGCCGCCGTTCGCCGGGTCGATGCCGGCGAGGTGGCGCACACGCGTGTCGGCGCCGAACTGGCCCGGGCGCGACAAGGTGTCGTCGCTTCCATCGCTCAGGCCCGCGAGCGTCTGGCGAATGCGGGGCAAGGCCTCGCGTGGCTCGCGGCCGCTCACGCCCAGGTCGCGCAGCAGGCAGTCGAGCGCCGGCTCGCCATCGAGCAGGGTCGCCACGTTGCGCTCGACCCGGGTGATGCGACGCACCGGGCCGATCGGCTGGCAGCCCTGGGTCACGCGCGACACCAGTGACACCTGCGGCCCGAAGGCCACACCCGACAAGCCGCCTTCGAACACGCCGTCGGCCACATGCAGCGGCTGCGTGCGAGCCGACGCGAGGCCACCGAAGAGATACCCCGTTGCCGTGCGGCCGCTCATCTCGGCGATCAGGTCGGGCAGCCCGTCGGCGCGCCCGTCGGCGTGCACTTGCGCGGTGTTCGGCACGAAGCCGCTCGGCGCCTGGGCCAGCGGCCGTGCGCCCGAGAACACGCTGAACTGGTCACGCGGCAGGTCGCACAGCATCAGCGCGATCGCGGGCTCGTCGAAATACTCCACGCCATTGGCCGACACGCCGACGCCCGCCGAGCCCACCCACGCCGCACCCGGCCACCGGCGCTGCAGCTCGGCCAGCAAGGCGTTGGCCTGCGGCGCGTAGTGGTCGCTGAAGTACACCCAGCCCAGGGTGGGCTGGCGGATGTGCGTGCCTGCGGGGTCGCTGCGCTGGGCGTCGATCTGCGCCGCCGCGAGTGCCACGGCCATGCGCCAGTCGGGGTGCGTGGCGTGCGCGTGTGCAAACAGCTTCATCGCGTGGTGCAGCCCCGGTTCAGGATTGTCTGGGGCTCGCGCGCTTTCGCGCACCGGCGGTCGCCTTGCGCGCCACCTTGGCCGGCACGCCCGCGGCCTTTTTGAAGGTCTGGCCGGCCGCTTCGGCCGACTGCTTAATCATCGCGCCGGCCAGGTTCTTGGCGGCATCGGTGGCGCTGTCTTTCATGGCAGACGCAGCGAGCTGGGTGAACTGCTTCGTGAGCGCGCCCCACCACTGCATCGGGTCGACGCCGGGCGGCGGGGCATCGGCGGCACCTTTGCCTGAACTCTTCGCGCCCGCCTTCGCCGGCTTGTCCTGCCTGTCGTCGCCTGGCCGGATGGTCAGCGATTCGCGCAGGTCGCTCATCTGCACGTTCATGGTCTTGAGCGTGGACAAGGTCATGCGCTGCACCTCGAGCGCCTGGATGGTCGCGCCCAGCATGCGGGCGTTCTGCTCCAGCCAGAACTGCACCGTGCGCAGCTCTTCAATGCGTTTCTCGAGCTCTTCAGGGTTGAGAGTGGGCGCCACCCATTGCCCGATGTTGGGCAAGGCCGAGCCGGCGTTCTTGACCAGTCCCTGAAGGAAATCGAAGCCCGGAACGAGCTTGGTGAAGTTCGGTGTGTCGGCCATGGCCTTGTCTCCTTGGGGCTCGAAGGTTTTGTGCAACCGATTGTGCCCACGTTGCCGCTGCCGGGGCAAACCCATCATCAGCCTGAAAGGATTGACAGGTGTGCCGCCTCCGCTTTTGCGCAACCCTGCACGGCCGGGCTTTCCACGGCCCGACACGGGCTCACGAGGGCTCTGCGTCCATTGTTCACTTCACGAGGATGACACATGAGACCTTTTGACAAAGCCCTCTTCGCCGTGCGCGCACTGAGGGCCAGCATGGCGGCCCTGGCGTTGGCGAGCCTGCCGCTTGCGGCGAATGCCGGCGGCGCAGCCGTCACCGCAGCCCCTCAGGCCGCAGCAGCCGCGAGCCCGGCGCCCACCGACCGGCTCATCATCAAATACCGCAGCGGCACGGCGGGCCCCAGCACGGCAGCCACCTCGGCCGACCGCACGCTGCTGCACCGCAATGCGCAGCAGGTCGCGGCCCGCCTGGGCCTGCAGCTGCAACTGCAGCGCATGGGTGCCTTCGACACCCATGTGATGCGGCTCGGCCAGCGTCTGCCGCAAAGCACCGTCGAACAACTTGCGCGCGACATCGCCGCCGCGGACCCGAACGTCGAGTACGCCGAGCCCGATCGAATCCTGCAGGCGCAATTCACGCCGAACGACACGCAGTACGGCCAGCAATGGCACTACTTCGAAGCCACCGGCGGGTTGAACCTGCCGGCCGCATGGGACAAGTCCACCGGCACAGGCGTCGTCGTGGCCGTCATCGACACGGGTTACCGCCCGCACGCCGACTTGGCCGCCAACATTCTGCCGGGCTATGACTTCATCATCGACACCGCCGTTTCCAACGATGGCAACGGGCGCGACAACAACCCGCAAGACCCGGGCGACGCCGTGGTGGCGGGCGAATGCGGCACGGGGTCTCCGGCTCAGGACGAGTCGAGCAGCTGGCACGGCACCCACGTGGCCGGCACCATCGCCGCGGTCACCAACAACGGCAGCGGCGTGGCCGGCGTGGCGTACAACGCCAAGGTCGTGCCGGTGCGTGTGCTGGGCAAGTGCGGCGGCTACACCTCGGACATCGCCGACGGCATCGTCTGGGCCTCGGGCGGCACGGTCGCGAGCATCCCCGCCAATGCCAACCCGGCGCGCGTGATCAACATGTCGCTGGGCGGCAGCGGCACCTGCGACACGACCACGCAGAACGCCATCAACTCGGCGCGCAGCCGCAGCACGGTGGTGGTAGTGGCGGCAGGCAACAGCAACGCCAACGCGGCCAACTTCTCGCCGGCAAGCTGCTCAGGCGTGATCACCGTCGCGGCCACCAACCGCAGCGGGGGGCGCGCGTACTACTCCAACTACGGCAGCGTGGTCGCAGTGGCGGCACCCGGGGGCGATATGCGCTCCAGCGCGGCCAACGGCATCCTGTCGACGCTGAATGCCGGCGCCACCGCCCCGGGCGCCGACAACTACGCCTACTACCAGGGCACCTCGATGGCCACGCCGCACGTGGTGGGCGTGGTGGCGCTGATGCTGGCCAAGAACTCGGCACTGACGCCGGATGAGGTCGCGACGCGGCTGAAGGCATCGACACGCGCCTTCCCGGCCACCTGCTCTCAGTGCGGCACGGGCATCGTCGACGCCAGCGCGGCGGTCGACGCCGCGGCAGGCGGTGGCACCACGCCGCCGGCGACGGGCAACGAGGTCGAGCCCAACAACAGCACCTCGGCGGCGCAGGCCGTGACCAAGGGCACGACCATCAGCGGCACCATGAGCAGCAGCACCGACACCGACTACTTCAAGGTCACGGTCGCGGCCGGCGCCACGTTGGCGTCCACGCTCACGCCCAACAGCAGCTCCGACTACGACCTCTATGCCTACAACAGCAGCGGCACGCAAGTCGGCAGCAGCGTCAAGGGCACGGGCCTGGTCGACGCGGTGACCATCACCAACAGCGGCTCCGCTGCAGCCACCTACTACGTGCGGGTGCGCTTCTACTCGGGCGGCACCGGCAGCACCGGTGGCACCTACACGCTGGCCATCAACTGACGACAGCGTTCAGAGGCTGACGAACGAAGAGGCTCCGCGAGGAGCCTCTTTCACAGGCTCTCAGGGCTTGAACTCGATGCGCTCGACCTTGTAGCCGCGGCGCGCCAGCAGTGCGGGCAGGCCCGATTTGCCAAACATGTGCAGGCTGCCAACGGCCGCGAAGACGGTCTTGCCGCCGGCATGCAACGCGTCGATGCGCGCGGCCATGGCGGGGTTGCGGTCGTCGAGCATGGCCTTGAGCGTGGCACGCTCGAGCGCCGTCTTCGCGCAGTCGCACCACTCGCGGTAGCGCAGCATCGTGTCGGCATCGCCATCGGCCCACACCTGGGCCACGCGCAGCAGCATCGGGCGAGCCCGGTCGTGCTCGAGGTCGTCGAGCATCTTCTCCAGGCCTTCGCGCAAATCGCCCGCCGAGCTGCTTTTCAGCAGCTTGAGCTGCAGCTCGGGTGTCTCGAGCGACACCACGGTCTTCATCTGTTCCCGCGCGATGTGCGCGAGCGCGGGGTCGATGCCGTAATTGGCGTCGAGGCCATCGCGCCGCACCGACATCATCACCAGCAGCGCACCGACCATCTCGGGCGACATGGCGCTCAGCATCTCGGGCGGCGCGCAGGCCGCGCGAAGGTGCTCGCGCAGGCGCAGGGCCAGATCCTCGGGCAGCTCAGCCCCGGGCTCGCCAGCCTGGGCCGAGAAGCCGCTCTGCAGCCGGCGCATCAAGGCGGCATCGGTGATGTCGAGCTCGAAAGCGACGACCTGGCTGGCCCGCAGGGCCGCGCTCACCTTCGGGCCTGGGAACATCCACTCCATGCGCGCGATGTGGATGGTGCCGTAGAGGTAGGAGCTGCGGCCGTTCTTGCTCACGCGCCACAGAAAGCCGTGGTCGCGTGCCTGTTCGGCGCCGCGGGCGCGCTCTTCGGCCGTCGGCATGTGGGGCGTTGGCGGGCACTCGACTGGCGCTGCTGCCGGTGCCGTCGTTGTTTGTGCTGCCGTCGTTTGCGCCACGGCCTGCAGCGCTATGCACAGCCACATTGCAGCGACGAAGCGCTTCATCGCTTGGCTCCGGTGTCGATGGTCAGCACACCGTCGTGCTGCTGCCAGCGCAGCTTGCCGAGCACGTCCATGCCCAGCAAGGGTCGGTCGCTCAGGCCGGCCAGTGCGGTGATGACCATGCGCTCGACGCGCACGCCACCTTGCAACATCAGATCGGCCCGCACCAATTCGCCGGTGACCACGCCGCCGGCGGTGTCGCTCTGCACACGGCGCAAGGTTTCCAGGCCGAGCTGGCGCGCCATTGCCTGCGACATGGCGGTGCCGGTGGCGCCGGTGTCGATGAGGAAGTCGACCTCCAGCCCGTTGATGCTGCCCGGCCAGTGGTAGTGGCCGTCCGGCCCGCGGCGAATCTCGATGACCTCGCCCTTGGCCGAGAACCGCGTCTCGTGCTGTTGGCGCTCGAACATCTGGAAGCCCAGGAACACGGCCAGGCCGACCAGGAGCCAGACGGTGGCGATCTTGAGGGTGTGCGGAAACTCGGAGCTCATCGTGGCACCAGTGTGCCGCGTTTGCCGTTCACCCACGGGGGCTCAGGCTGCTTCGATCGGTGTGGCCACGGTCTGGTCGATTGCGCCGAACACGGTCTGCCCGTCCAACCCTTTCATCTCGATGCGGATGGTGTCGCCGAACTGCATGAACTCGGTCTTGGGCTCGCCGGTCTCGATGGTCTCGATGGCGCGCTTCTCTGCCACGCACGAGTAGCCGTGCGTCCAGTCCTTGTTGCTCACGGTGCCGCTGCCGACGATGCTTCCGGCGCGCACGTTGCGGGTCTTGCAAATGTGGGCGATGAGCTGGCCGAAATGGAAGGTCATCTCCGGGCCGGCGTCGCACAGGCCGACGCGCTTGCCGTTCCAGGTGCTCTGCACGGCCAGGTTCAGGCGGCCGCCGTTCCAGGCGCTGCCCACTTCGTCGGGCGTCACGGCCACCGGGCTGAAGGCGGTGGCCGGCTTGCTCTGGAAGAAGCCGAAGCCCTTGGCGAGCTCGGCCGGAATGAGGTTGCGCAGGCTCACGTCGTTGGCGAGCATCAGCAGGCGGATGCCTTCGAGCGCTTCATCGGGCGAGGTGCCCATGAGCACGTCGCCGGTGATCACGGCCACCTCGGCCTCGAAGTCGATGCCCATCTTCTCGCTGGGCACGACGATGTCGTCGCAGGGGCCGAGAAAGTCGTCGCTGCCACCCTGGTACATCAGCGGGTCGGTGTAGAAACTTTCGGGCACCTCGGCATTGCGCGCCTTGCGCACCAACTCCACATGGTTGATGAAGGCCGAGCCGTCGGCCCACTGGTAGGCGCGCGGCAGCGGCGCCATGCACATCTTGGGGTCGAAAGGAAAGGCATGGCGTGCGCGGCCTTGGTTGACCGTGGTGTAAAGATCTTCGAGCTGGGGCGAGAGAAAACTCCAGTCGTCGAGCACCTGCTGCAATCGCGTGGCGATGCCGGTGGCGTAGTGGGCAGTGGCGAGGTCGCGCGACACGACGACCAGCTGGCCGTCGCGCGAGCCGTCTTTGTAGCTTGCAAGTTTCATGGTCTTCTCATTTCGCTAGGATGGCCGTATCGCTTATTGTCAACGCATGCATTCCGCCGCTGCCACTCCCTCCACGCTGCGCCGGCCCTGGTTCCGGCTGCTGACGGTGGCAATGGGCGTGGCCGCGTTGCATGTGGCGTTGTGGCAAGGCGTGGCCGACTCGTTTGCCGCCGGTACGGTGCCCGATCGCGCGTTGACCGCGCTGCAAGTGCGCACTGTCACGCCGCCAACGCCGCTCGATGTGCAGCCCGTGGCGGAGGTGATCGTCGCCAAGCCCAGCCCGCCGCCTCGCCGAACACCCGCTGCCGTGCCCGTCGCCGTGATCGAACCTGAGCAGACGCCACCCGTGCCCCCGCCGGAACCCGCGACCGAACCCGTGCTCGTGGCTGCCGTGCTGCCGGCTCAAACCAGCCTCGAGCCCACACTGGTGGTCAACGCAGCCGATGACGTGCCGGTGTATCGCACCCAGATGCCGCCCGCGATGACGCTCCACTACGACATGCGACGCGGTGCGCTCAGTGGAACGGGCGATCTCGAATGGCGCCCCACGGCGAAGGGCTACCAGGCTCGCCTGGAGGGGCGCGTCGCCGGCTTCAGCATCCTCACCTGGGCCAGCCAGGGCAACTTCGATACGGCGGGGATTGCGCCGACGCGCTTCACCGACCAGCGTCGCGGCAAGAGCGAGCAGGCCGCCAACTTCCAGCGCGAAGCGGGCAAGATCAGCTACTCAGGCCCGTCGACCGAATACCCCTTGATGGACGGGGCGCAAGACCGGCTGAGCTGGATGATCCAGGTGGCCGCCATCGCGCAAGCCGACCCCAAGCGTGTGGCGCCGGGCAAGCGTGTCGCGATGTTCGTGACCGGCGCAAGAGGCGACGGCGACGTGTGGTCATTCCTCGTGCAGGGCGTCGAAGACGTGAGCACGGGGAGCGGCAATCTGCGCGCCATAAAGTTGCTGCGCGAGCCGCGCAAACCGCACGACACCCGCGTCGAGGTGTGGCTCGCGCCCAGCCTGCATTACCTGCCCGTGCGCGCGCGCCTGTCCAGCGACGACTCGGCCCTCGACCTGCAGTTGCAGACGGCTCAGCCGGCCTCCTGACCCACGGGCAAGGGTATTAGCGGCATCGGCGTGGCTTGAATACGGCCTTTCCGTCCCGAAGTAGCAGCGAAGGAGATGCCTGATGCAAATGCTCTACAACTCGGATAACTTCGCTGTGGTGCAGTTCGACGTCCCTGACGCCGAGGCCAGCGCGAGCCGTGAAACCCTCTCGCGTGGCGGCTATGAGATCGTCGACAAGTTCGCCCGCAAGGAAATATTCATCGAGGGCGCCATGGCCGAAAGCTTCAAGGAAGGCGTCGAGGCCCTCATCGAGACCTCGCCCTCCGAAGAAGAGATGGACGATTACATCGAGCGATATTCCTCGCTGATGCAACAGCCGCTGATCTTCCACTGATCCCGTACCGACCCTCGCGCGGTGCCCTGCCGCGCGGGTGAATCGCCGCACGCGCGGCGAGCTTTTGCACACTCTGCGGAACCTTTGCACACGCCTTGGCAAAAGGGGGCTTGTCGCATCCGGGCTGCTGCGCCAAGATCGCCCCGGAAGTTTCCTGCCGGAGGTGCCGATGGCGACCCCTCACATTGATGCACGCGTGGTGCTGTCACCGGGCCTGAAAGAGGCTCCGGTGCTCGACCGCATGTGCTCGCAATTCGTGCTCACGCTGACCGTGCGGCACGCAGGGCGATTCAATGTGCGGCGTGACTGGAACGGCCTGCTCTCGCTGACCGGCAAGCACCTGGTGTGGCCCACGTCGGTGCTGGCGCGGTTGCGCGCTTTTCTCAACGTGCGCTGCAAGGGCAACGAACACTGGCCGAACCACGAAGGCCTGAGCGACGCCGTCTTCATGCAGCGCCACGGCGGCTGGAACGGCCCGTACGAAGAGGGCACGCTCTTCTTCTACATCGACGAATACATCAAGGACGCACCGAAGGACCTGCTGGCCGTACTCGGTGCCACCGCCGACTGGCTCGACCGCAGCCTGAAGAAAGAGTCGACCCTCGTCGAGAAGAACATCGACGCGCTCGCCGGCCTGCTGCAGCTCAACCCGGCCGAACGCGCGCTGCTGCTCTATGGCACCCTCGCCCGCTACCAGCGCGATCTGCGCGGCTTGCTGGTGGAGTTCAAGGTGTCGAACGCACAAGAGGCTTATGCCGCCATCGCCGCGGTGGCTGGCGTGAACGAACAGGACGTGGCCGAGGCCCTGCGCGCGGGCTCGCGGCTCGAACGCACCGGCATGGTCGAGAACCTGATCTCCGAGCACAACATCACCGACCTGGCCGATCTGATGAAGGTCAGCGAGCAGCTGCCGCCGGTGCTGATGCGCCACTACGAGGGCCCGTCCGACCTGATGGCGGTGTTCACACGGCCGGCCACGCGCAGCGAGCTGAACCCTGAAGACTTCCATTTCGTCGGCGTCGACCAGCAGGTGCTGACCTCGCTGTTGCGCAACGCGGTCGCGCGCAAGGCGCCTGGTGTCAACGTGCTGCTCTACGGCCCGCCCGGCACCGGCAAGACCGAGCTGGCCAAGGTGGCGGCGCAAGCGGCTGGCCTCGAGCTGTACGAAGTGGAGTACGCCGACCGCGACGGCAACTCGCTGAGCGGCCGAGACCGTTACCGCTCGCTGCAGATCAGCCAGGTGTTCCTGAAGAGCAGCCCGCAGGTCGCTCTGTTGTTCGACGAAGTGGAAGACGTGTTCCCGCCGATCTCGACCGATGCCGCGCAGCTGATGGCCCGGCTCGACACCGGCGACGGCGCGCTGTCGGGCAGCGTGAGCGGCAAGGCCTGGGTCAACCAGATTCTCGAGACCAACCCGGTGCCGGTGATCTGGGTCACCAACCGCATCGAGCAGATCGACCCGGCATTTCGCCGCCGCTTCCAGTACCACCTTGAACTGAAGAGCCCGCCGCCCGGCGCACGTGAAGCGCTCGTCACGCGGGCGCTCGACGGTGTGAGCGTCTCGGCCGACTTCGCAGCGCGACTGGCGGAGCGCAAGGGGCTCACGCCGGCGCAGGTACGCACCGCCGTGAAGTTCGCCAAGCTGGCAGCCGATGAGGTGGCCGGCACGACGATGGAATCGCTGATCGAGCGCCAGTTGGGCAACGCTGACAAGGCGCTCGGCAGCACCAGCAACGAGCGTGGTGCACGCCGTGTGGTCACTCAGTACGACCTGAGCCTGGTGCACACCGAATCGCGCTTCGAGTTGCCGCGCATCATCGAGGCACTGCGCCGCAAGGGCTATGGCACCTTGTGCTTCCACGGCCCGCCCGGCACCGGCAAGACAGCGCTCGCCGAGCACATCGCGCAGCAGCTGCAGCGGCCGTTGATGATCCGCCAGGCGTCTGACCTGGTGAGCAAGTACGTCGGCGAAACCGAGACCAACATGGCGCGCATGTTCGACGAGGCGCAGACCGAGCAATCGGTGCTACTGCTCGACGAGGCCGACAGCTTCTTGCGCAGCCGGCGCATGGCCGAGCGCAACTACGAGGTGAGCGAGGTCAACGAGATGCTGCAAGGCATGGAGCGCTTCTCAGGCGTGTTCATCTGCACCACCAACCTGTTCGACGATCTGGATGAAGCGGCGCTGCGGCGCTTCACCTTCAAGATCCGCTTCATGCCGCTGACGGCCGGGCAGCGCGAACGCATGTTCGTCGCCGAGGCCCTGGGCGGCGATGCCAGCCTGCTGAACGCCGAACAGACCGAGCGCTTGCACCGGTTGGACGCGCTGGTGCCGGGCGACTTTGCATCGGTGAAGCGGCAGGTCGATGTACTGGGCGAGGTCTTTTCGCCCGACGAATTCCTGTCGCAGCTCGAGGCCGAGCACCGCGTGAAGCCCGAGGTGCGCCGCCGCAGAGACATCGGGTTCCTGCACTGAACGAGACTTCCGTCACGCCCCAGTAGCAACGCTCAAGCCGCCTCCCGTTCGGCCGATAAAGAACGGACGACCGTGTGGCCGAGGGTTCGATGGAAGAGATATTTCTCGAGTGGAGGTTTCGCGCAGATTTGTGGGCCGCCTCCACAGCCATGGCCATGTTCGCCGCTTATGTGGCGCTCGACCTTGCGCGCGGCGTGTCGTCGCGCCACAACTTCACCGTCTGGCGTTCGCTGGTCGTCGCTGCACTCGCCTTGTCGACCGGCACCTGGGCGACCCATTTCATAGCGATGGCCGGCGAGCCGCTGCCGTTCGCCCGCGGGTATGACGCAGGCATCGCCTTGGGTGCCCTCGGCGTGGCGTTCATGAGTTCACTGATCGGCGTGCACCTCACCGCCCGCCCGCACCTGGGAGCCGTTCGCGTGGTGATCGCCGCGCTGGTGCTCGGCAGCGGCGTGTGCGTCGTGCCCGCCATGGGCCTGTGGGCACTGCAGATCGCACCAGCGGTGCACTGGAAGTGGCTGCTGCTGGCGGCGGGCTGGGCCACGGCCTGTGTCTGTTCGGGCGCAGCCTTGTCCATCGTCGCCAAACTGCGGCGCAGCGCCGCCCACCTGGGCTTCGGCTGGCAGGCGGGCGTGGCGCTCGGGCTGGGCGCCGCCATTGCCGCGGGCAACGCCAGCGTGCTGTACGCCGCGTCGATTCCCGAACTGTCAGTGTCGCTCGCGGCCAACCGCATTGGCGTGGGCACCATGACGGCACTGGCCGCCCTGGGCGTGCCCGCCTTGCTGGGCCTGCTGCTGATGATCTCGCTGCTCGAAGCCCGCTTTCGGCGGCTGCTCAGGCGCACGCGCGAAGAAGTCAAACGTGCAGCCCAGACCGATAAGCTGACCGAGCTGCCCAACCGCACGATGTTCGAGGAATGGCTGCAGGCCGCGGCGATCCGCGCTGACCGTCAGCAACAGAAGCTGGCGCTGCTGTTCATCAATGTCGACGGTCTCAAGGCGGTCAACGAATCCTTCGGCCAGAGCACCGGCGACCAGGTCTTGCGAGAAGTGGCGCAGCGCCTGCGCGCGCTGGCGGGCCCAGGCGATGTCGTGGCTCGAGCCGGAGGCGACGAATTCATGCTGATGCTGGTCGGCAACCCCGGCTCGCAAGAGGCTTCGGAGGCCGCCGTGAATGTGCTCGGCGGCATGAACGAGTTGTGCCGCATTGAAGAACACGAGATCTCGATGTCGTGCTCGGTCGGTGTGGCGATGTACCCGGCGCATGGGTCGCCGACGAAGCTGATCGCCCACGCAGCCGCGGCGATGCGGGCTGCCAAGCACACCGGCGGCGGCGCGCACTGCTTCTTCGAGGAGCGCATGGTGGCCGGCGCGCGCGAGCAAGTCGAGTTGCTGCAGGACCTGCGGCGCGCCATCGCCAACAAGGAGCTCGAGCTCCATTACCAACCGAAGATCCACGCGCCGAGCGGCCAGATCACCGGGGCCGAAGCGCTGATGCGCTGGAAGCACCCGCAGCGCGGCATGATCGGCCCCCACATCTTCATTCCGCTGGCCGAGCGCTATGGCCTGATCAACGCGCTGGGCAACTGGCTGATCGAAGACGTGTGCCGGCAGATCCGCGTGTGGCGCGACCAGGGCCTGCGCATGCGCGTGGCCATCAACCTGTCGGTGCACCAGCTGCGCCAGGTCGACCTCGTCGAGCGCCTTGTCAGCGCTTTGAAGCGCAACAACGTGGAACCTTCGCTGCTGACCTGCGAGATCACCGAATCGTCCGCGATGGACGACACGCGCGCCACGCTGCTGATGATCGAGCGGCTCTCAGCCATTGGCGTGCACCTGTCGATCGACGATTTCGGCACCGGCTATTCATCGTTGAGCTACCTGCGCCAACTGGCCGCCGAGGAGCTCAAGATCGACCGCAGCTTCGTGCTCGACCTCGAAACCAGCGCCGACGCTCGGGCCATCGTCGACGCCGTCGTGAAGTTGGCCCAGGCCCTCGGCCTGAAGGTGGTGGCCGAAGGCGTGGAGACCGAGCAGCAGCAGGAGATCCTGCGCAGCCTCGGCTGCAACGAGCTGCAGGGCTACCTGTTCGCCAAACCGATGCCGGCCGCCGCGCTGGCCTTGTGGGCCATGAACGACGATGGTCCGCGCGCGCTCGATTTCCGCCCCTCGCTCTTCGGAGACACCTTGTCTCAGACCGTTGCGACCTAACTCGCTGCAATGCAGGGGCTTGACAGCGTTTCTACAATCACGAGATGAACGCTTCCGTCTACACCCGCGCCGCCGCGCTGCCCCAGATCCTCAAGAACCGCATCGCCATCCTCGACGGTGCGATGGGCACGATGATCCAGCGCTACAAGCTGACCGAGGCCGACTACCGCGGCGAGCGTTTCAAGGACCACCCCAAGGACCTGAAGGGCAACAACGAGCTGCTGCAGTTCACACGGCCCGATGTGATCACCGAGATCCATGAGCAGTACCTCGCCGCCGGGGCCGATCTGATCGAGACCAACACCTTCGGCGCCACCAGCGTGGCCCAGGAAGACTACGGCTTAGCCCATGTGGCACGCGAGATGAACGTGGCCGGCGCCCGACTCGCGCGCGCCGCCTGCGACAAGTACAGCACCCCCGACAAGCCGCGCTACGTGGCCGGCGCCCTCGGCCCGACACCCAAGACCGCGAGCATCAGCCCCGACGTGAACGACCCGGCGGCGCGCAACGTGAGCTTCGACGCGTTGAAAGACGCCTACTACGAGCAGGCCGAGGCTTTGCTCGAAGGTGGCGCCGACCTGTTCCTGGTCGAGACCATCTTCGACACGCTGAATGCCAAAGCCGCCATCTTCGCGCTCGACGAGTTGATGGAGGCCACCGGCGAGCGCCTGCCGGTCATCATCTCGGGCACCGTGACCGACGCCTCGGGGCGCATCCTCTCGGGCCAGACGGTGAGCGCCTTCTGGCACAGCGTGCGCCACGCCAAGCCGCTGGCCGTAGGCTTGAACTGCGCACTCGGCGCGGCGCTGATGCGGCCTTACATCGAAGAGCTGGCCAAGGTGGCCGGCGACACCTTCATCAGCTGCTATCCGAACGCCGGTCTGCCCAACCCGATGAGCGACACCGGCTTCGATGAGACGCCCGACATCACCGGCGGGCTGGTCGAAGAATTCGCGAAAGCAGGCTTCCTGAACATCGCCGGCGGCTGCTGCGGCACGACACCGGAGCACATCGCAGAGATAGCCAAGCGTGTGGCGGCGTACCGCCCGCGCAGCCGACACGATCCGTTGTTCGGCGCGCTCATGGCGGCCTGAGCAGGTCAGAGACTCTCGGCCCATGTCGGCCGAGGCCTTGGCTCTTTACTTCGACGCCGAGGCGCCTGGCTTGGCCTTCTCGCCGACCAGAATTTCCACCCGCCGATTGGTGGCCCGCCCGGCCTCGTCGTCGTTGCTGGCCAATGGGTCGCGCGAGCCGCGGCCCGCCACCGCAATCCGCACCGGCGACATGCCGCGTGCCACCAGCCAATCGCGCGTGCTGGCCGCGCGGTCGAGCGAGAGCGCGTCATTGGCTGCAGCGGCACCCTTGGAGTCGGTGTGGCCGACGATGCGCACTTCGGCCGCCGGCACGCCACGCAGCGCAACGACGATCTTGTCGAGCACGGCCGTCGCGCCGGGCTTCAGCGCCGAGCGGTTGGGCTGGAAGGCCAGGTCGCCCGGCAACGTGATCCACAGGCGCTCGTCGGTAGTCTTGGCCAAAGACACGCCGCTGCCGCTGAGCGCGTTGCTGAGCTGGCGTTCTGCGGCTTCCATCTGCGGCGACCAGCCGCGGGCATCAGGCGACGGCGCCTGCCCGTAGACCGGCCCCGGTGCGGAGCCCGGCACCGAGGTGACGACCGGTGGCACCGGCACCACCTTGGGCGGCGGAGCGGCGCAACCGGCCAGCAGGGAAGCGAGGAGGGCGAGTCTCAGGACAGGATGCTGCAGCATGGTCTTGTGATTTTGTCGTGGCCAGCCATTGGAACCGCTGAACACCCCGAACACGCCAAGGGGGTCTCTTGGGGTTGTAACGAGCTGCTGACTGGCCAATTTCACGGATCGAACGAGCCGCGGACGCTTAAAATCGACAGCTTCCAAGGAGCGTTGCGACGGTGCCCATCTCTTCCGGGTGCCGCCAGGCTTGGAAGCTCGCAACGACGCTCGCCCCTGCATGCCCCGGTGTACCGCACCGCTACCGCATGCGCTGCGGGTGAGCACCGCAGCGCATGCCGAGTCTGATGCTGCCATGACCGCCACGCCCGCTGCCCGCCCCGTTCCAGCCGTTCCGCCGATGAAGCTCTCGGGGCTCGAGCCCGTGCTCATCGGCGAGGGCAGCCTGTTCGTCAACATCGGCGAGCGCACCAATGTCACCGGCTCCAAGGCCTTTGCACGCCTCATCCTCAACGGCCAGTTCGAAGAAGCCCTGGCGGTCGCGCGCCAACAAGTGGAAAACGGCGCCCAGGTGATCGACATCAACATGGACGAGGCCATGCTCGACAGCAAGGCTGCCATGGTCCGATTCCTGAACCTGATCGCAAGCGAGCCCGAGATCGCGCGCGTGCCGATCATGATCGACAGCTCGAAGTGGGAGGTGATCGAAGCCGGCCTCAAGTGCATTCAGGGCAAGGGCATCGTCAACTCCATCTCGATGAAAGAAGGCGTGGAGCAGTTCAAGCACCAGGCCAAGCTGGTGCGCCGCTACGGTGCCGCGGCGGTGGTGATGGCCTTCGACGAGAAGGGCCAGGCCGACACCTTCGAACGCAAGATCGAGATCTGCGAGCGCGCGTACCGCATGCTGGTCGACGAGATCGGCTTCCCGCCCGAAGACATCATCTTCGACCCCAACATCTTCGCCATTGCCACCGGCATCGAGGAGCACGACAACTACGCGGTCGACTTCATCAACGCCACGCGCTGGATCAAAGAGAACTTACCGGGCGCCAAGGTCTCGGGCGGCGTCAGCAACGTGAGCTTCAGCTTCCGCGGCAACGACCCGGTGCGCGAAGCCATCCACACCGTGTTTCTGTACCACGCGATCAAGGCGGGCATGGACATGGGCATCGTCAACGCCGGCATGGTCGGCGTGTACGACGACCTGGAGCCGGTGCTGCGCGAGCGCGTGGAAGACGTGGTGCTGAACCGCCGCTCCGATGCGGGTGAGCGCCTGGTCGAAGTGGCCGAGAGCGCCAAAGGCGCCGCCAAGGACGACAGCGCCAAGCTCGCCTGGCGCGCCAAGCCGGTCGACGAACGCCTCAGCCATGCGCTGGTCCACGGCATCAACGACTTCATCACCGAAGACACCGAAGAGGTCTACCAGCGCATCAAGGCCGCTGGCGGCCGGCCGCTGCATGTGATTGAAGGGCCGTTGATGGACGGCATGAACGTCGTCGGCGACCTCTTTGGCCAGGGCAAGATGTTCCTGCCGCAGGTGGTGAAGAGCGCCCGCGTGATGAAGCAGGCCGTGGCCCACCTGCTGCCCTACATCGAAGAAGAGAAGCGCCTGCTGATCGACGCCGGCGGTGAAGCCAAGGCCAAGGGCAAGATCATCATCGCGACCGTGAAGGGCGACGTGCACGACATCGGCAAGAACATCGTCACCGTCGTGCTCCAGTGCAATAACTTCGAGGTGGTGAACATGGGCGTGATGGTGCCGTGCCAGGACATCCTGGCACGCGCCAAGGTGGAGGGCGCTGACATCATCGGTCTGTCGGGCCTGATCACGCCGAGCCTCGAAGAAATGCAGCACGTCGCCGGCGAAATGCAGCGCGACGACTACTTCCGCATCAAGAAGATTCCGCTGCTGATCGGCGGCGCCACCACGAGCCGCGTGCACACCGCGGTGAAGATCTCGCCGCACTACGAAGGCCCGGTCGTGTACGTGCCCGATGCGAGCCGCAGCGTGAGCGTGTGCAGCGACCTGCTGAGCGACGACAAGGCCGCCGCCTACGTGGCCGAGCTGAACGCCGACTACATCCGCGTGCGCGAGCAGCACGCCAACAAGAAGGCCACGCCGCTGGTGACGCTGGCGCAGGCGCGCGCCAACAAGACGCCGATCGACTGGGCGGGCTACACGCCGCCCAAGCCCAGGTTCACGGGCAAGCGGGTGTTCAAGAACTACGACCTCGCCGAGATCGCGCAGTGCATCGACTGGGCGCCCTTCTTCCAGACCTGGGACCTCGCCGGCCCCTACCCCGCGATCCTGACCGACGAGATCGTCGGCGAGTCGGCACGCCGCGTGTTCAGCGACGGCCAGAGCATGCTGACGCGCCTGATCAAGGGCCGCTGGCTCACGGCGCAGGGCGTGATCGGCCTGTACCCGGCTAACACGGTGAACGACGACGACATCGAGATCTACACCGACGAGTCGCGCACTGAAGTGCTGATGACCTGGCGCGGCCTGCGCATGCAGAGCGTGCGGCCGGTGGTCGACGGCCCGGATGGGCAAAAGATGACGCGGCCCAACCGCTGCCTGGCCGACTTCATCGCCCCCAAGTCGTCGGGCGTGGCCGACTACATCGGCCTCTTCGCCGTGACGGCCGGCATCGGCACCGAGAAGAAGGAGAAACAGTTTCTCGACGACCACGACGATTACAGCGCGATCATGCTGAAGGCCCTGGCCGATCGCCTGGCCGAGTCGTTCGCCGAGCGCATGCACCAGCGCGTGCGCAAGGAGTTCTGGGGCTATGTGCCCGACGAGACGCTGGGCAACGACGAGTTGATCGCCGAGAAGTACCGCGGCATTCGCCCGGCACCGGGCTACCCGGCCTGCCCAGACCACACGGTAAAGGCCGAGATGTTCCGCGTGCTCCAGTGCGAGGACATCGGCATGGGCCTCACCGAGAGCCTCGCGATGACGCCGGCGGCCAGCGTGAGCGGCTTCTATCTGTCGCACCCGGAGGCCACCTACTTCAACGTCGGCAAGATCGGCGACGACCAGTTGAAGGACTGGGCCGAGCGCAATCAGCTCGACACGCACCAGGCCCAGCGATCGCTCGCATCGCTGCTGTAACGGCGCTGTGAAAGCGGGCCGCGGTTGCGGCCGCTTACAGACGATTCACCTGCTCGCAAGAGCTGCCTGAATCGTCACCATTTGCCGCGTTGCGAGAGGTAAGCGCTTCTCGAAGCGCCAACTATTCACGCAAAGCGTCGGGCTTCGCCTCGAACAATGGCGGCACGACGCTGGTACGACTTCTGCCTGCTTAGCGTCTGTATCAGATCGCACAAGCCGAGGGAGATGTCCGTGGACAGCAAGCTTCATCAACTGCCAGAGGGTCACGCGTGGGTTCAGCGCCTTGCGCGCAGTCTCGTAGCGACCGCCGTGATCGCTGTGCTGTCCGCTTGCGGAGGCAGCAATGGCAGCGGCAATGGCGACGGAGCGGAGCAGCCGCAGTCGTCCGCGCCGCCTACCGGCACGGACGCTCCTGCTTCTCGCGAAGCCGCTGCACGTTTCCTGACGCAAGCCAGCTTCGGCCCCAACGATGCCTCGGTACAGCGCGTGATGGACCTCGGCTACAGCCAGTGGATCGACGAGCAGCTGCGCAAGCCCGCGTCAAGCCACCAGGCCAACTGGCAAACGCTGGACGCGGTGGCCAAGACGGCCGCCGGGGCCACCGACACCACGACCATCGGTGGTGATGGCGTGACCTACTCCTTCTGGCGCACCGCCGTTGCCGGCGACGATCAGTTGCGCCAGCGCGTGGCATTCGCGTTGTCGCAGATCTTCGTCATCTCGCTCCAAGACGGGAACGTGGGCAACAACCCGCGCGCCGTGGCCAACTATTTCGACATGCTGGCCACCAAGGGCGTGGGCAACTACCGCGACCTGCTCGAAGGTGTCTCCCTGCATCCGATGATGGGCATGTACCTCTCGTCGCTCGGCAATCGCAAGGCCGACCCCAAGACCGGTCGCGTGCCGGACGAAAACTATGCACGCGAGGTGATGCAGCTGTTCAGCATCGGCCTGCTGCAGCTCAACATGGATGGCTCGGTCAAGATGAACGGCAGCGTGCCGGTCGAGAGCTACACGCCGGCCGACATCGCCGGCCTGGCCAAGGTCTTCACCGGCTGGAGCTGGGCCTGCCCGGTGGCGCCCAGCACGACCACCAGCACCTGCTTCAGCAGCGGCTCGGTCAACGGCCAGTCTGACCCGGAGCGCACGACCAAGCCGATGATCAACTACCCGCAGTACCACTCGCCTGAAGAGAAGAAATTCCTGACGGCGGTGATCCCTGCCGGCACCGATGGCAAGGCCAGCCTCAAGACGGCCCTGGACACACTCGCCAATCACCCGAACGTCGGCCCCTTCCTCGGCAAACAGCTGATCCAGCGCCTGGTCACCAGCAACCCGAGTCCGGCCTATGTGAGCGCGGTCGCAAAAGTCTTCAACGACAACGGCGAGGGCGTGCGCGGCGACATGAAAGCGTTGGTCAAGGCCATCCTCACACACCCCGAGGCCAGGACCCTGTCGACGAAGTCGGGCAAGGTGCGCGAGCCAGTGTTGCGGCTGTCGGCGCTGATGCGCGCCTTCAACTACAAGTCGGACAGCGGCTACTACAAGATCGGCACCACCGACAGCCCCACGCAGCTGGGGCAGACCGTGATGCGATCGCCCACGGTGTTCAACTTCTACCGGCCGGGCTATGTGCCTCCCGGTTCCGCCACGGAAGCCGCCAGGCTCGAAGCCCCCGAACTGCAGATCTCGCACGAGACCACGGCAGCCGGCTACGTGAACTTCATGCGGGACACCGTCTCGGGAAACATCGGCCAAACCGGCGGCTCGTTGAACCGGCGCGACGTGCAGATCGACTACGGTCCGGAAATGGCGCTGGCGGACAAGCCGTCGGAGCTTGTGGCCCGCGTCAATGCCAAGCTCATGTACGGCACCATGCCGGCGGCGCTGAAGACGCTGATCACGGACGCCGTCACCGGCATCACGATCCCGCCCAACGGCACCCCAACACAGATCGACGGCGCAAAGCACAACCGCGTCAACGCCGCCATCTTCCTGACTCTGGTCTCGCCGGAGTTCCAGGTCCAGCGCTGATGCGAACGGGAGAACACACATGAGCACACACAACGCTTCACGCCGCCTCTTCCTGCGCCACGCCGGCGCACTCTCCACCACGCTGGGCAGCGCCGCAGCCCCGCTGGCACTAAACCTCTCGGCCATGGGCTCGGCGGCCGCGCAGTCGGCCAGCGACTACAAGGCGCTGGTCTGCATCTTCCTGTTCGGCGGCAACGACTCCATCAACATGGTGCTGCCGACGGACACCGACTCGTGGACCAACTACACGACGGTTCGCAACCAGGCACCCGATTCCATCGCGCTGCTGGCACCGGGCACGGCTGCCAATGCCGGCGCCGCTGCCGGGTCGCCGGCCCGCTTGGGCGGCGTGCTGCCCATCAACCCCGCGCGCTCGCAAGGCCGCACGTTTGCGCTGCACCCGATGATGGGCACGCTGCAAACGATGTTCAACACCGACAAGCGGCTGGCCATCCTGCCCAACGTCGGGCCGCTGATCGTGCCGACGACCAAGGCGCAGTACAACGCTCGCTCTGTGAGCCTGCCGGTTAGCCTGTATTCGCACAACGACCAGCAAAACACCTGGCAGTCGTTCCGTCCCGAAGGCGCCACGCAAGGCTGGGGTGGTCTGATGGGCGACCTGCTGGCGGCGCAGAACGGCCGCTCGGTGTTCACCGCCATCTCGACCTCGGGCAACAACGTCTGGTTGTCTGGGCAGACGGTGCGCCAGTACCAGGTCGGCGCCAACGGTGCGATCCGCATGGGTACGAACAGCGCGAATCAGATCTTCGGTTCGGCGAGCGTGGGAACGGCGATGAAGAGCATCGTCACCGCCACGCGCGGTGGCCACGTCTTCGAAAGCGATCTCGCGGCCATCTCAGCGCGTTCGATCGACGCCGAGGAAGCCCTGCGCTCCGTGCTCAAGGCAGCGGACAACCCGCTGTTCGGCACCGCGACAGGCAGCACCTACAACGCCAACAACGACCCCAAGCTGCAGTACGACCACCCGCTCAACGGCAACAAGGCCTTCAACAGCCTGGCCCAGCAGCTGCAGGTCGTCGCCCGCATGATCGACGCTAGCGCCGCTTCGGGCGTGTCGGCCAAGCGCCAGGTGTTCTTCGTGAGCCTGGGTGGCTTCGACACGCACGACGCGCAGAACCGCAGCCATGCCGACCTCTATGCGCGCCTTGCGCACGCCATGCGCTACTTCGACACCACGCTGGCTGGCATGGGCGCGCTGAACAAGGTCACGACCTTCACCGCCTCTGACTTCGGCCGCACCTTCACCAGCAATGGCGACGGCACCGACCACGGCTGGGGCGGGCACCACTTCGTGATGGGCGGCGCCGTCAAGGGCGGCGACCTGTACGGCAACTTCCCCACCCTCGGTGCGAAGAACGCCAACAACAACAATTTCGACAGCAGCGCCGACCAGTTGGGCAACGGCGCGTTGTTGCCCACCACGTCGGTGGACCAGCTGGGTGCGACACTGGCCAAGTGGTTCGGCATCAGCGATGCCGACGCCTTGACCGTGTTCCCCCACCTCGCGAGCTTCACGACACGCGATCTGGGTTTCATGAACGCGGGATGAGATTCAGCCAACAAATCGATCAACAGGAGTAGTAGAGATGACCGTTTCTTCAAATGAATTGCAGGCACCGGGTGCTGTTCAACGATCCACGCTGCCCAAGCCCATCGTCTGGTGGCTCGGAGGCCTGGGGCTGGTCGGTGCCGGCGCATTGGCAGCGTCGTTGGTGACCACATCGAAGAGCGATACGCCACCGCCGCCCGCAAGCACGATGGTGGCATCGACCACGTCAACCACGCCGGCCAAGGTCTCCAAACCCGCTCCCACCAAGCTGGCATCGGCGGCGGTTTGCAGCAACTGCGGCACCGTGGAAAGCGTCAAGTCGGAGAAGCACAAGGGAGAGGGCACCGGCCTGGGCGCCGTGGGCGGCGCTGTGTTGGGGGGCGTCGTCGGTCATCAGCTGGGAGGCGGCAACGGCAAGAAGGCACTCACGGTGCTGGGCGCCGTCGGCGGCGGGCTGGCCGGCCACGAAGCGGAGAAGCAGGTTCGCGCCACCACGGTTTATCACGTGCAGATGCGCATGGATGACGGCAGCACCCGCACCGTCACGCAAAACACGGCGCCGGCCGTGGGAGCGCGTTTCGAAGTCGAAGGCTCCCAACTCAAGCCGCTGACTGCGGCCAAGAGCTGACGCGCTTTCAGTGCGCCGCGAGAACGCGGCGGTATTGAATGGCCTCGGCCAGGTGGGCAACCTGGATGGCCGCGCTGCCGGACAAGTCCGCCACAGTGCGAGCCATGCGCAGCACACGGTGGTA
This sequence comes from Rhizobacter sp. P2_G4, assembly GCF_056403575.1. Classification (NCBI taxonomy): domain Bacteria; kingdom Pseudomonadati; phylum Pseudomonadota; class Betaproteobacteria; order Burkholderiales; family Sphaerotilaceae; genus Rhizobacter; species Rhizobacter sp. P2_G4. The sequence continues at coordinate 1,186,771 of NZ_JBFUFG010000001.1, read as the reverse complement.
GCTGCGCGCTGACCAGCCCAGGCGCGCAGCCGCCGCTTGCAAGAAGCGCGCTCCTGCGTCGTCGAGCGCGCAATGGGTGTCGACCAAGGCCCCTGTGAGCTGGGCATTGCTGCAACCCTGCCGGGCCCAGGCCAGTTGCTGCGCTCGAACCACGCGTTCGGCGATCTGCGCGCTGGGTTCACCGTCCGGTGCCGCGGCCAGCGTTTGGGGTGCCACTGCGGGCACCTCGACCTGCAGGTCGATGCGGTCGAGCAAGGGGCCGCTGATACGCCCCTGATAACGCAAGACGGCATCAGGCGTGCAGCGGCACGCACGCAACGGGCTACCCAAATGTCCGCACGGACAGGGATTCATGGCTCCGATGAGCTGGAAGCGGGCCGGGAACTCGGCTTGCCGTGCCGCACGCGAAATCGTGATTCGACCTGTCTCCATCGGCTCACGCAGCGCTTCGAGTGCTGCGCGTGGGAACTCCGGGAGCTCATCGAGAAAGAGCACCCCGTGATGCGCGAGCGAGATTTCGCCAGGGCGCGGCGGCGAGCCGCCACCGACCAATGCCACCGCCGATGCTCCATGATGCGGCTGGCGCACGACCCTCGATCGCCACCGCTCCGGTGTGAAGCTACCGTTCAGGCTCAACACCGCGGCCGACTCCAGCGCTTCGTCTTGCGACAGCGGTGGCAGCAAGCCGGCAAAACGATGCGCCAGCATCGACTTGCCGGTACCTGGCGGGCCCATCATCAATACGCTGTGGCCTCCCGCAGCAGCGATCTCAAGCGCGCGCTTCGCGGCACTTTGGCCCTTGACCTCGAGCAGGTCCGGCACGCTGGCAACGTACGGACTCAACTCGGCCTTGGCACGCGGCAGGTCGGATGCAAGCGCGGCATCGCCAGGCAGCATGGCCTGAACGACATCCAGCAAATGACGTGCACTGTGGATGACCAGCCCGTCGACCAATGCGGCCTCCTGCGCACTTTCTTGCGGCAGCACCAGGGCTCGCACCGGTTGCGCGTCACTCGCCGAGCGCTGCAATGCCAGCCCCATCGCCAGTGCTCCGCGCACGGGACGCAAATCCCCCGCTAGCGACAACTCGCCCGCGAACTCAAAGCGCGACAGGCGCTGTGCATCGATCTGGTCGCTCGCCGCCAGGATGCCCAGGGCTATCGGCAGGTCGAACCGACCGCTTTCTTTTGGGAGATCGGCAGGTGCGAGATTGACAGTAATTCGTTTGTTATGAGGAAACGCGAGCCCGCTGTTCTGCAGTGCCGCACGCACCCGCTCGCGCGCCTCTTTGACTTCCGTGTCGGCGAGCCCCACCAGCGTGAAGCTGGGCAAACCGTTGGCCAGATGGACTTCGACCGTGACCGCAGGCGCATCGAGACCATCGAGCGCCCGGCTGTGGATAACCGCGAGTGACATGCTTGTTCTTCCCTGATTCAGCCGGTGGCAATCTCACCCCGGCTGTTTTTGATGACTGGGATTGTGCCGCCCCACCCGTCCACTGAGCAGGCCGCGTTCACATGGAGTTCAGGCACCAGGCGAGTGCAAGCTGGTGAACAAACCCACAAAAGGCACTCAACGAGGGCAAAACTCAAGTCCGGCAAGACATGAAGCTCCCGAATTGGGGCGCCATGCCCACAAAAGGCACATGGCACAAAAGCTGCAAATCGTCGTTCCGACCCAAACACACGTTGAACGCGGAGATCACCCATGCTGAAGAAAACTCTCTCTCCAATGGCCGTCGACGCGGTCAAACCCATCCTCTAACCACCACAACCTCTGGAGATGACCATGAAAATGGTGACTGCCATCGTCAAGCCTTTCAAGCTTGACGAAGTTCGTGAAGCCCTGAGCGCCATCGGCGTGCAAGGCATCACAGTGACCGAAGTCAAGGGCTTCGGCCGTCAAAAGGGCCACACGGAGCTGTACCGCGGCGCCGAATACGTGGTGGACTTTCTGCCCAAGGTGAAGATCGAAGCCGCCGTTGATGACTCGCTCATCGACCGCGTGATCGAAGCCATCGAAACCGCAGCCCGCACCGGCAAGATCGGCGACGGCAAGATCTTTGTTTCGCCCTTGGAGCAGGTGGTGCGCATTCGCACCGGCGAGACAGGCAAAGACGCACTCTGACGCAAAAGAAGAGACAACCAACCATGAAAAAACTCATTGCAACCCTCGTCCTGGGCCTGTCGGTCCTGGGCTTCAGCGGAGCCGCGTTTTCGCAGGCGGCCTCCGCACCAGAAGCAGCTGCTTCCGTTGCAGCAACTCCTGGAGCAGCCTCTGCGCCTGAGGCTGCTGCTTCGGCGGCTGCCCCCGCCGCTTCTGCCGCACCGGCTCCCGTCGCCAACAAGGGCGACGTGGCCTGGATGATCGTCGCGACCCTGCTCGTCATCATGATGACAGTGCCAGGTCTCGCACTGTTCTACGGCGGCTTGGTGCGCAGCAAGAACATGCTGTCGGTGCTGATGCAGGTGATGGTCACGTTCTCGTTGATCGTCGTGCTGTGGATGATCTACGGCTACAGCTTGGCATTCACCGAGGGCAACAAGTTCATCGGCGGCCTGGATCGGCTCTTCATGAAGGGCATGTTCGACGCATCCGCTGGCACCTTCGCCATGGGCGCCACGTTCAGCAAAGGCGTCTACATCCCCGAGCTTCTGTTCGCAGCGTTCCAAGCCACGTTCGCCGGCATCACGTGCTGCCTGATCGTTGGCGCCTTCGCAGAACGCATCAAGTTCTCGGCCGTTCTGCTGTTCATGGCGCTGTGGTTCACCTTCAGCTACGCCCCGATCGCTCACATGGTCTGGTACTGGATGGGCCCGGACGCCTACGGCTCGGCTGCAGTCGTCGATGAAATGAACTCCAAGGCCGGCCTGATCTGGCAATGGGGCGCACTCGACTTCGCGGGCGGTACCGTGGTGCACATCAACGCCGCCGTTGCAGGCTTGGTCGGTGCCTACATGGTTGGCAAGCGCGTCGGCTACGGCAAAGAAGCCTTCACGCCGCACTCGCTGACGCTGACGATGGTCGGTGCTTCGCTGCTGTGGGTGGGCTGGTTCGGCTTCAACGCCGGTTCGGCCCTGGAAGCAGGCAACAGCGCCGTGCTGGCCTTCATGAACACCTTCTCGGCAACGTCCGCTGCGGTGTTGGCATGGTGCATCGGTGAATCGCTGATGAAGGGCAAGGCCTCGATGCTGGGTGCCGCTTCGGGCGCTGTCGCTGGCCTCGTCGCCATCACGCCGGCTGCAGGCAACGTGGGCATCATGGGCGCGATCATCATCGGCTTCATCGCCGGCTTCGCTTGCCTGTGGGGCGTCACCGGCCTGAAGAAGCTGCTCGGTGCCGATGACTCGCTCGACGTGTTCGGCGTGCACGGTGTCGGCGGTATCGTCGGCGCGCTGCTCACCGGCGTGTTCAACGCCCAATCGCTGGGTGGCCCGGGCCTCGTCGGTGACTGGGTGACGGCTTCTGTGACGTCCAACGGCATCGGTGCCCAGGTCTGGATCCAGCTCAAGGCTGTGCTGCTGACCGTTGTCTGGTCGGGCGTGGTCTCGTTGGTCGCCTTCAAGATCGTTGACCTGGTGATCGGTCTGCGCGTTCCGGAAGAAGAAGAACGCGAAGGCCTGGACATCACGTCCCACGGCGAGACGGCTTACCACCAGTAAGTCGCCACTTCGGCAAACGAAAAGGCCACCGCGAGGTGGCCTTTTTCATGGGTGCGCGGTTTCTCACGCCGCTGGAGCCTCGTGCCGCTTGCAGTCCGCGCAACGAGCCCCAAGTGCCTAGAATTCCATTCCTCTGGCGTTTTCGGGCCTCCTGCTCATCATGGTTCCTCACCTCATCACTGCGCTGACCGGCCCGATCAACGAACTGGAGCAGCGCATTCTCGAGTCGCTGCCGGCCATCGAGCGCTGGTTCCGCCTCGAGTGGATGGAGCACACGCCTCCGTTCTACACCTCGGTCGATTTGCGCAATGCCGGCTTCAAGCTGGCACCGGTCGACACAAACTTGTTCCCCGGCGGCTTCAACAACCTCACGCAAGAAATGCTGCCGCTGGCCGTGCAGGCGGCCATGGCTGCCATCGAGAAGATCTGCCCCGAAGCCAAGAACCTGCTGCTGATTCCCGAGAAGCACACGCGCAACACCTTCTATCTGAGCAACGTGGTGCGCCTGAAGCAGATCTTTCACCAGGCGGGCCTCAACGTGCGCCTGGGAACGCTGGACGACAGCGTCAAGGCGCCGACCGAGATCGAGCTGCCCGACGGCTCGTCGCTCACGGTCGAACCTTTGGTGCGCACGCGCGGGCGCCTGGGGCTGAAGGATTTCGACCCCTGCACCATCTTGCTGAACAACGACTTGTCCGCCGGCCTGCCCAAGGTGCTGGAAGGTCTGCACGAGCAATACCTGCTGCCACCACTGCACGCCGGCTGGGCCGTGCGCCGCAAGACCAACCACTTTCAGGCTTATGAAGAAGTAGCCAAGAAGTTCGCCAAGCTTCTGGGCATGGACCCGTGGCTCATCAACCCGATGTTTGCGCGTTGCGGTGAAGTGAACTTCAACGACCGTGTCGGTGAAGAGTGTCTGGCCAGCAATGCCGAGGCCCTGCTGGGCAAGATCAAGCGCAAGTACAAGGAATACGGCATCCAGGAGAAGCCGTTCATCATCGTGAAGGCCGATGCCGGTACCTATGGCATGGGCATCATGACGGTGCGGGATCCGAAGGAGTTGGTCGACCTGAACCGCAAATCGCGCAACAAGATGAGCGTGATCAAGGACGGGCAAGAGGTCACCGAGGTCATCCTGCAAGAAGGCGTGCCCACCTACGAACGCGTGAACGACGCGGTGGCAGAGCCCGTGGTCTACATGATCGACCGCTACGTGGTGGGTGGCTTCTACCGTGTGAATGCCGAGCGCGGCATCGACGAGAACCTCAACTCCCCGGGGGCCAGCTTCGTGCCACTGGCCTTTGCCGAGTCGAACCAGCTGCCCCGGCCTGGGGTCAAGCCTGGTGCCAGCGCACCGAACCGGTTCTACATGTACGGCGTGATTGCGCGGTTGGCCATGCTGGCTTCCAGCTATGAGCTGGAAGCCACGGACCCCGATGCCGAGGTGTATGAATAAGGCGTGTCCGACGCTATTTCGTGAACGGTTCGACGGTAGCAAGGCCGTTGCTGCACTGCAACAAATTGCAACCGGGCCCCACGGCGGTGGGCGATTTGCCCCCAAAGCACGGAGCACAATAGCCGCTCTTTGTGTTTGAGCCAGGCCGCTTGCGCAGGTTTGGTTGACTGTGAACCCTCCTCGTCCCAGCTCCAGCCTCGCGGCGCTCACGCTCGGCGCCATCGGCGTCGTCTACGGCGACATCGGCACCAGCCCTCTCTACGCACTCAAGGAAGTGTTCGCCCACGGCCGCGTGCCGTTGACACCGGAGAACATCTACGGCGTGCTGTCGCTGGTGTTCTGGACGCTGACGGTCGTTGTTTCCCTCAAGTACGTCGCGCTCATCTTGCGAGCCGACAACAATGGCGAGGGCGGCTTGATCGCCATGTTGGCGCTCGCTTCGCAGGCAGTTAGAGACAGGCCAGAGCTGCGTCGGCGCCTGTTGTTGCTGGGCATCTTCGGGACGGCGATCTTCTTTGGCGATGGCGTGATCACGCCGGCCATCTCGGTGCTATCTGCCGTGGAAGGCCTGGAAGTCGCCGCACCCGGCCTGCATCACTACATCGTGCCGGTGACGCTGCTGGTGTTGACCGCCCTGTTCCTCGTGCAACGCCATGGCTCTGCCAGCGTCGGCAAGCTTTTCGGCCCGGTGACGGCCGTTTGGTTCGCCGTTCTCACGGTCCTGGGCGTGATCCACATCGCGAGCAACCCGGACGTGCTGTGGGCCCTGAGCCCGTTGTATGCGCTGATCTTTCTGGGTGCGCACCCCGGCGTCGCCTTCATTGCCCTCGGTTCGGTGGTGTTGTGCGTCACCGGTGCCGAGGCGCTGTATGCCGACATGGGCCACTTCGGCAAACGGCCGATTCGCCTCGCCTGGTTCGGCCTGGTGATGCCAGCGCTGGTGATCAACTATTTCGGCCAGGGCGCCATGCTGCTGGAGCACCCCGAGAACGTTAAAAACCCGTTCTATGAGATGGCTCCGCAATGGGCGTTGTATCCGTTGATCGCGCTCGCGACCGGCGCGACCGTCATCGCCTCGCAGGCGCTCATCACCGCGGCGTTCTCGGTCACCAAGCAGGCCATCCAGCTGGGTTACCTGCCGCGGCTGCGCGTGACCCACACCTCCGTCAAGGAGACGGGCCAGATCTACGTTCCCTTCATCAACTGGACGCTCTACGGCTGCATCGTGTTGGCGGTGGTGGTGTTCGGCAGCAGCAGCAAGCTGGCCTCGGCCTATGGCATCGCGGTAACCATCGACATGCTGATCACCACGACGATGACGTTCTTCGTGATCCGCTACGGGTGGAAGTACCCCTGGTGGGTGTGCGTTGCCGCCACGGGCTTCTTCTTCGTGGTCGACATGGTGTACTTCTCGGCCAACATCGTGAAGGTGTTCGACGGTGGCTGGTTCCCCGTGGCCATCGGCATCGTGATGTTCATGCTGATGATGACGTGGAAGCAAGGCCGCTACCTGATGCGCGAACGCCTACGCGACGACGCCATCGACTTGAAGAGTTTTCTCGAGGCCGTGTTCGTGAGCCCGCCCACACGCGTCAGCGGCACCGCCGTGTTCCTGGTCAGCGACCAGGGCATCACGCCGAATGCGCTGCTGCACAACCTCAAGCACAACAAGGTGCTGCACGAGACCAACCTCTTCGTCACCGTGAAGCACCACGAAGTCCCGTGGATCGGCTTCAACAGGCGCTGCGAGATGGAGCCGCTGGGCCACGACTGCTGGCAGGTCACGCTCAACTTCGGCTTCAAGAACGACCCCGATGTGCCCGAAGCCTTGGCGCTGCTGCGAGGCCGCGGCGTGCAGCTCGATGACATGGAGACCTCGTACTTCCTGTCGCGCGACATCGTGATCCCCACGCTCGGCAAGGGCATGACGATGTGGCGCGAGAAGCTCTTCGCGAGCATGCACCACAACGCCAGCGGCGCCGCCGACTTCCTTAGCCTGCCAACCAACCGTGTCGTCGAACTCGGCTCTAAAGTCGAAATCTAGTTCGAGGAGACCCGTGCCTGACGCATGGCTTGACGAGCGACTTGCGTTGCCGGCGAGGTTTTGTGCAACAGTGGCGGCCTCTCCTCGCTTGAGACTCGCCCCATGAAGCTGCTGTTCGTCGCCGACCCACTGGAAGGCTTCAAGACCTACAAGGATTCGACCTTCGCGATGATGCGCGAGGCCGCGTCGCGCGGGCATACGCTGCTGGCGTGCGAAGCACGCGACCTAGGCTGGCAGCGCGGTGGGCGCGTCATGGCGCAGGCGCGCGCCTTCACGCTCACCGGTGACGAGCACGACTGGTTCGCCCCCGAAGCGCAGGCGGCAGTCGCCCTCGCCGATGTGGATGCGGTGCTGATGCGCAGCGACCCGCCCTTCGACAGCGAATACTTCTACGCCACCCACCTGCTCGGGCAGGCCGAGCGCGAAGGCGCGCGCGTGTTCAACAAGCCATCTGCCTTGCGCGAGCATCCCGAGAAGCTTGCGATCCTCGAGTTCCCGCAGTTCATCGGCCCCACGTTGGTGACACGGCATGCGGCTCACATCCGCGAGTTCCACGCCGAGCATCAAGACATCATCCTCAAGCCGCTCGACGGCATGGGCGGCATGGGCATCTTCCGCGTCGGTCCCGACGGGTTGAACCTCGGCAGCATCATCGAGACGCTGAACAAGCACGGCGCCGAGACGGTGATGGTGCAGCGCTACCTGCCTGAAATCGTCAAGGGCGACAAGCGCGTGCTTTTGATCGGCGGCAAGCCGGTGCCGCATGCACTGGCGCGCATTCCACAGGGCAGCGAGATCCGCGGCAACATGGCGGTCGGCGGCAAGGGCGTGGCGCAGCCGCTGTCGGCGCGCGACCGCGAGATCGCCGAAGCGATCGGCCCGGTGCTCGCTGCACGCGGCCTGCTGCTGGTGGGGCTGGACATCATTGGCGACTGCGTCACCGAGATCAACGTCACCAGCCCGACCGGGTTTCAAGAGATCACCAGGCAGACCGGCTTCGACGTCGCAAGCATGTTTGTCGACGCGCTGGAGCAGGCGCTGAAGCCCTGACGTAGAACGCGCGGCCCCGGAGCGCGACAATGGCGGTTTCGCTCAGAAACCGCCATGGCCGTCCTTTCGCTCTCCAACGCCCACTTGGCCTTCGGCCACGTGGCCCTGCTCGACAACGCGGCGTTCTCGCTCGAATCGGGTGAACGCCTCGGCCTGATCGGCCGCAACGGTGCCGGCAAGTCGTCGATGCTGAAGATCATCGCCGGGCTCGAGAAGCTCGACGACGGCCTGCTGCAGATGACGCAGGGCGTGCGCATCTGCTATGTGCCGCAAGAACCGGTCTTCGAACCCGGCCACACCGTGTTCGAGGCGGTGAGCGAAGGCGTGGCCGAGGCCCGCGCCGTGCGCCAGGCCTACGAAGAACATGCCGAAGGCGTCGACCTCGATGCCTTGCAGACGCGCATCGAGGCGCTCGATGCATGGAACTGGGAGCAGCGCGTCGACACCACGCTCGCGCAGCTTCACCTCGATGGCACGCGCGAGATCAGTCAGCTCTCGGGCGGCATGAAGAAACGCGTGGCACTGGCCCAGGCGCTGGTGGCGGTGCCCGACGTGCTGCTGCTCGACGAGCCGACCAACCACCTCGACCTCGACTCCATCGCCTGGCTCGAAGAGCTGCTGCGCGGCTTCAAGGGCAGCGTGATGCTGATCACCCACGACCGCGCCTTCCTCGATGCCGTGGCGACCCGCATCGTCGAACTCGACCGCGGCATCATCCGCAGCTACCCGGGCAATTTCAGCGCCTATGAGCGCATGAAGGAAGAGCAGCTCGCCTCCGACGCGCTGGCCAATGCACGCGCCGACAAGCTGCTGGCGCAGGAAGAAGTGTGGATCCGCAAGGGCGTGGAAGCGCGCCGCACGCGAAGCGTGGCCCGCATCCAGCGCCTCGAGGTGCTGCGCGACCAGCGCCAGAAGCGCCGCGACTCGCTGGGCCAGGTTCGACTCGAAGTGGACTCCGGCGCGCCCAGCGGCAAGATCGTTGCCGAACTGCGCGATGTGAACCTGAGCTTCGGCGAGAAGGTCATCGTCAAGGACTTCACCGCCACCATTTTGCGTGGCGACAAGGTCGGGCTGATCGGCCCCAACGGCGCTGGCAAGACCACGCTGCTCAAGCTCATCCTCGGTGAATTGAAGCCCGACTCGGGCCATGTGCGCCAGGGCACCAAGCTCGAGGTCGCCTACTTCGACCAGATGCGCAGCACGCTCAAGCTCGACGCGACGCTGGCCGACACCATCAGCCCCGGCAGCGAATGGGTCGAGTTCAACGGCCAGCGCAAGCACGTGATGAGCTACCTCAACGACTTCCTGTTCTCACCGGAGCGTGCCAACTCGCCGGTGCGCACCTTGAGCGGTGGCGAGCGCAACCGCGTGCTGCTGGCGCGCCTGTTTGCGCTGCCCGCCAACGTGCTGGTGCTCGACGAACCGACCAACGACCTCGACATCGACACGCTAGAGCTGCTGGAAGAGCTGCTGCAGGGCTACCCAGGCACCGTGTTCCTGGTGAGCCACGACCGGCGCTTTCTCGACAACGTGGTGACCAGCACCATCGCCTGGGAAGGCGACGAGTCGCCAGGCTTCTGGCGCGAGTACGAAGGCGGCTACGAAGACTGGAAGGCGCAGCAAACACGCGCCCGCAGCCTGCGCGAAAAGCCGGCCGCCAAGCCATCAGCTTCAGCGTCCGCAGCAGCCCCTGCTCCGGTCGTCAAAAAGGCGAAGCTCAGCTACAAGGAACAGCGCGAACTCGAAGCGCTGCCAGGGCGCATAGAAGCACTCGAAGCGGAGCAAAAGACACTAGCCGACCTGCTGGCAGGCACCGAGATTTATGCCGACGCAAAGAAGCTGGCAACAACGCAATCCCGCTACGCCGCACTCGATGCTGAGTTACTGGCAGCTATGGAACGCTGGGAAACACTAGGGGCTCGCTGAGCGAAGCAAAAGCGCCCTCAAGCAACGCCCGCGGAACCGGCTTTGCCGGGCCGCTAGGCGGCGCCCCATGGGGGCAGGAGCGAGAGCGACTGGGGGGCCGTTTAACTAGCCCAACCGGCCAAACCAAGACTCGCTGAAACCGGCAGGTCGGGTACGGCTGACGATGAGCCCGGACTGCAGGTACAGCGCATTCAGCAGACGTGCAGCCCGTTCGGTGTCCATCCCTGGCCAGTCGGTCATCTCGCGCAGTGTCACGCGCTCGCCCTGCAGCCGCTGCACCGCGGCCATCAGCGCGCCGGACACGCGCAACACGCCGAGATCGATGCCCGGCGCAACCCGATAAGCAACGTGCCCCGCGATCTCGGGCAGCAAGGTGCTGCGCGCTCCGCGCAGCGCCAATTCCCAGAGCACCGGCCGCAGCGAGTGGTAGTGCTGGTCTTCGCCCACCAGGGACAACTCTTCGTCGCCGGGCGGCCGCAGGATGGCGGGCTCGACATGCAGAACACGCAGCTCGGTGGGGCGGTGGAACAGCAGCGTGTCGAGGTTGATCGGGCAGTGCACGAGGCGGTCGAGCGCAAACACCGTCAAGGGCACGACCGAGTCGCCCATCTGCAGATGGATCACCACCTGCTCGGAATGGCGCACACAGGCAGCCAGCACTTCAAGCGCCTCGGAGGCCTGGCCTCGTTGCTCGAAACGGCTCAGATCAGCCAGCAACGACTGGCTCAGACCGGGTTGGCGCACAGCGGTTTCGAGCACCTCGCGCGCTCGCGGGCCGCCTGGTTCATGGAGGTAGCGCTGAAAGTCGCTGACCCGCATGAGCTCCGGCTCGCCAAAGGGGATGGTGGGTTCGAACAAACTCATACGAAAGGGGGAATGTAGGTCAGCCGGCGGGTCGAATGCAACCCGGCCGGGAGGTGGGTTATAGGCGCTGAAACGAGGGCTAAATCGCCTCGCGTGTACGCTCCAGCGCCTGCCAGAACGTGGCGTCCTGGGTGGTCGCAAAGTTGATGCGCATCAGCGTGGACGGGCGCGGTGTCGCATGAAACAGCGAACCCGGCGCCAGCAGCCACCCTTGATCGACCATGGCATGCGACAAACGTTCCGTGTCGACACCGGCATCGACCCAGCCAAACAGGCCGCGTGGCGGTGCCGCGAACCGGCAGCCAGCCGATTCGGCAAGTTTGACCGATCGCGCGCGCGCCGCGTCGAGCTTCTGCCCCACCCGCTCGGCATGGCGCCGCAACAGCCCCTGCTCCAGGCAATGCGCCAGGGCCTGCTCCATGAGGCTGGGCGTGGTGAGGCTGGTCAGCAGCTTGGTGTCGATCATGCGGTCGACCAGACCGGGTGGCACGGCCATGAAGCCCACGCGCCAGTTGGGCACCAGGATCTTCGAGAAACCCGAGATGTAGATGGTGCGCTCTAACGCGTCGAGCGCGGCCAAGCGCGGCAGGTGGGCCGGCGCCAGGTGCGCATAGGTGTCGTCTTCAAGGATGTGCAGGTCGTGTGCCTGCGCCAGCTTGAGCAGGCGATGCGCGTGGCCGAGCGAGAGCGACGCCCCGGTCGGGTTGTGCAGCACCGAGACGGTGACGTAGAGCCGCGGGCGCTCGTGCGGCTTCTGCGCTTCGATCAGGCGCTGCATCACGGCGAGGTCGGGCCCGTCGTCGCCACGCGGCACCGGCAGCACGCGCAAGCCGAGTGCTGCCAGGCGGGCGAACTCGATCGACCAGCCCGGCTCGTCGACCAGCACTGAGTCGCCTGCCCGCAGCAGGCTGCGCGTAACGATGTCGAGCGCCTGGGTCGCCCCCAGCGTGGTGACGATCTGCTCGGGCACTGCCTTCACACCCAAGTCCCCCAGCCGCAAGGACAGCACGCGCCGCAGCCGCAAGTCACCGGCCGGCTCGCCGTATTGCAGAGACAGCGCGCCGAGCTGCGACGCGCCGCTGACACGGCGCAGGGCGGTGCTCAGCATCGGCAGGTCGAGCCAGTCCATCGGCAGAGTGCCCAGGCCGGGCATGGGCCGGCTGCCCGGAGGCTGGAACATGCTTCGGACGAGCATGGTCGCGCTGACCGGTGCTGCCATGCGGGGCTGCAAAACCGACGGCGAAATCGACGCCTCGTCGCCCGCCGCCGCGCTGCGCCGCTGGTCGCGCACGAAGAAGCCACGCTGCTTGCGCGACTCGACCAGGCCTTGGGCCAGCAACTGGTCGTAGGCAGCCACCACCGTGTATGGACTCACGCCGTGGCGGCGCGCACATTCGCGCACCGATGGCAGCCTCGCGCCGGGCGCGATCAGATGCTGGCGGATGTGTTCGGCAAAACGGCCCGACAGCTGCTCGGTGAGCGTGGCGTCGGACTGGCGAGACAAAGGCAGAGGAGAGTTCATGTGCTGGCCTGAGCACCAATACAGATCGAGAAATGTGCCGGCCAAGTGTATCGGCTCTGTGCTGGCACAAGCCCATAAACTGGGCCGATGCACTCAGAAACCAAAGGCCTTTGGCTTGGCTTGGCCGGCGTGACCTTGTTCGCGATGACCACGCCGATGACGCGCTTGGCCGTGGGCTCGGTGGCGGACCCTCAGTTGCCGCCACTCTTTGTCACCGCGGGCCGCGCCGCGCTGGCCGCGGTGTTAAGTGCGATCTACCTGCTGCTGACGCGAGCGCCTTTGCCGAAGGCAAGGCACCTGGGGCCACTGCTGCTCAGCGCCATGGGCACGGTCATCGGCTTTCCCTTGTTCCTGAGCCTGGCGCTGCGGCAGGTCGATGCCATGCACGCGGCGGTGGTCACCGGGCTCTTGCCGCTGGGCACGGCGGTGGTGGCGGCAATCGCGCTGCGGCAACGGCCATCGACCGGCTTCTGGGCCTGCGCCGTGCTGGGGTTCGTGCTGGTTTTAGGCTTTGCCCTCTATGCCGGCGGAGGCGTGAGCAGTGCCGATGCGCTGTTGCTGCTGGCGGTGCTGAGCGCGTCGGTGGGCTATGTGGCCGGCGCACGGCTGTCGGCCGAGTGGTCGGCTGAGCACGTGATCTGCTGGGTGCTGGTGCTCAGCGTGCCGCTGACCTGGCCGGTGACTTGGCTCGCCTGGCCCACGCAAGCGGCCAGCGCTTCGGCCTGGCTGGGCTTTGGCTACGTGACACTGTTTTCGATGTGGATCGGCTTCTTCGCCTGGTACCGCGGCTTAGCGCTGGGCGGCACGATGCGGGTGAGCCAGGTGCAACTGGTCCAGCCGTTCTTGACGCTGCTGTTCGCGGTGCCGGTGTTGGGTGAGCAGCTGGATACGGTGACACTGCTGTTCTCGCTGGCGGTGATCGCCACGGTGTTTGCCGGCAAGAAGATGCCCACGAACCTGCCGCTGAAAGAGGTATCCGCATGACAGTCCAAACGGGTTTCGCGTTGCTTGAAGCCACACGCGACGGGTTCACGATCTCGACCGACCGGCAGCAGCTGGACATCGCGGCGGTCCACGCCTATCTGACCCGCTCGTACTGGGCCGAGGGCATATCGGCAGCGCTGGTGGCGAAATCGATCCAGGGCTCACTGTGCTTCGGGCTCTACGACGCATCGGCCGCGCAAGTTGGCTTCGCCCGCGTCGTCACCGACGGCGCCACCTTCGCCTACCTCTGCGACGTCTACGTGCTCGAAAGCATGCGCGGCCACGGCCTGGGCATCTGGCTGATGGAGACTGTCATGCAGCACCCCGACCTCGCCGGCCTGCGACGATCGATGCTCGTCACGCGCGACGCGCACGGTCTCTACGCCCGCTTCGGTTTCACACCCTCCAAGTTTCCCGATCGCATCATGGAAATTGCCCGCCCCGGTCTCTACAAAGAAACATCAAGCACATGAACACGACCCCGCCCTGGAAGCTTGCGCGCCGCGCCGAGCGCATGAACCCCTCGGTCATCCGAGAGATCCTCAAGGTGACCGAGCAGCCGGGCATCATTTCGCTCGCGGGCGGCCTGCCTTCGCCCGACACCTTCCCCATCGAAGCGATGCGCGAGGCCACCGCCCGCGTGCTGCGCGACCAGCCGCGCGAAGCGCTGCAGTACGCAGCGAGCGAAGGCTACGGTCCATTGCGCGAGTGGGTGGCGGGCGAACTCGGCGCACAAGGGCTGCGCGTGGACGCGTCCCAGGTGCTCATCACCACCGGTTCGCAGCAAGGCCTGGATCTCGCCGGCAAGGTGCTGATCGATGTCGGCAGCACGGTGGCGGTGGAGGCACCGACCTATCTCGGCGCGCTGCAGGCCTTCAACCCCTACGAACCTGAGTATGTGTCGGTGGCCTGTGATGACGACGGGCCCTTGCCCGACGGCCTGGCCGCCGCCCGAGGCGCGCGCTTTCTGTACGCGCTGCCCAACTTCCAGAACCCGAGCGGCCGCTGCATCAGCGCCGGTCGGCGAGACGCGCTGGTCAAGTCGGCGCAGGCACTGGCTCTGCCCATTCTCGAAGACAACCCCTACGGCGACCTGTGGTTCGACGAGCCGCCGCCAGCGCCACTGGCTTCACGCTGGGCCGAGGGTACGGTCTACCTGGGCTCGTTCTCGAAAGTGCTCGCGCCCGGCTTGCGCCTGGGTTATGTCGTCGCACCCAAGACCTTGATGCCCAAGCTGCTGCAGGCCAAGCAGGCAGCCGACTTGCACACACCGGGCTTCAACCAGCGGGTGGTGCATGAGGTGATCCGCGATGGCTTTCTGCTCAAGCACGTGCCGACCATTCGCGAGCGCTACCGCGCCCAGCGCGACGCGATGAGCGCCGCCTTGACCGCCCACATGCCCACCGGCTGCCGCTGGAACACACCGCACGGCGGCATGTTCTTCTGGATCGAATTGCCCGCGGGTGTGGACGCGGTGGCACTGTTTCCCAAGGCAGTGGCGCACGGCATGGCGTACGTGCCGGGTGCTGCCTTCTATGCCGACCAGCCTCGCGCCAACACGCTGCGCCTGTCATTCGTGACGGTGTCGCCTGGCGAGATCACGCGCGGCATCCAGATGCTGGCGCAGACGCTGAAGGAGGCCGCATGAGCACATTTCCCTTCACCCAGGTCGACGTGTTCACCGACCAGCCACTGCGGGGCAACCCGCTGGCGGTCGTGCATGGCGCCGATGGCCTGAGCGATGCGCAGATGCAGACGCTCGCGCAGTGGACCAACCTGTCGGAGACGAGCTTCCTGCTGCAACCCAGCGACCCGGCGGCCGACTACCGCTTGCGCATCTTCACACCCGGCGGCGAACTGCCCTTTGCCGGCCATCCGACGCTGGGTACTTGCCACGCCTGGCTCGGCGCTGGCGGGCAGCCGCGTGCGCGCGGCATCGTGATCCAGCAGTGCGGCGTGGGGCTGGTGCGCATTCGCCTGACTGGTGAACGAGCAGCCTTTGCCGCGCCGCCGCTGCAAATGGAATCGGTGGATGAGCCGACGCTCCATGGCGTGTTGCCGGCTTTGGGGCTGCGCCGCGACCAGGTGCGTGCCTCGCAATGGTTGAACAACGGGCCGAGGTGGCTGGGCCTGTTGCTCGATAGCGCCGACACCGTGCTCGCCATCGAACCCGACCATTCCGCGTTGAAGACGCTGCCCAAGGTGGGCGTCGTGGCACCGCATGCGCCGGGCAGCGAGTGTCAGTTCGAAGTACGCGCCTTTGCGGCTTCGATCGGCGTCCCCGAAGACCCGGTGACAGGCAGCCTGAACGCCGGCCTCGGCCAGTGGCTGATCGCCACGGGCGTCGCGCCGACTCGCTATGTCGCCGCCCAAGGCCAGCGCCTGGGGCGGGCCGGCCGCGTGAGCATCGAGCAAGACGGCCACACGCTCTGGGTGGGCGGCCACAGCGTGAGCTGTATCCGGGGTGAACTGGTGCTGTGATGGCTGTCGTGCTCGATCACCTTGTCGTAGGCGCACGTTCGCTCGATGAGGGAGTGGCGTGGTGGAGGCCACCTTCGGCGTCACACCAGGGTCGGGTGGGCGGCACGCGTTGATGGGCACGCACAACCGGCTGGTCAACCTGTCATCGGACACGTTTCCGCACAGCTACCTCGAGATCATCGCCATCGACCCGGAGGCCCCACCGCCCGGCCGCACCCGTTGGTATGACCTGGATGACGAGGCGCTGCAGGCGGCGCTGGCGGAAGGTCCGCAACTCATTCACTGGGTGGCTCGCAGTTCGAACTTGCAAGCCGACCTGGGCGCGTTGTCGTCAGCCGGGTGGGACGGCGGCGAAGCGATCCATGTCGAACGCGGCGAATTGCGCTGGCAAATCAGCGTTCGACCCGATGGCCGGCGACTGTGTGGTGGTGTGCTGCCAACCTTGATTCAGTGGGAGTCGAAGCATCCATGCGACGACATGCCAGCCAGTGCAGTCCGCCTGCAATCGCTCAAAGGGGAAGGTCTGCCAGAGTCCGTGATGCGGGCGCTGAAGCCTGAAGGCCTCGACGTTCAGCCGAAGTCGCCTGCATCAAGGCTGAAAGCAGTTTTCTCTGCAGGCAATGGGTTGGTGGAACTCGCGTCCCACCCACGTTGATTCAGCCGCGCAGCCTCCAGGCCTTTGCCAGCTGCGCCCAGGCCTGCGGGCTTTGTTCGCGCACCATCGCACGGTACCTGCGCCACACCACGAACAGCGACGACAAAAGCACGCCGCGAAGATGGCAGCTAGCACGGAATACTCGTCGGGCCTGAGCGTGCAGGGGCTTTTTATTTCAGACCCTAATGTTCACTGTGTCCACTCCAAACGCTCGGACACACTCGCCACGCCAAGTTTGACCGGTTATCTTTGCACTGCATTCACTTCGATCAACGCCATGCCGTGTGCCCTGCGCCCGATCTGCGTAACGTGTATCCCACAGGCGCAGTCGGTAGCTGGTGACACTGGGGGATAGATGGACACACCTGCAGTTCGCCTGATCACGGTCGACACGGCTGAATTGATTGCCAGCACGCGGTCGATCTTTCGCGAGTACGCCGCCAGCCTGGACGTCGACCTGAACTTTCAGGGCTTCGAAGCCGAGTTGGCCACGCTGCCTGGCGAGTACGCCGCACCGACCGGCCAGTTGCTGCTGGCGATGGTGGACGACGACGTGGCCGGCTGCGGCGCCTTTCGTCCGTTGGCCGACGTGGACTACCCCAACGCCTGCGAGATGAAGCGGCTCTACGTACGCCCGGCCTATCGCCGCTTCGGCATGGGCCGCCTGATGGCGCAGCGCCTGCTCGACGACGCCCGTCGCGCCGGCTATTCGTACATGCTGCTCGATACGCTGGACGACATGGAGTCCGCCCGTGAGCTGTACGCCACCCTGGGCTTCGAGGACGTTCCGCCCTATTATTACAACCCGATTCCCGGCGCACACTACCTGCGGGCCAAGCTCGACTAGCCAGCCACCACGCGACCACAGGAGGCCGACGCGATGAATGCCTTCCAGCAACTCCTCAAGTCCTCGGGCGGCCACGCGCCCATCGGCACCTGGATCCTGTCGGCGAACCCGCTCGTGGCCGAAGCGATCGGTTGTGCGGGCTTCGACTGGGGCGTGATCGACATGGAGCACGCGCCGCTCGACGTGATGGGCGTGGTGCACCTGTTGCAGGCCGTGGCCGGCACCAAGATGCTACCGGTCGTGAGGGTGCCCTGGAACGACGCCGTCGTCGTCAAGCGCGTGCTCGATGCAGGCGCCACCACGCTGCTGTTTCCGATGATCCAGACCGCCGCCGAGGCCGAGCGTGCTGTCGCAGCCACGCGGTATCCGCCCGACGGCCAACGGGGCATGGCCGGCATGAGCCGCGCCTCTCGCTTCGGCACCACGCCCTACTACTTGAGGACGGCCAATCAGCACGTCGGTGTGATCGCGCAACTCGAGACACCGGCCGCCATCAACCGGTTGGAAGCCATCGCCCAGGTGAAGGGAGTCGACGCGCTCTTCATCGGGCCGGCCAACCTGTCCGCAGCCATGGGGCACGCGGGCGAGCCCCATCACCCCGCCGTGATGGAGCTGATGGCGCAGGCCGCTCAGCGCTCCAGGGCGCTCGGCATTGCGGTCGGCACCATCTGCGAAACACCCGAGCTGGTCGCCCAATGCCGCGCCTCGGGGTTCGACTACGTGGCGATCGGCTCCGACCTTGGGCTGATGATGCGCAGCGCCCGTTCGGCCATCGCCGCCCTTCGCACTGGCGGCAGCAACCACGTGCACCTGCTCTCCAGCGGCACGCAGACCGGCACCTGAGCCGCGTACGATCGCGGCCACCCGATCTCTCATTGCCCCGAAAACTCATGCCCGGCTCGTCGAACAACCACCTTGAACTCCATTCCGGCGCGCTGCGCCTTGCCGTTCGCCCCGGCCTAGGTGGCTCCGTCGCTGGCCTGTGGCATCACGCGACGCCATTGATGCGCTCGACGGAACCGGCTGAACTCATGAGTTCTCGGCTGTCGGCCAGCTACCCGCTGGTGCCGTATTCCAATCGCCTGGGGTACCGGCGGTTCAGTTGGGAGAGCAAGCACTACACCACGGCACCCAATTTCGGCGACAACCCGCACTCGGTGCATGGTGTGGCCTGGCTGCGCACCTGGCAGGTGACGTCGTTCAGTGCAGCCGAGCTGGTGTTGCGCTATGAGCACCAGCCCGACGAGCACTGGCCCTTTCCTTTCGAAGTGACGCAGCAGTTCAGCCTGACGTCGCAACAGCTCGCCGTGCGGCTCGTGTTCACCAACACCGCAAAGCTCGCCCAACCCGTGGGCCTGGGGTGGCACCCCTACTTCCCGAAACGGGCGAGCAGCCACCTGCAGATGGAGGTGGCTGCTCGGTGGGAATCCGACGCGACGCAACTGCCCACCCACAAGGTCGCCCAGCAGGGCATCGATGGCAGCGTGTCGCACCTCGACTTCGACCACTGCTTCGAAGGTTGGACGGGGCCGGCCAGCATCCGCGACGAGCACTTCTCGCTGCAACTCACTTCGTCGCTGCGCTACCTGGTGATTTACACACCGCACGACAAGGAATACTTCTGTGTCGAGCCCGTGAGCCACGTTAGTGACGCCATCCACATGGCCGATCCGGCTGGCCACGGCCTGTTCACGCTCCAGCCCGACCAAACCACCGAAGCGTGGATGAAGATCGACGTGGCCCTGCTGTGATGACTGCATCATCCGCTGATGAACGCATCATCGCCCTTGATGCGCCCGCATCGCTGCTGGGCGAGTCTCCGCTATGGCACCCGATAGAGCAGGTGCTGTATTGGTGCGACATACCCGGCCACGCGCTGAACCGCTTCGACCCGGCCACATCACGCCACGACCGCTGGCTGTTCGACACGGATGTGGCGAGCTGTGCGCCTATGCGCGACGGCGCCTTGCTGCTGGCGATGCGTGACGGGCTGTGGCGCTTCGATGCGCGCAGTGGGGAGCGCACAGCGCTCGCCAGCGCGCCCTACGATGCAAGCAAGGAACGCTTCAACGATGGCAAGTGCGACCCGCGCGGCCGCTTCTGGGTCGGGACCATTTATGAGCCACGCGACCCACCGCTGGCGGCGCTGTATCGATACGAGCCCGGCAATCTGTCGCGCATGCTGGGCGACATCACCGTCAGCAACGGCCTGGGCTGGAGTCCCGATGCACGCACTCTGTATTGCAGCGACACGAAGGCGCACGCCATCTACGCATTCGATTTCGATGCGGCTGCCGGCACGCTCGGCACGCGGCGCGTGTTCGCAAGCTTCCCCGTCAAGCAAGCCCAACAAGACCTCAACACCTATGGCGGTCGGCCCGATGGGGCTGCTGTCGATTCCGAAGGCTTCTATTGGGCGGCGATGTTCGAGGGTCAGCGGCTGCTGAGGCTGTCGGCTGACGGCAAAGTGAATCGCGAAATCCGCCTGCCCGTTCGCTGCGCGACCATGCCCTGCTTTGGTGGCCCCGATCTGAAGACTCTCTACATCACAACATCGAGAGAGAACCGGCCCGGGGCCGAACTCGAGGCGCAACCACTCGCCGGTCGCGTGCTCGCGATGCGCGTCGACGTGCCTGGCTTGTGCGCCAACACCTTCGGCTGATCATCTTCGCGTCAGCTTCGAATTCGGGCTGCAGAGCCGAGGCTCCGCAGTAATCCCAGACCACCCCTCCGGGTCCTTCCGGGCGCGAAGGGGTTTCCACGTATAATTCCGAGGCTTTGCTGCAACCGCCTGTAACCCAAGCCATGACCAATACCGTGGGCCGTGCCTGGGAGGCAGATGAGGCGGAGTCAACGTCCTTCAAGACGCTGACTCCCGAAGAAGCGAAGGCTCTGAAAGCCAAGCTGCCAATGGTGTCCCCATGGCGCGTGGTAGGTGTTCAGGCCCTCGTCGGTTTGCTGTGTGCCGCCCTCATCTGGGCCATCACGCAACGCAGCTCTGCAGCCTGGTCGGCGCTCTACGGTGCGCTGTCCGTGGTGCTTCCGGGGGCCTTGATGGCCCGTGGGATGACCAGGGGGACAAGAAGCCCGGTGGGTGCCGCCGTCGGTTTCATGTTCTGGGAAATGCTGAAGATTGCGGTGGCGATCGCCTTGTTGGTGATTGCCGCCAGAGTGGTACCCCAACTGAGCTGGCCAGCGTTGCTGATCACGATGGTGGTGTGCATGAAGGTGAACTGGCTGGCGCTTGCGTGGCGGGCTCGCCGGTGACTGACAAAACAACTTGGACAAGGTTGCAGGATTGAGCATGGAAACCGCCGGCCACGAACACGCCCCTTCCGCGGGTGAATACATCATTCACCACCTGCACCACCTGCAGAACAAACCTCAGCACGGGGTCGTGGACTTCTCGGTCATCAACCTCGATTCCGTCTTTTTCACCGTGGTGCTCGGCGCCATAGGCTGCTGGCTTCTGTGGCTGGCCGCTCGTAAGGCAACCTCCGGCAGGCCGGGTCGTTTCCAGGCCGCCGTCGAGATCCTGGTCGAGATGGTCGACAGCCAAGCCAAGGGCATCGTCCACAACGCGCAGAGCCGCAAGCTCGTGTCGCCGCTCGCGCTGACGGTGTTCGTGTGGATCTTCCTGCTCAACGCAATGGACATGCTGCCCGTCGATCTGTTGCCCTGGGTCAACGAGCACACACTCGGCCTGCCTTATCTGCGCGTCGTGCCGACAGCCGATCTGTCCATCACCATGGGCCTGTCGCTCGGCGTGCTGTTGCTGTGCCTGTTCTACAACGTCAAGATCAAGGGCTTGGGCGGCTGGATCCACGAACTCTTCACCGCACCGTTCGGCGACAAGTGGTTCCTGTATCCGTTCAACTTCTTCATCCAGATGGTCGAGTTCGTCGCCAAGACGGTCTCTCACGGCATGCGGTTGTTCGGCAACATGTACGCCGGCGAACTGATCTTCATGCTGATCGCCTTGATGGGCGGCGGTTTTGCCCTCACTGGCACGGGCTTGGCCCTGTTTGCCGGGCACCTCGTGGCAGGCACGGTGTGGACCATCTTCCACATCCTGATCATCACGCTGCAAGCCTTCGTGTTCATGATGTTGACCCTGGTCTATCTCGGTCAGGCACACGACGCTCACTGAATCTCGCTTGCTCTCGTTTCTGTTTTTCTCTTTCTCTCAAAACCCCAAAAGGAGTCACCATGGAAGTCATTAGCTTTGTTGCCCTCGCCGCCGGCCTGATCATTGGTCTGGGTGCCGTCGGCGCCTGTATCGGCATCGGCATCATGGGCAGCAAGTACCTCGAATCGGCTGCCCGCCAGCCCGAGCTGATGAACGAACTGCAAACCAAGATGTTCCTGCTGGCAGGTCTGATCGACGCCGCTTTCATTATCGGTACCGGTATCGCCCTGTGGTTCGCCACGGCCAACCCGTTCCTGGCCCAGATCGCCAACCTGCCGAAGTAAGTCGTTTCGGCCCCGCCGAGACCTCTTCCTTTTCGTTTCGTCCTTTCCCCTAGAGGCACCAACGTGAGCATCAACGCTACGCTGATCGCGCAGTTGATCGTGTTCCTGATCCTGGTGTGGTTCACGATGAAGTTCGTGTGGCCGCCCATCGTGAAGGCACTCGACGAACGTGCGCAAAAGATTGCCGACGGCTTGTCGGCCGCCGACAAGGCCAAGTCCGAGCTCTCTCTCGCCAACAAGCGTGTGGAAGAGCAACTGACCGCGGCGCGCAATGAAACCGCGCAGCGTCTGGCTGATGCCGAGCGCCTGGCTCAGTCGATGATCGAAGACGCCAAGTCTCGCGCCAGCGAAGAAGGCGCCAAGATCGTCGCCAATGCAAAGGCCGAAGCGGCTCAAGAGTCGATCAAGGCCCGCGAAGCCCTGCGCGAGCAAGTCGCCGCACTGGCAGTAAAGGGTGCCGAAGCGATCCTGCGCAAGGAAGTCACCGCCGGCGTTCACGCCGATCTGTTGAACCGCCTGAAGACCGAGCTCTGACCATGGCCGAGCTTGCAACCATCGCCCGGCCTTATGCCGAAGCTCTGTTCCAGGTAGCCATCAAGGGTGACCTGAAGCAAAGCACCGAGCAGCTCGATGCGATTGCCGGTGTTGCCGCCGACGCGCAGATGCGTCAGTTCGCCGACAACCCGAAGACGGGTACGCAGCAGGTGTTTGATGTCATCACTGGTGTCGTCAAGGCACCGCTGTCGGACAGCATCAAGAACCTTCTGCGCACGGTGATCGAGAACGGCCGCCTGGCTGCCTTGCCGGAAGTGGCACAGCAGTTTCATGCGCTGGTGAACTCGCGCTCGGGGGTGTCGGATGCCAAGGTCTTCAGCGCCTTCCCGATCGATGCGGCGCAACTCGCTGCTGTCGTTGGCTCGCTGGAAAAGCGCTTCGGTCGCAAGCTCAATGCGAGCGTGCAGGTGGAGCCCGAGTTGATCGGTGGCATCCGAGTGGTGGTCGGTGACGAGGTGCTCGACACCTCCGTCAAAGCCCGTCTTGAACAAATGAAGGTGGCGCTGACGGCTTGAAACCCGTGAGCGACAGCGTCTGAACCAGCAGGCTCCAGCAGCCCGCGGACCGGAGAAAGCAATGAACCTGAATCCCGCAGAAATTTCCGAACTGATCAAGAGCCGCATCGAAGGCCTCGGCAGCTCGGCTGACATCCGCAACCAAGGCACCGTCGTTTCGGTGACCGACGGCATCTGCCGCATTCACGGCCTGTCGGACGTGATGCAGGGGGAAATGCTGGAATTCCCCGCCGGCTCCGATGGCCAGCCCACCTACGGCCTGGCACTGAACCTCGAGCGCGACTCGGTCGGCTCGGTGATTCTGGGCGAGTACGAGCACATCTCCGAAGGCGACACGGTCAAGTGCACCGGCCGCATTCTCGAAGTGCCCGTGGGCCCCGAGCTCAAAGGCCGTGTGGTCAACGCGCTGGGTCAACCGATCGACGGCAAAGGCCCGATCAACGCCAAGCTGACAGCCCCGATCGAGAAGATCGCTCCGGGCGTGATCGCACGTAAATCCGTTGACCAGCCGATGCAGACCGGCCTGAAGTCGATTGACTCCATGGTGCCAATCGGCCGTGGCCAACGCGAGCTGATCATCGGCGACCGCCAGACCGGCAAGACCGCCGTGGCCATCGACGCGATCATCAATCAGAAGGGTCAGAACATGACCTGCATCTACGTTGCGATCGGCCAGAAGGCGTCGTCGGTCAAGAACGTGGTGCGCGCGCTCGAAGCCAACGGCGCGATGGAATACACCATCGTCGTGGCCGCAACCGCCGCCGAATCGGCCGCGATGCAGTACGTGTCGGCCTATTCGGGCTGCACCATGGGCGAGTACTTCCGCGACCGCGGCGAAGACGCACTGATCGTGTACGACGACTTGTCCAAGCAAGCCGTGGCCTACCGCCAGGTCTCGCTGCTGCTGCGCCGCCCACCAGGCCGCGAAGCCTACCCCGGCGACGTGTTCTATCTCCACAGCCGCCTGCTGGAGCGTGCCGCTCGCGTGAACGCCGATTACGTCGAAGCCTTCACCAAGGGCGAAGTCAAGGGCAAGACCGGTTCGCTGACGGCGCTCCCGATCATCGAGACGCAAGCCGGTGACGTGTCGGCCTTCGTGCCGACCAACGTGATCTCGATCACCGACGGCCAGATCTTCCTGGAAACCTCGCTGTTCAACGCCGGTATCCGCCCCGCCATCAACGCCGGTATCTCGGTGTCACGCGTGGGCTCGTCGGCCCAGACCAAGGTGATCAAGGGCTTGTCGGGCGGCATCCGTACCGACTTGGCGCAGTACCGTGAACTGGCCGCGTTTGCGCAGTTCGCCTCCGACCTCGACGAAGCCACCCGCAAGCAGCTCGACCGCGGCGCGCGCGTGACGGAATTGCTGAAGCAGGCCCAGTACTCGCCGCAGCCGATCAGCCTGATGGGCGCGACGCTGTTCGCCGTGAACAAGGGCTTCATGGACGACGTCGAAGTGAAGAAGATTCTGGCCTTCGAAGCCGGTCTGCAACAGTTCCTGAAGTCCAGCCATGCTGCGCTCTTGAAGAAGATCGAAGACACCAAGCAACTCGACAAGGAAGCTGAAGCCGAGCTGTCCGCTGCCGTGGCTGCCTTCAAGAAGTCCTTCGCCTGACCCCTGCCCTTCGATACCTCAGGGTGATCGGATAAATCGAAAGGAGCTTCCGTCATGGCAGCAGGAAAAGAGATACGCGGCAAGATCAAATCGGTGGAGAACACCAAGAAGATCACCAAGGCCATGGAGATGATCTCGGTGTCGAAGATGCGCAAGGCGCAGGAGCGCATGCGCCACGCCCGACCGTACGCCGACAAGATCCGCAGCCTGGCCGCCAACCTGGCGCAGGCCACGCCCGAGTACAAGCACGCGTTCATGGTGGCTAACGACAGCACCAAGCCCGCGGGCTTCATCGTGGTGACCACCGACAAGGGCCTGTGCGGTGGCTTGAACAGCAACCTGCTGCGCATGGTCACTGCCAAGCTCAGAGAAAACGAAAGCCGTTCGGTGAAGGCCCAGTCTGTGGCCATCGGCAACAAGGGCCTGGGTTTCATGAACCGGGTCGGCATTCCGGTGGTTTCGCAGGTCACGCACCTCGGTGATCGCCCGCACCTCGACAAGCTGATCGGCCCCGTCAAGGTGCTGCTCGACGCTTATGCCGAGGGCAAGCTGAGCGCGGTGCATGTTTGCTACAACCGCTTCATCAACACCATGCGGCAAGAGCCGGTGATCCAGCAGCTGCTGCCACTGTCGGCCGAGAGCATGGCCGTGGACAAGGCCCAGCACGGCTGGGACTACATCTACGAGCCTGATGCACCTTCGGTGATCAACGAGCTGCTGGTTCGCTACACCGAGGCACTGGTGTACCAGGCCGTGGCCGAGAACATGGCGTCTGAGCATGCGGCGCGCATGGTGGCCATGAAGGCTGCGACCGACAACGCCGGCAACGTGATTGCCGAGCTGAAGCTGGTCTACAACAAGACGCGGCAAGCGGCGATCACCAAAGAACTGTCTGAAATCGTGGCCGGTGCGGCCGCAGTTTGAGCATCAAGAATTCGACTTTCAAAGGATACGAACATGGCTGACGGCAAAATTGTTCAGTGCATTGGCGCGGTGGTGGACGTTGAGTTCCCCCGCGACGCGATGCCCAAGGTCTACGACGCACTGAAGTTGGCAGGCTCCAACCTGACGCTCGAAGTGCAGCAGCAGCTGGGCGACGGCGTGGTGCGCACCATTGCGCTGGGTTCCTCCGACGGCCTGCGCCGCGGCCTGACGGTGAGCAACACCGACAAGCCCATCATGGTGCCGGTCGGCCGCGCAACGCTCGGCCGCATCATGGACGTGCTGGGCGCGCCCATCGACGAGCGTGGCCCCGTGAGCCAGGAGCTCACGATGTCCATCCACCGCAAGCCGCCGGCTTATGACGAGCTGAGCCCGTCGCAAGACCTGCTCGAAACCGGCATCAAGGTGATCGACTTGGTCTGCCCGTTCGCCAAGGGCGGCAAGGTTGGCCTGTTCGGCGGCGCCGGTGTCGGCAAGACCGTGAACATGATGGAACTCATCAACAACATCGCCAAGGCGCACAGCGGCTTGTCGGTCTTCGCAGGCGTAGGTGAGCGCACCCGTGAAGGCAACGACTTCTATCACGAGATGTCCGACTCGGGTGTCGTGAATCAAGAGAAGCTCGAAGACTCCAAGGTCGCCATGGTCTACGGCCAGATGAACGAGCCTCCGGGCAACCGACTGCGCGTGGCGCTGACCGGCCTGACCATCGCCGAATCGTTCCGCGACGAAGGCAAGGACGTGCTCTTCTTCGTCGACAACATCTATCGCTACACGCTGGCCGGTACCGAAGTGTCGGCGCTGCTGGGCCGCATGCCTTCCGCCGTGGGCTACCAGCCGACGCTGGCCGAAGAAATGGGCCGCCTGCAGGAGCGCATCACATCGACCAAGGTTGGCTCGATCACCTCGATTCAAGCTGTTTACGTTCCCGCGGACGACTTGACTGACCCGTCGCCAGCCACGACCTTCGCCCACTTGGACTCGACCGTCGTGCTGTCGCGTGACATCGCTTCGCTGGGCATCTACCCCGCCGTGGATCCGCTCGACTCGACCTCGCGCCAGCTCGACCCGAACGTTGTCGGCGAAGACCACTACAACACCGCCCGCGCGGTGCAAGGCACGCTGCAGCGCTACAAGGAACTGCGCGACATCATCGCGATTCTCGGCATGGACGAACTGGCTCCCGAAGACAAGCTGGCCGTGGCCCGCGCCCGGAAGATCCAGCGTTTCCTGAGCCAGCCATTCCACGTGGCCGAAGTGTTCACCGGCTCGCCCGGCAAGTACGTGCCACTGAAGGAAACCATCCGCGGCTTCAAGATGATCGTGGCCGGTGAGTGCGACTCGCTGCCCGAGCAGGCCTTCTACATGGTTGGCACCATCGATGAGGCTTTCGAGAAAGCCAAGAAGATCCAATAAGGAACGACCATGGCAACCCTGCACGTAGACGTCGTCTCAGCCGAAGAAAGCATCTTCTCCGGCGAAGCGAAGTTCGTCGCCTTGCCGGGTGAACTGGGCGAGCTCGGGATCTACCCGCGCCACACGCCTTTGATCACTCGCATCAAGCCGGGCGCGGTGCGCATCCAGCGCGCTGACAACGACCAGGAAGAGTTCGTGTTCGTGGCCGGCGGCATTCTCGAAGTGCAGCCAGGCACGGTCACCGTGCTCGCCGACACCGCGATCCGCGGCAAGGACCTGGACGAAGCCAAGGCCGTCGAGGCTCAGAAGCTTGCCGAAGAAGCGCTCAAGAACGCCAAGAGCGAACTCGACCAAGCCAAGATCCAGAACGAACTGGTGGCCCTCGCCGCTCAAGTGGCTGCGCTGCGCCGCTTCATGAAGAAGTAATACCTCGCGTCGGCCTGTGCCGAACGACCAACCCGCACCTGCCAAGCAGCTGCGGGTTTTTTCTTGCCTGCAGTTCTCCTCTCGCTTAGCCAATCGACCCGAAATGGTTCGAACATCGATCTTGCCTGGCTGAAGTTGGACGCCTAGCATGCCCTGATCGAGCCACGTCAGATGGCCATCAGGAGACAAGATGAGCCCTTGGACCGACTTGTCGGGCAGTGAACTGACCGTGCTGGACAGCGTGTTCTGGTGTGGCGGACTTTCGCGCGACGCGCTCGCCAACCGGGCGTCCTTCTCCAAGACACGTGCGAACGCCACCGTGGCAGGCCTGCTCGACCAGGGCCTGCTGGAAGAAGCCGGACTGCAAAGTTCGTCCGGAGGCCGTCGACCCGAGACGCTGCGGCTCCATCACGGGCTGGGTGTGCTGCTCGGTGCCGATCTCGGCGCCACCGGCCTCGAGGTGGCCGTGCTCACACCAGACCTGCAAGTGCTGGCCAGCCACCGTGAGGCCGCGGACGTGCGCCGCGGCCCCGGCCTCGTGCTGTCACGCGTGCGTGCGCTGATGGCCGAGCTGTTGGCGCAATGCGGCAAGACGGCGCGCGATGTCGTCGCCATCGGCATCGGTGTGCCAGGGCCGGTCGATTTCGAAACCGGCCAACTCGTCAACCCGCCGCTGATGCCCGAGTGGGACAGCTTCTCCATCCGCGACGACCTGCGTGCCGACTACAGCGCGCCCGTCTTCGTCGACAACGATGTCAACCTGATGGCGCTCGGCGAGCTGTGGCGGCTACAGCGCGGCCTGCAGAACTTTCTCGTGATCAAGATCGGCACCGGTATCGGCTGCGGCATCGTCTGCCACGGCGAGGTCTACCGCGGCGCGAATGGGTCGGCCGGCGACGTCGGCCACATCTGCGTCGACCCGCACGGCCCGCGCTGCCACTGCGGCAACCTCGGCTGCGTGGAGTCGATGGCCGGCGGCCCCGCGATCGCCGCGCAAGCCATCGAAGCGGCCCGGGCTGGCGAGAGCCCGATGCTCGCCGCCGTGTTGGCTGAGCGCGGCACGATCACGCCGTTCGATGTCGGCCAGGCCAGCCGAGCAGGCGACGCGGCCTCGAACGCCATCGTGCAACGCGCCGGCGCCTTGATCGGCCAGATGCTCGCCAGCATCGTCAACTTCTTCAACCCATCGCATGTGTTCATCGGCGGCGGCATCACGCGCATCGGCCCGCTGTTCCTGGCCTCGTTGCGGCAGAGCGTCTACCACCGCTCGCTGGCCCTTTCCACACGCCATCTCGAGATCCAGTACACACCGCTCGGCGAACAGGCCGGCGTGATCGGCGCCGGCGTGCTGGCGATGCACGAGACGATGAAGGCGCGAGGTGTCGTGTCATGAGCGTCGCCGTCGAGTTCATCGATCTGCGCAAGGCCTTCGGCCCGGTGCAGGTGCTGCACGGCGTGAGCTTCGCGCTTGAGCCCGGCCGCGTGATCGGCGTGCTCGGCGAAAACGGCGCCGGCAAATCGACGCTGATGAAGATCCTTGCAGGCTACGAGCAGATGAGCGGCGGCGAGATGCGCATCAACGGCCAGCCGATGAGCTTCAGCGGCTCGCGCGCGGCCGAAGCCGCGGGCATCGTGCTGATCCACCAGGAGTTCAACCTCGCCGAAGACCTGACGATCGCGCAAAACATCTTCCTCGGCCACGAGCGCAAGCGCGGCTGGCTGCTCGACGACGACGCGATGCGCGCCGAGTCGGCCCGTGTGCTGCAGCAGGTCGGCCTCCAGGCCAGCCCCGACACACTGGTCAAGCACCTCATCGTCGCCGAGAAGCAGCTGGTCGAGATCGCCCGCGCGCTCGCACGCAAGGCGCGCCTGCTGATCATGGACGAGCCCACCGCCACGCTCACGCTCGGCGAAACCGAGCGCCTGTTCACGCTGATGGCGCAGCTCAAGGCCGACGGCGTGACCCTCCTCTACATCTCGCACAAGCTCGACGAAGTGGAGCGCGTCACCGACGAAGTGATCGTCATGCGCGACGGCCGCTTCGTGGCGCGCGAGGCCACCGCCAAGCTCACACGCCACCAGATGGCGCAGCTGATGGTCGGGCGCGAGCTGGCCGATCTCTTCCCGCCCAAGGAGCCGCCGCCCGCGGGCGCAGCACCACTCCTCGAAGCCAAGCACCTCCGCGTGCCGGGCTGGGCAGAAGACATCAGCTTCGACGTGCGCCCCGGCGAGATCCTCGGTTTCGCCGGCCTCGTCGGCGCCGGTCGTACCGAGCTGTTCGAAGGCCTGCTCGGCCTGCGCCCCTGCACGGGCCAGCTCGAGATCGGCGGCGAGCCAGTGCGCCTGCGTAACCCGCGCGAGGCGGCTGACAAGGGTCTGACCTACCTGAGCGAAGACCGCAAGGGCAAGGGCCTGCACGTGCGCTTCGGCCTGCGCGAAAACCTCACGCTGATGGCGCTCAAGCGTTACGCCCGCCCCTGGCTGCGGCCGGTGGCCGAACAGCAGGCGCTGCGCGGTGCGGTTGACGCCTTCGGCATCCGCACCGGCAACCTCGACGCACCCGCTTCATCGCTCTCTGGCGGCAACCAGCAGAAGCTCGCGCTCGCCAAGGTCCTGCACCCCGATCCGCGCGTGGTCGTGCTCGACGAGCCGACCCGCGGTGTCGACGTGGGTGCCAAGCGCGACATCTATTTCCTGATTCAGCGCCTCGCGCACGAAGGCCGCGCAGTGATCGTGATCTCGTCCGAGTTGATGGAGCTGATCGGTCTGTGCCACCGCGTCGTGGTGATGCGGGGCGGCCGCCTGCAGGCCACGCTGGACGCCACCCAATTGACCGAAGAGGAGCTCATCGCCCATGCCACCGGAACGCATTGACGCGGCTGTCGCACCCGCCGTGGCCCGACAGCCAGCACGCTGGCGCGCCCGCCTGCACGGCCTCGGTCCTGTGGCCGGGCTGGTGCTACTGTGCATCGCCGGCACGCTGCTCAACAGCGATTTCGCGACGCTCGACAACGCGATGAACCTGCTCACGCGCACGGCCTTCATCGGCATCATCGCGGTGGGCATGTGCTTCGTCATCATCTCCGGCGGCATCGACCTGTCGGTGGGCTCGATGGCGGCGCTGATCGCCGGCAGCGTGATCCTCTTCATGAACGCCATCGCGGACTCCATCGCCTCGCCCGTACTCGTGGTAGCGCTGGGCATGGGTTTCGCGCTGATCCTGGGCGCGCTATTCGGGCTCGCCCATGGGTTGCTGATCACCAAGGGCCGCATCGAGCCCTTCATCGTGACGCTGGGCACGCTCGGCATCTTTCGCGCCTATCTCACGTACTTCTCCAACGGCGGCGCGATCACGCTCGACAACACACTCGCCGATGCCTACGGGCCCGTCTATTACGCAAGCCTGCTCGGCGTGCCGATCCCCGTCTGGGTGTTCATCGGTGTCGCGGCGCTGGGCGGCGTGATCCTCAACCGCACCGCCTACGGCCGCTACGTGCAGGCCATCGGCTCCAACGAACAGGTGGCGCGCTATGCCGCGGTCGACGTCGACCGCATCAAGGTCATCACCTACGTGCTGCTCGGCGTGTGCGTCGGCATTGCGACCTTGCTCTACGTGCCGCGTCTCGGCTCGGCGTCACCCACCACCGGCCTGCTGTGGGAGCTGGAGGCGATCGCAGCGGTGATCGTCGGCGGCACGGCGCTCAAGGGCGGCGCCGGCAGCATCACCGGCACCGTGGTCGGCGCGGTGCTGCTCTCGGTCATCAGCAACATCCTCAACCTCACCAGCATCATCAGCGTGTACCTCAACGCGGCGGTGCAGGGCTTCGTGATCATCGTCGTGGCCTTCATGCAGCGGCGCCAGCGCTGATCGCGATGACAAGGCTTTTCCTCGCTTCCCCACTGCAGCGACAGGCTGCGCTTCTTTCCTTCCATCAAAAAACGGAGACAACACCATGAAATTCGCTGTTCGCCTGCTCGCCATTGCCGCCACCGCGGCCGGCGCGCTCAGCTTTGCATCCGGCGCCTTTGCGCAAAACAAGGTCAACCTCGGCGTTGCCATCCCTGCCGCCACGCACGGCTTCACCGGCGGCATCGTCTGGTGGGCCAACGAAGCGAAGAAGGAACTCGAGAAGGCCCACCCCGACCTCAAGATCACCATCAAGACCGCCGCCAACGCGGGCGAGCAGGCCAACCAGCTGCAAGACCTGGTGACCGCCAGCAAGATCAACGCGCTGGTCGTGTTCCCCTTCGAGTCCGCGGCGCTCACCAAGCCGGTGGCTCAAGTCAAGGGCAAGGGCGTGTACGTGACGGTGGTCGACCGGGGCCTCACCGACACGAGCGCGCAAGACGCGTATGTCGCCGGCGACAACACCGCCTTCGGCAGGATCCCCGGCGAATACCTGGTGAAGGCGCTCGGCGGCAAAGGCAACATCGTCGCCATGCGCGGCATCGCCACCACGCTCGACAACGAGCGCATGGACGCGTTCAACGCCGCCATCAAGGGCAGCCCCGACATCAAGCTGCTCGACGCCAAGTACGCCAACTGGAATCGCGACGACGCCTTCAAGACGATGCAGGACTACCTGACGCGCTTCAAGCAGATCGACGCCGTGTGGGCGGCCGACGATGACATGGCCGTGGGCGTGCTCAAGGCCATCGACCAGGCCAAGCGCACCGACATCAAGATCGTGTTCGGCGGCGCCGGTGCCAAGGGCATGATCAAGACGCTGATGGACGGCAAGGACCCACGCATCCAGGCCAACGTGTCGTACTCGCCGAAGTTCATCTACGACGCGATCAAGCTCACCGCTGAAGCGCGACTGAAGAACGACAAGCTGCCGGCCACGACGATCATTCCGTCTGTTCTTATCACCAAGGACAACGCAAAAGACTTCTACTTCCCCAACTCGCCGTTCTGAGTACCCAGGGCGCGGGCGTGCAAGACATGCCCGCGCCTCGAACCAGCAGCTCGACATCCACGTCACCTTCGCCACGAACCACAGGCATTCTCATGAGCGATTCAACGAACCGGACCCTGCGCTACGCGATGGTGGGCGGTGGCCGCGGCGCCTTCATCGGCAGCGTGCACCGCGCCGCCATGGCGCTCGACGGGCAGATGCAGCTGGTGTCGGCCGCGCTCTCATCGCAAGCGGACAAGGCGCTTGCCTCGGGGCGCGACCTGCGCCTGCCCGATGCACGCAACCACACCAGCTGGCAGGCCTTGCTCGCGGACGAGCTGAAGCGTCCGCCCGAGGAGCGCATCGACTTCGTCTCCATCGTCACGCCCAACGACCTGCACTACCCGGTGGCCAAGGCCTTTACCGAAGCCGGCATCCATGTGGTGTGCGACAAACCCCTCGTGCACACCAGCGCGCAGGCGCAAGACCTGCTGCAGGCCACCGCGCGTGCCGGCACGGTGTTTGGCGTGACGCACAACTACACCGGCTACCCGATGGTGCGCGAAGCGCGCGCCATGGTGAAGGCCGGCGCCATCGGCGCCATTCACAAGGTGATCGTCGAATACCACCAGGGCTGGCTGGCCCCGCAGATCGCTACCGGCGACAGCAGCGGCGCCTGGCGCACCGACCCCGCCCGCAGCGGCCCCGGCGGCGCGCTGGCCGACGTGGGCACGCATGCCGAGAACCTGCTTTGCACCGTCACGGGCCTCGGCATCGAGAGCCTGTGCGCCGACCTCACCGCCTTCATTCCCGGCCGCCGGCTCGACGACGATGCCAGCCTGCTGCTGCGCCTGAGCAATGGCGCGCGTGGCGTGCTGATGGCCTCGCAGGTAGAGACCGGCTGCGAGAACGACATTCGCCTGCGTGTGTTCGGCAGCCTCGGCTCGCTCGACTGGCGGCAGGAAGACCCGAACCAGCTGGTGCATTCGCCGATCGACGGGCCGAAGCGCATCCTCACGCGTGGCTCGCCGTGGCTGAGCGAGGCGGCCAAGCGCGCGGTCCGCATCCCGGCGGGCCACCCCGAGGCCTTCATCGAGGCCTTCGCCAACATCTACCTCGGCGTGGCCGCCGACATCCGCGCTCGTCTGGCCGGCACAACGGCCGACCCACTCGACGCCGACTACCCCACGCTCGGCGACGGTGCGCGCGGCGTGCGCTTCATCGAGAAGGTGATCGAGTCAGCCGCGAGCAGCAGCAAGTGGACATCGATGGCCGATTGATCTGACGGCCTGACGCAGCCCCTCAGGGCTTGGCCTTGTGTGCAGGCGCCGTCGGCGGTGAAAACGGCTTCAGGTCGCCGCAGTCGGCACCCAGCCACTTGGCGTTGAGCGTCATCTTCGACAGGTGCTCTTTGCCCTGCATCGTCATCGTCGTGCTGCTCTTGACGGTGTAGGCCTCGGCGCTCGTGAATGCCGCTTCGCCATCGGTCACCGACGGCGGCTGGTCGCAGGTGGACCGCCACTTCCAGAGGCTGCCGCCGGTGTTGAAGTCGGTCTTGCAGCGGGTCTGCTGGCCTTGCCACTTGCCCGAGTCGAGCGACTCGCGTGTCATGCACATCTTCATCTGGCCCGGGCCACCGCTCATGTCGATGCCGTGCTGCTTCATGTTGTCTTCCATGCGCTTGCGCATGTCGGGCGGCATGGTCTTCAGCTGGGCGCCCATGTCCGGCACCTTCTTGCCGTCGCTCATGTTGTCCGTCTGCACCTGCCACAGCCCCGGCTTGATGGGTGGGGATGGCGGCGCAGACTGCGCCTGCGCGGCGGCGGCGCACACCATGAGCATGCCGCCCAGGGCACCGCGAGGAAGGCGAGATTTCATCAGGTTCTCCAAAAGCGTGGCGCGAGGCGCCTACTGGACCACAGGTGCGTCAGGCAGCTCATTGGGATTTGCCACATGCGCCTCGACACCAAAATGCCAGGTCAGCAGCGCACCCACCGCATCGACCGCGTCGTTCAGCCCCGCCTCGTAGCGGCCGGCACGGAAAGCCTCGGCCATGCCGTCGGTCAACGCACGCCACTGCGCCGCATCGACTACGCGGTTCAGGCCGCGGTCGGCCACGATCTCGATCGCATGCTCGGCCAGCAGCAGGTAGATCAGCACGCCATTGTTGTGCTCCGTGTCCCACACGCGCAGCTTGCCGAACAGGGCCACCGCACGCTCACGCGCGCTCGCGTTGCGCCACAGGTAGGACAGCGGCAGGCTCGCCTCGATGCACAGGCGAATCTCGCCACTGTGCTGCCGCTCGCTCGCAGCCACGCGCTCTTGCAATTGCTTGAGCGCGGGGGCACCGAGCGCGCGGCGTGCATCGGCTTCGTCGAGCCAGCGGTGTTTGAAGATGCGCAGCCAGCGGTTCATGCTCACCACCGCCCGCCGGCACCACCGCCGCCGAAGTCGCCGCCACCGCCTGAGCTGAAGCCGCCACCTCCACCGCCCCCGCCGCCGAATCCACCTCCACCGCCCCCACCGCCCCAGATGACGGGCATGCCGCCACCCCGGCGCGAGCCGACGCCGAACACACCCACGAGGATCAGCGCGACGATGCCCGCCCCCGCGGCCAACAGCATGCTGGTCGTCAGGAACCAGCCCACCCCGCCCGCGGCGCCTGCCGTCACCAGCGAACCGAGCTTGCGGCCGAAGATGCCCGTCAACACCGCACCGAGAACCGGCACACCGACGAAGAAGAAGATCGCCATGTCTTCCAGGTCGAAGCCGGAGCGTGCGGACCGGGTGCTCTTGCGTGCAGAAGGCTCGGGCAGGCCTTCGGTGCCGATGCGCGCAGCCAGACGATCGACTGCGGCGTTGAGGCCGCCGGCGTAGTCGCCCGCCTTGAAGGCCGGGATGATGCGCTCCTCGATGATCTGCTTGGCGGCGAGATCGGGCACGGCGCCTTCGAGCGCCTTGGCCACCGTGATCCACACCGCGCGGTCGTTCTTCGCGACCACGATCAGCAGCCCGTCGCCCACGTCCTTGCGGCCGATCTTCCAGGCCTCGCCGATGCGCTGCGCGTAAGACGCGATGTCTTCAGGCTGCGTGGTGGGAACGATCAGCACCACGACCTGCGAACCGCGCTCCTGCTCCACCTTGGCCAGCTTGGCGGTGAGCGCCTGCACCTGCACCGGCGTGAGCGTGCTGGTCGTGTCCACCACGCGGCCCGACAGCGGCGGCACCGGCAGCACGTCTTGCGCGTGCAGCGGCGCCATCCACAGCGCCACCAAGCAGGCGAGCAGCCAGCGCATCGTCACCTTACTTCGAGGCGGGCTTGTCGAAGTTGACCGCCGGCGGCGTCGATATCTCGGCTTCGTTCTGCACCGTGAAGCTGGGCTTGGGCGAGTAGCCGAACATCTTGCCGGTCAGGTTGGTCGGGAAGCTGCGTGCCAGCACGTTGTACTCGGCCACCGCCTTGATGAAGCGGTTGCGCGCCACGGTGATGCGGTTCTCCGTGCCCTCGAGCTGCACCCGCAGGTCCTGGAAAGCCGCATTGGCCTTCAGGTTGGGGTAGTTCTCGGTGACAGCGAGCAGGCGGCTCAAGGCGCCGCTCAGTTCGCCCTGTGCCTTCTGGAACTTGTCGAACGCAGCCGGGTTGTTGATCAGCTCCGGCGTGGCCTGGATGCTGGTGGCCTTGGCGCGCGCCTCCACCACTTTCGTCAGCGTCTCCTGCTCGAAATTGGCCTCGCCCTTCACCGTGGCCACGATGTTGGGGATCAGGTCGGAGCGGCGCTGGTACTGGTTGAGCACCTCGGCCCAGGCGGCCTTGGTCTGCTCGTCGAGCCGCTGGAAGTCGTTGTAGCCGCAGCCGCTCAAGCCCAGCGTGGCAGCGAATGCGAAGGCGGCGAGCCAGAGTCTGCGAATCATCATGTGTCCTTCTTGCAAGTGGCAGCGCGCATGCTACCCCGGGGCCAAGGTGCGGCGGCGCCCCTGCATTTCAAGAGCGAGGGGATACTGGCAGCCATGTCCTTGATCCACGACGCCCTACGTGCCGGCCACGCACCGCCCGTTCACCGGCGCGCTGCCGGCCCGCGTGTTTTGGTGGCCGGCGGCGGTGGCGCGCTCGGCTCTGCACTGCTGGAGCAGTTGCTTGGGGCGCGGCACTTCGCGCAGGTGAGCGTGCTGGTCACGCAGCCGGTGCAGGCGGCCTTGCGCGGGCTGGTCTCGGTGATGTGGGGCGAGGCGTTGGCGCCGAACGCGGCGCTCGACCGCACGGCCGTCGTGGTGTTCGACCGCCAGCGTGGCGTCAACGGGCGCGAAGACGCTTTCATGAAGCCGCAGCCGGAGCAGCTGCCTGTCTTGGCCGCCTGGTTGCAATCGCGCGGTGTGCGGCACCTGCTTGTCGTGATGCCGCACGCGCAGGCCAGCCTGCCCGACGCGCTGAAACGCGGGCTTGCGAGCCTTGATGAACACGCCGTCGCCACGCTGGGCTTCGAACACCTGGTGTTCATGCGCTCGGCGCAGGCGCCCAACCATGAGCGCCACGACCATCCGGCGCAGCGGCTCGCGCACTGGATGCTCTCGCAGCTGCAGATGATGGTGCCGCAACGCGAGCGGCCAGTGCGCGTCGCCAAGGTCGCGCAGTTCGCTGCCGAACTGGCGGCCCGGCTGTCCAGCTCACCCCCAGGCACGCGTGTCGTCCCGCCGGAGGTCGTGTGGGAAGCCGCTCAGGCTCAGAACATCGCGACGCTGGCGACTCACTGGCTCAGCGGCCAGCCGCTGCCCGAGACGCCGATACAGCCATCGCGGATGTGAGTGCCGGGCGCGGCGGCTGCCACCGCTGCGCGGCATCGAGCAGTGCCTCCCGCTCGCGCCGGGCCACCGGCCGCAGCTGATCGGCCACCCAGGCGACGCGCTGCACATTCACCTGCCCGTCACGCGCCAAGCGGGCGAGCTCGCGATCAGGGTTGTGCAGCAGCGTGGCCAGCCACACGGCTTCCATCGGTGAGAGTTGGTCTGCTGACTTGTTCAGGAAGTGTTTCGCCGCGGCGTGGGCTCCGCACTGACCATCACCCCAGGGCGCCATCGCAAGGTAAAGGTTGAGCACGCGCGCCTTGCCGAGATTGCGATCGAGTTCGACCGCGTAGAGCAGCTCGCGCAGCTTGCGGCCGTGGCTGCGGTCGTCGCCGGTGTAGACGAGCTTGGCGAGCTGCTGTGACAACGTGCTCGCCCCATGCAGCGTGTCGCCCGACCGCTGGTGCGTGGACCAGGCGGCGACGATCTCGGCCAGGTCGTAGCCCGGGTGCTCGTAGAAGCGCTGGTCTTCGGCCGCGATCACCGCGCGCGGCAGCCAGGCGCCGAAGTCGGCAGCAGCCCCGCAGGCCGGCAGCGCATCGGCCAGCGCGTCGGTGCCCAGGCCCGCGACACGCAGACCGTCGACACGCGGCTTCAGCGTGAACTCATTCGACGGCAGGCGCCACTGCGCTTTCACGCTCAGGCGGCCATCGATCTGCGCACGGGCCACGGGAATGTCTTGCTTGAACAAGGCGAAGGCGCGCAGAACCGGCTCGTCGACGATGCTGAAGTTCAACGTGAGCTGATCGCGCTCGACACGCGAGGACCAACGGCCGTGCAGTGCCTGCGGCGCATCGCCGAGCGCGAAGCTGCCCTGCAGGTTCATCTCGATGTCGGGCACCACGTTGAACTCGATGCGCGAAACACGCATCGCCTCACGGCCGAGCTCACCTACATGCAGCGTGCAGGGCGCACACACGCCACGCCAGGTGTTGGGCGCGGCCAGCGCTTCCCACTGCACCGCACCGTACGGCGTACGCAGCGTGCGGCCTGCGAGCAGGTGCAGCGTGAAGGGGTGGCTCGCGATGCGCAGCACGGCCGGCACGCTGACGTCGCGCTGCCAAGGCCCGATCTGCACACTGTGCGTCCATTCGCCCGCCGCCGGCTTCAATGCCCGCAGAACGCCTGCGAGCACCAGCGCCAGGCTAAGCAGCAGGCCCAGCAACAGACCGAAGAAAAGCTTGACCCATTTGTTCACAATGCCCTCGCCTTGATTCACAACGACCAGGCGGTCGTGATGGCTTGCCAGGGGCCGGTGGATTGGCCCAGTTGCGCCGCCCAGAACCAGCTCGACGCGTCGGTGTAGGTGCGGCCCTGCGCATCGACAATGCGCTCGCACACGCGCAGGCGCTTGCCGTCGCGTTCGGCGACGAAGCAGCGCCACAGGCCTTGCTGCGCATCGCGTTCGAGCTGCGCTTGCTGGATGCGGTAGCCGAGGCCGCGGTAGCAGTCGGCCGCAGGGTGCAACATGCGTGTCGGCTGGCGCACCTCGCGCAGCACGATCACCTGCTCGTCGTCCGTGAGGCGCGCGATGCGGCCCGGGAACTGCGATGCGAAGCGCGTCTCGACCGTGCTCAGCGCGAGCGGACGCAGCCGGCGGCCTTCCCAGGTGGCGGGCCACTCGGCCGCCTGCACTGCCGTCTCGCCACTGCCCGCCGCCGGGCGCTGCGCCAACGGCGCGAGCGCGCAGGCCGCGAGCACGGCGGCGAAGAGCGGCTTGCTCCACCACCCGTCAAGCGTGCTCATCGCGGCCTCCGCGGATCACCATCACCACACCGGCGCACACCAGCGTCAGCACGACCAGGCCGACGCCCTGGTGCACGGACTCCGACACGGCGTCTCGCTGTGCTTCGAGCGCCACCAGCACGCTGTTGCGCAGCACGTTGCCGCTCAGCACCATCACGCCGACCCACGGCAGGCGTGCCAGCAGCTGCCGGTCGCGCAGGCCACTGAAGGCCGCCACGGCGCAAGCGCAGAAGTACGCCATCCACACCATCTGCACACCGGAGCACGGCGCGTCGACGATGACCAGCCGGCCTTCAACCTGCATCGCCGTGCCGCTGCGCTCGGCGACGAAGCCCGCCGCTTGCAACAGCCAGGTGCTCAGCTGCGCCGTCACCACGCGCAGCGGAAAGCCGGCATAGAACTGCAGCGACGACACCACCGGCAGTGACAGCACCGCGAGCCCCGCCATCGGCAGCACCGCGTGGCCCGAAGGCATGAAGGAGCGCAGGCCCAAGGCCAGCGCCAACGCCGCCAGCAGAGCACCGATCAGCGGCGGCGCCGCGAACACGGCCAGCGTGGCGCCCGCGGTGGCGACGAGCGACGCCGCGAGCCAGCCCGGCTTCGGCGCGCCACGCAGTTGCGGCTCCAGCCTAGCGACGACGCACAGCAAGGCCAGCAGCGCGGCGAGGCCGAGCGGGTCGTCGGACCCGTCCATCACGCGCGCCGCGGCCCAGCGCCAGTGCGGCCACAGCGCCGCCGCTTGCAGCGCAAGCCATGCCAGCGGCGGCATCGCATCGAAACGGCCCAGCCAGCGCCCGCTGGACTGGGTGGCAATGACGGTCGAGTTCATGTTGGGTTCGCTTCAGTCGCGGCGACGCGACCACAGCGTCGCGGCCACGATGCCGATCACCACCAGCAGTGCCAGCAGCGCACCCGGCTCAGGCGTGCTCGGCACTTCGGCGCCGATGGCGGCATTGCTCACGCCTTCAGGCATCGGCGACGGCTGGTCGACACGCTGCGCCAGCGCCGGGTTCGGGTTGCGCACGCGCTGGTCGACCGCGATGAAGCTCGTGTATTGCGTGAGCAGGCTGTAGGTGAGGCCGAGTTGCGTGATGGCGGGCTTCTGTGCGCCATTGCCTTCGAGCGCCTCCTGGTCGCTCAGCGCAGCGATGCGCTGGCGAGCCCACAGGTGGCGCAGTGCCGACGAGGTCTGGTCTTCCCGGCCGGCAGTCGCCAGCTCGTTGCGGTACTGACCGTCCGCAGTGCGACCTTCAACGATCAGCTTCGCGTTCACCGGCAGGCCGGCTTGGCTGTCGTCGCGGCGCCATTTGCCGAACACCACCACCGGGCGGCCGCCCAGCACATCGGGCAGCTGGGCCGGCTCCACGTCGTACACGTCCAGCCCTTCGAAGCGAGCCTTCACCTGCGTCAGCACCGGAGACTCGATGATCTTGCGCAGACGCTCGGCCTGGTCGGCCGCCTGCTCGGGTTTGGTGACGATGAAGGCCTCGCCCTGCCCCGCGCGCGCCATGCCTTCGATCAGGTGGCGGTTGACGCTGCTGCCGATGCCGAAGGCGAAGACGTTGCTCTGGTTGAGGCTCTGGCGGATGAGCTGGAACACCTCGGCTTCAACGCTCACGTAGCCGTCGGTCACGAAGATCACGCTGCGCGACACGTCGTCGGCCTTGGCCAACGCAGCCACGCGCTTGAGCGCCGGCACGATCTCGGTGCTGCCGCCACCGCCCATCGCATCGATCGTCTTGATGGCTTGCTCGATGTTGGCGCGCGTGGCGGGCACCGAGGTCGGCGAGAGCATGCGGTTGCTGCCCGAGAACAGCATCACGTTGAAGGTGTCGCTCGCTCGCAGGCCGCCGATCAGGTTGCGCAGCAGCACCTTGGCGGTCTCCAGCGGGTAGCCGTGCATGGAGCCCGAGATGTCGACCACGAAGATGTAGTCGCGCGGGTTGATCTGCTTGGTGGCGATGGCCTTGGGCGGCTCGATCATCGCGAGGAAAAAGTTCTCGCCGCCGTCGTCCGGGCCGCGGAACAGCATCAGGCCCGACTCGATGCGGTCACCCGCCAGGCGGTAGTTGAGGATGAAGTCGCGGTTGTTCGCCGACACCTCGCTGGGCTTGAGCGACACCACGGCGTGCCAGCTGCCGGCGCCGTCGACCATCACCTCGTGCGAAGGAGATGCAATCTCTTTCACCGGCACCGGCGTGTCCAGCGTCACGCGGATGGTGAAGGCCGTTTGCGAAGGCTCGCCGCTCTTCAGGTAAGCGCCGCCAATAGCCGGGCCGTTGCCTTCCGCGCGGGTCGGGCTGTTGTAGCGCGGGCCGACGACGGTCGGGAACACGAAGCCGTACTGCGCGTCGCGCGGCGTCAGCAGCTCGGTGTAGTGCAGCTCTACCGCCACGTCGTCGCCGGGCAGGATGTTGGCCACGTTCATCTCGAACACGTTCGGACGCTGCTGCTCCAGCAGAGCGCTGGTCTTGCCCTCCTTCTTCGCGGCTTCGTACTCGATGCGGGCCTGCTGTTTCTCCTTGATGCGTGCGGTGAGCAGGCGGTCGCCCAGGCGCACGCTCATCGCGT
Source organism: Rhizobacter sp. P2_G4 (assembly GCF_056403575.1). NCBI lineage: Bacteria > Pseudomonadati > Pseudomonadota > Betaproteobacteria > Burkholderiales > Sphaerotilaceae > Rhizobacter > Rhizobacter sp. P2_G4. The sequence continues at coordinate 1,145,284 of NZ_JBFUFG010000001.1, read as the reverse complement.
GCACCGCTGCCTGCGTCGAACCCGGGAACAGGTAACGCGCCTCGATCGCGCGCTGGCCTTCGTTGCGGTAGTGCTGGGTCACCGTCACGTCGGCGATCACGCCGGTGATGCGCACGTCCACATGGGTCGACTTGAGCGGCAGGCGGTCGGTGCCCGGCTCGCTGCTGTTGACGGCGAAGTACGGGCTCTCGCCCTTCTGCGCCTCCGAATCGTCGGCGCGGGCTGGTGACCAGAACAGCATCAGCACGGCGGAGAAGAGCGACAGCGCGATGCACCACATCACACGGCCGGTGCAGGTGAGCGGGTGCAAAGGCGCTTTGGAATAGAAGCGGCGCGGGCGGGACATGGCGGTTTTTCTCCTGGGCGGCCACACCGATGCGGTGGGCCTGGGTGCCAAGGATCGAGCGCCCGTGCGAAGACGGTTTGAAGCCTGAGGCGCGTTTTGTGAAGCCTGTGTGAACTGCGCGCCAGCACCGATACTGGCGGCGTTCTTCAATCAGGAGTCACCCGATGAAAGTGTTTGCCTTGTCTCGTGTTTTGCCTTGCGTTCTGTCTGGCGTTCTGGCGATCGCCGCCGCCCCTTCCTTCGCCGCCAAGCCGTGCGATGAGCTCAAGACCGAGATCGCCACCAAGCTCGATGCGGCCCACGTCACCGGCTACACGCTGGAGATCGTGGCCACCGACCAGGTGGGCGAGCGCAAGGTCGTCGGTAGCTGCGACGGCGGCAGCAAGAAGATCGTCTACGTCAAGCCGGCGAAGTGATTCGCGTCGCCTGCTCGCTCAGCGGCAGGGACAAGGTGGCCAGCGCGCCACCTTCGGGCGCGTTGGACAGCGTCACGCGCCCTTCGTGCAACTCAGCAACCTCTTTCACGAAGGGCAGGCCGAGCCCGGTGCTCTTCTTGCGCGAGTGCGGCCGCGCCAGCGAATAGAACTTCTCGAACACCTTGTCTCCGGCGTAATCGGGAATGCCGGGCCCGCGGTCGCGCACCGTCACGTCGACCATGCGGCGGTGCCTCGCAAGCCCCAGCGTCACGGTGCCGCCGGGCGGCGAGAAGTCGATGGCGTTGGCGACCAGGTTCGACAGCGCCTGCTGGAGCAGGAAGGCATCAGCCTCGACCGTCGCATCGGCGATGCCGTCCGCCACGACGACGTGCAGCCCACGCGCCTCGGCCGCTGGCTGCGCACTCGCGGCCAGCTCGTGCAGCAGCGGCTTCAGCGCCACTGGCGCGGTGGCGTCGAGGCTGCGGCGCGACTCGAGGGCGGTGAGCTCCATCATGCGATCGACCAGCTCCTGGATGCGCTGCGTCTCGCGCGAGATGTTGGCCAGGAAGCGCGCACGATCGGCATCGGGCATGGGCTCCTGCAGCAGCTCGGCCGCGCCGCGGATGGCCGACAGCGGGCTCTTCACCTCGTGCGTGAGCGTCTGCACATAGTCGGCCACATAGTTGCGGCCGGCCAGCGCATCGCGCATCTCGTCGTAGGCGGCTCGCACCGAACTCAGCGCCCTTCGGCTCAGGCGCAGCAGGCTGAACGAGCGCTGCGCGCGCACGTAGCGCACGTAGTCGGCAAACACGCCGAAAGGCCGCACCAGCCACACCGACAGGATCACCACGAACAGCAGCACCGCCACCACCGAGATCGTGCCGACCAGCACCGTCTTTCGGCGCGCCGCCTGCACGAACTGGCCGAAGCTTTGCACGGGCTTGCCCACGCTGACCGCCCCGATGATCTGGTTGGCCACGCGAATCGGCGCGGCCACGTACATCACCGAGGTTCGCGGATCGGTCTCGACATCGGGCGTGGTGCGTGCGCCGTACTCGCCTTGCAGCGCGAGCCTCACGTCGCGCCACTGCGAATAGTCGGCGCCGAGTGCGCGGTGGGTCGAGTCGAACACCACGCGCCCGCCACGGTCGACCACCGCCAGCCGCATCTCGACACGCGTCTTCTCGAAGCCATAGATGTTGGCCTTGAAGCGGCGCGCATAAAGGGCCTGGAACACCGGGTCGAGCGCATCGGCCTGCAATGTGCCGTCGCGCGACACGCCCTCGATCAGCGTGGCCAGCAGCTGCGCCGTTTCAACCAGTGATTCTTCGGCCGATTCGCGGTAGCGCGGGTCGATCTCCTCGAGCTGGCGGTACATCAGCAGGCCCACGCCGGCCACGTAGGCCAGCAGGATGCCGATGAAAATGCGCGTTCGCTTGCTCATGGTGCGACGTTATCAGGCAGGTGCAAGTTCGCCCCGTTGGAGCGCGTTGCAGGGCGCACTGGAGTGATGCGCGCCGGGGTAGCGTGACAAAAACACTCGCACGGCGTCTTTCGCTTCGCCAAGGCCCGCTCCAGCGGGTAAAACGCGCGGTGCTGCTTTCCATCCCATCGCGCTGCCCGCTGACCCACTCCCGTTGATGACCTCGTCTCCGCTCCCGGCCCCGTTCTCGCGTGCCGCCACCGGCCGCGCGACCGGGTTGCGCCAGCGCGCGGCTTGGCTCGCGCTCGCCACCTCACTGCTGATGGGGCTGGCGCTCGATGCAAGCGCCGCAGCGGCGGTCAAAGCCGAGGCCGCCGACACGTTGATCGAGGCTCTGGCCGACGAGGGCCGGGCACGCCCGCTCGAGACCGCTCGCGCGTTGCTGGCGCTGGCATCCGAGCCGTACAGCGTGCGCCGCCGCGAAACCATGTTTGCGCGCGGCGTGCTGCTGGCGGCTGCACGCCAGCTCGACACCGCCGAAACGATCGCACGCGAATTCGACCAATGGGACGAGGAGCGGCCCGACCCCATCGTGCGGGCCAGTGCCATGCTGCTGCGTGTGCGCATCGCCTTGCGGCGCGGGGACTCGAAGAGTGCCGAGCCGCTTACCGTTCAGTCGCTCGCGCTGCTGCCGCCCGACGCACCCGTTCTGGTGAAGTTTCGCCACGTGCGCCAGCTCGCCGAACTGCGCAACGATGCCCTTCGCGTCGACGACGCATTGCGCCTCTGGCACGACGCGCTGAAGCTCGCCAACGAGAGCGGCCGTGCCTCGCGCCGGGTGGACGCACTGTCCCACCTCGCCTTCGCGTATCACGCCGCCGGCCAGGCCGAGCGTGCACGCCGGTTCAGCGACGAATCGATCGCGGTCGCAGAGGAAGCGAACGACTGGATGTCGATTGCCAACGCGTACAACACGCGGGCCATCCTGTACGACGCCGCCGGCGACATGGCGGGCGAGCGCCGCGCATTGCAGAACGCCATCGACAACGCCCGCCGTGCCGGTGCCAAGGCCGAGGAGTCCCTGTTCAGCGCGAACATGTCGAACTTCTTTCTCATGACCAACGAGCCGAAGACGGCCATCGCCTACGCTGAGCGCGCACTGCCGTTGGCGCGCCAGGTCGGCGACACCGAAGGCGAGGTGGTCGCGCTCAGCAACATGGGCCTGGGCTACATCGCACTGCGTCAAATCGACACCGGCAAGCGGTTGGTGAACGAGGCACTGGCCATCGAGCAGCAGCGCGGCATGGTGGCCAGCGTGGCCGACGGCAACCGCGAACTCGGCGCCGCACTGGAGCGGGCCGGCGACGCGGCCGGTGCAATCGCAGCGCTGCACGCCTACCGCCACGACTCGGACGCAATCCTCCGCAGCGGCACGCAAAAGGCGATGCTGGCGGTCCAGGAACAGTTCGACGCCGATCAGCGCAGCGCGCAGCTCGAACTGCTTTACCGCGAGAACCGGCTCAAGGCCGAGCAGCTGAAGCACGGCACGCTGCTGCAGCAGCTGTGGCTGGTGCTGGGCTTGCTGTTCGCACTGTCGATCCTCGGCGTGACCATGCTCTACCGTCGAGTTCGCCGGACCAACCAGGCACTGGTTGCGAGCAACCAGATGCTGAAGGTGCAGAGTGAGCGCGACCCGCTGACCGGGCTGGCCAACCGGCGCTACTTCCAGGGCGCCATGCAGAAGCTGGCGCCAGACGGCAAGATCGTCGGCACCGTGGCGCTGATCGACGTCGATCATTTCAAGTGCATCAACGACAGCCATGGGCATGCCGCCGGGGACGCGGTGCTCGAAGAGGTGTCTCGCCGGCTGCGTGCCGCGCTGCGCGACGACGACATGATCGTGCGCTGGGGCGGTGAAGAGTTTCTCGTCGTGGCGCAGACGACCGCCGGCGACACCGCCGACACGCTGGCGCAACGCATGCTGAACGCGATCAGCGGCGAGCCGGTGGTGTACGAAGGCCGGCACATCGCCGTGACGGCATCGATCGGCTTCGCGACCTTTCCGATCGCGCCAACGCAGCTTGCGGTGGCATGGGAACGCGCCATCCGCCTGGTCGACGCCGCGATGTACCTGGCCAAGGACCATGGCCGCAACCGCGGCTACGGCGTGAAGCTGCTGCACGCCCGAGACGAGGCCGGCATCGACGCCGTCGCCAGCGAACTGGAGTTTGCTTGCCGCGAAGGCCAGGTTGCGCTGACGCTGCTGCAAGGGCAGCAGGCCGACCTGCCGTGCGAGGCCGAGGCGGAATGGGCATGAGCGCAATTCAGCGGCCTGCGCGCGCCTTCGTCCTCGCCTTGGCGCTCGGCTGCGCACTAGCGAGCAACGTCAGCGCGCAGACGAACACATCGTCATCGGCCCGCTGGGTCGCGGGCTCACTGGATGATCGCGTCGACCGTCTGGTGCGCGAAGGCTATGAGCGGCCAGGGCCCGCGAGAACCGAACTCGACCGCTTGCGCACGAAGCCTGGGCTTTCGCCGCGCGAGAACATCGTCGTGCTGCAAGGCCTCGCCGCGGTAGAGCTCCAGATCAATCGCCTGGCCGAAGCTCGCGCCATCGGTGAGCAGATGACGGTGATGGCGCGCGATGCAAACGACCCGATCGGCACCGCCGTGGCACGGCTCGTTCAAGGCCTGATCGCCGACACGGCGGGGCAGATGGACGAGGCCGCAGCCTCGGCACAAGCCGCGCTCGGCCCGCTGCAGCAAGCCTGCAACAACGGGCCGGTGGTCGACAGCGATTGCGACTACCGCTCGGCATGGCGCAGCTTGCGGCTGCTGGGGCGACGCTCGATGGCGCTGGGCGCCGTGTCGATGGCAAGAGCGCATGAGAAATCGGCACTGGCCGTCGCCGCGCGGGCCGGTGACGTGCATCGACAAGCCATGAGCCTGGGTACGCTCGCAGTCCTGGCGCAGCGCAGCGACGAGTCGGCCGCCGTTCAGCCGTTGCTGCAACAGGCCTTCCGCCTGGCCGATGCGTCGGGCGACGTGGCGCTGCAAGCCCGCACGCGCAATGACGCCGCCACCGCCAGCGACCGCAGCACGAGCACCGGGACCAGTCCCGGCACCAGCAAGGCCGACATGCTGCGCTACCGCCAGGAAGCACTGGTCTTGGCTCGCAAGGCCGGCGAACCGCGGCTGGAGGCACAGATGCTCACCAACCTGAGCGACGCGTACATGCGGCTCAAGCAGCCAGCCGAGGCCTTGCAGGCCGGCCAGCAGGCCTTGGCCATCGTGCGCGGCCTCGGCGAAGGCGCGGCCGAGCCGGCGATATTGATCAACAACATCGGCATCGCGAAAATCGGACTCGGCCGCATTGATGCCGGCAAGCAGGACCTCGCCGACGTGCTCGACATCTGGAAGCGCCGCGGCGACCTGCGGCATCAGGCCGAGTCGCTGCGCGAATACGGCGAAGCACTGGCCGCCGCAGGCGACGCACACACGGCCCTGCAGCTGTATCACCAGGAACGCGAGATCAGCGCCAGTCTGGCCAAGGCCAACGGCGAAGCGGCGCTGAAGGAATTGCGGCTGCAGAACGATGCCGAAGCCAAGCAGCGCAGCATCGAGCTGATGGCCCGTGACAACGCCCTGAAGACCGAGCAACTCGGCAATGGCGAGCTGCGCCAGCGCATCGCCTGGCTGGTGGGCGCGCTGATGTGCCTGTCGATCGGGCTCGTGTGCCTGCTGTACCGCCGCGTTCGTGAGATCAATCGCCGACTGAGCGCAAGCCATGACAAGCTGCGCATGCAAAGCGAGCGCGACACGCTGACCGGCCTGGCCAATCGTCGCCACGTGCATGCCACGCTGCAGGCGATGGGCGCGCAGCGCGGGGCGGGGCAAGGCTTCGAAGGCACGCTGCTGCTGGTTGACGTGGACCATTTCAAGCAGGTCAACGACCGCATCGGCCACGCCGCTGGCGATCAGGTGCTGGTGGAGATGGCGCGCCGGCTGACCCACGCCACCCGGCGCGACGACCTGGTCGCACGCTGGGGTGGCGAAGAGTTCCTGATCCTCGTGCCCAAGGCCTCGGCCGAGCAGGTCGACCAACTGGCCGCCCGCGTGCTCGAGGCGGTGTCGGGCACGCCCATCGAAGCAGGCGGCCGCTTGCTACGTGTCACCGCGTCAATCGGCTACGCACGCTTTCCGTTGCCGCCGCATGCCGTGCCACTGAGTTGGGAGCAGGCGATCAACCTGGTCGACCTGGCGCTCTACATCGCCAAGAGCGAAGGTCGACACCGCGCCATCGGCATCACCGGCAGCAGCGCGGCCAGCGTGCAGGCGCTGCAGGCTGTGGAGGCCGATTTCGATCGTGCGCGGCAGGACGGGCGGGTCACGCTGGTTCGAGCGATCGGCGTCAGTCTGCCGATCGCAGCCTGACGAGCTAGGGGTCCTAGGCCGGCAGCGTCGTCGGCAAGTCCTCGGCCAGCGCGTAACCCGTGCCGCGGTGGGTGCGGATCGGCTCCAGCGTGGGCGCGACGGTTTTCATCTTCGCGCGCAGCGTCTTCACGTGGGCATCGACGGTTCGGTCCAGGCTTTCGGTGGCGTCGTCCCACACGCGCTGAAGCAGGGCGTCGCGCGAGAACACGTGGCCGGGCCGGGAGGCGAGCGTCTGCAGCAGGCCGAACTCGTAGCGCGAGAGTTCGAGCAGCGCGCCGTAGAAGCGGATCTGCCGCTTGCCCTCGTCCACGCTGAGCGGCAACGCGGGAGGCTGCGGAGGGGCAGCCGGCGCCTTGGCGCTGCGGCGCAGGATGGAGCGCACGCGAGCCACCAGTTCGCGCGGCGAGAAGGGCTTGGCCACATAGTCGTCAGCCCCGAGTTCGAGGCCGACCACGCGGTCGATCTCGTCGCTGCGCGCGGTGAGAAACACGACCGGCAAATCGGTGAACTCGCGCAGGCGCTTGAAGACCTCGAAGCCACTGGTGTCGGGCAGGCCGACGTCGAGGATCACGAGCGCCGGCATTTGCGCCTTCACCTGCGCAAGCGCTTCTTCACCGGTGGCCACCCAGGCCGGATCGAACCCTTCGGTTCGTAGCGCGTATTGCAGCGTGTCGGCAATGCCGGGTTCGTCTTCGACGATCAGGACGCGTGGTTTCATTTCAAACTCTGAAGGCTGAGGCGCCGGCCAAGCGCCGGGCCGCTCCCAAGCTGGCCGGCAATCCCCTCGGGGGAGCGGAAGCGGACCAGGATTCCCCGACTGCTCGGGGAATGCCCGCTGGAGCGCCAACAGGCTTGCGAGCCGGTTGGCCGTTTGCCCTGTTCAGCGATCGAGGGGCTGTCATTCCGCGGGCAAGAAACCTTCGATGGAGAGGTAGCGCTCGCCGGTGTCGTAGTTGAAACCCAGCACCGTGGCACCCTTGGCCAGCTCGGGCAGCTTCTGCGCGATCGCAGCCAGCGTGGCACCGGACGAGATGCCGACCAGCAGGCCTTCTTCGCGCGCCGAGCGGCGGGCGTACTCGCGGGCGGCTTCGGCCTCGACCTGGATCACGCCATCGAGCAGATCGGTGTGCAGGTTCTTCGGGATGAAGCCCGCCCCGATGCCCTGGATCGGGTGCGGGCTGGGCTTGCCGCCGCTGATGACGGGCGAGGCGCTGGGCTCCACCGCAAACACCTTCAGCTTGGGCCACATGGCCTTGAGCACCTTCGCGCAGCCGGTGATGTGCCCGCCGGTGCCCACACCGGTGATCAGCGCATCGACACCGCTCGGAAAGTCGGCCGCGATCTCCTGTGCGGTGGTGCGCACATGCACGTCGATGTTGGCCGAGTTGTCGAACTGCTGCGGCATCCACGCACCCGGGGTCTCCGCCACCAGCTCGGTGGCGCGGGCGATGGCGCCGTTCATGCCCTTCTCACGCGGCGTTAGCACGAAGGTGGCGCCATAGGCCAGCATCAGCCGGCGGCGCTCGACGCTCATGCTCTCGGGCATCACCAGCACCAGCTTGTAGCCCTTCACAGCCGCCACCATCGCCAGGCCAACGCCGGTGTTGCCCGAAGTCGGCTCGATGATCGTGCCGCCGGTCCTCAGCACCCCGCTCTGCTCCGCCGCCTCGATCATCGAGAGCGCAATGCGGTCCTTGATCGACCCGCCCGGATTCGCCCGCTCGCTTTTCACGTACACGCTGTGCGAGTTGCCGAACAAGCGGTTGATGCGGATGTGCGGCGTGTTGCCGATGGTCTGCAGAACGTTCTGAGCAAGCATGGCATCTCCTTCAAGACAAGCGATGATGGTCGCATATCTTCAGACAACGAGAGGGCTTCGATACCTCAGTCCGAGCGGGTGGAGGTCTGCGAACGGACCTCAAAAGCGAGCAACGCGAAGCGTGACAGAGCAACGCCCGCGGAGCCGGCTTCGCCGGGCCGCGGGGTGGGCCTTGCAGGCCGCGCCGGGCGAGACGCCCGGCCCTTCGCCAGGCACATCTCGTCCACAGGACAAGATGTGTCCGGGCTCAGCCCCCTGGGGGCAGAAGCGAAGCGACTGGGGGCCATAATTCCTTCGATGTTTGCCCCCCTACAAAACGACACCTTCCTGCGGGCTTGCCTGCGCCAGCCCACCCACTACACGCCGGTGTGGTTGATGCGCCAAGCGGGYCGCTACCTCCCTGAATACCGTGCCACCCGTACCAAGGCCGGCAGCTTCATGGGCCTGGCAACGAACACCGATTTCGCCACTGAGGTCACGTTGCAGCCGCTGGAGCGCTACAAGCTTGACGCGGCCATTTTGTTCAGCGACATCCTCACCGTACCCGACGCCATGGGCCTGGGCCTGAGCTTTGCGCTCGGTGAAGGGCCCAAATTCGCGTCACCGGTGCGTGACGAGGCCGCGGTCGCGAAGCTCGAAGTGCCTGACATGGACAAGCTGCGCTATGTCTTCGACGCAGTCACCTCGATCCGCAAGGCATTGAATGGCCGCGTGCCGCTGATCGGCTTCTCGGGCAGCCCATGGACGCTTGCCTGCTACATGGTCGAAGGGGCCGGCTCGGACGACTACCGCCTCGTCAAGACCATGCTCTACAGCCGGCCCGACCTGATGCACCGCATGCTGCGGATCAACGCCGATGCGGTCGCCGCGTACCTGAACGCCCAGATCGAAGCCGGCGCCCAGGCGGTGATGATCTTCGACAGCTGGGGCGGCGTGCTGGCCGATGGCGCCTTCCAGCGCTTCAGCCTCGACTACACCCGCCGCGTCCTGGCGCAGGTGAAGCGTGAGCACGATGGGCAGCGCATTCCGCACATCGTGTTCACCAAGGGCGGTGGCCTGTGGCTGGAAGAGATTGCCGTCACCGGCGCAGACGTCGTGGGCTTGGACTGGACCGTCAACCTCGGCGCCGCCCGCAAGCGCATCGGCCATCTCGCCGCGCTGCAAGGCAACCTCGACCCGAACGTGCTCTTCGCGTCACCGGAGCAGATCCGCGCCGAGGTGGTCGCCACACTCGACAGCTTCGGGCCAGCAGAGGCCGCTGACGGGATCGCGGCCGGCCACATCTTCAATCTCGGCCATGGCATCAGCCAGCACACGCCACCCGAAAGCGTCACGGCCTTGGTCGATGCGGTGCATGAGCACTCGCCGCGCCTGCACGAGCGTGCCTGAAATCAGCGGCCCAGTTGCAACTGCTTGCACTTCGACGAAACGTGGGGCAGTGATTTCCCGGTGAGCAATCACTCAGGGCTTGACTTATCCCCAAAAGCCGGAATGTGCCTTTTCGAGATGTCCGGCGGCTTATCCGGGCACGCATATTTCGTATTGATGCGCTAAGTCCTTGATTTCATTGATACGCGAAATTGCTTCGAAAGTGGGCAACGTAGCGCCAGGCCCCGAAAATCAACGATCTAGCGTCATTTTTTGCATGTTTCCCACAAAGTTATCCACAGGAGCCGTGGAAACATTCAAAAGGCTTTGAAAATCAGTCACTTAAAGCCGATCCCTCACGAGAGCCTGAACTGTGGCGCCTAACTGGACCTTGATCCGACATGGATGAGCCGCAGCGTCTTCGGGTCGCTGTCGAGGCACCCCAACACACTGGCCTGCAGACCGCGCTCGACTATTTATGTGAGCGCCGGCTTCCGCCAGGCACCTTGGTGCGTGTTCCGCTGGGTCGCCGCGAAGTGGCCGGTGTGGTGTGGCCTGGCGAGCCTTTGGACGAGCCTTCGCTGGCCCTCAAGCCCATTGCGCAGGTCCTGCAGGCGCTGCCGCCCTTGTCTGCCCGCTGGTGCGAACTGGTCGAGTTTGCAGCAGCGTATTACCAGCGGGGCCTGGGTGAAGTGGCGCTCTCGGTGCTGCCGCCCGAGTTGCGCAAGCTCGACGACGCCCAGCTCGCCAACCGCATCACCCGTTTGCGCAAGGCCTTCGACAAACCGGTCGACGCGGTCGCGCCGGCTTCGCGGCCCGAACTGAGCCCCGACCAGGCCGCTGCACTCGAACGCCTGCGCGAACTCAGCACGCCAGGCGCGGCGCCGGTGGTGCTGCTGCACGGCTTGACCGGCAGCGGCAAGACGGAGGTCTACCTGCGGGCCGCCGAAGAAGCGCTGGCCGCCGGCCGGCAGGTGCTGGTGCTGGTGCCCGAGATCAACCTGACACCACAACTCGAAGCTCGCTTCGCCGAGCGGTTCGGCGGCGGCGCCGCGCCGCGCCGCATCGTCTCGCTGCACAGCGGCCTGACGCCGGCGCAGCGGCTGAAGAACTGGCTGGCCGCGCACCTGGGCCTCGCTGACCTGGTGCTGGGTACACGGCTGGCGGTGTTCGCGCCGCTGCCGCGACTCGGCCTGATCGTGGTCGACGAGGAGCACGACCCGTCGTACAAGCAGCAGGAAGGCGCGCGCTACTCGGCACGCGACCTGGCGGTGTACCGCGGCAAGCTCGAAGGCGCCTGCGTGGTGCTGGGCTCGGCCACGCCATCGCTCGAAAGCTGGCAGCGCGCGGAGCAAGGCCGCTACGTGCGCCTGTCGCTGGCCAGCCGCATCGGCGGCGGCGCGCTGCCGGCGGTGCGCCTGGTCGACATGAACCTGCTGCCCAAGGCGACGGGCGTCACATCGACGCTGTCACCGCAGCTGGTGGCGGCTCTTGCCACGCGGCTCGAGCGCGGCGAGCAAAGCCTGGTCTTCCTGAACCGCCGCGGCTATGCGCCGGTGCTGCACTGCACCGACTGCGGCTGGAAGAGCGGCTGCCCCAACTGCAGCGCCTGGCGCGTGTTCCACAAGCTCGACCGCACGCTGCGCTGCCACCACTGCGGCTTCACGCAGGCCGTACCGCGCGCCTGCCCCGACTGCGGCAACCTCGACATCGCCTCCATCGGCCGCGGCACCGAGCGGCTGGAAGAACAGCTCGCCGCCAGCCTGCCCGGCGCCCGCGTGGCCCGCATCGACGCCGACAGCACCAAGCTGAAAGGCGCGCTCGAAGCGCAGCTCTCGGCCGTGCATGCCGGCGATGTTGACGTGCTGGTCGGCACGCAGATGATCGCCAAGGGCCACGACTTCCGTCGCATCACGCTGGTCGCTGCGGTGAGCCCCGACAGCGCCCTGTTCAGCAGCGATTTCCGCGCGCCCGAACGACTGTTCTCGCTCTTGATGCAGGCCGCGGGCCGCGCCGGTCGCGACGCCGCACAGGCCGCACGCAGCGAGATGTGGGTGCAGACCTGGCACCCCACGCATCCGCTGTATGGGGCGCTGCGCCGCCACGACTACACCGCCTTCGCCGCGAGCCAGCTGAAGGAGCGCGAGATGGCCGGCCTGCCTCCGTTTGCGCACCTGGCGCTGCTGCGCGCCGAAGCGCGCACGGCCGAGGCGGCAAAGGACTTTCTGCAGGCAGCCGCCGACCTTGCCGCGCAAATCCCCGGCGCCTCGGAGCTGCTGATCTACCCGGCGGTGCCCACCAGCGTGGCGCGCGTGGCCAACATCGAACGCATGCAGATGCTGATCGAGGCCTCGACGCGTGGTGCGCTGCAACGCGTGCTCACGCCATGGATGGCTTCGCTGCCCTCGCTGCGCGGCCAGCACAAAGCGGTCATGCGCTGGGCGCTGGACGTGGACCCTCTCGCGATCTAGCGAGCACTGCCGGACGCCCCGGCCCAGGGGAAGGGCTTCTACCGATCCGCCCCCCCGCCCCGGCGCGCAACATGGTGTCACGCCTTCACGAGCCGTCTCGTGGAAAAAGGATGCGCCATGAAATCCACCCGGGTTCGCACGCCAGCCATCGTGGTCGCACTGCTGGGTCCGTTCGCGGCCTCGGCTCAGCAACAGCTTGATCCCGTGATCGTGGTCGGCACCCGCGGCAGCCTCGAGTCGGCGATCGAGCGCAAGCGCAACAGCAACGACATCGTCGACAGCGTCGTCGCTTCCGAGATCTACAAGCTGCCCGACCTCAGCGTTGCCGATGCGGTGCAGCGCATCACCGGCGTGCAGATCACACGCGACCGCGGCGAAGCCTCGGTCCTTTCGGTGCGCGGGTTGACTCAGGTCGAGACGACGCTCAACGGGCGCGAACTGTTCACCGCCGGCTTCGGCCGTGCGTTCGACTATGCCGACCTGCCGAGCGAGATGCTCTCAGGCATCGACATCTACAAGAACTCGTCGGCCTCGCGCATCGAAGGCGGGCTCGGCGGGGTGGTCGACCTGCGCACGCGGCGGCCGTTCGACTTCCGCGACCCGACGCTTGCCCTGTCGGCGCGCGCGATGCACGGCGACCTGGTGGACAAGAGCGCCGGCCAGTTCTCGGTGTTGTTCGGCAACCGTGCGGCCACTGGAGTCGGCGAGGTCGGCATGCTGCTCAACGTGGTGCTGCAGAACCGCGCGTGGCGCGAGGACACCAAGGGCACCGGCACGCCGATGAGGTGCCGGGTTCCCAGCATCCCGCCGGCCCCGACGGACCCGACCTGCAATGTCGATCTCGTCCCCGGCCAGGAGACCGAGGCGCCCGGCTCGACGAGCGAAAGCACGAACTTCGGCCGCCGCCGCCGCAGCGCGGCCAGCCTGATGCTCGGCTGGCGGCCCAGCGCTGCGCTCGAGGTCTACGGCGAGGCCCACTTCGCCGAGCTGCGCACGAAGCAGGACACGCAGCAGATCAACGTCGGCCCGAACTTCAGCAGCGGCAGCAGCTTCGACCCCGCGAGCGTCGCCCTCTTCCCTGGCACCAGCGACGTCCAGCACATCACTTGGACCAACGCGCCGATCTCCATCTTGAGCTTCGCGCGCGACACGATCGACCGCACGCGCCAGTTCGCCACCGGCGCCATCTGGTCAGACGGCCCGCTGCGCCTCACTGCCGACCTCAGCCACACGCGCAGCCGCAACCACCTGTTCTTTTCCGGGACGACGCTCGTGGCAAACGCGGCCCGCTTCACGCACGACCTCTCGGGCAGCGTGCCGGCCACCTCGATCACAGGCACCGACCTGGCCGACCCGGCGAGCTACCGCTACACCTCGGTCCTGTACCGCATCCGGCCGCTGAGCGGCAAGCTGCTCGCCGCCCGACTTGACGGCGAATGGCAGCTCGAGAGCGGCACGCTCGACCGCGTCACCTTCGGCTGGCGCCAGGCGCGCCGCGAGGCCAGCAACGCGCCGAACCTGATCTTCGGCGACGTGGCGGTGCCAGGCACGGTGAGCGCCGCCAGCATGCCGGGCCGGACCCAGCCCTATCCCTACGGCCCCTTCCTCAATGGCCACACGACCAGCATCGACGGTTACCTGACCGACACGCTCGTCGATGCGCGCGACCCGGCTGCGCTGCGCGCTGCGTTCGGCATCACGACGCCGCTGCCGACCGAGGGCAGCCCGCTCGGCGTCTGGCGCATCCGCGAGCAAACCGACGCTCTCTATGCGCAGGCCGGCTGGAAGCTGCCGGTCCAGCGGCTCGACGGCGAAGTCGGAATGCGCGTCGTGCACACGCGCTCGATGGTCGACGGCAACCAGACCGTGCCGTCGACCGGCGCCATCGAGCCGATCGCGACCGACACCTCGACGACCGATTGGCTGCCGAGCGCGAGCGTGCGCTGGCGCACCGATAGCCCGCTGCAGCTGCGCGCGGCCGCATCGCGCACGATCACACGCCCCGACTTCAACCAGCTTTCGCCATCGATCACGCTGACACCGAACTCGGTGAACCCTCGGCTCAACCAGGGCACCTCCGGAAACCCGGCGCTGCGACCGCTGCGCGCGACCAATGTCGATCTCGCAGCGGAAGGCAACTTCGGCCGCGGCCATGCAGCCTCGGCGACCCTGTTCTGGAAACGCGTCGATGGCGTCATCGTGACCCAGACTCAGGACGAGGAGCACGACGGCGCGACCTATCGCGTGAGCCGGCCCTACAACGCCGATACCGGCAACGTTCGTGGCGTCGAAGTGGCGTATCAGCGCTTCCTCGACTTCCTGCCCGGCGCCTGGCGGGGCCTCGGCCTGCAGGTCAACGCCACCTACGTCGACAGCAGCATCTACGACCGCGTGCTCCAAGCCAACGTGCCGATGCAGAACCTGTCGCGCAAAAGCATGAACCTGATCGGCCTCTACGAATACGGTGACTGGTCGGCGCGGCTGGCCTGGAACTGGCGCAACCGCTTCATCAGCCGAACGACGAGCGTCGTCGGTTTGGGCGCATTCCCGGCCTACACGAAAGCCTACGGCTGGCTCGACGCGTCGCTGCGCTGGCGCATGAACGATCGCGTGGCCTGGTCGATCGATGGCGGCAACCTGCTCGGCACGGTGCGTCGCTCATACTTCGGCACCGAGACGCGGCCGGAGAACGCGTGGGTCAACGACCGCCAGATCGGCATCAGCCTGAGCGTGCAAATCTGACGGATCGCCAACACCGGGCAGGTGCCGGCTGTCCGCCAGTGGCCGACACTGCAAGCAAAGGAGGGACATCGATGGCGGAAGGTCGATCCGGTCGGGCCTGGCTTGCTAGCCTGTGCGCTGCGGCGCTCTGCACGCTTGCCGCAGCTGCCGCCATGGCCACGCCGCTCGACGACTGGCGCACCAGCGTCACGCAGACCCGCCTGCTTGCGGACAACGACGGCCCGGCCGCCTACGAGCAGGCATTGCGGCTGCTGGCGTCCTTGCCCGCAGACGCCGCCCCGCCCGACCGCGCCCGCGCACTCAACCTGCTGTCGCGCACCGAGATTCACCTCGCGCTGACAAAGCCGGCGATCGAGCACGCCGAGCAGGCGCTGAAGATCGCGGGCGCCGCCGGTGATCGGGCAGGCCAGGCCGAGGCGGAGCTCAACCTCTCGCTCACCGCAATCAACGAGGGCCGCATCGACCGCCTCGTCGAGACGACGACACACAGCCTCTCGCTGCTCGATGGCATCCACCGACCCGACCTGCTGGCTGAGGCGATGCTGCGCACGTCGGTGATGTACCGCCGCATCGGCCAGTACGAGGACTCGGTCACGCTGGCGATGCAAGGCATGGACATCGCCCAGCGCTCGGGCAACCCGCTCGCGCTCGTCTACGCGCACCATGGCATCGCGATCGCGTACGACCAGAGCGGCCGCCTGCCTGAAGCTGTGGAGCAATACGAATTGATGCGCGACCACGCGAAGGTGGCCGGCTCGAAGGTGCTGGAGGCGTATGCGGTGCTGGGCATTGCCGGCATGCTGGTCCAGCGCGGCGACACAGAGGGCGGCATGGCGATGAACCGGCAGGCGATCGTCATGTTCGAGACGACGCGCACGCCGGCGAACCTCGCGATCGCGTACTACACCCTCGCCTACAACCTGCAGCGGGTAGGCCGGCTGGCCGAAGCTGCCACCGAGGTCGATCGCGCGATCGCGATCTACGAGGAGAGACCGCACCGCATCGGCATGTGGTACTCGCTCAAGGTCCGCAGCGAGATACACGAGGCACGCGGCGAGCGAGCCGCCGCGCAGGCCGATGCCGACAGCGGCTACGAGCTCGCCGGCCAGATCGATGCGCCGTTCTACCGCGCCGAAAGCGCCCGCCGCCTGGCCAAGCTGGCCGCGGTTGCCGGCGACTACAAGCGAGCCTACATGCTGACGACCGAAGCGACCGAGATGCAGTCACGCGCGGCCATCGAGCGCAGCGGCGCACGCATGATCGAACTCACGCAGCGCTACCGCGTCGAGAGCCGCCAGCGCGAACTCGCCGAGCTGCAGCGCCGCGGCGAGCAGCAGGCCACCGCGCTGCAGACGCGCGAGCTGCAGCAGCGCTGGCTGTGGACGGTTCTCGCGGCCAGCTTCGTCGCCCTGGCCGGCACGGTGTTCTTCCTGCTGCGGCTGCGCCGCTCACGCGGCGAGCTGCAGAACCAGACCCGCATCCTGCGCTCGGTGCTCGACGGCATCGGCGATTCGGTGCTCGTCGTCGACGAGCACGCCGAACTCGTGCTGATGAACCCGGCGGCCGAGAAGATCGCCGGTGCCGGGCTCACGACCGGGAGCGCCGGCAACTGGTCGAGCCGCTTCGGCCTGTACCTGCCCGACCGCACGACACCGTGCCCCGCGGCCGAACTGCCGCTGGCGCGCGCGCTGCGTGGCGAGCCGGTCGATCACGTCGATCTGTACATGCGGCACGAAGGCGAGGCGCCGGACAGCGGCCGCTGGCTGACGGTGACGTCTCGGCCGCTGCGCGACGAGCGCGGCGCGGTGCACGGTGCGGTCGGGGTGTTCGCCGACACGACGGTGCGCCGACGTGCCGAGGAGGAGGTGCGCGCGCTCGCAACCGGCCTGGAGCAGCGCGTGCACGAACGCACCGGCGAGCTGGAACGTGCACAGCGCGCCGCCGAGGCGGCCACGCAGGCGAAGAGCGAGTTCCTGGCCAACATGAGCCACGAGATCCGCACACCGATGAATGCGGTGCTCGGCATGTCGTACCTCGCGCTGCAAAGCGACCTGAATCCGCAGCAGCACAACTACATCAACAAGGTGCATGCATCGGCCGGGGCGCTGCTGGGCATCATCAACGACATCCTCGATTTCTCGAAGATCGAAGCCGGCAAGCTCGATGTGGAGACCATTCCCTTCAGCCTGGGCGACGTGGCGGAGAACGTGGTCAACGTGCTGAGCATGAAGGCCGACGAAAAGGGCCTGGAACTGCTGCTCGACATGCCGCTGCAGCTGCCGACCGCGTTGGTGGGCGACCCCTTGCGGCTGAGCCAGGTGCTGCTCAACCTGGGCAGCAACGCCGTCAAGTTCACCGACAGCGGCGACGTGGTCGTGGCGGTGCACGTGCTTGAACAAGACAGCGTGTCGGCCCGGCTGCGCTTCCAGGTTCGCGACACCGGCATCGGCATGAGTGCGGAACAGCAGCAGCGCCTGTTCCAGCCCTTCACGCAGGCAGACACATCGACCAGCCGGCGCTACGGAGGCACCGGCCTCGGGCTCGCGATCAGCCAGCATCTGTTGCACCTGATGGGCGGCGAACTCCAGGTCGACAGCAGGCCGGGCCATGGCAGCAGCTTCCACTTCGACCTGAGCTTCCCGCTGCAAGACGCTCCGGACGCGCAGCCGCCCAGCTGGAGCGACGAGGCACTGCGCGACACGCGCGTGCTGGTCGTCGATGACAACGCCGGCGCACGCGAACTGCTCGCCGCCATGTGCCAGGCGCTGGATCTGCGGGTGGATGTGGCGGACAGCGGCGAAGCGGCACTCGTGCAGGTCGGGCAGGCCGACGCGAGCGGCGAGCCGTACGAGCTGCTGCTGCTGGACTGGAAGATGCCGGGCATGGATGGTGTCGCCTGTGCTCAGGCGCTCGTCGGACGGGCGGCACTGCGGCACCCGCCACCGGTCGTGATCATGGCCACGGCCTTCGGCCGCGAAGAAGTGCGGCACCACCTGACCAAGCGCCAGTTGAAGGTGGGCGCGCTGCTGACCAAGCCGGTCACGCCGTCAGCCCTACTCGATGCCTGCGCCACGGCCCTCGGGCGGACCCTCGCCGTCCGCACGCGCAGCGCGCGGCGCGAAGAAGCCATGGTCGACCACCGGGCGGCGCTGGCAGAAGCGCGCATCTTGCTGGTCGAAGACAACGTGTTCAACCAGGAACTTGCGGTGGACCTGTTGAGCCGCGTCGGCGTCATCGTCAGCGTCGCCAACGACGGGCAGCAGGCACTCGACATGCTGGCTCGCGAGCGTTTCGACGCGGTGCTGATGGACTGCCAGATGCCCGTCATGGATGGCTACGCCGCCACCAAGGCGCTGCGCGAGCAGCCGTCGCTGCAAACCCTGCCGGTGATCGCGATGACGGCCAACGCGATGGTCGGCGACCGCGAGGCCGTGCTGGCCGCGGGCATGAACGACCACATCGCCAAGCCGATCGTCGTCGCCGAAATGTTCGCCACCCTCGCGAAATGGGTGAAGCCGAACAGGTCATCGGGCGACGGCAGCCAGCGCGTGGAGGCGCCCTTTTCGCCGAACGGCATCGACATGCCCAGCGGCCTGGCCAACGCCGGTGGCAACGAAGCGCTTTACCGCCGCATGCTGGGCATGTTCAGCAAAAAAGAGGCTGACTTCGTGCAGCGCTTCCGCGCTGCTCGCGCCAACGGAGACGCCGACGTCGCAACACGCGCCGCACACGACCTCAAAAGCGAGGCCGGCACACTGAGCATGCATGGGTTGGAGCAGTCTGCCGCCGCGTTGGAGCACGCCTGCATGGAGGGCGCGAGTGACTCCGACATCGACAGCATCGTGCAGGCCGTGTCCAGCAAGCTGGACGAGGTCATGGGCGAACTTCGCTCGCTCGAGGCCACGCCCGCTGCGTGACCCGACAGAGGCGCCTTGCCCGCTCGCTAAGTCAGCAGGCCCGGGACCTGGCCTACCAGTGCCTGCCGCTGCGTCGTGGCGGTGCCCAGCAGCGCAAAGCCAAGCAGCTGGCCATCGCCGCTCATGAAGCGGGCGTCGCAGGCTTCATCGCTCTCGGTGACCACCCAGGCGCCTGAGGCGTCGAGCGGCGGCGGGCAGACCACCGTCGGGCAGGCGGGCGTCTTCACGAGCACCGGCATCGGCGGGTAGAGCACCGGCGTCGGTGTGCCGTTCAACGTGGCGGCCAGCGCGCGGGCCTGCTGCATGATGGGCATCACGTAGGGCAGCGTGTGGCCGTCGACCTCAGCGCAGTCGCCCATGGCGTGCACGTTTGCAGCGCTGGTGGCGAGCAGCCGGTTGGTCACGATGCCGCGGTTCACCAAAATGCCCGCTTCATGCGCAAGCGCTGTGCGCGGGCGAAGGCCGATGGCCGACAGCACGAGGTCGGCCTGCAATGTGCTGCCGTCGCTCAAGGTCAAGCTCAGCCCGCTGGCCGCACGGTCCACGCGCTGCACCGAGACGCCGAAGCGAAAGCTGGCACCTGCTGCCTCGAGCCGGGCCTGGAGGCGCGCGCTGGCCTGTGGCGGCAACAGGCGAGGCAAGGCGCGGTCGGCCAGGTCGATGACCGTCGGCTTGATCTCGCGCGACAGCAGGTCGTTCGCGAACTCGCAGCCGATCAGCCCACCGCCGAGGATGGCGACTGTCTTCACGCCCTCGAGCCGCTCCGCGAAACGTGCGTAGTCATCGAGGTCGTTGACCGAGAGCACCGTGTCGGCCGCGTCGCCTTGCAACGGCAGGCGGATCGGGTCGGCACCCAATGCCAGCACCAGGTCTCGGTAGTGGATCTTGTCGCCGTTCTCGAATTCGACGGCCTGCGCTTGCGTGTCGATGCGCTTCACTGCCGTGTTGGCGTGAAGCACGGCGTTCAGCTCCGCCGTCATCTTGTCGACGGCTTTCATGACCAGCGATGCCGCGGTCTTCTTGCCAGCCAACGCGTTGGAGAGCATGGGCTTGGAATAGAAGCCCGCATGGTCGCGGCTGATGATGTTGAGCGGCGTTTCCTTGTCGAGCTTGCGGAACTCGCGGGCCAACGTGTAGCCGGCGAGGCCGGTGCCGAGAATGACGATGGGATGTTGTGACATGCCGCGATTGTCGGCGACTCGTCCTTCGGCCTTACGCCATGAGGGCTGCCCCGCGCTGTACTAGCAGGCCGCGCAGCACCGAGCGGTGGCAGCGCGACTCTTCCACACAATAGCAGCCGATCGAGAAGTCGGTCTGGTGCGACAGCGCGGCCAGCGTGTCCAGCAGATGCGCCTTGTCGGGCTCCTTCATCTCGGCCATGAAGCGGCGCGTGAAGGCTTTCCATTGCGCATCGGTCTCCGCGGCCAGCGCCTGCTTCACCAGCTCATCGGTGGGCGCAAGATTGGGCAGCCACACGTCGTAGAAATCGCGTTGGGCGAACTCGGCCTTGGGCACGCCTCGGGGCGGGCGACGTACTGTGCCGAGGCGCAGGCCCTCGCCCTTTGCGCGGGGTGTTCCGAGTTGAACGATGCGAATCGACATGGCAGCTCCTCATGGCGATGGAGAACGCATTGTTCAACAAGCGCGCAGGCCCTATCACCCACAAAAGATGCGAGCAAAAGAAAAGCGGGCTGTGCTCACGCACGGCCCGCTGAATGAACCGCAGCATTCAGGGAGGGAGGGAGGAGGGAACTGCGGCCCGAAAAAATAGTACCGCTGCCGCATGGGTCGCGTCTGTAGGAAAACAGGCCGTTGTCGCCCAGGCGCAGGCATGGCATTTCAGCGCGTAGCGCATGCGTTTCGCGCCGTGTTGGGAGCGCTTCGTCTCATCGCACTGTTGTGCGAAGCGAGGCTGCGGGACAGTGCCATCAACACGAACATGCCAGGAGCGCTTCGATGACCCCACGCCCTCTTCCCCTCAGCTTCGCCACGATGATGGTGAGAGCGCAGCGCCGCCACGAAGCACGCTGGGCCGCCTCTGCATTTACAGTGCAGCCAATCACCCGCACGCCCCTGGAGCCGAGATGCCCACACCCCGACGATTTGGCAAGACACGCACCTGGTTCGGCCGGCTCTGGTGGCTGGTCGACGCCACACGCCGCACGATCTTCAATCTGATCTTTCTGCTGATCCTGGTGGTGGTCATCGTGGCCATCGCCAACAGCGGCCCACCCAAGCTCGAAGACAACACCGCCCTCGTGCTGAACCTGCGCGGCCCGCTGGTCGAGCAGCATGCGGCCGGCCTGCGCGATGCGGCTTTGGCACAGCTCAACGGCGAGCCGCCGAACAGCACGCAACTGCGCGACGTGCTCACCGTGCTCGATGCCGCCGCCAACGACCCGAAGATCAGCCGCGCCGTGCTCCTGCTCGACGACTTCAAGGGCGGCGGCATGGCCAGCCTGCGTGAAGTGGCCGCGGCCATGCAGCGCTTTCGCGCCAGCGGCAAGAAGATCACCGCCTGGGGCGGCAGCTACGACCAGCGCCAGTACTACCTGGCGGCACAGGCCGACGAGGTACTGCTGCACCCGATGGGCATGGTCTTCCTGCAGGGCTTCGGCCGCTACCAGAACTACTACCGCGACGCGCTCGACAAGGTGGGCGTCAGCGTGAACCTGGTGCGCGTGGGCACCTACAAGAACTTCGGCGAGCCCTACACCTTGAACGAGCCGTCGAAAGAGTCGATCGAGGCAAGCGGCTTTCTCTACAACGGCCTGTGGCACACCTACACCGACGGTGTCGAGAAGGCGCGCAAGCTCCCGGCCGGGAGCCTGATGGCGATGATCAACGACCTGCAGCCGCTGCTGGCCGCTGCCGGTGGCGAGGCCAGCAAGCTCGCGCTCAACGCGAAGCTCGTCGACGGCCTGAAGACGAAAGACGAAGTGCGCGACATCATGATCGAGCGCGGCGTGAAAGACGAAGAAGGCAAGACCTTCCGCCAAGTCTCGTTCGATGGCTACCTCGCGCGGCAAAAGCGCTCGATCGTCGGCGATGCCATCGGTGTGGTGGTGGCTGAAGGCGAGATCGTCGACGGCAGCGCGCCGGCCGGCAGCGTGGGTGGTGCCTCGACAGCCGAGCTGATCCGCAAGGCGCGCAACGACAAGAACATCAAGACCTTGGTGCTGCGCGTGAACTCGCCTGGTGGCGCCGTGTACGGCTCCGAGCTGATTCGCCGCGAGTTGGAGCTCACGCGTGCCGCCGGCAAGCCGGTGGTGGTGTCAATGGGCGACGTAGCGGCCTCCGGCGGCTACTGGATCTCGATGGCGTCGGACGAAGTGATCGCCGATGCCGGCACCATCACCGGCTCGATCGGCGTCTTCGCGCTTCTGCCCAACGCTGACAAGGCGCTCGACAAGATCGGCGTGCACACGGCCGGTGTCACCACGACCTGGCTCGCCGGCGCCGGCGACCCGCGCCTGCCGCCCAACCCGCGCTTCAACGAACTGGTGCAAACAGCCATCAACCAGATCTACAGCGAGTTCACCACCAAGGCCGCGCAAGCGCGCAAGACCACGCCCGACAAGATCGACGCCGTGGCGCAAGGCCGCGTGTGGACGGGAGAGCAGGCCAAAGAGCGCGGGCTGATCGACACGCTGGGCAACTACCGCGATGCGCTGAAGTCGGCCGCCACGCGCGCCAAGCTGCCCGAGGATGCGCGTGTCGTCTACATCCAGCCCGAGCAAGGCCGCGCCGAGCAGCTGCTCGATCTGCTCGGCCCAGCCGCGGCGCAAGCCATCGCCAAGCACTTCGACATGCAGCTCACGCCAGTCGCGATGCCTGGCCGGGTGGTGCAGGAAGCACGGCAAGAGCTCGGCTGGCTGGTGGAGATGACCGACGGCCGCAAGCCGTTCACGGCCATCACCCACTGCCTGTGCAAGGAGCCCTGAGGTATTGCTGCATCGAACAACCAAGCCAGTGCCAAGCGCTACACGCCGAGCGCAGCGAAGCGTCAGATCAAGCAACGCCCACGGATCCGGCTTTGCCGGTCCGTCGGGTGGCGCCCCTTGAGGGCAGGAGCGAAGCGACTGGGGGGCAAACTCAGATGGATTGGCCGCCCGAGACTTCGATGCGCTGTGCGTTGATCCAGGCGGTGCCGGGTGACAGCAGAGAGGCGATCGCGCCGCCGATGTCGTCAGGCAGGCCCACGCGGCCAAGCGCCGTCTGTGACGCGATCATTGCGTTCAGCTGCGCGTTGTCGCGCACCGCACCGCCGCCGAAGTCGGTCTCGATCGCACCCGGAGCCACGGTGTTGACCGAGATGCCTCGCGCACCAAGCTCCTTGGCCAGGTAGCGCGTAAGGACCTCCACTCCGCCTTTCATCGCTGCATAAGCCGCGTAGCCGGGCAGTGCGAAGCGCGCCAGGCCGCTCGAGATGTTGACGATGCGGCCGCCATCGGCGAGCAGCGGCAATAGCGTCTGCGTGAGGAAGAAGGTGCCCTTGAAGTGCACGTTCACCAGTTCATCGAACTGTGCTTCGGTGGTCTCGGCAAAGCTTGCGTGGACGCCCACGCCGGCGTTGTTGATCAGATGGTCGAACTGCTCGCGCTGCCAGGTCTGCGCCAGGGTGCGCTTGAGCACCGCCGCGAAGTCGCGGAAGCTCTTGCTGTCGCCCACATCGAGCGGCAGGGCCACGGCACGGCGGCCCATCTGCTCGATCTGCGCGACCACCTTGGTCGCTTCGCTGGTGTTGCTGCGGTAGGTCAGGACAACGTCGACGCCTTGCTCGGCAAGCTTGAGCGCGGTGCTCTTGCCGAGGCCGCGGCTGCCGCCGGTGATGAGTGCGATGGAGGTGCTCATGTCAGGTTCCTTCATGGAAGTGGATCGGGTGCGTGACTTTATTGATTCGATCCAATCGGATAAATTGGCCTGAAACGATTTGTTTGTTCAGATTTCCAGACCAATGACACCCAACCCACTCTCGATGAACCGGCTCGACAGCCTGCAGATGTTCGTGCGCGTGGCCGAGCTGAGCAGCTTCACGCAGGCGGCCGAACAGCTGGGCCTGCCGAAGGCGCGTGTCTCGACCGCCGTGCAGCAGCTCGAGGGCCTGCTCGGCACACGCCTCTTGCACCGCACCACCCGCCGCGTGCAGATGACGCAAGACGGCCAGGCGTTCTACGAGCGCTGCAAGGACGTGCTGGCCGACGTGGACGAGCTGCAGGCCATGTTCCAGCAAGGCGTGCAGGCCCTGCGCGGCCGGCTGCGGGTCGACATGCCGGTGCTGGTGGCGCGCGACCAGGTGATTCCGCGGCTCTCCGAGTTCCTGGCCGTCCACCCACAGATCGAGATCGAGCTCAGCAGCACCGACCGCCGTGTCGACGTGGTGCGCGAGGGCTTCGATTGCGTGATGCGCGTCGGCCCGCTCAGCGACTCAGGTCTCGTGGCGCGGCCACTCGGCGCACTGAAGCAGATCAACTGCGCGAGCCCGAGCTACGTGAAACAGTACGGCAAGCCGAAGACGCTGGCCGATTTGGCCAAGCACCGGCTGGTGCACTACGTGCCGACGCTGGGCGCCAAGTCGGTGGGCTGGGAGTACGTGGACGAAGGCCGCACCCGCATGGTGGCGATGGGTGGCGTGCTCAGCGTGAACAGCACCGAGTCATACCAGGCCGCCTGCCTGGCCGGGCTCGGCCTGATCCAGGCGCCGGCAGCGGGATTGCGGCCGCTGATCGAGCGCGGCCTGCTGGTCGAGGTGATGCCGCGGTGCCACGCGCCCTCGCTGCCGGTGTCCTTGCTGTACGCCAACCGGCGCAACCTGCCCAAGCGGGTGCAGGTCTTCATGGGCTGGCTGGCGCAGATCCTCACGCCGTATCTCGAGGCGAGTTGAGCCATGCAGGCTCCCCAGGCAACCTAGTCAGGCAGCCTGCGCCCCCGGCTTGCCGGCCTCGACGCAGAAGCGCGCCACCGTGTTCACGGCCGAAGCCGGGTTGTTGGGCTCCACGACGGCGAGCAGGCTGGCGTCGAGCCGCTTGCCGGTGAGCGTGAAGTCCATGTAGCCGCGCTGGTCGCCGCGGGCGTAGTGAACATGGGGGTTGAACGGCAAGGCGGCATCGATGCGCTGCTGCGAGATGCCGTGGCTGCTGATGGAGCTGCCGCAGAACTCGCTGGCGATGACGGCTGATTTGGCATCGTCGTAATCGACCTTGAGATCAGTCACGTAGTGGCTGTGCACGTCGCCGCCCAGCACCACGACGTTCGGCAGCTTGCGTTCGGCCACCGTGCCGAGCAGGCGCTTGCGGGCCGGCGCATAGCCATCCCAGCCATCGGTCCAGTAGCTGCCGCCCGGGGTGGCGGAAGACGCGGGGTCGGACCGCGTGAAGCGTGCCATCAGCGTCTGCTGGGCGAGCAGGTTCCACGGGCGTGTCTCGTCCCAGCCTTGCGCGAGCCAGCGCTCCTGGTCGGCACCAAGCAGCGTGCGTTTCGTATCGAGCAGCTCGGGGCAGCCTTTCAGCGGTACGGTGTTCGACCCGTTGCGGCCAGGCCCGGGGCAGGCCTGCGCGTCGCGGTACTGGCGGTCGTCGAGCGCATGGATGCGCGCAAGCGTGCCCCAGTCGTAGCGGTCGTACAGGCGCATCTCGGTGCCGCGCGGGCGCATCACCTTCGGAAACGGCATGTGCTCCCAGTACGCCTGCGTCGCCGCGGCGCGGCGATGGTTGAAGAAGGGGTCGGGCATCTGCGGTGTGTCGGCGGCGTAGTCGTTCTCGATCTCGTGGTCGTCCCACACCGCCATCCACGGGGCGATGGCGTGCGCGGCCTGCAAGGCGGGGTCTGTCTTGTACTGCGCGTAGCGGGCGCGGTACTGGTCGAGCGAGCGCGCCATCGGGCCGTCGTGCAGGCGCACCGCCGCGGGCGGCGAGGCGTATTCGTAGATGTAGTCGCCGAGAAAGAGAACGAGGTCGAGCTCTTGCGTGGCCATGTGACGCCACGCGGCGTAGTGGCCGTGGTCCCAGCGCTGGCAGCTTGCGATGGTGAAGCGCAAGGCACTCACTGCTGCGTCGGGCGCCGGCGCGGTGCGCGTGCGGCCCACGGCGCTTTGCTGGCCGAGTGCGGTGAATCGGTACCAGTACCAGCGGCCCGGCTGCAAGCCCACGGGCTCCGCGTGCACGCTGTGGGCCCAGGCGGCTTCGGCCACGTCGACACCACTGGCGGCGATGTTCTTGAAGGCCTCGTCGTGCGCCAGCTCCCAGCGCACGTCGACACGTTCGGGAAGGGGGTCACCGGTGAGCCGCGTCCACAGCACCAGGCGGTCGGCGCGCGGGTGGCCCGAGGCGATGCCGAGCGCGAAGCGCGGCGTGTCGGCCGCCATCGCGTGGCGAACGAACCAGGGCGCCAGCGCAGCGCCGGCAGTGAGTGTGAGAACGTGGCGGCGGGTGGTCGAGTTCATGGCCGCCGGGTTTACCACAGACCGTTGACGAAGCCGTCTACGGCCCCACACGTCTGCGCAGAATCAGCGAGACGAGGTCAACACCGGCTGCGCGCAGCTGCCGGTAACGCCTTCCACCACAAAGGGCAGCGTGCTCCAGGTGTTCGATGCACAGGTGGCGCCGGTCTTGCAGCCGCAGGTCTTGGCCTTCACCATCTGGTCGAAGGCACCGGCTTCGCGCGGCGCGAGCTTGGGCAGCTTGGCGCCAAAGATCAACTGCATGGCTTCGTCGGGCGCCGCTGCATCACGCGCCGGCAGGTGGCCGAGGATGGTGCCGATGTTCTGTGCATCGGCCCACGCGGCTGCCGGCTTGGCACCGGCACGCAGGCGCGTCACATAGGCGAGTGCAATTTCCATCGCGGCATAGCCGCGTGCCGCCGAGAGAGTGAACGGCTTCTTGAACGCGGCCGTGTAGGCCGGCGCAACGTCGTACCAGCGCGCCTTGTCGACCGACAGCACAGGGCACAAGGCCGCGTCGTACTTGTCGGACACGCGCGGCTCGAAGTCGATCCAGCAGACGCTGTTGGCCGTGACGCGCAAGCCGGCTTCGGTGCGCAGACGGGCAGCGATGCCATCGGCCACGTTGGCGTTGAGCCGGGCGAATTGCACCGAGCCGTCGGCGGCGTAGCGCTCGGCATTGCTGGACACGAAGAGTAGGCCCGCGTTCTTGAGCAGCACCGGCACCGAGCCGACCACGCACCAGCCACCGAGCACGAGGTCGACCTTCTCTTCGATGAGCGATTGCGCAGCGAGCGCGGCGCGATGCGGATTGCAGGCGCTGTCCTTCACCACCAGCGTGGGCACCGGCGCCTGGCCGGGCCAGGTCTGCAGCGCGAGCTGCATGCCGTTGCGGATGTCTTGCCCTTGCGCTGCATTGGGCCAGCTCTCGGGGACGATGGCGCCGATGTGGATCTCGGTCGCCTTGACCGGCTTGGCTGTCTTGGGTGGCGCAGCCATCGCGAACGACGCCATCAGCCACCCTGCACCAACGAGAACGAGGGCCGCCACCGTGGGCCTTCGAGACGACGCGAGCTGCAGCGTGGTTCCCTCTGTGTGCGCTTCGTTGTAGTGCATTGTTCTTTCCTGTGTGGACGGCGCCGGGCTTCGTGGGCCCGGGCCGAATTGCGTAACAAATGGTATGAGCGGCGTGCCACGCTGCACAACGCCAAGGTTCGCGCCACTTTTCACGCTTGAGTCAAGTTCGACCCTGCCACCGCACCAACGGTGCTTGGCTATGATGAGCCGCTCCCCTCGCCCCGCCTCCCGTCTTGTCTTCTCCCCCCGATACCCTCAACTCCGCCCAGATGGAAGCGGTGCACCACCTTGGTGGGCCATGCCTCGTGCTCGCAGGCGCAGGCTCGGGCAAGACGCGTGTCATCACGCACAAGATCGCGCGCCTGCTCGAAGCCGGCTACGCCCCCGGGCAGATCGCCGCCATCACCTTCACCAACAAGGCCGCGCAGGAAATGCGCGAACGGGCCAAGTCGCTGATCGGTGCGCGCGCGGCCAAGCACCTGGTGGTGAGCACCTTCCACTCGCTGGGCGTGCGCATCTTGCGCAGCGAGGGCGAGAAGCTGGGCCTCAAGGAGCAGTTCAGCATCCTCGACAGCGACGATGTGCTGAGCGTGCTGAAAGACGCCGGCTCGAGCAGCGACAACAACCTTGCGCGCCGCTGGCAATGGACCATCAGCCTGTGGAAGAACCAGGGCCTGAGCAGCGACCGGGTGGAACCGCAGAACGACGATGAGCGCGTGGCCCAGCAGGTGATGAAGCGCTACGAGGAGCGGCTGGCCGCTTACCAGGCGGTCGACTTCGACGACCTCATCGGCCTGCCGCACAAGCTGCTGCAGCGCGACGCCGAAGCGCGCGCCAAGTGGCAAGACACCTTGCGCTATTTGCTGGTCGACGAGTACCAGGACACCAACGCCATCCAGTACGAGATGCTCAAGCTGCTGGCCGGCGACCGCGCGATGTTCACCGCGGTGGGCGACGACGACCAGAGCATCTATGGCTGGCGCGGTGCGACCATCGACAACCTGCGCCGGCTGCCGGCCGAGTACCCACAGCTGAAGGTGATTCCGCTGGAGCAGAACTACCGCTCCACCGGCCACATCCTGCGTGCGGCCAACGCGGTGATCGGCCACAACCCGAAGCTCTTCGAGAAGAAGCTGTGGAGCGACCTGGGCGACGGCGAACCGGTGCTGGTGGTGGAGTGCGACAACGAAGAGCACGAGGCGGAACGCGCGGTGGCGCGCATCCAATCCATTCGCGCCCAGGGGGGCGCGATCGTCAATCAAAGTGGACAAGGCGGCGAGGTGCTGTTCAAGGACTTCGCCGTGCTCTACCGCGCCAACCACCAGGCGCGCATCTTCGAGAAGGCGCTGCGCCGCGCCAACATTCCGTACAAGGTGTCGGGCGGGCAGAGCTTCTTCGACCGCGCCGAGATCAAGGACCTGTGCGCTTGGCTGCGCCTGTTGGTCAACAACGACGACGACCCGGCGTTCCTGCGTGCTGTGACCACGCCCAAGCGCGGCATCGGCCACCAGACGCTTGCGTCGCTGGGCGAGTTCTCGGGCAAGTGGAAGACGAGCCTGTACGAAGCGCTGTTCGCCGAGAGCCTGGGCACGATGCTGAACGCGCGCGCCGTGGGTTCTCTGCATGAGTTCGGCCGCTACGTGAACGACCTGGAGTACCGCGCACGGCACACCGTGGGCGCCGAAGATGCCAAGGCCTTTTTGATGGGCTGGCTGAAAGACATCGACTACGAGAAACATCTGCTCGAAGGCGAAGACAGCGAAAAGATGGCCGCCAACCGCTGGGGCAACGTGCTCGACTTCATCGACTGGATCGCCAAGCGCTGCGGCGGGCAGATCGAGAACGACGGCGGCATCAGCGTGGAGATCGAAAAGAAAAGCGTGCTCGAGGTGGCGCAGACCATCTCGGTGATCATCAGCCTGGCCGAACGCGGCGATGAGCAAGACCAGGTGACGCTCTCCACCTTGCATGCCTCCAAGGGCCTGGAGTGGCCGCACGTGGTGCTCGCCGGTGTCAACGAAGGCCTGCTGCCCTTCAAGAGCGACGACGACGAGATGACGCCGCAGCGATTGGAAGAAGAGCGCCGCCTGATGTACGTCGGCATCACACGCGCGCGGCGCACGCTCGCGGTCAACGTGCTGCGCCGACGCAAGAAGGGCCGCGACACCATCCAGGGCATTCCCAGCCGCTTCATCGCCGAGATGAAACTGCACGAGGCCAAGGCCAAGGAAGACCCGCGCGAGAAGCTGAAGGCACTGCGCGCCGCCGCCGCCAAGCGGGCGGAAGACGCGAAACAGGCCGAGCCCAGCAAGGGTTGATCGTTGCGGCTACGCTCTCGCCGAGCCGCCGTGATGCCGTCACGGAAACCGCCACAGAGACCGCCGCAGAGACCGTTTCGCATACCCGAGGAGACCCCATGACCACCGCCCGTGCCATCCGCCTCACCGAATTCGGCGCGCCCGACGTGATGAAGCTGGAGACCGTCGAGCTGCCCGCCCCTGCTGCTGGCGAAGTTCAATTGCGCCAGACCGCCATCGGCTTCAACTTCATCGACGTGTACCAGCGCGCCGGCAGGTACCCGCTGCCTTCGCCGACCGGCCTGGGCCATGAGGCCGTCGGCGTGGTCGAGGCCGTGGGCAGCGGGGTGCGCGACCTGCATGTCGGGGACCGCGTCGTCTACATGAACGCCGGCGTCGGCGCCTATGCCAGCCACCGCAACGTGCCGGCCGAACGCATGGCGCGCCTGCCAGCCAGCGTGAGCGACGAAGACGCCGCGGCCGTGTTCTTCAAGGCAATGACGGCGCAGTTCCTGGTGAAGAAGACGCACCGCGTGCAGCCCGGCGACATCGTCGTCGTGCATGCGGCAGCCGGCGGCGTCGGCCAGATCCTCAGCCGCTGGTGCAAGGCGCTGGGCGCGACCGTGATCGGCACGGCCGGCTCGGCCGCCAAATGCGAAGCGGCCCTTGCCGCGGGTTGCGATGCGGCCATCGACTACTCGCAGGCGGACTGGGTGGAACGGGTCATCGCCGCCACGAACGGGCACAAGGCGCGCGTGGTCTACGACTCAGTGGGCCAGCACACCTTCATGGGCTCGCTCGACTGCACCGCGCCGTTCGGCCTGGTGGTGCTCTACGGCGCCGCCTCCGGGCCGGTGCCGGCCTTCGAACCCGAGCTGCTGAACAAGAAGGGCTGCCTGTTTCTCACGCGGCCGTCGGTCTTCCCGCACAACGCCGACGTGGCCACCTTCCGTCACAACGCGGCCGACGTGTTCGAGGCCATGGCCTCGGGTGCGGTGGTGGCCAGCATCGGTGCGCGCTTTCCGCTGGAGCGGGCGGCTGACGCCCACCGCCTGGCCGAGTCGCGCGGCACGGCGGGCGCAATCGTCATGACGCCCTGAAGACCGCGCCGCGGGTGCGCCGAAAGGTGTACCGTGCAGCTTCCTGGATGCAGGAGAACGTGGTCATGTCCGAGCAAGCCAAGGCCCCACCGCCCAAGCCCGCCAGCTACCTGTACGTTCGCCACGCGCTGCCGGTGCGTGCGATGCACTGGATCAACGTGGTCTCGCTGACCGTGCTGCTGATGAGCGGGTTGATGATCTTCAATGCCCACCCGTCCCTCACGTGGGGCAAGTCGTCGTACACCGGCCGGCCGCCGGTGTTCGAGATCACCGCCCTGCGCACCAGCAGCGGCCAGCTGATCGGCGTCACGCGCATCTTCGGTCGCCAGTTCGACACCACCGGCGTGCTCGGCGTGTCGGCCGGACCGAACGGCAAGCCGACCCTCATCGCGTTTCCGCAGTGGCTCACGATTCCCAGCAGCTACTCGCTCGCCGCGGCCCGCCTGTGGCACATCTTCTTCGCCTGGATGCTCATGTTCAACGGCCTGGCCTACTTGGCCTACGCGCTGACCAGTCGCCACCTGCAGCGCAACCTGCTGCCCACGCGCACCGACTGGCGCGGCATTGGCCAATCGATCCGCGATCACATCCGCCTCAAGCACCCGCAGGGCGAAGCGGCCAAGCACTACAACGTGCTGCAGAAGCTCAGCTACGTGGTGGTGATCTTCGTGCTGCTGCCGCTGATCATCCTCACCGGGTGGGCCATGTCGCCCAAGTTGAACTCGATCTGGCCGGGCTGGGTGGACGCATTCGGCGGGCGGCAATCGGCGCGCACGGTGCACTTCGTCGTCGCATGGCTGCTGGTCGGCTTCGTGGCAATCCACGTGTTCGAAGTGATCGTGAGCGGTTTCTGGAACCACCTGCGCTCGATGATCACCGGCCACTATCGAATCACCGACCCGCAGAGAAAGACCCGCCCATGACGAAAGCGCGCAACCGGCTCGGCGTGACACCCGAGGCCCTCGCCAAACGGCGGTTCCTGACACGCACACTGGGCGGCACCGGCGCGCTGCTGCTCGCGGGCTGCGACAAGCTGAACCAGAGCCCGGCGTTCAAGAAGGTGCTGTCGACCGGTGAAGTGCTGAGCGAGAACGTGCACCGCTTCGCCGCCGGGCCGGGGTCGATGGCGCAGGAGTTCTCTCCCGCCGACCTGTCGCCGAGTTTTCGCGGCAACGGCAACACCAACCCCGGGAGCGCCGAGTACAAGGCCCTGGCCGCCAACGGCTTCGCCGACTGGAAGCTCGTGGTCGACGGCCTGGTGGAGCAGCCCGGCGCGTGGTCGCTCGAGCAGCTGCGCGCCATGCCCAGCCGCACGCAGATCACCCGCCACGATTGCGTCGAAGGCTGGAGCGCCATCGGCCAATGGACCGGCGCACCGCTCGCCCAGCTGCTGGCGTTGGTCAAGCCCAAGCCCGAAGCGCGCTACGTGGTGTTCCATTGCGCCGACTCGTTCGGCAGCGCGCGGTACTACGAGAGCATCGACATGGAGGACGCTTACCACCCGCAAACGCTGCTCGCCTACGCGCTGAACGGCCAGACGCTTCCCGTAACCAACGGCGCGCCGCTGCGCCTGCGTGTCGAGCGCCAGCTCGGCTACAAGCACGCCAAGTACCTGATGCGGCTGGAGCTGGTCAACGACTTCTCGCGCATCGGCGGCGGCCATGGCGGCTACTGGGAAGACCAGGGGTACCAGTGGTACGCCGGCATCTGAGACGGCATCGTTCTTTCATCGCAGCGCGAGCTCCGCGGAACGCCAATTGCTCAGGCGGCTCATATCAGGAGGCGGCCGCCATGCGCAGAGTGAAGAATTTGTGGGTCCGATCGGTCAATGCCATCAAGGGAGTGCAAAGCAAAGCGAGGTTGCGGCAGTGGGTGAAGGAGCGTGACGCCCGGCGAGCGACCGAGAAGAATTTACAAACCTCGGGCAAGAAGTACCTTTACGCCTCGCCAGTCGGCGCTTCGGGCGAAGCCCAGCTGAGAAAGCTGCTCGAGAAGTTCGATGCAGAGCACTTTGACTTTCTGATCTTCGTCTACGACGGGCACCAGTTCGAGGGCGCGCCGTTCGACCGCTGCACCTTCATCCATGAGAAAGGCGTGATCTACCACTTCTTCAAGAAGTACATCACGCCCGAAGTGGCCGCCAAGTACGACGTGATCTTCCTCGGCATGGAAGACATCGAGATCGACGACTTCTCGTGGCAGCGCTTCATCGAGGTGATGAAGCGCAACCAGCTCGACATGGCGGCGCCTGCGCTCTCGGCGCAGTCGATCACACCGCACAAGATCATGTACCGCCAGCCCACCGAGACCGGGCGGCTGGTGGATGTGATCGAGCTCTTCCTGACGGCGTTCGACGCGCGCGCGTGGCCACGCTTCTGGAACCTGATCGAGCGCGACTACAACCACTGGGGCTGGGGCTACGTGCAGCTGGCGCAGTACGCGTGCGAATTCAAGATGGGCCTGGTGGATTGCGAAACCATCTCGGTCGTGCGCCCGCCCAACTACCGCCAGGAGTCGGCCGACGGCATGAAGGCCTTGTTCGCCAAGCACCGCCACACGCGGCGCGCGAACTTCATCTCCTACGGGCTGCTGGAATAGCCGGCGGCGGCCTTCAGCGCGACAAGCGCTGCTGCGTCAGGCCAGCGCCGAGAAGATGCATTGATTCTCAGGGCCGAGACGCAGCATCACGTGCCATGCCGACACGTCGATGATCTGGCCGCSTTCGTTGTAGGCGTAGCAGAGCCGCCCGCCGCCGGTGAAGTGCACCACGTGCGAGGTGGAGCCCGCGATGTGGTTGATCTGATGGCTTTGCACCTGCGCCAGATCGGCGATGCCCACCGAAGCGATGGCCTCGACCTGCAGCGTGATGTTGCCTTGCGCATCGGTGAAAAACGCGCGGCGAGTGCGGGTGCTGTTCACGGTGGCGCTCGAAGAGTTGGCGTGTCCGGGTCGGACCCCAAGGCCAGCGGGTGGTTCCGTGGCCCGACTCGAATTCGGGGGTCTGACAGGTACGCGCAAGCTTCCTCGGCCGCCCTGTGACTACATCCCTTTGAACAGGCCTGTGAAGCTGCGGCTGACCTCGAGCTTCTCGTTGTGGCCCTTCACGCTGACGAGCTGGCGGCCACGCATGTCGCGGCTCACGCCGGCGATGGCCTTGGTGTTGACCAGCGTGGAGCGGTGGATCTGCCAGAACTGCTCGGGGTCGAGCTCGTCGATGAGCTCCTTGATGGGCTTGCGGATCAGCGCTTCGAGTGTGGCCGTCTGCACCCGGGTGTACTTCTCGTCGGAGATGAAGAACAGCACGTCGTCGACCGGGATCATCTGAATGCTCTGACCCACGGTGGCCTGGATCCACTTCAGGCGCTGCGGCGCACCGCCTGGGTTCATCTGGCTCGCAAGCTTGTGCAGCAGCTGCTGCATGTCGGCACCGGCCGACGGCGGCGGCTCGCGCGTGGCTTGGCGCTGCGCCAGCCGTTTGCGGATGCGTTCGACGGTGAGCTGCAGGCGCTCGCGCTCTGCCGGCTTCAGCACGTAGTCGACCACGCCCTGCTCGAAGGCCTCGACCGCGTACTGGTCGTAGGCGGTGATGAAGACGATCTCGCAACCGGGCCAGGCCTCAGGCTCGTCGCCATGCTGTTCATCGGGTTGCTCGTCCGGCAGCACGGCGATCTGCCGCGCGGCTTCGACGCCCGTCATGCCGGGCATGCGGATGTCGAGGAAGACGATGTCGGGCCGGTGCTGCCGCGTGAGTTCCACCGCTTCGAGGCCGTTCTTCGCCTCGGCCACGATCTCGAGCTCGGGCCACACCTCGCCCAGGCGCGCGCGCAGTTGCTCGCGCATCAATCGTTCGTCGTCGGCGATCACGGCTCTCAGCTTCATGCAGTCTCTCCAGAGTGCGAGGAATAGGGCACCGTGATGGTCACCGCCGTGCCGCCCCCTGGATTCTCCGCCACCGTCAGGCTGGCCTTGTTGCCATAGAGAAGCTGCAGCCGCTCGCGGATGTTGGCGAGGCCGATGCCGGTGCCCGCCGTGGGCGCCTTGCCGAAGCCGAGGCCGGTGTCAGCCACCTTCACGGCCAGCTTGCCGTGCACGATCTCGGCGCTCACCGTCAGCGAACCGCCTTCCGGCTTGGGCTCCAGGCCATGCTTGATGGCGTTCTCGACCAGGCTCTGCAGCATCATCGGCGGGAACTCGGCCGACATCAGGCCCTCGTTGACACGAATGTCGGTGACGAGGCGGTCTTCCATCCGCACCTTCAATATCTCGAGGTAGGGCCGGATCATCGCCAGCTCGCGGCCGAGGTCGCGGCTGCCTTGTGCATTGGCTTCGCGCATCGTCGGCATGCTGGCACGCAGCAGCGCGATCAGGTTCTTCTGCATCTTGCTGGCGCGCGGCGGGTCGGTCTCGATCAGGTGGTCGATGCTGGCCAGCGTGTTGAA
Source organism: Rhizobacter sp. P2_G4 (assembly GCF_056403575.1). Classification (NCBI taxonomy): domain Bacteria; kingdom Pseudomonadati; phylum Pseudomonadota; class Betaproteobacteria; order Burkholderiales; family Sphaerotilaceae; genus Rhizobacter; species Rhizobacter sp. P2_G4. Next base: position 1,109,997 of record NZ_JBFUFG010000001.1, on the reverse strand, counting down.
CAGGAAGTGCGGCTCCACCTGCGCCTGCATCGCGGCCATGCGGGCTTCGATCACCTGGCGCTTCAGCGCTTCGGACTCGGCCATCTCGGTGGCGACGACCGCTTGCGCTTCGGCCTTGAAGCGGCCGGCCGCCATGATCTTGGTGATGCCCGAGATGACGATCATCAGGAAGGCGAACGGCGGCAGGTGGTCGCCCAGGCGGAAGGCCTTGATGCGGATCTCCTTCATGCCGGAGGCTTCGGCCGCAGCCGCCGCCTCTGCCGCGTCGCGCTCGGCTTCCTTCGCGTCTTCGATGGCTTCCTTGATCGCGGATTTGGCTTCCTCGATGGCGGCACGCACGTCGGCGTTGGTGGCCTTGTCCGGCAGGTCGATGTTCACACTGGGCAGATCAACATGAAGGCCACTCGGCGTGCTGGCAGCCGATGCGGCGGCGGCTGGCGCACTGGCCGACACCGGCCCGATGCGAATGCCGTGCTCGTCGACGGTGAGGGCGTATTGCTTGCCGTTGATGTCGAACAGCGAACTCTCGCTGCCGGGCTTGGCAGGCGGCTGCGGTGCCTGGGGCGCCACAGGCGCTTTCGGCGGCTTGGGGGGAACGACCGGGCGCGGCTTGTAGATGACCGTGTCTTCACCCCAGCGCAGGTTGAAGGGCGGCAGGTCGGACGCGACGCCGGCGACGATCATCGTCAGCACCGACAAGAGGAAGAACCGCTTCCAGCTGATGCTGTCGAGCCAGCGCGCGTAGGCGCTGAAGGCGCGGACGAACGCGCTCACGAATTGCGAAGTGGAAGAAGGAGCGGAGGGAGCAGAGGAAACCATGCACTCACTGTAAGCCGCCCCCTGGCAGCCCCGCCACGGGCAAGCGACAGGCCGAACGATCGATCGGACAGGCTGCAGGCCGGGCCGACAGGCGTCAGCGCCGGCCAGCCCGCCAACCGGGCGTCAGAGGAAGCCGAGCTTGCGGTTCGTGCCGAAATTCACGAGATTCGGCAGCACCGTGTTGAGCTGGCTGTCGGTGGCGCCGAACCAGCCCAGCAGCGTGGCGGCGTACTGGTCGACCGAGGTGGTCGGGATCCAGCGGCCTTGCAGCTCCCAGCTGTCGACGCCCACGTCGTTGGCGCCGCCCAGCGCCAGCTCCGGGAAAGTACCGTAGCTCGCCCCACCCTTGACCGCGCCGCCCACCACCAGGTGGGTGTTGCCCCAGGCGTGGTCGGTGCCGGAGCTGTTGTTCGGCGTGAAGGTGCGGCCGAAGTCGCTCTGCGTGAACGCGGTGACCGCGTCGCCCATGCCGAGCGCTTTCATCGCCGAGTAGAAGGCGCCGAGCGCATCGCCCAGTTCCTTCAGCAGGTTGGCGTGGTTGCCGGTGGTGGGCGCGCCGCCGGCAACCTGGTTGCCGTGGGTGTCGAAGCCATCCATGCGGGCGAAGAACATCTGCTTGTTGCCGCCGACGGTGCCGTTGGCGGCGATGAGCTTGGCGATCTGGTAGAGCTGGCCCGCCAGGTCGGTGGTGAGCTCGGTGCCAGCGATCAGCGGCTTGAAGGCGGCGTCGATGGCGGCCAGCGCGCCAGTACCGCCCGGCTCGATCGCAACCAACCCGCCCAGCCGCTCGGACACGCTGAAGGCGTTGCGCTGCGCGGTGGCATAGGCCTCGGTGAGGTCGGTCTCCTGACCGCTGGCGTAGAGCGCATTGAGTGCGCTCTTGCGCAGTTGGTTGGGCGCGTACTTTTGTGCCTCGGTCTCGAGGACGTAGGCGCCGAAGGTCTCGCCCGGCGTGTCAGGCAGCACCAGCGGCGAGATCGTGTCGGTGAGGCCGAAGCGCGTGCTGCCTGCGACCGAGATGACCGGGTTCTGCGTCGCCAACGCGGCCGAAGCGCGGCCACCCCAGCCACTGCGCGTGAGTGCGCTGGTGCTGCCGGTCTCCCACTCGATCTGCTGGTCGGAGTGTGAGAACAGGTTGGCCGGGATCAGCGTGGAGCTGTCGGGCTCGGCGCGGAACTGCGCCTTGGTCATCGGCTTGTAGAGCGTGCCAAGGTTGAACACCGGTGCCAGCTTGCCTTCGGCCCACACCGGCGCCAGGCCTTGCAGCGACGGGTGCATGCCGTAGCTGATGCCCGACATCGGCAACAGGCTCGCGCTCGGCAGCGCCAGGCCCTTGCGCACCGTGGCGTACTGGTTGTAGCGCGCGGTGTCGGTCGGCACGATGGTGTTGAGGCCGTCGTTGCCGCCGTACAGGAAGATGCAGACCAGCGCCTTGTAGTCGGCGGCGTACGCGCGCTTGGTGCCGAGCACCAGGTTGGCGGCAGTGCCCAGGCCCAGCGCACCGGCCATGCCGGCGCTGCTGCGCATCAGCCAGCGGCGGCGGTCCATCGAGAGGGCGGCAGTCGCGAAGGAAGTCTTCTTGTTCATGGCCATGTCCTTAGCGTTGCACTTGGTAGTGCGGGGAGCCATAGATCAGGTACGCCGCAGCCTTGACGCGATTGACCTTCCAGTTGGCCGAGTCGGTCGACGACGTCCACCACGAGACGGCCTTGACGACCTCGGTGCGTGCGGCAGTCGGCAGCGTGTTGCCGAGAGCGAGCATCGAGATTCGGTCGACCAGAACGTTGGCATCGGCGGCGTCGGTGGTGAACGCACTCAGGTTGACCAGGGTCCCGACCGGGTTCGGCACGCTGCTGTCGGGGGCGCTGCCGCCCCAGTCGAGCATGTAGGTCAGGAAGTTGAGCCGCGCGAGCGCCGTGTTGGCGTTGTGGATGCCAAAAGTCGGCCCCACCAGGGTGGTACCGGCGACGGGATAGTCGGGCGGGTAAAAGTTGAAGACCGAAGGCGGGCGGAACACATGCTCGCGCATGGTCTCGCCCCACCACCAGCTGAGCGCATCGCCGTCGGTCTTGCCGTTGAGGCCGCGCAGCACGCCGGTGAACATCTGCACCGGCTCGCGCAGCTTGCCGCCGCCGCGGGTGACGCTGTCGCCGCGTGCTTCGGCATCGAGCAGCACCGCGGCCACGGTGGCCGCGAGGTCACCACGCTGGCCGGTGCCGAAGCTCAGGTACTTGCCCGTGGTGAAGGCCGACGCCACGCGGCTCACGTAGGCGGCTGACGGGTTGCTGCTCACCAGGTGCTGGATCAGCTGCTTGCCGATGAACGGCGCGGTATTCGGGTGGGTGATCACGCTGTCGAGCACCGTCTCGAGCGCCTGTGGGGCAGTCTGCCCGGCGGCCACGGTGTAGCCGTTTAGCAAGGGGCGCACAGTGGTGTCGTGGTACTTGGCCACGGGGACCATGTCGCCGTCGTTCGCGCCGCCGTAGTAGCGGCAGTTGGCACCGCTCGGGTAGCAGCCGTACGACGTGGCGCCGCCGGCGGGGTAGGTCCAGCCGGTCAGCGCGTAGGCATAGGAGCGCACCGTCTCGTTGGTGTAGGTGGGTGTGCAAGCACCGCCCTTCAGCGTGCCGTTGGGGTTGAGCTCGCAGGTGCCGATGGAGAAGAGCTGCAGCAGCTCACGCGCGAAGTTCTCGTTCGGCGCGTCCTTGTCGTTGTTGGCGTTGTTCAGGAAGTCGCCCATCACCGGCGACAGGATCACCTTCTTCAGCACCTGCCGGTAGTTGCCGAGAGATTCGCGCAGCAACACGTTGTAGTAATTTCGGAAGCCATAGTTGCCACTGACGTCGAGGTTGTTGATCACCACGATCTGTTGCAGCGCGAAGGCCACGCGCTGGCGCAGCTGGTCGGGCTGGTTGACGGCGTTGCGGTAGAAGTCCCAGAGCAGCGGCTCGGTGGAGTAGTAGTCGCGCCAGCAGTCGTCACCTTTGCCGGTGCAGAAGTCGCCGCTGCCGGTGAACTGGTGGATCTCGCCGCCCTTGCCACTGGTGTAGCTGGAAGTCTTCAGCGCCATCTGCTCCGCCACCCACGCGCTGGCGCCTTTGCTCTTGATGCTGGCGACCAATGCTTCGGTCGGGCCGAAGCTGGCCTGGTCGGCCAGCCGCACGGCGTCGCGTTGCGACATCGGTGCTGGTGCTGGTGCTGGTGCGGGTGCTGGTGCTGGTGCAGGCGCTGGTACTGGAGCGGGTGCAGGCGCCGGAGCGGGAGCTGGAGATGGCGCAGGGGCTGGTGCAGGTGACGGCGCTGGTGCCGGAGATGGCGAAGGCGCTGGCGCGGGGGCTGGTGCAGGCGCCGGCGAAGGCGCGGGTGCAGGCGCCGGTGAAGGCGTGTCCGACACTGGAGGCGACACCGGTGTGCCGTTGCTTTCTCCACCTGAGCCGCCGCAGGCGCTCAGCACGGCAGTGAACAGGCCCGCGATCGCGGCCTTCTGCCAACGTGAGTTCAGCAGCTTAGGCGCGGCGTGGCGCGTAGAAGAGTGGCTGGCAACCGGCATGGGGTGTCCCTGTTTGCTTGCAAGAGTGGCAATTTGCGTCGCGGGCGTGTCGTCGCCGACCTCGCTCTCGACGGGTTTCGTCGGTGTCTTTGTCAAACACCTTGGCGAAACGCAGCCAGGGTCATTGCAGCAGGATGGGTGCCTGTTGCTGTTACCGGATGTTCACCTGTTTCAGTGAGGTGCGGCCACCGGGCGCATGCGCGACAGCACATGCGCCGCCATGCCGCTGGCCAGCTCCTGTTCGCCGATGAAGACGGTGCCCACCTGCTCCTGCGCGAGCAGCGCAGCCTCGTCGTCGCTGTGGCTGCGCACCACCACCTCGATGGCGGGGTTCAGCATGCGCGCGTTCTCCACCATCTTGCGCACGCTGAAGGTGTCGGGCGTTGCGATCACCAGCATGCCGGCCTGCGCAATGTGGGCCTGGATCAGTACCGCTGGGTCGGCCGCATCGCCGCTCACTGCCGGCGTATGGCGCGCACGCAGCTGCTCAACGATTTCCCGGTTCTCCTCGGCTACCACGTAGGGAATGCGCTTCTCGTCCAGTGCCTGCGCGATGCGCCGCCCAACGCGGCCGTAGCCGACGAGCACCACCTGTCCGGTGAGGTAGGAGGCATGCACCGAGGTCGGCAACTCGGCCAGCGGGTCGTCGCGCTGCTCCAGCTTGCGCGCGAGCGGAGACTTCGCACGCAGCCACGCCTGCACCGGCTCGATGGTGGTGAACAGCAGCGAGTTGAGCGCGATCGATATCAACGCACCGGCGAGGATGAGGCTCTGCCCTTCCGGAGACAGCAGGCCCAGCGCAACACCCAGCCCGGCGAGGATGAACGAGAACTCGCCGATCTGCGCCAGGCTCGCGCCGACCGTGAGCGCGCTGTTGATCGGGTACCTGAAGGCCAGCACCAGCGCGATGGCCGCGATCGTCTTGCCGACCATGACGATGGCGACCACCATCAGCACCTTGAGCGGCTCGTCGATCAGCACGCGCGGGTCGAACAGCATGCCCACCGACACGAAGAACAGCACCGAGAACGCGTCGCGCAACGGCAGCGACTCGTCGGCCGCGCGATGGCTGAACTCCGACTCGCGCATCATCATGCCGGCGAAGAAAGCGCCCAGCGCGAACGACACATCGAACAGCTTGGCCGAGCCGTAAGCCACGCCCACGGCAGCCGCCACCACGCACAACGTGAACAACTCGCGCGAGCCGGTCTTCGCCACCAGCCACAAGAGCTTGGGGAACAAGCGCTTGCCGACGATCAGCATCAGCGCGATGAAGGTGCCGACCTTTGCGAAGGTGATGCCCAGCGTGGCCCAGAGGCCGTGCTCCGACGGCGCGGCATTCATGTTGCCGCCCAGCAGCCCGGCCATCGGCGGCAGCAACACCAGCACCATCACCATCACAAGGTCTTCGACCACCAGCCAGCCGACCGCGATGCGCCCGTTCAGTGACTCGAGCACGCCCCGCGCCTCCAGCGCTTTCAACAACACCACGGTGCTCGCGACCGACAGCGACAAGCCGAACACCAGCGAAGCACCCAGACTCCAACCCCAGACCGCTGCCACGCCCATGCCCATGGCGGTGGCTACCGCGATCTGGATGATGGCGCCCGGAACTGCGATGCGCCGCACCGCCATCAAGTCGGCCAGCGAGAAATGCAGGCCCACGCCCAGCATCAGCAGCATCACCCCGATCTCGGCCAGCTGGCCTGCCAGGTCCACATCGGCCACGAACCCCGGCGTGGCCGGCCCGATGACGATGCCCGCGAGCAGATAGCCCACCAGCGGCGGCACCTTGATGCGGGCTGCAAGAAAACCCAGGATCAGCGCCAGGCCCAGGCCGGCTGCGATGGTGGAGATGAGGCTGACGTTGTGAGGCATGCCCAGTTATAGACGACTTGGCACGGGTCGCTCCCTGCGGCGCTGCGCATCCATTGGTCAGCCCAGGAGGCCATGTCATCGGCCGGCCTGCACCACGTGGGGGCAATCCCTGGGGCTTTCGCGTTAGCTGGTCTGGCGCATGCCTTGCTTAGTGGTCGCCCCAACCCATGGGCGACTTGTATCGCCGGCCGACAAACAAGAGCGCAATCGAGCCAGCCCCCTCGAGGTTCCATCTGCTGGCCTCACGAGGGCCATTCGCTGCAGTCCCCGCCTAACCCAATCGCTCAGGAGAGAAGTACGTCACCCCGGCTACCGCCGGGACGTTCCGGGTGCCTCCTGAGCATCACCACCCGGAATCTTCCATCAACCGATAGCACTTCCCCACGAGGGAGGAGGACCGTTATGCATCGAAAAACGAAGATCCATCGGGCGCTTGGCCTGGCATTTGGCGGAGGCATGCTCCTGGCCGCCCATCAATCCATGGCGCAGCAGCAACTTGAACGGGTAGAAATTACCGGCTCGTCGATCCGACGCGTCGAGTCTGAAACCGCCCTGCCGATCACCGTCATCACACGCGAACAGATCGAGCGCAGCGGCGCAACGAATGTGGAAACGCTGATCCAAAGAGTTTCCGCCAGCAGCGGCATGCAGTCCGACACCACCCAAGGAACGGGTTACGCGACCTCGAACGCCAACATGCGCGGTTTGGGTGCCAACTCGACCCTGGTGCTCTTGAATGGACGGCGGCTGGCGAATCACCCGTTCGGCAGCATCGGCGGCACGGTCTCGGTGGACTTGAACAGCATCCCGTTTGCAGCCATCGAACGCATCGAGGTCTTGAGAGACGGCGCATCTGCCGTGTACGGCACGGATGCCGTCGGCGGGGTCATCAACTTCATCACCCGACGCGACTACAAGAATGGCGAATTGAGCCTGCGCTACGGGGCTCCCGAGAAGAACATCGGCGGCAAGGAAAGCGGCCTCACGCTCTCCTTTGGCATGGGCGACCTGCCAAGCGACGGCTACAACTTCCTGCTGACCGCCAACTACCAGGACAACACCCGCGTGCGCGCGGTCGACCAGAAGTTCTACAACCGAGGCATGCAGGAGATCCCCGGCTCCGACCCACCCACTTCGGGTCGCGCTTTCCCCGGCCGGTTGGTCGACTACGGCTTGAGCCCAGGTGCCTACATCAGCAACGGCACCTTCGTCGACCCGAAATTCGCACCTTGCGATCCGGAGAACACCACCACCCAAAACGCCGGAACCACACCTGGCGGGCAGGACTTGCTTCGTTGCCGCTTCATCTATTCAGCGACGCTGGACAACCTGCCTGATCAGACCAAGGGAGACCTCTTCGGGCGCTTCACTCGCCGCATCGATGCATCCAACGAGTTCTTCGCCGAAGCGTCCTATGCCCGCAATCACAACATCGGGCGCGTGGCGCCGGTGCCCATCGATTCGACGGCGGGGCACCTCGACCCCGTCACCGCGTCTTACCCAAGCTTCGCCATCCCGGTCAGCAGCCCCTACTTTCCGGCGGCTTTGCTGACCAGCCTGGGCTACACCGTGCCCACGACCGGGGTGGCCGAGATCTCGATGCGGGCGGTTCCAGTCGGCAACCGGATCAACGACAACGTCAACGAGCAGTTGCGCGTCGTCTCGGGCGTCAAGGGAACGATGGAAGGCTGGGACTACGACTCGGCCGTGACGGTTGCGCGCGGTGCCGGCAAGCTGAGCTACCAGGGCTACATCAGCGAGCCTCGTTTCATCGCAGCGCTCGCCACGGGCAAGATCAATCCTTTCGGCCCCAACGACGCGGAAGGCGATGCCTTGCTGCGTTCCACCCTGATGGAAGGGGAAATGCGCAAGTCGTCGACCACGACGACCGTGATCGACGGTAAAGCGAGCCGCGAATTCATGGCGCTGCCTGGCGGGCAACTGGCTGCTGCCTTTGGCTTCGACGTTCGCCACGAACAGGCAAACGACAAGCCCGTCAACGACGAATACCGCCTCGGTCTTCACATCGGCGGGGAAGGGTCAGTGCCTGAAACCAAGGCCAGCCGCAACGTGTTCGCGGTGTACTCCGAAGTCAACGCGCCATTTGCCAAAGGGTGGGAAGCCAGCGTCGCAGCACGTTTCGACCGCTACAGCGACTTCGGCTCCACCTTCAACCCGCGCGCCAGCATCCGCTGGCAACCGAGCTCGGAGATGCTGCTGCGCGCGTCGGCGGGCACGGGCTTCCGCGCACCGTCGCTGTGGGACGTCAACAGCCCGCCTTCGGTAACCAACACGGCGAACTCGCTGGTCGACCCGAACTGCCCCATCGCCGGGGACGCCCGATGCGAGAGCCAGTTCAACGAGCGCTTCTCGTCTTCACCCAATCTGAAGCCGGAAAAGTCTCGCCAGTTCTCGGTCGGCCTGGTACTGGAACCGGTGAAGTGGATATCAGCCTCGCTGGACTACTGGAACATCCAGAAGAAGGACCAGATCAGCGTGATCACGGGGGATGCAATCCTTACCGATCCTGAGTTGCTGGCGAAGTTCGGCGGCCGCATTCACCGCACGGCCGACGGCTTCCTGAGCTACATCGATACGCCTGTCGAGAACCTGGGCGACCTGAAGACCTCGGGCATCGACATCGACATCACCACGCGCTGGAACCTGGAGTCGCTGGGCAAGCTCACCGCCAGCGTGAACGGTACTTACGTCGACACGTTCAAGCGCCAAGCCTACGCCGATGGTCCCTTTACCGACTACGCCGGTACCGCCGGCGACGGCGGAAGTGTGCAGCCTCATCCGCGCTGGCAGCACACCGTGAGCTTCGATCTGCAACAAGGCGTCTGGGGCGTTGCCCTGCAGAACGTGTTTGTGAAAGGCTGGACGGAATCGGCCGAACTGGTCAACGCGAACATCGGCGTCAACGCGCCGTATCACGTGAAGGATTCCAGCCGCTGGAATCTGTCCGGCATCTTTACTGGGCTGAAGGACGTGACCGTGCGCGTTGGCGTGCGCAACCTGTTCGACGAAGACCCTCCGTTCACGGCGGTGTCTTCGTACGGCTCGCACGCAGCCGGCTATGCGGCGTCGTTCACCGATCCGCGGGGCCGATTTTACTACGCCAGTCTGGGATACCAGTTCAAGTAACGGAGACAGGGATGTGAAGACCTTGGAGGCCCCGCTGGGGCCTCTTTTTTTTGCCAACGACACGCCGTTACGTCCGCTAACAGGTGGAGGCGTCGCATGCGCAAAACCGGCGAAGACCAGACACCTCCTACACGCAGAGGCGTTCAACACTGATCGCGCAGGGCGGTTCGGGCTGGTTCAATGGTTCTCACGTAGCCGGGCAAATCACCTTAAGGGGGCACACCATGAGTCAGCAAGACACCAACGAATCGCGCGAAAAGTTGTGGGAATTGATCAAGGACACGAAGTTCGCGATGTTCACCACCCGCCACAGCAATGGCCACCTGCATTCGCGGCCAATGACCACGCAGAACAAGAAGGTCGACGAAGACAGCAGCCTGTGGTTCTTCATGTCTCGCTCCGGAGACCCGGTCGAGGACATCGCCGCCGAGCCGAACGTGAATGTGGCGTATGCCAACCCGGACAAGGACAGCTACGTGTCGGTCTCCGGCACCGCCCGCGTGGTGGACAACATGGCGAAGAGGGAGCAGCTGTGGAGCAAGCTCAACGAGGCGTGGTTCCAGGGCGGCTTGACCGACCCTGATCTGGCCCTGGTGCAAGTACAGATCACCCACGCCGGCTACTGGGACGTGAAGTCCAACAAGCTGGTGCAGCTCTTTGCGATGGCGAAGGCCGCCGTGACCGGACGTTCGCCACGAGACATCGCCGAACACGGCGAAGTCCGCATGCGCTGACGCGCTGGCCTCCACTTCATGAAAGACATGGACATGCACACGCTCAGGACCTACATCGTCGAAGACAGCGCGGTCATTCGCGAGAGCTTGATCGAGCTCTTGGAAGAGTCGGTGCCGGTACAGGTGGTCGGCACCGCGGAAGACGAGCTCACCGCCTTGCGCTGGATCGACAAGGACAGCAGCCAGTGCGACCTGGTCATCGTCGACATCTACCTCAAGGGTGGCTCCGGGCTCGGGGTGCTCAAGGCCGGCGCCGGTGTCTACAACCGGCCAGCGAAGTGGGTGGTATTCAGCAACCATGCCACGCAGGAGATGCGTGAACGCTGCCTGGAACTGGGCGCGGATTGCGTGTTCGACAAGTCGAACGAGATTGATGAGTTGCTGATGTACTGCAACCGGCTGGCCGAGTCCGACGTGGTGAACTGAGGCGGGCCGACCGAAACCTTCATGAAAAAAGCCGGCTGACGCCGGCTTTTTGGCACCCCGCAGCGTGACCGTTCAGGACGCGCGCTTGGCGGTGATGACCACCGCTTCGAGCTGCATCACCGGTGCCTTGGCGACTTGCTCGGTGGACTGTGCAGCCGGCGTGGCGAACAGCGCCATCGCGATCGCAACGTGACCTGCGATCAAGGTAGAGAAGGTCAGGACGGGGGCAATGAAACGTTCGATCATGGTGGGCTCCTGCGGGGTGGTGTGTTGCGATGAGTGAACTTTAGGCAGCACACCCTGCCCTGCCCAGCGGCTTGCGACAGGCCGCAAACAATGCGGGACGAGATGCAATCAGCGCGGATGGAAGTGTTCGCCGATGGGCACTACCGAGCCCCGCAGTCACGCGTCATCGGTGTAATCGACGACTGATCTTCCCGCGACTGCCTGACAAAATGACCGGCACTCGGGCCTCGCCTCTGTTCATTGCGACGAGTGGGCCCCAAGGTGACGTGAGCAAAGGACTTGCAAATGGACTGGATCGAGCTGCTTCAGCGATTCGCCCCCGATTCGCTGCTCGGGATGGGGTCGCTCATCGTGCTGGTGAGCAGCTGCATCGCCCAACGCAGGCTGAGCAGAAAGCTCTGGGACTGGCAGGGCCACAAGGCCTATCTCGAAGAGATCCGATCCGCCATCAGCAGCCAGTCTCGCGACCAAGCCATCGGCTTCTTGCTGTTCGCGGTCGGCTTCGCGATGAAGTTGTTCTGGACCGCCTGAGCGGCCACTCGGCGGCGGAGCAGACGCTCAGGGCTTCTTCGCCACGCCTAGCTTAATGAGCAGGCGCACGTATTCAACCTGAGCGTGCAAGACCTCCATCTCCCGCTTTAGCTCGAGCCATTGGTTGACCTTGGCCTCGATGGCTGCGTTGGACTGCGGTTCGCGTGGGGTGTCAGGCGTGTTCATGCCTCACATCGTGTCGGCGCATGACCCGCGAATCAACCCCGTAACTTGGTGCGCTTGCTACCGACGGTAAGCGGCCACCGAATGCAAGCGAACTGACCGTCACGGATGAGCCTGCGCTTGCTTCCCACCCCAAGCTGAACCGGGAGTGACGAGAGCAGCCGAAGAGCACTGACTCGGCGAGCACACCCTCGGGTTATCCCGAGGTGGAGTTTTCAAGTCAACTGGTACTCTTACCAGACCAGTAGGCCAGTTCATCATCGATTCCTGTAGTCATCTGTAATCACCCATGGAACTCATCGCCCGCATCCCCGGGGACAAAGGTCAGATCGGCAAACGGACGGTCAAGGACCAGATCAGCGACAAGCTGATCTACATGATCCATTCCGGCTTGCTGCGCGTCGGCGACGAGCTGCCTTCGGAACGCGAGTTGGCCGCCACGCTGGGCGTGTCGCGCGAGACGGTGCGCGCGGCGATGGGCGTGTTGCAGGCGCGCAAGATGATCGAAGTGAGCCAGGGCGCGCGCACCCGCGTGCTGGGCACCGGGCCGTATTCGTTGCACGAGTCCGTGAGCACGCTGAGCAACCTGAAGGACCGCTCGTTCGAAGAGGTCGCCGAGGCACGCGCCGCGGTCGAGGTGCAGGTGATCTGGCTCGCCGCGCAGCGCATCAACAACAACGAGCTGGCGCGCCTAGCCACGCTGGTGCACGACCAGGAAGCGATGCTGCGTGACCCGGTGCGCTTCCAGATCTCTGACCGCGAGTTCCATGCAACGCTGTACCAGGCCTGCGGCAACGCGCTGCTCGTCGACGTGGTGTCCGACTTCTACGACTACGCGCTCGAGTTCCGGCGCCGCGCGCTGCAACGGCCGGGCGCGATCGCACACAGCGTGGCCGAGCACCGCGGCATCGTCGAGGCACTGAAGACGCGCAAGCCCGAGGCTGCCGTGGCCGCGGCGCGCAAGCACCTGGAGCAGGTGCGCCGCACCACGCTCGACGAGATGAGCGCGCCATGAATGACGTGATCGTGTTCGACCCTCGCGCGGCCGAGCTCGGCCGCGCCGGTGAAGCACTGGAGCGCCTCGCCACCGGCGCGACCTGGAGCGAAGGCCCGGTGTGGATGCATGAAGACGGCAGCGTGCTGTGGAGCGACATTCCCGCCAACCGCATGTTGCGCTGGCACCCGCGCGACGGGATGAGCGTCTGGCGCGACCAGGTCGAATTCACCAATGGCCACACCCGCGAGGCCGATGGTTCGCTGCTGCACTGCTCGCATGGCCTGCGCGCGATCGTGCGCACGCGCTTTGGCGCCAGCCTGGCCGACACGAATGACGAAGTGCTCGTCAGCCACTACCAGGGCCGGCGCCTGAATTCACCCAATGACATCGTCGTGAAGCGCGACGGCACGATCTGGTTCACCGACCCGCCCTACGGCATCTTGTCCAACTTCGAAGGCCACCAGGCCGAGTCCGAGCTGGGCGACAACTACGTGTTCCGCTTCGACCCGGCCAGTGGTGCGCTCGACGTGGTCAGCAGCTTCGTCGAAGAACCCAACGGCCTGGCGTTCTCGCCCGACGAATCGGTGCTGTATGTGTCCGACACCTCGGCGGCGCTGCGCACCGACGGCAGCGGCCACCACCACATCGTCACGTTCGACGTGGTCGCCGGCCGCACGCTCGCGAACCCGCGCATCTTCGCGGTCGTGAGCCCGGGCGTGTCCGATGGCTTTCGCCTCGACGCGCGTGGCTGGCTCTACACCAGCAGCGCCGACAGCGTGCAGGTTTATCACCCCGACGGCACGCGCCTGGCCGCGATCCCCGTGCCCGAGAAGGTCGGCAACCTTAGCTTCGGCGGCGTGGAGCGCGACGAGCTCTACATCTGCGCGAGCACGTCGCTGTACCGCATCCGCCTGAACGCGTGCGGCCTCCAAACTCCCTGAGGACAACATGAGCCGAGACACCCTCCTGCTGGTCGAGAAATGCGCGCACTGCTTCAGCTGGTACGACCTGGAGTCGGGTGAGCGCCTGCGCACCTTGCAGCTGCCCGACTTTCCACATGAGTTCGTCACCGACCGTGACGCGCGTTTCGCCTATGTCGGCCACTACGGCGTCGAAACGTCCGGCCACACCGGCGCGGGGGGCCACTCCGTCATCCAGATCGACATTCGTTCGGCCCAACTGGTACGGTCTATAGACCTGTACCCGTTCAACCGGATCCACGGCCTGCAGATCGACGCACAGGACCGGCTCTACGCGCTCAGCGAAGAGAAGGCCACGCTGCTGGTGCTCGACGAACCGGCGACCGATGCCGCTGCGAAACGCGCCGTGCCGTCGGGCGGCATCAAGAGCCACCTGTTCGCATTGACGCGCGACGGCCAGACCGCCTACTGCATGAACCTGCTGAGCCACACCGTGACCAAGGTGAAGCCGTGGGACCCGCTGTTCCAGCCGGTGGCCTGCCACCCGGGCCAGAAGCCCGAGGGCTACTGCCTGAGCGACGACGAGCGCACGCTGTTCGTCAGCAACCGCTGGAGCAACACGCTCTGCGCGATCGACACCGACACGATGACGGTGCGCCACTCTGCCGCCTCGCGCGACGACGTGACGCGCATCCACCGCGCGCACGATGGCCGCCTGTTCACCAGCAACTATGGTGACCGCAGCCTCTCGGTGGTGGACCCACTCACGCTCGAAGAGACCGGCTACCTCCCGCTCGGCGCGCGTGCGATCGCGCTGTCGTTCCACCCGACCAAGCCGCTCGCGTTCATCTCGCTCGACGACGACCGCGTGGCCATGCTCGACACGCAGGCGATGCGCATCGTGCGTTTCATCGCCACGCAGCGCGAGCCCGACGTGTCGAAGGTGGTGTTGCTGTGAGCGCGGCCTTACTGGAATTCCGCAACATCAGCAAACGCTTCGGCGGCACGCAGGCCGTCGATGCCGTCAGCTTCGACGTGCACGCCGGCGAAATCGTCGCGCTGCTGGGAGAGAACGGCGCCGGCAAGTCGACGCTGATCAAGCTCTTGGCCGGCATCTTCCCCATCGACAGCGGCGAGATGCGCTTCGACGGCCAGCCTGAATCGGCGTGGCGCAGCAGCGATCGCGCCCGCCAACCGGTCGCCTTCATCCATCAAGACCTCGGGCTCGTCGAGTGGATGACGGTGGCCGAGAACGTCGCGCTCGGCATGGGCTACCCGCGCCGCTTCGGCCTGATCGACTGGAGCGCCGCACGCGCCACCGCGCGCCGCGTGATGAGCCGCGTCGGCTGCGACATCGACCCCGACCGCCGCATCTTCTCCCTCACGCGCGCCGAGAAATCTCTGCTCGCGATCGGCCGCGCACTCGAAGTGCAAGCGCGCCTGCTGGTACTCGACGAACCGTCTGCCAGCCTGCCGATGGCCGACGTAGAGCGCCTGTTCGGCGTGCTGCGCGAGCTGCGCCGCCAGGGCATGGCGATGATCTATGTCTCGCACCGACTCGACGAGGTGATGGCCATCTCCGACCGCGCCGCGGTCATGCGCGACGGCAAGCTGGTCGCGGTGCGCACCACGGTGCAGACCAGCGAGAGCCAACTCGTCGACCTGATCGTCGGCAAGGCGCTGGCGTCCACCGTTGCGAAGGCAAAACCGGCGACGCAGAGCGAGACCGTGCTGCAACTCGACCAGGCTGCGAGCGGCAACGCCGGGCCGGTCAGCTTCGCGGTGCGGCGCGGCGAGGTCGTCGGCCTGATTGGGCTGCGCGGCGCGGGGCACGAGGCGATCAGCCGCGCGCTGTTCGGGCGCGAGCCGCTGTCGGCCGGGCGCATGGCGCTGTTCGGCCGCGACGCGGTGTTCCGCACCTCGGCCGATGCGATCCGCGCGGGTGTGGCCTATGTGGCGGGCGAGCGGCTTGAAGAGAACCTGGCCGGCTCGATGTCGGTGCTCGAGAACCTGTTCCCGCACCCGTCGCTGCACGGCGACCGCGGGCTGTCGCTCGACCGGCGGCGCCAGGAGCACGACACCGCGATGTCGCTGATCCAGCGCTTCGATGTGAACCCACCGGCGCCGCATGCTGAGGTGCACCAGCTCTCGGGCGGCAACCAGCAGAAGGTCGTGCTGGCGCGCTGGTTTCACCTCGACAAGCCGCTGGTTGTGCTGGAGGAGCCGACGGCCGGCGTGGACGTCGGCGCCAAGCGCCAGATCTACGGCGTGCTGCGCGAGCGCGCCGAAGTGGGCAGCGCGCTGATCGTGGTCTCGACCGACTTCGAGGAAGTGGCCACCGTCTGCACCCGCGTGCTGGTGTTCCGCAACGGCCTGATCGCGGCCGAACTCACCGGCGATGACATCACGGTCGAACGCCTGCTCGCGCTCGCCGCTGGCGGCGCCGCGCATCAGACCTCACAAGAAATGGAGACAACAGCATGACGACCTCGATGAAATCCACCGCGCTCGAACCCGACCGCGCGCTCGACGGCGAGGCGATCTCGCTGATGCAACACCTCGGCCGCGCGATGCCGGTGTACGGCCTCGTCGTGCTGACCGTCGGTCTCGCGCTGCTGTTCTCGCTGCTGCTGCCCGACACCTTCCCGACGCTGTTCAACCTGCGCGCGATCCTCGCCGACAAGTCGGTGATCGCGCTGCTCGCTCTGGCCGCGACGATCCCGATGATCACCGGCAAGATCGATCTGACGGTGGGCTACGGCATCGTGCTGTGGCACATCCTGGCAATCAGCCTGCAGACCAAGCTCGGCGTGCCGTGGCCACTGGCGGTGCTGATCGTCGTCGCGTGCGCGGCGCTGTTCGGTGTGCTCAATGGCTTGCTGGTTGAACTCGCGCAGATCGACTCGTTCATTGCGACCTTGGGCACCGGCACCGTGATCTATGCGGTGGCGATGTGGCACAGCGGTGGCCGCCAGGTGGTTGGTGACCTGCCCGATGGCTTCGTCGGCATCGCCGGCGGCAGCCTGCTCGGGCTGCCGGTCGGTGCGTTCTACGTGCTCGCCGTGAGCGTGGCGATGTGGCTGGTCACCGAGTTCACACCGCTCGGCCGCGCGCTCTACGTGATTGGCGCGAACCCGAAGGCGGCGCAGCTCAACGGCATCGCGGTGCGCAAGCATGTGATGGGCGCTTTCGTCGCATCGGGTGCGCTGTCGGGCTTTGCCGGCGTGCTGCTGGCCTCGCGCCTGCAGATCGGCCAGGCGAGTGTCGGCCTCGAGTTCCTGCTGCCGGCGCTGGTCGGCGCCTTCCTCGGTTCGACGACGATCCGCCCCGGGCGCGTCAACGTCTGGGGCACGCTGGTCGGTGTGGCGATCCTTGCGATCGGCATCTCGGGCATCCAGCAGTTCGGCGGCGCCTTCTATGTCGAACCGCTGTTCAACGGCCTGACGCTGCTGGTCTCCATCGGCATCGCCGGCTGGGCGCAGCAGCGCCGCAATGTGTCGATCAAGCGGCGCATCGCCGCACGCCAGCTCGGCGCCGTTGTGCCCGAGCACGCACCCGGCCAGGTCGCCTCGGCCTCCCCTTCCCCCCAAGCCGCGAGCCAAGCGGCAGCCCACTGAAGCAACCCCAGGAGACATTCCCATGAACAAGAACTTCTCGCGCCTCGGCGCGTTGGCCTTCGCGCTTGCGACCGCCGGTTTTGTCAGCCAAGCGCTGGCCGATGACTTCCTCGAAGCCGCAAAGCAAAAGGTGGCGGTCGCCACGATGTCGAAGGAAAAGTGGGACGGCCCCAGCAGCGGCCCGAAGGCCGCCGCCGGCAAGACCATCGTGTTCGTCGCCGGTGACCTGAAGAACGGCGGCATCCTCGGTGTCTCCAAGGGTGTCGAAGAAGCCGGCAAGGCGATCGGCTGGAGCGTGCGCGTGATCGACGGCCAGGGAACGGTCAGCGGCCGAACCGCCGCGCTGAACCAGGCGCTGGCGCTGAAGCCGGGCGGCATCATCGTCGGCGGCTTCGACACCACCGAGCAAAAGGTCGCGTTCGAGAACGCCGCGAAGTCGGGCCTGCCGCTGGTCGGCTGGCACTCGGGCGAAAAGCCGGGGCCGAACGACAAGGCCGGGCTGTTCGCCAACGTCACCACCGTCACCGACGACGTGGCCGACGTGGCCGCCTCGTGGGCGGTGGTTGACTCCGGCGGCAAGGCCGGCGTTGTGATCTTCACCGACTCGCAGTACGCGATCGCGCTCTACAAGGCGCGCGCAATGGAGGCGGTGATCAAGAAGTGCGGCGGCTGCACCGTGCTGAGCTTCGAAGACAGCCCGATCGCCGAGAGCTCGACCCGCATGCCGCAGCTCACGACCTCGCTGCTGCAGCGCTTCGGCGACAAGTGGACGCACTCGCTCGCGATCAACGACCTGTACTTCGACTTCATGGGCCCGTCGCTCTCCGCGGCCGGCAAGAAGGGTGACGGCAGCCCGAAGGCCGTGTCGGCCGGTGACGGCTCGGAGGCCGCGTACCAACGCATTCGCAGCAAGCGCTACCAGGCCGGCACCGTGCCCGAGCCGCTGAACATGCAGGGCTGGCAGATCGTCGACGAGCTGAACCGCGCGTTCAACAAGGCGCCGTGGTCAGGCTACGTACCAAAGGTGCACCTGGTGACGGCCGAGAACGTCACGAAGGACGGCGGGCCGAAGAACCTGTTCGACCCGGACAACGGCTACCGCAACGCCTACAAGACGATCTGGGGCAAGTGAGCCTGCCCCTCCCGCAACCGCCTTCCCCGTCCGCACGAGGAAGGCCTCAATGAAGCGCCACTGTCCATGACCGATCCATCACTCCCCGTCGTCGCGCTGACCCTGGGCGACCCCGCCGGCATCGGCTCCGAGCTGATCGCTCGCCTGCTCTCGCGCACCGAGCGCATCGCTGCGGCCAACGTCGTGCTGATTGGCGACCCGTGGCTGTGGGAAGAAGGCCAGCGTGTGGCCGGCCTGCGCGTGGCGACCACGCCGGTCGCGTCGTTCGCGGCCGTTCGTGCGCGGCCCGACGCAGCCACGCCGGCGTTCCTGGCCGTGGACACGGTGCTGCCTGAGCAGGTGCACCGTGCGCAACCCGCGGCGCCGGGCGGCGCCTCGGTGCTCGCGGTGCTCGACCTCTGTATGGACGCAGCGCTCGCGCGCGAGATCGACGCCATCTGCTTCGCGCCGCTGAACAAGTACGCGATGAAGCTCGGCGGCCTGAAGCACGAGGACGAGCTGCACCACTTCGCGCAGCACCTCGGCGTGACCGGCTACTTCTGCGAGTTCAATACGCTGGAGGGCTTGTGGACTTCGCGCGTGTCTTCGCATGTGCCGCTGAAGGACGCTCCGAAGTACCTCGACCAAGGTCGCATCATCGACGCGGCGACGCTGATCTACCGCTCGCTGCAGGCCAACGGCGTGGCACGGCCGCGCGTGGCGGTGGCCGGCTTCAATCCGCACAACGGCGATGGCGGCACCTGCGGGCGCGAAGAGATCGACATCATCGAACCCGCGGTGCGCGAGCTCAACGCGCGCGGCGTCGAGGTCGTCGGCCCCTACCCGGCCGACACCATCTTCTTGAAGGCGCGCGACGGCGAGCTCGACGCGATCGTGACCATGTACCACGACCAGGGCCAGATCGCGATCAAGCTGATGGGCTTCTCGAAGGGCGTGACGGTGCAGGGCGGCCTGCCCGTGCCGATCACGACGCCGGCTCACGGCACCGCCTACGACATCGCCGGCCAGGGCCGCGCGAATGTGGACGCCACCGCGAACGCCTTCGACATCGCCTGCCGCATGGGCCGCGCGTACCGCGCCGGCCAGTCCCTCTTCGGTCAACCTCAGTGAAAGCCTCACGATGAAAATCAAGTCCGTCCGCGCCCGCGTCTTCGAATGGAAAGGCAAGACCGTTCCGCCGCAAGGCAACTTCTGTTCGAACGCGATGGACCTCGTGTACGACAACCGCGCCAATGCGCATGCAGCGGGCCAGGACACGATGAACACCTTCCGCTTCCACGGCTGGACCGTGGTCGAGGTGGAGACCGATGACGGCATCGTCGGCCTGGGCAACGTGGCGCTCGCGCCGAAGATCGCCAAGGCCATCATCGACGAGTACCTCGCGCCGCTCGTGCTCGACCAGGACCCGTGGGACTACGAGTACCTGAACCAGCGCATGTACCGCGCCACGCATGCCTGGGGCCGCAAGGGCGTGAGCATGGCGGCGATCTCGGCGGTCGACATCGCCATCTGGGACATCCTCGGCAAGAGCGTCAACAAGCCGGTGTTCAAGCTGCTGGGCGGGCGCACGAAGGAGAAGATCCCCTGCTACTACAGCAAGCTCTACCGCACCGACCTGAAGGAGATGCAGGCCGAGGCGGCAAGGTTCCTGGACCAGGGCTTCAAGGCCTTCAAGATGCGCTTCGGCTATGGCCCGGCGCACGGCCAGAAGGGCGTGGTCGAGAACCTGAAGTCGGTCGAGGCGGTGCGTGAAGTGATCGGCTACGAGAACGACCTGATGCTCGAGTGCTACATGGGCTGGAACCTCGAGTACGCCAAGCGCATGCTGCCCAAGCTCGAGAAGTACCAGCCGCGCTGGCTCGAAGAGCCGGTGATCGCCGACGACATCGACGGCTATGCCGAGCTGAACCAGCTCACCAGCATCCCGATCTCGGGCGGCGAGCATGAGTTCAGCCTGTACGGCTTCAAGCAGCTGCTCGACAAGAAGGCGGTCTCGGTGGTGCAGTACGACACCAACCGCGTGGGCGGCATCACCATGGCGCACAAGATCAACGCGCTGTGCGAGGCCTACAGCGTGCCGGTGATTCCGCACGCCGGCCAGATGCACAACTACCACCTGACGATGAGCAGCCTGAACTGCCCCATCAGCGAGTACTTCCCGATCCACGACGTGGAAGTCGGCAACGAACTTTTCTACTACATCTTCGACGGCGACCCGGCGGCGGAGAACGGCTTCCTGCAGCTCGACGACCACAAGCCGGGCCTGGGCTTGACGCTGAAGACCGAGTACCTCGACCAGTTCAGCATCACGGGGTGAGCATGCGCCGCGTCATCTCCCTGGCCGTGACCTTGGCCGGCTTCGCGCTGGGCAGCGCACACGCCTTCGACATTGCCCCGCACCGCGTCGGCGACAGCCTCGACACCGCCGCAGCCCAGGCGCTGCTGGCGCGCTACGAAGCGCGGGCCAAGCAGCCGTGGCGCGAGCCAGATGAATCGCGCATCCCCGCCGGGCCGGAGGGCGCGCAGATCCGCGAGGGCATCGACCTCTTGCGCAACACCTCGCGGCGTGTCGGCAAGCTGGCGCCCGATGCCGCCAAGCGCATGAACTGGAACAGCCTCAATTGCGTGAACTGCCACCAGGCCGGGCCGTCGGGCCTGCCGGGCAGCAAGATGTACACACTGCCGCTGGTCAATGCCGTCAACGACTACCCGAAGTTCGACATCAAGTCGGGCAAGGTGATCTCGCTCGAGCAACGCGCGCTCGGCATGTTTGGTGCCGGCGCGGTGCCGATCAAGGCCGACACGCCCGAGTTCCAGGCCATCATGGCCTACCTGCGCTGGCTCAGCCGCGACACGGTGCCGGGCGCCGCGATGGTGGGCAGCGGCTTGATGCCGATCACCCCGCTCGCGCGTGCCGCCGATCCGAAGCGCGGCAAGCCGCTGTTCGAGGCCAAGTGCCAGGTCTGCCATGGTGCCGATGCCACGGGCCAGCGCCAGGCCGACTTCGCCGCGGGCGGCGGCTACCTGTTCCCGCCGCTGGCCGGAAGCGACACCTACGACAACGCGGGCCACATGTTCGCGGTGCCGCTGCTGGCGCGCTACATCGCCGCGTCGATGCCGCTCGGCGCGACCCACGACAAGCCGCAGTTGACGGCCGCCGAGGCGCTCGACATCGCGGCCTATGTGAACGACGACAGCACGCCGCGCGGCCAAAACCCGAACCGCCCCAAGCTCTACCCGGACGCGGCGTTGCGGCCGCAGGGTTACGCCATTCCCGAGCACTACGCCGGCCAGCCGCCCGAGGCCTACCAACGCGCCAAGTTCGGCCCCTTCCGCAATGTCAACGAAGACTACTGACCGATGAGCTCACTCAAGACGCCACGCTACCGGGGCGTGTTCCCGGTCGCGCCGACCACGTTCACCGAGACCGGCGAGCTCGACCTCGCGAGCCAGAAGCGCTGCATCGATTTCATGATCGATGCGGGCTCGAACGGCATCTGCATCCTGGCGAACTTCTCCGAGCAGTTCGTGCTTGCCGACGACGAGCGCGAACTGCTGACGAAGACCATCCTCGAACACGTGGCCGGCCGCGTGCCGGTGATCGTGACGACGACGCACTTCAGCTCCAAGGTGTGCGCCGAGCGCAGCCGCCGTGCGCAAGACATGGGCGCCGCGATGCTGATGGTTATGCCGCCGTACCACGGCGCCACCTTCCGCGTGCCGGAGCCGCAGATCTTCGAGTTCTGCGCACAGCTGTCGGATGCGGTCGACATTCCGATCATGATCCAGGACGCACCTGCGAGCGGCACGGTGCTGTCGCCGGCCTTCCTCGCGCGCATGGCCCGCGAGATCGAGCACGTGGCGTATTTCAAGATCGAGACGGCCGGTGCCGCGTCGAAGCTGCGCGAACTGATCCGGCTCGGCGGCGACGCGATCGAAGGCCCGTGGGATGGCGAAGAAGCCATCACGCTGCTGCCCGACCTCGATGCCGGCGCGACCGGCGCGATGACCGGCGGCGCGTACCCGGATGGCATCCGCCGCATCGTGGATGCGTACGCCCGCGGCGATCGCGAGACGGCCGTGGCCGAGTACCAGCGCTGGCTGCCGCTGATCAACTGCGAGAATCGCCAAGGCGGCCTGCTCGCCGCCAAGGCACTGATGAAGGAAGGTGGCGTGATTGCCTGCGAAGCGCCACGCCATCCGCTGCCTGCAATGCACCCCGACACACGCGCCGGGCTGATCGAGACGGCGCAGCGGCTCGATCCGATGGTGCTTCACTGGGAACCATGACCATGACGAACTTTCCGAACCTGATCAACGGCGAATGGGTGGCTGGCGCGGGCGAGTTGCCCAACATCAACCCGTCGGATACCAGTGACGTGATCGGCTTGTACGCACAAGCCAACGCAGCGCAAGCAGAGGCCGCGATCGCGGGCGCGCAGGCAGCGTTCCCGGCCTGGAGCCGCAGCACGCCGCAGCAGCGCTTCGACGTGCTCGATGCGGTAGGCAGCGAGATTCTTGCGCGCAAGGACGAGATCGGCCGGCTGCTGTCGCGCGAAGAGGGCAAGACCTTGCCCGAAGGCATCGGCGAGACGGTGCGCGCGGCCATGATCTTCAAGTTCTTCGCCGGCGAGGCGCTGCGCTGCGGCGGCGAGGTGATCCCGTCGGTGCGACCGGGGGTCGGCGTCGAGATCTTTCGCCAGCCGGTCGGCGTGGTCGGGCTGATCGCCCCGTGGAACTTCCCCATTGCGATCCCTTCGTGGAAGATCGCGCCGGCGCTGGCCTACGGCAACTGCGTCGTCTTCAAGCCGGCCGAGCTGGTGCCCGGCTGCAGCTGGACGCTGGCCGACATCCTGCACCGCTGCGGCGCGCCCAAGGGCGTGTTCAACCTTGTGATGGGGCCGGGGCAGATCGTCGGCAACACGCTGGTCAGTTCACCGAAGGTCGACGCGATCAGCTTCACCGGCTCCGTCCCCACCGGGCGGCGCATCATCGCCGCCTGTGCGAGCCGTGGCGCGAAGGTGCAGGCCGAGATGGGCGGCAAGAACCCGCTGGTGGTGCTCGATGACGCCGACCTCGGTGTGGCGGTGAACGCCGCAGTGCAGAGCGCGTATTTCTCGACCGGCCAGCGCTGCACGGCATCGAGCCGCATCGTCGTCACCGAAGGCATCCACGATCGTTTCGTCGCTGCGGTGATCGAGAAACTGTCGACGCTCAAGATCGACCATGCGCTGAAGGCCGGCACCGATGTCGGGCCCGTGGTCGACCAGCGCCAGCTGGCCAGCAACCTGAAGTACATCGACATCGCGCGCGCCGAGGGCGGCCTCGTGGCTTTCGGCGGCGAGCCGCTGACGCGCGAGACGGCCGGGTTCTTCCAGCAGCCGGCACTGATCACCGAAACGACGAACGCGATGCGCATCAACCGCGAAGAGGTGTTCGGCCCGGTCGCCAGCGTCGTTCGCGCCAGGGACTACGACGAGGCGCTGCACCTGGCCAACGACACCGAGTTCGGTCTCTCGTCGGGCATCTGCACGACCTCGCTCAAGTACGCGACGCACTTCAAGCAACACGCACAGGCCGGCATGGTGATGGTCAACCTGCCCACCGCCGGGGTGGACTACCACGTTCCCTTCGGTGGCCGCAAAGGCTCTAGCTACGGGTCGCGCGAGCAGGGCACGTATGCGCGCGAGTTCTACACGACGGTGAAGACGGCGTACACCGCGGCCGGGTGAACCGCCAGCCGGTCGAGGCCTGAGCGGCCCGCCGGTCACATGGGCGGCATCTTGTCGAACTTCATCAACGCGGGGTCGAGAAGGTCCCAGGCGTGTCCGCGCACGGCGTAGGTCACGGCCTGCGGCTTGTAGCGGCCCGGGTCGTCGAGACTGGCGGCGTGCACGGTGAACACGTCGGGCATCGCGGAGAAGGTCATGTAGACCGGTGACCCGCAGGTGGGGCAGAAGGCGCGTGTCTTCACATGGCCGCTGTCAGCGACGATGTCCCAGTGGGTTGCTGCCCCAGCTTGTTCCACGCCCTGACGCGGGAAGCTCAAGTACGACCCATGCCCCGTGCCGCTCTTGTGCTGGCAGTCGCGGCACTGGCAGTGGTTCTGGAACAAGGGTTCGGCGGCGATGTGAAAGCGGATCGCGCCGCAGGCGCATCCGCCGGTGTAGGCCTGGGTCATGACTGTTTCTCCTGCAGATGAATGTTCGTGACGTGCGCGTTAGTGCAGTTCGCCGGCCACCGTGCCGAGCTTCTGCACCACCTTCGGCCAGCCACCGCCCATGCTCTTGAGCGCCGAGTCGTTCTTCGGCGTGATGAAGCCGGAATGCACGAGGTGAAGCCGCGTGCCGCCTTCGACGCGTGAAAGCGTCCACGTGACGACGGTATCGAGCGGCGCGCCGTAGCCAACGTTCGACTCGTGGCCGCCCTTCCAGGCATAAGCGAGGCGCTCGTTCGGGATCACCTCCAGCACCTCGCAGTGAATGACGCCGTCCCAGGCGCCGCCGGGCGTCGTCTGGAAGGTGAAGCGCGTGCCGGTCACGGGCTCGAAGCCGGTCGGCACCATGATCCAGCGGCCGATCAGATTGCCGTCCGTCAGCGCTTTCCAGATCGTCTCGGGCGCATGCGGGAAGACTTCGTCGACGACGATCTCCTGCATGTCCATCTTCAAGGCGGCGTCGTTCATGGGTCGATTTCCTTCAACAGGTTTCGGAGGTCGGCGAAGCTGTCGCGCCAGAAGACGCCGTAGTGGCTCATCCAGTCGACCAGCGGTGCGAGCCCCTTTGCTTCGGGGCGGTAGAAGACGTTGCGGCCCTGTGCGCGATCGGCCACCAGGCCGGCCTGCTTCAGCGAGCGCAGGTGTTGGGAGACGGCCGACTGCGTCACGCCGCTGCCGCTCGTCAGCTCGGCGACGCTGATCTCGCCTGACTGGATGATCCGTTCGAAGACGGCCCGCCGGGTGGGGTCGGCGAGCGTGCGCATGACAGCGTCGAGGGGAGCGGCTTCGGGCATGGCTTCATATTAGCCACTGCTAATTCATCAGTCAATGCTAATTTGTCACGGTGGTGGGCGCCACTGCAGTCACCTCAGCAACCCTCTGCGCA
Organism: Rhizobacter sp. P2_G4; assembly: GCF_056403575.1. NCBI lineage: Bacteria > Pseudomonadati > Pseudomonadota > Betaproteobacteria > Burkholderiales > Sphaerotilaceae > Rhizobacter > Rhizobacter sp. P2_G4. The sequence continues at coordinate 1,084,714 of NZ_JBFUFG010000001.1, read as the reverse complement.
ACTTGCACGTGCCAACCAGCCTCACCTTCGCGAATGGCAACTCGCACCGGCAGAAACCCTTCGATGACGCCAGCGTTGGTTCGGGCGTGTTCCGTCATCTCCGTGCAGGTGAAAGCCGCTGAACCGCCGCGCTTCCAGACCGCCAAGGCGAGTGGCAGCATCCACTGGTCTGCCAGATGAGGACCGAGCGCGCCTGGGCTTGTCTGGTACGTCGTCACCTCGCGGGCCAATGCCCGGGCGACCTGCTCAGCGCTGACGCCTCGCTCGCCGAAAGCCGTGGCAAGCTCGCTGACGTTCTCATGGGTGAGCGTGACCATCAACGCGTTGCCCGGCCCTTCGTTCTGCCGCACTGGTGGCGTGCGCAGCTGCTCGCCTGACCAGCTGAGGGCACGTGCCAGTGCCGACAGTTCGCGCGTGGCCACGGTGTGCGGCAGGCCAGGGGCCAGGCATTCCGCATAGGCTTCGCGCAGAAGGCCGCGGTCTGTCAGGTCGAAAGGCAGCAGGCCATCCGTCGCCGGCTGCACTTGCGCCCAGACCTCGCCGCCACCGGCAGGGTAGAAGCCGTGGCGACGCAGCTCCAGCGTGAGGCCAACACCCAGACGGCGCAGCAACGGCGCAAAGCAACGCTCGAGAAAGTGGAACGGCGGCGCCATCGGGTTGTGTGTGCCGCCGCCCAGCATGAGGCGGCTGGGCTGGGCTGCAAGCATCAACGCCGGCAAGACCGTCTGAAGCACCAGCGTGCAACTGCCTGCAGTACCGACATTGAAGGTGTAGTCGCCCGCACGCACAGCGCCCGGTTCGAAGACCAGGGTGGCAGAGCCCAGCTCGGCACCGTCGACCTTGGCACCACAGACGGCGACGGCCGCTTGCACGCAGGTGAGGTGCTGACGCATCAGGCCGGGCTTCGGGCGCTTTGCTCGGATGCGGTCGATCCGCACGGACTGCCCGGTGCACATGGCCAGCGCCAGCGCCGTGCGCAAGATCTGGCCACCACCTTCGCCGGTCGAGCCATCCAGTTGAATCATGTTCATCTCTCCCTCATTTGCTTCGTTCTTGTTCGTGTTTCAACACGGTCTCGGCCAGAAATGCATCCAGCCCAGCAGCATCTGCGCGTGACGTTTCGACGACGGTTTGCCCTGCCACGGCCGCCAGTTCGCTCTCGATGAAGTCGTGCAGCTCATTCCAACGCGGACTCGTGGCTGCCTCGCCGGCGCGCATCTTCACTTCGAGCAAGCGGTTGATCTCGGCGAGCACTGAACCGTCTTGAAGCGTGACTGCGGCCAGCTCCGCGAATCGCATGGGCGGCACCCCACGGCCAGCACGAATCCATCGCGCTGCCAGCAGCGGCCGCAGGACGTACAGGTACTTCTTGTAGCGCATGGTCTCGCCACGCAGGTGCTCACGAAAGTTCTTCTTCGCCATCGACACGTAGTGGTGGTAGCCGCGCACCGGTGAGAAGCCCTCGGTCGCCAGCACGCGCAGGCGCGCTGCCGCCTCAGCCTCCTCCCGGTAGACGATCGGCGAGCGCAGCCACTCGAGCAGCGTCGGGTTCGACTGCTGCAGCAGCTGCAGCGTCTTGCGCAGGTCCCAGCCGTTGACGTCGAGCTCGCCACTGATCGGCTGCTCGATCACGTCGCGACGCGGCTCGACCGTCAGGTACCACGGCAAGCGGTTCACGTAAACGAAGCGCACGTCGTAATCGCTGTCCGGTGACGCGAAGCCCCAGCCGCGGCTGCCGGATTCGCACGCGAACAGCACCTTCACCTCGTGCTCGGCCTCAAGCCGGCTCAGGCACTCGAGGATCTGCGTGCGCATCGCCGGCTCGACCGGATGCGCGCTGACCAATGTTTCGTTCTTCATGACTCTCTCCCTCCTGCTTCAACGAAGGGAGAGAGCCACCTGCCCTCACCCCTTCACACACACCACCTGCTTCAAGGTGTGAACGACTTCAACCAAATCCTTCTGCGCCTCCATCACCGCGTCGATGTCTTTGTAGGCCATCGGGATCTCGTCGATCACGTCCTTGTCCTTGCGACACTCGACACCTTCGGTCGCCTTGATCTGGTCATCGACCGTGAACAGCTTCTTTGCCTTGGTGCGGCTCATCACGCGGCCGGCACCGTGGCTGCAGCTTTCGAAGCTCTCGGCGTTGCCCAGGCCACGCACGATGTAGCTGCGCGCGCCCATGCTGCCGGGAATGATGCCCAACTGGCCGCGCTTCGCACTCACGGCACCCTTGCGGGTGACGAACACGTCCTCACCGAAGTGGCGCTCCTGCTGCACGTAGTTGTGGTGACAGTTCACCGCTTCCACGTGCGACTCGAACGGCTTGGTGATCACCTTGCGCACTGTGGCGATCAGGTTGACCATCATCACCTCGCGGTTGCGCTCCGCGAACTTCTGCGCCCAGCCAACACCGCGCACGTAGTCACCGAAGTACTGCGCGCCTTCTTCGAAGTACGCCAGGTCCTGGTCGGGCAGGTTGCGCTGATGCGCCTCGGCATCTTTCTTCGCCAGTTCGATGAAGTGCGTACCGATCGCGTTGCCAACGCCACGCGAGCCCGAGTGCAACATGAACCAGACGAAGCCATCTTCGTCGAGGCAGACCTCGATGAAGTGGTTGCCGGTGCCCAGCGTGCCCAGGTGCTTGCGGTTGTTTGTGTTCTTCAGGCGCGGGTGCAGCTCGCACAGCGCGTCGAACTCGTCCACCAGCGTCGCCCATGCCTGGTCGACCGCCTCGGGCGGGTTCTCCCAGCTGCCTTGGTCACGGCCACGGTTGCGGGGCGACGACCCGTGCGGAACGGCGCGCTCGATCGCGGCACGCAACGGTGCCAGGTTGTCCGGCAAGTCGTTCGCGTGCAGCGTGGTCTTGCAAGCCATCATGCCGCAGCCGATGTCCACGCCAACGGCCGCCGGGATGATGGCGCGCAGCGTCGGGATCACCGAGCCCACGGTCGCCCCGATGCCCAGGTGCACGTCCGGCATCGCGGCGATGTGCTTGAACACGATGGGCAGGCGCGCGGCATTCGCGAGCTGCTTCTTCGCCTCGTCTTCGACAGGCACGCCACGCGTCCACATCTTGATGGGCACGCCGCCTTCGGGCTGGTCGATGTTGTAGTTCTGTTCCATGTTCATCTCATTCAAAAATGGTGCCCCGTTGCGACAAGGGGTGGTGAAACGATCGTGCTCTACCGGACTGAGCTACGGTCCCCCTGATCTGGGACCGGCGGGATTCGAACCCGCGACCACGAGCTTAGAAGGCTGTAGTTCCACCTGCATTCGCAACGCGACATCAAAAACTGCGCGACAAGGGTCGGCAAGACGATATGCCCATGCCGGTTGCCCGGCACCGGAGGTTCGACCCTCCGAAGGCTCCATGTAGTCCTGCCTGCATTCGCGCCAAATCTGTACTTTCCTTTCAACTGCTCTCGGGTGGCGACGAGAGAAATGGTGAGACCTTGGGCGTGGGTAAACGATGTAGTTCCACCAAGCATTCGCCACTCGGTAGCAGTCGATTCGAGGTTGGTGCCGCATGCGACAAGATTCGCAAGAGTTGCCGGCCGATTGCTCGGCTGCGGGTTTGCGGCCCGCGTGGCAAGTGGGTGCTGTACTCCTGCGCGCATTCGCATGCGGCACCTTCCTTCTCACTCTCTCAACTCAATCACTGAAGGTCAAGTGACACCTTCTCGATCTCGCCGACCCAGTGCTCAGCCCCCGTCTTGCCTTCGGCGAACGAGGCCATCATCGTGAACACCGCATCCGAGAAGCCGCCGACATTCATGATGTCGCGCCGCTCCGCCGCCTGCGTGGTCCCGTAGGGCTGGATGTCGATGCACACCAGGCGCGCTTGGGGGTTGCGGTTCTTCAACACCTCCCACTCACGCATGGTCTGCGTCGCACCGCGACGGTTCGCATCGAGCCACGACTCGTTGTCCGAGACGAGGATCACCATGTCGACCATCGCGCGCTCACGGTTCAACAGTGCCAGCGGTGCGCTGCAGTTGGTACCCCCACCCCCGATGGATGCCAACGCTTGCGCATTGGTCATCACCGAGTCGCGGGCGTTCAACGACAACTTCACCACGTCCTGCTCGAAGGGCAGCACACGTGCCGCCGGGTTCTTTCGCAGCACCGCCGCGGCGACCAGGGCCGCCACGTCGATGCAACGCACGCTGGACGTCGCCGTCCCGCGGTGACCCGTCACGGCCGAGCTCATCGAGCCCGACACATCGGGGCACACCACCACACGGCCTTCGAAGCGCGGCACATTCACCAAGGCAGCTTCCATCGCATCCTGCAGCGCATCGCGGATCACCACGGGCACGGAGTCCCCGGTCGCCTTGAATGCCGACATCAACTGGTACGGCAAAACACGAGCATTCGCCACGGCTTGCGGATCACGCAACTTCGCTGCAATGACTTCAGCCATGCCTTCTTGCTCAAACACGCCATGACGCGCAAAGGTGTTCAGGTTCTGACGCAACATCTGCCACGAGCCCGCGCGGGCAATCTGCGCCCATTGCGCCGAAGTCAACTCCAGCGCGGTCAGCATCTGGAACGGAACATCCGGCACTTCGGCCGCGGCGCCTTCGGCGGTCGCCCGCTTGAAGCGCTCGAAGGCCTGGGTGATGGGCGGCAACGCCGCTTCATCGAACGCCTTGCCGATCAACCATGCGAACCATGCGGCGCGCCAGGCTTCTGCCGGCTTCGGGTGAACCATCTTCACCACGTCTTCCAGCGACGGCGAGTTGCCCACCGAGGCATTCAGCAGCTGCTTCTCGCTTGCGCCCAGCAGCCAGTTCTGCACCAGCTTCTTCGGGCGCGAACCCAGCGACTTTCGACCGGTGGCACCGCTTCGCACGATCTGCACGAAGTTGCGCAGCATCTTGCCGTTATCGACCACTTGGCCGAACACCTGACTCAGCAAGGCCACGTCACGTACAGCAAGCGTCGCGGCCAGCAGGGCAGGCATGTCCTTCATGTAGCCGGCCTGGCGGGCGTAGAGCGCCGTCTTCGCCACGAAGGCGGGTTCGACTTGCAGCGCCAGGGCGCTCACGGCATCAAGTTGCGCCTCGGCGTTGGCGTAGAAGGTTTGATTGAGGCAACCCGTCGCCGCGAGCTGGGCCAGCTGGTGCCGGGCGCTCAGGGCATAAGCCGGCGCTTGTTGGTGGTTGAGCGCGGTGGCGGCAGGCAGCAGGGCGCCCTGCAGCGTCTGAAAAAGTTGGGTGTTGACCATGGGGTTCTCCTCTTGCATTCAACTTGTATGGCTCTCTTATCGCAACGGCTGTGCCAACGACATGCCGCCGAATCCAAGCACTTCATAAGTTATTGATTCAAATGGACTTATTCCATTGCGAGGGCACACCACATCAGCTCCAATGAAACCAAGACAAGGAAGAAAGCTAGAATTAAAGCGCGCCAACTAGCAAAATACCCATGCCCAAGAAAACCGTGGTGATCGGCTTCCTCGGCACCCAGCTCGACTCGGGACAGGGCGCGGGGCGCTGGGAGAAATGGCGGCCCACCGTTTCGCTCGTGCAGCACGAGGACACGCTTGTCCATCGTCTGGAGCTGCTCTACACGCCGCGGCACGAGACGCTCGCGAGAGGGGTGCAGCGCGACATCGCCACCGTGTCGCCCGAGACCGAGGTGCGGCTGGTGCCGTTGGAGATCGCCGACCCCTGGGACTTCGGCGAGGTCTACGGCGTGCTCTATGACTGGGTGCGCAGCTACCCCTTCACCGACACGGAGCAGTACTGGACCCACATCACCACCGGCACCCACGTCGCGCAGATCTGCATGTTCCTGCTGGTCGAGTCGCGTTTCATTCCGGGCGTGTTGCTGCAAACCGCACCGCCGAAGAAGCAGACACGCGAACAACCGGGGAGTCTCGCGCTGATCGACCTGGACTTGTCGCGCTACGACGTGCTGGCGACACGCTTCGAGCAGGAGCAGCGCGATGCGCTGGACTTCCTGAAGAGCGGGATCGCGACGCGCAACGCAGGTTTCAACACGCTGATCGAAGAGATCGAACGCGTGGCCGTGCGGTCGCGCGCACCGATCCTGCTGACCGGCCCGACCGGCGCCGGCAAGTCACACCTGGCGCGCCGCATGTTCGAGCTGAAGAAGTCACGTCATCAGGTGAAGGGCGAGTTCGTCGAGGTGAACTGCGCGACGCTTCACGGCGATGGTGCCGCCTCCACACTCTTCGGCCACAAGAAAGGCGCCTTCACCGGCGCAGCGGCCGACCGCGCCGGGCTGCTGCGTACCGCGCACGAGGGCGTGCTGTTCCTCGACGAGATTGGGGAACTCGGTGCCGACGAACAGGCCATGCTACTGAAGGCCGTCGAAGAGAAGCGCTTCTTCCCAATGGGCAGTGACCGCGAGGTGATGAGCGACTTTCAGCTGATCGCCGGCACCAACCGCGACCTGCGGGTCGACGTCGCACAGGGCCGCTTCCGCGAAGACCTGTACGCACGCATCAACCTCTGGTCGTACACCTTGCCCGGCTTGGCGCAACGCCCAGAAGACCTGGAGCCCAACGTAGACCATTTGCTGGCTCGCGCCGCGGTCGAGACCGGCCGTGCGGTGCGCTTCAATGCCGAAGCCAAGTCGCAGTACCTGCGCTTCGCGCAGTCGCCAGACGCAGTGTGGAGCGGCAACTTCCGCGATCTCGCGGCCAGCGTCACGCGGCTCGCCACACTGGCCGATGGCGGACGCATTTCTGCGGCGCAGGTCGAGGCCGAAGTGCAGCGGCTGCGCTGGCTCTGGCAGCACAGCGCGGACGGCGGCTTACCCAGCCAAGGCGTTGCACTCGAGACGCTGCTGCCCGAGCCAGTGCTGGCGGAGCTGGACCGCTTCGATCGCATCCAACTCGAAGCGGTCCTGCGCGTCTGCCGACAGGCACGCACACTCTCCGAAGCCGGCCGGCAGTTGTTCGATCGATCGCGCCTGCAGCGCACGGTCGTCAATGACGCAGACCGGTTGCGCAAGTACCTGCAGAAGTTCGGGCTGAGCTGGGAGACGGTCAGCGCTTGACCGACGCTGCGACGCGCGACCTTATGTCGGAAAGGTCTTCAAAAAGCCCGGAAGATCACACACTGGATCTCTTCAGACGAAACTGGTCGCCATCGACGTGCCACCACCGCTATCGCGTCAGTCGGAATGCCTCAGCTGAACCATGCGTTGCATCGCGTTCGGCGCGCCGCGATGGCCGCGCCCGGGATCGGCGTCATCTTGCTGGCCGCCCGTAACTACATCCTTCACCAGAGCGCCAATCAGGCCGGCAGCATGGCCTTCTCGTCGGTGCTGGCCATGTTTCCGCTCTTGCTGTTGCTGTCCGCCGCCGCCGGCTTTGTCGGACAGCCCGGCGACGCGGCAGCGCTGGCCAACCGCGTCATGGAGTACGCGCCACAGGTCGTTCGCAACGCGCTGCAGCCCGTCATCGATGAAGTGCTTGCTCAGCGCAATCAGGCGCTGCTGACCGTCGGCCTGGTCGTCACCTTGTGGACCGCGTCGTCAGGCATGCAGGCGGTGCGCACCGGGCTGAATCGCTCTTATGGCATCGAGCGCGGCCTGCCGTTCTGGAAGGCGCGAATCAAGGTCACCCTGTTCACGATCGTCGTTGGCGCCGGTATTCTGGCCACGTTCAGCTCGGTGATCGTCATGCCGTATCTCTGGCAAGCGCTTGAAACGAATGTGGGTAGCGGGCGGGACGCACTCTGGCTTCATAACAGCGTGCGCTACGGCGTGGCGTTCCTGGTACTGACCGCGCTCTACGCGCTGCTTTACGGCTGGCTGCCAGACATTCACCAGCGCCTGAGCACCGTCATGCCGGGCGCTGTGGTCGGGGCTGCACTGTGGGTGACGGCGGCCGCCACTCTGTCGTACACGCTGCGCAACGCCGGCAAGCTGGCACTGGTCTACGGCAGCTTCGCAGGCGTGGTCGCCACCCTGGTGTTCCTGTACATCAGCGCGACGACGTTGATCTTTGGCGCCGAGGTCAATGGTGTACTTCGTGAGAAGCTGGTGCCTCCGCCGTCGCCGCGATAGCGCACGTAGGCGGCTTGCGGAAACTGCGCATCGGGGGAGCCCCTCGTCCTCCGCTTTCTGCACGTCGCAGCGCCTGGGAGATGCAGAAGAACTTGGCCAGCCCAATTGGCGGGAAGTACACCTCCGCGGTGGCACGCTGGCAGGCCACAGTCGAGCAGCTGGCTCCGTTGCATGCATTGACCCACGGCTTCGCCGCACCATTCGTCGCGCCGAGGACCTCGAACTGGCCGTCGGGCGGTCGACAGTCAGTCGTCCAGGACCACGACATCAGCGCTGAACAGCTCGATGGCGGTCATCGCAACCTTGCGGGTGTCATAGAACGCGTAGGCCGCCACGCCAGCGGCGCCGACGACGGGCGCATAGCGGGCAATCGCCTTGCCCATCGCGCGCTGGGTGACCTTGATGCCGATCGTGGTGGCGAGCTGCTGCAGCAGCTGGAGCGAGGCGCGGCGGACGAGGAACCGTTCCCCCGTTCGAACCACGATGTCACGCAGCCCCTGCGAGATCATGTGCTTGAAGAGGCAGTACAGCATGTGCTCCCGGGTCAGCGCAGCACTTTGACCGTAGGCGGCCGCAATGTCGGCCACCATCTGGGCCTGCACGCGCCAGACGCCGATGATGTCGGGCAACAGGGTCAGCAGCCCGACGGGTCCAGGCACCAGCGCCGCGCCGCCGGACAGTCCGGCCGCGGCCCGCGCGGCACGATTCGCCAGTGCACGGGCTCGCACCGCCGGCGACCCGCTTCCCGGCTCGGTCGACGCCGGAATCAGTCCGACCACATCAAGAATCGCGTTTGCGACCCGGTTGCCGTGCAGCACCTTCTTCAGGTTGCTGCCCACGCCTCCGGCGTCATCCGCACTGCCCGTTGCCGACATATGCACCTCACGGCTGTGCCCCATGCACTTAGCATCGCACATCGTTCCGCCCATCGTGCGCGAGGCATTTCAGCGGAGAGGGGTTGCGGCGCTTTAGTTACGGTGTCACCGGGCTTAGGAGTCAGCTCAAAGTCATAGAGAAAGCCAGTGTCTATGCTCGTTCTTGTGCAATGGTCGTCAGTATTCCCTTGTTAACTCCTGTTTTGGCCTGAAGGTAGGTCCGCACGTTCTGCTCCAGGAGCCTGCTTCCATATGCCGCGTATACGTTGGCCAAGACCTTGCCCGGTATTGCGAAGAGGTAGCTGCTGTAGCCACCAGTCTTCGTGGAAGCTGCAAGGCACGGAATCGCGCCTTCGAAGTCCTCGTTGAAGCTAACTTCGACTGGATCCGATCCAGCGGACGAGAGGCGCTCGTCGACCGTCTGTCCAAGACCTTCATCCAGCAGACGGTCGCAGTTCGTCCAGATGACCTCGGTTCCGCAAGAAGTTTGTGGGGCAGGCTTCAGTAGCGACAAGGCTTCCGGTCCCTCGTACAGGTCCATCGACCAATCTTCGATGTCGTCGATGTTCCAGCGCGCGGCAGAGACGCCGACCGTGGTCCAGGAAACAACGGTGAGAACGCGTGCCTGCGATAGCGATGCCGACTTCAAGCCCCAGCCGAATCGCCCAAGATCAGAAGCATCGCGAACCAGCTCCGGGTCAGCGCTTGCCGGCTGCATTGCCGCTATGAGACGGTCACGGGTCATACCCCTACCATCGTCGCGAATTCTGACAGTCACTTGAGCGTCGTGCGGCGAGACGTTGATGGTGACGCGCCCCGCACGTGCCTGAATACTGTTATCCACCAGATCCGCCAGTGCAGCGGCAAGGTCGTAGCTTCCGAAACTCCGCGCCGTCTTCATCAGCGCAGAGGCCCGTGGTGGATTGTTTACCCTCATCTGGCTGACATCGTGTTTGATGATCGGTTCGGCATCAGAATTCGCGAGTGGTCCCCGACCGAGCCTTATGCATCGCAATTGAAGTGCGGCGACGATGAAAGGCGCTCGAATGTAACCGGGCGCACAGGATTAACTCTTCTGTCGCGCCACGTGCGCCACTCGTGTTGAGTGCTTCGTGTTGTATCAGTCGGCACGGCTCCGCTGCCAGCGCTCTAGTGGGCGAAGTGCCAACTACTTGTCGATTCTCTCGACTGCGCTGCATGGCAGCCAATTGCTGGCGCGCAGCCTATCCTGCACTAACCTACTCATAGAGTTTTGGCTCTCATGGCGACCTCCAGGTCGATGATTTCCGAGCCACAAATCATCGAACCGCCGACAGTTGCGGACGGTCCGCTGATCGCAAGGCACCGCAAAGCCGACGCAGCGCATCCCAAAGCCGCCGGCGAGGCGACGCGGACCCGGCGCTGGTGACGCACAGCCACGCGGTATCCGCTCCTGCCCGCCGATCACACGACGCGCACGCGACCAAAAGACGACGCAGCCGGTCGCGCAGCCATCTCGAATGCGCCGCCAAGCCGCTTAAAAATCGCTGAGTTTCAGCGCGGTAGGTCACACCCCCTCGACCTAGATTGGGTGGTATCGCCATCACAACCCAATCGCGAGCCAGCCGTGGAACTGCAACCCAAGCGCCAACCCGGACGCGCCGACCGCAAGGCAGCAGCGTATGCCGTCGAGATCCTGCGGCTGCGCAGCGCGGGCTACACCTACGAGGCGATCCGCGAGGCGTTGGCCGAGGTCGGCATCGAGGTGAGCACGAGCGCGCTGCGGCGTGAGGTGCGCCGACCTCGCGTTCGGTCCAAGGCTGTCGTGTCCGGGTTGCCGTCAGCACCCCGACCGGCTGCAGCGAACACGGTGAACGCCCCACCGCCGGCTTCGTCACCACCGGCGCCTTCCCCTGCAGTACCGCCCGGCTCCCGCGGCCGCGACATCGCCGAAGCCTTTTTCAACGCCAACCCCAGCAACCCGCTGGTCCATACCAAGGAGATCCCATGAAACTCGCCGTGATCAACTTCTCTGGCAACGTCGGCAAGAGCACGGTGGCCCGCCACCTGCTCGCCCCGCGCATCCCCGGCTGCGAGTTCGTCGCGGTGGAGAGCATCAACGCCGACGACAGCAAGCCCATGACGATCCGGGGACGGCAGTTCGCGCAGCTGCAGGAATACCTGCAGACGGTCGCCGACCTAGTCGTCGATGTCGGCGCGAGCAACGTCGAAGACCTGCTCGCGCTGATGCGTCGCTACAGCGGCAGCCACATGGACTTCGACGGGTTCATCGTGCCGACCGTGCCGGCCCGCAAGCAGCAACAGGACACGGCCGCAACGCTGGCCGAGCTGGCGCGCATCGGCGTGCCGCCGCAGCGCGTGCGGCTGGTCTTCAACCAGGTCGAGGACGACAGTCCGATCGAGACGGTCTTCGAGACCCTGCTGGCCTACTGCGCCGCCTCCGGCCACGCACATCCGCGCCTAGCCGCGAATCTGCGATTCAACGAGGTCTACGCGCGCGTTCGAGGTGCGGATCGGTCGCTCATCGAACTGGCTGCAGACACCGTCGACTACAAGGCCGAGATCGTCAAGGCAGGAACGATGTCGGACAAGCTGGCGCTGGCGCAGCAACTGGCCAACCAGCGGCTCGCACGCGGGGTCCTCCCCGAACTCGACGCCTGCTTCGCCGCCCTGGACCTGCGCAGCCTGACCCACGGTCGACCCAGAAGCGCGCAAGGAGCGTCTGTGATCTCCAAGTCCGCGTGGCAGTAGGACGCGGACTGCTCTGCGGTCTTCGGCGAAGACGCACTGCAAGGCCAGCGGGTCACCGCACCCACGAGTATGCCGCCAGCCTTGACATGCACTCGGAATCCGGAATCGATGCACGCCTTGACCCGGGCCGTCAGCGTGATTCGCGACGCTTCGCAGCTGAAGGTACTTGGCTTGCAGTGCTACCCAACATAGTCGGTGCCGACTGGGGTGCCATTCCTAGTCGCGCTCGTGGGATGCGGGGCTTTGGTTTCCTCCCCAGATCAGAGGAGGGCGGGCGATGGGCTCTGCGGCAGAGTCATCCAGAGTCGTTCAGCATGGCGCGCCCACCTCAAGAAACGTCATCGCAGATGCGTGCGAGATGCTGCGCCGACCACCGAACCACCGAACTTCGAAACCTTGTATTAGGGATATGACTAGTCGGCAGGCCAACACACACTCTCTGAACCTCGGATTACTGCAAGTCGATGCAGCGGCCGCTCCGTTCGGAAGACGCTGACGTCTTCGCTGCCAAACTGAAGAGTCGGCACGGCGCGAAGGTCCCCATGCTTGGGAACTAGGCATTCAATCGATGGTGATGGAGGGATAAGCCATGGATACCGCAGCTTGGACCGCTAGGCTCGAGACCGTTCTCAAGTCGCTGCCAGACGATCCTAAGAATCGCTTCGCAGAGGCGATGAAGAACGGAACGATGGTGACGGGCTTGTACGCGCCGACAGCAGAGGACCTGCAGCGGCCGCATCCACGGGACGAGATCTACTTCGTCGCCAAAGGTAGTGCGCAGTTCATTCGTGGCGACGAGCAGCTTGCGGTGCAGGCGGGAGATGCGCTCTTCGTTCCGGCGTGGACGCCCCATCGGTTCGAGAAACTGAGTGCAGATCTCGCCGTGTGGGTCGTCTTTTACGGGCCTTCCGTCGACGATGCCTCGCGGTCGGTGATCGACACGCGCGAGGAGTTGGTCAACGCGCTCGTCGAAGCGGCCGAACTCGAGCATGGCCTGTTGATCCAATACCTCTTCGCGGCATTCAGCCTGAAACGCCGTCTCGACGAAGGGATGTCGCTGGTGCAGCGAGAGAACGCGATCCAATGGGAGCGCAGGCTACTCGCTGTGTGCCACGAGGAAATGTTCCATCTTGCGCACGTCAACAACATGTTGACAGCCATTGGAGCGGCTCCGTGGCTTGGCCGTCCAAACTTTCCTCAACAGGGTTCCCGCTACCCCGATCCATTTAAGTTCGAACTGGAGCGCTTCTCTCCCAAGACCATCGCTCGCTTCGTGCTTTTCGAGCTGCCCGTTGGCGAGACCCTCCCTGAAGATGTCAGGCAAGTGCTCTTCCCTCCCACCGATGAGGCCGCGTTCAAGCTGATGGCGGCTCCGCTTCCGGATCGGTTGATCTACGAGAGTGTCGGAGACCTGTACGCTGCGATCGCAAATGCGTTCCGCACGCTGCCCGAAGAGGACCTCTTTCTTAGCCCGGACGCGCAGGTACTGGGGGAATGGGGCCTGCGGTCTGCCAGGGCGCCGGTCTTCAAGGTCTTCGACAGAGCGTCCGCGCTTCGTGCGATCGACCAGATTGTCAAGAACGGAGAGGGCAGTCCGCAAGATCGAGAAGGCTCGCACTACAAGACGTTCCTAGAGATATTTAGGGAACTCAGGCAAGCAAAGGACGAAGATTCATCCTTCGACGTTGCTCGACCAGTTTGTGGAAACCCCACTCTGCGCAGCTTGCCGAACACCGTCGGGCGCGCCAATCTGCTGACGCATCCCGTCGCCGTGGCGGCCGCTTCGCTCTTCGATGGCATCTACGGGGTGATGTTGATGATGTTGTTGGAGGGCTTCGCTCCGGCGATCTCGGCTGCCAACGCCGAGCGCCTTGAACTTGTCAGGACATCTGCCCGGCGACTGATGAGCGCCGCAATCCGCCCGCTGGCGGAGATCTTGACGCAACTGCCCGCATTTGACGACGCGCAAGGAGCGGCTGGCCCAGCTTTCGGTACATACGGTCCGCTCTTGCTTCCAACGCTCGAGGGCAACCGGTGGCCGTTCCTCAGGGACCGCCTGGAGAGGCAGGTCGATGCCGCCAAGCAAGTGCGCATCCTGGTCGGTGAAGTCTTGCCGGGCGAAGACGGACGAATGGCGCGAATCTGCGATGTTCTCTTGTGGACCCTTCAGCGCCTTGACGAAGTCGGGGGAGGGCCGAAGCTGCCTGTGGCCCTCCCCCTCGACGCTCCTGAGGAAGCGGTCTATCCACTCGAGGTGTCCTTCCGGGGTTGGATGCAAGTTCGTCTGGCGACAGATCCCGACCCGTCCGATGAACCAAGGGGAATCAGTGGTTACATCGCTGCCCTGCCGTCCGAGCCGGATCTTGATCGCATCATCCGATTCCAACCGCCCTTCGTCACGCGGACGTACGGTCCACAGCTCGGCGTAGAAGTCGACGCAGTGCGACTCCACGGCGAGGATCTAAGAGGCCATGTCTTAGTGGGGGGGCGCGTCAATCTCGAAGGGTCACCGGTGTTCAAAGGAGAGAACGGCGTTGTCGCCGAGGACGGCTTGGAGCCGATCGTTCCGTTCATCCTTTCCGTCGCGAAGGACGATAGTGTCCTGCTGATGCGAGGTACTTCCCCTACGCCGAATTACAAGGATTTCCCTTTCGCCAATCTTCAGGCGACATCGATCGGGCCGGCACCGCTCTCCCTGCTCGCGCAAGCCGGTGTCGCGGATCCCAAGGGCTACTTCGCGGAACGTTCGCGACGTCTGCACAAGGAGTTGGAACAGTTGACGGATCCGGAGACACGCCTGGCTCTTCTCACGAGGATCAAGGTGCTTGATGGAGTGGGCAGTGGCTTTTTTGGCTTCCAGATGACGTGGCGTGTCGAACTCGGGTCTCGCGACGTAACGGCAGATGGATCGGGCCTGCCCGGCTTCGCGGTCTACAGAGGCAGCCCGTGGCTCGTGGAACTCCGGATTGGCTGTTGGGACCCCGACATCCAATGTTCATACGTCGTTGGGTCGCTTTGGCTTCCCGGCTGGAAGACGCCCGAGGAGGGATGAGCCTTCCAGGGATTGAATTGAGAGTCGCAACCCTGGTAGGGCAAGTGGCGCGGGTCGATCGGGGCCTTCGCTCGATGCGATAGATGTGGCGACGCGTCAGGATGGATGGGGATTGGAGGCGATGCGCGCACTCCCTCGTCGTTGCCACGGTGGCGGCGTGATGCCGGGGGCTGACATGGACTTGGAACAATTCATGAACACAAACGGTTCTCGTAGCCGGGGGGCCGATTTGACTCAACTGGGTCAGAACACCCAACCGGCTTGGAACGCCATAGCCGATGCGGTCTCCAAGGGAGAGAGCGAAGAAGCGGAGCAGCGTCTGGCCGATTTCCAGCGGCGAGCCAAGTGGAGTCCTGACCTCGTGCCGGACGACGCCGAGCGCTTGGTTGAGAAGGCCCGGGCGCGCATGCCGAGCATCCAGCGCTCGAACACAATTGCGATGGACCGACGCCGCTCCTTCCCCGTCGTTGGAGGAGTTGAACCTCTACAGCGACGCATCGGGGCTGCGGGCGCATGAGCCGTTTCAGTTTCGCCATCGGGAACTCGGTCGACTGCGCGATTCAGCCGCTGTTCTCAAAAGCGACTACGTGCGCCCACATCTGTCGAACTATCGTCTCTGTAGCCGGAAGCGACGGATCCACTGGAACGCAGCCCAGCTCGCGGCCGGCAGGCAGGCGGCCGAGAAAACCAACACTGCTGTCGACGATCCTGCTTCGCTCAGACCAAGCCATCCCGCGAGGCCGTACGCGGTGGCGACCAACAGCGATGACGCGACCGCCGATGCGAGAGACGGCAGGAACGGCATGCGCACGCTGCCCGCGAATATCGCAACCACTTCGGCCAAGACGGGTACGGGCCGCGAAGCTGCGATCCACAACAAGCTTGCCGAAAGGTGATCGGAAGCCAACGCATCCCAAGTCTGAGCGCCAACCCACTTGCGAAGGCGCGCAGCAGGCATCAGACGGCCAGTCTGGAAACCAACGACGAATGCCCCGACCATGCCCACGAAGACTGCCAGCCCTCCCAAAGTGGGTCCGAGTAGGAAGCAAAGGCCTATCGAAACCACGCTGCTGGGGATCGGCATGACGACATCTAGCACGAGCAGGATGATGCCCGCCGAGGCTATGGCCCATTTTGTTGCCTGATCCTGCACAACTTGGGGTGCGCTGACATCCATCTGCTCACCCCAGATCACGAACGGGACGATGACAAATGCAGCGAGTGCCAGAAGAAGTGCGAGAACTCGACTCCAGGGCACGAGTCCTGACACGCGGCGCACCCCGTTCTGGCTCTCCCCCTGATCCATCGTTGTCTCCTCCATCGGCCGAGCACACGTTCATGTCGATGCCATGTGTTGGGCGGCGCGCTCGATGTGGTTCCGATCACGGAATAGATCTCAGCAGGGTACGCATCGAAGAACATGGTGCGGACCGCTACGGAAAGAGTACGGCATTGCAGCGGTTTGTACAAACGAGGGTGTCGCACGATGCCGCGTTCGCACGTCTCCTTCTGGCGGCGTGCGCTGTCTTGCTGGGGCAGTTCGCCTACGCTGCGAATGATACTGATGAGATGCCGGCGTCAGCCCAACCGCCAACTTCCCTGAGCCGAGTGGTGGTCTTGGGCGCCCGGGTCCCGCTGACAGCGGGCCAAGAGACCGAAGGTCTGACGGTCCTCACACGCGAGAAGATCGAGCGCATGGGCGTTGCCAGTGGCGCCGATCTGTTGCGTCAGGTTGCTGGCGTGCAGGTGGACCAACTCGGCGGCCCTGGCGGACTGAGCCTGGCCTACATCCGCGGAAGCGACCCCAATCACGTGCTGGTCCTGATAGATGGTGTGCGCGTGATCGATCCCACCAATTCCCGAGGAGGTGGGTTTGATCTTTCGAGCATTAGTCCAAACGAGATCGAGCGTATCGAGGTGCTGCGTGGCGCCGCGTCTTCGACCTACGGTGCCGACGCACTCGGCGGCGTGATCAACATCTTGACTCGCCGCGACGAGACAGGTGCTTCGTCCAGTGCGGGCGCCGGGGGGCTGGGCTACCGCGCCCTCAGCGCGAGAGCGTCTCTTGCCGGCGAAGATGGAAGCCGCCTTTCGCTCTCGGCTTCGACGCTGAAAGATGGACTCGAGTCCGAAGGCAGTCGCCTGAGGCTGGACCAGCTCAGCCTTGCAGGGCGGATCCTGGTATCCAAGGATTCACGCGTGGAGATGCAGCTGCGCCACGCAGATCGCACCAGCAGCACCTTCCCCGATGACAGCGGCGGGGTAGAGCTGGCTGAGATTCGATCTCTCGAGCGCGGACGGTCCGAGGGGACGTCTCTCGGACTCCGCTATCTGGTCGACGCAGGAGCTTGGTCGTTGACGCTGGAGGGAACCGGGTTCCGCCATCTGCAGATCACCGACTCACCCGGCGTGGCGCCAGGCGTGCGCAGCGACTTCGGGCTGCCGGCATCCTCCTCGAGGACGCTCTACAGGAGAACCGGCGTGCTCCTGAACGCTGTCAGGCACATGGCCGGTGGGACCGAGCTGGCCCTCGGCGGCGAATTCCAGCGAGAGCAGGGCACCGCAGTCACGACCTACGAACTGTTCGGCATGCAGATCCCGGCAGACTTCGACCTGCGCCGCAACACCCGGTCGGCTTTCGCCGAAATCAAATGGGTCGCCAGCCCGAAGCTGACCGTGCGTGCGGGAGTTCGTCACGATGCTGTCGACGGCAACGGAGCGCAGACCAGTCCGACGGTCGGTGTCCGCTACGGCCTGTCCGAGGCCAACGATGATGCCGATGGACATCTCATGGCAAGCTATTCCGAAGGCTTCAGGCCGCCCAGCTTCTTTGCGCTGGGTCTACCACCAGCGCTGGGTGGCAATCCGACGCTCAATGCAGAGCACAGTCGAGGTTTCTCGGTCGGGTACGGGAAGAGTCTCCCGCGGGGAGTGGGCGAACTTTCGATGGCCGTCTTTCGAAGGAACTACACAGACCTGGTGACGTTCGACAACGAAGCCAACCAGCTGGTGAATGCAGAGCGCGTGTACGTCAAAGGATTCGAGTTCGCGATCCAGTTGCAGGCCAGTGAAACATTCAATCTGCAGGCGCAGTACACGCGCCTCATCAGCCGGGTGAGTCCCGCCGACGAACCATTGCGGCAGCGTCCAGGCCATCGAGCCGGCGTCCAGACTGCCTGGCAGGTGACGGCGCGCTCACGTCTAGTGTGGCGACTCGAGTTTGCCGACCAGATCTTCGACTCGTCAATCCCGACAGGAAACCGGTTCCTGCCGTCCTACCTGCGCAACGACCTGGTACTGACGCACACGGTCACCCCGGCGTTCACCATCTCGGCGGCCATCGACAACCTTGCCAATCGGAACAACCTGTGGTACGTCGGGGCTCGATCGCAGGGTCGACGCGCGCGGGTCGGCGCCAGCACTAGCTTTTGATCGAGAGGGGGCTGCTTTCGTTGCTTGAGCGGGTCGCCACGCAGAGTCGTGTCTGTCTGGCGCACCTCCTGTTGTCGCTCGTTTCAATCCCTTCGAAACCACAGCTAAGAGAACGGTATTGAGTCTCGCGTGATGTGCTCAACAACTTTAGGGATTCTCTGGAGCATTGATCGTTGCTATACATCAGGCCGGCTCATCGGATGAGGGTTTGATGAATTCGACGCGCCCCTGCCTATCAACATCCCGACTTGGGAGATATCAATGCTTCTCGGACGCAAATCGAAGGTCGCCCTCTGCCTCTGTGGATTGATGCTCACCGCTAGCTTGGCTACATCGGCATTGCTTCCATCCTCCGACGAGCCGATTTCCTATATAGGTCATGGTGCCATGTTGGACAAAGGCGGTGTCGAACTTGCGCCGACGCTGCGCGTCATCGGCCGCGCCCAATCGTGGTATCTCCAGATGCTCACGCAGCGACTGAGTGTCGAAGATGGCGCCAAATTTGCGCAGCTTCAACGCCGCCTAACGAAGGACGAATCGTCGGATGTGCAGGCGCGCTTGGTCGTCGAGTCGCGACTTCTTGAATGGCTGGTCCACCATGCGAAGATCGAAAAGAAAGCCGAGTTGTTGGGAAAGCTCGCGCTCCTTCGCAGCAAGCTTAGGTACGTGAGAGTCGCCGATGGATCGGCACCTGCGTCCGCTGCAACGCTGTACGAGTTGCCGTCACAGGTGTCGGAACGCTTGAGAGGCGAGCCGGAGCTCAAGGCATTGGCGTCCAAGTCTCCATTCCTGGCGGTGACAGGGGTAAGCGGCGAGGCCTATCGAAAGCTGTGTTCAGAGCACGGAGTGCCGTTGCCCCCTGATTTCGGACCCGGTTCAGCGTGGCAGTCGCAAGGGGTCATTGACGCAAAAGATCTCTTCCTCGAGCGTGGGATGAATGCCGAGGTTCTGACGTACACCAGTGCGAGCCCTGCCGGCCTGTGCATCGCTTTGCCCCGCTTCGATGACAAGAACATTGTCCAAGCGGACGGCGTCGTGTGCCTTGGCCAGGTAGATCCCTTGGATGCGAAACGCGCCAAGGTTTGCTTCTGGGACAACCAAGACCCCAACAAGCCCGAGCTGGATTCTCAGTTCACGTTCCCGCGCGGCTCTGTGCAACCGATATCTCAGTTTGCGGGTGGGAGCGATCTGCGTGCCAAATCTGGCGGCGTCTGTTCAAGCTGCCATGCGGGCGAGAATCCTTACGTCATCCACGGGACGGTTCTGAACGGGGTGTCGACGAAGTTCGCCACGTTGATATTCGCCAAGACTTGGTATGAGCCGATCGTTCGCACGGGCGACACCGAGCCTTGGCCCGAGAATCCCGGGCCGATTGCGGCTGCACCCAACAGCTGCACGAAGTGCCACGCCGAAGAGGATGCGGGACGGCTGCCAGCACTTTCACCCGCTCTCAAGTCCTACTGCAGTACGGTGCTCAGGTCCGCGGTCGGCGCTCGGGCTCCACCCTTGCCCGATGAATCAGGGACCTTGGCGGCCAATGCTCCACCGTCGATGCCACCGACCAGGCCGGGCAGTTACGCCTGCACTCCGAACATTCCTGCCGGAGATCCGAGGTACGTCCAATGCACTGCTGCGCATACGACGGCATGCACGCCGAACTTTGCTGACGACGATCCTCGCAAGGGCGACCGGCTGTACGAGGTTAAGTGCACGTCCGACCTTGCATCCGTTCTTGCGCAGTGCGAGGTCCCTCTGGTCGCCTTCAAGCGACCGCTGAGTGCCGACAAGGCCCTAGCGGTGAGTGCTGCGGTGATGAAGGCGCGCAAGTAGCTCACGAGTCGGTACCGTTTAAGTTGGCGATCTCGGTTCGAGCAGTGGTAGTCACGTCTGCACCATATTCGCGCTGCGGATTTCTTCGAATCTATTTCGAAAGCCGCCACGGCCCATCCGACGCAATCAGCATCTGTGACCCTCGCAGGGCCTTCTAGCACTCATCAATACGAAGTGCCGGCTGGATGCTCGAACATGCGCGCCAATCGTCAGCACCTCGATCTTCGACTGGGTTATCACACACCCTCGCTGCATCGCTGCCGGCCGCGAGTCGAACGGCGCCTCAAGACTGGCTGCCGCCGGTAAGGGCGCGCAGGCGAATGGCTGCGGGGTAAGCGTCTAGCCAACCCATCTTGAGAACCGCAGTCGCAACGATAACGATGCTGTCCGGTTAACAAATAGCTGGACAGCATGGAAGCAGACCAGAGTCTCAAGCGCAGGCGCTACACCCGTGACCTGCTGCGTTTCCCTGGGCCACTTATCCTGCATAACTTCATCAAGCTCGGCAACTGCGCGCGCTCGACCTCTGGACCCCCCGCTGCGGGAGTGGCGTCGAGCGTGACGTGACTCCGGCCAGCTACACGGGCACTGAGGGCGTCGGAGTCGACCAATGTCCCCGCCCCCTCTTAGGCCCGCTCCGGTCGGCGGCCCCGCTTCTCGGCCGCCCCCTTTTGCGTGCAGACGCTAGCGAGCCTTCTGGCCGAGAAGCTTGCGACGCGGAGACTGGCCCGGGGTGTTTGGCAGCGGAACTCGATGCCTGCTTCAACGAGTTGGATCTGGCCGCCTTAGCGGCACAAGACTTGAATCGGCGTGCGGTCTTCGGTCGCCTACCAGCCTTCCATCCATGTGGTCAGCTGGAGCGTTGCCTTGGCAATGTGCTTCTCCACCGTGCTGACACTCAGCCCGTGCCGCTGGGCAATCTGTTGATAGGTCAGAGCATCGATCCGATGGGCCAGGAAGATTTCGCGTGTCTTGTCGCTCAAGCGCCCGAGGCATTCACTCAGGCGCGCCATGCGTTCCTTGGCCAGAACCACAGCCTCGGTGTCCGGAGATAAGTCCAGGAGGACCACCTCCTCCAGGTCAACCTCTTCTCCATGTCCAATTCGCGTCCTGTGCGCGTCGATGGACAGATTCAATGCCGTGCGCATCAGGAAGGCATCGGACTGCTCCACCTCGTGATCGCGCTCGTAGCAGGCCATGCGCACCCAGGCCTCCTGAACCAGGTCGTCGGCGTCATGTCCGCTGCGACCGCGACGCATCAGCGCCGCTCGTACGCGCGACAAGGCGTCGCGCCAGTCCTTGATGATTCGAGCCGTCATGGAAGGCTCAGGAGCCCTGGAGGTCGGTCGTCGAGAAGGCAGGCGCATCTCTTGAGTCGAAGCGGCGACTCCCGCTCGCCACATCTGGGAGGCCTTGGTCTGCCCGCCGTAGAACGTCCGAAACGAAGGCAACGGCATCGGAATCGTTCGGCCGCCTTTCCCGTTGACGCACAGCCCGATCTACCGCCTTCTGCACAAACTCTGCGGCGTCGTTAGCCAACCGAACGGTGCGCCTTTGGCGGGTCCTCCGATGAGGTCCCGGAGCATCGAGACCGTCCTCCCCGAGAACAGTTGTCGCCGCGAACCGCTTCGAGGTTTCAGTGCCGATCGCATTCCATGCAACGGCTGGTCTTACACACACCGATCCGATTCTCTCGACTCCTCGTGCCTCCAAATCGGCCGCGATTTGGCGCGCCACGGATGACGACTCACCTTGCCAAGCACCCAACACTTCGCACTCCCCGCTCGCCGAGATGCCAAGTGCCCAATGCCAATCAAGCGATTCGCCCTGATTGCATGCGGCGAGTCGAAACGCTCCGAACTGCGCGAACGAATATCTGCGGCACAGCGGCCTGCTCAACCAGCCACCGGGCTGCGCTCGACGTTCCTCGTTCATTCCGACCAGCCGGCATTGATTGCGACCTGCTTGATTGGCGAGTGCGTTCATAGAGCCTCCTGAGCACTTAGTGTCACGTCTTTCGTGACGACGAATTATGGACCAGTCACGAGACTCGTGACATGCCTCAAGCGGGAGTCCAGCCCACAACAATCGTCGGTCGACGCATGCGCGCCCGACGAGAAGAGTTGGGTTGGTCCCAGGAGAAGGTCGGCGTGCTCATCGGCATCGACGAGTCAAGCAGCAGGGCTCGGATAAGTCGATATGAGCTCGGTGTGCATGAGCCACCGATCGCCACCGCCAGACTGATCGCGGGCGCGCTCGGCGTGTCGCTTCCCTACCTGTACTGCGAAGACGACGCAGTGGCGCAGCTCCTGCAAGCGCTGCATCAACTTTCCAAGGAGCAACGTGCCCGGACCGCAAGGCAGTTTCTCGCGGCGATTGGATAGTTTTACCTCGGTTCGGGCAGCAGGCTCCCGTGAAGGAGCCTGTCCGCTCAGGTTTTCAACTTGCGCATCTCTTCGGCCAGCACCCACAGCGCCCGGTTGAGACTCACGCTCCGATCGATGCTGCCGACCGCGCGCGTCCGCATCCGTCGCCCTTGGACGCTTCGACCTGACTGGCCTCCCCTCAGCATGTTTTCCTGCAGGCGATTCATCGAAACCCACAGGCTGCGTCCGAGGTCTTCCGGGCGCCGTGATTCGATCAGCTGCTCGGCCGTGATCGGTGCCGCGGCTTGCCCTTCGGTGGGCTCGCCATAGCGAAGCGCGAGGGCGGCCGTGGCGAAGGCGTGTTCTTCCTCGGGCTTCAAGTCGAGCAGCTTCATGCCGTCGATCGATGCATCGACGGCTTCAAAGTCGCCGAGAACCCGAATCGCGCCCTCGATCACCTCGTCCTGAATGTCGCCCCGGTGAGGTAAGCGAATGTCGTGCGCGATGTCGCCGACGACGAGGCCGTTGCAACAGACGTAGCGGACCACGCCGCAAAGTAGTTGATAGCAGCTGGCGCCGTCGTGGCTGTTGATCAGGATGATCTCGTTCGCCTCGGCCTTGCTGCCGACGTGGTGGGCGTGACGCATGCGGATCATGTGTTTGGTGAACTCGGTCTTGCCTTCGATGCGGCTCTTGCTCTGCGCGACCATGAAGGGCTCGAAGCCCTCTGTGCGTAGGCCACGCAAAACCTCGATGGTCGGGATGTAGCTGTAGCGCTCGGAACGGCTGGCGTGCTTGCCGCTGGCAAAGATCGACGGCGCGGCCTGGCGCATCTGGTCCTCGGCGAGCGGGGTCTCGCTGCGAAGGACGAAGGTGTTGCGCGCGAATCGCGTGGCGAGGCTGGGGGAGGCGTTAGATGAATGCATGTCGACTCCAATCGATTGGGTTTGAGAAAAGCGAGCGGGCGCATCCGCCCTGCCCGCCGGATGTCTGTTCACTGCTGACCAGGCGCCGCAGCCCTGCCTGCGCTGCGTCCGTTGCGGTCGCGCGATGCGCTCTGTGTCGGCTGTCGGGCAGCGGCCGGTTTGTCGTCCCGCGCCCCTCCTTGCCGTCCCCGTCGCGCGTCGGCCTCCGCCCGGCTGTCCAGGTAGTCCAGTTCCTCGCAGGTGAACTGGAAGCCGTAGACGGTGCTGCCGCCTTTCTCGTAGTTGTTGTTCTGCAGGCGCCCGACCACGTTCACGCGCGAGCCCTTGCCCAGGTACTCGGCGGCGTTCTCGGCCTGCTTGCCCCACAGCGTCCACTGGATCGCGGTCGCTTCCTCGACCCGGTCCTCACCCGACCCGCGGCGGCTGTTGCTGATGACGGTCACGATGCCCTTGGCAACCTCGCCGTCGCGACCCTTGACGAACTCGACGCGGACCGCCGTTGCCAGACGCGCATTGCGTTGTTCCACTCGTACGAAAGCCATGATGTGCTCCTTCAGAACGACCAGCCGGCCACCGTGTGGTGAGCCTTCCAACTGATCCTTCTGCTCGGACTTCCTCGCTCCCGCCCACGGGCGGGCGGGGGGTGGGCAGGGCCTGTTCCCTCACGGGAAGAGGTCGGGAGATGGGTGGGGTTCTCGCCAGCAGCCGAAGCAGTGAGCCAGTTCCCGGCCCACCGCATCGAAGATCCCACCACAAGTCCCCCTCACGGAGGACGGGGGCGCCGCTGGGGGGAGCGCGGTGGGTTGCCCTGGCGCACGCGCTGCCACGGTCTTGGGCGGCGCAGCGCCGCGACCGATGTGCCAGCTCGCTTGGCGCAGCGGTTGCAGCGAAGCCGGCCCAACATCCCCGAGCAGCGGCGCCTCTGCGACCGACGTGACACCGAGCGGAGCGAATGGCGCGGCGGCCGAGCCGCTGTGAGCACTGCAGGGAATCGGCCTTCAGCGGCCCGGCATCGGGCAGGGCGGGTGCACGGGGTTGCGATCTGGCGGGTGTGCAGCGAACGCAGCGCAGCGCAGAGAACGGAACACCGGCCAGTTCGGCAAGTGGGCTCGTTCACGTACCCCGTGAAGGAAACCAGCCTGCGGTCCCCGGGCACGGGAACGGGCCGCTGCGCATGAGGGATGGCCGCCCGCAGGGGCGAGACGCCGGGCCTTCGACAGCGGCTCGACGCACCGCGCCACAGCCCGGCCCCGCGCCGCGGGGACACGCCCCAAGAGATCAGCCCAACACGATCGATCGCCGACACCCTGTCAAGCGGCGACCCACAGGCATCACTGCACGCAACGTCGGTAGCGCAGGGTCTCAGTGACCTTGTCACCGCGCCATCGTTGTCACCCCTTGGCCAGACTGGCCTCGACCGCCTTCCCGAACTGCGGAAAAGTCACGGCGCCCGAAGCCCCGATTGCCACCAGCGACCGGGCAATCAGATTTCGCAAAGCGACCTCCACGGACTCGTCTGATGCCGCTGCACCCAGCAAGGCCTTGAGCATACGCCGCAGCGATGCCTGCTTGACCGGCCGCTGGTCACCCATCTTGCGTAGGCTGTCGGTTATCTTCTGCAGCATGACCGACGACCCGGCCGTAGCACTGCCGGCCTGCGCCTTGGCGGGCAGCGGTGCAGGTTTCACAAGCTTCGCGGGATGGCCGGCTTTCTTCGCTGCGGGCGGCTGCACTTTCTTGGCAGCCGCCTTCTTCGGCGAGGTCTTCTTCGCGACGAGTGTCTTGGCAATCGGCTTCGGAGCAACCTTCTTCGCAGTCGCCTTCTTCGCGGCCGCCTTCTTGGCGACGGCTGTCGCGGGACGCGGAGCGGCAACCTCGACGACCTTCTGAACCACCGGTTCCGCCGATCGCGCGTGGCCGTGCTGGCGCACCGCAAACCCCAGCACCTTCGCGTGCTCCAGCATCGGCTCGTAGCCCTTGTCATTGGCCACCACGACAAACTTCGCCTGCTGATTGCGCGAGGCGATGTAGCCCATGTAGAACGACAGGTGAAAGTCCAGCGCGTTCTTGCCCGTCTTGCTGATCGGCACCGCCGTCATGCCGGTGCCGAAAGACGCAAAGCGCTGCTCGACCTGCTTCTGATGCGGTCCGTGGAAGACCCAGACCCGGGTGGCCTCCGGCACCATCACTCGCAGCTCGACCTCGGTCGGCTGCACATTCTCGTAGTCCAACAGGATGTGCGTGTCGGCCGACGACGCCTCGGCGGGCTCGACCACCGCCACCACGCGCTTCGCCGGGTACTTCTCGGCATTGCGCACCAGCTTGTCCTTGACCGCCTGCACGACATCGACCTGCGTGTGGTCCGCCACCTGCAGCAGGTAGAGCAACACATCGGCGATCTCCTCGCCAATGCGCTGCTTCGACGCCGCATCCAGATGCGCCTCGCGCGACTCCTCCGGCGTCATCCACTGGAACACCTCCGCCAGCTCGGCAGCCTCCACCATTAGGGCAGTCGCCAGGTTCTTCGGTGTGTGGAAGGGTTGCCACTCGCGCTCGGCCGCGAAGTGGCGAAGCGTGGCCTGCAGGTTGGCGATGTTCATGGCTGTGGAAACCTCTGGTTCTCCGCGATGGGGCCATCTTGCCAGCCCACCCCTCACCCCGGTGGGCGAACGCCACCTGCATGACACCAAGTCACCCGCAGGCGAGGCGACTGGCGCGTGGGTCGAGCCGGCTCGACCCGTGCAAGGCCTTCAGCGGCCCGGCACCGGGCATGGCGGGCGACCAAGGTGTGATCTGGCGCGCCGATCCGCTACCGAAGCGCAGCGCCGCGAGCCGAGCCGCCGCCAATTCGCCAAGCGCTCGTTCATGTACCGCATGAAGGAAGATGGCGCGCGCTCCCGGCACGGGAACGAGCCGCGTCCCAGCGCGTTTGAATCGAGGCGGGGTCAGCGACCGATGTCACGACCGCGGTCCTGCGGCTGACGCTGCGGCGACACATTCGCAGGCGTCCGCCCGCCGCGCTGTCGTTCGACCGCCCAGTCGCGCACGGCCGGCGACTCGCGCACGAAGCGTGCGATCTCGCCTGACAAGCGGCGGTCCTCCGGCCGGTCCGACGCGCCCAGCGCACGCGCAATGTGCGCCCACGCCTCCAAGGCACCTCCGCGGCTGATGCGATAACGCTCACCGGACTTCGCCGACTCGTCGTCACGGAGCAGCCTTCCGTCGGCGCGCGCCTTCACACGCCACAGAGGATCGGCCTGGCGATTGGCGCCACGCGTCGCCTGCCGCGTCGCCTCGGCCTCCACACCCCAGCCGCGCAGCTTCTTCGCGAACGTCTCGCGCCAGCGGTGGAGGTCCGCCTTGCGCGGATTCAGCCGCACACCCGACCTGGACTCCGCACGTACAGCCAGGTGCACGTGCGGATTGGCCTGGTGCTCATGCAGCACCATCACATACGCGTGGTCCTTCAGCTCAACCTTCGCGAACTCGCGTGCCGCCTGCCTCACGATCCGGGGATCGGTGCCCTGCGGCATCGACAGCACGATGTTGAACGCCTCACGCCGAGGGCTGATCTCCTCGATCAGCGACCCGCCGAAGCGCCATTGCTCCACCAGGTCGTGCAGCGCCTCCCTGCCCTGGCTCACCACGCCTCGATCGTCCTCGATGTCCAGGCGTCCGTTCTTGCTGATGTAGCGGAAGTGCGCCGCGATCGCTGCCATCCCACGACCACCGCCGGTCACCTTGACCATCACCTGCGGCATGCGCCGGCTCACCGTGGCCGCGATCCGGCCACGGAGGACCGCCGCCTTGCGCCGCGTCAACGCGTCCAGCCGCGCGGGTGGCATCGGCCTGACGATGCGATTGTCCGGATAGAACAGCCGCTCGCCCCACTGGACCAGCACGCCATCGACGCTGGGGCCGGATGTCATCTCGGCACCCGTTCACGGCGCCGTGCGCCATGGCGCAGCCTCATCCGCTGCTGCGACGTCAGTTCGGTCATCAGCCGCGACGCCACCTCCAGGTGCGCTCGCATGTCCACAGCAAGCGACATCAGGCCGGCACGGTACTTCTCCGCCGCCTCATCGCCTTTGGCGTTGCGTATCAGCCGAAGGAACCCGTGGATGTCGGCACTCATCGCCGCGACCTTGTGCGTCGAATCGGCAAGCGCTGCGACGGCAGCGCCGTGGTCAGCGGACCTCGGGCCCGGCGGCTGCCCATCCAGAAGTCCCATCACATAGGCGCCCTGCGAGACGTCGGCCGACCGAGCGCGACGGGCCAGCCAAGACGCGTGCGCGCCATCGAGGCGCAGCGTCACCTTGACGGCTCGCACATCGATCGGCTCGGCGACACGACCCGGTTCCGCGGGGCCGCCCTCGGCATCGAACGCCGCGACAACGGCTGCCCGCACCACCGCGGCGGTCGTCTTGCCGTGAGCAGCAGCATGAGCGTGCAACCGGGGACCGATCCCCCGAAGGTCGATCGTCACGCGCTCGCGTGGAGACGGAGTCACGATTCCCTCGCGATGTCGTCGTCAACCCTCGGTACACCCATGATGACGAGTGCCCGCCGCGATCAGTGCGCGGTGACGGGACGCGCTTCGCTCCAGGCCTCCACGTCCGAGCGCCGCCATGCGACGGCACGGGGTCCGAGTCGAACAGGGCGCGGGAACTGCTCCTCCGCGATCAGCCGGTAGAGCGTGGAGCGGCTCAGTCCCGTGACGTGCAGGACCGCCGGCAGACGCAGGAGCACCGCGACAACATCACCAGGAGCTGGCGATTGCCGAAGCTCACTGATCGCAGCGAGCGCATCTGAGGGATGAGCCATGTGACCTCCGTCTTGCCAGCTTGACGATGCAACCACCAGGAGTCGTTTGGCGCGACGATTCAGAGCCAGAAATCATCGAGCAGAACGACGCGGGAGCATCCAAAATGACGGGTGACGCATTAACTTTAGGACCAGAGGGGTCGGATCGCGCGATGAATTCCGGCGGAAGTTGAGCACTGGGCCAGTGCCTTGCGGCAAAGGCGGAGAGTGGAAACCGGCGTGAGGCAACGCGTTGCGCGCCCGGTGCGCCACGCGTTCGACGAGGACAGCTCGCTCGACGTCGCCTCAAATGGCTGGTGAGGGACCAAGTCCTCCTTCACCCGCTGTCCGGAAGGCGCTTGTTCCGAACGAAGACGATGATCGCCGGTGCGCGGACATCTGCCCATCGACGATCGGGAACCCGGGTTCCGCGGCGAAGAACCTGCCGAGCTTGGCAAGTTCACCGTGAACGGCGCGGGGATTGCAACGCAGCTGACGTGCCTCACTCGACGAATGGAAGGAGTCTCTCGCGACAACGCAGTCCGTGCCGCCATCGGCTGGCGCTCCTGACTTCGGAGGTCAACGCGGATACAACCTGCGGATGAAGGACTCCGAGGTCGGACGACCGCTTCAGCGAATGATCGGAAGATCTCGAGACAGAGAGACGGCCTCGACAGAGGGGTCCAGCTCCAAGCGACGAAGGTCACCGGCGGGCATTTCAGCGGAGAACAGCTCCGGTGAGAATTCGGCCCGCGGCGCAACATACGACGGACGCTTGGCGCCCTTCCGCAATCGCACCATGACGACCACGCGCTCACCGTCCGCGCGAGCGGAAGCCAGCCCTGATGCGGGGAGCGTCTCGAGCTTGTTGAGCAGTGCGAGGTTGATTGCCATGAATCAATAGCTGAGGGTATTTGTTCAGAATACACGCGTGCGTGACGCGTTGCAACGATAAATCCCCAACTTGGTGCGATGTTGCATGCAATTGTTTGACGAAGTGCCAGCACTGTCAAACCATCCGGTCAAATGGCCCTGGAAGACGCCCGCCCCGCCCCGGATCGCGGATCCCATGCTCCAGCGCCGGCCACCGGGGCGGCGGGGTCCGCGCCAGCCAACAGCTTGGCCCTCAACTGCGCGCTGGACAATGCAATCCCGTTGCGAGTTGCCTCGGCCATCATCAGCGCCACAAGTCCGGTGACAGCAGGCGCGGCCATGCTGGTTCCGGACTTGCGGGTGAGGCCGTTCCTGGTTCTGGAGCGGGCGGCGATCACGTTGCCGCCAGGTGCGGAGATCTCCGGCTTCTGTCTACCGTCCCGCGTCGGGCCGGAACTCGAGAAGCTCGACAAGGGGAACGCAGCTTTGTGAGCATCGTATGACCCCACCACAATGGTTTCGTACCCGGTCGAGATCGATCCCAGGGTGTGTGTCGGCACTGGCGTGACGAACGAGGACTGGCTGCCATCCAGCCGCTCGAGCCAGGCGTGATAGTCGACAGGCGCATTGCTGAGCGAGCGCAGCCTGACGGTCCATGTCCCGCCCGCCACACCGCCTGCGACCCAGATGCCGATGACATTGCAGTTGTTGTTGGGATCGCCGAGCCGGCTGCTGATGAAGATGGCGACCTGGGAGCCAAGGGCAAGCGGCTGGCTGTTGCCAGGCTGCACGGTCGCTACCTGGGTTCCATCGGGGCCGATCAACGTGATCTCGAGGCGCCGGTTACCTTCGTACCAGAGTTCGAACTCGCCTCCCGCCTCTTCGATAAGAGTCCAACCCAAGTCGACCGATTGGCCCATGCCGACGATGCCGCTGGTATGGATGTCATCTGTCTGGGAATTCGAAGCGGCAATGACGATTGCGCGATTCGGCTTGGCGTTGACCAGTGCATCCATGCCCTGCTCCAGCAACGAAGTCCCGTCGTGCGGCCCGCCGTTGGTTCCGAGACTCAAGTTGACGACGCACGGCCTGTCGCCGGCAAGTTCAAAGATGTACTTGACCGCTTCTAGCATCTGCGCGGAGTCGCCGAACGATTGCTTGACCACGTCCGGGCCGGTCCAGGCGATGTCCGTCGCCGAGATCTCCACGAACACGATGTCCGCGTCCGGCGCCACACCCGGCAGGCCGGTCCCGGCGCCATTGCCGGCCGCAATGTCCATGACATGCGTGCCGTGCTGGCCTTGTTCATTGGGGGTGTCGGGGCGTGGGCCATACCCCAGTGCTGCATAGGGATTCGGCGCCTGAAGAGCCGCGTCAATCTCGGCAGTCGAATAGAGGCGTCCGTACCCGAAAGGACTGTTCGCGCGTGCGACGCCCGATTGATCCCACAGCGCGAGCAGGCGTGTGCTGCCATCGGGCTTCAGGAAGTTCTGGTGCGCGAAATCTCCGCCTGTGTCCACGATGCCCACGACCACGCCACGCCCACCTCCCGGCGTGATGCCCGCTCGCACCAAGTCCGCCGCCCGCACACCCATGGTCTCGGCTGTCTTTGCCAGTGCGGTGTGGACCGGCTGAGAGGCTTTCAAGCTAAATACTGCCGGATCTGCGCGGACCGCCTCCAAGCGGTCCACAGCCACTCGGCCCGTAACGATGGTCGTTCCGTCCTGTGCCTTTCCAAGGTCGGCACCGGTGTGCACGTCGGGCATCTCTTCCCATTTCGCCATCGACGCGACCCTAGCGATGACGGGCACCTCTTCTCCAGTCGCTGACGAGATCGCGACCGACTGCTTCCCCGCACGCTTGTTGATGACCGCGAGTTGCAAGCGGGGGTCCATGTCCTTGTTGACCCGATTCGATACAGGCTTGAGATCCGAGATGAGTCCTCCTGAAACGACCGACAGCCTGGTGTTCAGTTCGGCAAGCGGCACCGGCGGAATGGACAGGATTGCTTCGGCGAAAGACGCTGTCGGCAACAGCGTCCCGGGCTCGACGGCCGGATTCTCCGTGCCCAGCGCGGATGCCCGTCGGAAGGTATCGCCTTGAGAAGCTTGCAACACCGATGAGAGGTCGGGAAGAAGGAACGGTGCAGCCCAGTCAAGATTGGTTCGCCCAGGCTTATTGACGGAAACCCAGCGGCCACTCTTTCGAACCTGAAGCTGAGCGGCATCTGCCGCTGGGGCTGTGGTTGCGGGCCCTTTCTTGATTTCAAGAAAGCTGTTGAGCGTATCGGCGCTGAGACTGCCGTAGACGGCACGAACAGCAGGAGAAATGGGAACCGTCAACGAGTACGCCGGCTCCGGCTCCGGCACTTGCTGCGCACGGCGCTTCTTGGCGGCGGGCGGACGAGCGATGGACTTCTTCGCGGCGGGCCTGCCACCGCCAGATGACTTTTTCGCGGCCATGTGTATCTCTCCCTGTTGATTTCCAAGCGCCAAGGTGGGGGCACTGATACCTGCACGGCGAGACCCACGCGACTCGCGCCCCGTCCGTGCAACCACGGCTCGCAGCAGCCCGCATCATTTGCTTCCCCATTGCAGCCCGCATCCCTACGATTAGCAATCCTCTTCTCTAGGGATGCAGATCACTCAACATTGCCACATGACCTGGATCACGTCGTCATTGGCCTGGGAACTTCCGGTCGCGCTTGGCCAATGCCACATTACCCCTCACGGCTCTGCCCTTTTGATGCGGTAACTCATTCAATTGGTTGAATCGGCGCTGTCATCAGCGCTCGCTTTGTAGGAGCCCTAAGGCGAAGCGCGCCACCGCTGTTAGAAGCTTGGAGCACTTGGCACCGCTCTATGGCATGAGCCCTTCAGTCCCGTCCAAGAATTACTGCAGCATCGGTGGCAGCCGACCATGACGGCAAGCTGATCGAGTTGGCCATCGTCAGACTAGTTGCGGGGACACATACCGAGTTTCACACCTGGAATTCGACGAGCCCTCGTATCGACGATCAGGTCGACCTCGCAATCTTGGATCTGGCCCGCGGCAATGGCGTGAGCCGGAAGCATCTGCAATGTGCCGCACTGCGGATGCGCACCGTGCTCACCGGCATCAGAAGCTTAACCATGCGCATGGAAATGCGCCAATTCACCCAGCTGACGAATGGCTTCCAACGAAGGTGAGAACCTTGAGTACGCCGTAGCGCTGCTTTTCCTGCACTACAACTTCGCCCCACCTCCACAAGGCGTTGCGGTGGTCACACTGCCACGACGGCCGACATCACCGACCGTGTATGGTCCCCGGAAGCGATCGCGACGCCAGCCGATTGAGAATCGGCAGCCCTCTATTCGTAGTGAATTCGCAAGTTTTCAGAAGGCCCATTCCAAGCGAGGTGAATGTACGTAAGGATGTTCCGGCCGAGAAGTCCGTCGAACGGCATGTGAGGAAACTCCTTCGCGCCGATCAGAGTCTCAAACCGTCTCCCATTCGTGGTTCCAAATCCACCAATAACAAGGCCAATGTCATATGCGGGCTGATTTTCCTCAACGCCGTTTGCAGTCTCCACGTCGATCCAACTTCGTGGGGTCAGCCCAAGTTGATTCATGTACGCCGGGCGAACCCACGAACATGTAGCCCCGGTGTCAATCAGCAACGTGACAGATACTGGATCGGGCGGCGTCCGACCTTCTGAGCGCAGCGCCTTCCACCGCCCTACGCCAACCACGAGCTGGACGGGAATGACTGCGCCAAAAGGCTGTATCGGGATCTCAGGGAGATTCCTCACACTCGGTATCTACCGAATGCGATGGAAGTGCGTTACCTGAGGAGTTTCAAGCACCTGTTTAACGAAGAACTCTTCGTTCAGTCCGTACTGCTCGTATGCCCAACTCAGCGCCTGCTCGTACGTGGGTAAAACGCGCTCCACGTTAGAACTCTTAAGAACAGCGAATTCGCCTTCGTGGCGGTCCGCCAGAAGCTTCGGAAGGGCCTTCTTGAAGGCGTCGATTTCCGCTTGGAATGTCAGCATCTTTGCCTCCGCTTGCGGTTGCGACTTCGCACTCAACGTTTGCACGGGCGGCGCGTGAGCATAATTTATAACGAAATGATAAACAAATCAACGACTTAGCCCAAGTTCTTAGACAGTTTTCCACAAGCATACACACAGGATATCAACAGTTTAAAATATCAACCCGAAGAATTCTTTAAAATCAATGGCTTAGGCTAGAAGTTAAGGCAATTTATCCACAGCTTATAACCACCCCTTAACAACAAAAGCAGTGCTGCGCAGGCTCGCCTGTTACACCTCCCTCCAGCGCTACTCAGCGTCAATCTGTCGACATCAGGAATCCCTACGTCCTCGAACGGCAAACGGCGGTTCAAGCGTTCCTCCGCGCAAGGACCTCCAACAGATCCGCCCAGGCCTGAACCATCTTGCGGCGTTGCGCAAGGTGCGTCGCCCGGTCATAGCTGCTACCCAACTCTTCATCCGACACGTGGGCCATGTGCCGCTCGATGACCTCCCTGTCCCAGTGGAGCAACTCGCGTATCAGCGTGCGCGCGGTAGCCCGAAAGCCGTGACCCGTCATCTGCTCTCGCGTGTCGTATCCGAGCGTCCGCAAGGCAGCATTGATGGTGTTATCGCTCATGTAGCGCGTCGCCTCGGACCGCTTTGCCATGCTCTTGAAGACTGGACCGGCCGGCCCCGTCAACGGCTTGAGGTCGAGCAGGATGTCGATCGCCTGAGTTGGCAGGGGAACATAGTGGGCCGGCGTCCGAGGATCACGCTTCTTCCACTCCCGCATCTTCATGTTCTCAGGAGGGCAGCGCCACAGCTTCTGCTCCAGGTCGATATCCTCCCAATGCGCAAGTCGCAGTTGTCCGGGACGCTGAAAGAGCATCGGTGAAAGACGCAACGCTGCTCGCGTGACGACGTTGCCTTGATACGCTGCGATATCACGCAACAGTTGTCCGAACTTCTCGGGGTCTGTGATCGCCGCATAGTGGCGTGCTCGAGGTGCAGGCAGGCCACCGGTCCGGTTGTTCACGAAGTTTCGTCCGGGGTCCAGCGTGCCCATGTCGACGGCGTACTGGTACACGTGCTGGACCGCCTCGCGCACCCGTTGCGCGGTCTCCAGGTGCCCGCGATCCTTGACGCGATGAAGGCACCGCACCAACTCCGTCGGCTTGATCTCTTCTATCTTGAGGCGTCCGATCCACGGAAAGACGTGCAGCTCCAGATGGCGCAACACCTTCTCGGTGTATCCAGCTGACCATTGCCGATCCTTCGAAGCCTGGACGAGCCAGGCACGAGCCGTCAACTCGAAGGTGTTGAGGTGAGCAAGACGCGCAACCTCCTGCTCTTCACGACGCGCTCGAACAGGGTCGACGCCGTCGGCCCGCTTCTCCGCTTCGGCCCTCGCCATTTTGCGAGCGACCGCCAGCGAGACCGCGGGATAGGGCCCAAGACTCAGCTTGGCCTGTTTGCCCCAGCGCTGATAGCGGTAGACCCAAACCTTGCTCGTTGGCCGTATCCGAAGGTATAGGCCGTCGCCATCCGCGAGAAGGAATTCGACGTTCCGCGGCTGCGCCGCCTTGATCTGACGCTCGTTGAGTTGGCCCATGTTGTACCCAAAAATGACTGCAAGAAAATGAGGCAGTCTGGGTACAACAATTGGTACGCGCAACGACGAGACGTTGGTGGATCGTCTGGGACCTTCTGAGCCGCTCTTTCGAGGCTAAGTCCCTGTTTTGCAAGGGCTTTCGGCTTTTCTGGGAAGGCCCGGGACGGTCCGGGAAAAGAGGGGTGGTGGCCAAGGGCGGAATCGAACCACCGACACGCGGATTTTCAATCCGCTGCTCTACCAACTGAGCTACTTGGCCTGAATCTCTGACGAGAGCCGGCGATTATAGCCGCTTGAAAGCGGCAGTCAGTTGCCCCCGACTCCGCGTTTGTTTCGGCTCAGGTCCACGCCCAGCTGCTTGAGCTTGCGGTAGAGGTGGGTTCGCTCCAGGCCGGTCTTTTCGGCGACGCGGGTCATGCTGCCGTTTTCTTTGGCGAGGTGGAACTCGAAATAGCTTTTCTCGAAGGCGTCGCGGGCTTCGCGCAGTGGGCGGTCGAGTTCGAACATCTGCTCGGGTTGCGGACCCAGCACCAGCGGCACGGCGGGCAGCGGGCTGATGCCACCGCCAATCATCGGGGACTCCACGGTGACGCTGGTCTCGATGCGGGTGATCACAGTCGCCGGTATCGCGCTGCGCGCGGTCGGCTTGGCGAGCGCTTGTTCCACAGCCCGCAGCAGTTTCTGCAGCGTGATCGGCTTTTCGAGGAAGGCGATGGCGCCGACCTTGGTCGCTTCGACCGCGGTGTCGATGGTGCCGTGCCCGGACATCATGATCACGGGCATGTTGAGCAACGCGGCGGCGCCCCATTCCTTGAGCAGCGTGATGCCGTCGACGTCGGGCATCCAGATGTCGAGCAGCACGAGGTCGGGGCGCACGCGCTCCCGGCAGGCACGCGCCTGGGCCGCGTTTTCGGCCAGTTCGACGCTGTGGCCTTCATCGGTCAGGATTTCTGACAGCAGGGCACGAATACCCAGTTCGTCGTCGACAACAAGAATGGTGGCCATGAATCCTCAGTGCGCCCGTGCTTCGGCATTTGCCACGACAGCGGGGGTGCTGTCTGCCGGCGCAAATTTTGAAAATGATAACGAAACTTGCGCCCCCATCACCTGAGCGCCTTCGACGCCCCCCTCGGTCAGGTTTGCTAGGCGAATTCGGGCGCCGTGTTCGTCGGCGATTTTCTTGACGACAGCCAAGCCGAGGCCTGTGCCTTTGGTCTTGGTGGTGACATACGGTTCGAAGGCTCGCTTGAGCACCTTCTCGGTAAAACCGGGCCCATTGTCGATCACTTGCAGTCGCACAGCGCGGATCTCGCCATGGTCCGTGCGGGCGATTTCGGTCCGCAGACGCACCCAGCCTTCAGGGCGCTCGGCCACCGCGTCGAGCGCGTTCTGCACGAGGTTGTGAATGACCTGCCGCAGCTGCGTGGTGTCGCCCAGGATGGTGGGCAATTCAGGGGTCAGCTCAGCACTCAGGCGGCCCGACTCCTGCGCGGTGGCGTAGAGCGTGAGCACTTCGCTGACGAGCGCGTTGAGATCGAGAGCGCGCGGTCGGGCAGCCGGCAGGCGGGCGTAGTCGCGGAACTCGTTGACCAGCGTCTTCATGGCCTGCACCTGGTTGACGATGGTGCCCACCGAGCGCACGAGCATCGCCTGGTCGAGGCCCTCGAGCTTGGATTCGAGCTTGTGCTGCAGGCGTTCGGCCGACAGCTGGATCGGCGTGAGCGGATTCTTGATCTCGTGGGCGAGGCGGCGCGCCACTTCGCTCCAGGCTTCGGCGCGCTGCGCCGAGACCACTTCGGTGATGTCGTCGAACACCATCAACTGGCCGGCATGCGGCATGGAAGCACCGCGCACGAGCAGTGTGATTTTGTCGTTCTCTCGCCCATTGGCGGCGGTGGTCTGCAGATCGAAAGCATCCTGCCAGTGGTCGCGCTCGCCGGCTTCGGGGCTGCCACGGTGCAGTTCGAAGCGCTGCGCCACGGCCGCGGCAAAGTCTTGCAGGCCAGGCACCTCGCTCAGCAGGCGGCCGCGGTAGGCCGAGACCGGCAGGCGAAGAATGCGCGTGGCACCGGGGTTGACGGTGTCGATGTGGCCGTCGCGGTCGAACACGATC
Source organism: Rhizobacter sp. P2_G4 (assembly GCF_056403575.1). Classification (NCBI taxonomy): domain Bacteria; kingdom Pseudomonadati; phylum Pseudomonadota; class Betaproteobacteria; order Burkholderiales; family Sphaerotilaceae; genus Rhizobacter; species Rhizobacter sp. P2_G4. The sequence goes on along the minus strand of NZ_JBFUFG010000001.1, from coordinate 1,048,014 downwards.
ACGCCGGCGGTCAGGTTGTCGAGGATGGTTTGCAGGTTGGTGCGGGCCGCTTCAAGCTGCGCCAGGCTGCGCTGCACCAGCGAGCGGGCTTCGGAGAGTTGTTCCGTCATGTCCGCAAACGAACGTGTGAGGCCGCTCAGCTCATCACGTGAGGCGAACACCTGTTTGCGCGTGAGGTCGCCGCGTGCCACCTGGCGCACACCTTCGGCGAGCACCAGCAGCGGCCGCGCGAGCTGGTTGCCCAGCGTGACGGCCAGCAGCAAGGCACCGAACACGGCCAGCACCAGCGTCAAGGTCAGCGTGCCGATGTACATGCGGCGCAGACCGTCGCGCGCCAGCGCCCGCTGCTGGTATTCGCGGTAGGCGGCCTGCACCGAGAGAGCGTTGGTGACCATGGCGGTTGGCAGCATCTGCGTCACCATCAAGAAGCGGTCTTGCGACTCCAGCGAGAAACTGTTGCTGGGCATGTAGGCCATGGCGCGCACGCGCGCCGCGCTCGAGGCAGCGATGCTGTCTTCGTCCAGCCCCTCGAGCTGGCTCACGACGCGTGCGCTGCGCACCTGCCGCAGCTGCATGGCGTTGGGCCGATCGGGCGAGAACGCCGTGGTGATGCGGCCCACCGTCAGCAGCACCTGCCCGTTGGCGCCGAGCAGCGTGACCTCTTGCGCCGACAGCTGCTCGCGCAGCCGCTCCAGCGCCAACGGTGGCACCGGGTTGGCGGTGTCGCTCAGGCGCTCGGCGGCGAGGCGCGTCTTGGTCGCCAGGTCGTTGACCTGCGCATCGAGCGTGGCGCGGCCGAGGCTCAGACCGGCATCGAGTGCGCCCTCGACCTTCACGTCGAACCAGGTCTCGATGCTGCGCGATACGAACTGGTACGACACGGTGTAGATCAGCACGCCCGGCACCACGCCCACCATCGCGAACACCGCTGCCAGCCGCAGGAGCAGGCGGCTGCCGAACTTGCCACGCCGCACGCGCAGCAACAGCCGCACGCCGGCAATGCCGATCACCAGCAGCAGCAGCCCGGCCACCACCACGTTGACCCAGAACAGCCAGACGTAATGCCGCTCGTACAGGCCACGGCTGTTGGTGGCAAGCGAGAGCAGGAACACGAGCACCAAGCCGGCGCCCGTCACGGCGACCAGCGAAACGATCCAGGCCCAGCGTGAGGCTTTGGTCATGGCAGAACCTAGCTCACCGGCACGGTCAGTTCAAGCGGCGAACCCGCTCGATGCGCAAAGTCCAGTCGGCCTGGCCGCCGATGCCGATCTGCATCGGACGCGGCATCTGCGTCGTGTCGAGCTGGTAGCTGAACTCGACGTAGTGGCGGCCGTCGTCGAGCATCGACGGCTCGGCGAGCTTCCAGTTGATGGTGCGGCTGACGGCGGTCAACGCGTCGGACAGACTGTCGTAATGCTGGCTCAGCCCGCCGAAGGTGACGCGGTACTTGCGTGTCAGCGGCTGGTAGGCCAGGCGCCAGGTGCGGGTGACGCTGTTGACCTCTTTGTCGCGCCAGTACCAGCGGTCACGGAAGACGTCGGCCTGGGCGACGAAGAACAGCGGCACGCCTTTGAGCAGCGCGTCTTCGACGGTGCGCGACAGGTCGAAGCGGGCTGAAAAGCTGAGCACCAGGCCTTCATCGGTGCGGGCCAACTCGAAACTGTCCAACGTGATCGGCTCGGCCCGTGCAACCGGGCTGCCCAGCAGCATCAGCAGGCACAAGGCCAGCATGGCCCACACCCGCACCCAGGCGGACAGAGGCCGGGTCGGCGATCCAGGGTAGGCGGCGGCAGTGCTTGTCTGAGTGGTGCAGGGCACGAGCGAATCAGGTGGAGGCCTTGGCCAGCAAAGCGTAGAAGAAGAAGTCGGGCGATGCACCGGAACCGGGCGCGGCGCCGTTGTCTTCATTGTCGGGCAGCGGCAGCAGGTGGCCGGGAGAAGCCGGCTGCGGGGCGAGGCTGGCAGCGCTTTCCCGTTGCAAAAAAGCGTCGATCACCGCCTGGCCCTCGGCCTTGAACGCCGAACAGGTGCAATACAGCAGCCGACCGCCCGGTTTGAGCAGCGGCCACAGCGCGTCGAGCAACTGCGCCTGGGTTCGTGCCAGGGTCGGGATGTCGCTGGCGCGGCGCAGCCAGCGCACGTCGGGGTGGCGACGCACGATGCCCGAGGCGCTGCAGGGCGCATCGAGCAGGATGGCGTCAAAGGGCTGGCCGTCCCACCAGGCGGCAGGTTCGCGGGCGTCAGCCGCCAGCATGTGCGCGCTCAGGCCCAGGCGCGACAGCGTTTCCTGCACGCGCTTCAGGCGGACGGCGTCGCTGTCCAGGGCCAGCACGTCGAGGTCGGCCAGCTCCAGCAGGTGGGCAGTCTTGCCGCCTGGGGCGGCGCAGGCGTCGAGCACGCGCGCGCCGGCAGGCAGTCCATCGCCAATCAGCAGGCTGGCGGCAAGCTGCGCGGCGGCATCTTGCACAGACACGTCGCCCTCGGCGAAGCCGGGCAGGCGCTGCACTGGCTGAGGCGTTGTCAGCAGAACGGCCTGCGGGCCAACCACCCGGGCTTCAATGCCCGCCTCGGCCAGGCGTTGGACATAGTGCGCCGCCGTGCCGCGGCGGGCATTGACGCGCAGCGTCATTGGCGGGTGCCGGTTGGCAGCGCGCAGTACCGCCTCCCACTGGGTCGGCCAGTCGGCCTGCAGGCGTTCGATCCACCAGCGCGGGTGGTTGTAGCGCGCCACCGGGTCGGCCTGCATGGCCGCAATCAGCGCGTCGCGTTCGCGCAGAAAGCGCCGCAGCACGGCGTTGATGAACGGTGCGCTGGCCTTGGTTCGCTGCTTGGCCGCCTCGACGGCCTGGTTGACCACCGTGTGCGGCGCGTAGATGGCGCCCTGGTCGACATCGGGCCACAGCAAGGCCAGCACGGTCAGCAGCAGCGCGTCGACAGCAGGCGGCGGCGCCTTGGGCGCCAGCTTCTGGCGTACGGCCTGGGCACTGCCGAGCGTGCGCATCACCTGGAAAGCCAGCGCCTGCGTGCCGGGGCGGGCCTCGGCCGGGCAGCGTGCCAGGGCCTCGTTGAGCGACTGGCCGGCGCGCACGGCCTGCACGGCATCGGCCGTGTGGCCGATCAGGCGGGAAAGCGGAAGGGAGGAGGAGTTCACCCGCCGAGTCTACGGGCGGGCTTTCCAGCTCAAATGGTGAAGATCTTTCCCGGATTCATGATGTTCTTCGGGTCGAGTGCCCGCTTCAGGCTGCGCATCATCGCCACCGCGCCGGCGCCCGCTTCGTCGACCAGGAACTCCATCTTGTGCAGGCCGATGCCATGCTCGCCGCTGCAAGTGCCATCTAGCCGCAGCGCGCGCTGCACCATCTGGCGGTTGAGCCGCTCGGCCAGCTCGCGCTCGGCGGGCACGGCGGGGTCGATCAGGTACGCGAGGTGGAAGTTGCCATCGCCCACGTGGCCGACGATGTAGTACGGCAGCCCGGCGGCATCGACCTCGGCCACGCTTTCGTTGATGCCCTCGGCCAGGCGCGAGATCGGCACGCAGGTGTCGGTGGTCACGGTGCGGCAGCCGGGTCGCGTCTGCAGGCCCGCAAAGTAGGCGTGGTGGCGGGCAGTCCAGAGGCGGGTGCGCTCTTCCGGCGTGGTGGCCCACTGGAAATCTTCGCCACCGAACTCGGCGGCGATCTGCTGCACCGTGGCGGCCTGCTCCGCCACGCCGGCCTCGCTGCCGTGGAACTCCATCAGCAACAGCGGAGACTCCGGCAGCGTGAGCTTGTCGTGCTTATTCACCGCACGCACGGCGTTCACGTCGAGCAGCTCACAGCGCGCAATCGGCACGCCCAGCTGGATGATCTGGATCGTCGTGCGCACCGCGGCATCGATGCTCGGGAAGCTGCAGGTCGCGGCCGAGATGGCCTCGGGCAAGGGGTACAGCCGCAGCGTCACTTCGGTGATCACGCCCAGCGTGCCCTCGCTGCCCACCATCAAGCGTGTGAGGTCGTAGCCCGCCGAAGACTTGCGTGCGCGCGTGCCGGTGTGGATCACCTCGCCCTGCGGCGTGACCACCGTGAGCCCGAGGACGTTCTCGCGCATCGTGCCGTAGCGCACGGCGTTCGTGCCGCTGGCCCGCGTGGCGCACATGCCGCCCAGGGTCGCATCCGCACCCGGGTCGATGGGGAAGAACAGGCCGCTGTGGCGAATCTCGTTGTTGAGCTGGGTGCGGGTGACGCCGGCCTGCACGGTGACGGTCAGGTCTTCGGCGTTCAGCGAGACGATGGCCTTCATGCGGCCGAGGTCGATGCTCACCCCGCCCTGCACCGCCAGCAAATGGCCTTCGAGCGAGGAGCCGACGCCGAACGGAATCACCGGCACTGCGTGTGCATCGGCCTGCTGCACGACGAAGGCGACGTCGTCGGTGCTTTCGCAGAACACCACCAGCTCGGGAGGCGCCACGTCGAACGGCGATTCGTCGCGGCCATGCTGCTCCCGCACCGCCAGCGCGGTAGAGCAACGCTCGCCGAAGCGGGCCTTCAGCGCGTCGTGCATGGCGGCCGGCACGCGCCGGCGCTCGGCAAGAGGCAACACGTGGGAGGGAACAGCGGCATTCATGGCAATCTCCGGTCTGCGTGCAAAGAGAAGCAGAAAGGCGATTCTGCACCCGGCCGGGCTGGGGCAGAATCGTCCGACAAGACAACGCTCGGGAGGAGCAATGAGCAGCGTAGACAACGATGGACGCTATGCGCCGCCGCGTGCGGCAGTCGCCGATGTACCGGAAGCAACCGACGGGCTGGTGCTCGGCGGACGTGGCCAGCGACTGCTGGCCGCCATCATCGACGTGGTCGCGAGCTTGGCAGCCATCTTCCTCGCCAGCGCCGTCACCCCATGGGCCCCCTTCGCTCAAACTCGTGACTATTTCAGCCTGTCATTTCTCAACCCCGCCATGGGGTTCGTTGTGTTCCTGCTGCTCAACGGCTACCTGCTGGCCACTCAGGGCCGCACCATCGGCAAACGGCTGATCGGCCTGCGCATCGTGCGCAGCGACGGCTCGCCCGTCTCGTTCGGCCGCTTGATCGGGTTGCGCTACGGCGTGTTCAGCCTGCTCAATGTGTTGCCGATCCTCGGCCAGCTCGTAGGCCTCGTCGATTCGCTGTGCATCTTTCGCGCGTCGCGGCGCTGCCTGCACGACGAGCTCGCCGACACCGTCGTGATCAAGGCCTGACTCTCCCGCTCGTGTCGCTCGATACGCTGTACACCGCCGAAACGCCCGAAGGCATCGCGCTGTCGCTGCGGCCGGCCGGCGTGGTGCCGCGCGTGCTGGCCTATATGGTCGACCTGTGTGTGCGGCTGGGCATCTACCTCGCCGTCAGCATGGTGGCGATTCCCTTCGGCGGCATGGGCAAGGGCTTGCTGCTCGTCAGCTACTTCCTGCTGGAGTGGTTCTACCCGGTCGTGTTCGAGCTCACGCGTGCCGGCGCCACACCGGGCAAGCGCGCGTTCGGCCTGCAGGTGGTGATGGACTCGGGGCTGCCGGTCACGCCGGCTGCATCGATCACCCGCAATCTGCTGCGCGCGGCCGATTTCTTTCCGTTTCTTTACGCCTTCGGCCTCGTGTCGATGTTGCTGCGCCGCGACTTCAAGCGCCTGGGCGACCTGGCGGGCGGCACGCTGGTCGTCTACCGCGAAACGGTAGCGCTGCACGGCGAGCTGCCCGCGGCCCCCGCCACCGCACCGGCGCGCGCACTGGCGCCGCAAGAGCAGGCGGCCATCGTGGCCTGGGCAGGCCGCGCTTCGCGGCTGACGCCGGCGCGGCTGGACGAACTCGCCGCACTCGCCCGCTCCATCACGCCCGACCGCCAAGGCGATGCCACACGGCAGCTGCTCGGCGTGGCGCAATGGCTGGTCGGCCACCGCGGCGGAGGGGGCCGATGACCCCGCTGCTGTTCGAAGCGCAGAACGCGCCGCTGTGGAAGGAACTCGAAGCGGCACTTGACCGCGCCGAAAACAAGCGCCCACCCAAGCAGCGTGACAAGACCGCCGCCAAGGCAAAGCTGCCACCGCTCGACGGCGCCCGCCTGGCTGAGCTGTACCGCCGCAGCTGCGAGCACCTGGCACTGGCGCAAGCACGCGCCTACCCAATCCACCTGACGCAGCAGCTCGAATCGCTGACGCAGCGGGCGCACCGCCTGATCTACCGGCGCCACGACTACGGTCTTGTGCGGCTGAAGCAGCTGGTGCTGGTCGACTTTCCGCAGAGCGTGCGGGCGCACCGCTGGTACCTGCTGGCCGCCACGCTGCTGTTCGCGCTGCCGATGCTCGCGGTGGGTTGGGCCACCTGGCGTGACCCGGGGTTCATCCTTCACCTGGCCGACGCCCAGCAGGCCCAGGAGTTCGACGCCATGTACGACGAGAGCGCCCGCGCCTTGGGCCGCACACGCGACGCGTCGACCGACTGGCAGATGTTCGGCTTCTACGTCATGCACAACATCGGCATCGGCTTCCAGTGCTTCGCCGGCGGCCTGTTCGCCGGCATCGGCAGCGTGTTCTTCCTGGTGTTCAACGGCGTGCAGATCGGCGGCGTGGCCGGCTACCTCACGGCGCGTGGCCATGGCGAGAACTTCTACTCCTTCGTGATCACCCATGGCGCGTTCGAACTGACGGCCATCGTGCTCTCGGGTGCCGCAGGCCTGCGGCTCGGCTATGCGCTGCTGGCGCCCGGCCGGCGCACGCGGCTCGAAGCGCTGAAGCACGCGGCCGGCGACGCCATCACCGTGGTCTATGGCGTGATCGGCATGCTGGTCGCGGCGGCCGCCGTCGAGGCCTTCTGGTCATCCGCGCGCTGGCTGGAGCCCACAGTGAAGTACGGTGCGGGCGCCGTTTGCTGGGCGCTGGTGCTCGCCTACCTGGGCTGGCAGGGCCGGCCCGCCAAGGGCAGTGGAGCGCCGGATGCAGGTTGATGCCATTGCCGTCGAGCTGAGGCCCCGCCCGATGTGGGAGGCGGCCGATCTGGGCGTTCGACTGCTGCAGGCTAACGCGCGCTCGGTGTGGCGCAGCTGCGCGCCGGTATACATGATCGTGTTGGCGCTGGCACTCGCGACGGTGGAGATTGCCCCGTGGCTGCCGGGCCTGGTCATCTTCTGGGTCAAGCCCTGGCTGGACCGCAGCGTGCTCTTCGTTCTGTCGCGCGCCGCGTTCGGCCAATCCACCCAGGCCAATGACCTGTGGCAGGCCCAGGGCAGCGTGTGGTGGCGGCAGCTTTTCAGCACGCTGCTGTGGCGCCGGTTCTCGCCGTGGCGCTCGTTCACGCAGCCCATCTACCAGCTCGAGGGCCAACGCGGCTCGGCTCGGCGGCAGCGTCGCACCCAACTGCTGCGCGGCCAGCGGGGAGCGGCGGGCGGCATGCACTTCGCGTTTGCCAATATCGAGATCGCGCTGATGTTCGGCCTGCTGGCCATGGCGATGTTGTTCGCGCCCGAAGATGCCCGCGGCAACCTCTTCACCTGGCTGGCGCGTGACGACAGCATGGGTGCGGCGCTTTGCCTGGCCGGCGCGTACGGCGCTGCCGTGGCCGTGCTTGAACCCTTCTACGTGGCCGCCGGTTTTGCGATGTACCTCAACCGGCGTGTGCAGCTCGAGGCCTGGGACATCGAGCAGGAGTTTCGCCGTGCGTTTTAGGGCGTGCCTGCTGGCCTTGGCGCTGGTGGTTGCCGACGCCGGCTCGGCCGAGCCGGCGTCGGCGCCGACCCGCGAGCAGGTGAACGCCGAGGTCGAGAAGCTGCGCGCCGATCCCGATCTCTCGGGCGTGCACAAGCAGAAGACGCTGCGCTTCATGAAAGACGAGGACAAGAAAAAGAAGGCCGAGCCGAACAGCCTGCCCGACTGGTTGCGCAACTTCGCGCGCTGGATGACCGAGGCCGGCCGCGCCGTGGTGTGGGTGCTCGGCGGGCTGGCCGTGGCGCTCTTCATCGTCGGCCTGCGGCACTGGATCCGTGTGCGGGCCGGGGCGGTGAAGGGGCCGCATGCCGCGCTGCCCAGCCATGTGCGCGACCTCGACATCCGCCCCGAAAGCCTGCCCGATCAGATTGGCGCGGCTGCGGCGGCACTGTGGCAACGCGGTGAGCACCGCGCCGCCTTGTCGCTGTTGTACCGCGGCGCGTTGTCGAGGCTGGTGCACCAGCACGCCGTGCCGATCCGCGCCGCCAGCACCGAGGGCGAATGTGTGGCGCTGGCGGCGGCCCGGCTGGCGCCTGAACGCAGTGCCTTCTTCGGCCGCCTGGTGAGCGCCTGGCAGCTCGCGGTCTATGGCGCGCGCCTGCCCGAATCGAGCAGCGTGCTGGCCCTGTGCGCCGACTTCGATACGCAGTTTCGTGCCGCTCCGGTGGCGCAGCCCGCGGCATGAGCACATTCACGCTGAACCGCGATTGGCTGCTGCGCGGCTTGCTGGCGCTGCTGGTGGCGGGCGCTGTCGCATGGCTGGCGTCGTGCACCGAGTGGGTCGAGGTCGAGGTGCCCATTCCCGCACGCGGCGAAGCCGCGAAGAACGACCTCTACGTCACGCAGCAGCTCGTGCGCCGGCTGGGTGCCACCGTGGCCACACCGACGAGCTTTGCCGAGTTGCCGCCGCCCCGCGCCACGCTGCTGCTGAACTCCTGGTACTGGGACCTCTTCCCTGAACGCGCGCAGCGGCTGAAGGCCTGGGTCGAGGGCGGCGGCCACCTGGTGATGTACGCCGGTGACATCAACCACAAGCAGCTGAAGGCCTGGCTGCCGATCCAGCGCGTCGACCCGCCGGCCAAGCCGCGCAAGCCGGCGGCCAGCGCGCCGGCAGCTTCGGAGGACGACGACGAAGACGCGGACGAAGAGGACGACATGCCGGCGCCGAGCGCAGCGCCCGCTTCGTCTCCTGGCATCTTCAAGGCGAACACGCCCCCTTGCCAGGACGGCCACGAGCCCGACACCGTGCCCAGCAGCTACCCGGGCCCGCGCCAGCCGTTCAAGGTGTGCGCCTGGACGCGCTTCGGTTGGACCATGCGAGCCGCCGTGACCCCGTCGTGGCTGCTGCAGGGCGATGACGGGCCGTTGGCAATGCGTGCACCCCTGGGCCGCGGCCAGGTCACGGCCTTGATGGCCTCCAACCTGCTGAGCAACGACCGCGTGCTGCGCGGCGACAACGCCCTGGTGGCCGTGGCCGCACTGCAGGCCCGCCCCGGCAGTGAAATCTGGTTCGTCACCGAAGAGAAACGCCCGCACCTCTTGCGCTGGCTATGGCAAGAAGCCTGGGTCGCGGTGCTGCTGGCAGCCGCCACGCTGGCGCTCGCGCTGTGGCGCAGCGCACGCCGCTTCGGTCCGCTGGCACCAGTCACCACGCCCGGCCGCCGGTCGATGGCCGAGCAGATCGCCGGCACCGCGCAGTTCCTGCGCCGCGACGGGCCTGAAGCCCTGCTCGCCGCGCAGATCCGCGCACTGGAAACGGTGGCGCGCAGCCACGTGCGCCACTACGACAAGCTCGGCCGCGGCGAGCGCGCCCTGGCCATCGCAAAGGCCACCGGCTTGAATGCCGAGGCGCTCGGCCTGGCGCTGGACAAGAGCCTGGCGCGCCGCCGCGTCGACCTGCCCGCCACCCTCGAATTGCTCGAAACCGCGCGCCGCCTGCTGCTGCAGCGCGACCCCACACCCCGAAGATAAGGAAGCCCATGCAGATCAAACCCACAGACCTGAGCCGCGCGGCCGAGTTGCTCGACGAGTTGCGCAACGAGGTCGGCAAGGCGGTGGTCGGCCAGCAGCAGGCGGTCGGCCAGATCCTGGTGGCGCTGGTCGCCTCGGGCCATGTGCTGATCGAAGGTGTGCCAGGCCTGGGCAAGACGCTGCTGGCGCGCTCGCTGGCGAAGGCCATGTCGCTCAGCTATGCGCGGGTGCAGTTCACCCCCGACCTGATGCCGTCGGACATCACCGGCCATTCGGTGCTCGAGTCGCGCGGTGACGCTGGCACACCGATCGGTTCTCTGCGCGTGCATCGCGGGCCGGTGTTCACCAACCTGCTCCTGGCCGACGAAATCAACCGCGCGCCGGCCAAGACACAGAGCTCGCTGCTGGAGGTGATGCAGGAGTACCAGGTCACGCTCGAAGGCCAGACGCTCGCATTGCCGCGGCCCTTCATGGTGCTGGCCACGCAGAACCCGATCGACACCGAAGGCACTTACCCGCTGCCCGAGGCGCAGCTCGACCGCTTTCTGTTCAAGATCGACATCGGCTACCCGCCGCACGACGAAGAGACCGCCATCGTCAAGCGCACGACCGAGCAGCAGACGGGCGACCAGTTTCCGCTGGAGGCCATCAGCCCCAAGCTCGACGAACGCACGGTGCTGGCACTGCAGCGCATGGTGGCKTTCATCCGTGTCGATGACAAGGTGCTCGACTACGCCGTGCGCATCGTGCGTGCCACGCGCAGTTGGCCGGGCCTGGCGTCAGGCTCGGGGCCGCGCGGTGCGATTGCCCTCGTGCGGGCCGCGCGCGCCACCGCGCTGATGCAGAACCGCGACTTCGTGACGCCGGACGAGATCAAGCAGCACGCGCTCGCCGCATTGCGCCACCGCGTGCAGCTGGCGCCGGATGCGCAGCTCGAAGGGCGAGAGGTCAGCGAACTGCTCGCGGCGGTTCTCGACAGCGTCGAGGCCCCTCGCCTCTGAGCTGAGACGAATGCGCCAGATCATTCCCAGCCGGCATGCGGTGCTTGTGCTCGCCGCGGCGAGCACGGTCTGCGCCATCGCGCTCGCCATGGGTGCGGCCCTGGCAGATGTGACGCTGGCGGCAGCGGTGTCGCTCGGCGTGGGCATTGGCGGGGTGGCGATCGACGTGTGGCGCACGCTTCATGCATGGCGCCACCACCCGCTGCACACCGTGCGGGCACTGCCGGACGCGCTGGCCCTGGGCGTGCCGCGCGCGATGACGCTCACGCTGGTGAACGATGGCCCGCTGCCCTGGGTGGTCGATCTCTTCGATGAAGTCGACCCTCGGCTCGATTTCGAAGGTCTGCCGCTACACCTGGAGCTGCCCGCAGGCAAGAAGCTCGAGCTGCGTTACACCGTCACGCCGCGCCAGCGCGGGCCGGTGCAGCTGGGAGCGACACAGTTGCGGCTGCGGTCACGCGGCGGCAGCTTCGAGTTGCTGCGCACCATCGGAACGGGGCAGCGCCTGCATGTCTACCCGAACTTCGCCGCGGTGGCGCGTTATGCATGGCTGGCAGGTGACCGGCGGCTGGCGCAGATCGGCATCAAGACCTACCCGAAGCGCGGCATGGGCACCGACTTCAAGCAGCTGTCGGACTACAAGGTCGGCGACCCTATCCGCCACATCGACTGGAAGGCCACGCTGCGCCACCAGCGCCCCATCGTGCGCGAGTTCCAGGACGAGCGCGACCAGTGCGTCATCTTCCTGCTCGACTGCGGGCGCCGCATGCGTGCCGACGAGGGCGTGGCAAGCGTCGACGGCAGCCACTTCGACCAGGCGCTGAACGCGCTGATGCTGCTGAGTTACGTGGCGCTCAAGGAAGGTGACGAAGTGGGCGCCCTCACCTTCGGCAACGCGCCGGGCCAGCAGCGCCGTTTCGCGCCACGCAAGGGAGGCGCGACGCTGAATGCGCTGATGGCGCGGCTCTACGACATCGAACCGAGCGCCACCCACTCCGACTACCTCATGGCCGCGCAAGACCTGCTGCGTTCGCAGCACAAGCGCGCACTGGTGATCGTGCTGACCAACTTTCGCGACGAAGACGCGGCCGAGCTGACTCCCGCGCTCAAACTGATGCGCACGCGCCATCTGGTGCTGGTGGCCAGCCTGCGGGAACGGGTGCTGCGCGAGTTGAGTACGCAGGCCATGACGCAAGACCAGCACGCCATCGAGGTGGCTGGTGCGCATCTGTTCTCGCAGGCGCGCAGCGACGCGTTCCAGCGCGTCGTGGGGCGTGATGCGCTGTCGGTCGACGTGGAGCCCGCGCAGCTGGCGGTGAGCCTGGTGAACCGCTATCACGCGGTCAAGCGCTCCGGGTTGCTGTAGCGGCGACGGCTGGCTAACATGCTTCGTCGCGGTGAGGCGACATCAATCAACACACAGGGAGGCGTTTCATGTCCGCAATCAATCCATACACCCCGCCGCGCGCAGAAGTCGCGGATGTTCACACCAGCTCAGGTGGATACCAGGAGGTGAAGCTTTGGTCGGCTGCAGGGCGTGTCGGGCGCTTGCGGTATCTCGCTTACATCTCCATCGGTTACCTGGCCATGTTTGTCGTGGGTCTGGTGGGTGGGCTGATTGCTGGCTTTGCAGGTTCACCAGGCGTCGTTACCGTTCTGATCGGTTTGGCTGCCATCCCCTACGTGATTTTCTCGATCCTGATGCTCATCCAGCGCACGCACGACATGGGCTGGTCAGGATGGGCAGCCTTGCTGACCTTGATTCCTTTTGTCGCCTTCGTGTGGGTGTTCAAAGCCGGCACACCGGGAGACAACCGATTCGGTGCACCGCCTCCACCGAACACGCTGGTGGTGAAGATCTTTGGACTGATCTTCCCGGTGATCGCGTTCATCGGCATCATGGCTGCCATCGCATTGCCGGCCTACCAGCAGTACAAGATGAGAGCCAAAGCCATGCAGCAGCAGGTGCAACTGGAACCGCTGCAGAAGTAAGAACCTCAGCCCATGGCCAACCGACTCACGCAGATCGCCACGCGCACCGGCGACGATGGCACCACCGGCCTGGGCGACGGCACGCGCGTCGCCAAGGACCATCTGCGCGTTCAGGCCATGGGCGATGTGGACGAGCTGAATTCACACATCGGCGTGCTGCTGGCCGAGCCGCTGCCCGAGGGTGTGCGCGAGTTGCTCGTGGTGATCCAGCACGAACTCTTCAACCTCGGCGGCGAACTCTCGATCCCGGGTTATGAGCTGCTCAAGGGCGCCGCGGTGCTGCGGCTCGACGAAGCGCTGGCAGAACACAACGCCACACTTCCGCGTCTGAAGGAATTCATTCTCCCGGCCGGCACGCGCAGTGCGGCCATTGCGCATGTGTGCCGCACGGTGGCGCGACGTGCCGAGCGTGCAGTGGTGGCACTCGCCGCTGTCGAAACCGTGCGCGCCGAGCCCCGTCAGTACCTCAACCGGCTCAGCGACCTGCTCTTCGTGCTGGCCCGCGTGCTCAACCGCGCCAACCTCGATGGGCTGGGCGGTGACGATGTGTATTGGCAGAGCGAGCGCTTGGCTCGCGACTCGGAATAAGCGAGCGCCTCGCACGCGACGAAGACGGGGCGGGCTGACCCCGCCGTTCAACCGCGGCGCTGTTTGATGGCGCCGTGCAACACGTCCAGCACCGTCAGCGAATCGTCCCAGCCGATGCAGGCGTCGGTGATGCTTTGCCCGTAGGTGAGTTGGGCCGGGTCGTCCTTGCCGGCGCTGAACTTCTGCGAACCGGCCTTCAGGTGGCTCTCGACCATCACGCCGAAGATGCGGCGTGACCCACTGCCGATCTGCGAGGCCACATCGCGCGCCACGTCGATCTGGCGTTCGTGCTGCTTGCTGCTGTTGGCGTGCGAGCAATCGACCATCAGCGTGGTGGCCAGCTTGGCAGCTTCGAGGTCGTTGCAAGCGGCTTGCACGTTCGCAGCGTCGTAATTGGGCGCCTTGCCGCCGCGCAGGATCACGTGGCAGTCCTTGTTGCCCTTGGTCTCGACGATGGCGACCTGGCCGTTCTTGTGCACCGAGAGGAAGTGGTGCGGCCGCGCAGCCGCCTGGATGGCGTCGGTCGCGATGCGGATGTTGCCGTCGGTACCGTTCTTGAAGCCGATGGGCGCCGACAGGCCCGAAGCGAGCTCGCGGTGCACTTGGCTTTCGGTCGTGCGCGCACCAATGGCGCCCCAGCTGATCAGGTCACCGATGTACTGCGGCGAAATCACGTCGAGGAACTCGCTGCCGGCCGGCATGCCCAGGCGGTTGATCTCGGTGAGCAGTTGCCGCGCGATGCGCAGGCCTTCGTCGATGCGGTAGCTCTCGTCGAGGTAGGGGTCGTTGATGAGGCCCTTCCAGCCGACGGTGGTGCGTGGCTTCTCGAAGTAGACGCGCATCACGATCTCGAGCGTGTCGGCGTACTTCTCGCGCTGCTCGCGCAGCCGGCGAGCGTATTCCACCGCCGCGACTGGATCGTGGATGGAACAGGGGCCGATGATGACCAGCAGGCGGTCATCCTTGCCCGACATGATGTTCTTGATGCGCTGGCGCGTTTCGGCGATGAGCGTCTCGGCCGCGGTGCCGCGAATCGGGAAGAAGCGCACCAGGTGCTCGGGGGGTGGCAGAGGCATCACGTCCTTGATCCTTTCGTCGTCGGTCTGGCCTGTCTTGTCGATGGGTGCAGACCAACCCTCGGCGGCGCTGGCGGACTTGGCATTCATGGCGGATTCCTCGCGGTGACGTTGTTGACTTCTTCAGGGGCAAAAAAAAACCGCCGGGGCATCCCGGCGGTTTGGTGAGTTCGGTGCGTTGTCTTCAGCCTACGCGCTCGCCTCTCCTCCGCCGGTGCGGTGCGAGAACCAAAAGTAGGCAAAGAAAAAGCTGGAGAAACGCATGGCGCGGAATGTAGCACGCTCCGGCTTCAAGCCGTCAAGCGGTTCCACCGACTGTCAGGCGGTCGATGCGCAAAGTGGGTTGGCCGACGCCGACCGGCACGCTCTGGCCTTCCTTGCCGCACACGCCCACGCCGGTGTCGAGCTTCATGTCGTTGCCGATCATGCTGACGCGCGTGAGCGCATCCGGCCCGTTGCCGATGATGGTTGCGCCCTTCACCGGGTACTGGATCTTGCCGTTCTCGACCCAGAAGGCTTCCGAAGCCGAGAACACGAACTTGCCGCTGGTGATGTCGACCTGCCCACCACCGAAGTTGGTCGCGTAGAGGCCGCGCTTCAGCCCGGCGATGATTTCTTCCTTGGTCTTGTCGCCGCCCAGCATGTAGGTGTTGGTCATGCGGGGCATCGGCACGGCGGCGTAGCTCTCACGCCGGCCGTTGCCGGTGGGCGCCACACCCATCAGGCGGGCGTTCATCGAGTCCTGGATGTAGCCCTTCAGGATGCCGTCTTCGATCAGCACGTTGCGCTGGCTCGCGTTGCCTTCGTCGTCGACGTTGAGCGAGCCGCGACGGTCCGGGATGGTGCCGTCGTCGAGCACCGTCACGCCCTTGGCGGCCACGCGCTGTCCGATGCGGCCGCTGAAAGCGCTGGAACCCTTGCGGTTGAAGTCACCTTCCAGGCCATGGCCGATGGCTTCGTGCAACAGCACGCCAGGCCAGCCCGGGCCGAGCACCACACTCATTTCGCCGGCCTTGGCAGGGCGGGATTCGAGATTGGTGAGCGCAGCCTTCACGGCGTCGTCGACATAACTCTCGATCATCGCGTCGTGAAAGTAGCCCAGGCCGAAGCGGCCACCGCCGCCACCGGAGCCCACCTCGCGGCGCACTTCGCCAGCGATGGTCTGCTCGGCAATCACGGTGACCGACAGGCGCACCAGCGGGCGCACGTCGGCCGCCAAGGTGCCGTCAGCACGCGCCACCAGCACCACGTCGTATTCAGCGGCCACACCGGCCATGACCTGCTTGATGCGCGGGTCCTTGGCCCGGGCGAGTTTCTCGACCTTCTCGAGCAGCGCCACCTTCTGCGTGCTGTCGAGCGTGGCGATCGGGTCCATCGGCGCATACAGCACGCGGCTGCCGGCGATCTGGTGCTTGCCGGTGATCTTGACACTGCGGCTCTGCCCAGAGGCGGCGATGGTGCGCACCGTTTGCGCCGCATCCAGCAAGGCGGCTTCGGAGATGTCGTCGGAATAAGCGAAAGCCGTCTTCTCGCCCGCCACCGCGCGCACGCCGACACCTTGGTCGATGCCGAAGCTGCCCGACTTGACGATGCCTTCTTCCAGGCTCCACCCCTCGCTGCGCGTGTACTGGAAGTACAGGTCGGCGTCATCGATGCGGTGCTCGGCGATCGTTGCCAGCGCCCGCGACAGCGTCGCGTCGGTCAGGCCGAAGGGTTCGAGCAACAGCGACCTGGCGACCGCCAGACGCTCGAGGGTGGGTTCGCGGGAGATCATGGGCTCATTGTAGGAGTCGCGTTGCACGCAGCGTAGCCCAAAGACCCTGCTGTGCCGTTTCACAGTTCTTTACCTTGAAGCCAGTCTGCCGCGGGTGACGGGCCTTCGTTGTAGGGGTGTACGCACACAAGCCATTCACAGAGTCAACCATCAAGGACACACCATGTTGAACATCAAGACCCTGGCCGTCAGCGCCACCCTCGCCGTCGCCAGCATCGGCGCCTTTGCGCAGGCTGCAACGGCTCCGGCCACCCCGAAAGTCGACGCCCGCGAAGCCAACCAGGAGAAGCGCATCGAGCAGGGCGTTGCTTCCGGCCAGCTGAACGCCAAGGAAACACACCGCCTGGACAAGGAACAAGCTGTGATCGCCAAGGCCGAAACCAAGGCGAAAGCCGACGGCAAGGTGACCAAGCACGAGCGCCGCAAGCTCAACAAGATGCAGAACGCTGCGAGCAAGGACGTTCACGCCCAAAAGCATGACGGGCAGACGGGGAAATAAGGCCCCCCAGTCGCTGCGCTCCTGCCCCAAGGGGCGCCGCCTGGCGGCCCGGCAAAGCCGGCTCCGCGGGCGTTGCTGGATGAGCGAGTCGCTTTGCTCTCGCGTTCGATTCAACCGTTATCGGCTTCGGCTTTCAGCGCTAGCGCTCTTGCGTAGAGGGCATTACGTGCTGCTCCTGTGAGTTCGGCAGCTAACGCCACAGCTTGCTTCAGGGGCAGCTCGGCTAGCAGAATGCGCAGCGTGGCATCGTGAGCCGCAGCATCGTCGACAACGACCGGCTTGAGCGCATGCACGACGAGCACGAACTCGCCACGCGAGCGATTCGCGTCGGCGGCGAGCCAGGTTGGCAGCTCCGATGCAGGCATGGTCGACACCGTCTCGAACTGCTTGGTGAGCTCGCGGCACAGTGTCACGCTGCGTGCCGGGCAGGCTTCGGCCAAGCCTTGCAGCAAGGACTCGATGCGATGCGGTGCCTCGAACAGCACCTGGGTGTCGTTACGCTGTGCCAGCGCCTTCAAGGCTTGCGTGCGCTCTGCTCCGCGAGTGGGCAGAAAGCCGGTGAACACGAAGCCAGCACCGACTGCATCACCCGCCACGCTCAGCGCCGTGAGGGCACTGCTGGCGCCAGGCAGGGGGATGCAACGGTAGCCGGCCGCTTGGGCGGCCGAGACCAGCGCAGCGCCCGGGTCACTGACCGCCGGCGTGCCCGCATCGCTGATGTACGCCACGCGCTCGCCACGGGCCAGCCGCGCGAGCACGTCGCGCGCAGCCGCGCGCTCGTTGTGTTCGTGCACGGCGAGCAAGGGCTTGTCCAGGCCCAGGTGGCGCAGCAGCGGTGCGCTGTGGCGCGTGTCTTCGCAGGCCACCGCATCGACCAGCGACAGCACGTGAATGGCCCGCAGGCTCATGTCGGCAAGGTTGCCGATCGGCGTGGCGACGATGTACAGCGCCCCTGCGGGATACTGCTGCATGCCTGCGGCCGCCTGGGCCGCTTGCAGCATCAATGAGGGGGCGGTGGTCACGGCGGTGGGAATGTCCAAACAGACGACAAAGGGGACAGGCGACGAGGCAGAAGCGCAGGCTCTGGCACACCTCACGCGCCACGGCCTCAAGCTGCTGCAACGCAATTATCGGGTGGCCGCCGGCCCGCACGCGCGAGGCGGCGAGGTCGACCTGATTGTGAGCGAGCGCGACGGCACCCTGGTGTTCGTCGAGGTGCGCGCACGCGACAGCGCCAGCCACGGCGGCGCGGCGGGCAGCGTGACGCGCAGCAAACAGCTCCGTGTCATTTATGCGGCGCAGCATTACCTGTTGCAGTTCGCCTCGCCGCCGCCTTGCCGATTCGACGTGGTGGCGATCGAGGCCGATGCCTTGCAGTGGTTTCGCGGTGCATTCGAGGCGGAGTGAGCCGCCTCGGTGGGGAACCTGGCGTGCAAGGTGCGTGTCATATGATCAATGTCCATGCTCGAACAACGCATCCAACAGCAATTCTTCGACAGCGCCGACCTGAAGTACGCGGCCGCTGAAATTCTGTCGCGCCCGATTGCCGATGCCGTGAGCGCGGTGGTGGGCTCCATCACCGCAGGCGGCAAGGTGCTGGCCTGCGGCAACGGCGGCTCGGCCAGCGACGCGCAGCATTTCGCCGCCGAGTTCATCGGCCGCTTCGAGCGCGAACGGCCTGGGCTTGCAGCAATCGCGCTGACCACCGATTCATCGATCCTCACCGCCATCGGCAACGACTACGGCTTCAACGATATCTTCTCGAAGCAGGTGCAGGCACTCGGCCAGCCAGGAGACGTGCTGATCGCCATCACCACCAGCGGCAACTCGGCCAACGTGCTGGCGGCGGTGGAGGCGGCGCATGCGAAGGAGATGACCGTCATCGCCTTCACAGGCCGGGGCGGCGGCAAGATGAACGAGTTGCTGACCGAAACCGACGTGCACATCTGTGTACCTCATGAACGCACGGCTCGCATCCAGGAAGTGCACATCCTCGCGCTGCACTGCTTGTGCGATGCCGTGGATTTGCAATTGCTCGGAGAACAGGAAAACACATGACCCGATTGACTTTTCGCAGCGCCACCGTGATCGGCGCGCTGGCCGCCACCACCGCCTTGTCTGGCTGCGCTGCCTTGCTGGTCGGCGGTGCCGTCGTCGGTGGCTCCTTGATCGCGACCGACCGCCGCAGTTCCGGCACGCAGCTCGACGACCAGGCCATCGAGCTGAAGTCGGGCACCAAGGTGCGCGAGGTCCTCGGCGACCGCGGCCACGTGAACGTGACCAGCTACAACCGCATGGTGCTGCTGAGCGGCGAAGTGCCAACGGAAGAAAACAAGGCGGCCGTCGAGCAAGCCGTTGCCAAGGTCGACAACGTGCGCTCGGTGTTCAATGAGTTGTCGGTCCAGACGGCCAGTTCGCTGAGCAACCGCTCCAACGACGCGCTCGTCACGAGCAAGGTGAAAGCCACACTTGTTGACGCGGGCGACATCTCCGCCACAGCATTCAAGGTCGTGACCGAGCGCGGCATCGTCTACCTGATGGGCCGCGTGACCGAACGCGAGGCCGAGCGCGCCTCCAACCTCACGCGCAGCATCAACGGCGTACAAAGGGTTGTGCGCGTGCTGGAGGTGATCAGCGAAGCCGAGTTGGCTGACCTGAACCCGCGCGGGGCACCGAAGCAGCCCGCTCCCGCGAAGCCCTGACCACGAGTCGCGGGTCGCTTCACCTCTCGGAGCAAGCTGAGCGACTGTCGGTCAGCCTTACACGAGCCGCTTGATCAGGCTCGACGTGTCCCAGCGCTGACCGCCCTGGGCCTGGACGTCGGCATAGAACTGGTCGACCAGCGCAGTCACCGGCAGCCGAGAGCCATTGCGCTTGGCTTCGTCGAGCACCAAGCCCAGGTCCTTGCGCATCCAGTCGACGGCGAAACCGAAATCGAACTTGCCTTCGATCATCGTGGGGCCGCGGTTGTCCATCTGCCAGCTCTGCGCAGCGCCCTTGCCGATGACGCCGAGAACCGCTTTCATGTCCAGGCCTGCCTTGTCGCCGAAGGCAATGGCCTCGGCCAGCCCCTGCACCAACCCTGCGATGCAGATCTGGTTGACCATCTTCGCAAGTTGACCTGCGCCGCTTTCGCCGAGCAGCGTCACCGCCTTGGAGAACGCCATCGCGACCGGTTGCATGGCGGCAAAGGCGGCGGCATCACCACCACACATCACGGTCAGCGCACCATTGATGGCGCCGAGGTTGCCGCCTGACACCGGCGCGTCGATGAACTGGAAGCCGCGGCGGCTCGCTTCGGCGCTGAGTTCGCGCGCCACAGCCGCCGAAGCGGTCGTGTGATCGACGAAGATCGCGCCCGGCTTCATGCCGGCAAAGGCCCCCCGTTCGCTAACTGTCACCGCGCGCAGGTCATCGTCATTGCCCACGCAGCAGAAGACGATGTCGGCCCCGGCAACCGCGCCCTCGGGCGTCGCATCGCTCTTGCCGCCGTACTCGCCGACCCAATCGGCTGCCTTCCTGGCGGTGCGGTTGTAGACGGTCACCTGATGCCCCGCGCGCTGCAGGTGCCCCGCCATCGGGTAGCCCATCACGCCCAGGCCGAGAAAGGCCACGGGTTTGGAAGGAATGGGGTCGTAGGTCTTGCTGCTCATGACGGATCCTGGAAAGTGAATCGGGATGGTGAAAAGAGAACGGCCTCGTCAGAGGCCGTTTCGGGTTCAGCGAGGACTTCGTTTATACGATGGTCAGGTGCTCGGTACCCGCCGACAGATCGGAGCTGCGCGCACGGTTGCTGTTCAGCTTGATCTGCAGCCGCAGGTCATTCACTGAGTCGGCGTTGCGCAAAGCGTCTTCATAGGTGACCAGCTGGTTCTCATACAGATCGAACAGGGCCTGGTCGAAGGTCTGCATGCCCAGCTCGCGCGACTTCTTCATGATCTCCTTGATCTCGGCCACTTCGCCCTTGAAGATCATGTCGGAGATGAGCGGCGTGTTGAGCAAAATCTCGACCGCGGCGATCCGGCCGCGACCTTCCTGGCGTGGCAACAGGCGCTGCGACACCAGCGACTTCAGGTTCAGCGACAAGTCCATCAGCAGCTGGGCACGCCGCTCTTCGGGGAAGAAGTTGATGATCCGGTCCAGCGCCTGGTTGGCGCTGTTGGCGTGCAGCGTGGCCATGCACAGGTGACCGGTTTCGGCGAAGGCCACCGCGTGTTCCATGGTTTCGCGGTCGCGGATCTCGCCCATCAGGATCACATCCGGCGCCTGACGCAGCGTGTTCTTGAGGGCCTGGCCCCAGCCTTCGGTGTCGAGACCGACTTCGCGCTGAGTGACGATGCAGTTCTTGTGCGGGTGCACGAACTCGACCGGGTCTTCGATCGTGATGATGTGGCCGAACGAGTTCTCGTTGCGGTAGTCGACCATGGCCGCGAGCGACGTGCTCTTGCCCGAGCCGGTGGCGCCAACGAAGATGACCAGCCCGCGCTTGGTCATGGTCACGTCTTTCAGCACCTGCGGCAGGTTGAGGCTGTCGATCGTCGGCAGCGTCTGCGGAATGGTCCGCAACACCAGGCCGACGTGGCCTTGCTGCACGAAGGCGTTGACGCGGAAGCGGCCGATGCCCTGCGGCGAGATCGCGAAGTTGCACTCCTTGGTGCGCTCGAACTCTGCGGCCTGCTTGTCGTTCATCACCGAGCGCGTCAGCGCCAGCGTGTGCTGACTGGTCAGCGGCTGCGGTGACACCTTGGTCACCTTGCCGTCAACCTTGATCGCCGGCGGGAAGTCAGCGGTGAGGAACAAGTCAGAACCATTGCGCGACACCATCAGTCGCAGCAGGTCGTTGACGAATTTGGATGCCTGGTCTCTTTCCATGATGCCCTTCTTTCCTAGTTGCTCGACAGCAGGGCACTCAGCCGTGCACTGACCTGCCGCAACCGCAGAGACAGCCGTCGCGACAGCGAGGCCAACAAAGCCAAGCCGAGCCGCGGCTCGAACATGATCATCTCATCCAAACGCTGCGCATCGACCACAGCCAATGTGCATGGCGTGAGTGTCGTGCAAGCGGAAAACCGTGCGCCAGCATCCAGCAAAGACATCTCGCCCAGCATGTCGCCGGCACGCGCTTCGGCCAGGCGAGCCCGGCCGCCCCAGGGCTGCACACGGTCGACGGCGAGGGTGCCTTCGAGCACGATCAGCATGTAGTCGCCTTGCTCATCCTGCCCGATCACTTCCTGGTTCACAGGCACGGTCACGAACTGCAGGTACTGGCTCATGCGCAGCAGCTCGTCGGGGCTTAATGCGGCCACGTAGCGGTCGGCGCCCCAGAGCTTGGCGAACAGCGGTTCGGCGAGCTTGCGCTCCAACGGCTGGGCGCCCACTTCCTTGGCGCGCGCGACCCAGGTGGCCAGCACCTGGATCTCGTCGCCACGCTCGGAAAACTGCGTCGAGAAGAAGCCCGAATCGGCAGGGTTGCTGTCGCCCGAGTCGGCGCCCGACCCCCGCTTGAGTCGGTCGAACAGTTTTTTCAAGGCGTGGCCTTCGCTCGCGTCGGACGGTGGGAGAACGGAGCCGGTCAGCCGGGGAAGTTTTCGGGGAACTTGGCCTTGGCGCGAGCCTCGGCGGGTGAAATGATGTTGCGGCGCGTCAGATCAGCCAGGTTCTGATCCAGCGTCTGCATGCCCATGTTGTTGCCGGTCTGGATCGACGAATACATCTGCGCGATCTTGTTCTCGCGGATCAGGTTTCGGATGGCCGCCGTGCCCAGCATGATCTCGTGTGCCGCCACACGGCCGCTGCCGTCCTTCAGCTTGCACAGCGTCTGCGAGATCACGCCGATCAGCGATTCAGACAGCATCGAGCGCACCATTTCCTTCTCGGCCGCGGGGAAAACGTCGACCACACGGTCGATGGTTTTTGCTGCGCTCGAGGTGTGCAAGGTGCCGAACACGATGTGGCCGGTTTCGGCGGCGGTGAGCGCCAGGCGAATGGTCTCAAGGTCGCGCATTTCGCCGACCAAGATGCAGTCCGGGTCTTCGCGCAGGGCCGAGCGCAGCGCGTTGGCAAAGCTCAGCGTGTGCGGGCCGACCTCGCGCTGGTTGACCAGGCACTTCTTCGATTCGTGCACGAACTCGATCGGGTCTTCGACCGTCAGCACGTGGCCGTATTCGTTTTCGTTCAGGTGATTCACCATCGCGGCCAGCGTGGTCGACTTGCCCGAACCCGTCGGGCCGGTGACGAGCACCAAGCCGCGCGGTTTCAGCGCCAGCTCGGCGAACACCTTGGGCGTGTTCAGCTGTTCGAGCGTCAGGATCTTCGACGGAATGGTCCGGAACACGGCGCCGGCACCACGATTCTGGTTAAACGCATTGACGCGAAAACGCGCCAAGCCCTGGATCTCGAACGAGAAGTCGCACTCCAGCGTTTCCTCGTAGCTCTTGCGCTGTGAGTCGTTCATGATGTCGTAGACCATCTCATGAACCTGCTTGTGTTCGAGCGGGTCGACGTTGATGCGCCGCACGTCGCCGTGCACACGAATCATGGGCGGCAGGCCGGCCGACAAATGCAAGTCAGATGCTTTGTTCTTGACCGAAAACGCCAGCAGTTGGGTGATGTCCATGAGTCTCTTAAAGGGGTTGCGGCTTGCATGCGCCGCCGACGGGCGCCTGAGATAGGCTCGCGGGATTATGGCGACGATTGCAGCGAACATACAACAAGTGAGGGAGCGCATCGCTCGGGCCTGTGCGGCTGCGCAACGACCCGTGCAAAGCGTCACGTTGCTAACCGTAAGCAAAACCTTCAGCGCCGACGCAGTGCGCGAAGCCTTTGCTGCGGGCGAGCACCGCTTCGGCGAGAACTACGTGCAGGAAGGCATCGACAAGATCGCTGCACTGGCCGACCTGCGAGCGCAGATCGAATGGCACCTGATCGGCCCCTTGCAAAGCAACAAGACGCGCACCGTTGCCGAGAATTTCGACTGGGTGCACAGCGTGGACCGGTTGAAGATCGCCGAACGACTCAGCGAACAGCGCCCACCACACCTGCCGGCCTTGCAGATCTGCCTGCAGGTCAACATCAGCCATGAAGCCAGCAAGAGCGGCGTGACACCGGCCGAGGTGCCCGCTCTCGCGCAGGCCGTGGCGAAGTTGCGCGGCCTGCAGCTGCGCGGACTGATGGCGATTCCGGAGCCCAGCGCCGGTGCCGCACCGCACCGGGCACTGCGCGAGTTGCTGGCGCAGCTGCGCAGCCAGGTCCTGCCGGTCGACACCTTGTCGATGGGCATGAGCGGCGACCTCGAGGCAGCCATTTCCGAAGGGTCAACGCTGGTGCGGGTCGGCACCGCCATCTTCGGCAATCGTTGAAAAAACGGCGAGGCGCCCGATCTTTTTACTAGTTTTATCTTCAACTTTCGCATTTAATTAAGACCATAACCCGATACCTTAGCGACTTCTCCCGTCGAGGTCGCCTCCATGTTTACTCCTTTCCCGGCCCGCGCTCGCCTGCCCTTCCCCTACCGCAGCGAGCCCGAAGTGCTTGCCGCCGTGCTGCCCACGTTGACCGGCGCCCTCGACTGGCCACGCGCCGCTGCGGCCGCCACGCCCTGGGTGCGCGCCGTACGAGACAAGCCCGCGCCCTTCTGGGCCATGGAATCGCTGCTGCGCGAATACCCGATCTCGAGCGCCGAAGGTTTGGCGCTGATGCGGCTGGCTGAAGCGCTGCTGCGCGTGCCCGACACCGAGACCGCCGTCGCGCTCACGGCCGACCAGCTCGGCAAGGCCTCGTTCGATGGCCAGTCCGGTGGCCCGCACAAGATGCTGGCGAGCCTGTCGGCAAGCGCGATCACGCTGTCGAAGAAGTTCCTGCCCGAGGCCGCCAGCGAGACTGGCTTGTTCAAGCGACTGGGTGCACAGACGGTGGTGGCCGCGACGGTGCGCGCCATCCAGCTGCTGGGCCGGCAGTTCGTGCTGGGCCGCAACATCCGGGAGGCGATGGGCGAGGCCGAAACGGCCCGCACCGCCCAGCCGGCCCTGCGTTTCAGCTACGACATGCTGGGTGAAGGTGCTCGCACCGAGGCCGATGCGCAGCGTTACCTCGCCTCGTACCTCAACGCCATCGACGCGATCGCGAGGGAGCGCGTTGCAGCGGACCCGACCCAGGCCGACGGCATCTCGATCAAGCTGAGCGCCCTCTTCTCGCGCTACGAAGACGCCCAGCGCGAGCGCGTGTTCGCCGAACTGCTGCCGCGCGTGTGGCAGCTGATCGAGCGCGCCGCGCGCGCCAACATCAACCTCACCATCGATGCAGAAGAGAGCGACCGCCTCGAGCTGTCGCTCGACGTGCTGGACGCCTTGGCGGCCCGCATCGCCAGCAGCTACCCACAGTGGCGCGGCTTCGGCCTCGCGGTGCAGGCGTACCAGACGCGTGCGCTGGCCGTCGTCGACGAAGTGGCCCGCATCGCGCGCCAGCACCAACTGCACTTCATGGTGCGGCTGGTCAAGGGCGCGTACTGGGACGGCGAGATCAAGCGCGCGCAGGAGATGGGCCTCAGCGGCTACCCGGTGTTCACCCACAAGCACCACACCGACATCTCGTACCTCGCCTGCGCACGGGCGCTGGTCGCGCATGCGGATGTGATCTACCCGCAGTTCGCCACCCACAACGCCGGCACCATCGCCGCCATCCTGCAGATGGCGCGCCAGGCCGGTGCCGCGTTCGAGATGCAGCGCCTGCACGGCATGGGCGAAGGCGTCTACCGCGAGGTGATGAAGGACACCGGCATCCCCGTGCGGGTCTACGCGCCCGTCGGCGAGCACCGCGATCTGCTCGCCTACCTGGTACGCCGCCTGCTGGAGAACGGCGCCAACTCCTCGTTCGTGCACCAGCTCACCGACGAAGCGGTGGACGTGAACGTCCTGCTGGCCTCGCCACTGGTTCCAGCCAACACACCTGCGTTGCCGATGCCGAAAGCCTTGTACGGCGCCCAACGCGCCAACTCGATGGGTGTCGACCTCGCCAGCCTGGCCGAGCGCGCACCGCTAGCTCGCGCCGTCGCCAGCGTGACGATCGACACCGTCCGCGAAGCGACTGCGGAGGATGTCAGCGCCACGATGGCCCGCCTTCAGCAAGGGTTCGCCGTCTGGAACCACACGCCGCTGGCCGAGCGTGCCGCCGTGCTGCGCCGCGCCGCCGATGCGCTGGAATCACGCCTGCCCGAGTTCTGCGCACTGCTCGTCAAGGAAGCGCACAAGACGCTGGGGGACTGCGTCTCCGAAGTGCGCGAGGCGGTCGACTTCTGCCGCTACTACGCCGACCAGGCCGAGCTGCGCCTCGCACCGCAAACGCTGCCCGGCCCCACCGGCGAGAGCAATGAGCTGCAGCTGCACGGCCGTGGGGTCTTGGTCTGCATCAGCCCGTGGAACTTCCCGCTCGCGATTTTTGCGGGCCAGGTGGCCGCCGCACTGGTCGCCGGCAACAGCGTCGCTGCCAAGCCGGCCGAGCAGACGCCAGTCGTCGCTCAACGCATGGTCGCACTGCTGCACGACGCCGGTGTGCCCGCCGACGCGCTGGCCCTGCTGCATGGCTCAGGCGAAACCATCGGCGCGGCGCTGGTTGCCGATGCGCATACCGCGGGCGTGTGCTTCACCGGCTCGACGACGGTGGCCAAGATCATCAACCGCACGCTGGCAGCCAAAGACGGGGCCATCGTTCCGCTGATTGCCGAGACCGGCGGCATCAACGCGATGATCGTCGACAGCACCGCACTGCCCGAGCAAGTGACCGACGCCGTGGTGCAGAGCGCCTTCCGCTCGGCCGGCCAACGCTGCTCGGCGCTGCGGCTGCTGTGCGTTCACGAGAGCGTGGCCGACGGTGTGATCGAGATGATCCGCGGCGCACTCGCCGAGCTGAAGGTCGGCGACCCATCGCTGCTGGCCACCGACGTCGGCCCCGTCATCGACGACGAGGCCTTCGACGGCATCACGCGCCACATCGCACGCCTGAAAAGCGAAGCGAAGCTGATTGGCAGCGCCCCGAGCGGCAATGCGGTGCCACGCCTTATCTCACCGGTCGCGTTCGAACTGCCGAGCATTGCCGACGTGAAGCAGGAGATCTTCGGCCCGGTGCTGCACGTCGTGCGCTGGGGCGGTGACGTCGACGCCGTCATCGCCCAGATCAACGCGCTGGGCTATGGCCTCACGCTCGGCATCCAGACGCGCATCGACAGTCGCGCCGTGCGCTTGGCGCAGGCCGCGCGCATCGGCAACGTCTACGTCAACCGCAACATGATCGGCGCGGTGGTCGGCGTGCAGCCCTTCGGTGGCGAGGGCCTCAGCGGCACCGGCCCCAAGGCCGGCGGGCCGCACTACCTGTACCGCTTTTGTGCCGAGCAGACGGTGACCATCAACACGGCAGCGGCCGGCGGCAACGCCGCCCTTCTGGCGGGCCTGCAGCACTGACGATCAAGCAGGGTGCTGGTAGCGGTGCTCCTGCGTCAGACCACCATAGCCGTAGGCGCTCGCCCGCAAGTCAGCCACGTGCACATAGGAGTGTTCGGCCACGCCGCCCAGCAGTTCACCCATTGCCTGGTGCGCTGCCGCGAGGTACGCGGCCTTCTCGCGCTTGGTGTTGGTCTCATCGGTGATGCTCACCATCCAGTGGTAGCTGCGCACGGCGCCGCCGGCCAGCGGCTTGCCGGCGATGAACCACTGCTGCGGGTCGATGAAGTCGACCACCACCGCAGTCAACGCCGGGTCCTTGCCAAGCAGCTTGGCGGTGAGATCGACGCCAACGCGGGCCACGCGGCCAGCGAGTTGAGGGTCGGAAGAACCGGAGATCTGGACGTGAAGGTAAGGCATGGTGCGTTCCTTGAAAGTTGAGTGATGGGTGACTTGACAAGCTCAGTCTAGGCACGCAGCATCGATCTGAGAAACGGTTTTATTCTCTGGAATTCAGCGAAAACTCAGATGACTGATCTTGATCCCCTCTGGCTGCGCAGCTTTGTGGCCATCTCCCAGGCCGGCTCGGTGACGCGGGCCGCCCAGCAGGTGAACCGCACGCAATCGGCCGTCAGCACGCACCTGCAGCAACTCGAATCGTCGGTGGGCGCGAAGCTCGTGCACCGCAGCACGCGTTCGCTCACGCTCACCGCCGAAGGCGAGCGCTTTCTGCCGCATGCCCGCAAGCTGCTCGACTGGCAAGACGAAGCCCGCGCGGTGGTGCAGCCGGCCGAGGAGGCCGAGGTCCGGCGTGTGGGCATCAGCGAATACTTTCTGCCCGCCCGCCTGGGCGAGCTGCTGGCCTTGCTGCGCGACACCGCACCGAAGGCCCGCTTCGAGCTGCTGTGGACGAGCTCGGTTGCACTGCAGCATCTGTGGTCGGCCGGCGAGGTGGACATGGCCGTTCTCACCAGCGCACAACCACTGCCGCAGGCCAAGCTGCTGCGGCGAGAGCCGTTGGCCTGGGTCGCCGGCAACGGACATGCGCTGCCAGCCCGCGGCTCGGCGCCGCTTGTGCTGCTGGGGCCTGATTGCCCGGTGCGCTTGATGGCGCTCGCCGCGCTCAGCCGCGCTGGCCTGCCACACCACATCCAGCTCAGCTGCGCCGGCGCGCACGGCGCGGTGGCCGCCATCCGTGCCGGCTGGGGCGTGGGCTGCCTCAACCAGTCGGCCATCCCGTCCGACCTGAAGCTGCTGTCGCCGAGGGAGGCGCGCCATTGGCCATCGCCCGGCCGCCTGTCGTTCTACTCGCTGGCCCGCCCGGCGCTGCAAGCCACCGAGCGGGCGCTGCGCCGCTGGGCCACGCAGTGACGTGCGCCTGATCCACTGAAAAACGAAACTTCTACACTGAGCCCATGAACACCATTGCATTCATCGGCGGCGGCAACATGGCCAGCGCCATCATCGGCGGCCTGCTCAAGAGCGGCCGCTCGCCGGGCGACATCCTCGTGCTCGAGCCCAATGCCGACCAGCGCTCACGGCTGCAGCGCGAGTTGCAGGTCATCACACTCGAAGCACCGGGCTCGGTGCTGCAGCGCGCCGGCATCGTCGTCTGGGCCATCAAGCCGCAGAGCTTCAAGGAGGCCGCAGCTGCCAACGTGGCGCACATCGGCCACGCGCTGCAGTTCAGCGTGATGGCCGGCATCCGCAGCGACGACATGGCCAAGGTGCTCGGCACGCAGCGCATCGTGCGCTCCATGCCCAACACGCCGGCGCTGATCGGTCAGGGCATCGCCGGGCTGTTCGCACGCGATGCCGTCACCGCGGACGAACGCAAGCAGGTGGATCGCCTGCTCGCGCCCACTGGCCGCACGCTGTGGGTAGGGGCCGAAGCCGATCTCGACGCCGTGACCGCGTTGTCGGGCTCCGGGCCGGCGTATGTCTTCTACTTTGTCGAGGCCATGATGCAGGCCGCCGAAGAGATGGGCCTGAGCGCCGAGCAAGGCAAAGCGCTGGCACTGGCCACGTTTTCCGGCTCTGCCGCGCTGGCACAGGCCTCGAGTGACCCACCGTCTTTGCTGCGCGAACGGGTCACCTCGAAGGGCGGCACCACGTACGCGGCGCTCACGTCGATGGAAACGGGCGGTGTGAAGGCGGCCATCGTGCGCGCCGTGAAGGCCGCGCAGCGGCGGGCGGCCGAGCTGGGTGACGAGTTCGGTCGCTGAACCGCACGGAACCGACAAACCAGCCCGGTGTAACCCACGCTATGCGCGTGGTCATGCAAAGGCAGCATGAAGCGGCTCGCCAATTCACAGCCGGCGCGCCTACAGTCTCCCCCATGCCGCGCCACGCATCACGAGTGCGCAGTGCGCCCTGGCATGCACCCATCCACGGAGACCTTCATGAGTTACTTGTCCTACATCACTCCCCATCCCGGCAGCCCCTGGCACACGTACCTGTCGCAAGTCGACCGCGTGCTGCCCTACATCGGGCACCTCGCGCACTGGGCCGAGACGCTGAAGCGCCCCAAGCGCGCGCTGATCGTGGACGTGCCGATCGAGATGGACGACGGCACGGTGGCTCACTTCGAGGGTTACCGCGTTCAGCACAACCTGTCGCGCGGCCCGGGCAAGGGCGGCGTGCGCTACCACCCCGACGTGACGCTGGAAGAAGTGATGGCGCTGAGCGCCTGGATGACCGTGAAGTGTGCTGCGGTGAACCTGCCCTACGGCGGCGCCAAGGGTGGCATCCGCGTCGACCCGAAGAAGCTGTCGCACAAGGAGCTGGAGCGCATGACGCGCCGCTACACCAGCGAGATCGGCATCATCATCGGCCCACAGCGCGACATCCCGGCACCCGACGTCAACACCAACGGCCAGATCATGGCCTGGATGATGGACACGTACTCGATGAACACCGGCAGCAACGCCACCGGTGTCGTCACCGGCAAGCCGCTGCACCTGGGCGGCTCGCTCGGGCGCGTGAAGGCCACCGGCCGCGGCGTCTTCGTCACCGGCCGTGAAGCGGCGCGCCGCATCGGCCTGAACCTCGACGGCGTGCGCATCGCCGTGCAGGGGATGGGCAACGTGGGCAGCTCGGCGGCCGAGCTCTTCGTCGGCGCCGGCGCCACATTGGTGGCGGTGCAGGACCACACAGGCACCCTCGTCAACCCCAAGGGCTTCGACATGGCCAGCGCCATTGAGGTGCTCAAGCGAGACGGCGGCATCGGCAACTACAAGGACGCCGAGCGCATCGACAACGAAGAGTTCTGGAACGTCGACTGCGACATCCTGATCCCCGCTGCGCTCGAAGGACAGATCACCGTGGCGCGCGCCAACCGCATCAAGGCCAAGCTGGTACTCGAGGGCGCCAACGGCCCGACGCTGCCCGAGGCCGACGACGTGCTGAGAGAGCGCGGCGTGCTGGTCGTGCCCGACGTCATCTGCAACGCCGGCGGCGTGACCGTCAGCTACTTCGAATGGGTGCAGGACTTCTCGAGCTTCTTCTGGAGCGAAGACGAGATCAACGTGCGCCTCGACAAGATCATGGTCGACGCGTTGCGGCACATCTGGGACACGGCGGACAAACACAAGATCACGCTGCGCACTGCGACCTTTGCGGTGGCATGCGAACGCATCCTCATTGCTCGCGAAGAGCGCGGACTGTATCCGTGAACTGAGCCCCCCAGTCGCTGCGCTCCTGCCCCCGAGGGGCGCCTCCCAGCGGACCGGCGGAGCCGGATCCGCGGGAGTGGCTTGATGGGCGCGTCGCTTCGCTAACGCATTCCTGTGCTTCGCCTCCACCGCTCAGGCGGAGGTATTGAAGCGTGGTTCCGATCAGCGCCCGACAAGCAGGCGGTCGATCACGACGCCGGCGAAGACCGCGAAGCCGAGCCAGTGGTTGAGGCGGAATGCGCGGAAGCAACCGTCGCGGCTGCGGGTGCGGATCAGCGTCCAGTGCCAGCCGGCGATCGCAGCGGCAACGGCGAGGCCGGTGAAGAAGGGCCAGCGAAGGCCCTGCTGTGCGCCGAGCACGCCCCAGATCGCGATGAAGAGGCCATAGCAGGCCATCACGCCGGCCACGTCGAAGCGGCCGAGGGTGATGGCCGAGGTTCGGATGCCGATCTTCAGGTCATCGTCGCGGTCGACCATCGCGTACTCGGTGTCGTAGGCGATCACCCAGCACAGGTTGCCGAGCAGCAGCAGCCAGGCCAGGGCCGGCACTTCGCCCCGAACGGCAGCGAACGCCATCGGAATGCCGAAGCTGAAGGCAACCCCCAGCACCGCCTGCGGCATCGAGAAGAAGCGCTTGGTGAAGGGATAGAAGATGCTCACCGCGAGCGCGGCAAAGCTCCAGGCGATGGTGGCCGCGTTGGTGGTGAGCACGAGCAGGAATGCCGCCAATGCGAGACCCGCGCCGAGCAGCAGGGCCTCGCGCGTGCTGACCGCGCCGCTGGTCACCGGCCGCTGCGCGGTGCGCTTCACGTGCTTGTCGAAATCTCGGTCGGCCACGTCGTTCACCGCACAACCGGCGCTGCGCATCAAGAAGGTGCCGAGCGTGAACACGATCAGCAGGTGCCAGCCAGGGAACCCGTTGGCGGCGATCCACAGCGATGACAGCGTGGGCCACAGCAGCAGGTAGCTGCCAGCGGGGCGGTCCCAGCGGATGAGGTCGAGATAAAGCGAAAGGCGCGAGGGCGCGCTGTGGGCGGGGGCTCCGTGAGCGGTCATGCCTGAAGTCTAGAGCGCCCGCAGTGCAGCATCTGGCTCATGGCTTTGTCTTGGGCGCGAGGACGCGCGGCGAACCACGCTGATTGCGCCACGCCTCCAGAAAGGCCAATGTCACGGCGGCCTCATTGCTTTCGGCCAGGCCGCTTGCAAACAGCACGCCGACGTCGGTGTTGAATTCGCCGGCGCCCGCCAGGTCGCTCAGGCTGCGAAAGGCGATGTAGGGCACGCCGTTGCTGGCGGCCACGTGCGCCAGCGCCGCAGTTTCCATGTCGACCGTTTCGGCTTGGAGCTGCGCGAACAGATAGGCGCGATAGTGCGGGTTGGCCAGGAAGGCCGTGCCCGACACGCCCCGTCCGCCGACGATGAACTGCGGTTGCTCGCGCACGCACTGCTTCGGGTCCGTGTCACCAGATGCGGTTTTGGCGCGCGGTCCGCAGCGGCCGAGGGGTGGTGTGAGGCCGCGAGCGACCTGCAGCATGACCGGGTCCACCGGGTAGTCGAAGCGAAACTCGCCTTGCGGGGCGTTGGCGCTGTTGAGCAGGTTGCTCTCGCGCATGAAGAGACCGGTCGACCCGCCGGGAACACTGAAGGATGGCAGCGTCTTGCCATCGGCACCCGTGGCGAGCTTCATGCTGAGGCAGCTCAGGTCGCCCGGTGTTCCGCAGGCCATCGGCAGGCTGGCGTCAGCGCTCCAGTACACCTCCATCGGCATGGCCCAGCGGTCGGGCACCAGCACGTCGCCGACATGATGCGCAGGGTTGATGCCGCCCGCGATGCCGCTCATGACCAGGCGCTCGATGCGGAAGTGATCGATGAGCTGCTGAGTGACCAGCGCCGCGTTGATCATGCTGACGCCGCTGAGCACGATCACCACGCGGTTGCCGCGCAAGACGCCGGTGGTGAAGCGCTTGCCGTTGACTGTCACCGCGCGTTTGGACGTGGCCTGCGCGATCAGCAAATCGGCCTCGGCGCCAAAGGCCGACACGATGCCGATGCGCGGCGTGCAATCGCTGAGGCAGCGTCGCGGTTGCGCCGTGGCCGAGGTGGCGATGAGCATCAGCAGGCACGCCATGGCAGACAACAAAGCTTTCAAGCAGCACCCCAATCGATCTGATCCCACAGCGCATGCAACCGCCGTGCCTTGACCGGGTTGATCTGCGTGGCCCAGTCGACACGGCCGCGCAGATGCGCCCGAAAGTCGGCATGGCCTTCCCGGTTCTGCGCATGCGGCCCATGCCGCTGGCATTGGTGCAAGACCGCCCGCAGGCGATCGAACTCGGCCCGCTTCATGTTGGCATGCTGATTGACCATCACGCCGCACACAGTTTGCGCACTGGCCTTTGTTGCGAGCCGGGTCTTGCGGTGATTGACGGCATAGCCTTCGTCGAGCGCGATCTGCCCAACCCAGGCGGCGATGCGCGAAGACGCTGCGGACAGCGACATCGGGCCGGAGATCACCAGGTCGTCGGCATAACGCGAGTAGCGGGCACCGAGCGTCCAGGCCAGGCCGTCGAGTCGCAGGTCGAGGCGAAAGGCGCAGAGGTTTGCCAGCATTGGTGAACTCGGCGCGCCCTGGGCCAGGTGCGGGTGGCGCAGGCACTTGGCCTGGTGCCAGTCGAGCCAGTCGTCATCACGCATGCGCTGGATCACCGGGTCGGGCGTGCTCACCGTGCACAGGGCCGCTAGCTGGCTGGCCACGCCGGGCGGGTAACCCAGCGTACGAAACACCGCCGCAACCTGCGATGCGGTGATGCTGCTGAAAAAGTTCTTCAAGTCGAAATGCATCACCACCGCCTGCTGCGTGTGCTGTTGCGCGTGGTTCAGCACCGAACGCCCGGCGACAAAACCGTGACACGCCTCGTGCACCGGCACAGCATCCAGTAAAACTTTGAGCACTTGCGTCTGCACAGCCTTGAGCCTCTGCCGTGGCGCTTCGATCAAACGCCCGCCACCACTGCGCTTGGGCTGCAACGAGAACGCGTAGTGCTGCGCATACAACGGCGCCAGGCGACGGCGTGCACTGCAGTAGGTGAACCAATCGAGCGTGTCGAGCGGCAGGCCCAACCAATCAGCCAGCGCCTGGCTGTGTGGCAAATCAGGCAGCGCCAACTCGTGCAACCCGAGTGGCGGCTGCGTCATGCGCGAAGGCCGGAGGATCCAGGCCCGGATCTCCGGCGGATCGGCACTCCGAAAGGCATCGTTCCAGGCCGTTGCCTGCTCGATGCGAAGTGCCAGTTCTTCCATGGTGAGGCGTGCCCAGGTGGCCTCCGACATTGGGAACACCTGGTTCAGCACGTTCGGCAACCACTGCGGCGCGTGGCCCAGCGCGTGCGCGGCCCGGGCCTGCAGCGAGTGCTGTTGCTGACTGCCGGCGAGCAGCGATCGGGCGAGGCCGAGGGCGATGAGACGACGGTGACTTGGCGGCATGTCAAGGTGCGGCACACACGCCAACCTGCCGGTCCCGCGTGAGGTGCGGCGCGCGAAGCGCTCACCCCCTCACGCCGCGAATGTCTACCTCAATCAAGCTGCCGTGGGGGTGCCCCACAGCCCGAGCCAAGCGTCCGAGAACCCCTGATCTCGTCTTCTCCTTGGCGTGTGGCCGCGCGCGGATGATAGCCAGAGCTTCTAACGCGCGCCCACACCGTTGGCCATCAGCGATGCGCTCAAGAGCAAAACGACCAGCAGGATCATCTCTGCGCCCAGGCTTCGGGAAATGAGCTTGAACTGCGAGTCGGTGACCGTCGGCGCACGGCCGGCTTGGATGTCGGGCCGCCAGCGGGCGAAGCGGATCGTCGGGTAGATCGACAGCAGGCCGATCACCACGAAGAGCGTGATCTTCAGGTGGAAGAACGGACTGTGCAGGTAGAAGTCCATGCCCTTTTCGAAATGAAAGGCGCGCGTGAAGCCGGCGACCAGCAGGGCCCCCGCGAAGATGCCGTACCAGCGATCGGCCAGCGCCAAGCGTCTGGCCTCGGCGGCCGTGGGCGTGCGGCTGAAGGTGAACCACTCGTAGAACAGCGTGGCGGTGATGCCGAACGCGCAGAGAAAGTGCATGTAGGCGACAAGCGACTTGGCGATCATGGACGGGCTCCGAGTTGCGGTAGGCACGCACTGTGCCGATGAAGCACACGATCGACAAGCCGCCTCGCGATGGAATGCCCGAGGCTGTCGCGAAATGCCTCGCCGACGGCGTCAGCCGTCCAACTTCTTCTGGAACACAAGACCCGCGTGCTCGCGCAGCGCATGGAACTTGATCTTCGGCCAGTTGGCCTCGATGGCGCGCAGCTCGGGTGCGTACTCCACCAGCACGGTCGGCGCGTCGACGGCGTCGTAGGCCACCCGGTGGTCGTTGGCGTCGATGAAGCGCTTGAGTTCGCGCGCGCCGCCGTCGGCTTCGTCGCAGGTGACCCAGCGCGCCACCTGGAAGCGGCTCGGCTGGATGCGCGCCTTGACGCCGTATTCATGCTCCAGCCGGTGCGCCACCACTTCGAACTGCAGCTGGCCGACAGCACCGAGCAGCAGCACGGTACCCGCAACCGGGCGGAACACCTGGATCGCGCCTTCTTCACCCAATTGCTGCAAACCGGCCTTCAGCTGCTTGGTGCGCAGCGGGTCGGCCACTTCGACGCTGCGGAACATTTCTGGCGCGAAAAACGGCAGGCCGGTGTAGAGCAGCGACTCGCCTTCGGTCAGCGTGTCGCCGAGCTGCAGCACGCCGTGGTTGGGGATGCCGATGATGTCGCCGGCAAAGGCTTCATCGAGCAACTCGCGGCGTTGCGACAGAAAGCTCACCACTGTGTTGGGCCGCAGCTCCTTGCCGGAGCGGCCCACCTTCAAGCGCATGCCGCGCTCGAAGTGCCCGCTGGCCACGCGCACGAAGGCGATGCGGTCGCGGTGCGCCGGGTCCATGTTGGCCTGGATCTTGAAGACCACGCCGGAGAACTTGGGCTCGTCGGGCTGCACTACGCGTTGCACCGCCGCGCGCGGGCCGGGGGATGGGGCCAGGTCGACCAACGCGTCCAACACCTCGCGCACGCCGAAGTTGTTGACCGCTGAGCCAAAGAACATCGGCGTCTGGTGACCGGCGAGAAAGGCTTCCTTGTCGAACTGCGGCGCGGCCTCGCGCACGAGTTCGATCTCGCCTTGTGCCTGCGCGTACTGCATGCCGAAGCGCTCGGCATAGGCCGGGTTGTCCAGGCCGGCGAGGATTTCATCGTCGTTGTGGTTGCGGTCTTCGCCGGGGCTGAAGACGCGCATCTGCTCTTCACGCAAGTCCATCACGCCATGGAACTGCTTGCCCATGCCCACCGGCCAGGTGAAGGGCACGACACCCATGCCCAGCTCGCGCTCGATCTCGTCCATCAGCGTCAGCGGCTCTTGCACCTCACGGTCCATCTTGTTGACGAAGGTGAGGATGGGCGTGTTGCGTGCGCGGCAGACCTGCAGCAGCCGGCGCGTCTGCGGCTCGACGCCGTTGGCGGCGTCGATCACCATCAGCGCGGCGTCCACGGCGGTGAGCACGCGGTAGGTGTCTTCGGAGAAGTCCTGGTGGCCGGGGGTGTCGAGCAGGTTGATCACGCAGTCGCGGTATTCCATCTGCATCACGCTCGATGCCACCGAGATGCCACGCTGCTTTTCAATCTCCATCCAGTCCGAGGTGGCATGGCGCGAGGCCTTGCGTGCCTTCACCGAGCCGGCGATCTGGATGGCGCCCGAGAACAGCAGCAGCTTTTCCGTCAACGTGGTCTTGCCGGCGTCGGGGTGGGAAATGATGGCGAAGGTGCGGCGGCGCCGGACCTGGGGGGTCAACTCGGTGGACATGGCAGGGGCAACCGCAGCGCAGAACAAGCGCGCCGCCTCGTGAAAACCTCGAATTATCGACGGCGCGCCACACCAACGCACAAAGCGATTAGCTGTTTTGGCACTTGTCGAGTACATTCGCCCGCACAGTTACGCAAGACAGTGGTGTTAGTGATCTCGTTCGTGCTGCCCGGTTCCGGAGCGGTTTTCGTTAGAAATCCCTTGATCGTTCTTGAGTGTCGCTGCGTGAGGAGCGTGTGCTCCCCACTATTTTTTATCTAGGAAATTTCTCATGACGACGCAAACCGGTACCGTGAAGTGGTTCAACGAGAGCAAGGGCTACGGCTTCATTGCTCAAGACGCAGGCGGTGCTGACCTGTTCGCCCACTTCCGTGACATCGCGGGCTCTGGCTTCAAGACCCTGACCGAAAACCAAAAGGTCGAGTTCGAAGTCAAGCAAGGCGAAAAGGGCCTGCAAGCGGCCAACATCCGCCCGGTCTAAAGACTGGTTGGATCGGCGGCGATTCATTCGCCGCCCCCTCAAGAACGCGGCCTCGGCCGCGTTTTTTTGTGCCCAATTTTTCCAGGCACGCTGGCAAACTGGCCGCATGCCGGAGCTGCCAGACATCACGATCTACGTGGAGCGCCTTGCCGACAAGGTGCAGGGCCGGGTGCTGAAGCACGTGCGCGTGCTCAACCCGTTTCTGCTGCGCACGGCGGTGCCCCCACTCGCACAGGCCGAAGGCCACCGCATCGTCGGCATCGAGCGGCTGGGCAAGCGCGTGGTGCTGGCGCTCGAGAACGGCTTCTTCCTCGTGATCCACCTGATGGTGGCCGGCCGCCTGCGCTGGCTGCTGCCGGGCGGCAAACCGCCGGGCAAGATCTCACTCGCGGTGTTCGAGTTCGAGCACGGCAGCATGGTGCTCACCGAGGCCGGCAGCAAACGCAGGGCCTCGCTGCATGTGGTGGCCGACCGCAGCGCGCTCACCGCGATGGACCCTGGCGGCATCGACGTGATGACGTCCACTCTGGCCATGTTCACCGAACGGCTGGTGCTCGAAAACCACACGATGAAGAAGGTGCTGACCGATCCGCGGCTCTTCAGCGGCATCGGCAACGCGTATTCGGACGAGATCCTGCACCGCGCACAGTTGTCGCCGGTGGCGTTATCGAAGGCATTGAAGCCGGACCAGATCCAGCGCCTGTTCGATGCGACACGCGAGGTGCTGACCGAGTGGACCGACCGTCTGCGCCACGAAGCGGGCGATTGGCCGGAGAAAGTGACTGCGTTTCACCCGCAGATGGCCGTGCACGGGCGCTATGGCCAGCCGTGCCCGGTCTGCAACACGCCGGTTCAGCGCATCGTGCATGCCGACAACGAGACGAATTACTGCGCGCGTTGCCAGACGGGAGGCAAGCTGCTGGCCGACCGGGCCCTGTCGACCCTGTTGCACAAGAGCTGGCCGAAGAACGTGGACGAACTCCCCTAGCGAACCGGGCGCGTCAGCGCAACGCAGCCTGGGTACCACGTTGCCAATCACCGCCCAGCGCCTTCACCAGAAACACGGAAGTGAGCTGCCGTTGGCCCAGCAGCTGCGCTTCCTGGCGCTCGCTTGCAAGCAGCGCCTGCTGCGCGGTGATGACGTCGAGGTAGGTGGTGGCACCGCCTTCGTAGCGGCTGGTCGCCATGTCGAGCACACGGCGGGCCGAGGCCACGGCCGTCTGCGCCTGCGTGCTGGCGCGCTCGAGCGCAGCCAGGCCGGTGATGCCGTCTTCCACCTCCTGCATGGCGTTGAGCACGACGCGGCGGTAGTTGGCCACCGTGCCGTCGTAACCGGCACGCGCGAAGTCGACGTTGGCACGCACACGCCCGCCGTCGAAGATGGCCTGCGTGGCCGACACGCCGAGCGACCACAGCAGGCTCGGCGCACTGAACAGCGTGCTGAGGTCACGGCTCTCGAAGCCCACCGACGGGGTGAGCGAGATGCTCGGGTAGAACGCCGCACTCGCCACGCCGATCTGCGCATTGGCGACCGCCATCGCGCGCTCGGCCGCGGCCACGTCGGGCCGGCGCTCCAGCACATCGGACGGCACACCCAGCGGGATGGCCGGCGGCGTGAAGACCTTCACCTCGGGCGCCAGTGCGAACAAGGGCGCCGGCGTGCCGGTGAGGCTGGCGATGGCGTGTTCGAACTGCGAACGCTGCCGGCGCAGCAGATCGACCTGCGTGAGCGTGGTGTCGAGCAGCGCCTGTTGCTGCGCCACTTCCAGGCCCGATGCGGCGCCGAGTTCGCGGCGCGAGCTCACCAGGCCGAGCGCGCGCTTCTGCAGCTCGATGGAGCGCGACAGCACGTCGAGCTCGATGTCGAGCGCACGCAGGTTGAAGTAGGCGACGGCCATGTCGGCCGTCAGCAGCAGCCGCGTGTTCTCGAAGTCA
The DNA here is from genome assembly GCF_056403575.1 of Rhizobacter sp. P2_G4. Taxonomy (NCBI): domain Bacteria; kingdom Pseudomonadati; phylum Pseudomonadota; class Betaproteobacteria; order Burkholderiales; family Sphaerotilaceae; genus Rhizobacter; species Rhizobacter sp. P2_G4. Next base: position 1,009,012 of record NZ_JBFUFG010000001.1, on the reverse strand, counting down.
GCCGCCGATTGCTCGGCCGACGCGCGCGCGCCTTCCAGCGAGCGCTGCACTCGCCCGGCCAGGTCGACCTCGTAGCTCACCGCGAGCGAGAGCGTGAAATCGTTCTGGACAGTCGAGAAGTTGGTCGAGTTGTAGCTGCTCAGCGGCCGGTTGGCCGAGGTGCGCTGGCGTGCATCGCGCGTCGACAGGCTGAGCTGCGGAAAGAGCCCTGCGGAGTTCGCGGCCAGTGCGGCACGCGACTGGGCCAGCCGCGCGTTCGCCACCGCCAGCGTCGGGTTGCCCGCCAGCGCCTGCTGCTCCAGTGCGTCGAGCTGCGGGTCGCCGAAGCGCTGCCACCAAGCGCCCTTGGGCGCGGCATCGTCGGGCTTGCTCTCGCGCCAGGGCGCGTCGAGCGCCCAGGTGACAGGCATGTTGTCGAACTTCGGTGCCTGGTAGTCGGGGCCAGCAGCACACGCCGCCAACAAACCGACAAGCGCGACGCATCCCAACGAACGGCCTCGCCTCACAGCTGCCCCTTGGCCGGCGCATCCTTGCTCGCCGGCGCCACGGCCACCTCGTCGCCATCGGCCAACGAATCGGACGGGTTGAGCACCAGCACGTCCGTGCGCGTCACGCCTTCGATGACTTCCACGCTTTCGCCATAGTTGCGACCCAGCGTGACGGCACGCAGCTTCACCTTGCCGGCCTTGTCGACCAGCGCGACGCGCGAGCCTTCACCGCGGAACAGCAGCGCATTGGTGGGCACCAGCAGCGACTGCGTTGCCTGCAGCGGCAGCGAGACCTGCACATAGGCGCCCGGCATCAGCGTGCCTTCCTTGTTGGGCAAGGCGATCTCGACCTGCATCGTGCGCGTGTTGGTGTCGATGGACGCGGCCGTGCGCGCCACCGTGCCCTTGAAGCTCTGGCCGCGCAGCTCGCCCTGCGTGACGACGACCGGCTGGCCGGGCTTGACCAGCTGTGCATACGACTGCGGCACGTTCACGTAGACGCGCAGCGGGTCGGTCTGCGACAGCGTGAACAGCGGCTTGCCGCTGAGATCAATGAGGTCGCCCACGTCGACATTGCGGCGAGTGATGACGCCCGAGAACGGCGCCACCACGCGCTTGAAGCTTTCGAGCTGGCGCAAGCGCTGCACGTTGGCGTCGGCGGCCGCGAGGTTGGCTTTGGCCTGGGCGGCGGTGCTGCGCTTCTCGTCCAGGTCTTGTTGCGAGACCACGTCTTTCTTCCGCAGGCCTTCCCATCGCTCGACCGTGCTGCGCGCCAGCTCCATGCTGGAGGCGGTCTGCTCACGCGCGGCCACCGCCTGCGTCAGCTGCTGGTCGATCTCGGGCGTTTCGATCTCGGCCAGCACCTCGCCTTTTTCGACGCGGCTGCCGATGTCCTTGGTCCAGCGGCGCAGGTAGCCGGCTGCGCGCGCCGCTATCGGCGATTGCACGAAGCCCTGCAAGGTGCCCGGCAGCGCAAGCGTCTGGCCGGCCTCGTTGACCTTGGGCTGCGCGGTCTTCACATATACCTTGGCGCGCTCGGCGGTACCGGCCTCAAGCGACTTGGCGTTGGCCATGCGGCTGACGATGGTGCGGCCTGCCCCAAGGGCCAGCAGCACCAGCACGATGACCGTGAGGATGCGCGTGCGCCGTGCGATCTGGCCGCGCTTGAGCTGCTCGTGGGGGTCGGCATCGGCATCCGGGGCGTGGATGCCCAGGGCCGCGTGTCGCTGCTCGGTCATGGCGTCAAGTCTCCTGTGGGGTCGTGCCGATCGACGGCTGGGGGTGCACTGCACGGGCGGCATGGCGCCTGTCGAGCCAGCGGTGCACGCCGGCGTAGACCACCGGCACGAAGAAAAGGGTGGACACGGTGGCGAACAGCAGCCCGCCGATCACCGCGCGGCCGAGTGGCGCGTTCTGCTCGGCGCCTTCACCAAGGCCCAACGCCATCGGGATCATGCCGATGATCATCGCGAGCGCCGTCATCAGCACCGGACGGATGCGCGTGGCGCCGGCTTCAAGCGCGGCCGACAGCGCAGCCACGCCGGCCTGCTGCCGCTCGCGGGCAAACGACACCAGCAGGATGCTGTTGGCCGTGGCCACGCCCATGGTCATGATGGCGCCGGTGAGCGCCGGCACGCTGAGCGTGGTGCCGGTGATGAAGAGCATCCACGCGATGCCGGCCAGCGCTGCAGGCAGCGCGCCGATGATGATCAGCGCATCGATCCAGCTCTGGAAGTTGACGACGATCAGCAGGTAGACCAGCACGATGGCCATCGCCAAGCCCACGCCCAGCCCGATGAACGAGGCCTGCATGGTCTGCACCTGGCCGCGCATGACGAGCTGGCTGCCGCGCGGCAGCTTGGGGCGGATCTGGTCGACCAGCTTCTGCACCTGGCCCGCCACGCTCGCGAGGTCGGTGCCCTGCACGCTCACGTACACGTCGACCGCCGGCAGGATGTTGTAGCGCGACGCGATGGCCAGCTGCTTGGCGGGGGTGGCCTCGACCAGGTTGCCCAGCAGCTGCGTGCTGCTGTTGGTACCGGCCGCGCCGCCACCACCACCCACGGCGCCTACAGGCATGTTGAGCAGCGCATCGAGCGAGTCGATCTTGTACTGCGGCGTCTGCACCGCGATGTTGTAGACCACGCCGTTCTGCGGATTGAGCCAGAAGGCCGGTGCCGTCTGCGAGCTGCCCGAGAGCGAGATCAGCACGTTCTGCCCGACGTTCGACGCCGTGAGGCCGAGCTGCTGCAGGCGCGTGCGATCCATTTGCAGGTTGAGCGCCGGCAGGTCGTTGCGCTGGTGCACATGGGCATCGACCGCGCCGGGGATCTGCTTGATCTGCTTGGTGAGCTCGGCGGCCAGCGCCGCATTGCCGGCCAGGTTGGCGCCGGTGAACTGCACGTCGATGGCGGCGGGCAGGCCGAAGTTCAGGATCTGCGTGACGATGTCGGCCGGCTGGAAGAAGAACTCGATGCCCGGGAATCGCTTGGGCAGCTCGGCACGCAGCAGGCTCACGAAGTCATCGGTGGGTTGGTGCCCTTCTTTCAGTGACATCAGGATCTCGCCATCGAGCGTGCCGATGGTGCCGGCGTTGCTGTACGACAGGTTGATGCCGCTGTTGGGCACGCCCAGGTTATCGAGGATCGTCTCCAGTTGATCGGCTGGGATCAGCTGCCGAATGGCTTCCTCCACCTGGTCGGCCAAACGCGCCGTCTCTTCGATGCGCGTGCCGGTGGGCGCCCGCATGTGCAGGCGGATCTGGCCCGAATCGACGCTCGGGAAGAAGTCGCGCCCGAGGAAGGGAATCAGCAGGCACGACAAGGCGCAAAAGCCGGTGAACAGCAGCGCAAAGCTGCGGCGCTTGGAGAGCAGCGACGACAGCGACAGCGTGTAGGCCCGACGCACGCGCTCGAACTGGTTGTCGAACGCGCGGTAGATGCGCTGCAGTGCATTCGGCTTCGCGTTTCCCGCCGGTTGCCCGTGCGAACCGCTCATCAGCAGCATCACCAGCGTGGGCACCAGCGTGCGCGAGAGAAAGTACGACGCGATCATCGCGAACACCACCGCCTCGGCCATCGGCACGAAGAGGAAGCGCGCCACGCCGGAGAGGAAGAACATCGGCACGAACACGATGCAGATGCACAGCGTGGAGACGAAGGCTGGCACACCGATCTCACCCGCGCCGACCTCGATGGCCTCGAGCAGCGGCCTGCCCTGGTGCAGGTGACGCTCGATGTTCTCGATGGTCACGATGGCCTGGTCGACCAGGATGCCAACCGACAGCGCCAGGCCGCCCAGCGTCATCAGATTGAGCGTTTCGCCCAGCACCTGCAGCACCAAGATGGAGGCCAGGATCGACAGCGGGATGGTCACCGCGATGATCAGCGTACTGCGCCAGTTGCCGAGGAAGAGCAGCACCATCGCGGCCGTGAGCAGCGCCGCGATGATGGCCTCGGCCACCACGCCCTTCACCGCCGCCTTCACGAACACCGACTGGTCGAACAGCGGCGTCACCTTCACATCGGCCGGCAGGGTCTGCGAGGCGCGGGGCAGCAGCGCGCGCAGGTTGTCGACGATGTCGAGCGTGGAGGCGCCGCCGTTCTTCAGCACCGAGAGCAGCACGCCGCGCGCGCCGTCTTGCCGCACGATGTTGGTCTGCGGCGAGAAGCCGTCGCGCACGTAGGCCACGTCGCGCAGATACGTGGTGGTCCCATTGGCAGTGCGCACCGGCAAGTCGTTCAGCCCCGCGATGGCGTCGGGCGAGCCGTTCATCTTCACCGTGTATTCGGTCTCGCCGAACTTGGCGGTTCCTGAGGGCAGGATGAGGTTCTGCAGGTTGACGGCGTTGACCACGTCGGCCGGCGACAACCCGCGCGCCTGCAGCGCCGCGGTGTCGAGGTCGACCGAGATCAGCCGGTTCTTGCCGCCATAGGGAAACGGCACGGCCACGCCCGGAATGGTGATGAGCTGCGGCCGCAGCTGGTTTACCGCCGCATCGAACACCGCCTGCTCGGGCAGCGTGGGGCTGGACAGCGCCAGCTGGATCACCGGAATGCTCGAAGCCGAGTACTTGATGACCAGCGGCGGCGTGATGCCCGGCGGCAGCTGGCGCACCTGCGTCTGCATCGACGCCACCACCTGCGCGATGGCGGTCTGGATGTTGGCGGTGGGCTGGAAAAAGACCTTGATGACGCTGATGCCGGCGAGCGACTGCGACTCGATGTGCTCGATGTCGCTCACCGTGGTGGTGAGCCCGCGCTCGCTCTGACCGGAGATGCGCTGGCCCATCTCTTGGGCCGACAGGCCGCCGTAGTTCCAGATGATGCTGATCACCGGGATGTTGATCTCCGGGAAGATGTCGGTGGCCATGTTGCGCAGCGCAAACGGCGTGGCCAGCACGATCAGCATGGCCATCACGATGAACGTGTAAGGGCGGCGTAGCGCCAGCGTGACCATGGACATCGGATCGGCACCTCGGGTGGGAGAGCAAGATGATAGGGAGAACCTGTTGAGGACGCATTGCGGATTCCACATACCCAAGCCGCGCGGAGCGAAACATCCCTTAACCGGCACTTAAGCTGCCTCGCGCAGAGTGCAGCCATGTTCAGACGACGACTCGCCGGTGGCGCCACGGCGGCCGCCCTTTCCTTCACCGTGGTGCCTGCGCTGGCGGACGAGCCCGTGCCTGGCAGCGCCGACTGCAGCCGCATCGGCACGGTGCGTGTCGACCGGCTCGACGTGTTCGACACCGACCGGCCAGACGAAGACAACCCCGCATTCCGGCTCGTCAACTTCCTGCACATCCAGACGCGTGAATCGGTCATCCGGAAGCGCCTGCTCTTCAAACCGGGCGATGCGTACGACGCCCGGCTGCTGGAGGAATCGGAACGGCTGCTGCGCAGCACCGGCCACCTGCGCTCGGCCACGGTGCAGGCGGGGGCGTGCCACGACGGCGTGGTCGATGTCGAGGTGCTGACGCAGGACGTCTGGACGCTGAAGCCCGGCCTCTCATTCGGGCGCCAGGGCGGCAAGAACAGCACCAGCCTGGGCCTCGAGGAAAGCAACCTGCTGGGCTTCGGCAGCCGGCTCGGGCTGGTGCTGCAGTCGGGCGTGGACCGCGACACCCGCATGCTGTACTACCGCGACCCGCAGCTCAACGATGCGCGTTGGGCCTTGTCGACCCAGTACGCCAGCAACAGCGACGGCAAGTCGCAGCTGCACACGCTGGAGCGGCCGTTCTACGCGCTCGATACCCGCTGGGCCGCGGGCGCCACGTTGCGCCGCGAGACGCGCATTGACTCCACCTACGAACAAGGCCGCATCACCGGCCAGTACCAGACCGACGAGCATTTCTACAAGCTGTACGGCGGCTTGTCCGAAGGGCTGCGCAACGGCTGGGTGACGCGCTGGAGTGCCGGGTGGACAGACGACTTCCACGACGCCACGCCCATCGTGAGCGCCGGCCTGCCCAGCGTCGGGCAGCCGAGCCACCGCGATCTCGTCTACCCCTGGCTCGGGTTCGAGCTGCTCGAAGACGCGTACCGCAAGACGCAGAACCAGGACCAGATCGGCCGCACCGAAGACGTGACGCTGGGCTGGCACGTCACCGCCATGCTCGGCGCGGCGTCACCCCGCTTCGGCGCCGACCGCAGCGCGGCCGTGTTCAATGCCCGCGTGTCGCGCGGCGTCGAGCCGACGCGTGATCAGACCTTGCTGCTCGATGCCAGCACGGCCGGCCGCTGGGAGCGCGACGGACTCGCTGGCACGCTGGTCAGCGCCAGTGCGCGCTACTACCTGCGCCTATCGCCGAGGCGCAGTGTCTACGTGACGCTCGCCACCGACCGCGCCATCAATCCCGACAGTGACCAGCAGGTGCTGCTGGGCGGCGACTCGGGCCTGCGCGGCTACCCACTGCGCTACCAGAGCGGCAAGGGACGCTGGCTGTTCACCGCCGAAGAGCGCTGGTTCACCGACTGGTTCCTGTTCCGGCTGTTCAACGTGGGCGGCGCGGTGTTCTATGACATGGGCCGCACCTGGGACTCGGAGACGAGTGCGCAGGCACCGCAAGGTCTGCTGCGCGACCTGGGTTTCGGGCTGCGGCTGGGCAACAGCCGCTCGTCACTGGGCAACGTGTTGCACATCGACCTGGCATTTCCGCTCGATGGCGACGCGAACATCCGCCGCGTGCAATTCCTGGTCGAGGCGAAGCGCAGCTTCTAGGCGGGCAAGGCGTCTTCCGCCAGAAGGCCTTCGGCAATCCATTGCTGCAGTACGCCGACCGCGGCCGCGGCGGCATTGGCTTCTCCGACTTGCTCGGCAGCGCGCTCGCACAGGGCGCCGAAGCTGTCGCCGTTCATTGCCGCGGGCAACAGCACCGCTTCGGTTGCGTCGCTGACCGAACGCCAGCGCGTTTCGAGCTGGGGCCGCCACACCAGCAGCAGGTGCTCGCCGGTTTCAGGTTCGTCGAGTTCGGGGTCATCGCCTTCGGTGGCCTGCAGCGCGCGCCATGCAGGCTCAATGCGCCATGACAGGTTCAACAGCTGCGCGCTCGGCTGAAAGCGCGGTACCCAGCCGGCCCACTGTTCCGGCGCACGCGTGGCGAGCGATGCAGCCGACAAGGGCGCCGCATCGGCCGCATCGAAGGCCGCACGCAGCGCCCACTCCATGCGCGCCAGATCGACGAAGGCGGGGTGCGGCACGAGATCGGGCTGCTCAGCCATGAACTGAGCCAGACGATGGCCGAACCAGCGGATCGACGGGTGGCTCGAAGGGTGCGCCTGCAAGTAGGCGCGGCCCAGCGCATCGAAGGCGTCATCGCCCATCGCACGCGGCAGCACGCCGAAGTTGTCGCGCAGCGCCGCCAGCAGCCGCGCGGTGTAGGCCTGCTGGTAGATGCGCAGCAGCGGCTCGCGGTTCGTGTCGGTGCGCAAGAGACCGGTCGCCGTCGCATGGTCGACGATGGCTGCGCGCAGCTGCTGCTGTTGCCGCACCAGTTGCAGGGCTGCGCTCATGCGGCCTGCCCTAGGCTCAGCGCCTGCGCCTGGATGGCACGCGCCTGATCGAGCTCCGCCAGCAACTCGGCCAGCGGCGGGATGTGGTCGTCGCGTTCGATCATCGTGGGCACCGGCCCGAGGCGCTGCACGGTGTGGGCATAGAGCGACCACACGGCCTCGCACACCGGGTGGTCGTGGGTGTCGACGAGGTAGCTGCCATGGTCTTCATGGCCGGCGAGGTGGATCTGGCGCACGCGCTCGCGTGGCATCGCATCGATGAACGCCTTCGCGTCGAAGCCGTGGTTCACGCTGCTCACGTAGACGTTGTTCACGTCGAGCAGCAGCTCGCAGTCGGCGCGCTGCGCGAGTTCGGCGATGAACTGCCACTCGCTCATCTCGTCGCCCGCGAAGCTCACGTAGCTCGACACGTTCTCCAGCAGCAAACGGCGGCCGAGCAGGTCCTGCACCTGTTCCACGCGCTGCACCACGTGGCGCAGCGCGGCCTCGGTGTAGGGCAAGGGCAGCAGGTCGTGCAGGTTGTGGTGGTCGACGCCCGTCCAGCACAGGTGGTCGGAGATCCACGCGGGCTCGATGCGGTCGGCCAGCGCCTTCAGCTCGCGCAAGTAATCGAGGTCCAGCGGGTCGGTGCTGCCGATCGACATCGACACGCCGTGCATCACCATCGGCACGTCGCGGCGGATGCGGTCCAGGTGGTGCAGCGGCTTGCCACCGGGCACGAGGTAGTTTTCGGAGATGACTTCGAGCCAGTCGACGCCGGGCTGCGGCTCGGCGAATGCTGCGTAGTGCTCGGTGCGAAGACCGAGACCGAAACCGGTGACAGGAGAAGTCATGTCAAAAAACCGACGTCGGAGTCAGGCTCGGACGTCGGAATTCCTGGTCGCTACAGGAGAGGAGACTTTTACTTCTCGACCTTGCCGCCAGCCGAGGTGCACTCGGCTGCGGACTTCTTGCCGACCCAGCCCTGGCCCTTGCAGCTGTTCTGGCCCTTGCACTCGCTCTTGGCCGTCTTGCAGTCGGACGTGCCCTTGCAGGTGTTCACGCCTGAACACTTGACCATGCCGTCATCGGCAGCGAAGACAGAGGTGGTGGCGAGGCCGGTGGAGAACAGGGCAGCGGCGGTAGCGGCCATCGCGAGGCCAGTTTTGACATTCAGCATGATTCGATTCCTTGCAGGTGGGTGAAGAAGAGTGCAGGCAACCGACTCAACGAGCTGAATCATTGCGCTTGCACGACTTCGTCTCCCCGACCGCAAGGTTTCTTACAGGCTTTCTTTCGTATCAGGCCAGCACCGCCGCCATCGCCACGGCCGTGGCCTCGACGTTCGACGAGTTGAGGCCGGCCACGCACATGCGCCCCGAGCGCACCAGGTAGACGGCGTGTTCCTCACGCAGCTTGTCGACTTGCTCGGCCGACAAGCCGGTGTAGCTGAACATGCCGCGCTGGGTCAGGAAGTAGCTGAAATCGCGGCCGGGCAGCTTGGCGCTGAGCACGGCATGCAGCTTTTCGCGCATGGCCTTGATGCGCACGCGCATCGCGTTCAACTCGCCGGCCCATTGGTCGTACAGCGCCGGCGTCTGCAGCACGCGCGCGACGATCTGGCCACCGTGCGTGGGCGGGCTGCTGTAGTTCTTGCGGATGGTGGCCTTCAACTGGCCCAGCACCAGCTCGGCCTCGGCCTTCGTCGGGCAGACCACGCTCAGACCGCCGCAACGCTCGCCGTAGAGAGAGAAGCTCTTGGAGAACGAGCTGGCGCAGAAGAAGCTCACGCCGGCGTCGGCCAGTGCGCGGATCGCAAACGCGTCTTCGGTGATGCCGTCGCCGAAGCCCTGGTAGGCGATGTCGACATAGGGCAGCAACTTGCGCTGCTGGATGACCGGGATCAGCTCCTGCCACTGCGCTGCCGTGAGGTCAACGCCGGTTGGGTTGTGACAGCAGGCGTGCAGCAACACGATGCTCTGCTCGGGCAAGGCCTTCAGCGCGGCGAGCATCTCTGGGAACTTCACGCCGCCGGTCTTCGCGTCGTAGTACGGGTAGGTGCTGACGGTGAAGCCGGCGCCCTCGAACATGGCGCGGTGGTTGTCCCAGGTCGGGTCGCTGACCCAGACGTTGGACTTCGGAAAGTAGCGCTGCAGGAAGTCGCCACCGACCTTCAGGCCGCCGGAGCCGCCCAGGGTCTGGATGGTGGCGACGCGCCCGCTCTTCACCGTTTCATGGTCGGCACCGAACAGCAGATGCTGCACCGCCTGGCGGTAGTTGGCTGCGCCTTCCATCGGCTGGTAAGGCCGCGCGCCAATGGTTTGCAGCATCGCGCTCTCGGCGGTGCGCACGGCGCTCATCACCGGCAGCTTGCCGGCATCGTCGAAATAGATGCCGATCGAGAGGTTGATCTTGTGCGCCCGCGGGTCTTTGCCGAAGGCTTCGTTGAGGGTAAGGATGGGGTCGCCAGCGTAGGCGTCGACGTGCTCGAACATGAGGGGCTCCTGCAGGGGACCTCAATTATCCAACCACTCCACCCACCGACCGTGAGCGTGGGAGCGGGCCAGCAGGTCGAAGCGCACATCGCCGTCGACGCGCGAGCACAAGGTCCACAGGCTGGCCGACCGCGTGTCGGGGTCTCGCGCCAGCGGCACCTGCACCGGCCCGATGCGCAAACCGGCGCCTTCGGCCGACAGCCACATCGCTCCGGTGGCGCGCACGAGTTCGACCAAGGTGTCGACGTGCCGCTTCAAGGCGGGGGGCTCGAAGTAGGTCAGCACCCAGCTGTTCAGAATGACCGGCTGCACGTCACCCGGCACCCCCGCCAACCACTCGGCGACGTGGGCGGTGCAATCGGCCACACGCAGCACCGGCCAGCGCCGCTGTTTCATCAGCGCCACCGCCTGGGTGAAGCGCACGGCGCTTGCCGTGTCACCGGGCCACAGGCAGGCACGCAGCCAGCCGAGCGCTGTGTCGTCGTCTATGTCCACCGGCACGGGGTCGATGCCAAGGCGCTGCACGATCTCGAAGTCAGCGCCTCGAGTGAACGGAGCCATCACGCGACAAGACAGCAGCGGCACGTCGGGGCCTGGCGCTGCACCGAACGCCGCATCGCCGTAGTCATAACGGTAGGTATCGACGCCGAGGTTCAGCCCAGCGCTGCAACCCACATCGAGCAATGCCAGGCGCGCTTTGCCGCTGCGCTGTGCGATCGCCCGCAAGGCCGGCCACAGCACGGCGCAGCGACCGATCTCGTTGGTCTGCGTGGTCTGGGTGCGCATGCGCTCGCGCAGCACGGCTTCGTGCCTCGCCACGAAATCTTTCACGCAAGCACCCAAATCGGCGTCGGGCAAGCGCGCGCCGCCCACGCTCGGAAAGTACTCAGCCAGGGCATGCGATGCACCCGCGAGCAAGCGCTCGTGCACCGCAGCCAGCCACAGATTGGGCCGTCGCTGTTCGTCGCTCGCACCGGCGAGCAAGTCGAGCAGATCGGCATCAGCCGCGGCGATGCGGCAGAGCGCCTGGTACAGCGGCTCTTCGGGGCATTGCCCGTCGGCGAAGTGGTGGAAGCGGGCAGCGAGTTTTGCGCTGTCTTGGAGAGAGGTGTTGGTCATGTCGAGCAGCGTAGTTCCAGCGGCCTCGCGGATTTGTCGGGTACCCGACAATCTTCGCAATGCAAGATGACCTTTCAGCGCTGCTGTTGGCCAGCCTTCCCGGCGTCAGCTTAAGCGCGGGACACTGGCGCGCACTGCTGCCGTTGTGCAAGGTGCGCAAGCTCGCGCGCGGAAGTGTGCTGTTCACGCAAGGCCAAGCGACACCGGCGCTGTTCGGCATGCTGGCCGGCGAGATCGAGATCCGCTTCTCGACCGTCGACGGCGATGTGTCCGTCATCGAGCACGTGCCGCCCGGGCGCTTGTTCGGGCTGTCGTCGTTCGCGAGTGGCCATCCGTCGACCTTCGAGGCGCTGGCCACGCAGGCGACGCGGGTCGTGGCCTTCGGGCCGGCAGCGTACGAATACCTGATGGACGAGGTGCCCGGCTTCGCGCGCGCACTGATGGGCGAGTTCGCACGACGCCATCACGGTGCTCTGCGCATGCTCGAAGCCTCGCGCCACCGCAGCGGGATGGAACGGCTCAGCCTGGCGCTGGAACAGCTCGCGCGCAGTGGCCGCATGGGTGACGCCGATGCCGAAGGCTGGCGCTTCGTGCGCACCACGCAGGCTGAGCTGGCGGCCACGGCCAACCTGTCGCGTCAAACGGTCAACGGCCTGATCGGTGAGCTGGTGGCGCAGCAGAAGCTGCATGCAGCCTACGGTGGGCTGTGGGTGCCGGCGGCGTGAAGGCCGTCAGGCGGCGGCCAGGGCGGCCTCGATGTCTTTCGTGATCGATTCCGGCGAATCGTTCGGCGCATAGCGCTTGATGACCTGCCCATCCTTGCCGACCAGGAACTTGGTGAAGTTCCACTTGATGCCCTTGGTGCCCAGGATGCCCGGGGCTTCGGCGGTGAGCCATTTCCACAGCGGGTGGGCCTCGGCGCCATTGACCTTCACCTTGCTCATCATCGGGAACTTGACGCCGTAGTTGAGCTGGCAGAACGAGGCGATCTCGCCGTCGGTGCCCGGGTCCTGGCTGCCGAACTCGTTGCTCGGGAAACCCATCACCACGAGCCCCTTCGGACCGTACGTCTCCCACAGCTTCTCCAGCCCGGCGAACTGCGGCGTGAAGCCACAGGCGCTCGCGGTGTTCACGATCAACAGCACCTTGCCTTTCTGGCTGGAAAGATGGGCCGGTTGACCGTCGATGGAGACGGCTTCGAAGTCGTAGACGCTGGCCATGAAATCTCCTCGTGTGTGAAATAAGTGGGGGCCATCGTAGCGCCGTGCGTCACCCCGTGCCGCAAAGGGTCGCGCGGCTTGACGCGCCTCGGCAGGCCATCGAACATCGGGCACCCCAGCCACCGGAACGCACCCATGTCCGAGCGCATCCCCATGCGCTATACCGTCGCGCTGCAAGGCTTCAGCGACTTCGAACGCAGCGCGTTGAACTCGTTCTTCCGCCTGGCACAGGAGCGCGCGCCGGCTTACGAGCGTGCGGCCTCTGCAACCGAGAGCGACTTCATCATTGCCGACGCCGACCACCCCGCCGACGTGGCTGCGGTACGCGAGGCGGGCCGGTTGCAAGACACCGTCTTCATCGGCGCACGTGCGCCGGAGGGTGCGCCTGCGTGGCTGCCGCGGCCCATCGAGCCGACGCGCATCGTGCGCGAGCTCGACCTGCTGCTCGAGCTGCGCCTGGCCAGCCTCGATGAGCCGATCGACGTCGACTGGGTCAACTCGAGCCCACAGAACCTGTCGCCCGCGGATGGCCTGCCTGCAAAAGACGTGCTGGTGGTCGACGACAGCCGCATCGCGCTCAAGTTCCTGCAGACGCGCCTGCAAGGCCTCGGCTACCGTGTGCACCTGGCACTCGACGCGGCCCAGGCCATCGAGCGCCTGACGTCGCAGGCGTTCTCGTTGGTGTTTCTCGACGTGGTGCTCGGCCCCGAAGGCAGCATGGATGGCTTTGCGTTGTGCCAGCAGATCAAGCAGCGCAAGACGCACCCCGGCGGCATCGCCCCGGCGGTGCTGATGGTGACCGGCCGCACCAGTTCGATGGACCGCGTGCGTGGCGACTTGGCCGGCTGCGACGCCTACCTCACCAAGCCGCTGATGGAAGCCGAGTTCATCGCGGCGCTGCGCCAGCTCGACCCGCTGCCCGCCTGAGATACCTCAAGCGCTTGCCGAGCCTCAATGGGCCACGGGTCGCTGCAAGGTCGACAACAGCGCCGCGAACACGATCAGCGCGCCACCCCAGACCAGCGCCGGCGTGAGGGTGCCACCGCCCAGCAGCAACGCCGACACCGCGGCAAACAAGACCTCGGTCAGCATGATCACCGAGGTTGCGTTGGCCGGCATGCGCGCTGTGCCGTACTGCAGCGCCAGGTTGCTGACGAGAAAGCAGGCGCTCAACGCCAGCGCGCCGAGTGTCCAACCCCACGCAGGCGCGGGCGGCCACGACGCCTGACCCTTCAGCGTGAGCACCAGCGCCACGGCGCCAGCGACCAGCGCGCCGCCGAGAAACATCGCCAGGGCCCGGCTTTCATTGGACTGCGCGGCCTCGCGCCGCAGCATCACGTTGTTGAGCGCGAACGAGAAGCCGGCGAGCACGCCGAGCCAGTCAGGCAGCGACTGCGGGAGCGGCAGGCCCTGCCCGCCTTCGGGCCACAGCACGATGGCGGCACCGGCCAGTGCGAGCACCACCCGCAGCACCACCAGCGGCGTCAGCGCCTCGCGCAGCAACAGCCGGGCGAGCAGCACCACCCACAAAGGCATCAGGTAGCAGAGCAACACGACGCGCACCACGTCGCCGATCGCCACGCCCCAGTTGAAGGCCGCGTTGGTCGTGCCGGCCGCCAGCATCAGCACCCACAACGCGGGCGTTCGCAGCACCTGGCCGAATGCGTGCGGCCGTGTCACGGCGATCACTAGCACGGTGATCAAGTAGACGATCACGGTGGCCCACAACGGGTGCAGCCCTTGAGCCTGCAGCTGCCGAAACGGCCACCAGGAGACACCCCAGTTCAGCGCATTAAACATCAGCGCGAGGGCAGGAAGAAAGGAGCGAGAGGGGGTCGTCACCGTGGAATTTTTCTTGGGAGTCACCGGCATGCCGTGTCGCGCCGCGGTGCACGCAGGCGCGTTCACCAGCGCACCGAACTCACAGGTTCAGTGCTTGTCGCTGCGCGCCAGGGCCAGCAGGCGATCGACCTCGTCGCGATGCCGCACGGCGTTGGTCAGGTGCCAGCGGCGGATCAGCCACATCGTGCCGGCAACCACCAGGCCGAAGATGGTGATGGCACCGAAGGCCGAGAGGCCGAACTTCGTCATGCCGGTGTAGAACGCGCCCAGGCCGAGGATGCAAGCCTGTTCGTTGAAGTTCTGTACGGCGATCGAGCGGCCCGCGCCCATTAGGTTGTGGCCGCGGTGCTGCAGCAGCGCATTCATCGGCACCACCAGGTAACCGCCAATCGCGCCGAGCACGATCAGGAAAGGCGCTGCCACCCACACGTTGTGGATCACGTTCATCGCGATCACCAGCACACCCATCACGATGCCGAGCGGAATGACATTGGTGGCCTGGTCGAGCCGCATGCGCATCGACGCGACCACCGCGCCGACGGCCGTGCCCACCGCCACCACGCCGACCAGTGCCGACGCCTGCGTCGTGCCATAACCCAGCGCTGCGCTGGCCCAGGCCAGCACGATGTAGCGCAGGTTGCCCGACACGCCCCAGAACAGCGTGGTCGTGGACAGCGAGATCTGGCCGAGCTTGTCGCCCCACAGGCGCGCGTTGCAGTTGGAGAAATCGCGCACCAGCGCGACCACGCCATGTGCAAGCGGCTGCAGCGGGGCTTCGGTGCGCGGAATGCGAAGGTTGAACAGGGCCGCGATCATGTACAGCACGATCAGCGAAGCGATGGCCGCCTCGGGCGGCGTGTCGATGCCGGTATCGAAGAACGGCATGTCGAACTCCAGCAGGTGGCGCGAGATCATGCGCCCGACCAGCTGCCCACCCAGCAGCACGCCGAGGATGATCGAGCCGATGGTCAGCCCTTCGATCCAGCCGTTGGCCTTGACGAGCTGGGAATTGGGCAGCAGCTCGGTGAGGATGCCGTACTTGGCCGGCGAGTAGGCCGCGGCGCCCAGGCCGACGATGGCGTACGACAGCAGCGGGTGCGTGCCGAAGAGCATCATCAAACAACCTACCACCTTGATCAGGTTCGAGAAGAACATGACCTTGCCCTTGGGCACGGCGTCGGCAAAGGCTCCCACAAGCGGCGCGAGGATCACGTAGAACAACGCGAACATCGGCACCAGCGCAGCGCGCTGCCACTCGGGTTGTCCTGAGGTCTTCAGCAGCTCGACCGCGGCCACGAATAACGCGTTATCAGCCAGCGAGCTGAAGAACTGCGCTGACATGATGGTGTAAAAACCTTTTTTCATTCGCCCGCGGTGGGTCCCGTCGTGTGGCAGGTGCCGATACTGTCTTGCCCTGCGGCGGCAGGTTATAGCATGCAGATCGTGGCACCTCGTTCCCCGCATCCCCGCGGTTCGCGGGTTTCTCCGCATCTGAGCGCGTGTCGCACGCCGATGTGGCATGCACTGGCAGAATCATCCGCATGCCCCGCCCCATCGAAGCCCTGATTCATCCCGATGCGATCGCGCACAACCTGAAGTGCGCTCGCGAACACGCGCGCGACGCCAAGGTTTGGGGCGTGATGAAAGCCAACGCCTACGGCCACGGCATCGAGCGCGCCTACCCGGGCATGCAGGCCGCCGATGGCCTGGCGATGCTCGACCTGGCCGAGGCAGAGCGCGTGCGCGCCCTCGGTTGGCGCGGCCCGATCCTGCTGCTCGAAGGCTGCTTCGAGGCACGCGACCTGGAGCTTTGCTCGCGCCTCGGCCTGTGGCACACAGTGCACCACGAAGCCCAGATCGACTGGCTGGCCACGCACAAGACCACCTGGCCACACCATGTTTTCCTGAAGATGAACAGCGGCATGAACCGGCTGGGCTTCACGCCCGATGCCTTCCGCTCGGCCTGGCAGCGCCTGTCGGGCCTGACGCAGGTCGACGAGATCACGCTGATGACGCACCTGTCGGACGCCGACGGAGACCTGGCCACTTCGCGCGGCATCGCCCATCAACTGGCCGCCTTCGAGGCCGCCACGCACGACCTGCCCGGCGATCGCTCTGTCAGCAACAGCGCTGCCACGCTGCGCTTCGCACCCGAGCAAGCCAACGTGCGCGGCGACTGGGTGCGCCCCGGCATCATGTTGTACGGCTCGGCACCCGACTTTCCTGCGCACGACATCGCGCACTGGAACCTGCAGCCGACGATGACGCTGCGCTCGCGCATCATCGGCACGCAACTGCTTCAGGTTGGAGACACCGTGGGCTACGGCAGTGCCTTCACCGCCGACCGCATCATGCGCATCGGCGTCGTGGCCTGCGGTTATGCCGACGGCTACCCGCGCCACGCGCCCACCGGCACGCCGGTGCTGGTGGGCGGCGTGCGCACACGGCTGGTCGGACGGGTGTCGATGGACATGGTGACGGTCGATCTCACGCCCACACCGCAAGCCGATATGGGCACCGAGGTCACGCTGTGGGGCCAGGGTCCGAACGGCAGCGTGTTGCCGATCGACGAAGTGGCGCACCCGGCCGGCACCGTGGGCTACGAGCTGATGTGCGCACTCGCCCAACGCGTACCGACCCACGTGGTCTGAGAGCCTGAGAGTCTTTCGCTCATGCCCGCTCATCACGCCCGAAAAACTCTCAGGCTCTGATGCGGTGACCATCGAGATCGACCCGGCCGAAGTCGAGTTCAATGCCATCCGCGCACAAGGCGCTGGCGGGCAAAACGTCAACAAAGTGTCGAGCGCCGTGCACCTGCGCTTCGACATCCGTGCCTCCTCGTTGCCCGATGCGGTGAAGGAGCGTTTGCTCGCCACCTCGGACCAGCGGATCACCGCCGATGGTGTGGTCGTCATCAAGGCGCAGACCTCGCGCAGCCAGGACATGAACCGGCAAGACGCGCTTCAGCGCCTGCAAGAGATGGTGGATGCAGCCGCAACAGTGCCGCGCAAGCGCAAGGCGACGCGGCCCACGCTGGGCGCCAAGCGCCGCCGGCTCGAAGGCAAGAGTCAGCGCAGTGAGATCAAGGCCGGGCGCGGCAAGGTGCGCGAGTAAGCCCAGGTTGGCGTCTCAGCGCCGCACGGTCTTGTAGATGCCGCAGCCGAGCACTAGGTTGTCTTCCACCGGCACGATGTACGAGGTCTTCGGCGCGATCTGGCCGTTGGCCGGGTTGAGAAAGTCGTAGTCGACCCAACCACCGCCTTCGGCTGCGGCGGTCCACACATCGGTGCGCAGCTGAGTGGTCTCGGTGCCGATGATCTGTCCCGCGTTCTTGCCGACGTTGTGCGGCTTGCCCGCAAAGGCGCGGTAGACCAACTCACGGTCCCACGCAAAGACGTACATGTCGCGGTCGTTGAAGCCGCCCTGCATGTCGGTGATGGTGGCGAGCGAGCCGCGCCCCGATTGGCGGAACAGCGTGACGGCGCGTTGCAGCAGCAGCTGCGCTTCGTCGGCCGTGCCCTGGCGCAGCCGGAAGCCGCCCACCGCGGCCGACAGTTGTTTGGCACGATCGCCCAGCCCGGCCGAAGCCGACGACGCATGGTCGACCATCTGCGCGTTCTGCTGCGTGATGCCGTCGAGATGCGTCATGGCCTGCGAGATCTGCGCGAGGCCCGCGCTCTGCTCACCGGCCGCCGTGGTGATCGACGCCAGCTTTCCGGCCAGTTCGCCGACACCGCCGACGATGTTGGCCAGCACGGTGCTTACGTGATCGATGTGGCCCACGCCACGTTGTGTCTCTTCGCTCGAGGCTTCGATCAACTGCTTGATCTCGCGCGCGGCGCTGCCGCTGCGTTGCGCCAGTGCGCGCACCTCGGCGGCCACCACCGCGAAGCCGCGGCCCTGCTCGCCGGCACGCGCTGCTTCGACGGCGGCGTTGAGCGCCAGGATGTTGGTCTGGAAGGCGATGCTGTCGATCACGCCGATGATGTCGCGCACCTTGTCCGCCCCGGTCTTGATCGAGTGCATCGAGTCCACAGCCTGGCGCATCAACCCGCCGCCCGACGTGGCCAGGCCGTGCACCTGGCTCGCGAGCGCTTCGACGGCGCGGGCGTCGCTGGTGTTCTGGCGCACCGTGGAATCGAGTTGCTGCACACTGGCGGCCGTTTGCTCGAGGCTCGCGGCCTGTTGCTCGGTGCGGCTGGACAGATCGGCCGTGTTGCTGGCGAGCGAGTTGCCGGCCTGCGACACCAGCGTGGTGCTGCTGCGGATGTCGGCCACCAGGGCCGACAGGTTTTCGTTGACGGTGTTGAGCGCGCGGCCGATGTTGGCGAATTCGTCGCGGCCGGCGACGGCCACGCTGAGCGACAGGTCGCCCTTCAGCATGCGTGCGGTCGCCGATTGCAGGTCGACCAGCGAGCGCGCCATCTGCAGGTGAAAGCACAGCAGCAGGTAGCCGGTCAGCAGGCCAGCCAGCAGCCAGCCGAGCGTGGTCCAGTGCATGAGGCCGTGCTCTTGCGCGGTGCTGACGACCAGCACCGAAACCATCGACAAACACACGAGCGACAACAGCGTCGTCTTGCCGCGCAGGCCCAACGCACGCATCACGTTGAGGCCCGGCGCCATGACCACGGCGGAAAGGGTGGAGGGAGAGGACATCTGGCGTTCTTCTTGGATTTGGAGCGTGACACCACGCCTTCGAACATCCTATGGACGCAGCGTCAGCCAGATCGGAGAAACAGCGCTCGGAAATGCGCGCATTTGCTGCGTTGCGGAAAACCAGCGCGTTTGACGCAACGGCTCTCCGGCGCACAGCCTAGTCAACTGCCGAGCTGCTCGCCCAGCAGGTTGAGGCTTTGCAGGTCGCCTGCCGGCAACTTGCCGGCACGCAGCAAGGTCGCGCGATGGATGCCGCGCAGGCGGAACTGCAATTCATGTTCGATCGCCTCGACCTCGGCTGCATCGGCCGCGCCCGCGGCCTCGTCGCTCCACAGGCCGCTGGCGTTCCAGCCCAGGCGCAGCCTGCCCAGCAGGTGCAGCGCCAAGCCCAAAGCGTCCATCAGCGCCTGCGATTGCGCGGTGGACGCGAGGGCCACCATGCCGGCGTGCGCCATCTGCAGCGACGCATCGAGCGCGACGCGGCGCTGGTGGATCTCGTCTTCGCTCATACGCGCTTTCAACGGCGACTGCCGCGCCGCGTGGGACACCGCGCCCACCCAGCTCAGGTCGAACTCCCCCGGCACCACGCGCAGCGCCACGCTGGCGCGCGCCAGCTGCGGGCACTCGCTGCGCAACACCGCCAACACGGCTTCGGTCACCGCGAGTTGCCGGCCTTGCGGAGACAGCTGGCTGCGCTCCAGGCAATGCGGGTAGCCCGAGCCGTCGAGCCGCTCGTGGTGCTCTGCCACGGCGCGGGCCATCACGGCCGGGTAGTCGGTGAGCTGCTCCAGCAGCAGCATGCCCACGTGTGGGTGGACCACCAGGTGCTGGTAGCTCTGGAAGTCGAGCGCCTGGTCGGCATCGGCCTCGCCGTGTTCGGGTGCGATGTACATCTCACCCAGGTCGTGCAGCAGGCCGCACAGCATGGCGATGCGCAGTTCCTGCGTGCTGCCGCCGTGGCTGATGGTGAGCGAGCCGTTCAGCGCCATCGCGTGCACGGCATGGTCGAAGCTGGCCGGGCGCGCGGCCTGGCCGGCGGTGAGCAGCAGTTGCGCCACCGAGTGCAGCGGCAGCTGGGCTGCTTCACGGACCAGCTTGGCGGCGTGCGGGCGCAGCAGCGGCGCGAGCGGCGTGTCGCGCTCGAGCAGCGCCTGCAGCGACTGCACCAGCGAATGTGCGGTCACGCCGTCTTCGGCCAGCAGGCAGGATTCGAGCGGCTGGCGCAGCTGGCGGTCGAGCAGCTTGCGCTGCAGCGCCTGCGAGACAGGCAGGTCGCGCGCCCACAGCTTGGTGCCGGAGATGTCGAAGATGTCGCGCGAGGCGATGATCGATTTGGTCTGGCTGGCTTCGAGGATGGTCGCCAGCGCATGCGGGTTGGCGGTCGAGAAGCCCGGGATCTGGGTGCGTGCGTTCATGTCGGTCTCCAACAAGCCGTGACGCCTTGTTTTCGACCGATCCCGGCACGGCTCAAGGCCGGCGTTGTGACAAGCGGTGTCTAGGTCAGCGCTTGACAGCGGCGAGGTTGATCAGCGTCTCTTCACGCAATGCTGCGGGCTTGATGCCGAGCAAGCGCTCACCCAGGCCCAAGTCTTCTCGGCTCCACCACAGGTACGGGTAGGAGACGCTGTCGGTCGCCACCTCGAAGCCGGCGCGGCGGATCAGCGCCAGGTATTCGGAGGCCGTCTTCTGCACGTCCATCGGGTGGCGAAAGAGCAGCTTGATGACCCACGAGTGGATGTAGCGCCGTGTCGATTCGGCAAACAGCATCACGCCGCCGGGCTTGAGCACGCGGTGGAAGTCGCGGATGGCTTCTTCCTGCTCGACCAGGTGATGGAAGGTCTGGTGGCAGAACAGCAGGTCGACGCTCTCGTCGGCGAGCTTCAACGCCGAACTGGAGCATTGGATGAGTTCGGCGTGCTGCAGGCCGTCGCGCGCGATCTCGTCGGCCGCGGCTTGCAGCATGGCCGGGTCGATGTCGATGCCGATCAGCCGCTCGGGGGCGAAGCGGTCGTTCAGTTTCTTCAGCGAACGGCCCCAGCCGCAGCCCACGTCAACCACCACCGGGTAGCTGGCGCGGCGGTCAGGAATCAGCCGGTCGACGTCGGCAAGAGCGCGCTCCAGCACGTGCCGCGTCCACGTCGGTGTGCGCAGAAACCAGCGCCCGAAGGCCGTCTCGGGCACGTGCAGTGCCGGGAAATCGGAAAGAGGAGCGAGGGGTGTGGATGCAGGCATTGCGGAGCGCAGGAATCGAAGCGGCCGCATGTTAACCATGCGGCCTGCCTCGATCAGAAAGCAACCGTCAGGCCCGCTTGAACAAGGCCAGCAACCCGCCCGCAGCGACGAACAGGCTGCCGAAGGTGCGGTTGAGCACCTTGATCTGGCGCGGCGACTTCAGCAGCCGCAGCACCTTCGACGCGAGCGCGGTGTAGCCGGCCATCACGACGAGGTCGGTGAAGCCCAGCGTGGCGGCGATCACGGCATATTGATGTGCCAGCGGTTGTGCGAGTTCGAGAAACTGTGGCACCACGGCCAGCAGGAAGACGGTGCCCTTGGGGTTGACGGCGTTGACCATCCAGCCGCGCAACACCAGCGTGCGGCGCGGCACGACCAGCGCCTCGCCGGTCTCGGCCACCATCGGCACAGCCGGTGCACGCCATTGCTTGACGCCCAGCCAGACGAGGTAGGCCACGCCCAGCCACTTGACGATGGCAAAGCCGATGCTCGAGGTTGCGATCAGTGCACCCAGCCCGAGGCCGACCACCAGCACCTGCGTCCAGATGCCCAGCACCAGGCCGAAGGTCAGGAAGTAGCCGCGCGCGAAGCCGTTGTTGAGGCCCGAGCTCATCGCGGCCACGGCACCGGCGCCGGGCGAGATGCTGATGGCCCATGCGGCGGCAAAGAAGGCGAGCCAGGTGCTGAGTTCCATGATGTGTCTGAAGGAGTGGGGGGAGGAGTCTACGCAAGGCGGGCGCTGTTCAAGTCGCGCCCGAAAACTTTGCAACGCGGGTGGCACGCGCCTGGCCGAGATCGGCCTCTTCAGCCACGATCTCGCCGAGCCGGCGGATGTGAGCGTTGTGCTTCATCGACCACGGCTCGCCGTAGTGGACACGCAGGAAGTGGTCGAAGCGCCCGGTGCAACTGAAGGTGGCGCCGGGTGCGCAGCCAATGTGCTCGCGCCGCGCCCGCTCGAAGACCTTGCGCGAATCGGTGTGCAGGGGCATCTCGATCCACAGCATGAAGCCGCCTTGCGGCCGGCTCAGCTTGCAGCCGGCCGGGAAGTGGCGTGCCACCGCTTCCGACATCTGCTGGCAGTGCAGCTTCAGCGCCGCACGCAGCTTGCGCATGTGGTGGTCGTAGCCCCCGTCGCGGATGAACTCGGCGAGCACTTCCTGCTGCAGCAGCGAGCCGGTGATGGAGGTGTGGAACTTGAGCTGCTGCGTCGTCTTGAAGTGCCGCCCCGGCGCCATCCAGCCCACGCGGAAGCCCGGGGCCACCGTCTTGGTGTAGGCCGAGCAGACGATCACGTCGTCGTGAATGTCGAAGCTTTTCAGCACCGGCGGGCGCTCGTCGCCGAAGTACGTTTCGCCATAGATGTCGCACTCCACCAGCGGGAAGCCACGCTCGTGCGCCAGCGCCACCAGCCGGCGCTTGTTGGCCACCGGCATCAAGCTGCCCAGCGGGTTGTGGAAGTTGGGCAGCACCATGCAGGCGGTGATGACGCCGGGCTTCTGCGTGGCGAGGTCGAGCGCCTCGACCGAGATGCCTTCGCGCGGGTGCGTGGGGATCTCGATCGACTTCATGCCCAGCGTGCGGATGATCTCCAGCAGCATCCAGTAAGTGGGCGACTCCACCGCGATCGTGTCGCCAGCCTTGGCCACCGAGCGCAGCGCGAGATGAACCGCCTCGGTGCCGCCATTGGTCAGGATGATCTCTTCCGGCCGCAGGCGCAGGCCCGCGCTGACCGAGCGGCGCGCAATCTCCTGACGCAGGCCCGGGCTGCCGGCCATGAAATAGCGCGACGCGTATTCCGGGTGTTGCCGGTTCATGCGCGCGGTGAGGTGACGCAGCTTGGCCTCGGGCAGCAGCTCGCGCGCCGGCATGGGGCAGAACGACGGTGCCGCCTTCGGGTCTTCGGAGCCGAACAAAAACTCGCGGGTGAAGTCGTCGGGCTCGACGAAGCCGGCGCCGCTCATGCGGGTGTCGATCTCCGGCTCGGGCAGCGGCTCGTGGCGTGGCGCGACGAAGTAGCCCGACTTGGGCCGTGCCTCGACCAGCGCCTGGTTCTCCAGCCAGCGGTAGGCTAGCGTGATGGTGGAGGCGCTCACGCCGTGTTGCTGGCACAGCTGGCGCACCGAGGGCAGGCGGTCGCCGGTGCGCAGGCTGCCCCCGTGGATGGCCTGCGCCAGCTCACCGGCCACCCGGTGGTAAAGCGGAAATCCGGCGTCGGTGGGGGCGTCCATGCGTTGCATTGTGGTCTGCCGGGCAGCCATGTGACAGACACAGAGCTTGTCAGTTGTCACCAGCACAGATTGCGTAAGGAGCAACTGTGATGGTCAAGATAGGCGGGCGCTGGATATGGCGGCACCACGGCAGTTTGGGAACACTGAAGCTCCAGAAACAGACGCCTTCGGAGGCAGCCATGGTCCACTTCACCACCCCCGTCACGCTCAAGCTCAGCCAAGGCGACCTGATCGCCTGGAATCAGGCCGCGGCGCGGGTGCGCGTGGTGTCGGGCCGGGTGTGGATCACGCAGCGCAACGACCTGGTCGACCACTTTCTGCACCACGGCCAGTGCTTCGAGCTGCGCCGGGAGCACGGCACGCTGATCCAGGCCGATCAGGACGTCTGGTTGCGCTTCGAAAGCGACGCGTCGCTGCGAAGCTGGCTGTCGGGTGTGTGGCGCAGGCTCACGAGGCGAGCCACCCGCGCAGCTACAGTCCTCGGGTGAGCAAACCCAAATCCATCTACACCTGCAATGAATGCGGTGGCACCAGCCCCAAGTGGCTGGGCAAGTGCCCCCACTGCAACGCCTGGAACACGCTGATCGAATCGGTGGCCGATGCGCCGTCCAAGCACCGCTACCAGGCGCTTGCGGCGGCCCAGCCCGTCGCCACGCTGAGCGAGATCGAGGCCTCGGACGTCGACCGCCAGCCCACCGGCATCGATGAACTCGACCGCGTGCTCGGCGGCGGCATGGTCGCCGGCGGCGTGGTACTGATCGGCGGCGACCCGGGCATCGGCAAGTCGACGCTGCTGCTGCAGGCGCTCGATTCGCTGTCGCGCAACCTGCGCACGCTGTACGTCACCGGCGAAGAGTCGGGCGCGCAGGTCGCCTTGCGCTCGCGCCGGCTGGGGCTCGACGGCTCGCAGGTGCGCGTGATCGCCGAGATCCAGCTCGAGAAGATCAGCGCCACGATCGAGGCAGAGCAACCGGCAGTGTGCGTGATCGATTCGATCCAGACCGTCTACAGCGACCAGCTCACCTCGGCACCCGGCTCGGTGGCGCAGGTGCGCGAGTGCGCGGCGCAGCTCACGCGCATTGCCAAGAGCAGCGGCACGGCCATCGTGCTGGTGGGCCACGTGACGAAGGAAGGCGCGCTGGCCGGCCCGCGCGTGCTGGAGCACATCGTCGACACGGTGCTGTACTTCGAGGGCGACACGCACTCGAGTTTTCGCCTGGTGCGGGCGATCAAGAACCGCTTCGGTGCCGTCAATGAGATTGGCGTCTTCGCGATGACGGAGAAGGGGCTCAAGGGCGTCGCCAACCCGAGCGCGATCTTCCTGTCGACACACGGCGAACCGGTGCCGGGCTCCTGCGTGCTGGTGACGTTGGAAGGCACACGGCCGATGCTGGTGGAGATCCAGGCGCTGGTCGATTCCGGTGGCCCGAGTCCACGCCGCCTCAGCGTGGGCCTGGACCGCGATCGCCTCGCGATGATGCTGGCCGTGATGCACCGCCACGCCGGCATCGCCTGCATGGACCAGGACGTGTTCGTCAACGCGGTCGGCGGCGTGCGCATCAGCGAGCCGGCAGCCGACCTGGCGGTGATGCTCGCGATCCAAAGCTCGCTGCGCGGGCGGCCGCTGCCGCGTGGCTTCATCGCCTTCGGCGAGGTGGGTCTCGCCGGCGAAGTGCGGCCCGCGCCGCGCGGGCAAGAGCGCCTGAAGGAAGCCGCCAAGCTCGGCTTCAGCGTGGCCGTGGTGCCAAAGGCGAATGCGCCGAAGAAGCCGATCGAAGGGCTGACCATCCACGCGGTCGAACGCATCGAGCAGGCGATCGATCTGGCGCGCAGCTTGTGAAGCTGTACGCCGACGGCTTCAGTGCACGAAGGCGATCTCGCCCAGCGTGAAATCACGCGACACGCCGTCGGTGACGGTGAGCTCGCTGCGCTCCGTCAGGCCGACCGCCACGGACCGCAGATCGGATACGGCAGCGAGGGCCGTGCGGGCACGGTCGGTCGACGAGCAGTAGTCGGGCACGAACCAGCCTGCGTCGGTGAGGCTGATGTCGCGCGACACCGCCATTGCGTCCACCGGCAGCACATATGTCGGCACGCAGGAATCACCCGGGCCGGCATGCGGATAGAGGCGGACCAGCGCGTGGCTGGCGGACCGGCTGCCCACCTGCACACGCAGGCGCTGCTCCGTTCCGTAGTTGCCGTAGACGACGGTGCCCGTGCCGGTGCTGCTGTTGGCGCGCGACGGGAACCAGGTCGAGCCAGGTCCCGTGGCGTTCAGCAACAAACCCCCGTAGGTGTTGCCTGCAGGCACGGTGAGGGTCGCCTGCACCAGCGCATACGACGCATGGATCGTGGCGCTGGCGTCGGCATGTTCTGAAAAGATGTCGAAGCCCAAGCCGCCATATTGGGCGGCAAGCGAATCACCCAGCCCGGCGGGCTTGTTGTAGACAGAGACTACCTCGGCGTAGTCGATCGGCGCCTGGGTCGGGCCGGCAAACTCGAGCTTGCCGATGGTGAAGCTGCGCACGGCGCCATCGGCGATGCCGGGCACCTGATCCTGCGTGATGCCGACGTTGATGACCTGCAGATGCCGCAGCGTGTTCGCCAGCGTCAGGGCGCGTTCGGCCGACGTGCAGTGCGCCGGAATCGTCCACACCGCGGTTGTCAGGGGCAGCACGTGCTCAGTGGCCGCAGACCCGACGCTCAGCTCGGCCGAAGGCACACAGCCGTTGAAGGGGCCGCCTTGCGGGATCAGTTGGACCAGCAGGCGAGAGGCCTGCGCTGCCCCCGCCACCACGCGCAATTCGGTCTGGGCCGAGTAGTCTTGCGCCGCGATGCGCCCTGCACCGGTGGTGGGGATGAAGGTGGACATCGGCGGGTACACGACCGCGAGGATGCCGGCGAAGCTGTTGCCCGCAGGGATTGAACCCGAGAGCGTCAACAGCCCATTGCTCGCAGACGCAGTGGGAGCGGCAGCGTTGTTGAACTCTGCATAGGCATTGGCTGCCACGTTGCCGTAGCGCGCTGCCGTGCTGGCACCCTCGCCGGTGGGCTCGTTGTACTCGCTGGTCAACAGCGGTGCGGGTGGGGGCGCGGGCGGAGGTGGGGTGACCGGCGCCGGGGCACCTCCGCCACCACCGCCACAGGCCGTTACCAGGGCGACAAGCGCCATCGCGCTCGCCACGCGTGCGCGCATTTGTAGATTCGAGACCACGGGAACTCCCTCTGCTCAGTGGCGACCGAATGAGGCCGCTCTTCGACTCTGAAAAAGACGCCAGATTCTATCGAGCCAGCCCTTAGCATCGCCCCATGAAGTTCGCCGCAATCAGTGACATACATGGCAACCTGCCCGCGCTGGAAGCGGTGCTGGCCGACATCGCGCAAGAAGGCGTCGATGCAACGGTGAATCTGGGCGACATCGTCTCTGGCCCGCTGTGGCCGGCCGAAACTGCAGACCGCCTGATGGCGCTCGACCTGCCCACGCTGGCCGGCAACCATGAGCGCCAGGTGCTGACGCAAGGCCCGGACAAGATGGGCGCTTCTGATCGCCACGCCCACATGCAACTCCAGCAGCGGCATCGTGCCTGGATGGCATCCCTGCCCGCCACGCTGCAATGGCGTGACGACGTGCTGCTGTGCCATGGCACACCCAGCAGCGACCTGGTGTATTGGCTGAAGACCGTGACAGACGACTACCAGCCAGGCCGTTCGCCCGGCGTCCGCGCCGCCTCGCCGGCCGAGGTGCTGCAGCGCTTGGGCGATGCGATGCAAGGCGTAGCGCACGGGCTGATCCTGTGCGGCCACACGCATATGCCGCGCTGCGAACGCGTTGCCGATGGCCGCGTGATCGTCAACCCGGGCAGCGTGGGCCTGCAGGCGTATGACGACGTGCACCCGCACCCACATGTCATGGAGAACGGATCACCGCAGGCGCGTTATGCGCTGCTGACGCAGGAGCCCGCTGGCTGGCAGGTCGAGCTGCGCCGTGTCGACTACGACTTTGAGGCCGCCGCCGTGCAGGCCGAGCGCAACGGGCGACCCGACTGGGCCGACGCCCTGCGCACCGGCCGCGTCGGTCGCCTCGAGGCCAGCGCAATCCCCTGAGAAACCGCTTTTCCGCCACTCGCGGATAAGATTCATTATCATTTGCATCTCGCTTTCCGCGGATGCACCCATGCCCTCCCCCCGTTTGTCCGATTTGCCCAATGGCGCCCATGGCACGGTGCTGAACGTGAGCGCCGCCTCGCCGCAGGCCGATGGGCAGATGCTGCGCCGCCTGGCCGAACTCGGCTTTCTGCCGGGCGAGCCGGTGCAGGTGCTGCGCCGCGGTCCGGGCGGGCGTGAACCGCTGGCAGTTCAGATTGGAGAAACCTTGTTTGCATTGCGGCAGATCGAGGCGCAGTGCGTCGAGGTGTCGGTGTCATGAGCGACGCGGCAGCACTCCCCGGATTGCGCATTGCGCTGGTCGGCAACCCGAACTGCGGCAAGACGGCGCTGTTCAACCTGCTGACAGGCGCACGGCAGAAGGTCGCCAACTACGCCGGCGTCACGGTCGAGCGCAAGGTGGGCACGGTCACGCTGAAGAGCGGCCGCGCGGTGTCGGTGATCGACCTGCCGGGCGCCTACAGCCTCACGCCATCGACGCCCGACGAGACCGTGACGCGCGACGTGGTGCTCGGCCAGCGCGCCGACGAGGCCGCGCCCGACGCGATCGTGGCCGTGGTCGATGCGACCAACCTGCCGATGAACCTGCGCCTGGTGCTGGAGCTGAAGCGCCTGGGCCGGCCGATGGTCTTGTCTCTCAACATGGCCGACGTGGCGCGCGCGCGCGGGCTGCAGATCGATGTGCCCAAGCTCAGCGCTGAACTGGGCATGCCGGTCGTCGAAACCATTGCCGTGCAGAGCCACGGCCATGCCGCGCTGCTTGCGCAACTCGAACAGCAGGCCTCCTGGCCAACGGCCACCGCGGCGGCAGACGCCACGCCCAGCCCGGCCCAGCTGCAACGAGAAGTGCGGCGCATTCTGGCGCTGGTGGCCCCGGGCGCCATGCAGTTCAAGCGCTTCAACCACAAGCTCGATGCGATCGTGATGCACCCGGTGTGGGGCCTGGCCTTGCTGGCGGTGCTGCTCTTCCTGATCTTCCAGGCCGTGTTCTCGTGGGCCAACCTGCCGATGGACGCGATCAAGGACACGGTGGCCGCCAGCGGCGAATGGATCAACGCCCACATGGCAGACGGACCCTTGCGCAGCCTGCTGGTCGATGGCGTGATCGCCGGCGTGGGCGGCGTGATCGTGTTCCTGCCGCAGATCCTGATCCTGTTCTTCTTCATCCTGATCCTCGAAGACTCGGGCTACCTGCCGCGCGCCGCCTTCCTGCTCGACAACGTGATGGGCAAGGTGGGTCTGTCGGGCCGGGCCTTCATTCCGCTGCTGTCGAGCTTTGCCTGCGCCATCCCCGGCATCATGGCCACGCGCACCATCGCCAACTGGCGCGACCGGCTGGCCACCATCATGGTGGCGCCGCTGATGACCTGCTCGGCACGTCTGCCGGTGTACGCGCTGCTGATTGGCGCCTTCGTGCCGGCGCGCAACGTCGGGCCGTTCAACCTGCAGGGCATCACGCTGTTCGTGCTGTACGTGGCTGGCGTGGTGTCGGCGATGGCCGTGGCCTGGCTGCTCAAGCGGGTGTGGATCAAGTCGAGCTACCAGCCGCTGATGCTGGAGCTGCCGCCGTACCGCTGGCCCAACCTGCGCAACCTGCTGCTCGGGTTGTGGGAGCGGGCACGCATCTTCGTCTCGCGAGTGGGCACGATCATCTTTTCGCTCACGGTGGTGCTGTGGTTCCTGTCCAGCTACCCCGCGCCGCCCGATGGCGCGACTGGCCCGGCGATCCAGTACAGCCTGGCCGGCATGCTGGGTAACGCGCTGCAGGTGATCTTTGCGCCCATTGGCTTCAACTGGCAGATCTCGATCGCGCTGGTGCCGGGCCTCGCCGCACGCGAAGTGGCGGTGGGTGCGCTCGGCACGGTGTACGCGATGTCGTCGACCACCGGTGAAGTGGCGGACGCCCTGGCGCCGGTGATCGCTGCGCAGTGGTCGTTGGCCACCGCGTTCTCGCTGATCGCCTGGTATGTGTTTGCGCCGCAATGCCTGTCGACGCTGGCTGTCGTCAAGCGCGAAACCAACTCCTGGCGTTATCCGCTGCTGATGGCTGCGTACATGTTTGCGCTGGCCTACATCGCGTCATTCATCACCTACCGAACCACGCTGTGGTTCATGCACTGAGGGCCGCGCCATGCAAAACCTGCTCGTCGCTCTGATCGTGATCGGCTGCACCGGCTACGCGGTGTGGGTGTTGGTTCCCGGCGCCTTGCGCCGCGCTGCGGCACAGCAGGCCCTGAAGTGGCCGTGGCCGGCCCCTATCACCGTGCGCCTGCAGAAGGCGGCCAAGGTGTCGGGCGGTTGCGGCTGCGACGGCTGTGACGCCAAGCCCCTGAAGCCGGCTGCCGACGGCGCTCAACCCATTCGCATCCACCGCCAACCCAGGCTCTGAAGAGCAACCTTGTGGGAACCACGCAGCCATGCGCTGCGGGGCTGAACCTACCATCGCATTCATGAATCCAATCCTGGGGTGGAGCCTCGCCGTCGTGGCGGTGGTGGCCGGCTGGAAGGCGTATGGCTGGCAGGGCATCGTGATGGCGGTGTCGCTGACCGTGTTCTGGCTGCTGCTGCAATTCAGCCGCACGATGCGCGCGATGAAGAACGCGGCGGCAGCGCCCAAGGGCCGGGTCGACAGCGCCGTGATGGTCAACGCCAAGCTGCAGGCCGGCATGACGCTGCTGCAGGTGATCGGGCTGACCAAGAGCCTGGGCGAGCGCGTGAGCGAAACGCCCGAGACCTGGTCGTGGGTCGACGACGGCGACAGCCGTGTCACGCTGGTGTTCGACGGCGCCAA
This sequence comes from Rhizobacter sp. P2_G4, assembly GCF_056403575.1. NCBI lineage: Bacteria > Pseudomonadati > Pseudomonadota > Betaproteobacteria > Burkholderiales > Sphaerotilaceae > Rhizobacter > Rhizobacter sp. P2_G4. The sequence continues at coordinate 978,785 of NZ_JBFUFG010000001.1, read as the reverse complement.
GCTCAAAAGCTGGCAGCTCGTGCGGCCGGAATCGGCGCCCGACTGAGGGCCGCTCGGCCAAGTCCCTAAAATCGCGCTCTTGATCGAATCACAGGAGCCTGCCATGTCAATGGCTGATCGCGACGGGAAAATCTGGATGGATGGCGAGATGGTGGACTGGCGCGACGCCAAGATCCACGTGCTCTCCCACACGCTGCACTACGGTTGCGGCGCCTTCGAAGGCGTGCGCGCCTACAACACGGCCCGGGGCACCGCCATCTTCCGGTTGCGCGAGCACACCGAGCGCCTCTTCAACAGCGCCAAGATTCTGCGCATGAAGATTCCGTTCACGATGGAACAGGTGATGGAAGCCCAGCGTGCCGTGGTGCGCGAGAACAAGCTCGAAAGCTGCTACCTGCGCCCGCTCACGTGGATCGGCTCCGAGAAGCTCGGCGTCAGCCCCAAGGGCAACACCATCCACCTGATGGTGGCTGCGTGGTCCTGGGGCGCCTACCTGGGTGAAGAAGGCCTGAAGCGCGGCATCCGCGTCAAGACCAGCAGCTACACGCGCCACCACGTCAACATCACGATGACGCAGGCCAAGGCGGTGAGCAACTACACCAACTCCATCCTCGCCAACATGGAAGCCACCGAAGACGGCTACGACGAGGCGCTGCTGCTCGACGCCTCGGGCTTCGTCAGCGAAGGTGCCGGCGAGAACCTCTTCGTCATCAAGGGCGGTGTGGTCTACACGCCCGACCTCTCGGCCGGCGCGCTGAACGGCATCACGCGCAACACCGTGTTCGCCATCTGCAAGGACCTGGGCCTGGAGCTGAAGGAAAAGCGCATCACGCGCGACGAGGTCTACATCAGCGATGAAGCCTTCTTCACCGGCACCGCCGCCGAAGTGACGCCGATCCGCGAGCTCGACCGCATCGAGATCGGCAAGGGCTCGCGCGGGCCGATCACCGAGAAGATCCAGAGCGCGTTCTTCGACATCGTGAACGGCCGCAACCCGAAATATGCCGAATGGCTCACCCCCGTTTGAAGAGACCGACATGAGCGAACCCAAAGCCGTGGTGGAAGTCGTTGGCGCCGACCTGCAGGGCCAGGGCGTCGTCGCCTGCCCCAACCCGAAAATGCCGCTGTGGAGCACGCACCCCAAGGTCTTCATCGACGTGGTGACCACGGGCCTCGGCAAGTGCCCGTATTGCGGCACCGAGTACCGCTTGAAGGCGGGCGAAAAAGTTCACGGCGGTCACTGAAGATGGCGATCTGCACGTCGCGTGGCTCCTGCCCCCCAAAGGGGCGCAGCCCGGCTCCGGCGTGAGCAGCTTGATCATCGCGCCGCAGTGGATCGGCGACGCGGTGATGTCCGAGCCACTGCTGCGCGTGCTGGCGTCGCGCGGCGAGCGCCTCACGGTGGCGGCGCTGCCCTGGGTGGCGCCGGTGTACCGCGCCATGCCGCAGGTCGGCGAGGTGATCGACCTGCCCTTCGCCCATGGCCGGCTCGACTGGTCCGCCCGGTACCGCCTGGCGGCCACCCTGCGCGGCCGTTTCGAAACGGCCTACGTGCTGCCCAACTCGATCAAGGCAGCGCTGATCCCGTTCCTCGCCGGCATCCCCAAGCGTGTGGGCTACCACGGCGAAGGGCGCTACCTTCTGCTGAACCAGCGGCTCGCCAACCCGGTGGGCCGCCCGCCCATGGTGGCCTTCTACCGCGCGCTCTCCGGCGCGGCACCGGTGGATGAAGAGCCTCGGCTTCACTTCGACGATGCGCATCTGCAGCAGGTCACCTCCAGCCAGTCACTCACGCCACGCGGCTACTGGGCGTTTGCGCCAGGCGCGGAGTACGGCCCCGCCAAGTGCTGGCCGGCCAGCCACTACGCCGAGCTGGCACGTGCGCTGCATGCGGCGCACGGCCTGCCGATCGTGTTGCTTGGCTCGGGCAAGGAGGCCGCCTTGTGCGAAGACATCTCCCGCGCCGCGCCCGGCGCCTGCCGCGTGCTGGCCGGGCAGACCTCGCTCATCGATGCCATGGCGCTCATCGCCGCGGCGCGCGGCGTGGTCAGCAACGACTCGGGCCTCATGCACGTGGCCGCGGCGTTCGGCGTGCCACAGGTCGCTGTGTTCGGCTCGACCAGCCCGGAGCACACGCCGCCCCTGAATCCGAAGGCACGCGTGCTGTGGCTGAAAGACGAGCTGCAGCTCGACTGCGCGCCCTGCTTTGACCGCGTCTGCCGCTTCGGCCACACGCGTTGCCTGACCGGCGTGCCGGCCTCGCGCGTGGAGGCGGCGTTGGCCGATGCTCAACAGAGCGCTTGAGACCATGGACTCCGAAGCCAGCGAGCTGATGAGCGAGGCGCTGATCGGCGCCGGCACCTCGGTCTGGGCCTGGGACCTGCCCCAGGACGTGCTCACCGGCATGAACGGCAGCGTGGCCTTGCTTGGCTATGCGCCGGGTGAACTGGAGTCCACGCAATCGGGCTGGAACGCCGTCATTCACCCCGACGACCTGCCCGACAACGATGCCGCCTACCTGACGCACGCCGCCGGCCACACGCCGTCGTACGAAAGCGAATACCGCGCGCTCGCCAAGGACGGCAGCTGGCGCTGGCTCGCCGAGCGTGGCCGCATCGTCGAGTGGTGGCCCGACGGCACACCGCGGCGCATGGTCGGCACCTTGAGCGACGTGACGCTGCGACGCCGAGCCGAGAGCGAAACCGCCGAGCGTGACGAGCGCCTGCGCCAGATCACCCGCCACGTGCCGGGGTTGCTGTACCAGTTCCGCGTGCCGGTGGGCGGCCGCGGCGCCATCCCCTACGTCAGCGAGCGCTGCCACGACGTGCTGGGCCTGGACCGCGAGGCCCTGATGCTCGACGCCGGTGTGCTGTTCAGGCGCATCGACCCAGCCGACCGGCAGAAGATCAACCAGGCAGTGGGCGGGTGGACGATCAATCAGGCGCCACGCCGCGTCGAGTTCCGCTACCAGCACCCCAACGGCCAGTTGCGCTGGATGCTGGGTGTGTCGTCACCGCGCCTGGAGACCAACGGCGACGTGGTGTGGCACGGTTACCTCGAAGACATCACCGAATACCGCGAGCTCGAGAAAGCCCGCGCACTGGCCGCCACCGCCGAGGCGGCCAACCGGGCGAAGACCGAGTTCCTCTCGCGCATGAGCCACGAGCTGCGCACACCGCTGAATGCGGTGCTGGGCTTCGCGCAACTGATGGAGCTGGACGAGGTCGACCCGCTGAGCCCGGCGCAGCGCCACCGCGTGACGCTGGTGCGCGAATCGGGCGAGCACCTGCTGCGCATGATCAGCGACCTGCTCGACCACTCCCGCATCGAGACCGGCCAGCTGTCCGTCGACCTCGTCGACGTGGCGCTGCTGCCGCTGCTGCGCGAGTGCGCCCACATGCTGGCGCCGGCAGCGCAGGCCAGCGGCGTGACCCTGCAGCGGGACGATACCGATGAGCCGCTGCAGGTGCGCGCCGACCCGACACGGCTGAAGCAGGTGGTGCTCAACCTGCTTAGCAACGCCATCAAGTACAACCGCCCCGGCGGCATCGCGCGGATCGAGACAGCGGCCGCGGGCGACAAGGTCTGCCTGCGCATCATCGACACCGGCCTCGGCATTGCGCCCGAGCACATGGCCCATTTGTTCGAGCCCTTCAACCGGCTGGGGCAGCGCCGCAGCGGCATCGAAGGCACAGGCATCGGCCTGGCCATCACGCGCGCGTTGGTCACGCTGATGCACGGGCACATCGAGGTGCGCAGCGTGCTGGGCGCGGGCTCGACGTTCAGCGTGATGCTGCCGTCGGCCGCATCACCGCATCACAACACCAGCTTGCCGACGTAGAGGACGGGGCCGGTCGGTGCGCCGGTCGGCGAGCCGCCGGAGGGCTCGAGGCTGACGGCCAGCGCCGCGGTGTTGTCGAGCACCTTGCCGCGCTTGACCACCGTCGCGCCCTGGGCCGAGATCAGGCCCAGCGAACGCGGAGAGCCTTGCGGCGGCACGGCCCACAGCTCGAGCGCACGGTCGGGCTGCAGCGACACATTGGTGATGGGCTTCGTGACCATGGCCCGGCCATCGGCACTGATGCTGGCGACGAACGAAGCCGGGATCACGCCCCCATCGGGCGCCGCACCACCGGCGGCTGACAACACCACGACGATCGGCGGCTGCGACGGCCCTGGGCTCGCCAGCAGCACGGCAAGCGTCAGCGCGGCCACCGTTGCCACGCCCGACAGCGCGCGCCAGAACGCCAGTTGCCCCCACCAGCCCACCGGTGCAGGAGCGGCCGCCTTGGCCGGCGCAATGCGGGCCTCGATGCCTTGCCAGACACGCGGCGGCGGCGTCACCGGCACCACGCTGGTGGTCAACGGCATCAGGCGCGCTTCCCATTCGCTCACCGCGCGGCGTAAACCCGGGTGTGAGCGCATCAGCGACACGAAGCGGCGGCGCGCAGGGCCGCGCAGCGTGCCGGCCACATAGGCGGCGGCCAGGCGGTCCGAGAGTTCGGGGCGGCTGTAGTCCATGCTTCAGCCCCTGCCCGGCCGTTGCGAAGGGCTTGATCCCCTCAGCAGGCGGCATTGAAGGTGTGCAGGTGTTCTCATGATCGCTCTGCCTGCACGTCACGCACGACGGCGTTCTCAAGGCAGGTCTTGAGGGAGATCAGCGCTCGGCGCACCCACGACTTCACGGTGCCCAGCGGCTCTTTCATCTGCTCGGCCACCTCGGCATGGCTCAGGCCATCGTAGAAAGCCAGCGCCACGCTCTGCCGCTGCTGCGGCGACAGGCCTTGCATGCATTGCGACAAGGCACGCGCATCCGACGCCTGGCTCAGCAGGGCCAGCGGTCCGGGTGCGTTATCGGCCAGGTCGTCGTACACGTCTCGTTCCTCGTCGGAGTCACTTGCCAGGGAAGCCGGCTGAGTCTGCGGCTCGGCCTGCTTGCGGCGCAGGCTGTCGATCGCGCGGTTTCGCGCAATGCTCGTGAGCCAGGTCAAGGGTTGGCTTTGCGCCGCATCGAAGCTTTGCGCGGCCCGCCAGACATTGACGTAAACCTCCTGCAGCACGTCCTCTGCCTGCGCCCTGTCTCTGTTGATACGCAGCACGACCCCGAACAGATGCGCACTGGTGCGCTCGTACAACTGGGCGAAGGCAGCGCGGTCACCCAGGCCGGCACGCGCCAGCAGGCGGGACAGGTCTCGGCTTTTCTCACTCCACTCTTGCGGGTCAACGGCCATGGGCGATGAAGGATGTGATGGACATCACGCTGCGGCATTCTAGGGTTGCCGGTTGGCGTGGCTCGGTCGATTGCCGTGGTCGTGCCCCAGCCGTGACTTCTTACGTGAAATGCCGTCCGTACAATTCGCGCACCATGCCGCCCACCCCGTCCCACTCGCGCGAATTCGTCCTCACGCTGTCGTGCCGCGATGCCAAAGGCATCGTCTACGCGGTCTCGGGCCTGCTGTACCAAGCGGGCTGCAACATCGTCGACTCACAGCAGTTCGGCGACCTGCCGGACGAAGACGGCGTGCACAGCACCGGGCTGTTCTTCATGCGCGTGCATTTCGAGGCCCCGCCGCACCTGGCCCACACCGACACGCTGAACACGCTCTTCACCAGCGTGCGCGAGCAGTTCGGCATGGACGCGCAGTTCCACAGCCGCGCCCGCCGCCCGCGCGTGCTGCTGATGGTGAGCCAGCACGGGCACTGCCTCAACGACCTGCTCTACCGCTGGCATTCGGGCCAGCTGAGCGTGGACATCCCGGCCATCGTGTCCAACCACCCGACCTTTGCCGACCTGGCTGCGCGCTATGGCATCCCGTTCCACCACCTGCCGCTGGCAGCGGGCAGCAGCGCTGAGGCGAAGCGCGCGCAAGAGCAGCAGATCGAGGCGCTGATCACCGAGCACCAGATCGACCTGGTGGTGCTGGCGCGCTACATGCAGATCCTCAGCCCCGCGTTCTGCGGCTTCCTGAAGGGGCGCGCGATCAACATCCACCACAGCTTCTTGCCCAGCTTCAAGGGCGCCAAGCCCTACTTCCAGGCGCATGACCGCGGCGTGAAGCTGATCGGCGCGACGGCCCACTACGTGACCGCCGAGCTCGACGAGGGCCCCATCATCGAGCAGGATGTCGCCCGCGTGGACCACTCGCTGAGCGCCGAGGGCTTCACCGCCGCTGGCCGCGACGTCGAATGCATGGTGCTGGCACGCGCAGTGCGCTGGCACGTGGAGCACCGCGTGCTGCTGAACGGCCAGAAGACGGTGATCTTTCACTGAACCCCGACGAACCATGGCACGCCCCAAGCCCCCCGGCATCGCGCTGATGACATCGTCCGACGATGCCGAAGCCCAGTTCTACGAGGCGCTGCAACGCGGTGACATCGAGAAGCTGATGGCCGTGTGGTCCGACGATGACGAGATCTGCTGCGTGCACCCGGGCGGCCCGCGGGTCGTGGGCCCAGCGGCCATCCGGGCGGCCTTCGACGCCATGTTCGCCAACGGCGTGATCGACGCCCGTCCCGAGAAGGTGCGACGCGTGGTCACGCACGACAGCGCAGTGCACAGCGTCGTCGAGCGCATCCAGGTCATGACCGAAGAGGGCCCGCAGTCGGCCTGGGTCATCGCCACCAATGTCTATGTGAAATCGGCCCTTGGCTGGCGCCTGGTGGCCCATCACGCCAGCCCCGGCTCGACGCAAGAGTTGCCGGAGGTGGGCGAGACGCCTTCGGTTCTTCACTGAATTCATGGCACCCCCACGCTCACTTCGTTCAGTGCCTCCCGAGGGGGCGCGTCAGCCTCTTGGGAAGAGCAGGCGAACCTGACATGCAGAACTACCACGCGCCCCGCTGGCTCGCCGGCAACGGCCCTGTCGGCGGCAACCTGCAAACCATCTGGCCGGCGCTGTTCTCGCGCAGCCATCAAGGTCCGCCGCCGGTCTATCGGCGCGAGCGCTGGACCACGCCCGATGGCGACTTCATCGACGTCGACTTCAGCATGCTGCCGGACGACAGCGAACAGTGCCCGCTGCTCGTGCTGTTCCACGGCCTCGAAGGTTCCTCGGCCAGCCACTACGCGCGTGCCTTCGCCAACTGGGCGCGCGAGAACGGCTGGCGCTACGCGGTGCCGCACTTCCGCGGCTGCTCGGGCGAATTGAACCTTGCGCCACGGGCCTACCACTCAGGTGACTACGAAGAGATCGGCTGGGTGCTCGAACGCATGCGCACGCAGCATGCCGGCCCCATCGTGGCAGTGGGCGTGTCGCTCGGCGGCAATGCGCTGCTGCGCTGGGCCGAAGAAGCCGGCGAGACGGCCTCGCAGACCGTGCGCGCCGTGTGCGCCATCAGCTCGCCCATCGACCTGGCGGCCGGCGGCCACGCGATCGGCCGCGGTTTCAACCGGCAGGTCTACACCCGCATGTTCCTGCGCACCATGGTGCCCAAGGCCCTGCGCAAGCTGGCGCAGCACCCCGGCCTGTTCGACGGCCGCAAGCTCCGGTCGGCGCGTGACCTCTACGAGTTCGACAACATCTTCACCGCGCCGCTGCACGGCTTTCGCAACACCGAAGACTACTGGCAACGCGGTTCAGCCAAGCCGCACCTGCACCGCATCCGCGTGCCGGCGCTGGTGCTCAACGCCCGCAATGACCCTTTCGTGCCCGCAGCCAGCCTGCCGCGTGCGCACGAAGTGGGCGCCTTCGTGACACTCTGGCAACCCGAGCACGGCGGCCACGTCGGCTTTGCACGAGGCCGCTGGCCGGGCCACGTGCTCACGCTGCCCGAGCAGGTGATGGGCTGGATGTCTGCTCATGCATGACAGTGCCGCCGACGAGGAGTAGCTCGGCCGACTCAGCGATCAGGAGAACGCGATGGATGAGATGGTCAAGGCCGCGCTGAAGAAGTGGCCCAACGTGCCGGCCTGCTACGGCTGGCTGGCACTCGACGCACGCGGTGACTGGTACATGCGCGACGACCGCATCCAGGCCGCGGGGCCCTTCCCTCGCATCAAGGGCAGCCGCATCAACCACGACAAGCTGCGCGAGTTCATCGAGCGCAACTACGACCACGACGAGCGCGGCTGCTGGTACTTCCAGAACGGCCCGCAGCGGGTGTACGTGGAGCTCGAAGCGGCGCCCTGGGTCTGGCGCCTGGAGGCCGTGGCCGGCTCGGTGCCCCAGCTGCGCTCACACACCGGCCGTGAAGCGCGCTTCGACTCCGCCATCGTCGACGAGACCGGGCGGCTCTTCATCGCCACTGACATCGGCCTGGGTGTCGTGCACACGCTCGACATGGAGACGGCCGCCGACGCGATCGAGCAAGGCCACTGGACCGTGGCCGACCTGCGCGGCGCCGACCTGCCGCAACGCTTCGGCCATTGCCTGAGCCCGCAAGCCCAGGCGGAGCCGAAGAAGCCGGTTCACATGCCGTAGAACACGTAGTCGGCCGCGTAGCTCACCTGCTGGCGCTGACCCTTCATCGCCATGCCACAAGGCTCGCTGGGCGCGACGCCACCGCGCGTGTTGAGCCGCTGCACATAGGCCACGCCTTGCATCGCACCGCTGCCCATTGCCGGCTCGGCCTTCACCAGCTGCAGCGGGATGTTGCCCATGCCGCCCGGCGCCGTGGCCACCTGCTTGCCCGTGACCTTGGAGCCGTCGGCCGACTCCCAGGTCGGGCCGGCGTAGTACTTGCCGACGACCTTCTGGTCGGCGCCGTACAGCGTGGCGACCGGGCCGACGACGCCCCACTCGAACTGGCCGGCCACGTCCTTCTTCTCACGGCACTCGTAGGTGAGCTCGCCGCGGCCCACGGTCCACATCTTCTGGGAGGTGCCGGCCGGTGCGCGCACCGATTCCGGCAGGGTCATGTTGTCGACCATCATCGGCGCCGGGGCGGTGGCACAGGCCGAGGCGAGCAGGGTCAGGCTGGCGAGCAGCAAGGTGTTCTTCATGGCATCTCCTAACGGTTGTTTGAGGGTTGAGCGAGCTCGTTGAAAGTCGCTGTAGCCCTGTACGCAGCAAGCTTCGGTTCAGATGCAAAAGAAAACGGACATGAAAAAGCCGGCCCACAGGCCGGCTTTTGATCGAGGCGCTGTCGCCGCTTACTTGGCAGCGCCGACCATGTACGTCACGGTCGCCTTGATGTCGGCATCCGACCCAGCCGAACCCCCGCGCGGCGGCATGGCGCCCTTTCCGGAGATCACATGCGCGGTCAGGGTGTCGATGCCCTGTGCGATGCGGGGTGCCCAGGCCGCCTTGTCGCCAAATTTCGGCGCACCCGCCAGGCCCTGCGCATGGCACACCTGGCAAGACTGCGCATACAACGCGGGAGGTGCGCCGGCATCAGCAGCCTTGGCGGGCGCGGGAGTGGTGGCAGGAGCGGGAGCCGGCGCAACAGCAGGAGCCGCCGTTGCCGGTGTTGACGCGGCGGCCACGGTGGCGGCCGGCGGTGTGGCCGCAGGCGCGGCATCGGCAGCAGCGGCGCCAGCGGCTGGCATCTTCGGTTCGTCGAACTTCGCGCCGCCCTTGTTGGCCATGTAGACCACCGCACGGCCGATCTCGAAATCGCTGAAATCGCCGCCGCCTTGCGGGCCCATCGCGCCCTTGCCCTTGAGGGCGTGCGTCAGCAGCGTTTCATAGCCTTGGCCAATGCGCGGAGCCCAGGCGGCGGTGTCACCGAACTTGGGAGCACCAGCCACACCTGCTGTGTGGCACGCGCTGCATTGGGCGGCGAACACCTGGTCGCCGGTCTTCATGGAGGCCGCGTCGTTGAGGTCTTTCACTTCAACGGTGGCGACGGGCTGGATGCGCTTGGCAGTGGCTTCGGGCGACATGCCATCGCTGCCGGCAGCCGGCTTCGGGCTGGAGCCGACATGGCTCACCAGCAGCACGATGACAGCAATGGGAATGACGAACGCAAAGATCACCGCAGCGATGAGCTGCTTGACCGTTTTCACCGGCCCTTCGTGGGCGGCGTCGTCGTGTTCGGAACTGCTGTGGTGGGGGTCGCTCATGAAATCCTCGGTTGCTGGGACCGCTGGGTGTAGCGCAAAACCGCGGAATTATAAGCGGGCTCCCCTGGCAGCGGAGGCCTCGGCGAAGGGCGCTGATAGAATCGCCGCCCTGCGCGTCCGTAGCTCAATGGATAGAGTACTGCCCTCCGAAGGCAGGGGTTGCTGGTTCGATCCCAGCCGGGCGCACCAGTCAACACAGGTCCTCGCCGGATCGACTCAGCATCCGGCATTTCTCGACCGACCACCCCACCTTTCAGGCACCCGGCACGCGCCAGACAGCATCGCCGCCCGCGGGAAAGACTTGCAAGCCGGCTTCTGTCTCGACGATCCAGCCGCCGGTGAATTCACCGAACGCCGGCAACACCAGCTTCTGCGCATTCAGCACGAAACACGGCAGGCGCAGGTGCTCGCGGCCACGGCCTTGCAGCTTCACGACCGGGTGCACATGCCCGGCGATCACGTGGTGCGTCGCATGGGCCTGCGGGTGATGGCACGCGGCGAACGGCCCGATCAACCAAGGTTCGTTCACGATCGCGATGCCGAGCGATGCGGGTGGGTCGCCAGCCCGCCGGTCGTGGTTGCCACGGACAAGCGTGCAGTGCAGGTCGACATAGCTTTGGCGCCACTGCGCCAGCGCACTCAGCACCGAGGCCGTGCGCGCCTCGGCGGCGTGCAGGAAGTCGCCCAGGAACACGAGCTCGGCCGGCGTGTAGTGGCGCAGCAAGGCGCTCAGCCGATCGAGGTTCTCGCGCGTGGTGCCGGCCGGGACAGGCTGGCCCAACGCGCGGTACGCAGCGGCCTTGCCGAGGTGCAGATCGGCGACGAACAGCACGCGCCGCGCAGGCCACCAGAGCGCACGCTCGGGCAACAGCCACAGCGTTTCGCCGGCGCAGGCCAAGACCAATGGATGGGAGGACGGCTTCGTCATCGTCGGGCCGATCTTCGCCGCGGTTTCCGCTCCGCGGCTGCATTCGCAGGTGCGGCAGCCGCACCGAACGCCAACGTGCTTCTCACCTGCTCGACACCACCCGCCATCGGCACGCCGCCCGCGGCCTTCTCGAGCTGCTCGACCATCCGCGCGATGCGGTCGGCCACGCTTTCGTTCGACAGCTGCTCGCGAAAGCGCTCGACCATCAGCGGGAAGGCAAACGGCGTCGGCCTCGCCAAGCTCTTAACCACCCACTGCTGCGACCCCATGCGGGTGAGGCTGGCCCGCAAGCGGCCGATCTCGAGTTCTTGCGCCAACAGCTCGTGCTCGGCCTGTTGCAGCAGGCGGTTGGCGGGGTCGTATTTGCGGAAAACCTCCCAGAACAACGACGACGAGGCCTGCAGCTGCTTGTTGCTGCGCTTCTCACCAGGGTAGCCCTGGAAGATGAGCCCCGAGACACGCGCGATCTCGCGAAAACGCCGCTGCGCCAGCTCACCGGCATTCAGGCTCGCCAGCACCTCGTGCAGCAGGGCCTGCGCGTCATCGTTCACCATCAGCACCTGCGGCAGCAGCGTCGGCCAGTCGACTTCGGTCGCGCTCAACAGCTCGAAGCCGTAGTCGTTGACCGCCATCGAGAAGGTGCGCGGCTGGTGCTGGGCCACGCGCCAGGCGATGAGGTTCGCCAGGCCGATGTGCACGTGCCGGCCCGCGAATGGATACAGGAACAGGTGCGAGCCTTCGCGCGTGGTGAGCAGCTCGGCGAGCAGCGTCTGCGGCGTCGGCAACGCCGACCACTGCTGCTGGATCTCGAGCAGCGGCCGCACGCATTGCAGCTCGGGGCTGTCGTAGCGGCCTTCGCCGGCCAGCGCAAGCTGCTGCACCACAGCGTCGGCCAGCGTGGTCGACAGCGGCATGCGCCCGCCGTTCCAGCGTGGCACCGCGGCGCGCTTGCCGCTCGCACGCCGCACCCAGGCCGTCATGTCGTGGATGCGCACGAGTTCGAGCAATCGCCCGCCGAACAAAAAGCAGTCGCCGGGCTTGAGCCGCGCGGCGAAGCTTTCTTCGACGCTGCCGATGCGCGCGCCGGCCAGGAACTGCACCGACATGCTGGCGTCGCTGACGATGGTGCCGATGTTCGCCCGGTGCCTACTCGCCAAGCGCGCATCGGGCACGCGCCATACGCCGTCATCATCAGGCACCGCGCGCTGGTAATCGGGGTAGGCCGCGAGCGAGGGCCCGCCCTGGCGCACGAAGGCGAGACACCAGTCCCAGCTTTCGCGCGACAGGCGCGCGTAGGCCGCGGTGCTGCGCACTTCGTCGTACAACTCGTCGGGCACGAAGCCGCCACCCAGCGCGACGGTGACCAGGTGCTGCACCAGCACATCGAGCGGTTGCTCCGGTGACTCGCGCGACTCGATGTGGCCTGCGGCGACGGCCGCACGCGCAGCAGCCCCTTCCACCATCTCGATGCTGTGCGTGGGGACGAGCGTGATGCGCGACGGCCGGCCTGGTGCGTGGCCCGATCGGCCGGCGCGCTGCAGCAGCCGCGCTACGCCTTTTGGCGACCCGATCTGCAGCACGCGCTCGACCGGCAGGAAGTCGACGCCCAAGTCGAGGCTCGACGTGCAGACGACCGCGCGCAACTCGCCGTTCTTCAACGCCAACTCAACCCACTCCCGCACCGCGCGGTCGAGCGAGCCGTGGTGCAAGGCTATCGTCCCCGCCCACTCGGGCCGCGCCTCGAGCAAGGCCTGGTACCAGATTTCCGACTGCGAACGCGTGTTGGTGAAGACCAGCGCGGTGCTGCTGCTCGCGATCTCGTCGATCACCTGCGGCAGCATCGTGAGCCCGAGGTGCCCGGCCCACGGGAAGCGCTCTGCCCGGCCCGGCAAGAGTGAATCGATCACCAGCGTCTTGGCCACCTGCCCTTGCACCAGCGTTCCGGCGGCGTCGCCGAGCAAGGTACGCATTGCCTCGGCCAGGTTGCCGAGCGTGGCCGACATGCCCCACACGCACAGGCCGGCGCTCCAGCGCCGCAGCCGCGCCAGCGCCAGCTGCACCTGCACGCCACGCTTGTTGCCCAGCAGCTCGTGCCATTCGTCGACGACGACCATGCGCACGCTGCCCAGCACGTCTTTCGCATCGGCGCGCGACAGCAGCACGGACAGGCTTTCGGGCGTGGTGACGAGCACCGTCGGCAACCGGTGGTTCTGCGCGGCACGCTCGCCCGAGGACGTGTCGCCGCTGCGTGCGCCGGCAGTCCATGCGATGAGGCCCTCGGCCGACAGCGCGTCCAGCGGCTGCTGCAAGGCCCGCAGCGTGTCGGCCGCGAGCGCGCGCATTGGCGTGATCCACAGCACGGTAAGCGGCGGCGGCTTCTTGGTTGCCCCACCTGCGTACGCCATCAAGGCACCGAGCCACACCGCGTAAGTCTTGCCGGCTCCCGTGGTGGCGTGCAGCAGGCCCGACCGGCCTTCGCCGATCGCCTTCCACACTTCGCGTTGAAACGTGAACGGCTTCCAGCCGCGCGCAGCAAACCAGGCGTCGAGGGGTTTCTTGATGCGGGCGGGGGCAGGCACGCCCTCAGGCTACCGCAGGGACCGGCAACGGCTTGTCCGCTGCGTTCAGATCGGCACGCAAGCGAGGCAGCGAGGCCGGGTGCTCACGCTGGATGAAGGCGATCAGCGCCTCGCGCACCGCACAGCGCAGGTCGAAGTTCTGGCCGGAAGAAGCCGAACTCACCAGCACGCGCAGCTGCATGCTGCGCTCGGTGGCATCGGTCACTTGCACCAGACACACACGTTTGTCCCAATCGGGCGAGGCCTCGCACACGCGCCTGGCTTCCTGGCGCAACGGTTCGAGCGGCAATGAGTAGTCGACCGAGAGAAACACGGTACCCAGCAGCTCGGCGCTGCTGCGCGTCCAGTTCTGAAACGGGTGCTCGACGAACCACTGCAGCGGGATGATCAGCCGCCGCTCGTCCCAGATGCGCAGCACGACGTAGGTGCCGGTGATCTCTTCGACGCGGCCCCACTCGCCTTCGATGATCAACACATCGTCGATGCGAAACGGCTGCGACAGCGCGATTTGCAAACCCGCGATCAGATTGCCGAAAACCGATCGTGCGGCAATGCCCGCTACCAGACCGGCCACGCCCGCAGAAGCCAGCAGGCTCGCGCCCAGCTGGCGCGCGCCAGGAAAGGTCATCAAGGCGAACGCGACTCCGGCCACCAGCGCAGCGCCCATCGCGATGCGCGACAGCACGCGCGTCTGCGTGTGGATGCGACGCGCTTGCAGGTTGTCGGTCGCTTCGACCGGGTGCAGCTTGATCACACCCTCGGCAACGCCACGCAGCGCGGACATCGCCAGCCACGTGATGGCGGCGATCAGCAGCAGGCCGGTGACGTGGTGCACACCCTCGATGGACGGCAGGTCACTGGGTGCGCCTTGCCACACGGCCTGCAGAGCGGCCAGAGGAAACACAAAACCGGCTGCGCGATCGCTTTCGTGCACCACTGAATCGAGCAGCGGCGAAAAGCGAGCCAGCCGAAAGACCACCCGTCGACCGACCCGCTGCACCACGAGCGCAAGCAAGGCCGCGACGGCGGCCACGCCCAGCACCGGCAACCACGGTGCGTAGGCGTTCCAGAACATCAAAAGTTAGCGGCTCGCGGCAGAAGCCGATGACATCGGCGCTGTCGTCGTGCCCGCGGTACCGCCTCCAGCGGCCGGGGTTCCGGCGTCGTCGCGTTTGTTGCAACCGGCCCCGAGCAAGGCAGCGGCAATGACAGCGATGAATGAGAGTCGAGTGAAGTTCTTCATTGGTATCTCCTGGTGGGGTGGACAGACAGCGCCGCCCTTACCTCCCAAATGAAGGTCTTGCGGCAAAACTGGCCGAAGCGGGCGACCGTCTGGAACGCGACACGCTGGCCTAGGTTTCCAGGCAACCGGTGTGCCGCGCGGGTGAATCCACAGCGCGAACGGCGAGAGCCGCTCAGCCGGCGGCCACTTCGTCCCAGCGCTGCATGGCTTGCAAGGCGGCCTCGCGCGCCGACGCGGGCAGGAAGGACGCGCGGGCCGCGTTGCGCATCATCTGGCCCAGCTGCATGTGGCTCAGGGCCAGTTCGTCGTGCAGTACCTGCAACTCGTGGCTCAAGGTCACGCCCGACATCAACCGGTTGTCGGTGGAACAAGAGACCGACAACCCGGCTGCGACCATTGCGCCGATCGGGTGCGAGGCAATCGAAGCCGCCGCGCCGGTGTGCACATTGCTGCTGGGGCAGACTTCGAAGTGCAGGCCGAGCGCTTTGGCTTGCACGACCCAGTGGGCCGTCTGCTCGGCGCTGTCGCCGCGCATGATGTTGACGCCGTGTCCGATGCGGCGCACGCCCAGCGTGGCAGCCTCCAGCACGCGCGGGCCCACATCGGCTTCGCCCGCGTGGCAGGTGAGCCCGAGACCGGCGTCGCGCGCCCGTGTAAAGGCCTTGGTATGCGGTGTCGGCGGGAAGCCGTGCTCGGCGCCCGCCAGGTCGAAGCCGATGACGCCCTGGCCGGCGTAGCGTGCGGCAAGGTCGGCGGCGCGCAGCGTCTCGTCGGGCGAATCAGTGCGCATCGCGCAGACGATGAGCCCGCTGGGCAAGGCGCTTCGGCGCAGGCCGCTGACCAAGGCCTCGACCACGGCCTCGCCCGACAGGCCGTGCGCCTCCAGCAGCAACGGCGCCATGCGGAACTCGGCCAGCACGCAGCCGTCGAGCCGCGCATCTTCGGCCGCCTCGAAGGCCACGCGCTCGCAGGCTTCGGCCGAGGCCATTGCTGCGACGGTGAGCGAGAAGCCGAGCAGATAGCGCACGAGGCTGCCCGAGTCGGCGTTTGCATGCATCCACGCGGCCAGGGCTGGGGCGTCGCCTGCCGGCACGCTGAGCCCGCGGGCCTGGCACAGCTCGAGCAGCGTTTGCGGGCGCAGACCCCCATCAAGGTGCTCGTGCAGCAAGACTTTCGGCAGCGCAGTCCACTGCGGTGAATCGGTAGGAGGCAAGGTCGTGGTGGTCAAGGCGGCTTCTTTCTGGGTGACCGGCAGTGCGCACAGTCTCGGCCAAGACCGCGCAGGAAATGCGCCAGCTCTCATTGATTCGGTAAGGCGTCTCGTAAACGCGGTCTTGGGCCCAATTCCTGCTTATCGTGTCAACGGCAAACGTTTGCGCATCGTTTGGATGCATCATTGCATCTTCACGTCCTCCTCCCAACTCGTTGACGCAAAAACCATGAACATCTTCTTGCGATTCGGATTGCTGGCCACCACCCTAAGCCTCAGCCTGTCGGCACTGGCCGATCCTGCCGTGGTCTACGACATGGGCGGCAAGTTCGACAAGTCGTTCAACGAGGCGGCCTACCAGGGCCTCGAGAAGTGGAAGAAAGACACCGGCAAGGGCTACCTCGAGTTCGAGATCGCCAACGAAGGCCAGCGCGAACAAGCCCTGCGCCGCATGGCCGAGCGCGGTGCCAACCCCATCATCGGCGTCGGCTTCAACCAGGCCGCGGCGATCGAAAAGGTGGCCAAGGAATTCCCGAAGCTGCAGTTCGCGATCATCGACATGGTGGTGCAACTGCCCAACGTGCAATCGGTGCTCTTCAAGGAGCAGGAAGGCAGCTTCCTGGTGGGCGTGCTGGCCGCGCAGGCAAGCAAGACGAACAAGGTCGGCTTCGTCGGCGGCATGGACATCCCGCTGATCCGCAAATTCCGTTGCGGCTACGAGCAAGGCGCGAAGTACGCCAACCCGAAGACTGAGGTGTTTTCGAACATGACGGGCACCACCCACACGGCCTGGTCCGACCCGGCGCGCGGCGGTGAGCTGGCGAAGGCCCAGTTCGGAAAAGGCGCCGACGTGATCTTCGCCGCGGCTGGCGGCACCGGCATCGGCGTGTACCAGGCCGCCAAGGACGCCGGCAAGCTGGCCATCGGCGTGGACAGCAACCAGGACTACCTGCAACCCGGCACCATGCTGACCTCGATGGTCAAGCGCATCGATCTCGCCGTCTACCAGATCGCCAGCGGCGTGAAACCCGGCGTCACGGTGCTCGGCCTGAAGGAAGGCGGCGTTGATTACTCACTCGACGAGCACAACGCCAAGCTGATCACGCCCGAGATGAAGAAGAAGGTCGACGCCGCCAAGGCCGACATCGTCGCCGGCAAGATCAAGGTCGTCGACTACATGACGGACAACGCTTGCAAGTTCTGAGAATAGGCTCGCTTTCCCGTCGCGTTCGCTAAGAAGAACTCGTTTTGAGCACCATAAAGCACGTCGCCGCGCGCGCCGGGGTGTCTTTCACCACGGTGTCGCACGTGCTGAACGGCACCCGCCGGGTCAGCGATTCGGCGCGCCAGCGCGTCGAGCAGGCCATCGCCGAGATGGGGTACTCGCCGAGCGCGGTGGCGCGCTCGCTCAAGATGAGCGAGACCAGCATCATTGGTGTGCTGGTGCCCAACATCATCAACCCCTTCTTCGCCGAGCTCACGCGCGGCATCGAAGACTGCTGCCGCCAGACGGACTACTCTGTCTTCCTCTGCAACTCCGACGACGACCCCGAGCGCCAGGCGCGCTATCTGCAGACCCTGCTCGAACGCCGTGTCGACGGCCTGTTGCTCGCGGCCGCGGCCGGCGAAGCCGAGGCCCTGGCGAAGCGCCTCGAGTCGGCTCGCGTGCCGACGGTCGTTGTCGACCGCGGCATCCCGGGGCTATCGACCGCCGATCTGGTGCGCGTGGATCACCAGGGCGGCGCACACATGGCGGTGTCGCACCTGCTGTCGCTCGGCCACCGGTCCATCGCGTGCCTTTCGGGCCCGTCTCAATTCGCGGTCAGCCGTGCACGCGTCGCGGGTTGGCGCCAGGCGATGGAGGAAGCACAGGTTCCCATCCAAGAAGGCTGGCTGCTGGAAGGCGACTTCAGTGCCGCCGTCGGCCACGAGCTGACGCGCAAGCTGCTCACGCAAGGCGGCATCACCGCCGTCTTCGCGAGCAATGATTTGCTGGCCATCGGTGCAATACGCGCCGCCGCCGAGATGGGCGTGGCGGTGCCGTATGCGCTGTCGGTGATCGGCTTCGACGGCATCGACCTCGGCAGCTACGTGTACCCAGCCCTCACCACCGTCGGCCACCCGATCCGCGCACTCGGCGAGACGGCCGCCAAGGTGTTGATCGACCGCATCGCCGACGGTCCCGAAGAGACCCGCGAAGTGGTGCTCCCCACGCAGTTGTTCCTGCGTGAATCCACCGGGCCGCGGCGCGCTTTCTGAGCGCATGCTGATGTTGTGAACGCAATGACCCCCACGACCGATTCGTCCGCCCCCGTGGCCGTGCGCATGGCCGGCATCAACAAGCGCTTCGGCGCGGTGCTGGCCAATGCCGACGTGAACCTGCGCGTGCTGTCGGGCACAGTGCACGGCCTTGTCGGCGAGAACGGCGCAGGCAAGAGCACGCTGATGTCGGTGCTGTACGGCTTCTATGGCGCCGACAGCGGCAGCATCGAGGTCTTCGGCCAGCCGGCGCGCATCCGCAATGCCCACGAGGCGATCGCACTGGGCCTCGGCATGGTGCACCAGCACTTCATGCTGGTCGACACCTTGAGCGCCATCGAAAACGTGATGCTCGGCGCCGAACCGCACGTGCTGCTGCGCCGCGCCGATGCAGTCGTGCGCGCCAAGCTCGACCAGCTGATGGCCTCGACCGGCCTGCGCGTGAGCCTTGATGCGCTGGTCGGCGACCTGTCGGTAGGCGACCGCCAGCGGCTGGAGATCCTGAAGGCGCTGTACCGCGGCGCGCGCATCCTGATCCTCGACGAACCCACGGCCGTGCTCACGCCGCAGGAGACGGAGCAGTTGTTCGACGTGCTCGCCCGCCTGCGCGAGCAAGGCACGACCATCATCCTCATCACTCACAAGCTGAAGGAAGTGATGCGGCTGTGCGATCAGGTCACCGTGATGCGTGGGGGCCGCGTGGTGCACGAATGCCCGATCGCCCAGGCCTCGATCGCGCAGCTGGCCGAAGCGATGGTCGGGCGCAAGGTCAACATGGGCCGCCAGGGCGACACGCTTGCGACGGCCGGCGAGGTCGTGCTGCAAGCCAAGGGGCTGGCACTGCGCGATGCGATGAGGGTGACTCGCCTGCACGGGCTCGACCTCAGTTTGCGCGCCGGCGAGATCGTCGGCGTGGCTGGTGTCGCAGGCAACGGGCAGAGCGAGTTGCTCGAACTGTTGTCGGGCCTGCGCGCGCCGGATGCCGGCCAGCTTCAGTTGGGCAACGAACGCTTTGAGCCCGGCCGCTGGCTGGACCCACGCAAGGCGCGCCACCTCGGCCTCGCCCACGTGCCCGAAGACCGCCACGCGCGTGCCATGGTGATGGACTTCGCCGCCTGGGAGTCGGCCGTGCTCGGCTATGAAGAACTGCCCGCGTACAGCCGCGCAGGCTGGATGCTCCACCGCCGCATGCGCGAAGCCACGGCCGCGCTGATGGAACGCTTCGACGTGCGCCCGCGCGACGTCTCGCTCGGCAGCGCCAAATTCTCCGGCGGCAACCAGCAGAAGCTGGTGCTGGCGCGCGAGATCGGCCAGGCGCCCCGCGTGCTGCTGGTCGGCCAGCCGACACGCGGTGTCGACATCGGCGCGATCGAGTTCATCCATGCGCAATTGCGTGCGCTGCGCGATGCCGGCTGCGCGCTGCTGGTGGTGTCGAGCGAGCTGGACGAGATCCTCGCGTTGTCTGACCGTGTGCTGGTGATGAACGAAGGGCGCATCACCGGCGAGCTGCCCATCGCCGAATGCAATGAGGCACGAATCGGCATGCTGATGTGCATGACCGAAAGCGCCTCTGACAACCAGGCACAAATCGCCGAGGGTGCGGCCGCATGAACTCGTCCTTGCCTTTGCCACGCTGGGCCGATGTGCTGTTGATGCCGGTGCTCAACCTCGTCATCGCGCTGGCTGCCGCGGCCATCGTGGTCATGCTCGTCGGCCAAAGCCCGCGAGAGGTGATGCCGGTGCTGCTGAAGGGTGCCTTTGGCTCGGCGCGTGGCCTGAGCTACACGATGTACTACGCGACCAGCTTCATCTTCACCGGGCTCGCGGTGGCAGTCGCCTTCCACGGCGGGCTCTTCAACATCGGCGCAGAAGGCCAGGCCACGCTGGGTGGGCTGGGCACCGGGCTGGTGGCGATGTGGCTCTCGCACAAGCTGCCGGCGCCAGTGCTGCTGCCGCTGATGCTGATCGGTGGCGCGCTCTTCGGCATGGCGTGGGCCGCAGTGCCGGCCTACCTGCAGGCCTACCGAGGCAGCCACGTGGTGATCACCACCATCATGTTCAACTTTCTCGCCAGCACGCTGCTGGTCTACCTGCTGGTCAACCACCTGAAGTCAGCGGGCGACATGGCGATCGAGACTGCACCGTTCGGCCCCGCGGCCCACCTGCCGGGCATGCATGAAGCGCTGGCCTGGCTGGGCATCGAGTGGCCGTCGTCGCCGCTCAACATCAGCCTGGTCCTCGCGCTGCTGGCCGCCGCTGGCGTCTACGCGATGCTGTGGCACAGCCGGGCGGGTTACCGCCTGCGCGCAGTCGGGTCGAGCGAAGGTGCTGCGGCCTACGCTGGCATCAACCCGAAGCACCAGGTGATCATCGCGATGGGCCTGTCGGGTGCGCTGGCCGGCATGGTCGGCATGAACGAGATCGCCGGCGTCAACGGCAAGCTGCTGCTCGACTTCGTCGGCGGTGCGGGCTTCACCGGCATTGCAGTCGCGGTGATGGGGCGCAACCACCCGGTCGGCATCGTGCTGGCGAGCGTGCTCTTCGGCGCGCTGTTCCAGGGCGGCGCCGAGGTGGCGTTCGACGTGCCGGGGTTCAGCCGCGACATGGTCGTGATGCTGCAAGGTTTCATAGTGCTGTTCTCCGGCGCGATGGCGTACGTGATCGCGCCGTGGGTCGCCGTGGCCTTGCACCGCTTCGGCGGCGGCCACCGCCGTGCCGAAGGCGCAAAGGTACCGGGAGCCAGCCTTGGATAGCGAACTGATCGGCGCACTGCTCGCCTCCACGCTGCGGGTCGCCACGCCGCTGATCCTGTGCGCGCTCGCGGGCCTGTTCTCCGAGCGGTCGGGCGTGGTCGACATCGGCCTCGAAGGCAAGATGCTGTTTGCTGCCTTCGCGGCCGGTGCAAGCGGTGCGGCCTTCGGCTCAACGAGCCTGGCGCTGCTGTTCGCGATGGGTTCGGGCGTGCTGTTGTCGTGGCTGCACGGCTTTGCGTGCGTGAGCCACCGCGGCGACCAGGTCGTGTCGGGCGTGGCTATCAACATCCTTGCGCTGGGGCTCACGGTGGTGCTCGGCCTGGCCTGGTTCCACCAGGGTGGGCAGACGCCGCCGCTCAGCAACCAGGTGCGGCTGCAATCGATCTGGCCGGGTGCGGCCGCTGCGCTGCAAGGCATTCCCTTTGTCGGGCCGGCGCTCGGAGATGGGCTGCTCAGCCACAACGCGCTCGTCTATGCAGCGCTGCTGCTGGTCGGCGTGGCGTGGTGGACGCTCTACCGCACCCGCTTCGGCCTGCGGCTGCGCGCGGTCGGCGAGAACCCGCACATGGTCGACGCGGCCGGCGTGTCCGTGATCCGCCTGCGTTATGCGGCCCTCACGATCAACGGCCTGCTGTGCGGCCTGGCCGGCAGTTACCTGGTGCTGGCGCAGAGCGCCGCCTTCGCACCCAACATGACGGCCGGCCGCGGTTTCATGGCACTTGCCGCGCTGATCTTCGGCAACTGGCGGCCGGTGCCGGCGCTGTTCGCCTGCCTGCTGTTCGGCTTTCTCGACGCCACCGCCATCCGCCTGCAGGGTGTGAGCCTGCCCGGCATCGGCGAGGTGCCTGTGCAGGCCGTGCAGGCCTTGCCGTATCTGTTGACGGTCATCCTGCTGGCTGGCTTCATCGGCAAGCCCGCCATGCCGCGGGCGCTGGGCCGGCCTTATCTCAAAGAACGCTGAAACCATGTCCAAGAATGTGTTGCTCTCTGACGCCCAGCAGGCGCAGCTGCTTCAAGCCGCGCGCGATGCGCAGACGCGCGCCTACGCACCCTATTCGCAGTTTCGCGTTGGCGCCGCGGTGCTCGACGAGCAGGGCCGCATCCACGCCGGCTGCAATGTCGAGAACGCAGCCTACCCCGAAGGCGTGTGCGCCGAGGCCGGCGCCCTGAGCGCGATGGTGCTGGCTGGCGGCGGCCGTGCGCGTGCGCTGGTGGTGGTGGGCAGCGGTGCCGCGCTGGTCACGCCCTGCGGGGGTTGCCGACAGAAGCTGCGCGAGTTCGGCGCTCCCGAGACGCCGGTGCTGGTGGCCGACCGGCAGCAGCTGCGTGCCCGCTTCACGCTCGGCGAGTTGCTGCCCGACAGCTTCGGTCCCGACCACCTCAAGCCATGATGACTGCCCCTTCCGCTGTCGACCAGGTGCGCGCCTTCGCACCGCAGGCGCAGCCACGCATCGCGGTCGTGCTCGGCTCGGGCTGGGCAGGGCTGACGGACCACATCCACCAGGCGCAGCGCATTCCGTATTCCGAACTCGATGGTTTTCCGCAGGCCACGATTGCGGGCCACGCCGGCCAGCTGTGGCTCGGCCGCATCGGCACGCACGAGGTGGCCGTGATGAGCGGCCGCAAGCATGTGTACGAGACCGGCGACGTGAACGGCATGAAGCTGCCGCTGCACACCTTGCGTGCACTCGGCTGCGAGGTGCTTGTGCAGACCAATGCCGCCGGCAGCCTGCGCGACGACATGCAGCCCGGCAGCCTGATGATCCTGAGCGACCACATCAACCTCTCGCAGCGCTCGCCGCTGATCGGCGAAGGTGGAGGCTCCGAGCGCTTCGTCGACATGAGCAATGCCTACGACGCCGGCCTGCGCGCGACGGCGCAATCGGTGGCCGGCCTGAGTGGCCTCACGCTGCACGAGGGGGTGTACGTGTGGTTCGTCGGCCCGCAGTTCGAGACGCCGGCCGAGATCCGCATGTTCCGTGCGCTGGGCGCCGACGCGGTCGGCATGAGCACCGTGCCCGAGACCATCCTCGCCCGCCGCGCCGGCATGCGCGTGCTCGCTTTTTCGCTGCTGACCAACATGGCCGCCGGCCTCTCGGCCGAAGCGCTGAGCCATGCGCACACGTTGTCGACGGCGCAATCGGCCAGCAAGGTGGCCAGCACGCTGCTGGCCGACACGATCGCGGCAATCGCGTTGTGATTTCAATGGGAGCCCTTCATGGCTGACGCTATCGATCTGCAAGCCACCGCGCGGCTGGCGCTGGCCTGCCTGGACCTGACCAGCCTCAACGATGCCGACACCGAGGCCGACGTGGCCAAGCTCTGCGAGCGCGCTCAGGGCCCGCATGGCCCCGTGGCCGCGGTCTGCGTGTGGCCGCGCTTCGCTGCGTTTGCTCGGAGGCAGCTGCCGGCGAACATCGGCGTGGCGGCCGTCGCCAACTTCCCCGATGGCAGCACCGACATCGGGCGCGCGGTGCGTGACACCGGCGAGATCTTGCAAAGCGGTGCCCAAGATGTCGACGTGGTGCTGCCTTATGCCGCGTTGATGAGAGGCGACGACCGTGCCGTGTCGCAATTGCTGAGTGCCGTGCGCAAGGCCTGCCCGGGCCTCACGCTAAAGGTGATCCTCGAGACCGGCGTGCTGGCCGAAGACGCGCTGATCGTGCGTGCATCGAAGCTGGCGCTCGCGGAAGGTGCCGACTTCCTCAAGACCAGCACCGGCAAGACACCCGTCAGCGCCACCACGAAGGCAGCGACGCTGATGCTAGGTTGCATCACTGACGACGCTCAAGCAGCTGGCCGCGTGGGCCTGAAGCCCTCGGGCGGCATCCGCACCGTGGCCGATGCGGCGGTTTACATCGGCCTGTGCCGCGACGCGCTGGGGCCGCAGGCTCTGACCTCGCGGCGCTTTCGCATCGGCGCCAGCGGTTTGCTGAACGACATCGAAGCCCTGCTGAGCGGCCAGGCGCCGAACCAACCCGCAGCGGCCGGCAGCTACTGAGCGACCGATGCTGGCGCAGGAAATCATCCGCCACAAACGCGACGGCCACGCGCTGGATCGCGCGCAGATCGACGCCTTCGTCGGTGGGCTGGTCGATGCGTCGTGGAGCGAAGCGCAAGCCGCGGCGATGGCGATGGCGCTGCTCCTGAAAGGCATGACCGACGCCGAGACCGTGGCGCTGACCCATGCGATGACACGCTCGGGCGAGGTGCTGGACTGGGCTCGCGCAGCCTTGCCCGGCCCGGTGCTCGACAAGCACTCCACCGGCGGCGTGGGCGACAAGGTGAGCCTCGCGCTCGCGCCCATCGTGGCGGCCTGCGGCGGCTATGTGCCGATGATCTCGGGCCGCGGCCTGGGTCACACCGGCGGCACACTCGACAAGCTGGACAGCATTCCCGGCTACCAGACGGCCGTGTCCACATCACGCCTGCACGATGCCTTGAAGCTGGCGGGCTGCGCCATCGTCGGCCAGACCAGCGAGCTGGCGCCTGCCGATCGACGGCTCTACGCGATCCGCGATGTGACGGGCACGGTGGAGTCGACCCCGTTGATCACTGCCAGCATCCTGTCGAAGAAGCTCGCCGCCGGTTTGCAAGGCCTGGTGATGGACGTGAAGGTGGGCAACGGTGCGTTCGCGTCTAACTTGCAGGACGCACGCGCACTCGCGCAATCGCTGGTGCAGGTGGCGCAAGGCGCCGGCCTGCCCACGCGCGCCCTCATCACCGACATGAACCAGGTGCTGGGCCACAGCGCAGGCAACGCGCTGGAGGTGCGCGAAGCGCTGACCTTGCTGCAAGGCGATGCATGCGAACCGCGCCTGCTGGAATTGACCCGCGCGCTGAGCGCCGAGTTGCTGCTGATCGGCGGCTTGGCGGATCGCATCGACGACGCGCTTGCGCGTGTCGACACGGTGCTCGCCGATGGCAGTGCCCTGGAGCGCTTTGCTCGCATGGTCGCGGCACTGGGTGGACCGTCGGATTTCGTCGAACGCGCCAACACCCATCTGCCCGCAGCACCCGTGCAGTTGGCGGTGCGAGCAGCCCGCAGTGGCTGGGTGCGCGGCATGGCCACGCGCGAGATCGGCCTGCTGGTAGTCGAGCTCGGGGGGGGCCGCCGCCGGGCCAGCGATGCGGTGGACCCGCGCGTGGGCCTGAGCAACATCGTCTCGATCGGCCAGCGCATCGAGGCCGGCGCACTTCTGGCGACAGTGCATGCCGCCGATCCCGCTGGCGCTGAGGCCGCGGGCAAACGATTGCTTCACCTGATCGACATGAGTGATACCGAACCGTCCCTCACCCCCGTATTGATCGACCGCCTCGTGGCGCCGTGACCCGAGATTCATGAAAACAGACTTTGAACCCTGCGATGTGGTGGTGCTCGGCAGCCTCAACGTCGACCTGGTGGTGCACGCCCCACGCTTGCCCGCCCCCGGCGAGACCTTGATCGGCAACGACTTCGCCACCGATGAAGGCGGCAAGGGTGCCAACCAGGCCGTCGCGGCCCGCCGCATGGGCGCGCGCGTGGCGATGATCGGCCGCGTGGGACGCGACGCCCATGGCGAGCGGATGCGTGTTGCGCTGAAGCGCGAAGGCATCGGATTCGCCGCCGTCAGCGAAGACGGCGCATTGCCAACCGGTGTCGCGTCGATCGTCGTGGCGCATGGCGGCGAGAACACCATCGTCGTTGTGCCGGGCGCCAACCACGGCTTGGCGCCACAGCATGTGGATGCCTGGACCGTCTTGTTCTCGTCGGCACGCATGCTGGTGCTGCAACTCGAGACGCCGCTGCCCACGGTGATGCACGCCCTCTCGCTGGCGCACCGCGCCGGTGTCACCACGATGCTCAATGCCGCGCCCGCGGCCGAGTTGACGGCTGAGCAACTGGCCTGCGTCGACTGGCTCGTCGTCAACGAAAGCGAAGCCCGCAGCCTGCTTGCGCAACCGGTGACAGACGTCGCCGAGGCTCACGCCGCGGCGCTCGCACTGCGCACCCTCGGACCGCGCCACGTCGTGGTGACGCTCGGCGCCGCCGGCCTCGTGCACGCGAGTGACGAGGGCACCGTTCACTACCGCGCCCCCAAGGTGCAGGCGGTCGACAGCACCGGCGCCGGCGACACCTTCGTCGGCGCGCTCGCCGCCACCCTGGCGCGCGGCCTGCCCGCACCCGAGGCACTGCGCTGGGGCCAGGCCGCCGCCGCACTCGCCGTCACGCACCGCGGCGCTCAATCGGCCATGCCCACGCGCGAACAGGTGTTGGCGCAATGGGCCGATCTCATTTCTGCACAAGGCACCTTTCCATGAAGATCCTGTTTGACACCGACCCGGGTATCGATGACGCGATGGCCTTGCTGATGCTGGCCCGCGATCCGCGTGCGCAGCTGCTCGGCATCACCACCGTGTTCGGCAACGCGCCGATCGACATCACCACCGCCAACGCACTCGCCTTGTGCGAGCGCTTCGACATCGACGTGCCGGTCGCACGCGGCGCCGCACAGGCTTTGGCGCTGCCGCCGCGCGGCTTCCCCGAGCTGATCCATGGCCGCGATGGCATGGGCAATGTCGGCATGGCACCGGCGCAGCTGCAGCAGGCCGACAAACTGGCTGCTCCCGAGTTCATCAGCCGCATGGCGCGCGAGCACTCGGGCGAGCTGGTGCTGGTCGCGGTCGGCCCGCTGACCAATCTGGGGCTGGCCTTGCAGCAAGACCCGCAGCTGGTCGAGCACGTCAAGAAGGTCGTCGTGATGGGCGGCGCCTTCGGCATGAACGGGCACAGCGGCAACGTGTCGCCGGTGGCCGAGGCGAACATCGCCAACGACCCGCATGCGGCCGACCTCGTGTTCACGGCCCGCTGGCCGGTCACCCTCGTCGGGCTCGACGTCACCCACGAGGTGCTGATGAGCACCGACTACCTCGCCGCACTGGGCCGCGACGGTGGGCAAGAAGGCCAGTTCATCTGGGACATCACGCGCTGCTACGAAAGTTTCTACAACGCGCGCACTGGCGGCGGCATCTACTCGCACGACGCCAGCGCAGTTGCCTGCGCGCTCGACCCGAGCCCCTTCACCTTGCGCCCGGGACCGGTACGCGTGGCCACCGAAGGCATCGCGTCGGGCCAGACCATCCAGCTTCGTCCGGGCCAGAAGGTACCGGCCACCGACTGGGACGGCATCCCCGAGCAATCGGTCTGCGTCGCTGTCGATGCACCGCGACTGCTGTCGGAGTTCCGCCACTGCTTCGTGCGCTAACAACGTACATACGCGGCGCCCGTTCGGGCGGTTTTGGGGCGGGACGCACTCCCGCGAATCAGATTCAGCGCAACCGTCGCTGAGGTCCGCGTACGCGCGCTGCTGACGAGCATCTCCAAGTGCAATCACTTCCTCGCGAGAGCGGCCTGCACCGGGCGTAGCGCTCATTCGCGCACTCGTCATGACCGTGTCATGACGTATTGGCAAGCTCCTTGCATTGGCATTCACAAAGGCAGGCCACACCGCCTCGGTGCCTATTTCCTGGCCCGCTTGCTGCCTTGACACGAAAACGTTTGCGTACCCGCTGAACCCAACGCCGATTGCCATGCTTCACTTTGACGACACCCCGCCGCGCAAAGCTCGCATCGAGATCATTCCGATGATCGACGTGATGATGTTCTTGCTGATCTTCTTCGTGCTGATCAGCCTGAACGTGATCCCCGCGTTCGGCCTCAAGACGGCGCTGCCCGACAGTTCCACCGCGCAGCGCGCCGTGTCGGACCAGCAGCCGATCGTCGTCTCGCTCGCGGCCGATGGTCGCGTGGTGGTTGACGGGCAGGACGTGCCGGCGCGGGAGCTGGGCAGCCGCGTCAAAGCGGCGCATCAAAAAGACCCGCGCAAACGTTTCATCGTCAACGCTGACCAGTCCGTGAAGTGGCAAGCGGTGGTCGAAGTCATGGATGCGCTGCGCAAGCAAGGCATCGAGTCGATCACGTTCGCAACCAAGCGGGTGGAATAGTGATCGACTGGCTGTATCGCCGCCGCGACCCGGCCGCGGCGGGAACCACCGTGGTCTTGATCGCCTTCATGTGGGCGGCGTGGCGCGCATTGCCGAATCACGTAGCACCGCCTCCGCCCATGCAGGAGATGGCGGTGGCCATGGAGGATCTGCCTCCCGAGCCGCCGGCACCGCCACCTCCTCCGCCCCCACCGCCCCTTCCGCAGACCCCACCGCCGCCGGCACCACCCGCCCCTGCGCCGCCCGTGCCGCGACCGACTGCGGCGCCGAGCCCGGTCGCACCGGCAGAACCCGCACCGGCTGCACCGCCCGCACCCGCGCCGCCGCCTGTCGCCACACCGGCCCCGCCGCCTCCCGTGGCCGCACCCGCGCCACCGGCGCCCGCTCCGCCGCCACCCCCAGCGCCGTCACGCAACGTCGACGATGGCTACCTCGGCGAACTGCGCGGCTACCTCAACGGCATCAAGCGCTACCCCAACAGCCGCGAAGCACGGCAGCTGAAACCGCAGGGCACGGTCAAGGTATGGATCGAGCTCGATCGCGCAGGCCAGGTGCTCGGGGTCGGCGTCCACGCGGGCTCGGGCTCACTGATTCTCGACAACGAAGCGCTGCGCACCGTGCGCAACGGGCGTTACCCGGCCTTTCCGGCCGACGCGTTCACCGGCCAGAGCTTTCACCGCTTCGTCGTGCCCATCGAATACCTCGTGGAAGGCGGCTGACCCCATGCCGAGCCACCAAGCGTCACCGATCTGTTTTGTTTTTCCCTGTTCCTTTTGCCAATCACCGCAACCCCTCTGAAGGAAGACAACGCCATGCGGACTTTCAAGCTCAACACACTGGCCCTGGCCATGTTCACGATGCTGGGCGCAGCCCATGCGCAGCAAACCTCCGAGGTCGGCAAGATCACGGTCACCGGGGAAGGCGACAAGCTCGGTACCGGCTTGATCATTGACGAAGACACCCCCAAGGCCAAGAGCACGGTCACCAAGGCGCAACTCGAGAAGACGCGGTCCAGCAGCAACCCGTTCCAGGCGCTCGCGCTGCTGCCGGGCGTGAACAGCACCAGTCAGGACGCCACCGGCATGTTCGGTGGCAGCCTGCGGGTCCGCGGCTTCAACAGCGACCAGATGGGCTTCACGATCGACGGCGCCCCGGTCAACGATTCCGGCAGCTTTGCGGTGTTCCCGCAGGAATATTCGGACCAGGAAAACCTTTGCGAAATCTTTGTCACACAAGGCGCGACCGACACCGAAGCACCGCACGTTGGTGCGTCGGGCGGCAACGTCGGCTTGGTGACCTGTGACCCCCTCGACACACAGCGCGTCCGGTTTGCCGCCTCGGGTGGTCAGCTCGACTACTTCCGTGGATTCGTGCGTGTCGATACAGGCAAGGTCGGCGACTTCAAGGGCTTCATCTCGTTCTCGAAGTCGGAGGTGGACAAATGGCGAGGCTCGGGCGGTGCCAAGCGCGACCACGTCGATGCCAAGGTCGAATACGACCTGAAAGGCGGTTCGAAGTTGTCAGCAGGCTTGCTGTACAACCGCGCGCTCACCAATAACTTCCGCTCGCTCACGTTGGCACAGGTGCGCAATGAAGGCTATTCCGCCGACTTTGCGACGAGCCCGGCACAGCACCTGACCCCTGTCAACGGAACCGCGCAAAACGAAGGCACCATCGCAGCGGCCACGGCCTACTACGGCTACTCGCTGAATCCGTTCGAAAACTACTTGGTGACCGGCAAAGCCAACCTGCAACTCAATGAGCGCATGCGCTTGGACGTCGAACCTTACTTCTGGTACGGCTACGGCACGGGCGGCACGCAACAGACCTCGCTGGCTGAAAGCAGCGGAGGCACCCGTCTGCACGGGGGTATTGGCGACATCAACGGCGACGGCGACACACTGGACACGGTAATGGTCTACCGCGGCAGCTTGACCCAAACTTTCCGCCCGGGCGTCAACGTCAAGCTCAGCTACACGCTCGACAACAACAAGATCCTCGGCGGCTTCTGGTACGAACGTGCTCGCCACTTCCAGACGCAGCCAGCAAGCCGGGTGTCCAACAGCGGCGGCATCTCGGACCGCTGGCTCGGGAACGAAGACATGCTGGTCAAGTACAACGACGGTTCGTTGTACGAGGGTCGCAACCAGCACACCATTTCCACCGGCGAAAGCGTCTTCGTCCAAGACACGATTGACCTGTTGAACAGCAAGTTGCAGGTAACGCCCGGGATCAGCTATCGCAAGATCCACCGTGACTTCACCAATACGGCGAATTCGGGCACCAATGCTGGCGGCGACTACAACTATCAGCGTGACTACGACGAGGTGCTGCCCAGCTTGAACATGAGCTTCCAGGTGAGCGATCGGTTGCAAACGTTCGCCGGCATCGGAAAGAACTTCAAGGCACCAGGCAACTTCGAGTACCAAGGTGCCATCGACAATCCGCCGGGCGTCACCTACGTGAACGGTGCGCCGACTGCTTACACGTGGAGTATCAAGAACAAGGCAACGCAGGAAACCTCCGTCAATCTGGACGTCGGCACACGCTACAAGGGCGATTTGTTCAAAGGCTCCGTGACCGCGTTCTATGTCGATTTCAAGAATCGCATCGCTTCGGCTTTTGATCCGTCACAAGGCATTCGCCTGGACATCAATGTCGGCAAGTCCACCATCAAGGGGCTGGAAGTCGAACTGGGTACCGTCCCGGTACACGGCTTCAGCGGCTACGTCTCAGGCACCTACACCCGCAGCACCATCAAAGATGACCTCTGGGTGGGCGTGACACCCACCGGCGAGAAGGTCTATGCGCTGACGGCCGACAAGCAGTTCCCAGACACGCCTAAGGGCATGGCGGCTGCGTCAGTTCAGTGGGCGCAAGGGCCGTTCCTGGTGAACCTTGCCGGCAAGTACACCAGCAGGCGCCAGATCACCTTGGCGAACGATGCGTCGATTTCAGCCTTCACGACCTTCGACTTGAACGCTGCCTATCAACTGCCCAACGGTCCAGGCAACGGCTGGAAGAACCCGATCATCCGGCTGAATGTGAGCAATCTGACGAACAAGCAATACCTGCTGGCCAACTCGGGCAGCGGTTCGCAGTTCGGCATCAACGCCGCGCTCAGCACGCCGTCCGTCTACACCGGCGCTCCCCGCTTTGCGAGCGTGACCTTCCAGGTCGACTACTGATCCACGAGGCTCGGCGAACATGAACTTCAATCTCTTGCACGAAGTCGTGCTGGTCGCGATGGCGCTGCTGTTTGCGGTGGCCATCGCAGTGATCATCGAACGGCTGATCTACTACATCTTCGTCGACCGCTCGCGCAAGCTGCTGGTGGCCGCGATGGCCAGCCGCAACCCGCTCGACCTGCAGGCCGAGCTGGAGCGGGTGGCCGTCGGGCCGCACGCGCGCATGGTGGCTGGCGTGGGTGCGCTGAAGACGGCCGACCCGGAGCGTTTCGACCTGAAAGTGCAAGCGCTCTACCTCACCCAGCAGGGCAGCGTGAAGCGCTTGCTGTGGCTGATCGACACGACGATCACGCTGTCGCCGCTGCTGGGTCTCTTGGGTACCATCCTCGGCATCATCGACACCTTCACTGCACTCGCGGCGCAAGGTGTCTCTGATCCGCAGGCGGTGAGCCAGGGCATCGGCACCGCGCTCTTCGCCACGGCCGCCGGCATCGGCATCGCGGTGTTCTGCCTGGTCTTCAACAACTACTTCAATGAACGCGTCGAACGTGTGAACGAGCAGCTGAAGGTTCTTGCGCTCGAATACGCCAGCAACTCCTGACCCGTCCCCGACCCGCCACGCACCATGCTCAAACACCGCGCTCTCCGTGCCGCTCTTCTCGCCATCAGCAGCCTCGTCGCGGCGAGCCTGCTGGCCTCCTGCGCCACGCCGCAGGCGACGGAGCCGGTGGCCTTGCGCCTCATCGGCATCAACGACTTCCATGGCAACCTGGAGTCGGCGAACCTGAGCCTCACGCTGGCCGACCCGCAGGGCACGGCCGCAGCACCCGGCAAGCCGCTGCGCGTGGCGGTCGGTGGCGCGTCGGCTTTGGCCGGCATGGTGCATGCGCTACGCGACGGTGCGCCGAACAGCCTGATGCTCTCGGCCGGCGACCTGATCGGCGCCTCGCCGCTGGTTTCGACGCTGTTCAAGCATGAGTCGACCATCGAGGTGATGAACGCAATCGGGCTGGAAGCGAGCGCGGTGGGCAACCACGAGTTCGACGCCGGCATCACCGAGCTGCATCGCATTGCGAAGGGCGGCTGCGCGCCGACGCAAGCGAACGCAGCAGTCACCTCGTGCGCGATCAACCCCTACGCCGGCGCACGCTTCCCGCTGCTCGGCGCAAACGTGCTCGACACGCGCGGCCAGCCGGTGCTGGCGCCGTTTGTCGTGAAGAGCTACGGCGGCATCAGCGTCGGCGTGATCGGCGCGGTGACCAAGACGACGCCCAGCATCGTGTCGCCCTCCGGCGTGGCGGGGCTTACGTTTGCAGACGAAGCCGATGCCGTGAACCTTGCGGCACAGCAACTCAAGGCGCGCGGCGTGAAGGCCATCGTGGCGGTGTTCCACGAAGGCGGCGAACTCGGCCCGCCACAGCAGCGCGGCGACTGGAACGACACCCGCTGCCTCGACGCGCACGGCCCGATCTTCGACATCGCCAAACGCCTGTCACCCGACGTCGGCGTGATCTTTTCGGCGCACACGCACCAGGGCTACCGCTGCGTCGTCGATGGCCGCGTGATCATCCAGGGCACCTCGTACGGGCGCGGCGTGTCGGTGGTCGATGTGACGCTCGACCCGGCCACGCAGAACTTCATTCCTTCGCAGACCCGCAGCATCAACCTGCCGGTGCTCAACGAGCGCACCGACCCCGCCATGCGCGAGCGCTTCGCCGCCGCGCTGCCCAAGCCCTATGCCAAGGTGCTGCGCACGGCCCAGCCCGATGTCGCGATCGGCCAGCTGGTGGCGCGCTATGCCGCACTCGCCGCTCCCACCGCACAGCGGCCGGTCGGCTCCATCACTGCCAGCTTCACCCGCAGCGGCTCGACCGACAGCGCCGCAGGCCGCCTGATCGCCGACTCTCAGCTCGCCGCCACGCGTGCGCCGCAAGATGGCGGCGCACAGATCGCACTGATGAACCCCGGCGGCATCCGCAGCGACCTGGAATGCCTCGGCACGCCGCCGTGCAAGGTGAGCTTCGGTCAGGTGTTCACGATGCAGCCCTTCGGCAACGGACTGGTGGTCATGACCTTGAGCGGCGCGCAACTCAAGAGCCTGCTCGAATCGCAACTCAAGAGCGGCTCCGACGAACCGACCTTCCTGCAACCGTCCGCCGGCTTCTCGTACACCTGGAAGACCGCAGCCCCGCTCGGCAGCCACGTGCTCGACCTGCGGCTGAACGGCGCACCGGTGGTGCCGACGCAGCCCTATCGCGTCACGGTCAACAGCTTCCTGGCCGAAGGTGGCGACGGCTTCGTGCTGCTCGGCCAAGGCACCGATCGCCGTGCAGGCGGGCTGGACCTCGATGCCTTGCTGGCCTACATGCAGACGGCGCCCGTTCACGCACCGGCGCCGCAGCCGCGCATCGGCCTGGCCCCTTGAAACCTTTTTGATGAGCGTGCTTGCCGGTGGTCGGCACGCCTACGCGGCAAACGTTTGCGAAAGCTCGTCAACCGTGCCTGCACCAGAGGCGCCTTTCGATTCTTCTCACGGAGTTCTGACATGACGCTGCTGAAGATGCCCTCCCCGCCGGTCACACTGTGGCGGTATGCCGGCGCTGCGCTGCTCGCCTCGCTGGCCGCGTGCGGCGGCGGCGATGACGACACCCCACCTCCGGTCACGACACCGCCGGTCGTCACCGCGCCCTTGCCAACCTGCCCTGCTGCACCGGCGACCTTGCTCGATATCACTGCCGTGCAGGGCGCAGGCGCCACCAGCCCGCACGTCAGCGAGATCGTCACCGTGCGCGGCGTCGTCACCGGCGACTTCCAGGCCGACAACGAGTTGAAGGGTTTCTTCATTCAGCAGCCGGTGGCCGATGCCGACCCGGCCACCTCCGAAGGGCTCTTCATCTACACCTCGACGGCGAACACGTCGACGGACGTCGCCAAGGGCGATTACGTGCAGGTGAGCGGCACCGTGGCCGAGTTCCAGAGCGGCACCGCGTCCGAAGCGCGCCTCACCGAACTCAGCGAGGTCACGGCGGTCAGCGTCTGCGGCGTCGGCCCGACCATCACCCCGCGCGTCATCACCTGGCCGGTGGCGAACGCTGCCGACCTGGAAGCCGTGGAAGGCATGCTGGTCGAGATCAAAAAGCCCATGACCGTGACCGAAGTGCAGAACCTCGGGCGCTACGGCGAACTGCTGTTGTCTTCCAGCGGCCGCCTGTTCGAGCCCTACAACCACCCGAGTGCATCGACACCCGAGCAGGTGATCGCGGCGAATGCGCTTGCCAGCATCGTGCTCGACGACGGTCGCAGCATCCAGAACCCGAACCCGATTCCCTATCTCTCGGCCGCCGACAGCACCGGCACCCGCCGCGTCGGCGACACCGTGAGCAACGTGGTCGGCTTGATGACCTGGGGCGCCGATGCCTACCGCATCCACCCCGTCGCGACACCGGTGTTCACCACCACCAACCCGCGAACCACGGCACCCGCCGATGTGGGCGGCACGCTGAAGGCCGGCAGCCTGAACGTGCTGAACTACTTCACCACGCTCAACCAGCGTGGCGCCAACAGCGCCGACGAGTTCAACCGCCAACGCGCGAAGCTGGTCGAGACCATTGCCGGCCTGAATGCCGACGCACTGGGCCTGATGGAGATCGAGAACAACGGCACCGTCGCGGTGGCCGACCTCGTGGCCGCCGTCAACGCCAAGCTGGGTGCCGGCACCTACGCCTACATCGACAGCGGCAAACCCGGCACTGACGAGATCAAGGTCACCGTTATCTACAAGCCCGCGACGCTCAAACCCATCGGCAACCCGGTGGTGCCCACCGACGCCGGCTTCTCGGTCGATGGCGGCATGCGCCCACCGGTGGCGCAACGCTTCGCTGCGGTCAGCAACAACGGCAGCTTCTGGATGGTGGTCAACCACCTGAAGAGCAAGGGCTCTTGCCCGTCGAGCGCCAGCAGTCTCGACCGGGACCTGGGCCAGGGTTGCTGGAACGCATCGCGCATCGTGCAGGCCACCACGCTGGCCAACTGGGTCAACACGCTGACCAGCTCGTCCGGCGAGACCGACGTGCTGATGGTGGGCGACTTCAACTCCTACCTCAACGAAGACCCGATCAAGACGCTGGAGGCCGCAGGCCACGAAGAGCTGATCAAACGGCTGCCCGCCACCGAGCGCTACTCGTACGTGTTCGATGGGCAGTCGGGCGTGCTCGACCATGCGTTCGCCAGCAGCAGCATGGGCACGCAGGTGAACGGCGTGACGGTCTGGCACGTCAACGCCGATGAGCCTGTCGCCCTCGACTACAACCTGGAGTTCAAGACACAAGACCTCTACGCGGCCACGCCCTACCGCTCGTCCGACCACGACCCGGTGCTGGTGGGCCTGACGCTTAACGCCGATGCCGCCGTGACCGTGCCCGCACTCTCCGCCACGCTGCCCGGCAGCGGCATCGCGGGCACGGCGGTGGAGATCACCGGCATCGCCGCGACCGACGGCACCGCGCTCAGCGTCGACTGGGGCGATGGCGCGCAGCAAGCGCTCGGCCTAGCCGACACCACCGCCAGCCACACCTATGCCAGCGCCGGCAGCTATGCACTGGTCCTGCACCTGGACGGCAGCGGCGGCCAGAGCGTCGAGCGCACCGGTACCGTGGTCATCAGCCCGGCTCCATCTACCGGCAACACACCGGAGCTCTTCTTCAGCGAGTACGTCGAAGGCAGCAGCAACAACAAGGCGCTGGAGATCTACAACCCCACCGGTGCGGCGGTCGACCTGAGTGCGTACACCGTCAAGCTGTATTCCAACGGCAGCGCCACCGCCGGCAACACTCACGTGCTAAGCGGCACGCTGGCAGCCGGCGCGACCCTGGTACTCATGAACTCCAGCTTCGCCACCACCAAGGTGGTGCCCGGCAGCATCACCAGCCCCGCCACCAACTACAACGGCGACGACGCCATCACGCTGGAAAAGTCCGGCACCGTGATCGACGCCATCGGCCAGGTCGGCTTCGACCCCGGCGCCGAATGGACAAGCACCAAAGAGGCCGTCGTCTACAGCACGGCCAACAAGACCTTGCGCCGCAAATCGGGCATCGTGCACGGCAGCGTGCCCGCCTTGGCGCCGGCCACATGGGACATCAGCGTCGAGTGGGACGTGTTCCCGCAAGACAACTTCGACGACCTCGGGCTGCACACGCCCTGAGGCGACGCGGAATAAGTCCCCGCGAGGCGGCGCGCCTCGGTTTGGGATGGGCTGCAAGGCGCAAAGCACAGCGATACCCGCAGGTATCGCGAGCATTTGCAACGCCGCAGACCGCCCAAAGCGAGGATGCGCCGCCTGCGAGGGACTTGTTCAGCGTTGCCTAACCTCCAAGACGAGGTGAGTGCGCGGCAGGCGCCTCACCCCGTGGACCCAGCTCGCGCGGTCACCGCCGCGCAGGTTCGTCAGGCCCAGCCGCACAACCACAAGTTGACGGCTGGGCCCGGTGATTGATGGCACACACATTGCATCGACAACAGAGGAATCTGATCGTTCGGTCAACTTTGGTGCTCGCGCGCGATCGCGCTCAACTCACCCACGAGGAGGCTTCGCCTTGAACTGTTCCCATCTCGTGAGCGGCACCCGTGCCGCACGCCGGCCCCGCATGACCGCCATCGCCGCGGCCACGGTGGCAACCCTCTCCACACTGGCCTTCTCGGGTGCGCATGCGCAAGCGGTGGCACCTGCCGCGGCAGCTGCGTCCGCACCACCCAGCGGCAGTACCGCACCAGTCGAGTTCGAGCCCGTGGTCATCACCTCACGCAAACGCGCCGAGACGCTGACCCAGACGCCCGCCGCGGTCTCGGCTTTCACCGCCGCGGACATCGCCGACCGCAACGTGCAGACCTTGTCCGACATCGGCAAGTACGTGCCCAACCTCGACATCAACCGCTTCGGCGTCGGCAACCCGGCGCATGCGGCGATCTTCATTCGCGGCATCGGCCTGCAAGACCACATCATCACCACCGACCCAGGCGTCGGCGTCTACCTCGACGGCGTCTACCTCGGCCGCCAGATGGGTGCCAACCTGAGCCTCGCCAACATCGAGCGCGTCGAGGTGCTGCGCGGGCCGCAAGGCACGCTGTATGGCAAGAACACGCTCGGCGGCGCCATCAACATCATCACCGCCCAGCCCGGCGACGAGCAGGTCACCGAGGTGGACCTGAAGCTCGGCACGCGTGGCCGCGTCGAGGCCGGCGGCTACACCAACTTCAAGGTGAGCGATGCGCTGAGCTTCGTCGCCACCGGCAACGCGACACGCAGGGACGGCATCGGCAAGGCGCTGCTGGTCGACGCCAAAGACCAAGTGGGCGAGATCTTCGAGTACTCGGGCCGTGTGGCCGCCAAGCTCAAGGTCACCAACGACTTCTCGCTACTCGCCTCGATCGACGGTGTGCGTGGCATCAACGGCAAATCGCCGACCACGATCGACATCTTCGACCCCGCTGCGGCCAGCGGCTTCGGCGTAAACGCCTCCGACCTGCCCGCCAACCCCGACGACTCCAACTCCGGCCAGAAGAACCTCTTCCGCCAGACGAACAAGGGCGCCGGCGGCTCGCTCACCGCCACCTGGAACATCGACAGCCACCTCACCGCCAAGGTGCTGACCGGCTACCGCTACAGCAGCTACACCGGCGGGCTCGACGACGACCATGTGTTCGCTGACGTCGAGTCCTTCCCGGAGACCGGATGGGCGCGCCAGTACTCCGTCGAACCGCAGCTCAACGGCGAGTACGGCAAGTTCGACTTCGTGACCGGCCTCTACTACGGCTACGAGAAGGGCAACACCAACTCCGGCCCCTGGGTGTTCGGGGCCGGCACGCCGCCCGACTTCTTCTTCGATCTCGACCAGGTCACCAAGAGCACGGCCATCTACGGCCATCTCGGCTACAAGCTGCAAGACGACCTCAAGCTCTCGGGTGGACTGCGCTACTCGCACGACCAGAAAGACGCGAGCGCGCTGTTCGACAACTGGTCACCGAAGGAGCGCGCCTACCGCTCGAACTCTTGGAACGCTGTGACCGGCGACGTCTCGCTCAGCTACGACCTCAGCAAGACGCTGAGCACCTACACCACGGTCGGAACCGGCTACCAGAGCGGCGGCTATCCGCCACGCCCATTCGGTGGCGCCTCCACCTTCGTCGCCTTCGACCAGACCAAGGCCACCAACGTCGAAGCTGGCATCAAGGGCGTGTTCCTCGACAACCTGCTCTTGGCCAACCTCTCGGTCTTCTACACACGCTACAAAGACCTGCCGCTGCAGGTGAGCACACCAGCGCCCGGTGTCGGCTTCATCACGCTGACAGAAAGCGCCGGCGTGGCCGTGGCCAAGGGCGTCGAGTTCGATGGAACGCTGAAGCTCACGAGCGAATTCAGCGTGCAGTCGGCCATTGGCTACATCCACTCGCGCGTCACCTCGGTGCCCGACTCGTCCACCGGCAGCATCAAGGTCGGCTACACGCCCGCACTCACGCCCACCTGGACGGCCTCGGTGTCGCCCCGCTACCGCACCGGCCTTGCCAACGGCGGCGCAATCGATGCCCGCATCGATTACTCGTACCGCGGCAAGATGTACGGCCAGTCGGCCAACAACGAGAACAACCGGATCAAGGGCCGCTCGCTGGTGGGCTTCAACGTGGCCTACACGCCGCCTGCAGCGAAGTGGACGGCCGCGCTGTATGGCCAGAACATCTTCAACAAGGTGTACGACGTGGGCCGCCTCGATGGCGACGGCCCCGGCTTCACCGGCGTGATTCGCAGCAACGACCGCAGCGAATTCGGCGTGAAGATGAGCTACATCTTCTGAGGCTTCACTCTTCACTGCGGGGTGAAGGGCGTCATCCACTCAACAACCATCATGGGTGGAGGCATGAGGTTTGCGGGGATTCACTGTGGGCCTTAAATTCGCGATCGGTCATTCTGCCGATCGACTCCAACAGCGAACCCTCATGACAAAACGCCTGCTTCTTTCTCTCCTCAGCCTCGCCGCCGCTTCAGCCGGCGCTGCACCGGCGGTCTACGTCGTCGACCCCACCCACACCTTTCCGAGCTTCGAAGCCGACCACATGGGCATGTCGAAGTGGCGCGGCAAGTTCAACAAGAGCAGCGGCCAGATCACGCTCGACAAGGCAGCCGGCCAGGGCACGGTCGACATCACGATCGACGCCACCAGCATCGACTTCGGCCTCGACATCATGAACAGCAAGGCGCGCGAGCCCGACCTGTTCGACACCGCCAAGTACCCGCAGGTGCGCTACAAGGGCCGCCTCGAAGGCTTCGCCAACGGTGCGCCCTCGAGCGTGGTGGGTGAACTCACCTTGCACGGCGTGACCAAGCCGGTCACGCTGACCATCAACACCTTCAAGTGCCTGCAGCACCCGATGTTCAAGCGCGACTGGTGCGGCGCCGATGCGCAGGCCACCATCAACCGCGAAGATTTCGGCATCGACGCCGGCAAGCCCTACGGCTTCAAGATGGACGTGGTGCTGCGCATCCAGGTCGAGGCCGTGCTGGCAGAGTGATTCAGCGTCGCGGGCGGTGCAGGGGTTGCGCGACGGAACTTGACGCGCATCGCCCTGCACGCAAAGCCGGCGGAAGGTGATTCAATGCAGAGCTCGGCCACGGCCTGACACCACAACGGCCCGGCTGCAACTCATTGAGGGAGGCATCATGCTCAAGGTCATTGCCATCGTCATCGCAGCCGTGGTCGCTGTGCTGGCCTACGCCACCACGCGGCCCGACAGCTTCACCGTGCAACGCACCGCCACCATCAAGGCGCCGCCAGACAAGATCTTCCCGTTGATCAATGACTTCCACAGCTGGCCCGCGTGGTCGCCGTGGGAGAAGCTCGACCCGGGCATGCAGCGCACGCACGGCGGTAGCACGCAGGGCAAGGGCGCCACGTACGCGTGGCTGGGCAACAGCAAGGTGGGCGAGGGGCGCATGGAAATCTTGGAGTCGGCCCCGTCGTCCAAGGTCAGCATCAAGCTCGACTTCATCAAGCCCTTCGAAGGCCACAACACCGCCGACTTCACGCTGCAGCCGCAAGGCGACTCGACCCAGGTCACCTGGGTGATGTACGGCCCGGCGCCCTACATCACCAAGCTCATGGGCATCTTCGTCAGCATGGACAAGATGATCGGCAAGGACTTCGAGGCTGGGTTGACCAATCTCAAAGCTGCCGCAGAGAAATAGGCCCCCCAGTCGCTGCGCTCCTGCCCCCGAGGGGCGCCGCCCGGCGGCCCGGCAAAGCCGGTTCCGCTGGCGTAGCTTGAGGGGCACTTAGCTTCGCTCGTGCAGAACCTTGTCGTGATTCGACCTACGGACTCACCAGCAACTTGTCGAAGGCAGCTATCTCTACCGGTCGGCTGAAGAGGTAGCCCTGCGCCAGGTGGCAACCCACTTGGTGCAGGTACGCAGCCTGCTCCGGCGTCTCCACGCCCTCGGCCACCAGCACCATGTTGAGACTTCGGCCCACCGACACGATGGCTTTGACCAGCTCGGCGCTGCGGGTGTTGCCGGGCAGCTCGTTGACGAAGGAGCGGTCGATCTTCAACGTCTGCACCGGCAGGCGGGTGAGGTAGCCGAGCGCCGAGTAGCCGGTGCCGAAGTCGTCGATCGCGATGGTGATGCCCATCGCTGCGAGCGTCTCCAGGCTCTGGCGCACGCCGTCGCTGCCATCGAGCAACAGGCTCTCGGTGATCTCGAGTTCGAGCCACTGCGGGCGGCAGCCCGTGGCGGTGAGCGCGCCCTGTACGGTTTCGACCAGGTCATTGCCGTCACCGAACTGGCGCGCCGACAAGTTGACCGCGATCTTCAGCGGCTCGGCGCGCTGGCGGTTCCACGCCACCACGGCCTGGCAGGACTCGTGCAGCGCCCAGGTGCCCATGCGCACGATCAGGCCGGTCTCTTCGGCCAGCGGGATGAAGCTCATCGGCGACACCATGCCGCGCTGCGGCTGGCACCAGCGCATCAGCGCTTCGGCGCCCACGAGGCGCTGCGTGCCGAGCTCGAACTTGGGTTGGTAGTGCAACAGCAGTTCTCGCCGCTCGACACCGCGTCGCAGTTCGCTCTCGAGCGTGAGCCGATGCGACGCCTGCGCGGTGAGCTGCGGCGAATAGAAGTGCACGCTGTTGCGCCCGCCGGTCTTCGCGTGCGAGAGCGCGGCATCGGCATGCTGCAGCAGGCTCTCGGCGTCGGAGCCATCGCTCGGGAAGAGTGCCGCGCCCATGCTCGCGGTGACGAACACGTCGGTGCCCTCGAGGCTGATGGGCGTGGACAAGGCCTGCAGCAGCTTGCTGGCCACGCGTGCCAGCACATCGGCCTGGCGCACCTCGGGCACGAGGATGGCGAAGGCCTCGCCTTCGAGCCGTGCCACGACGTCGGTCTCGCGCAGCGACTGCGACAGTCGCACGCCGACCCGCTTCAGCAGCTCGTCACCCGCGGCATGGCCCAGCGATTCGTTGACCTTCTTGAACTGATCGAGGCCCAGCATCAGCAGGCCGAACTCGCCCGCCGACCCGTTGACGGGCGTCACGGCCTGCTGCATGTGGTCGATCAGGCCGCTGCGGTTGGGCAGCGTGGTCACGGGGTCGAAGAATGCGAGCGAGTGCACCTGGCGGCGGAAGTTGCGCAGCTCGGTCACGTCCTGGATGGTGCCGACCAGCCGGCTGGCCTGTCCGCGCGGGTCGTAGATGATCTTGGCGTGGCCGCGCAGCTCGCGCCGCATGCCGTTGGAGCCCGTCACGTGGTAGTCGTAGCGCAGCGTCGGCTGCCGGTGGCGCATCGCGCGTTCGAAGATTTCTCTCACGGCGGCGCGCTGCTCTTCAGGCACCAGCGAGGGCAGATCGTCCCACTCGGTGATGGAGCCGCTGTTGGGGTTGACGATGCGCAGCGCCTCGGCCGAGTAGATGGCGCGGTTGCGCCGGAAATCCCATTCCCAGGAGCCGAATTCGGCCATCTGCTGCGCCTCGACGAAGCGGCCTTCGGATTCGGCCAGGGCGTTCGACAACTCGTGGTGCAGCGTGACGTCTTGCAGCGCGACGACCGACTGGCTCAACGCGCCGCCCGCGTCGTAGGTGTTGATGGCCACCACGCGAATCTGGCGCAGCTCTCCGCCGGCCAGCACACAGGGCACCTCGACGTCGATGCGGCGCTTGCGCACGGCCACGGCTTCGTTCCAGCGGGTCAGTAGCGCCGCATGGCGGCTGCGTCGCACCAGGCCATGCAGCGTCTGCAGCGTGAGCGTTTCGTGCAGGGGGCGGCCGAGGATGGCCAGCGCATCGCGCGATGCATCGAGCACGGCACTGCGGCCGTCCCAGCTCAGGTAGCCGATAGCTTGAAGCCCGCGTGCCGCTTCTTCGTACAAGGCGTCGGCAGCGCTGGCGGGCAGCATCGGGCCAAGGGCTTGTGGTTCAGGGTGCATGGTCCATTTCCAACAAAGCCCCAGGACCGATATGGTCAGGCCAAAGTCGGTCCTTGGCGCAGGGCGGCAGCGCCCGCGTACAAATAGAAACGAAGCGAGCGTGAGTTGATTCACGGGCGCTTTCGGCACGGGGCATTTGTCACACCAGATGGGCAGGCCGAGCCATCGACGTGGTCTGAAGCGACAGTTCGGCACGATGGCTCGAAGCCGCGACCCACTGGTTGAACCCCTATGGCGAGCGGCCGGCAAGGCGTGTCACCCTTCTCGCTGGATCAGCCAAGGAGACACCGCA
Source organism: Rhizobacter sp. P2_G4 (assembly GCF_056403575.1). Taxonomy (NCBI): domain Bacteria; kingdom Pseudomonadati; phylum Pseudomonadota; class Betaproteobacteria; order Burkholderiales; family Sphaerotilaceae; genus Rhizobacter; species Rhizobacter sp. P2_G4. The sequence continues at coordinate 935,881 of NZ_JBFUFG010000001.1, read as the reverse complement.
TGAAGACCCTCAGCAAGCCCCGCGCCGCCACGGCGCAGGCCCAGGGCAACTACCCCAGCCAGCCCATCCACATCGTCGTGACCTTCACCAGCGGCGGCGCGCCCGACATCCTCGCGCGGCTGATCGGCGAGCGCCTGCAGCAGGCGTGGGGCCAGTCGGTGGTCATCGACAACAAGCCCGGCGCCGGCGGCAACACCGGTGCCGATTCGGTGGCCAAGGCAGCACCCGATGGCTACACCGTGGTGCTGGGCACGGTTGGCACGCATTCGATCAACGGGGCGCTCTACACCAAGATGCCTTACGACATGGTGAAGGACTTTGCGCCCGTCACGCTGCTGGCCACCACCCCCAACATGCTCGTTATCAACAATGACGTCCCGGCGAAGAACCTGAAGGAGTTCATCGCGCTGGGCAAGAAGGAAGGCAAGATGACCTTTGCGTCGTCTGGCGCGGGCACGTCGATCCATGTGTCGGGCGAGCTGTTCAAGACCATGACCGGCATCGACATGACGCACATCCCGTACAAGGGCCGCGCCGGTGCCATCCCAGACCTGCTGGGCGGGCGCGTGACGATGATGTTCGACAACATGCCGAGCAGCCTGCCGCTGGTGCGCGAGGGCAAGCTGCGCGCGCTGGGCGTGACCAGCGCCGCCCGCTCGGCCGCCGCACCCGACATTCCCACCCTGGCCGAATCAGGCCTGCCCGGTTTCGAAGCGGTGTCGTGGTTCGCGATGTTCGCGCCGGCCAACACACCGAAGCCCATCATCGACAAGCTGCAGGGCGAAGTGAGCCGGATCATCAAGGCGCCCGAGATCTCGAAGCGCCTGCTCGAACTCGGCCTCGACCCGGTCGGCGGCACGCCGGCCGAGCTGGCCCAGTATCAGAAGCGCGAAATCGCCAAGTGGGCCAAGGTGGTGAAGGACTCAGGCGCCACGGTCGAGTGAGCCTGTGAGGCCGCCCGGCACTGCGGCCAGCGGCATGGGTTCGCCGCTGGCCGCAGCAGCAGCATCGCGATGCGGCGCAGGCCGCGCCACCACCGCGTTGCGGCCCGAGGCCTTGGCGGCGTAGAGCGCCTCGTCGGCACGGCGCAGTAGACTGCTGACGGTGTCGCCAGCGGCCATCAACGTCACGCCGATGCTGATCGTCACGCCGCGGTCGGGCGACCAGCGCGACACGTCCAGCCCCACCACCTGCAGGCGGAAACGCTCGGCCGCGGCCACCGCGGTGTCGAGCGCCACGCCAGGCAGCACTGCAACAAACTCTTCGCCGCCGAAGCGCGCCAGGCAGGCCCCGGGTTGCGCGGTGGCGATGCCGATCGCTCGCACGGCTTCACCGACCGCTCGCAGGATGTGGTCGCCGGCCAGATGGCCGTGGTTGTCGTTGATGGCCTTGAAGAGGTCAATGTCTGCCAGCAGCAGCGCGCAGTGCGGCGGCGTGCGCGCGAGCTGGGCCTCGATCACGCCCAGCGCAGCGCGGCGGTTCGGCAGGCCGGTCAGGTCATCAGTCATCGCCAGGCCGCGCATCGCGACGCTGGTGCGGCTGTGCCGCCAGACCAGCGCGCCCAGCACGACCAGCAGCACGCTGGCCAGTGCGATTGCCACCGAGAGCCATCGGCCGGCCAGGCGCTCTTGCGCCAGCGCATGCTCGGTGAGCTTTTGCGTCTGCTGCAGCAGCACCATCTCGCGGTCGCGCGCGGCGTTGTCGTATTCCACCTTCAGCGTGGCAAAGCGCTCGTCGAGCTGGCGCGAGAGCAGCTGGTCGGTGGCGGCCTTGAAGCGCGTCTGCTGCTCGAAGGCACTGCGCCAATCGCCTTGCTCGGCCAGCGTCTCGGCCAGCGCGCCGTGCGTCGTGGCCTGCTCGGCCAGGGCTTCGGCCTGGCTGAAGACCTTGAGCGCGTCGTTCAGCGCCACCGTGCTCTCGGGGAGGCGGTGCAGCAGGCGCAGCGCCAAGCCGCGCTGCAGCAGGATCTGCGCACTCAGGCGCGCATCGAGCACGCTCTTCTGCTGCGCTGCGGCCTGGTCGAGCAGCGTGAGCGCGGTCTGCGGCATGCCGCGGGCGTTCTGCACGCTGGCCAAGCCGCGCAAGGCGTAGGCCATGCCGCGGGTGTAGCCGAGGTCGCGGCTGAGCTTGAGCACGCTGTCGAAGGCGGCTTGCGCGGCATCCCAGTCGCGCAGGTTTTCGAGCGCGCGCCCCAGGTTGTATTGCGTCACCGCCTGCTCGCGCACGAGGCCGGCCGAGGTCTGCGCCTTGAGCGCCGCTTCGTAGTAGTGGCGCGCCTGCGCATAGTCGCCCATGCGGTTGTAGAGGATGGCGATGGTGTTCTCGACCGTGAGCGTGTAGAGCGGCAACTGCAGGCGCTCGAACAACGCACGCGCACGCTTGAGGTCTGTCAGGCCGTTGGCGAACTCGCCGCGCACGCCGCGCAAGTGGCCGCGGTTGAAGAGGCCATCGGCCAGCATCTCGTCATCGTGTGCCTGCTCGGCGATCTGCACTTCTTCTTCATACGAGGCCAGTGCGCGGGCGTTGTCGCCGGCGCCTTCGAAGAGGCCGCCTTCGCAGCCCTTGAGCCCCGCCGCGAGGCCTTTGCGCTGCAGCCTGCCGACCAGGGCAGCACCTTGCGCCAAGTGCTGCTCGGCGGCAGCGCGGTCGCGTTCGGACTGGTAGTCGCACATCAGCAGGTGCGCGCGCAGCTCCAGGTCCGCATCGGCGCGGCTGGCGAGCTGCTGCAAAGCCTGCTGGGCCAGCTCGCGGCTGCGCTCGGGGTCGACCTTCATCTGAGCCTGGCTCTGCTCGACCAGCTGGCGCACTTCGGCCTGGGCATCACCGGCCGCATGAGCGGACGAAAGCTGCAGCAGCAGGAGGGTCAGCAAAAGCTTGGAGCGCACGGTAGGACGAGCTGGTCGTGTTCTGTTTGTTCGGGCATTGTCGCCGCGGTGCGGCAGGGTTCAGAATGCGTCTCCATGATCACCGAAAGCGACATCAGCCTCGCCCTGCCCTCCGATGCGCTGGCGATCGCTGCGCTGTCGCGACGCACCATCGAGCAAGGCCTGGACTGGCGATGGACACCGCGCCGCGTGATGAACAGCATGGCCGATGCCAACACCAACGTGGTGGTGGCGCGCCGCGGCAACGACCTGCTCGGCTTTGCCATCATGAGCTACGGCGATGACGACGCGCACGTGCTGCTGCTCGCCACCCAGCCCCGCTGTCGGCGCCAGGGCGTCGGCACCGCCCTGCTCGCCTGGCTGGAAGCCACCGCCCGCGTGGCCGGCATCGGCACGCTGCGGCTCGAGGCCCGCTCGGACAACGCCGGCGCACGCGCCTTCTACCGCCGCCACGCGTTCGAAGAAGTCGACCGCCGCGTCGGCTACTACCAGGGCGTGGAAGACGCGGTGCGCATGGCCAAGACGCTGAAGAACGCCGAGGCCGAAGACTAGCGGACCAGCGCTCGATCAGGCGGCGCGTGCCAGCAGCTCGCCAAAGCGGGCCGCGTCGATGTTGGTGCCGCACACGATCAGGGCCACACGCTTGCCGTCGAGCCGCTCGCGCAGGGGGCCGAGCAAGGCCGCGGTGGCAGCAGCCGCTGCCGGCTCGGCCACCAGCTTCATGTCGCGGAACAGATGGTGCATCGAGGCTGCGAGTTCGTCGTCGCTGACCCGCACGATTTCGTCGACGAAGCGCCGGCACACGCCATAGCTGTAGGCCAGCGCATAGGGCGCGCCCAGGCTGTCGGCCACGGTGTCCACGCGCTCCAACTTCACCGGTTCGCCGACCTGGAAGCTGCGGTACATCGCATCGGCGCCGAACGGTTCGACACCGAACACCTGGCAGCGCGGGTTGATCTGCTTCACGGCCGCGGCAATGCCACCGCACAAGCCACCACCACCCACCGGCACCACCACCGCGTCGAGCCCGCGCACCTGGCGCATCAACTCCAGGCCGATGGTCGCGGTGCCTTCGGCGGTGCGCGGCCCGTCGAAGGGGTGGACCATGGTGCGGCCTTCGTCGGCCGCCAGCTTCTGCGCCAGCGCGAAGGCATCGTGGATGGTGTCGGTGAGCGTCAGCTCGGCGCCCTGCTCGCGGCAGGCGTTCACACGGGCCGGGCTGGCATGGCGCGGCATTGCCAGCTTGGCGGTGGTGCCCGCTGCTCTTGCCGCATGGGCCACGGCCACCGCATGGTTGCCGGCGCTCGCGGCCACCACGCCGCGCTGACGCGCTGCGTCGTCCAGCGCCTGGATGCAATTGAGCGCCCCGCGCAGCTTGAAGGTGCCGGTGCGCTGAAACAGCTCCAGCTTGAGCCAGACCTCGGTCTGCGGGCTCAGCGCGCGTTCGACGACGCCGGTCTGCCAGCGCCACACCGGCGTCTGCAGGATCTGTCCGGCCAGGCGCGCGGCGGTGCGCTCGATTTCGTGAAGGCGAGGAAAGGCGGCAGGCGCCGGCGAAGGTGCAGCGACAGACGCACGGGCGGCGTCAGAGACAAGCGAAGACATGGTGACTCTCCATTCGGGCCGATGAATTGCGCGCGGCGGCGCAGCGAAATGCAAAGGGACCGCCAAGCACCAGCCGAAGCCGCAGCTCAACGATCCCGGCGAATTCGAATCGGACGAAGGGCGCGGGCGCGCGGAACGGGGAAGAAGAGAGACGCGAACCGCAACACCCAGGCGCGCAAGGCTTGCGCGGGTCGGCGGGTGGAAGAAGGGCGTTGCGTCACGGGGCTCATGATGGCACACCCTCGCGCTGGCTGGCAACCAAACGCAGCCTCGGCACGGCCACGGGTGCCTCGGATATCACGCTGCGGTCACGTCCGCCTTGCTTGGCGGCATACATCGCCTGGTCGGCGCGCTCGATCAGGGCACTCAGCGTCTCACCCACCTGGCACTGGGCGATCCCGGCTGAAAAGGTCACACGCATCGCCGGGTCGATCTGCTCGAAGCGCACATCAGCCAGGCGTTGCCGCACCCGCTCGATCACGCGCTCGGCACCCACCGCTGACGTGTCGGGCAGCATCAGCATGAACTCCTCGCCGCCCCAGCGGCCCAGCGTGTCGCTTTCACGCAGCGCTTCGCGGGCAGTCAAGGCAAAGGCGCGCAGCACCTCGTCGCCCTGGGCATGGCCGTGAACGTCGTTGACGCGCTTGAAGTGGTCGATGTCGATCAAGGCCAGGCACACCGGGCGCCCGCTGCGCTCGAACCGCTGCATCTCGCCGTTCATCAGCTCGGTGAGGTGGCGGCGGTTGTAGATGCCGGTGAGTTCGTCACGGATGGCGATTTCATGGTTGCGCGCCAGCGCGCGTTCCAGCTCGTCACGCTGCTGGCGCAGCTTCAGGCGCATGGTGCTGAGCTGCCCCGCCAGAAGTGCGATCGAGGGCAAGACCACCGCCAGCAGCATGAAGTTCATGCCTTCTTCGGCTGCCGGAAAGCGCGCCGGGTCGCGCAGATGCGCCGCGAGCATGGTGGCTCCCATGGCGACCACCGCAAAGAAGCTGAGGCGGCGCACCTGCGGCGCGGTCAGCGCGAACAGGCCGAAGACGAGGGTGACCGCCATCACCAGCAAGCTGGCGCCGCGCGCCGGGCCGGCAACGACGTAGGCGCCCATCGTGCTGACGACACTGAACACGGCCTGCGGCAGCGTCATCGCGGGGTCGCTCGCGAAACGCAGGCTGAAGCCGCTTCGCACCATCACGTAGAAGCTCGTGGCGCCGATCAGCGCGAACATCTCCCAGCGCAGCGCGGCCGTGGCATCCATCAAGCCGGTCACCACGCCGAAATGGGCAATGCCGATCAACGCGATGTTGAGCGTCCAGGTCAGCAACGCCTGCCGGGCCCGCACGCGCAAACGCTTTTCGCTGCCCAGCAGGAGCAGGCCCATGCCTCCAAGAAGCGCCGGTTTCATGCCTTTCATATCGGCCGCTTCGTGCGCGGCCTTGACCCGAAAGAACCCTCGAACCGTGAACAAGGCCGCGCCACAGCTGGCGAGCAGGGGAAAACCCGGCCTCTCAGCGAGGGCGTCCTGGCGTCAGGACCAGAGCTTGAGCAGCAGCTCCTTCACCAGCTCGGTCGACTGGTCGATGAGCGGCCCGCGGTGGCGCTGAGACGAGGTCGCGATCCACAGCGTGGTCGTCATCTTTGGCTTGTGGATGGGCTGCACGAAGAACGCGTCGGCCTGGCCGCTCGATTGGATCGCATTCAACGACAGCACGGCATGGGCTTCGCCCTGCTGCACCAGATCGAGGATGGCCGGCACGCTTTCGATCTCCAGCGCCACGCGCGCCTTGCGGCCTTCGTTGGCAAGCGCCGTCTCCAGCAGCATTCGGATCGAGTGCGGCAGGCTGGGGATCACCAGCTCGCGCTCGGCGACCTCGGCCAGGGTGACGGGCGGCCCGATCAGCTTGCTGCCTCGCGCCTTGCCGCGTGCCGAGACGAGATAGAGCTGCTCATCGAGCACGGGCACCAAGTCAATGGCGGCCGAGGGCGCAACGTTGTAGACGACAGCGCAGTCCACGCGCCCGATCGTCAGCCACTCCAGCACATAGGTCGACAGGCCTTCGACCACGCTGAGCGTGGCCTTGGGAAAGCGCTGGCGGAAGGCCGTGACGAGCGGGCTGGTCAGCGTGCGGCTCACGCTCGGCGGCAACGCGATCACCAGGCGCCCGGTGGCGGCACCGCGGTGGTCTTCCATGTCGAGCCGCGCACGCTCCACCTGCTGCAAGATGCCGCGGCCATGCGCCAGCAGCCGCGAGCCAGCTTCGGTGAGCGTGACGCCGCGCCCATTGCGCTCGAAGAGCGACTGGCGCAACTCCACTTCCAGCGAGCGCACCTGCCGGCTCAGCGCCGGCTGGGCGATCGACAGAAAGCTGGCCGCCCGCGTGAAGCTGCCGAGCTCGGCCACGTGCACGAAATATTCGAGTTGCTTCAGATCCATGTGAATGCCGCTTCCTTGCAGGACTATGCCACGCAGGCATAGCTGCTATACGGGCCATCTCGTTGACGCATGGCTCTCCTTGCGCAAGACTCGTTTTCCAACGTACCTGTGCAACGGCCAGCCATGCAACACCCGATTCCCTGCCTGTTCATGCGCGGCGGCACCTCGCGCGGCCCCTTCTTCAACGAGGCCGACCTGCCCGCCGACATCCCCCACCGCGACCGCGTGCTGCTGGCCGTGATGGGCTCGCCCGACAAGCGCCAGATCGACGGCCTGGGCGGCGCCCACCCGCTGACGAGCAAGGTCGGCATCGTGCGGCGCAGCACCACCGAAGGGGTGGACCTCGACTTCCTCTTCGCGCAACTGCAGCCCGACAAGGACACGGTCGACACCACGCCCAACTGCGGCAACATGCTCGCCGCCGTGGTGCCCTTCGCCATCGAGACCGGGCTGATTCACCCGCAAGGCGACACGACGACGCTGCGAGTGCTGACCCGCAACACCGACATGCAGTGCGACATCACCGTGCAGACGCCGATGACGCCCACCGGCCGCCGCGTCAGCTACGAAGGCGAGGCGCGCATCGACGGCGTGCCCGGCCCCGCTGCACCGATCAAGATCAACTTCCTCGACACCGCCGGCTCGGTCGCGCCGGGCCTGCTGCCCACGGGCAACGTGAGGGACGTAATCGACGGCATTGATGTCACCTGCATCGATAACGGCATGCCGCTCGTGATCTTCAAAGCCAGCGATGTGGGCCGCACGGGTTATGAAACCGTCGATGAGATGAACGCCGACACCGAGCTGAAGGCGCGCATCGAGCGGCTGCGCATCGCCTGCGGCCATGCCATGAAGCTGGGCGACGTGACGAGCAAGAACTACCCGAAGATGACGCTGATCGCCGCGCCCAAGCACGGCGGCAGCCTGAGCACGCGCAGCTTCATCCCGCATGTGTGCCACGACGCGATCGGCGTGCTGGCCGCGGTGACGGTGGGCACGGCCTGCGTGCTCGACGGCTCTGTGACGCAAGGCATCGCCCAGGTGCCCGGAGGCAACGCCAAGACCATTTCGGTCGAGCACCCCACCGGCGAGTTCAGCGTCGAGCTGGAGATCGACCCGGCGAACCCGCAGAACGTGACGCGGGCGGCGCTGCTGCGCACGGCCCGGCTCATCATGCGCGGCGAGGTGATGGTGCCTTCGGCGCTGTACCGTTGAGAACACCTGCGCAACCTGAACCAGAGAAGAGAACCATGAGCCTGATCATCGACATCCACGGCCACTACACCACCGCACCGAAGGCGCTGGAAGACTGGCGCAACCGCCAGATCGCCGGCATCAAGGACCCGGCCTCGATGCCTAAGGTGAGCGAGCTGAAGATCAGCGACGACGAGCTGCGCGAATCCATCATCGCCAATCAGCTGAAGAAGATGCAGGAGCGCGGCAGTGACCTCACCATCTTCTCGCCGCGCGCGAGCTTCATGGCGCACCACATCGGCGACTTCAACGTCTCGTCGACCTGGGCCGCTATCTGCAACGAGCTCTGCTACCGCGTGAGCCAGCTCTTCCCCGACAACTTCATCCCCGCGGCCATGCTGCCGCAATCGCCCGGCGTGGACCCGGCAACCTGCATCCCCGAGCTGGAAAAATGCGTCAAGGAATACGGCAACGTCGGCATCAACCTGAACCCCGATCCCTCAGGCGGACACTGGACCTCGCCGCCCCTGAGCGACCGCTCGTGGTACCCCATCTACGAGAAGATGGTCGAACACGAGATCCCCGCGATGATCCATGTAAGCACGAGCTGCAACGCCTGCTTCCACACCACCGGCGCGCACTACCTGAATGCCGACACCACGGCCTTCATGCAGTGCCTGACCAGCGACCTGTTCAAGGACTTCCCGACGCTCAAGTTCCTGATCCCGCACGGCGGCGGCGCGGTGCCCTACCACTGGGGCCGCTTCCGCGGCCTGGCGCAGGAGCTGAAGAAGCCGCTGCTGAAGGACCACCTGCTGAACAACATCTTCTTCGACACCTGCGTGTACCACCAGCCGGGCATCGACCTGCTGACGAAGGTGATCCCGGTCGACAACATCCTGTTCGCCAGCGAGATGATCGGTGCCGTGCGCGGCATCGATCCGGAAACCGGCAACTACTACGACGACACCAAGCGCTACATCGAGGCCTCGACGATCCTGAGCGCCGAAGACAAGCACAAGGTCTACGAAGCGAACGCGCGGCGCGTCTACCCGCGACTGGACGCGGCACTCAAGAAGAAAGGGAAATGACATGTACGAACTGGGCGTGGTCTATCGCAACATCCAGCGCACCGAAGCCGCCGTCGCCGACAAGCTCGCGGCGTTAGGCAGCGCCACCGTGCACGAAGCCATGGGCCGGGTCGGCCTGCTCAAGCCTTACATGCGGCCCATCTATCCGGGTGCTCAGGTATCGGGCACGGCGGTCACCGTGCTGCTGCAACCCGGCGACAACTGGATGATGCACGTGGCCGCCGAACAGATCCGCCCCGGCGACGTCGTGGTGGCGGCCGTCACCGCCGAATGCACCGACGGCTACTTCGGCGACCTGCTCGCCACCTCGTTCATGGCCCGCGGTGCGCGCGCGCTGGTCATCGATGCCGGCTGCCGCGACGTGAAGACGCTGCAAGAGATGGGCTTCCCGGTCTGGAGCCGGGCCATCAGCAGCAAGGGCACCATCAAGGCCACGCTCGGCTCGGTGAACGTCCCGGTGGTGTGCGCCGGCATGCTCGTCACTCCGGGCGACGTGATCGTGGCCGACGACGACGGGGTGGTGTGCGTGCCGCGCGCGATGGCCGCCCAGACGCTGGAAGCAGCCATCGCGCGCGAGTCGTTCGAGGGTGAGAAGCGCGCCAAGCTCGCATCCGGCGTGCTGGGGCTCGACATGTACAAGATGCGCGAGCCGCTTGAGAAGGCCGGCCTGAGATACATCGATTGACCGCACTTCTCCGTTCGGACTGAGCCTGTCGAAGCCAGCGCCGTGCACTGCGCACCCTTCGACAGGCTCAGGGCGAACGGAAGTGGAGGACCCCCTTCATGAACAGCAACCCCATCCAATGGCACATCGGCCTCGTCGGCTACGGCGAGGTCGGCCACATCCTGGCTGAAGACCTGCGCCAGGAAGGCGTCGTTGTCAGCGCCTACGACCTCAAGCTTGGCAGCGAGGCCGGCGGGCCGCTGCGCGAGCACGCCGCACGCATCGGCGTCACGCTCGCGGCATCGCACGCCGAGCTCGCCGCAAAGGCTGACTTCATCGTCTCGGCCGTCACCGCGAGCCAGGCCGTGCCGGTGGCCCAGGCCTGCGCGCCGGCGGTTCGCGCCGGCAGCTTCTTCCTCGACTTCAACTCCGCATCGCCCGGCGCCAAGATCGGCGCGGCCGGGTTGATCAACGCGGCTGGCGGGCGTTATGTCGAAGGCGCGGTGATGACGTCCATCCCGCCCTACCGCATCAAGGTGCCGCTGCTGCTGGGCGGGCCCGATGCGGCGACCTTGCTGCCGCTCATCAACAGCATCGGCTTCGCGGCCAAGGTCGTGAGCGACCAGCTGGGCGTGGCATCCGCCACCAAGATGTGCCGCAGCGTGATGATCAAAGGTCTGGAGGCGATGGTCATCGAGAGCTTCACGACGGCTCGCGCCTATGGCGTCGAAGACGCGGTGCTGGCCTCCCTGAAAGAGACCTTCCCCGGCATCGACTGGGAGAAGCAAGGCGCCTACTTCTTCCAGCGCGTGATCGAGCACGGCCGCCGCCGCAGCGAAGAGGTGCGCGAGGTGGCGCAGACCGTGCGCGAAGCCGGGCTCGAGCCCTGGTCGGCCAGCGGCACTGCCGAGCGCCAGGCCTGGGTGGCCGACCTCGCCGACGCGGGCCTCTTCGGACCGAAGGGCACGAAGGAGTTCGCGCGCAGCACCGACTGGCGCACCGAGGCCGACCGCATCCTTGCGCAGTTCAAGCCACTCGACTGAAAGCACCCATGGAATTTCAAAAGACCCCCGGCTGGCTCGACTGGTACACCGGCCCTTCCAAGCCGACGTTCACATTGCCGCCCGGCAGCGTCGATGCCCACTGCCATGTGTTCGGCCCGGGTGACGAGTTCCCCTATGCACCCGAACGCAAGTACACGCCCTGCGACGCGTCGAAGCGGCAGCTCTATGCCCTGCGAGACCACCTCGGCTTTGCGCGCAACGTGGTCGTGCAGGCCACCTGCCACGGTGCCGACAACCGCGCGATGGTCGACGCATTGGTGCACTCCAACGGCCAGGCGCGCGGCATCGCCACCGTGAAGCGCAGCATCACCGACCAGGAGCTGCGAGACCTGCACGCCGCTGGCGTGCGCGGCGTGCGCTTCAACTTCGTCAAGCGCCTGGTCGACTTCACGCCCAAAGACGAGCTGATGGAGATCGCATCGCGCATCGCGCCGCTGGGCTGGCATGTGGTGATCTATTTCGAGGCCGTCGACCTGCCCGAGCTGTGGGACTTCTTCACCGCGCTGCCCACCACCATCGTCGTCGACCACATGGGCCGGCCCGACGTGAGCAAACCCGTCGACGGCCCGGAGTTCGAGCTGTTCATCAAGTTCATGCGTGAGTACCCCAACGTGTGGAGCAAGGTGAGCTGCCCCGAGCGCCTGAGCGTCAGCGGCCCGCCGGCGCTGAATGGCGAACTGAATGACGGACAAGCCGCCTACCGCGACGTGATCCCCTTCGCGCGCCGCATCGTCGAGACCTTCCCCGACCGCGTGCTGTGGGGAACCGACTGGCCGCACCCGAACCTGAAGAACCACATGCCCGACGACGGATTGCTGGTCGACTTCATTCCCCACATCGCGACCACGGCGGAACTGCAGCAGAAGTTGCTGGTCGACAATCCAATGAGGCTTTATTGGCCCGAAGAAGCCCTGCGCTGATGCAGGGGCCGGACCTCACGGAGGCATTCATCGCATGACCCGCTCTCGCCTCTGTTGCTCGCTGGCCTCGACGGCCGTGGTGGCCCTGCTCACGGCCTGCGCCTCGCCGGGCGCGCTGCTGCAGTCCGACTTGATGGCGGGCTGCGCCAGCCTGGCCGGCCGCACCATCCCGGCGAGCAAGATCAGCCTGCCGAGCAGCGGTGCCACCATCGACTCGGCGGTGCTGATGGCACCGGCCGCCATGGCGGTGGCCGAGCGCGGCCCGTCGCCGGCTGCCGCCATCACGCCGGCCACGCCGCAGCACTGCAAGGTGCTCGGCCGCATCGCCCCGCTCGACCCGAAGGCGCCCGACATCCACTTCCAGATGAACCTGCCGACGGTGTGGAACGGCCGCGCGGTGCAATACGGCGGTGGCGGATTCAACGGCACGCTCATCACCGGCCTCGGCCTGCTGCCGGCTGCGCGCTACGACCAGCCCTCGCCGCTCGCGCTCGGCTTTGTCACCTACGGCACCGACTCCGGCCACCAGAACCAGCCCGGCCAGCCGCCGCAGGCCTTTGCGCTGAACAACGAAGCGCTCGTCAACTTCGCCCACGCGTCGTACAAGAAGGTTCGCGACGTGTCGATGACCGTGATGCGCATGGCCTACGCCGAAGGCCCGACGAGGATCTACTTCTTCGGCAGCTCCGAAGGCGGGCGCGAAGGCCTGACCATGGCACAGCGCTACCCCGACGCCTTCAACGGCATCTTCAGCCGCGTGCCGGTGATCCACTGGACAGGGCTGCAGCACGCCGGCCTGCGCGATGGCATCGCCACCATGGGCCCGGGCTGGCTGCGCCCAGCCCAGGTGAAGCGCGTGCACGACGCGGTGCTCGCCGCCTGTGACAGCCTCGACGGCCTGGCGGACGGCCTCGTCTCCGACCCGGTGGGCTGCCGCAAACGCTTCGACATCGCCACGTTGCGCTGCACCGGCGCCAACGCCGACGACAGCTGCCTCACGCCACCGCAAGAGGCGGCGGTGCGCACGTTGCAATCGCCGTTGCGCCTCGGCATGGAGCTGGCCAACGGCGTGCGTGAGTACCCCGGCCGCGGCCCGAGCGGCGAGGCCACGCCGGCCTCTGCGTCCACCGGCGGCTGGAATGCGTGGTGGCTGGGCGGCTCGGCACCATCGATTCCGCCGCAGCAGGGCAACGGCATCGCGTGGTTCTACGGCGCCGGCGCCATCCAGTACTTCTATGCCCGCGATCCAGCCGTCGATCTGCTCAGCTACAAGCCCGACACTTACTACGACCGTGTGCGCGAGGTGTCGGCCTTGATGGACTCCACCGACTCCGATCTGTCGACCTTCCAGACCCTGGGCGGCAAGCTTTTGATGCTGGAAAACATGGCCGACTACGCGCAGAGCCCGTACGCCGGCATCGCGTACTTCGAGTCGGTGGAGCGCCGCCTCGGCCCCGGCACGGTCGACACCTTCTTCCGCCTCTACACCGCGCCCGGCGTCGACCACGTGGGCACCGGCGGGCCAGCCAACGTGGACATGCTGCAGGCGCTGGTCGCCTGGGTCGAGCGCGATGAAGCGCCGGCCGCGCTGCAGGTGGTGGAACAGAACGCCAAGCCGCCGTTTGCCGTCACGCGGGCGCGCCCGCTGTGCCGCTGGCCGCTGGTGCCGCGCTACCGCGGTGGTGGCGACCCCGCCGCTGCCGCGAGCTTCGAATGCAAACCTTGACACTCAACCCACGGGAAGCACGATGTCCCTGAACAAAGATTACCTCGATGTGCCCGGCACGACGATCTTCGACGCCGAACAGTCGCGCAAGGGGTTCCACCTCAACCAGTTCTGCATGTCGCTGATGAAGGCCGCCAACCGCGAGCGCTTCAAGGCGAACGAACGCGCCTACCTCGACGAGTGGCCGATGACCGAGGAACAGAAGCAGGCCGTGCTCGCACGCGACCTGAACCGCTGCATCGCGCTCGGCGGCAACATCTACTTCCTCGCCAAGATCGGTGCCACCGACGGCAAGAGCTTCCAGCAGATGGCCGGCAGCATGACCGGCATGACGGAAGAGGAATACCGCAACATGATGATCGGCGGCGGTCGCTCGGCCGAGGGCAACCGCCGCATCGGCGAAGACGGCGACGCGCAGGCACATCGCCAGCCGCAAGGTGGCGCCGGCAAGACCCAGAAGAGCAACTGACATGGCCCAACTCACCGCATCCGTCTACACCTCGCACGTGCCCGCCATCGGCGCGGCGCTCGATCTCGGCAAGACGGCCGAGCCCTACTGGCAGCCGCTGTTCAAGGGCTACGAGTTCTCCAAGCAGTGGCTGAAGGACAACACGCCCGACGTGATCTTTCTCGTCTACAACGACCACGCCACGGCCTTCAGCCTGGAGATGATTCCCACCTTCGCGATCGGCTGCGCCGCCGAGTACCAGCCGGCCGACGAGGGCTGGGGCCCGCGGCCGGTGCCCAAGGTGATCGGCCACCCGGAGTTGGCGGCACACATCGCGCACTCGGTGATCCAGGACGACTTCGACCTCACCATCGTCAACAAGATGGACGTGGACCACGGCCTCACCGTGCCGCTGTCGCTGATGTGCGGCCAAGCACAAGCGTGGCCCTGCCCTGTCATTCCGTTTGCCGTGAACGTGGTGCAGTACCCCGTGCCCTCGGGCCAGCGTTGCTACAACCTCGGCAAGGCCATTGGCCGCGCGATCGCGAGCTACGACGAGCCGCTCAAGGTGCAGATCTGGGGCACCGGGGGCATGAGCCACCAGCTGCAGGGGCCGCGCGCCGGGCTCATCAACAAGGAGTTCGACAACACCTTCCTCGACCGGCTGATCGCCGACCCCGAGGGGCTGGCGAAAGTGCCGCACATCGACTACGTGCGCGAAGCCGGCTCTGAAGGCATCGAGCTGGTGATGTGGCTCATCGCGCGTGGAGCCATGAGCGACGTTGCCCAATCAGCCGGTGGCGCCAAGCCGCCGAAAGTGGCGCACCGCTTCTATCACGTGCCTGCGTCGAACACGGCCGTGGGCCATCTGATTCTGGAGAACCAAGCATGACAAAAACAACCAAGGTCGCCCTGGCCGGCGCTGGCGCCTTCGGCATCAAGCACCTCGATGCGATCAAGCTGATCGACGGCGTCGAAGTCGTCTCGTTGATCAGCCGTGATCTCGAGAAGACGAAAGAGACCGCCGCCAAGTACGGCATCGGCCACGTCACCACCGATCTCGCCGACAGCCTGGCGCTGAAAGAAGTCGACGCGGTGATCCTGTGCACGCCGACGCAGATGCACGCCTCGCAGGCCATCGCCTGCATGAAGGCCGGCCGGCATGTGCAGGTGGAAATTCCGCTGGCCGACAGCTTGGCCGGCGCCGAAGAAGTCGTCGCACTGCAGAAGCAGACCGGCCTGGTCGCGATGTGCGGCCACACGCGGCGATTCAACCCCAGCCACCAGCTGGTGCACAAGAAGATCGTCGCGAAAGAATTCAACATCCAGCAGATGGACGTGCAGACGTATTTCTTCCGTCGCACCAACATGAATGCATTGGGCCAGGCCCGCTCGTGGACCGACCACCTGCTGTGGCACCACGCGGCGCACACCGTCGACCTGTTCGCCTACCAGACCGGCGGCGAGATCGTGCAAGCCAACGCGGTGCAAGGCCCGATTCACCCGACGCTGGGCATTGCGATGGACATGAGCATCCAGCTGAAGAGCAGCACCGGCGCCATCTGCACGCTGAGCCTGAGCTTCAACAACGACGGGCCGCTGGGCACCTTCTTCCGCTACATCGGCGACACCGCTACCTACATCGCGCGCTACGACGACCTCTTCAACGGCAAGGAAGAAAAGCTCGATGTGAGCAAGGTGGATGTGTCGATGAACGGCATCGAGCTGCAGGACCGCGAGTTCTTCGCGGCCATCCGCGAAGGGCGCGAGCCGAATGCGAGCGTGGCCAGCGTGCTGCCGTGCTATCGCACCTTGCACAAGCTGGAGCAGCAGCTGAACGCATGACACTCCGTTCGGGCTGAGACTTGTCGAAGCCCCGCCTTCATCACGACACGCTCTCCACCATGCGCCAACGCTCCCTCGGCCCCTTCCAGGTCTCAGCCATCGGCCTCGGCTGCATGAACCTGAGCCACGCCTACGGCACACCCCCGCCACGTGAACAGGCCGAGGCCCTGCTGCTCAATGCACTGGACAGCGGCGTCACCCTCTTCGACACAGCCGCCCTCTACGGCTTCGGCCTCAACGAAGAACTGGTCGGCCAGGTGCTCGCTCCACACCGCTCCAAGTTCACGCTCGCCAGCAAAGGCGGCCTGCATGGCGTGGACGGCAAGCGCGTGGTCGATGGCCGGCCCGAGACGCTGAAGCGGAGCTGCGAGCAAAGCCTGAAGCGCCTGCGCACGGACGTCATCGACCTCTACTACCTGCACCGCTGGGACCAGCGCGTGCCGATCGAAGACAGCGTTGGCGCCATGAGCGACCTCGTGCGCGAAGGCAAGGTGCGGACCCTCGGCTTGTCGGAAGTGTCGGCCGCCACGCTACGCCGCGCGCACGCCGTGCACCCGATCACCGCGGTGCAGACCGAGTACTCGCTGTGGACACGCAACCCCGAGATCGCCGTGCTCGACGCCTGCCGCGACATCGGCGCCGCCTTCGTGGCCTTCAGCCCCCTGGCGCGCGGTTTTCTCACCGGCACGCTGCGCGACGTGAGCACGCTCGGCGAGCGCGACATCCGCCGCAGCATGCCGCGCTTCGAACCGGCCAACTACGCCGCCAACCTGAAGCTGCTCGACGGCATGGCCAGCATCGCCGCCGACCTCAAGTGCTCCATGTCGCAGCTGGCCTTGGCCTGGTTGCTGGCGAGAGCACCGCACATCATCCCGATCCCCGGTACGCGCAGCATGGCCCATCTGCGAGATGACCTGGGCGCCGCCGACATCACGCTCGATGCGGCCACGATGCAGCGGCTCGAGGCGCTGATCAACCCTCGCACCGTGGTCGGCCCGCGCTACGACGCAGCGGCACAGGCGGGCGTCGACACCGAGGAGTTCTGATGGCTGCGTCGCTGGTGCTGCTGCCCGGCCTGCTGTGCGACCGCGCGGTCTGGCGCTCGCAGATCGACGCACTCGGCCCGGCCTTCGTGACCGACTACGGCGCGCTCGATTCACTCGCAGCCATAGCCGCACACGTGCTCGCCACCGCACCCGCCGGCGCGCTGGCCGTGGCTGGCCATTCGATGGGTGGCCGCGTGGCCTTCGAGATGCAGCGCCAGGCGCCCGAACGAATAGAACGCCTGGCCCTGCTCGACACCTCGTACCACCCGCTGGCCGATGGCGAAGCCGGCGAGAAAGAACGAGCCGGCCGCCTCGCCCTGCTCGCCAAGGCCCGCAGCGACGGCATGCGCGCGATGGCACGCGACTGGGCGCTGGGCATGGTGCACCCCAGCCGCCACGACGGGCCGGTGTTCGAAGCCGTGCTCGATATGTTCGAACGCCACACACCCGACATCTTTGCTGCGCAGATCAACGCCTTGCTGAACCGGCCCGATTGCAGCGGGCTGCTCGGCACCATCCGCTGCCCCACGCTGCTGCTGTGTGGCCGCGAAGACGCCTGGAGCCCACCGTCGCGCCATGAGCACATGCACCACGCCATCACCGGTTCGCGGCTGGTCGTGGTCGAGCAGTGCGGGCACATGAGCACGATGGAGCAGCCCGATGCCGTGTCGCGGGCACTTGCCGATTGGCTCGCAGCCTGACGTGTGTCAGCCCCGGCAACGGCCAAAGGCCTGAGGCAACCCGGGCGCATTTGCGCCACTTTCGTGTTCGGCGACACTGCAGCCCGTGACGCCGAATTCCTTCATCACCGCGCATCGAACCACGCAACAGCTGCTTGCCTTGCTGCTGGTGCTGCTGCTCGCCGCCTGCAGCTCCACGCCCACGCGTGACGGCCCCGAGGCGAGGCCACCGCCCAACCTCGACAAGGTGCCCGATGCACAGCCGCAAGTCGAGCCCATCCGCGATGGCGGGCCGAACAAGCCTTATGACGTGAACGGGCGCAGCTACTCGCCGGTGAAGACCGACAAGCCGATGGCCGAGAAGGGCCTCGCCTCCTGGTACGGCAAGAAGTTCCAAGGCCGGCGCACGGCCAGTGGCGAGGTCTACAACATGTACGCGATGACGGCGGCGCACAAGACCATGCCGATCCCGAGCTATGCGCGGGTGCGCAACCCGGCCAATGGCCGCGAGATCATCGTGCGCGTGAACGACCGCGGGCCTTTTGTGGCCGACCGCATCATCGACCTGAGCTACACCGCCGCGCTCAAGCTGGGCGTGCTGAACGGCATCGCGCCGGTGGAGGTGGAACGCATCACCTACGAGCAGATCCGCAGCGGCGCATGGCAACGCGGCAACAAGCCCGAGGAAGCCGTGGCGCCTGTGATCGAGGTGAAGGCCTCGAATGACGATGGGCCGCCGACGCCAGCGCCCTTGCCCCTGCCGGCGCCCCCACCACTACCCATTCCGACACCCGAGCCGATGGCCGCCAGTGCTGCGCTGCCGGATGCCTCACCGACGGCACCGCTGCCGCCACCCAGCCGTGCCTACACCACGGCGGCGCAGGGCTTCTGGGTGCAGCTGGGTGCCTTCAAGCAGCGTGACGGCGCCGAGCAGTTTCAACGCCGTGTCTCCGACGAGCTGGGCTGGTTGTCACCGTTGCTGGCGATCTTCAGCGAGCCGCAGATGTTCCGCCTGCAGGCCGGGCCTTATGCGACGCGCAACGAAGCGCAGGAAGCCGCAGGCCGCGTTCGCGACGCGCTGAAGCTGGTGCCGGTGGTGATCGAGCGGCGCTGAGCCGCTGGTCGCGCGAAGGCTCAGCGCCCGCCTGACACGTCGATGATGGCGCCGGTGGTGTAGCTGGCCGCATCGGACAGCAGCCACACGACGGCTTGCGCGATCTCGTCGGCGGTGCCGGGCCGTTGCATCGGGATCAGCGGTGCCGACTGGCGCGCACGGTCCGGTGTGCCGCCTGACGCGTGGATGTCGGTGTCGGTGATGCCCGGGCGGACTGCGTTCACACGCACGCCTTCGGTCGCCACTTCGCGCGCCAGGCCGATGGTGAAGGTGTCGATCGCGCCCTTGGCCGCGGCGTAGTCGACGTACAGGCCCGGCGAGCCCAGGCGCGCTGCCACCGACGACAGGTTGACGATGGCCCCGCCGCTGCCGCCATGGCGCGTGGACAGGCGTTTCAGCGCCTCGCGCGCGCAAATGAAACTGCCGACGACGTTGATGCCGAACATGCGCAACAGCCGCTGCACGCTCATCTCGTCGACGCGCGCGGCCACGTCGACCACGCCGGCGTTGTTGACCAGAGCACCGAGGGGTGGCAGCTCGGCATCGATGCGCTTGAACATCGCGAGCACCTGGGCTTCGTCGGACACGTCGGCCTGCACGGCGATGGCGCGGCCGCCGCTGGCCTGGATGGCCTTCACCACCGACTCGGCCGCAGCCGTATCGCGCGTGTAGTTGACGGCCACGGCCCAACCCTGCTCCGCACACAACCGCGCGGTGGCCGCGCCGATGCCGCGGCTGCCGCCGGTGACGAGCACGCTGCGTTGGCCCGTGGGTTCAGTCGTCTGCATTCTTCTTCGCCTTCTCGTCGAGCCTGGATTGCAAGCCGGCCACGCCCTCCAGGAAGTGCGCAGAGTCGACCGGCTTCGCCACACGCAGCGCCGGCGGGAAGAGATGGTTCATGTACAGCTCGCTGCCGGGACGGTCGCCGTTCTGGAAGTTGGACCACAGGCTCAGCACGGTGCCCATCACGACGGCGGACACCGCGAAGGCGAGCGTGCGGCGCGGGTGGTGTGGCTCTACGGCCTGCAGGTGGAAATAGAGCATCGCTCCGAGGATCAGGTAGCCCGGCACGAAGTTGAAATCGGTGACCCACGACCACGACAGCGAAAACGCCATCAGCGCACTGCCTGCCATCAGCGTCTGCCAGGCCAGCACGGCGATCAGCAGCACGCGCACATGCCAGCCGAAGTGGCCCTGGCGCGTGAACACCTTGGACAACAGCGTCCACAGCCCTGCCCAGCCCAGCGCCACGCCGATGGCATAGATGCCCACCGAGCCCAGCGCCTTGACGAAGAGGTCGGGGTCGTTCTCGAGCCAGGTGCTGAAGACGACGGTCAACGCCGCGGCCACGGCCAGGGCGGCGAGTGTCGGCAGACCCTGTGTCAGCGTGCGGGTCGAGCGCATCGCCTGCTCGGGCGCGAGCGCGTGGCTTGCGAGCCGCAGCCGCAGGTGCGTGCGGCCGGCAGTCAGCAGCGGCGGCTTGTCGGCGACGACCACCGTTTCGCCAGCGGCCAGCCGGCGGGTGTCGACCTGTAGGCCGTTGATGCTGTCGCCCACCGCGATGACGATGCGGCCTTCGGCATCGGGCTGCACGCTGAAGTGATGGGCGGCGGTGTGCGCGTCGTCGAGCACCAGCTCGTTGTCGAGCGCACGGCCGACCCGCAGCGGCCAGTCACGCACGCCCACCGCATGGCGCACGCTGCCATCGCGGTCGATCACTTCGACCACGGCGAGCGTCTGTGCCTGCGTGCTCATTTCGGCGACACCCATCCGTAGGCCTCGATGTAGTGCTGGCTCAGCTTCATCGCACTGGGGTAGCTCACGCCCTGCGCGTCGAAGCGCCCTTGCACGCCGGCCTGTGGCTGGTCGAGCGTGGCCACCAGCACCGACAGGTCGTAGAGCCCGGTCAGCTTCTTGTAGGCGCGCAAGCAGACCACGGTGCGCAGCACGAGGCCGTTGCGGTCGACATAGTCTTCGTGGCACTGCGGCTTGGTCTGGTACTCGGGGCCGAGGCGCACGAAGCCTTCGTTGCGGAAGCTCGACGAGTACTGCGACGCAAAGCGCAAGATGCCGAGCTTGCTGCCGTCGTAGCTTTCGTGGCGGGTGGCCAGCGTGCCGGTGTTGAAGTCGCCGACGAAGATGCGCGTGTCCATCACGCAGTCGGAGCGCTCGAAGTCGAGCCCGCCCGTGCGCGAGGGTTCGCTGCTGCCCCAGCAGCGCATGAAGCGGTCGGGCGGCACCGGCACGGTGTAGCGCGGGTGGGTGGCAAGCTTCCAGCCTTGGGCGATGAAGCGGTCGGTGAGCGCAGCCTGGTGAGCCATCAGCTGCGTGCTGACGACCTTCCACGCAGCGCCCACCATCGGCGGCGCGTCGCGGCCGCGTGCCAGCAGCGCGCTGGCAAACGACGCCGGCACCAGGAAGCTGACCTGCTCGCCATCGACACGGCGCGCCACGTTGATGCCGATCACGCGGCCCTCTTGATCCAGCGCCGGGCCACCGCTCATGCCAGCGCTGAGCGAACCGGCGAAGAAGATCTGCGGGTAGAAACTGCGCTCGACGAGCCCGTTGTAGTTGCCCTCGATCACCGCAAAACCCACGTCGAGCGGGTTGCCCAGCGAGTACATGCGCTCGCCTTGCGCGAGCTTCTGCGCTTCAGGGCGGAAGGCCAGGGCATCGTAGGTGCTCGCCTTCGGGTCGACGATCTTCACCAGCGCGAGGTCGTGCAGCACGTCGAGCATCAAAATCTGCACCGGCATCTCGCGGCCATCGGCCGTCACCGACACCAGGTCGTGCCGCTCCGGCTTGAGCGCAGCCTCGCTCACCACGTGGAAGTTGGTAATGACGTGGCCTTGCGCCGTGACCACGAAGCCCGAGCCCACCGAGGTCTGGCTTGCCTGGCCCTTGAGCACGGTGCGGATCTGCACCAGCTGCGACCGCGCCTGCTCGTAGACCTTGCGCGCCGACATCGACACCGGCGCCGAGGCAGGCAAGTCGGCAGGCACCGCCACCACCGCCGGCTTGGACGCCGCCTTGGCAGCCGGCTGCGGCGGCGGTGCGGCCACCGCACCCGCCAGCAAACCAGCCCACGCAACGAGCGCCCCGAAGGTGCGCCACAAATCAAGTCTCATTGCGATTCATTCTACGGGCCGGTGAACGCCTCCACCTGAGGTGAATCACGGTGCTGTCACCGCATCAGCGGCATTCGCCCGGGGCAGGCGATGGCCTTGCTTTGCAGGTCGAGCTGTCAGCAACTCAAAGCACCCGCTGATAAAGTGACCGCAAAGAAACGAAGGAGACTGACCATGCAACGCCGCACCTTCACCCTCGCCGCGCTGGCCTTGCCCAGCCTGAGCTTCGCGCAGGGGCTCGAGAAGCCGCAACTCTCCATCGCCGTCGGCGGCAAGAACCTGCTGTACTACCTGCCGCTCACCATCGCCGAGAGCCTGGGCTACTTCAAGGCCGAAGGGCTGGACGTAACCATCGTCGACTTTGCCGGCGGCTCGCGTGCGCTGCAGGCGGTGATCGGCGGCAGTGCCGACGTGGTGTCGGGCGCCTTCGAGCACACGCTGAACATGCAGGCCAAGGGCCAGAAGCTGCGTGCCTTCGCACTGCAAGGCCGCGCACCGCAGATCGTGCTCGGCATCAATCCCAAAACCATGGCCAGCTACAAGACGGTGGCCGACCTGAAGGGCAAGAAGATCGGCGTCACCGCGCCGGGTTCGAGCACCAACGTGATGGCGAATTTCGTGCTCGCCAAGGCTGGGTTGAAGCCGAGCGACGTGTCGATCATCGGCGTGGGCGCCGGCAACGGCGCGGTGGCCGCCATGCGCTCGGGCCAGATCGATGCGATCTCCAACCTCGACCCGGTGGTCACCTTGCTGCAGCGAAGCGGCGACCTGAAGATCATCTCCGACACACGCATCGTGGCCGAGGCCGACAAGGTCTTCGGCGGGCCGATGCCGGCCGGCTGCCTGTACGCACCCCAGGCCTTCATCGACAAGAACCCGAACACCGTGCAGGCATTGACCAACGCGCTGGTGCGCGCCGACAAGTGGATCCAGGGCGCGGGCGCGAGCGAGATCGTGAAGGCCGTTCCCGAGAGCTACCTGCTCGGCGACCGCGCGGTGTACATCGACGCCTTCCTCGCCAGCAAGGGCGCGCTGTCGGCCGACGGCATGTTCCCGGAAGCGGGCCCGGCCACGGCTTTGCGTGCGCTGCAGAGCGTGGACGAATCGCTGAAGGGCGTGAAGTTCGACTTGGCTGCGGTGTTCACGAACGAGTTCGCGAAGAAGGCGAATGCGAAGTACAGATGATGGCCCCCCAGTCGCTTCGCTCCTGCCCCCGAAGGGCGCCACCCGACGGACCGGCAAAGCCGGATCCGTGGGCGTTGCTTGATGAGCACGGCGCTTCGCGTCTGTGCATCGCGGCGGCATGAACGCGCTCTCCCTGGACGCCGTCAGCTGTACCTTCGTCTCACGCGATGACGCGGCGCAGCGCTATACCGCGGTGAAAGACGTGACGCTGTCGGTCGGCGCGGGCGAGTTCGTCTCGGTCGTTGGCCCGACGGGCTGCGGCAAGAGCACGTTGCTCAACATGGCGGCCGGCTTGCTGGCGCCGAGCACGGGCCAGGTGAAGGTGTTCGGCGAAACGCTGTCCGGCATCAACAAGCGGGCGGGCTACATGTTCCAGGCCGAATCGCTGATGCCGTGGCGCACGGCGCTTGGCAACGTGATGGCGGGGCTAGAGTTTCGCGGTGTCACCGACGCGCGTGCCCAGGCCGAAGAGTGGCTCAAGCGCGTGGGCCTCGGCGGCTTCGGCGACCGTTACCCGCACCAGTTGTCCGGCGGCATGCGCAAGCGCGTGAGCCTCGCGCAGACGCTGGTGCTCGACCCCGACATCATCCTGATGGACGAACCCTTCTCGGCGCTCGATGTGCAGACGCGGCAGCTGATGGAGAACGAGGTGCTGGCGCTGTGGGCCAACGACGACGGGCGCCGGGCCGCCCCAAGCCCGGCGGCGCCCCCCCTGGGGGGCGGGCGCGCAGCGACCGGGGGCAGACAGAACCAGAAGAAGGCGGTGCTCTTCATCACGCACGATCTCGATGAAGCAATTGCGATGAGCGACCGCGTGGTCTGCCTGAGCGCCGGCCCGGCCTCGCACCCGATCGGCGAGTTCCGCATCGACCTCGATCGCCCGCGCGACGTGGCCGAGGTGCGCGCCACGCCGCGCTTCGTCGAGTTGCACCGGGCCATCTGGCAGGTGCTGCGCGACGAGGTGCTCAAGGGCTATCAACAGCAGCTGGCCGCATGAAGGTGCCCGCATGAGCAAACTGGCATTGCGTGGCTGGCAGCTGTCCCTGCTGGTGGGCCTCTTCGTGCTGTGGCACTTGCTGACCACACCCGGCCTGTTGCCGCACTTCCTGTTCGCCGACGACAACCAGGCGGCCTTCTTCTTCGGCGAGCCGCTGAAGATCTTCGCGCGCATCTGGGCCTGGTTCGTCACCAACGCCGACATCTACCAACACCTCGGCGTCACGCTGCTGGAGACCGTGCTTGCCTTCGGCATCGGCACCGTGCTCGGCCTGGCCTGCGGTCTGTGGCTCGCGCTGAGCCCGCTTGCCGCCGCCATCTGCGACCCGTACATCAAGGCGCTGAACTCGATGCCGCGCGTGATCCTCGCGCCGATCTTCGCGGTGTGGTTCGGCCTCGGCGTCGCGAGCAAGGTGGCGCTCGGTGTGACGCTGGTGTTCTTCATCGTCTTCTTCAACGTCTACCAGGGCGTGAAGGAAGTGAGCCCCGTCGTGCTCGCGAACGCCCGCATGCTGGGCGCGAGCCAGCGGCAGCTGTTGCGCCATGTGTACCTGCCGAGCGCCACGAGCTGGGTCTTCAGCTCGCTGCACACCAGCGTGGGCCTGGCCTTCGTCGGCGCGGTGGTCGGCGAGTACCTCGGCTCGGCGCGCGGCGTCGGCTACCTGATCCTGCAGGCCGAAGGCAGCTTCGACATCAACACCGTGATGGCCGGCATCCTGGTGCTGACGGTGTTCGCCTTGCTGCTCGACGCGATCGTCGGGCGGGTGGAAAAGCGGCTGATGAAATGGCAGCCGGGCACCGGTGGAAACGACAAGGTCTGACTCGCGGCAACGTGACTTTTTGAACGACTCGCACGCCGGTTGCATGCTGTGACGAGTGCGTCGTGGGGTCATGCCGGGGTGTGCACTATGCTGCGCGTCACCTGCCTCACCTTGGAGTTTTTGATGAGCAACTTCCCCGCCCGTTTCGCCTTCCTGGCCGCCTTGCTCGGCGCCACCGCTTTGCCCGCATTGGCCAGCTCGACGGCCGCATCGTCCGCATCGGAAGGCGGCTCGGCATCGGTCGGCAGCGTGTCCGATTCTTTCGAGGCATCGAGCGACGGTTCGTCGAAAAAAGAGAAGGTCGCCGAGGGCGACTACAAGGTCATCGAAGTGGCGGCAGTGGCGGAACGGCCCGGCACGATGCGCCTGAAGCTGCAGCCGCTGGCCGACGCGCATGAAGAGAACTCGTTCTTCCTTTACATGCCGCAAAAGGCGCTGGCGATGAACCCGGTCTCCGCCGGCCAGACGGTCGCCGCACGCACCCGCGCTTACGGCACCGAGTTCGCCAAGGCCGACACCGGCAAGGCCTTCTTCCTCGTGCTGAGCGACGACTGGTACCGCGAACTCCAGTCCAACGCCGTGACACTTTGAGTTCAGGGACTCGCTGGCCGGGCCGCGCCGCCGCGCTGCTCGGCCTCTTCATTTCTCTGCTGGCGCCTTGGAGCGTCTGCCACGCCAGCATGCGTTTCTGCGACCGCCCGCTGGCCCTCAGCGCAGAGCAGAAAGACAAGCTGTTCCGCCTCGGCGGCGTCATCAAGACGGAGCTTGAGAACAGCGGCCAGCGCATCGCGCTGATGTCTCGCTCGGGTCTGGACCTCGCCCGCTTCGGGCAGCGCTACTCGCATGCGGGCTTCAGCCTCCAGGCCAACCAGGACACACCCTGGGCCGTGCGACAGCTCTACTACGCCTGCGACGAGCAGCGACCCCGCATCTACGACCAGGGCGTCTCCGGCTTTCTGCTCGGCACCGACGACCCGGCCATCGGCTACGTGTCGGTGGTGTTCCTGCCCGAGGCCGAAGCAGACAAGCTCGAGCGTGCGGCGCTCGACAACCGGCAGGCACTCGCACTGCTCGGCGGAACTTACAGCGCCAACGCCTATGCCTTCGGCCTGCAGTATCAGAATTGCAACCAGTGGGTGGCTGAGATGCTGACCACGGCATGGGATTCAAGTCCGGCCACTGACGGCGAGAACGCACGCGCGAATGCCCAGCGCTGGTTGAAGGACCAGGCCTACGAGCCCACCGTTTTCGAGGTGGGCCGCTGGCTGATGACTGCCGGCGCCTTCGTGCCCTATCTGCATAGCCGCGATCATCCGAACGCCGACATCGAGCAGCTGCGCTACCGCATCAGCATGCCGGCCTCCATCGAGGCTTTCATCCGCCAGACCGTGCCCGGTGCCAAACGCGTGGAGTTCTGCCACAACGACGAGCAGATCGTCATCCGCCGCGGCTGGACGCAGATCGCTGAAGGCTGCCAGGCGGGTGAGCAGGACACCGTTGTCAGGTTCGATTAATACGGCCCGCTTTCGCGGAGAATGGCCGTTCGCCTGCCACCGTGGGCCATCCCGCAACGACCGAACTTACCCAGCCATGTCACCTCTGCGCCTGCTCCCTCTTCTCGCCCTCTCGTTCCTCGCCGCCTGCGGCGGTGGCGGCGACGATGCCGGCACCGCGCCGCCCGTCATCCCGCCCGCGCCTTACCTCGTCTGCAGCGATGCCGGCAAGGCTGCTTCGGCGCTGAGCACCTTCAACACCGTGTGCATGCTCACGACCCAAGGCGAGATCGTGGTCGAGTTGTATGCGCCCGCCGCACCGATCACCGTGGCGAACTTCCTCAAGTACGTGAACGCCAAGCTCTACGACAACACGCTGTACCACCGCGTGGCCAAAGACTTCGTGATCCAGGGCGGCGGTTTCAGCCCCTCGGGCGCAGCCATCGCGACTTATGCGCCGATTGCGCTGGAGAGCAACAACGGCCTGAGCAATGTGCGCGGCACCATTGCAATGGCACGCACCAGCGTGCCCGAATCGGCCACGAGCCAGTTCTTCTTCAACACCGTGGACAACAGCGCTTGTCTGAACTATCACCCGACCAACACCGCCTGCGACATCAACGGTTATGCCGTGTTCGGCAAGATCATCGCCGGGCTGGACGTGATGGACAAGATCGCCGCCGTGGCAACCACGGGCCAGGTACCGCTGCAGCCGGTGGTCACCTACTGGGCCACGCAGCTGAAGTAAGAGAACGGTAAGCAGAACGCGGCGCGCTCCCCGGAGCGCGGCATCGGCTCACTCAAAGGAAAGGCCTCAGCCTTTCTTGCCGCCCATCACCAACAGCAAGGCCCCCACGGCGATCGCACCGACACCGGCCCAGATCGGCACGTTGACCGACTGCTTCTCTTTCACCGACAGCTCGATCGGCCCGAGCTTGAAGTCGTGGGTCTCCTTGGTGAAGCTGAAGCCACCGTACAGCAGGGCGAGAACGCCTGCGACGATGAGGATGACGCCGATCAGTTTGCTTGGGTTCATGTTGATTCTCAGTTTGATTGCCGTCAGGACGGCCTGACACCCGGGCGTTCCATCGCCACTTCCGATTCCTTGAAGCCAAGCTTCTTGTAGAACCCCGACACGCCGTCTCGCCCTGCCCGCAAGACCCAGGTCATCTGCGGGTCGTCGCCCATCACCGCTTGCACGAGCGCGCGGCCGATGCCCTTGCCGCGATGCGGCTCGGCCACCACGACCATCGAAATGTAGCCATTCGACAAGCCGTCGGTGAGCGCGCGCAGGAAACCAACCACCTCGCCGCCTTGCACTGCGACCAAGGCCACCTGTGAACGCGACAGCAGCACGCGGAACTCGTCGGCATCGGCCACGCGGCGGTCCCAGCCGCCAGCGACCAGCAAGCGCCGCGCGGCTTCGATCTCCGAAGGCTCAATGGGGCGAACCTGCGTGGCACTCATGGCGTGACGGCTCTTTCAACTTTCATCGACATAACCCCGCTCGATCGCCTGAGCCTGGTTCTCAAAAATGGCCATCGCCGTCTTCATGCGCTTGAACCCGAAGCGCTTGTAGAACGGCTCCTTGCCTGGCACGGCGTAGAGGATGATCTTCTTGTGCCCGCGGGACAGGTCCACGAGCTTCGACACGATCTGCTGGCCCAGGCCGATGCCCTGGTGACTGGGGAGAATGGCAATGTCGCAGAGATACGAGCAGTCGATGCCATCGGCGAGCGCGCGGCCCACGCCGACCAGCTTGCCGTCTTCGCGAACGAAGCATTTGAACAGGCTGTTGGTGAACGCCTTCTTCAGGTTCTCCGGGCTCTTGTTGCCCAGCGGCGCGGCGAGGTAGAGCGCCGACAGTTCGTTCCAGTCGACGTCGTCGAGGGTGAGGGACCAGACCAACGGCACGCTGCCCTCCTGATGAAACTGAGATGACGCCGACGTTGACTCAGCGCGCCGCCGCGAAGTCGATGAAGCGCTGGCCGATGTCGACGGCCTTCAGCGTCACCTTCACCGTGTCGCCCACGTCAAGCCCTTCGAAGCCACTCACCACGCGCCCTTCCACCAGCGGCGAGGTGATGCGCACGAAGGTGCCCTTGGGCGTGACGCCGGTGACGATCGCGTCGAAGGTGTCGCCGATGCGGTCTTGCAGCAAGAAGGCCGCGGCCGCCTTGAGCACGCGCCGCTCGACGGTCGAGGCGTTGTCTTCCTGCAGGGTGCAGTGCTGCGCAATCGCGTCCAGCTGTTCGAGGGTGTACGGGGTGGGGCGTGCAGCCAGCGCCGCCTTCAACAGGCGCTGCGTGACCAGGTCGACGTAGCGGCGGTTCGGCGCGGTGGAGTGCGCGTAGTCGTTGACGGCCAGTCCGAAGTGCCCGGCCGGTGGCGCGTCGGCCGAGACCGCGGCGTACGCGCCCGAGCCGAGCAGCTTGACCACCGAGAGAGACAGGTCCGCAAAATTCGCAGGCTCGGCCACGCGGCGGTCGGCGAGAAAGCGGTCGAGCGCCAGTGCATCGGGTGCGGGTGGCAGGCTGGCGCCGTGCATCGCGGCCAGCTTCACCAGCCGGTCCCAGCGCCGCGGCTCCTGCAGCACGCGGCGCAGCGAGGGCTGGCCCTGCTGCGTGAGGAAGCGCGCCGTCGCGCCGTTGGCCGCAATCATCAGGTCGGCGATCAGTTCTTTCGCGCGGTTCTTCGGGTCGGCCCGCAAGTCGACCAGCTGGTCGTCGACGAAGACCGGCCGCGCCTGCGCAGTCATCACGTTCAGCGCGCCGCGCTGGTGGCGCCACCGGCGCAGCGAGCCGGCCACCTGGTCGTGCAGCCGCAGTTGCGCCTTCAGCGCCGCGCTGGCGGCCACGGCGGCAGGGGCCGGTGCGTTCGGGTCGTCGAGCCAGGCGGCCACGCTGTCGTACGCGAGCTTGGCCTGGTTGCGCACCACGGCACGGTAGATCGTCGCGTCGGCCACTTCGCCCTCGCGCCCGATCTGCATGTCGACCACGACGGCGAGGCGCTCCTCGCCTTCATGCAGCGAGGTGAGGTCGTTCGACAGCACCGTGGGCAGCATCGGGAACACACCGGCCGCGGTGTAGACCGAGGTCGTGTTGACGGCCGCGTGCGAATCCACCGCCCCACCCTGCCGGACCCGCGCGTCCACATCGGCGATGGCCACGGCGAGCCGCACGCCGCCATTCGGCAAGGCTTCTGCCCAGCTCAGCTGATCGAGGTCGCGTGTGTCGTCGTTGTCGATCGAGAACCACAGGCGGCTGCGCTCATCGCGGATATCGCCTTGCTCGGCCGAGGCGGATTGCGCCTGCGCTTCGCCCAGCACCTCGGGTGCAAAGGTGGGCAGCAGGCTGCGGGCCTGCATTTCCAGGGCGGCGATCCGGCGGAGTTCGGCAGCATCCATGGGCGGTATCGGGTTGACGGGGCAGCGCCGATTGTGGCCGCAGACGGCATCTCCCCGCGCACACCCACCCACACCCAAATCAGCGCTTGAAGATCGCCTTCGTTGTCTCGCCGTCGATCGGCGCAGAGGTGTGCTCGTGCACGATCTTCCATGCCCCGGCCTGCGGCCTGAGCGCCAGCGTCATGCGGTTGTCCAGCGAGCGCAGCGTCGCGCCGTCCGCACCGACAGCCGTGTAGGTAACGAAGGCGTGGGCCACCGCGAGGTCGGGCGAGACAACGGTGTGCACCTCGCTGAAGTCCACGACCACGCGCTCGGTGCCGAGCGAGCCAAACCACTCGGCCGCCATCGCACGCCAGGCCTCCAGGCCGCGGTGCGACCACTGCCCCCACATGTCGAAGACCTGCACGTCGGCGTCGTAGAGCGCGATGAAGGCATCGACGTCTTTCGCGAAGACAGCCGTCTTGTAGCCCTCCAGCACCTGGCGGACGGCGCTGTCGGCGGCCATCACGATGCCGCGCCTTTGGTCAGCACGACGTGCTGAGCATTGGCCGTGGCCACGTGCTGCGTGCAGCGAAATCCGAGCTGCTGCAGGTCGATGCCGGCGAAGAACGCCTCCCCGCGCCCTAACAGCGTGGGCGACATCGCAAGGTGCATCTCGTCGATCAAGCCGGCCTGCAGGTACTGCCGCACCGTGGACACGCCGCCGCCGACGCGCACGTCCTGCCCCTTGGCGGCTTCGCGAGCACGCTCCAGCGCCTCGTGGATGCCGCCGGTGACGAAGTGAAAGGTCGTGCCGCCCTGCATCGTGATGGACTCGCGCGCATGGTGCGTCAGTACGAACACCGGCACGTGGTACGGCGGGTTGTCGCCCCACCAGCCCTTCCAGGTGTCGTCGGGCCAGGGGCCACGCAACGGGCCGAACATGTTGCGGCCCAGGATCCAGGCGCCGATGTTGGCGAAGCTGCGCTGCGCGAAGTCGTCGTCGACATCGGTGGCGCCGCCTTCGCTGCCTGTCATCTTGGCAAAGGTGCGGGTGTGGAAGAACCACTGGTGCAGCGTCGTCCCGCCTTCGCCCAGCGGGTTCTGCAGGCTCTGGTTGGGGCCCGCGCCGTAACCGTCGATCGACAACGAGAAGGCCTGCACTTTGAGTTTGGACATGCGTGTCTCCGAAGTAAGAGGTTGATATCGCTACGACGAGTGGGCAGGCGCCGAATCGACAGGCACTGCCGAATTTTCTCGGCCATTGACGGTGCCGTGTGTTCAGTCGGTTGTGATTTGCGCCAGGTCGAGCGAGCCGTGCAACACCGGCCACACCTCGCCACTCACCAGAACGCAGCCCTGCGCATCCTGCCGGGCGGTGAGCCGGCTAGGGCGGCCGGCGAACCGCCCCTGCACCAGCTCCAGCGCTTGCCGTGGATCGGCCAGCCCGCAGGCAAAGAGGTACGCGGCCGTCGGCCCAGCCGCGCTGCCGGTGGCCACGTCTTCCACCTTGCCGAGGTTGTCCCAGGTTCTGATCTCGCGGCCCGCCACATCGAGCACCAGCACGAACTTGGCACCGACCACACCAAGCAAGGCCTCCAGGTCCGGCCCGCTGATCGCGGCGCGTGCCAGAGCCTCCGGCCGCACCGGAAGAATCAGGTACGGCAGGCCTGTCGACACGACCTGCGGTGGCACACCCAGCGACAGGTCGTGCGCCTGTAAATCCAGCCGCGCGAGGATCGGCTGCAGATCGGCCGGCGTGATCGCTTCGCCGAACACCGCCATGCCCTGGTTCATCTCGGCCCGGTGGTGATCGCCCAGCTTGTCAGTGGTGACAGCGATGTCGCCCGCGGCAAGCCGCATGACCCACGAGCAACGGGCCGCCGCCGGAGCGAGGCTGCGGTGGAGCACCGCCGCAGCGCCGAGCACCGGGTGGCCGGCAAACGGAAGCTCTTCTTCGACGGTGAACACCCGTGCACGTGCGCCCGCTGCGCTCATCTCGGAAAGAAAGATCGACTCGAACTGCTTCATCTCCTGCGTGATGCGCTGCATGGCCGTCGCAGACCAGCCTTCGGTGTGCAGGAAGACGGCCAGGCCGTTCCCCGTCAAGGGCTCAGTGGCAAACACGTCCACGTGAAAGAAGTTCTGGTCGGGCATGGCGCTGCGTATGTTCATTCAGTGGCGCCCAGTATTCCTCATCGCCTCCTTCCTCATCGCCCCATCACAGAGGCCGCACCAGCGCCGTGGTCGGGCAGCTCGCGGGGCTAAAGTGGGCGCATGAACCAACACCTCACCGTCATCACCGGAGCGTCGCGCGGATTGGGGCTGGCGATGAGCCGGCAGCTGCTGGCGCAATCCCACGTCGTCATCGCCATCGCCCGCAAGCGCACCGAGCTGCCGGTACCACTGGGCGGCGAGTTGCTGAGCTGGGAGCTTGACCTGGCCGACCCACTGGCCGCGGCGCATCAGCTCGAAGACTGGCTGACGAAGAGCGGCGGCACACGCTGGGCATCCGTCACGCTCATCAACAACGCCGGCGTCGTCTCCCCACCAGGGCCGCTGTCGGGCACCTCGGGCGCGGATCTGTCGAACGCGCTGCGCGTGGGCCTGGAGGCACCGGTCCTTCTGACTGCCGCCTTCCTGCGCGCCACCGCCACCTGGGCCGTGCCGCGCAAGGTCTTGCTGATCTCGTCGGGCCTCGGCCGACGTGCGATGGCAGGCAGCGCCTCCTATTGCGCCGCCAAGGCCGGCATGGACCACCTCGCCCGTGCGCTCGCACTCGAAGAAGCCGACCGACCGAACGGCGCGCGCGTGGTGTCGCTCGCGCCCGGCGTCATCGACACCGACATGCAAGTGCAACTGCGCCAGGCCGACCCGGCGCTCTTCCCCGAGCGCGAGCGCTTTGCCGCGTTGAAGACCACAGGTCAGCTTGATACGCCCGAGCAAGCCGCCGCCAAGGTACTGAAGTTCCTGGCGCGCGCGGACTTCGGCAGCAACCCGGTGGCCGACGTGCGCGATGCGTGATCGGCGTTGCCACTCAGCGGCGAGCCGGCGCTGAGCTCCACTTCACCGTCTCGCTCTGGATCAACGCGGCGAAGGCCTGGGGCGACGTGCCCAGCGGCACCGCGCCCATGCCCTGCAGCTTGTCCCGCAGCGCCGGTCGCATGAGCGCCTTGTGCGTCTCCGCCTGCAGCCGGGCCACGACGTCGGCCGGCGTGCCGTTCGGTGCCAGCAGGCCGAACCAGGCGACGGCCTCGAACCCGGGGTAGCCAGACTCCGCCACGGTGGGCAGATCGAGCGCACCGGGCAGGCGCTGAAGCGACGACACCGCGAGTGCGCGCACCTTGCCTTCGCGTACCAGCGGCAGCACCGCGGCGTTGGCGAAGAAGATCTGGATGCGCCCCGCGATGACATCCGGCACCGGGCTGCCCGTCGTCGGCACGTGGACCAGGTCCAGGCTCGCAAGCGCGTTGAGCAGCTCGCCGCCACGGTGTGACGAGGTGCCGTTGCCCGCCGATGCATAGCTGAACTTGCCCGGCTGGCTCCGCGCCAGCGCCACGAACTCCTGCAAGGTCTTGACCGGCAGGTCGTTGTTAACGACCACGACATTGGGCGTGGCCACCACCTGCGTCACAGGCGCCAGATCGCGCAACGGGTCGTACTGTTTCTTCACCCCGTAGTGCCCGCCCACCACGATGGCCGCATCGCCCGACAGCACGAACGTGTAGCCATCTGCGCTCGCCTTCGCGGCACGGTCGACACCGATCGTGCCGCCCGCACCGGGCAGGTTCTCGACCAGCACCGGCACGGCCAGCGATTCCGCCAGGCTGTCGGCGAGCAGGCGGCCAATCACATCGGGCGCGGTGCCGGCCGCAAACGGAACGATCAGGTGAACAGGCCTCGCAGGCCAGCCAGCCGTTTGGGCGATCGCAGACGTCTGGACGGCGAATGCGACGAGCAGCAATCGAATGAGGTGGGCCATGGTGCTTCTCCTGAAGGCGACGGTTGATGAACGATGGCGCCATGGTCATCGAACGCGCACCCGAAGTCCTCAGGCGCCATCGAGTTTGATCTGAGGATTTCCTTAAGATCGACCGCAGAGCACCGAAGCGCATGTCCTCCACCTCGCCAGAATCGTCATCGCGATTTACCGTCGGCCGCTGGGCCGCGCATCCGAGCGTGGACGAGCTTCGGGCGGACGGGCGCATTGTCAAGCTCGAGCCACGCACCATGCGGCTGCTCAGCGTGCTGGCGCAGACGCCGGGCGAACTGGTCGGCACCGACCAGCTGATGGACACCGTGTGGCCAGGCGTCATCGTCACACCCGGCTCGCTCTACGAGGCCGTCGCCCAGCTGCGCAAGGTGCTGGGCCCGGACCACATCGACACCGTGCCCCGCAAGGGCTACCGGCTCGTGGCGCCGGTGGTTCGCGAGCCGCTGCCTGTCACCGGACAGGTTAGACCTGCCGAGCCAGTCACGCCCAGCCTGGGGCCTCGCTCCGTCGCCGTGCTGCCGTTCCGCACACGCGGGCTTCCCGACAGCCACGCCTTCGTCAGCGAGAGCCTGGCGGACGACCTCATCGCCGACCTGTCGCGGCAACCCGGTCTGGTGGTGATCGCTCGCGGCACCATGCTGGGCTACGTCGGCCTGGCGTTGCCGCCGAAAGAGATCAGCCGGCAACTCGGTGTCCGCTATGTGGTCGATGGCTTGCTGGAACTGCGCGGCCAGACCTTGCATGCCACGGTGCAACTCGTCGACACCGAGCAGGGAACACAGAGCTGGGCCGACGCGATCGAGCTGCCGCTGAGCGCCTGGCCCGACGCGGGCCACCTCGTCTCGGGGCGTTTGGCGCGCGCTTTGAACTTCGAGGTGCTGGATCTCGCAGCGCGCACTTCGGCACCGTCGCAGCCAAGCAACCAGCAGGCCCTGGCGCTGGCGACTCGCTCCTGGCTCGAACTCTTCGGCCGACCCGAAACCCGGCAGAGCAATGAACGCGCGTCGCAGTGGGCTGAGGAAGCGCTGGCCCTGGACCCGCGCTCCGCCTTGGCATCGACCTGCCTAGCTTTTTGCCACTGGCGCGAAGCCCAGTTCGGGTGGGCCAGCACACCACCCAGCGAGCTGCTGCAGCGCGCGCTCGCGCATGCCGAGCGCTCCATCGACCTTGGGCCGCGCGACCCCGACGCCTACTACGTGCTTGGCCTGATCGCCTACGGTCTGGGCGAAGCGGCGCGGGCCGAAGAGGCGCTGCGGCACACGCTGCGCCTCAGCAGTTCGCATGCGCCGGCCTATGGCCTGCTGGCGCTGATCCGCACCCGTCGCGGCCACCCTGAAGAAGCACAAGCCTTGTGCGACCGTGCGTTTGCGCTGAGCCCGCGAGAGCCATTGCGCGTGGTGTGGCACCTCTCCAAGGCCTGGGCGGCGCTGGCGATGGGTGAGTACGAGACCGCGCTGGAAGAGTCCCAGCGGGCGATGGCCGTCAACCCCGACTTTTCCACCTGCTACCTGACAGGCGCCGCAGCGGCCCAGCAGCTCGGCGCGACCAGCAACGCGGCAGCATGGGTGGCATTCCTTCGCGAACGCACCGTGTTCAAAAGCCTGCACGCCGTGCGTTCGCGCTTGCCGCCATCGAGCGGCGAACCGCATGCAAAGCAGATCGAGCAGGTTGTGGAACTGCTCCGCCAAGCGGGCCTTCCTGCGGACTGAGGCGAGTCGTCCCCGGAATCGCATCCTTCAGGATTTCTTGAGAACTCGTTTGGGACTCGCAACGCGTGTCGTCGAGACACTTGCCCTCAAGCCGGCGCCGTCGGCCAGGACCAGGAGCCCACATGAACACACGAACCCTCGAACCGGAACGCGAGGCCCCCTTAAAGCGCAGTCGCGGAGACCTTCGCTCGCGGTACCTGTTCGTTCTGAATGCCGCGTTCGTTCTCTTCAATTCGACGCGTCTGCTGACCTACCTGCCCACCATGTGGGCCGTCCATGTGAGCGGCAATTCGAGCCAGCATTCGCTGCTCACCTGGATCGCTTGGGCGGGCGCCAATGCATCGATGGCCGGCTGGGTCTACGAGAACAACGGGCAGCGCGTGAACAAGCTGGTGATCGTGAGCCTGGGGAACGCCACCATGTGTCTGGCGATGTGCGTACTGATCGGCATCTACCGTTGGTCGTGACCCGATGGCGTGTGTTGCAGCTCAGACGGCCTTCGCCACTTGTGTGGCTGCGGGCGCTGCAGGCGGCTCGGCTGTTGGGGATTTCAAGAACGTGCGGATCTCGTGAGCCCGCTGCTCCATGGCCGCAAGCCGCGTCTCCATGTCGTGCGGCGGCATGCCGGGCGGCAACTCGGTCGCCAGCTCTGCAGCCAGCGCGCGCTGTGGCGTTGAATCGAGCGGCATGTCTCTGCCAGCGCGGCGATGGGCCGCGAAGTCGAGCACGAACTGCGCCTCGGTGTTCAGCCGGGAGCGCATCTTCCGCAGGCTGGCTGGGCTGTGCGACACGCCGTCATCGATGAGTGCGGCCTTGATCTCTTGCGAGCTCTTGCTGAAGTGCCCGAACGGGGGCACGCCCTTGTCACGCGCCTTGTCGGCCAGGCTGCCAGAGGTCTGGGCCGCCGCTTCGAGGCTGCTGATCATGGGCGCCATCGAATGGCGGTGCACCTTTCTGATGGCGCGCGCGCCGAGCGGCAGAAGCCCCAAGGTGGGCACGCGTGCCAGCACCTCCACCACCTTGGGTCCCGCAGCCGCCGGCACGGAGACGGATCTGCCGAGCGCTTCGGGGATCGGCGTGTTCCGTTGCAGAGAGGTGAGGGCCTCGCCTTTCATGTGATACGCCGTGATGTCGACCCCGTTGTGCAGCGACCGCCCATCGGCATTCAAGGCTCGCCGGGTGCTGGCGTGGAGCCCCGCCGCATCGAAGGTGGTCGCCGCCTTGCCGCTCGTGAGCGCGGCGGCACTCGCCAAGCCACCGCCGAGCGAGTGGCCCACCAGCTGCACGTCGGCGTCGCCGGCCAGCTTGCGGCCGATGGCGGCGGCCCGCTCGTAGTGATCCGAACTGCGACCGAGACCTTGCATCAGATTCGCCTTCCAGTCGTGCCGATCCTGCGTGCCGCGGAATACAAGCTGGGCCGCCTGCCCCGGTTCGGCCGACTCGTACAGCCTCGCGCGGAAGCTGGGATTGCCAGCAGCCTGCAGGTCATCGGGCGCGAGCCCGTAGCGTGCGAGCTTGTCGGCGTCGCCGCTCACATCTCGCCACCCTGGCACGCTGGAGGTACCGGCCGGCAAGGCGGTGTGATCCAGGTAGACGTCGGCGGCCAGCTTGGCTTGCAGCAACGTATGCGCCAGATCGCCCGCCGGACGTGGCTGCCCCGTCGTCGAATCTGACTGTGTGGCAAGCAGCCCGGATTGCCTCGGCGCCAAGGTGTCGGCCGAAGGCGCGCGCCGAGCCAACCCGGCCATCGCGTCATCGACTTGCGGCCGCTGTGCCGCGCCCTCATGCGACGGCCGCACGCCTTCATCGGGCCGCGAGGAGCGCGTTGAAGGACGGACGAGCGAGTTGCTGATGGGCGCAGACATGCTGGCACCTCGTGTGTGCCGCGCAAGGCGGGTGCATGGAACGGGTGAAGCCTGACTCTGGCCGCCTTCACGGTGACGAAACACTGATGGCGCGAAGCCACGGCGCAGCGGGCGAAAATGGTTGCCAGCACACCACCGGCTTCACATGAAGCCGCGGCATGGAATCACAGGTGCGAGCTGAGGGTCCAGCCCGGTGTAGCCTCCGACCGATGCAGATCGAACAGCTTTACTACGGCCGCCACCGGCTCAGCTTCCGCATCGGCACCTACTCGGCGCTGATCCGCATGATGGGCATCGCGCACCTGGTGACGACGCTGTACGGCCACGCGTTGCTGGTGAGCGAGACGCAGGCCCGTCTGGCACGCACGCGGCAGACGCTGCGCGAGCTGATCTGCCATGGCTTCGACAGCGAAGCCGGTCGCCTGGCCGTGCAGCGCCTGCGCGAGGCGCACCGCCACGTGAAGGCCGATGCCGACGACTACCGCTACGTGCTGGCCACCTTCTTCCTGGAGCCCTTGCGCTGGAATGCGGCGCATGCGCGCGTGAAGCTCGATGCACAGGAAGAACCGCTGCTGCTCGCCTTCTGGCAGCGCGTTGGGCAGGAGATGCACATCACCGAGCTGCCGGCAACGCTGCCCCAATGGCGCCAATTCCAGCAGGCCTATGAAGCTCGCTATCTGCGGCACACGCCCGAAGGCGAACGCCTGGCCCGCATGTGCCTGCGCGACGTGGTGAAGCTGACAGTGCCACTGGGCACCCGCTGGGCCTTTGGGCAGTGGATGTTGGCGACGATGGAGCCGGCCGTGCGCGACGTGCTGGGACTGGCGGACGCTCGTGGCTGGGGCAATGGGCCGCTGCGCGTGGTGGCGAGGGCAGTCACCGGGGCGGTGTCGCGGCGGTTGAAGTAGTGCCAGCCCGCGCCGTCTGTCGCGCTAGGTTTCAGGCAGCCGGCGCGGGGAAGGCTACGATCGTCTTGGGTGGTAGCTTGGCCATGCAGGCCTCGAACAGGCCACTGCTCAGCCACGCCGCCAGCCAGGCCTGAAGTGCAGGCAGCGGCTGGCCCTCGAACCAGTGCGGCTCGACCGCAGCGAACTGGCGCACGAAGGGAAAGATCGCGAGGTCGGTGGCACACGGTTGGTCTCCCCCCAGATAGCGCGCGCCTTGCAATCTGCCTTCGAGCGGCACGAGCAACGCCGCCACGGCCTGCGCACGCAGGGCGTCGCGGGAATGCGCTTCCGCGGGGTAGCGCTCGGGGTACTTGTAGCGATCCAGGCAGTGCTTGAAGTCACCGTCGTTGCGCTGCAGCAGCGTCAGATTGTCGGCAGATTGGGCGCGGCGCCACCAACCTGCGCCATCTGCGGATTCAAGCGCCCACTGCATGATGTCCCAGCTCTCGTCCAACACGCGCCCGTCGGACAGTTGCAGCACCGGCACCGTGCCCTTGGGCGACAAACGCAGAAGCTCGGCCGGTTTGTCGCGCAGGACGACCTCGACAGCATTGAAGCCTCGCTCCCCCTGCAGCAAGGCCATGCGTGCCCGCATGGCATAGGGGCAGCGACGAAAGCTGTACAGCAGTGGCAAGGGATTGGCAGGTGGCGGCACGGTGTCAGAAGGCTATCTCAAGCCGACGCGCCTCGCCCTGGCCAGCATGTGCGGCGGCTAAGTGCCCTACTTCAACATCCACTCATGCGCCGGATCGTTCTTGAAGATCCACACACGCCCGGGTCCGGCCATCACGTTGAGGTAGTACAGGTCGTAGCCATGCGGCGCCACGCAGGGGTGGTAGCCGCGCGGCACCATCACCACGTCGTGGTTCTCGACGGCCATGGATTCGTCGAGGCTGCGGTCGTCGGTGTAGACGCGCTGGAAGGCGAAGCCCTGCGGCGGGTTGAGGCGGTGGTAGTAGGTCTCTTCGAGCTGCGTCTCTTCGGGCGCAGCGTCGCGGTCGTGCTTGTGCGGCGGGTAGCTCGACGCGTTGCCGGCTGGTGTGATGACCTCGACCACCAGCAGGTGCTCGGCCGGCTCGGTCTGCGGCAGGATGTCGCGCACGTGGCGGGTGTTGCTGCCCTTGCCGCGCACGGATCGGGTCATGGTCTTCGGGTCGATCACGCGCACTTCATGGCGGCCAGTGGCGGGGGCGAAGCACAGCGCCACCTCGGCGTCGCGCTGCGCGGTGACCACGACCTCGTGCCCTGGCGGCACGTAGACCGCGGCGGGCGGCAGGTCGTCGAACACGCTGTCGCGCGTGCCGAGCTGCGGGTGAAGCTTGCCGCCGACGCTGACATCGACGGTGCCGCACAGCACCACCACGCACAGCTCGCGGGTGCCGGTCTCGAGGCGCTCCGTTTCGCCCGCCGCGAGGCGCACGGCGCGAAAGCCCACGTGCTTCCAGCCCGCGCTCTCAGGCGTGACTTCGACGATCTCGCGCCCGGTGCGGCGCGCCTTGACCAGCAGGCTCATCTCGTTTCCTTCGTCCTTCGTTTCGGTCAACCGTTCAAGCGCGTCACGATGCCCTTGAGCGTGTCGAAGCCTTTCTTCGCATACTGATAGCTCGGCGCGACGGCCGGGTCTTGCTCGGCTTCGACGACGAGCCAGCCTTCGTAGCCGCCCGCGTGCAAGGTGCTCAGCACGGCGTTGAAATCGATCACACCGTCGCCCGGCACGGTGAAGGTGCCGTTGATCACGCCGTGCAGAAAGCTCCAGCCGTCGTTGCGGGCCTGCGCGACGACGGCGGGCCGCACGTCCTTGCAGTGCACGTGCACCACGCGCTTCAGGTGTTTGGCGAGCAGGGCCGCCGGGTCCTTGGCGCCGCCGTAGTAGGCGTGGCCGGTGTCGAACAGCAGGCCCACGCTGGGGTCGGTGACGGCCATCAGCTGGTCCACGTCTTCCGGCGACTCGACGTACGCGCCCATGTGGTGGTGGTACGCGAGCGTGATGCCGTAGGTCTCTCGCAGGTGCTCACCGAAGGCGCTGAGGCGGTTGCCGTAGCCCCTCCATTGCGCTTCGCTCGTGAAGCGCGGGCGCTTGGCGAGTGGTGTGTCGATCTGGCCCTGGATGGAGCCGGCCACCTCGCCGTACACCACCACCTTGCAGCCGTTGAATTGCAGCTTGCTCATGTGGGCCACGCAGTCGCGCAGCTCCTGCTCAAGCGTGCCTTCGGCCAGGCGGCCCGAGTACCAGCCGGAAACACAGGCCACGCCGTATTCGGCGAGCTTGGCTTTCAGCGCGGCCGGGTCCTTGGGAAACTTGTTGCCGAGCTCGAAGCCCTGGTAGCCGATCTCGGCGCCTTCACTCAGCGCAGTGTCGAGCGAGGTCTCGCCGCCGAGTGCGGGCAGGTCGTCGTTGCTCCAGGAGATGGGGTTGATGCCGATGCGCACGTTCCAGGGTTTCACGGTGTGGGTTCCTTGCTCAGAGCTTTTGATTTGCCTTGTCGGCCAGATAGCGTGCCTGCGCTTCGTTCACTTCGGCGCGGGCCGAGACCTCGGGGATGGCCACCTCCCACCAGCAGCCGCCGTCGTCGGTGGTCCGCTCGGGCGTGGTGTCGATCACGATGACCTGCGTCTTGCTGGCGGCGCGTGCCTTCACCATCGCGGCCTTGAGTTCGCGCACGCCGGCCACATGCACGGCACCGGCGCCCATGCTCGCCGCGTGGGCCGCGAAATCGATGCTCGAGCGGGTGCCGCCTTCGGGCACACAGTCGTCGAGCAGGTTGTTGAAGCGCTCGCCGCCGCTCGCGCGCTGCAGGCGGTGGATGCAGCCGTAGCCACGGTTGTCGAGTACCACGACGATGAGCTTGCGGCCCAGCATCACCGAGCTCGCGATCTCGGAGTTCATCATCATGTAGCTGCCGTCGCCCACCATCACGATGACTTCTTGCTGCGGCCGCGCGAGCTTCACGCCCAGGCCGCCGGCGATCTCGTAGCCCATGCACGAGTAGCCGTACTCCATGTGGTAGTTGCCGGGGCCGGCGGCGCGCCACAGCTTGTGCAGTTCGGCCGGCAGCGTGCCGGCGGCGCAGACGACCACGTCGGTCGCGGGCGAGAACGAGGCCGAGTCGCGCACCGCGCCGATCACTTCGGCGTCGTAGGGCAGTTCGCCTTGCGGCTCGGCGGTGGTGAGCTGGGTGACGCGGTCGCGCCAGGTTTGAGCGAGCCCCTTTGCGCGCGACGTCCAGCTCGGCTCGGCTTGCCAGCCTTGGAGTGAATGGGCCAGTTGCTCGAGGCCCGTGCGCGCATCGGCCACCAGCGTGGCGCCGTGCCACTTGGCGGCATCCAGGGGCTGCACGTTGAGGCCGATCAGCTGCGCATGGCCGAAGAGCGTGTGCGAGCCGGTCGTGAAGTCTTGCAGCCGCGTGCCCACCGCGAGGATCACATCAGCATCGCGCGCGAGCGCATTGGCCGCGGGCGAGCCGGTGACGCCGATGGCGCCGGCGTTCAGCGGGTCATCCCAGGGCAGGCTGCTCTTGCCGGCCTGCGACTCGGCCACCGGCACGCCGTGCGCCTGCGCGAAGCTGCGCAGCGCTTCCCAGGCCTGGCTGTAAAGAACGCCGCCGCCGGCAATGATGAGCGGGCGCCGGGCGGCCTTGAGCAGCGCGACGGCGCGCTGCATCTCGCCCGCCTCGGCCGGCGCGCGGCGGAAGCGGATCAGCGCGGGCTGCAAGAATTCTTCGGGGCAATCGAAGGCCTGCGTCTGCGCGTCTTGCGGCAGCGCCAGGCACACCGGGCCGCACAGCGCCGGGTCGGTCATGACCTGCACGGCGCGCGGCAAGGCGGTGAGGACCTGCTCGGGCCGCATCAGCCGGTCGAAGTAACGGGTGACGGGGCGCAGGCAGTCGTTGGCCGACACGTCGCCGTGGTGGAAGTCTTCGAGCTGCTGCAGCACCGGGTCGGGCGCGCGCGACGCGAACACGTCGCCCGGCAGCAGCAGCACCGGCAGGCGGTTCACATGTGCCAACGCCGCCGCGGTGACGAGGTTGGTGGCGCCCGGGCCGATGGAGCTGGTGACGGCCATGATGCGCTGGCGGAATTGCGCCTTGGCATACGCGATGGCCGCATGCGCCATGGCCTGCTCGTTGTGCGCGCGCAGCGTGGGCAGCACGGCGCGCTCGGCGGCCAGCGCTTCGCCGATGCCGGCCACGTTGCCGTGGCCGAAGATCGAGAACACACCGCCGACGTAGGGCTGCACGCTGCCGTCGGCCATCTCCACGCGCAGCGCAGCGAGGTGGCGCACCAGGGCCTGGGCCATCGTGAGGCGAACGGTTGTCGTCATGCAGCCACCTTGTTCGGTTGTGCCGCGGCGCCGGCCCGCGAGGCGAGCCAGGCGTCGACCAGCGTGATGAAGTTGCGCGCCACGTCGTCGACCAGGGCCGTGTCGCTCAGTTCGCCGCGCAACCATTGCAGCGATGCCGTGGCCCACAGCGTACGCCCGACCATGAACCCTTTGACGATGGGGTTGCTGGCCTGCGCGAAGCTCGCGGCCAGGTGCGAGAGCGGCTGGTTGAGCCCGAGGATCACCGCACCGCGGCACTGCGGGTCGCGCTCGGCCACCAGCTCGGCCAACGCCTGCCAGCCCTCGGCCGCCATCGGCGCGAGCTTCCACCACTCGGGCTTGAAGCCGAGGTTGTAGAGGCGCTTGACGGCGCGCAGCACGGCGGCATCGGCCTCGCCCGCGCCCTCGACCATCGCCCGCGGCGGAATGATCTCCAGCAGCAGCTCATGGCCGCTCTGGCGCGTGGCGACCCACAGCTCCTGCAGGCGCTGCTCTTGCGCGAGGCGCAACGCCGTTTCGTCGTCGGGGTGGTAGTGCACGAGGCACTTCACCACCTGCTCGGCGGGCCAGCTCACGAGCTGCGAGCCGATGGAGGGGTTGACGTCGAAGCACAGCGGGCGCGAGCCCGGCAGCTCGACCGGGCGGCCGACCCACCAGCCGCGGCCGGTGGCGGACGCGAGTGCATCGGCGCCGTAGACGCTGTCGATCAGCACGCCGATGCGGCCTTGCAGCGAGCGCGTGGCCTCGACCTGCTCGGCCGCGCGCACCAGCAGCTTCTTCAGCGCCGGCACGCGCTCTTCGCTGACGCCGGCCTCGCGTGCCATCTCGAAGAACTGGGTGCGGTGATCGAAGGCCATCACGCACAACTCGCCCCAGGCCTTGCGTGGCACGGTGCTGCGGTGCAGGTGGGCCAGCTGCTGATCGGAATCGACCTTCGGGTTGCGCTGGCCGCTGAACCAGTGGCTCAGCTCCTGCGGGGTCGGCATGGCCGGCGCGCAGGCATGGCGCGAGACGACGATGGCACCGCAGGCGTTAGCCAGCCGCGCAGCCTCCTCGAAGCTTTGGCCCTGGAGAAAGCCGGTGAGCAGGCCCGCGGCAAAGGCATCGCCCGCACCGAGCACGTTCATCACCTCGATGCGTTCGCCTTGCACGGTGGGTGCGTCTTCGATGCGCGCGGGCACGGTGCCGGGGATGAAGCAGCAGCCGGCGGCGCCGAGCTTCACGACGAACGCTGCCTTGGTGACCTTGCGTACCTCGCGCAGTGACGCCAGCAGGTCGCCCGGCACGCCCCCGGCGATGGAGAACTCTTCGGCCGTGCCGATCAACAGGTCGAACTCGGGCAGCACTGCCTGCAGCTGCGCGGTGACGGCCTCGCTCTCGACGAAGCGGTTCTCGCCTTCGCCGCGTTTGGTGAGGCCCCACAGCACGGGGCGGTAGTCGATGTCGAGCACGCGCAGCACGCCGTGCTTCTCGGCGTAGGCGAGCGCCGTGGTCGACGCGGCACGCACGCCGGGTGCGCTGAGGTGCGTGCCGGTGATGAGCAGCGCGCGGCACTGCGCGATGAAGTCTTCGCTGATCGCGTCGGCGGCGAGCGCCATGTCGGCACAGTTCTCGCGGTAGAACAGCAGCGGGAAGGTGTCGCGGTCTTTCAGGCCCAGCAGCACGAGCGCGGTGAGGCGCTGCGGGTCGATCTGCACCTGCGAGGTGTCGCAGCCCTCGCGCTGCAGCGTCTCGGT
Source organism: Rhizobacter sp. P2_G4 (assembly GCF_056403575.1). Taxonomy (NCBI): domain Bacteria; kingdom Pseudomonadati; phylum Pseudomonadota; class Betaproteobacteria; order Burkholderiales; family Sphaerotilaceae; genus Rhizobacter; species Rhizobacter sp. P2_G4. Next base: position 891,588 of record NZ_JBFUFG010000001.1, on the reverse strand, counting down.
GAGAAAGCGGCCCATCTGCTCGTCACCGACGCGCGAGACCATGGCGGCGCGCATGCCGAGCCGCGCTGCGCCGAAGGCGATGTTGGCCGACGAGCCACCGAGGTACTTGGCGAAGCTGCTGACGTCTTCGAGGCGGCTGCCGACCTGCTGTGCGTAGAGGTCGACGGCGAGGCGGCCGAGGCAGGCCAGGTCGAACCGGCGGCCGCTGGGAATGTGGAGGTCGCTCATCTCAGATCGTCACCTCGTCCAGCTCGGCCATCAACTTCTTCATCTCGGCGCCGCCGGCCATCATGTCGAGCACCTGCTCCTTGCTGACCTCGTTCTTGGCGAAGGTGCCGAGCGACTTGCCGCGGTTGAGAAGCGTGAAGCTGTCGGCCACCGGGTAGGCATGGTTGACGTTGTGCGTGATGAAGATGACGGCGATGCCACGCTCGCGCGCCTTGCGGATCAGCTTCAGCACGTTGACGCTCTGCTTCACGCCGAGCGCCGCGGTGGGCTCGTCGAGGATCAGCACCTTGGCGCCGAAGTGGATGGCGCGCGCAATCGCGAGGCACTGCTTCTCGCCGCCGGACATGGTGCCGATCATCTGGTCGGCATCGCGCACCTTGATGCCCATCTCGCCCAGCTTGGTGCAGGCCGTTTCGCCGGCGAGCGCATGGTCCATCACCGGCAAGAAGCCGAAGAGCTTCTTCACCGGCTCGCGGCCCATGTAGAAGTTGCGCGCCACGCTCATCAGCGGCACCAGCGCCAGGTCTTGGTAGACGGTGGCGATGCCCATGTCGAGCGCCTGGCGCGGCGAACGGAAGCGCACCGGCTCACCGTCGAACAGGTACTCGCCCTTGCTGGGGCGGTGCACGCCCGCCAGCGTCTTGATCAGCGTGGACTTGCCGGCGCCGTTGTCGCCGAGCAGGCAGTGCACTTCGCCGCGCTTGAGGCGCAACGTGACCTCGTTCAACGAGATCACGGCGCCAAAGTATTTGCTGACCGCTTCGAGCTGGAGGATGTATTCACTCATGGCATCACTCCTTCAACGCCGCCCAAGCGCCACGCGCTTGCGGATGAAGTTGTTGAACAGCACCGCGATCAGCAGCATCAAGCCGAGGAACACGCGGTACCAGTTGTTGTCGATGCTGGTGTATCCGATGCCGATCTGCACCACGCCGAAGATCAGTGCGCCGATCGACGCGCCCACCACCGAGCCGTAGCCGCCCGTGAGCAGGCAGCCGCCGATCACCGCGGCGATGATGGCCTCGAACTCTTTCTGCAAGCCGCGGTCGGCCGCAGCCGAGCCGGCGTCTGCCACCTGCAGCACGGCGAAGAGCGTCGAGCACGCCGCCATGATCACGAACAGCATCACCTTGACGAAGGGCACCGGGATGCCGGTGTTCTTGGCCGCGTTGACGTCACCACCGACGGCCAGCACCCAGTTGCCGAAGCGCGTCTTCGCGAGCGTGAAGGCGCCGGCCGCGGTGAGCAGCAGCCACCACATCACGACCTTGGGCACGCCGATCGCGAGCGCGCTGCCGTCGTCGCGCGCGGGCAGCAGGCCGATGCGGGCGAGCCAGTTGAATAGGTCGGTGAACACGTGCCCGCTGAACAAGGTGCTGAACAGCACGTCGGTCTGCGTGAGCTCGCGCAGCACCATGTCGCCGTTGGTGCTGATGATGGTCTTGCCGGTGAGCTGCACCGAGACCGCGAGCGACAGCCCGCGCAGCATGAAGAAGAAGGCCAGCGTGACGATGAACGACGGCAGCCCCGTTCTCACCACCAGGTAGCCGTTGAAGGCGCCGAGCAGCATGCACAGCCCGAAGGTGAAGAAGCAAGACAGCCACAGCGGCCAGCCCCAATAGAGCGCGGGGATGGACAGCATCATCCCGGCGAAGCCGATCATCGAGCCGATGGAGAGGTCGAACTCACCGCCGATCATGAGCAGCGCCGCACCCACCGACAGCACGCCGAGGAAAGCGGCCACCGTGCCCCAGTTGACGACGCCTTCCATGCTGAACATGCCTGAGCCGCCGGCCGAGAAGGCGAACAGCACGAACACCAGCACCGCACCCGAGATCGACCCGAACTCGGGCCGCGCGAGAAAGCGGCGCCACGGGCTGATGGCGCGCACGCGCTCGTCGGCGGCAGCGGCCGGTGCCGCGGGTGCAGCGCTTTGTGTTGGGGGCATGAAGGTCTCTTGCACGGGGTGCGCGTGAGTGGCCATGGGGTTGTCCTTGGAAAGAGGCGCCGGAAGATTCCGTTCGCGTGGCGGCCCTTCGGCCGGCTCAGCGCGAACGGAGCTGCGGCTCAGTCCGAACGGAGGCAGCGAGCCCTCCGAACGGAATGAGCCCCACGCTCAGCGGTACTGCCCGGCGTATTTCTCGACCTTGCCGATGTTGTCCTTGGTGACGAAGCCGGGGCCGGAGCCGATGTGGCGTGCACCGAAGGCCGGCGTGAGGCCGTATTCGGTGAAGCGCGCCTGCGTCTTGGGGTTGGCCTTGACGGCGTCGGCCACCTTCTTCAGGTCGGTCGACTTCATGCTCTTCATCGTGGCGAGCACGGCCACCGGGATGTAGCCCTGCAGGTAGGGCTGCTGGTCGATGCCGAACTGCACCGAGCCGTCCTTGATGCCCTTGGAGATTTCATCCGAGAGGTCGAAGGTCGCCATCCAGATCTTGCCCTTGAGGCCCATCTTCTCCAGCGCCTTCAGCGTGGGCACGGCCGAGGTGGGGCCGAGCGTGAGCACGCCGCCGGTGCTCGGGTTCTGGCGCAGGTAGGCGGAGACCTTGGACTCGATGGTGGTCGGGTCGTCGCCCACGTCGAGCGTGGACTTCTTGTAGTCGACGCCAATCGCTTCGCCGAAGCCGCGGCAGCGCTCGAACGAGGCTGGGTTGGTGGCGTAGTGGTTCACGCACAGGAAGCTCTTCACGCCCTTGGCCTTGGCGCGCTCGCCAGCGCCCTTGCCGGCTTCGTACTCGGGCTGGCCCACGTGCATCACAGCACCGAGCTTCTCGCTCTGCTCGGTGGTGCCCGAGTTGATGGTGATGAGCGGGATCTTCTTCGCGGTGACCTTGCCGAGGCTGCCTTGCAGCACCTGGTAGTCGGCGATGGTGGTGATGACGCCGTCGTAGCCGGCCGCGGCGGCCTGCTCGATCAGTCGTGACATGTCGGCCAGGTCACCGCCCGACGGATTGCGGTAGTCGACCTGCACGCCGTAGTCTTCACCCGCCTGCTTGACGGCGTTCTTGATCGTGTTCCACCACGAATCGGAATCGGGCGCGTGGCTGATGAGCACGTACTTGTCGGCATGCGCCGCGGCGCTCAAGGCCACCAGCGCGCTCGCGGCCAGGGCCTTGGCGAGCATCTTCAAGGGTGTCGATTTCATCTTGTCTCCATATGTTGTTGGTCGTCCATGCAACGCGTCGGCAACAGACACAGAGGCCACGCATCGAGACGCAACAAATTCTAGAAGTCGCTTCCGCGAATTGCAATTATTTTTCTATTTTGTTTTCTAGTGGAAAACCATTTCTTTTTCTGCTGCGACGCTTTCTATACTGCGGGTATTCCCTTCGCGCCTTCACCTTCCCATGGCCACGAGCCCACCCAAGCCCACCATCGAGCGCCTGCTCAAGGACATCTCCAAGGAGTTCGATTCGCTGAGCAAGCAGCTCAAGCTGATCGCGCGCCACGTGGAGCAGCACCGCGAGCACATCGGCCTCGAGGGCATCCAGGAGATGGCCGCGCATTGCGGCGTGCAGCCTTCGGCGGTGATCCGCTTCGCCAAGCACTTCGGCTTCTCGGGCTTCAGCGAAATGCAGAAGCTGTTTCGCGACGGCATCTCGAAGCAGATCGTGCCGAGCCGTAACTACCAGTCGCGCATCCGCGAGGTCATCGCAGCCGGCCAGAGCCCGACGACGAGCGTCGACATCGCGCACGAGTTTCTCGGCAGCAGCATTGCCGACATGCAGGAGCTGCAGCGCTCGCTGCATGCGCCCACCTTCGTCAAAGCGGTGGAGCTGCTGGTCAAGGCCGACTCGGTGTGGATCGCCGGCGCGCGCCGGTCCTTCCCGGTGGCGGCCTATCTGGGCTACGCGCTGCAGCACACCGACAAGCGCATCCAGCTGCTCACCGCGCTGGGCAGCATGCACGAGGCGCAGCTGCGCTCGCTGCGCACGGGCGACGTGATGATCGCGATCTCGTTCACGCCCTATGCCGAAGAGACGCAGGTGATGGCCGAGACCGCGGTGCAGCGCGGCGGCAAGCTGATCGCCATCACCGACAGCCGCATGAGCCCGCTCGCACGCCACGCACACGCCACGCTGCTGGTGCAAGACCACAGCCCGCTGGGCTTCCGTTCGCTCACCAGCACGATGGGCCTGGCGCAAAGCCTGTTCATCGCGCTGGCGTACCGGCTGGAGCTCGAACACCAACCCACTCAACAAAGCCTGTCGAACCCATGAAGCAAGTTGCCGTTTTCGGTGCCGGCCGCATTGGCCGCATCCACGCTGCAAACCTGGCCGCGCTGCCGGGCGTGCAGGTGAAGTACGTGTACGACCCCATCGCCGATTCGGCCGCCTCGCTGGCCGAGCAGGTGGGCGCGAAGGTAAGCAGCATCGAGGCTGCCTTCGCCGACCCGGCCATCGAGGTGGTGGCCATCACCTCGCCGACCGACACGCACAGCGACCTGATCAGCCGCGCCGCGGCGGCGCGCAAGCACATCTTCTGCGAGAAGCCGATCGACCTCTCGGTGCCGCGCGCCGTGGCCTGCGCCGAGGCGGTGAAGGCCGCCGGGGTGGCCTGCATGATCGGCTTCCAGCGCCGCTTCGACCCGACCTTCAACGCGGCCAAGGAGCGGATCGCGCGCGGCGAGATCGGCGTGCCCGAGATGCTGGTCGTCACCAGCCGCGACCCGGGCGCGCCACCGGCGCAGTACCTCAAGGGCTCGGGCGGCATCTTCCGCGACATGCTGATCCACGACTTCGACATCTTCCGCTGGATCCTCGCCGATGGCGGTGACGAAGCCGCGTGGATCAGCGCCACCGGCTCATGCCTCACCGACCCCGAGATCGCCGCCGTGGGCGACATCGACACCACCGCGGTGACGCTGCGCACGAAGGCCGGCAAGCTGTGCCAGATCAACACCTCGCGCCGCGCGGCCTACGGCTACGACCAGCGCTTCGAGGTGCTGGGCTCCAAGGGCCTCGTCGCCTGCGGCAACCACAAGCCGACGGAGGTGATGCAGATGGACGCGAGCGGCGTGCACGTCGACAAGCCCGAGCACTTCTTCCTGCAGCGCTACCGCGAGGCGTACCGGCTCGAGGTGACGCACTTCTTCGAGTGCCTGCAGTCAGGCGCTCCGTTCCGCACGACGATCGCCGACGGCGTGGCAGCGCAGAAGCTCGCCGATGCTGCGGCCGAGTCGCTCAAGACCGGCCAGGCGGTGACGCTCTGATGGCCGCGCCGCCGCTTCGGGTAGGCATTGCCGGCCTCGGCCGCCTGGGCCGGCGCCACGCGGAGACGCTGGCTTTCAACACGCGCAACTGCCAGCTCGTGTCGGCCTGCAGCCCGGTGCCCGCCGAGCTCGACATGGCCTGCGACACCTTCGGCGTGCAGCGCCGCCATGCCGACTTCGACGAGTTCGTGCGCGATCCGGCGGTCGACGCGGTGGTGCTGGTCACGCCCACGCCGCTGCATGCCGACCAGGTGATCGCCGCGCTCGCTGCGGGCAAGCATGTGTTCGTCGAAAAGCCGCTGGCGCTGAACGTGGAAGACTGCGAACGCGTGGAGCGGTTCGCCGCGCAGCATGCCGACCGCGTCGCGATGGTGGGCTTCGTGCGGCGCTTCGACGCGAGCTACCAGCGGGCGCAGCAGGCGATTGCGCGCGGAGAGATCGGCCGGGCCTTCATGGTGCGATCRCAGACCTGCGACCAGAACGACGAGAGCGGCGCGTTCATCCAGTTCGCGCCGACCTCGGGCGGCATCTTCATGGACTGCAGCGTGCACGACATCGACCTCGCGCGCTGGCTGCTGGCAGATGCCCAAGGCGTACCGCGCGCGGTGCGCGCCTGGGCCACCGGCACGATCGCCATTCACCAGGGCCTGAAGCCGATCGGCGATGTGGACAACGGCATCGCCGTGGTCGAGTTCGAAGGCGGTCAGCGCGCCATGCTGTACGCCTCGCGCACCTTTGCGCATGGGCACGAGACGCAGACCGAGATCATCGGCACGAAAGGCAACTTGCTGATCGGCCAGGGCGCGGCGCGAGACCGCGTGGTGACGAGCGACGTACATGGCGTGCGGCACCAGCCGGTGGCCGACTTCTTCGAACGCTTCAGCGACGCGTTCGCGCGCGAGATGCAAAGCTTCGTGGCCGCGTGCCGCGGCGAGCAGCCACTGGCGCTGAAGCTATCGGATGCGACCGAGGCCACGCGCATCGGTTTGGCGATCACGCGCTCATTGCACAGCGGGCAGCCGGAAGCGGTTTGATGAGAGCCGGGTAAAACGGGACGGCTACGCCGAACCCGTCGATCAAGCAATGCCCGCCTGCCGGGCCGCCCCAAGGGCCCGGCCAGGCCTTGCAGGCCGCACCGGGCGAGGACGCCCGGCCCTTCGCCAGGCGCATCTTGTCCACTGGACAAGATGCGTCCGGGCTCTGCCCCTTGGGGGCAGGAGCGAAGCGACTGGGGGCCGTTATTTAGCGGTGGGCATCACGAACTCGGCACCTTTCGCGATGCTCGCCGGCCAGCGCTGCATCACGCTCTTCTGCTTGGTATAGAAGCGCACACCCTCTTCGCCGTAGGCGTGCATGTCGCCGAACAGGCTCTTCTTCCAGCCGCCAAAACCGTGCCAGGCCATCGGCACCGGGATCGGCACGTTGATGCCGACCATGCCGACCTGGATGCGCCGCGCGAACTCGCGTGCCACGTTGCCGTCGCTGGTGAAGCAGGCCACGCCGTTGCCGAATTCGTGGTCATTGACGAGCTTCACGGCAGCCGCGAAGTCGGGTACGCGCACCACGGCCAGCACCGGGCCGAAGATCTCTTCCTTGTAGATCTTCATCTCGGGCGTCACGTGGTCGAACAGCGTGCCGCCGATCCAGAAGCCTTGCTCGTGGCCAGGTACTTTGAAGCCGCGGCCGTCGACGACGAGTTGCGCACCCTCCGTCACACCCTGCTCGATGTAGCCTGTGATGCGCTCCAGCGCCTGTGCGGTGACGATCGGGCCCATCTCAGCATCGAGTTCCATGCCGTTCTTGATCTTGAGCGTCTTCGCACGCGCAGCGAGCGCCGGCACGAGCTTGTCGGCCACGTCGCCCACGGCCACCGCCACGCTGATCGCCATGCAGCGCTCGCCGGCCGAGCCGTAGCCCGCGCCGATGAGGGCGTCGACCGTCTGCTCCAGGTCGGCATCGGGCATCACCACCATGTGGTTCTTCGCGCCGCCCAGGGCCTGCACGCGCTTGCCGTGGCGTGCGCCGGTTTCGTAGATGTACTGCGCGATCGGCGTGGAGCCGACGAAGCTGATGGCCTTCACGTCGGAGTGCGTGAGCAGCGTGTCGACGGCGAGCTTGTCGCCTTGCACGACGTTGAACACGCCATCGGGCAGGCCGGCCTGCTTCATCAGTTCGGCCATGAAGATCGACGCCGACGGGTCACGCTCGCTGGGTTTCAGCACGAAGGTGTTGCCGGCGGCAATGGCGACCGGGAACATCCAGCACGGCACCATGCACGGGAAGTTGAACGGCGTGATGCCGGCCACCACGCCGAGCGGCTGGCGCATCGTCCAGTTGTCGATGCCGGTGGAGACCTGCTCGGTGTAGTCGCCCTTCAGCAGCTGCGGGATGCCGCAGGCGAACTCGATGATGTCGATGCCGCGGCTCACTTCGCCCTGCGCATCGGTGAACACCTTGCCGTGCTCGGCGGTGATCATCGCGGCGAGCGTGTCCTTGTGCTGGTTCATCAGCTCGAGGAACTTGAACATCACGCGCCCGCGGCGGATCGGTGGCGTGTCGGCCCAGGCCGGGAAGGCGGCCTGCGCAGAGGCCACCGCGGCGTTCACTTCGTCGACGCTGGCGAGCGCGACCTTGCGGGCAGCAGCGCCGGTGGCCGGGTTGAAGACCGGCTGGCTGCGACCGCTGCGGCTCTCGACGGCGACGCCGTTGATGAAGTGCCCCACGTCGTGGGTGGTGGCAAATGCTTCGGGTGCGCCCATGTCTGTCTCCAGTGTGTGTCTTGAACGATTCAGTCTAGGCGCCAGGGAGGCGCTTGCCAACCTCGCTGGCGTGACTTCATTGTTCGATAAACTGAACAATCGACCGCTCCGAGGTGCAGTGCCATGGCGACCAACGCGATCCCTCTCGACCAGCGCATCGACCTGCTTTGGCCGCAGGTCCATGCGCTCACATTGCTCGCGCAGCTGGCGAGCTTCACGCAGGTGGCCCAGCGGCTCGGCCTGTCGAAAGCGGCGGTGAGCCAGCGCATCACCGAGCTCGAGCGCTCGGTGGGCCAGACGCTGGTGCAACGCACCACGCGTTCGGTGCGGCTCACCGAAGCCGGCCAGCGTCTGGTGGAGCAGACGAGCGAAAGCTTCGCCCACATCGCCCGCAGCGTGGGCGAGGCACGCGACCTGGCCACGCAACCACGCGGCCTGCTGCGTGTGACGGCGCCGGTGGCGCTGGGGCGCCAGCACGTGGCGCCGCTGATCGAGTCGTTCGCGCGAGCGCAGCCCGACGTGCGCATCGAGCTCGACCTGTCCGACCGCCTGCTGACGCTCGCGCACGAAGGCTTCGACCTGGCGGTGCGCCACACCAGCGCGCCCCCCGACAACCACGTGGCGTGGAAGCTCTGCGGCTCGCGCTCGCTGCTGGTGGCGAGCAGCGCTTACCTGAAGCGAAACGGCACGCCGGCGCACCCGGGCGAGCTGGTGAACCACGCCTGCCTACCCTACCTGCGGCCCGGCCCCTCGGTCTGGCAATTCGAGCGCGGCGCGGGCAAGACCAAGAACGAACCTGAACGCGTGAGCGTCACCGTGCAGGGCCCCCTGCGTGCAAGCAACAGCGAGGTGCTGCGCGACGCGGCCTTGTCAGGCCTTGGCATTGCGCTGCTGCCCGACTTCAGCGCCGCCGCGGCGCTGCGGGCGCGTCGTCTGCGAGTCTTGATGCCCACATGGAGGCCGGTGGGCGTGTTCGGCGATGCGATCTATGCGATGCACCCGTGGAGCCCGACGACCCCGAAGGCGGTGCAGGCGCTGGTGGCGCACTTGCGCACTCACCTGGCCTCGGGCTTCGATGCCTAGGCGGTTCAACACCGAGGCAAAAAAAAGCCCACCCGATGAAGGGTGGGCTGTTGAAGTCCTCTGAAGGACGTCGTTGGGACCGGTGCGGTTCTCTCGCTTCTGCGGCGCGTTTTTCTTCTTGAGCGCTCTGGCGATTCGGACCGTGTACCTCGTGGTCTGTGAAGACCCCGTGTGACAGCACAGCGAAAATGTAGTCGTGCGAGGTGCACGCCATCCATCCCCAATACGAGGGACGAATGGAAACGCTTTGTAGCAACAGCGCATCAGCGAGTCGATGCGAAGTTCGTGCACCTCAAGACTTCGCACATCGCAAGGTCTGCGAAGCACGCGGCACCGAAGTACTTTTAACGTCACCCTCTTTCACGGGTCGCCACGCGACAATGCCGAGATGGCCACGTTTCACAAATCACCCCAAGTTCCACTGAACGAATCCGAACTCGAAGAGTTGCAGGCACTGCTCGATGCCGTTCCTCCGCCCCTCGAACCACTCGACGTAAGCATGCTCGATGGCTTCTTGTGCGGACTGCTGGTTCAGCCGGTGCGCGTGCCCGCCAGCCGCTGGTTGCCGCACATCACGGACGCCGACGGCCGTGCGCTGCCGAGCCGCTTCGACGCGACGCGCCTGCATGAATTGGCCTTGCGGCGGCACGCGGAGCTGAACGACGCGATCTCGCGCCGCCAATGGTTCGACCCCTGGGTGTTCGAGCTCGAAGGTGAAGACGACGAGCCCTCCGAGGTCGACGCCGTGTACCCGTGGGTGGCGGGCTTCGCGACCGCGATGGAGTTGTTTCCCGAACTGATGCAGCGCGACGCGCAGTCGCTCACCGAACCGCTCGCCCTGCTGTACCGGCACCTGAGTCCGGACGACCTGGAAGACGCCGACGAGTTGCTCGAAGAGATCGAGACGCTCGAGCCACCGGAAGACCTGTCTGAAGCAGTCGAAGGCCTGGTGCGCGCCACGCTGCTGCTGGCCGATGTGGGCCGGCCGCAACCCGCGAGCAACGCGGCGCCAAAACCGAAACGACCGGCACCACGGCGCCGGTAAAACTTACTGCGCGCGCGTGAACCAGCGTTGCGCGTGCAGCGCCAAACCGGTGGCCACGCTGGCGAAGCGGTCACCGCGCACGGCACGCGCCTGGGGGAACACGGCTGCGATCTGTTGCGCCAGCAAGCGCAACCCGGTGGAGCCGCCGGTGAAATACAGCGCATCGATCTGATCCGGCCGCAAGCCGGCCTGCGCCACCGTGACACGCGCCGCGTCGACGATGCGCTCCAGATCGCCTGAGATAGCCTGCACCGCCTCGCGCTCGGTCAGCGTGACGGCGAGTGCACGTTCGACGTGGCTGAGGTCGATGCGCGTGTCGCCGCCTTCAGCCACGCTGATCTTCGCGGCCTCGGCACGTGATGCGAGCTCGTGGCCCAGGCGCTCGGTGACCACCGTCATCAAGCGCTGGTGATGGCGTGCGTCGGCGTAGAAGCTGCGCATCTGCCGCAACTCGGCGACGCGCTGCGGGCTGTACAGGGTGTTGATGAGGTGCCAGGTGGCGAGGTCGAAGTAGACCGCGCTCGGCACCTCGCGCGCCGGTGCGCCGTTCGTGCTGGGGCCGTAGGCGCCGTAGCCGAATTCACCCAGGATGCTGGCCAGTTCAACGCGGCGGTCGAAGTCGGTACCGGCGATATGCACGCCATGGTTGGCGAGGATGTCGCCCTTGCGCTCCAGCCGCTTGGCTTGCTCGGGCCCGACGCGCACGACCGAGAAGTCGGAGGTGCCGCCACCGATGTCGGCCACCAGCACCACCTGCTCGCTGCTCACGCTGCGCTCGAAGTCGAATGCGGCGGCGATCGGTTCGTACTGGAAGTGGATCTCGCGGAAGCCGACGGCACGTGCTGCGGTTTCCAGCGTGGCCTGGGCCTGCGCATCGCGCTCGGGCTCTTCGTCGACGAAGAAGACCGGCCGGCCCAGCACCACCTGGTCGATGCTCGCCCCGGCCTCGCGCTCGGCGAGCGTCTTCAGGTGCAGCAGGTAGCCGGCGATGATGTCGAGGTACTTCACGCCGCGGCCACCGCCCACGTCGGTGGTCTGCTCGACCAGGCTGCTGCCGAGGATGCTCTTCATCGAGCGCATCAGGCGGCCATCGATGCCATCGACATACGCCGCCAGCGCGGCCCGCCCGAAAGCACGCGGCGGCCCATGAGCCTCGGAGCCTTCGACGAAGTAGAAGACCGCCGTCGGCATGGTGCGGTGGCTTGGCTCCAGCTCGACCAGGCGCATTTCACCGCCGGCCGGAATGGCGATGGCCGAGTTGGAGGTGCCGAAGTCGATGGCGCAGTACATACAGGGAGGGGTCACGCAAGGGGGGCGCGATTGTAGACTCGCGCGTCATTCCCTCCGGATCGGCACCACCATGCCAGCTGTCGACGACCTTACCACCCTGATGTCGCGCACCGCCCTGCACGACCGGGCTGCGTTCGAGCGGCTTTATCGCGCCACCTGCGCGCATCTGTTGAGCGTCGCGTTCCGTATATTGAACAACAGGGACCGCGCCGAAGAGGTGCTGCAGGAAGCTTTCATGAACGTCTGGCACAGCGCGAGTGGCTACAACCCCGTCGTGGCTACGCCGATGACCTGGCTCATCAACATCGTGCGCAACAAGGCGATCGACGCCCTGCGCTCGGGCAAGACCGAGCGCGGCTCGACCGTGGCGCTCGACGACGAGGCCCTGGAAATCGCCGGCGACGCCGCGCTAGAACCGCAGCGCCTGCTCGACGACAGCCTGACCAAGGCCCACATCGGCGCCTGCATGGGCGAGCTGAACGCGTCGCAACGCCAGGCGCTCGCGCTGGCTTACTACCGCGGCATGGTCCACACCGACATCGCCGAGGCGATGAATGCGCCGCTAGGCACGGCCAAGGCGTGGGTGCGGCGGGGTTTGGACAAGCTGAAGGATTGCCTGCAGGCGGCGGGAGTCGCCGCATGACGCGTGTCAGCACGGCCTCCTCGGAGGCATCCGCATGAACTATCTGTTGCCGGAACGGCTGGATCGCCTGGCGCGCGAATACGTACTGGGAACGCTCGCCGGTGGCGCGAGGCGCCGCTTCGAGCGCGTGCTGAGCCAGGCGCCGGCGGCCGGCCGCGCTGTGGCTGCGTGGCAAGAGCGGTTCACGGTTCTGTCGACCAGCCTGCCGCCGATGGCGCCGCGCAACGCGGTGTGGCAAGGGCTGGAGCAGCGCCTGTTCGCTCCGCCGCGCAAGAGCGCGGGATGGTGGCGCGCGCTGGGCGGGGTGCTTGCAGGTGTGCTGCTGTGCACCGTGGTGCTACGCATTCAGCCGGGGCTGATCGGCCTGGAGCCGCAGGCCGAGAGCCTGCCGGCCAGTTATGTGGGCCTGTTGACCGACAGCGAAGGCAAGCCGGCCGTGCTGGCCAGTTCGCGCCGGCATGGGCGGCAACTCACCATCAAGCTGCTGCAGGCGCTCTCGGTGCCCAGCGGCCGCGTGGCGCAACTCTGGGCCTTGCCGCGAGACGGCAGTGCGGCCTTCCCGGTGGGCGTGGTGACGCCGGGCGGGTCATCCACGCTGGCATTGAGTGATGAGTCGGAGAAGCTGTTTTCTCAGGTGTCGCGCTTGGCCGTCAGCCTGGAAGAGAGGGCGGCGAAGCCAGGCGACAAGCCCACGCAACCTTTCGTGTTGAGTGGCCATTGCGTCAAGCTTTGGTGAGCCGATGCGACTGCCGACTAAATTTTTGCACTCGGCTGCGTCCGTCATCCAAGGTGACTCCGTAAGTCTATTCAAGACGCCAATTCAGGCGTCTGCCATCCAAGCCAAGAGGACACATCCACCATGCACGCCACCCTGAAGAACCTGCTCACCGCCACCCTGCTGACGCTGTCGTTGAATGCGGCCTTTGCTGCCGACACCGGGCCTGCGACGTCGACCGACAAGCTGGCCGCTGCCCGCGAGCAGATTGCCGCCAAGAACTGGGCCGGCGCCATCGATGAACTGAAGCGCGTCAACGACACCGGCAGCGCGGACTGGAACAACCTGATGGGCTACAGCCTGCGCAAATCGAAGACGCCGGATCTGGCGGGCTCGGAGAAGTTCTACAACGACGCGCTGCGCATCGACCCGAACCACCGTGGCACGCTCGAATACTCGGGCGAGCTGTACCTGATGAAGGGCGATCTGCCAATGGCCGAGAAGCGCCTGGCCACGCTCAACAAGGTCTGCACGCTGCCCTGCGCCGAGTACACGGATTTGAAGAACGCGATCGCGCGCTACAAGTCGTCTGGCAGCAAGACCGCGTCGACCTACTGAGCGGCGCCTTCAAACGCAAGCCACGCGTGAGCGTGGCTTGTTTCGTTTCGGCGTGCCGCCTGGGTCACACGGTCCCTTTCAGCAACAGCTGTGTGGCCACGCTGAACATCACCACCGCCACGCCGACATCGATAGCGCGCCACACCACGGGATGGCGCAGCCAGCGCGACGCCGCCACGGCCCCGTACCCGAGCATCACGAACCACATTAGTGAGGCCAGGCCCGCGCCGGTGGCAAAGGCGATACGGCCTTCGCTGCCATGTTGCGCCCCCACGCTGCCGAGCAGCACCACGGTGTCGAGGTAGACGTGCGGGTTCAGGTAGGTCAGCGCGAGCGTGCTGACCAGGGTCGCCGCCAGCGTGTTGCCACGGGCGTCGGCCTGGGTCAGCGCACCCTGCCCGCGCCAGGCCTGCAGTGCGGAGCGCAAGCCGTAGACCACCAGGAACGCAGCCCCGCCGAAACGGAAGGCCTGCAGCAGCAGGGGCGACGACTGGATCACGGCACCGAGGCCAAACACACCCAGCGCAATCAGCAGCCAATCCGACAGCGTGCACAGCACCACCACCGGCCCGACGTGCGTGCGCGTCAGGCCCTGCCGCAGCACGAGCGCGTTCTGCGCGCCGATGGCGACGATGAGCCCGGCGGTCATCAGCCAGCCCTGAAGGAACGCGGAGGTGAATGTTTCTTGAACCATGTGCAGATTGTCTCGGCGCCACTTGCCGAAGTGAAGCATCATTCATATTCCTCGCGTTGCATTAGGCAAACTGATGAAAGACTTCGACCCCGCTGCGTTGGAATGCTTAGCCGCGCTGGCGGACGACGGCAACTTCGAGCGCGCGGCGCAACGCTTGTCCATCACGCAGTCGGCGGTGTCGCAGCGCCTACGCTCGTTGGAGGCGCAGGTCGGGCAGCTGCTGGTTGTGCGCTCGCGTCCCTTGCGCCTCACCCAGCCGGGGAAGGTGCTGCTGCGTTTTGCTCGCCAATTGCAGGCCATGCGCGCGGACGTGGCCCGCGAGTTGGGTGTAGACGCTGACGCGGGCCAGCGGCTGCCGATTGCCGTCAATGCCGACAGCCTCGCCACCTGGGTGATGCCGGCGCTCGACGCGCTGGTGCAGGCCGGTCTGTCGCTGGAGCTGATCGTCGACGATCAGAACTTCACACACGACTGGCTGCGCCAGGGCGCGGTGCTGGGCTGCGTCAGCACGGTGAGCGAAGCGCTGCGAGGCTGCCAGGTGCTGCCGCTGGGCGTGATGCACTACATCGCGGTGGCCAGCCCGGGCTTCTTCAGCCAAGCCTTGCCGCAGGGGCTCAACCGCACAAACTTTGCGCAGGTGCCGTTCCTGTCGTTCAACCGCAAGGACGACATGCAGCTGCAGTGGGCGGCACGCGCCGTGGGCGTGCGGCAGCCGCGGCTGCAGGAGCGTTTTGTTCCGTCGGCAGAGGCCTACGTGCGCGCCGTGCTGATGGGCTGGGGGATCGGCATCGTGCCGGAGCTGCAGGTGCGCGAGCTGCTGGAGAGCGGTGCGTTGGTGACCGTGCTGCCCGATGTGGGCGTTGACCTGCGGCTGTTCTGGCACCAATGGCGGCTTGGGGCCGATGGGGCGGCGCCCTCCGAGCGCGTGGCGCTGCTCGACCGGATTGGCGCGGCGCTGGTGGCTGGTGCCGAGGCCGCGCTCGGCAAGCCAGGCTGAATCGCTGGCCAGCGATTCCTGCGGACGCGCTCATTAAAAGCGCCGCAAGCAAGCCGCATATCCACGCATCGCCCAAGGTCATCCCGCCACACACTGGTTTCACAACGGCTGGTGCGGAGGTCTGCGATGAGCTTGATTCCTGGATTGACATGGCTCACCTCCATGGCGGCGCGACGCTCGGAGGCCGACGACTCCCCGGATCCGGCCGACATGGGCACGGCCTTCGGCCTCGATGCCAGCATAGAAGCTGAGCCGGCCGAGCCATCGCCCAAGTCCACACCGACGCCCCCGCCTCCCGCTGACCGGCTGGTTCGCCGACCGCGTCGTTGACGCTCACAACCAAATACTGATCAGTTCAAACCTGAACTTGGTCGTTTCCTGAGCGCTCCGGCCGCATAGAATCGCGGCATGGCCAAAGTTTCTTTCCGTGAGCAAGTCTTGCGCGTTCGAGAGGACGCCATCGTCGCCTCGGTCAACCGCCTGTTGGCTGAGAAAGGCTTCGACAACATGACGGTCGACGAGGTCGCCGCCGATGTGGGCATCGCCAAGGCCAGCCTGTACAAGCATTTCAGCTCCAAGGAAGAGCTGGCCGGCGCCGCCATGATCCGCGTGCTCGAGCGAGCCCAGGCCTTGATGGCCAGCCTGCCGGCGGGCGCCCCCGCTGTCGACCAGCTGAAGGCCGTTGCGCGCTGGACCATGCAGGTTCAACTGGCCGGTGAGATGCCGTCGCTGCCGGCGCAGAACTCCACCCTGCGCGCCGCGCTGATGGCCAACAAGCCCTACCTCGACCGCCTGATGGAGGTCAGTAACCAGCTTGGCGCCTGGATCGGTGCTGCCCAGACTGCTGGCGACCTGAACCCGCGCCTGCCGCCTGAAGTGGTGCTTTACACGCTGTTTGCCCGCGCCTGCGACCCGGTGCTGAGCCTGTTGAAGGTGAGCGGCCAGCACACCGACGAGCAGATCATCGAGATGCTGCTCAGCACCTGTTTCGATGGGCTGGCGGGTCAGACGTCGACGACGAAGAGCCCGTCGTAGCCATCGGCCTCGCCCTTGCGGGCATGGCCGCGCGCATTGCACACCACGCGCGTGCTGCCGACGGTGTAGTCGTGGCGGCAGTGCAGGTGCCCGTGGATCCACAGATCGGCCAGCGGCAGCAGGTCGTCGTCGGCGTTGCAGAAGCTCGCGGTGCCGGCCTGGCTTCCATAACGCGGGTCGCCGCTGCGCAAACTGGGCGCGAAGTGGGTCAAGGCGACCGTCGCCTCCCATTCCGTCGATGAGCGAGCCAGCTCTTCGGCCAGCCAAACGCGGCACGCCAGGGCCTCTTCGCGCACTTGAGCGGCGTCGAACACAGCGCCGTTGCGTGTGGACCGCATCACCCGCATGAAGTAGGTGCCGGCGCGCATTGACTTGTCGCGCTGCTTCTCGCCGAAGAGATCGAAGTCGCACCAGCGCACCGTGGCCACGAAGCGGATGCGGCGGCCGTTGCGGTCCGCGAGAACCAGGCTTTCGCGCTCCAGCAAAGTGATGCCGAGTTGCCCGCAGTGCGCTCGAAGTTCGGGCCAGGTGGTGTTGAGTTCGCGGCTATCGAACTCATGGTTGCCCGCGACCATGACCACCGGCACAGGCCAGCCCTGGAAGCGAGACAGGCCGGCCCAGGTGCTGTCGATATCGCCACCCAGCACCAACAGCTCGGCGTCCGGCGCGGGCTGGGGCTCGAAGTCTTCAGTCTCGAGGTGCAGGTCCGAGAGAAGTTGCAGACGCACGGATCAGGTGGCGCCGTGGCACTGCTTGAACTTCTTGCCGCTCCCACACGGGCACGGGTCGTTGCGGCCGACCTTGGGAGTTTCACGGCGCACGGTGTCAACCTTGTAGCGCAACTCGCCCGTCAGGTCGTAGAGGTCGGCGACGGTCACCACCAGCTCTTCGATCGCTTCTTCCAGGTCTTTCAGGGGGTGTTCGCGTTCGAGCGTGGCGACGACTTCGCGCTCTTCATCGGTCTCGGCAGGCAGGTGGCGGTACAGACGCGCGAGTGCGGTCATCACCGCGTCATCGGGCATCTCCGCCAGGTCGGGAAAGCACAGCGTGGCGTGCTGAAAGCCGGCGACCCAGGGCATCAGCGCTTGCGAAATCTCGCTCAGCCCGGCCATTGGGTCCGGGCCCCCGTCGGTGGGCGGCTGCAGCGGGTGCTCGTCGTCGAACTCCAGGATCAGCGGGTTGAACCAGCCGTCTTCGGCCATTGCGCGGTTCAGCGCGGCATGGCGACGCAGGATTAGCGCGCTGGTGCGGTCGCGCCATGTCGCATCGACGTCATCGGGCAAGGGCGTCGCGTCGAAATCGAACACATGCGGCAGCCAGGCGGCGGGCTCCAGCAGCAGCGGCTGCACGAGCACGCCGCACAGAAAACCGTCGAGCATCACCGCATCGACGGGCTGCAAGGGCTCGGGCGTGGCGGCGAGCAAGTCGTCGAGTTCGGCGAATTCGGTGTCGGTCAAATCGGAATGGGCAGACATGGCAAGCCTTGGCGGAAAAGTGGCACGCGTCATTGTCGTTCGACCGCAGCCGTTCGGGGCCGCATCGCCTCGACCAGTCGCGTGCGCAGCCACTGGTGCGCGCTGACGCGGTCGTGCCGCATGTGCCACATGGCCTCGACGTGAATGCGCGGCATGGCCATGGGCAGCGGGCGCTCCACCAACTGGCTCTTGTAGCCGGTGGCGTCGACGAAGGAAGCCGGCAGCACGGTGAGCAGATCGCTGCGTGAGACCACGCGGCCGGCGGTGAAGAACTGGTTCACCGTCAGCACGATGCGGCGCGAGCGGTTGAGCGCGCTCAGCGCCTGGTCCACGAACCCGTGCGGCCGACCCGAGAAGCTCACGAGCAGGTGATGGGCAGCGCAGAAGTCATCCAGCGTAAGTTCGCCACTCGCCAGTGGGTGCCCGCGCCGCATGACGCACACGTATTCGCTCTCGGACAGGCGCTGGTGGTGCAGCGCGCTTTGCTGGCCGCGTGTTTCGAGTTCGGCCACCGCCTCCGGAAAGTAGCCGACGGCGACGTCGATCTCGCCGCGCTCCAGCAACCCACGCGGGTCACGTGTGGTCAACGGCAGGATCCGAAGGTTGACGAGTGCCTGCTCGGCCTCGATGTGCGCAATGAGGGGCGGCAGCAGCACCGCCGCGGTGGCGTCTGCCATGGCGAGCTGGAAATTGACCGGGTCTTGCCGTGGATCGAACTCCCCGGGGTCGAGCACAGCACGCAATTGGCCCAGCGCTGCTCGGACCTCCGGCCACAGCTTCTCTGCGTAAGGTGTCGGCACCACGCCATGTGTCACGCGAGTGAGCAGCTCCTCACCTATGGATTCCTTGAATCGGCGCAGGGCATTGCTGACAGCCGGCTGCGTGAGCGAGAGGCGGGCCGCCGCGCGGGTCAGGTTGCGCTCGGCCATCACGGCATCGAAGACCCGCAGGAGGTTCAGATCCAGGGTGTGGAAGTTCATCCAAGGGATTATCTTCGTGACATATTGATCGTGAATGTCATGGATTCACAGATTTGATTGGACCATCACAAGGGAAAACCCTATATTTGATCCCAATGCGACTCCCTGTGGAGCTGCAGAGATGCCCCGAAGGAGCACACCATGACCACCACAACCATCAGTATCCAAGTTCCCGCCGCACGCACCGCACCGCGTCTGGCATCCCGCTTCGGCGACCTCGCCGCAGCCGCCATCGCGCTGTTCAACCACCCCGGCAAGCCAGCGCCTCGTTACCCGGCACGTGAAGCCGCACGGGTTCGCGCCATGGCCCACCGCTACGAAGCTGCGGACCCGCGCTTCGCGTCGGAGCTGTACGCAGCCGCCGACCGGCACGAGATGCTCTACGGCGACTAAGCCCTCGGTTCTCGTTGCAACAAAAAGCCCGCACTCGGCGGGCTTTTTTGTGGGCGAAAGTTTGCCGATCAGCCGAGGCTGCCTTCCAGCTTGGCCTTGGTGGCCGTGAGCTCGGCTGGCAGGTGATAGGCCAGCTGGTTGAACAGCTCGGTGTGCAGATCGAGCTCGGCACGCCAGGCGGCCTTGTCGACGGTCATTACCTGGTTGAACTGAGCAGGGGTGAAGTCCAGGCCCTTCCAGCTCAGGTCTTCATAACGCGGGCTCACGCCGAAGAGGCTTTCGGTGCCTTCACCGCGGCCTTCGACGCGCTCCATCATCCACTTCAGCACGCGCATGTTCTCGCCGTAGCCAGGCCAGACGAATTTGCCGTCGTCACCCTTGCGGAACCAGTTGACGCAGTAGATCTTGGGCAGCTTGGCGCCCTGCGCTTCCAGCTTGGCGCCGACGTTCAGCCAGTGCTGGAAGTAGTCGCTCATGTTGTAGCCGGTGAACGGCAACATGGCGAACGGGTCGCGGCGCACCACTCCTTGCTGGCCGATGATCGCGGCCGTGGTTTCGGAGCCCATGGTCGCGGCCATGTACACGCCTTCGACCCAATTGCGGGCTTCGGTCACCAGCGGCACCGTGGTCGAGCGGCGGCCGCCGAAGATGAAGGCATCGATCGGCACGCCGGCCGGGTTGTCCCATTCAGAGTCGAGCACCGGGTTGTTGGCAGCGGCCACGGTGAAACGCGCATTCGGGTGTGAGGCCTTCGCGCCGGTCTCGCGGCCGAGCTTGGGTGTCCAGTCCTTGCCTTGCCAGTCGATCAGGTGCGCGAGCGGGGTGTCGGTCATGCCTTCCCACCAGACGTCACCATCGTCGGTCAGCGCCACGTTGGTGAAGATCACGTCGCGCTTCAGGCTCTGCATGCAGTTGAAGTTGGTCTTCTCGTTGGTCCCAGGCGCCACGCCAAAATAACCCGCTTCGGGGTTGATGGCATAGAGGCGGCCGTCCTTGCCGGGCTTGATCCAGGCGATGTCGTCGCCGATGGTGGTGACCTTCCAACCGTCGAGACCGGCAGGCGGGATCAGCATCGCGAAATTGGTCTTGCCGCAGGCGCTCGGGAAGGCCGCAGCCACGTGGTGCTTCTTGCCATCCGGCCCGGTGACGCCGAGCAGCAGCATGTGTTCGGCCAGCCAACCTTCGTCGCGGCCCATGGTCGAGGCGATGCGCAGCGCGAAGCACTTCTTGCCGAGCAGCGCGTTGCCGCCGTAACCGGAGCCATAGCTCCAGATTTCGCGGGTCTCGGGGTAGTGAACGATGTACTTGGTGGTGTTGCAGGGCCAGGCGACGTCTTTCTGGCCCGCTTCGAGCGGCGCGCCGACGGTGTGCACGCAAGGCACGAAGACGCCGTCTTCGCCCAGCACCTCGATGACCGCGCGGCCCATGCGCGTCATGATCTTCATGTTGACCGCGACATAGGGGCTATCGGACAACTCGACGCCGATGTGCGCGATCGGCGAGCCCAGCGGGCCCATGCTGAAGGGCACGACGTACATCGTGCGGCCCTTCATGCTGCCCTTGAACAGCGCCTTGTCACCAGTCTGGAGCAGCTCGCGCATCTCGGCCGGTGCCATCCAGTTGTTGGTGGGGCCGGCGTCTTCCTTCTTTTCGCTGCAGATGAAAGTGCGGTCTTCGACCCGTGCCACGTCGCTCGGGCTGCTGAAGGCAAGGTAGCTGTTGGGACGCAGCTCCGGGTTGAGCTTCTTGAAGGTGCCGGCCGCGACCAGCTGGGCGCACAGGCGGTCGTACTCTTCCTTGCTGCCGTCACACCAGTACACGTCGCGTGCTTCGGTCAGCGCGGCGACCTGGGCTACCCACTCGATCAAGCGGGGATGTTTGGCATAGGCGGGTACGTTCAAGCGCAAGCCTTCCATCACGGGTCTGTTCATGCTGAGTCCAATCATCGAAGTTAAAAAGCCGGAATCGGGCGAGCCTCGATTACCTGGGGGTGTCAGGTTTCGGGGCTCGCCCCATGCCGTTTTGCATGCTCTGAAGAGGTCAGCAATCCGCGTTCCACAGAGGGCAAAATGAACCCTCAGAACGATTGTGAGTTGAATGTAATCGCGCGGTAACTACCAGACATGAGGGGGTCATGCAAAATTTGCATCTCATGATGCGGCGCCCGCGTGAACTAGTGCCTACGCCCGGCAGCCCTGCGCGTTTTCCCGGGGTTTCGGCGACATAAGATCGGCCGCCATGACCATCGATCGCCGCTCGCTCCTGGCCCTTCTGGCCGCCTCATCCATCCCCACCATGGCCTGGGCGGCGCAGCGCAAATCGCTGGCCGACCCGATGCATCTGGGGGCCGAGCAGGCGCTCATTGATTCGGGTCTCGCAAGCCAGCTGCAGAAGGCCTTCGGCCGCGACACCGGCGTGGCGGTGCAATTGGTGCCCGGCCGCAGTGGCACCTTGCTGGAGGCGCTCGAGCGCGGCGAGCTCGACGCCGCCATGACAAATGCCCCCGTGCAGGAAATGCAGCTCGAGAAACAAGGCCTGGCTCACGACCGCCGCCTGATCGCAGTCGGCGACTTTGTGCTGGTCGGCCCGCTCGAGGGCGTGGGCAAGAAGGCGAAAGACCCGGTCGGCATTGCCGGCGAGCGAGACGTCGCGGCGGCGCTGGCGAAGCTCGCTCAGGCGCAGGCCCGCTTTGTAGGGCCGATCAACGGCAGCGGCGCTCACCTGGGCACGCTGGCCCTGTGGCGCGCGGCCAAGGTTGCCCCCGCAGCTCCCTGGTATGTCGAAAGCAAGGGCAACGCGCTGGAGCAAGCTGCTTCAGAGGGCGCGTACACCTTGATCGAACGCGGGCTGTGGATGGCGCGCGGGCGCAAGCCGCTGGCCTTGATGGTCGACGGCGATTCGCGCATGGGGACCGAAGTGCACGTGATGCGCTCGTTCCGTGTGAACCACCCGGCAGCCAAGCTCTTCGGTCAATGGGTCTCCGGCCCACAAGGCCGGCGCGTCGCGGCCAGCCTGCGTGGGTGGCGTCCGGCACCGGCCTGACACCCTGCTGCGATGCGGCATCATCCAAGCCATGCCGCACACCCTGCTCAGCGTCAACATCAGCCCCGCTCGCGAGATCGAGGTCAACGGCCAGAAGGTCATGACCGGCATCGGCAAACGCGCCGTGTCGAACGAGGTCGTCGTCAAACCCCTTGGCTTGGCTGGCGACGAGCAGGCCGACCTGTCCGTCCACGGCGGCTTGCCGAAAGCGGTCTACGCCTACCCCAGCGAGCACTACCCGTTCTGGCAGACGGTGCGCGCGCAGGCCAAGGTGGCCGCGTGGGGTGACGACCTGCCTCCAGGCTCCATGGGCGAGAACCTCACGATCGCCGGCATGCTCGAGAACCAGGCCTGGATCGGCGACGTGCTGCGCTTTCCCAACTGCGAACTGGCCGTCAGCGAGCCACGCTTCCCCTGCTTCAAGTTCAACGCGGCCATGGGCTTCAACCAGGCCGCGAAGCTGATGGTGGCCAACGGCTGGTGCGGCTTCTATCTGGCGGTGCGGGTGCCAGGCACCTTGAAGGCCGGAGACAGCTTCGAGCTGATCCCCGGCCCACGGGAAGTCGGCATCCCCGAACTCTTCCGCTCGCGATTGGCCGCCCAGCGTTGATGCTTCAGGCGGCGGCGCCTTCGAGCGTCGGGTAGTCGGTATAGCCCTCGGCCGTGCCGCCGTACAGCAGCGCCGGCTTCAGCGCGTTGAGCGGCGCGTCTTCCTTCAGCCGGCGCACGAGGTCGGGATTGCTGATGAAGGGGCGACCGAAAGCCACCAGGTCCGCCGCACCGCTGGCCACCACGTCGATGGCCATCTGACGGTTGTAGCCGTTGTTGACCATCCATGCGCCGTTCGGGTGGTCGGCCTTGTAGCGCTGACGCAGCGCCTCGTAGTCGAACGGCGCAACGTCTCGCGCGCCACCGGTCTGGCCTTCGACGAAGTGCAGGAACGCAAGCTTCATCGGTGCCAGCTGTTCGACGACGTAGCTGAACAGCGCTTGCGCCTGGCTGTCTTGCCCGGCGTCGTTGCTCGGCGTGACCGGGCTCAGGCGCAGGCCCGTGCGGCCGGCACCAACTTCACCCACCACGGCGTTCATCACCTCGAGCAGCAGACGCGCGCGGTTCTCGATCGAGCCGCCGTAGGCATCGGTTCGATCGTTGATGCTGTCGCGCAGGAACTGGTCGATCAGGTAGCCGTTGGCGCCATGCACTTCCACGCCGTCGAAGCCGGCATCGATGGCATTGCGGGCCGCTTGGCGGTAGGTGGCGATCAAGCTGGGGATCTCGTCCAGCCTCAGCGCACGCGGAGCAGAGACATCCTCAAAGCCACCTTTGATGAAGGTCTTGCCTACCGCCGCGCGCGCCGTGGACGACACCGGCGCCTGGCCATTCGGCTGCAGCGACACATGCGAGATGCGCCCCACGTGCCAGAGCTGAATCACGATCTTGCCGCCCTTGGCGTGCACAGCGTCGGTCACCTTCTTCCAGGCAGCAATCTGCTCGGGGCTGTAGATCCCCGGCGTGTCGAGGTAGCCCTGCCCTTCGGGGCTGATCTGGCTGGCCTCGGTGACGATCAGGCCGGCACCGGCGCGCTGCGCGTAATACGTGATCGCCAGCTCGGAGGGCACCTGGTTCACCGCGGCACGGTTGCGCGTGAGCGGCGCCATCACGATGCGGTTGGCCAAGGCAATGTCGCCAACGCGGGCGGGGTCGAAAAGGGAAGTCATGCGTGTCGCTCAATCAAGGAGGAAAGGAAGAACTCATGGTACGAAGCCCTGCAAAGACTTGCCGGGCCCGGGCTTTCGATGAAGGTGCCCGCCCGTCAGCTTCAACCGGATGCTGAAGATCGACGGCGAGCGTCTGCGGGGAAGACAATACGAACCTCCAACCGACTCCAGCCTGCCCATGCTCGCCTACCGACACGCCTTCCATGCGGGCAACCACGCCGACGTGCTCAAGCACGTGATGCTCACGCTCGTGCTGCGCTACATGAACCAGAAGGACAAGCCCTACCGCTTGGTCGACACACACGCTGGCGCGGGCGGCTACTCGCTCGAAGGCCAGTACGCGCAGAAGAAGGGCGAATACATCAACGGCATCGGCCGCCTGTGGAGCCGCGACGACCTGCCCGAGGCCGTGGCCGACTACGTGAACCTGGTGAAGCAGTTCAATCCCGACGGCCGCATGGAGCAGTACCCCGGCTCGCCGGCGTTTGCGCAGATGCTGCTGCGCGCGAAAGACCAGTTGCGGATGTTCGAGCTGCACAACACCGACCACCGCATCCTCGCCTCGTACCTCGGTGAGGTGAAAGGCGCCGAGGTTTACAACGCCGACGGCTTCGAGGGCTTGAAGGGCCAAGTGCCACCCTCATCGCGCCGCGGCGTGGTGCTGATGGACCCGTCATACGAAGGCCACAACGACTACCCGCGCGTGATCGCCTCGCTGCGCGAAGCGCTGACGCGTTTTGCCGAGGGCGTCTACATGGTGTGGTACCCGCAGGTGAGCAAGCTCGAAGCCGCGCAGTTGCCGCGCCGCCTGGAGGCGCTGGCGCCCAAGGGCTTCCTGCATGTGCGCATGACGGTGCAGCAGCCCGACCAGCAGGGCTTCGGCTTGGCTGGCAGCGGCATGTTCATCATCAACCCGCCGTACACGTTGCACGACGACATGCTCGCGGTGCTGCCGTACCTGGTGGAAGTGCTGGGGCAGTACGACGGAGCGAACTACGTGATCGAACAACGGGCGGCGTAGCCCGTTCCACGGCAACGGGCGGCGTAGCACCCGCTCAACAAACAGCGAGCACGCACCCGCTACTTCGCTGCCGGCGTGGCGTGCATCTTCTTCAGCGACTCCATCCACGCCGTCCAGTCCATCGGCCCGCTGTCGTAGCGCTTCTTCAGGTTGACGAGCACATTGCCCCAGGCCCGGTCGAAGTAGGCATAGGTCTTGTCCCACTCGCCGCCATCGCCCCAGCCGGTGTGGTGCAGCGTGACGCGGGTCGACTTGCCGTCGACGTCGAACAGGCGCACCACGACGAAGGTGCGCTGCTGGCGCGCCTCGGGGAGCGAAGGCGGCGCGTTCCAGTCGAAGCTCAGCATCTTCATCGGCTGCAAGGCCATGTAGCGCATGGTGTCGGCGCCCTTCATGCCAGGCTCGCCGAGCGGGTCGATGTGAATGTGGAAGGCGCCGTCGACACGGGCGTCGATCTCGGCCTCGGGCGCGAAGAAACTTTCGATTCCGGCCTTGGTGGTCCAGCTCTGCCAGACGGCAGCCACGGGCGCGGCCACGATCACCTCTTTGTCGATGGCGCGTTCCTGTGCCCAGGGGCTCGACGTGCACAGGACCAGGAGCAGGCTCGAGAGCGTGTAGCGCATGGCGTCTTTCCATGAGGGCGGCGAGGCAGACACACTACCATCGTGACCATGCCGTCTCAAGCCACATTTGCCAACGGGCCGCTGTCGGGGTTGAAGGTGCTGGAGATGGGCCAGCTGATCGCCGGCCCCTTCGCCGCCAAGACACTGGCCGACTTCGGTGCCGAGGTCATCAAGATCGAGCCGCCCGGCACCGGCGACCCGCTGCGCCAGTGGCGCCTGCTGCACGAGGGCACGAGCGTGTGGTGGCAGGTTCAATCGCGCAACAAGAAGAGCGTGGCGCTCGACCTCAAGCAAGCGGAAGCACGCGACATCGTGCGCCGGCTCGCAGCCGAGTGCGACGTGCTGATCGAGAACTTCAAGCCCGGCGTGATGGAAGCCTGGGGCCTCGGCTACGACGATCTGTGCCCAGCCAATCCCGGCCTCATCATGCTGCGCATCAGCGGCTACGGCCAGACCGGCCCCTACAAGGACAGACCGGGCTTCGGCGTGGTCGCAGAAGCCATGGGCGGACTGCGTTATCTCACCGGCGAGCCGGGCCGCGTGCCGGTTCGCGTGGGCGTGAGCATCGGCGACACGCTGGCCTCGCTGCACGGCGTGATCGGCATCCTGATGGCGCTGCACCACCGGCATGCGTCGGTGTCGCCTGAGGCGCCGAAAGGGCGTGGCCAAAGCATCGACGTCGCGCTTTACGAAGCTGTCTTCAACTGCATGGAGAGCTTGCTGCCCGAGTACAGCGCCTTCGGCGCGGTGCGCGAGGCTGCGGGCTCCGCCCTGCCCGGCATCGCGCCGAGCAATGCCTACCCGTGCACCGACGGCTGGGTGCTGGTGGCTGGCAACGGCGACAGCATCTTCACGCGGCTGATGACCACCATCGGCCGTGACGACTGGGCGCGCGACCCCACGCTGGTCGGCAACGCGGCGCGCGTGGCACGCGTCGACGAGATCGATGCCGCGATCGGCGCCTGGACCGCCACGCGCGCGGTCACCGCCGTGCTGGACGCGCTCAATGCCGCCCAGGTGCCGGCCGGCCGCCTCTACACCGCGAAAGACATCGCCGAAGACCCGCACTACCGCGCACGCGGCATGGTCCAGCGCGTCACCTCGGCCGACGGCTTGTCGCTCGACGTGCCCGGTATCGTGCCCAAGCTGAGCGCCACGCCAGGCCGCATCACACGCCGCGCTCCCACGCTCGGCGAAGACACGCAGGCCGTATTGCGCGAGCTGGGCATCACGCCCGAGCAAGAGGCGGGCTTGCGCGCACGCGGCGTGCTGTGAGCACCGGCTCGCCGCTTGTCGCGCTCGGCGGCCTGGCCATTGCAGCCGCCGCGTTCGTGGGCTGGATGTGGACGCGCTCTCGCAAAACCGCAGCTCGCACAGAACCGAAAGTCGACGCGATCCCCGAGCCGGAAGCCGAGCTCGCGACCACGTCGATCGACCTGTCGAAATTGCCGGCCAGCGCCGACTACGAGCACCTGTTCAGCCTGAGCGCGAACCCGATGTTCGTCTACGGCGTCACCGACCATCAGCTGCTGGCCGTGAACGACGCGATGGTCCGGCGCTACGGCTACGCGCGCAGCGAGCTGCTGACGATGAACCTGGCCGACATCCGCCCCGCGGAAGACGTGCCGGCGATGCAGGCCATGACGCGCGAGGTGCAGAAGAGCCGCAGCGTCACGCTGCCCGGCACCTGGCGCCACCGCAGCAAGGACGGTTCGGTCTTCCACGTGCGCATCAGCGGGCACGACCTGATGTTCGGCGGCCGCCCTGCGCGCATGGTGCAGGTGTTCGACGTGAGCGCCGAGGTGGCGCTGCAGCTCGAGCGCGAGCAGATGATCGCCAAGCTGCAGCAGTCGCGCGAATGGCTGGCCACTGCCATCAACGCCGGCCGCATTGCGCTGTGGGAGCGAGACCTGATCGCCCGCACGCTGGTGTTCGGCGGCCGCTGGGCCGAGATCATCGGCACCACGCCACAGGCCTTCGGCCCGGTGACGGAGCAGAGCTTCCTCGACCTGTGCCACCCGGACGACCTGCCCGGCGTGACAGAGCGCTTCGTGGACTACCTGAGAGACCCGAGCGCACCGTACGTCGATGAGTTCCGCATCAAGCACGCCCGCGACGGCTGGATCTGGGTGCTCAGCCGCGGCAAGGTGGCCGAACGCAGCTCCGACGGTCTTGCGCGCCGCGTGGTTGGCACCTACGTCGACATCTCCGAGCTGAAGATGGCCCAGGCTGCGCGCGAGCTGCAGCAGGCCGCCGAGCAGGCGAGCGAGATGAAGTCGCAGTTCCTCGGGCGGGTGAGCCACGAGCTGCGCACGCCACTGAACGCGGTGCTCGGCTTCTCACAATTGCTCAGGCTCGACCCGGCTGCACCGCTGACGCCGCAACAGGCCGAACGCGTGGCCCACATCGAGCAGGCCGGCCGGCACCTGCTCGGCTTGATCACCGATCTGATGGACCTGAGCCGCATCGAACTCGGTGCCGTCGAGCTGCAAAGCGTGGCGCTCGACGCGAGCGCGCTGCTCGACGAAAGCCTTGCCATGGTCGACACGCAGCTGCGGGAGCGCAAGCTCGCCGTGCTGCGCGAATTCGACACCGGACTGCCGCAGGTCATGGCCGACCCGCTGCGCATGCGCCAGTGCCTGCTCAACCTGCTGTCCAACGCCATCAAGTACAGCGAGGAGCAGGGCACGGTGCGCGTGGGCGCGCGCTCCACGGGCGCGGGCTCGGTGGAGCTGTGGGTGTGGAACAGCGGGGCCGGCATGACGCCGCAGCAACTCGAGCGGCTCTACGAACCCTTCAACCGCCTGGGCCGCGACGCGAGCCATGCCGAAGGCACCGGCATCGGCCTGGCCATCAGCCGCCAGCTGATCGAGCGCATGGGCGGGCAGATCGTCGCGACCAGCAAGGCGGGCGCGTGGGCGCAGTTCAGCGTGACGCTGAGCGCGGCCTTCTAACCGCACCGCCAGCGCGCTCAAGCCTCCCGCTTGAACTCGCGGAAGGCGCCGAACAGCCAGGAGCGCATGCCGACCACCAGCGTGTAGGGGCGCTTCTGGTCGGCCGGCAGCTTCTGATCGGCCAGATGTTGTTGCGCGAAGTCCTGGCCCACGCGCTGCAGCCGCTCGGCGAAGCTCGCGGCGAGGCTGCGGCCGACCTGGCCGTGCACGAGCATCAGCATCTCGCCTTCGCCGTCGAAGCCGCCGCTGAAGTAATCGTCGGTCACGTGCTCGCGAAAGAAGGCCATCGCCGGGCCGTTGGGCCGCCAGCGGAAGGTCTTGGCCACCTGCAGGCGGTAGCGGTTCATCGGCCGCAGCTCGATGAAGCCCAGCCGGTCGAGCACCGCCAGGCAGGACACGCACTCGGCTTCGGTCAGCGTGTAGGTGGCGAGGATCTGCTCGAAGGTCCATTGGCTGAGGCAGCAGATGGCGATCAGCAGCAGGCGGCGGTCGGCCACCACGGCCTTCTCCTGCTCGAGCGTCAGCTCGCGGCGCAGCGGCTGCGCGTCGGCGATCTTGCGTGCGAGCTCGGCGAAGTCCATCTTCAGCACACGCAGCACATCGTCGATGCGTGAGAGCGGCATGTCGGCCTTGGCAAAGATGCGCTTGATGCTCGACTCCGACATCTCCAGCTGCTCTGCCAGATCGGCATAGGTGATGTTGGCCGCCTTCAACTCGGCCTTGAGTGCCGTGATCAGGTCTTGTGTCGTGCTCATTCCCGCACCCCCCGAAAGTATCGACAGACGATACCAGCAGCCCAAGACGCCGCAACCTTCCAGGGAGAGCTTGATACCGCCTGCGCGGCCAGCCACCATGCGTTCCGTGTTCAACCAACCCGAGAACGTCATGCAAACCCCCATCGCCATCCGCAAGGACACCAACGCCTGGAAGCTCCAGGTCTGGGTCTCGTTCGGACTGGCCGCCACGCTGTGCGGTACCGGCCTGGCCTACCTGCCTGGTGAAGACATTCACCGCGCCTTCATGGTGATGGGCTACGTGTTCTGCCTCTCGACCGCCTTCGCGCTCGCCAAGTACATCCGCGACAACGAACAGCGCCGCATCGACACGCCGATGTGGGGCTTGGTGGTGTGGGGCGGCTTCTCGCTCGCGATGGCACTCACCGGCTGGGGCCTGTGGCGCATGGACGTGAACCCGACCTACAAGGCCTACCTCGGCGTGAGCTGGCTGTTCCTGATCTCCAGCGTGTTCACGCTGGCCAAGACGCTGCGTGATGCGCAAGACGCGCTGATCGCCGAAGCCCGCCGCGACGGCATGCGCGCCGCCCGTGACAACGAATAAGGAGTCGACCATGAAGAAACTGTTTCTCAACGGCGTGCTGTGTGCCGCCCTGCTCGCCGGTGGTGTCTCGACGGCGCAGGCGCACCCAAATGCCTCGGACGCGAGTGCGCTGTCGATGCTGCCGATTGCTGTGTCGGTCGCCGCGCCGGTGATGTTCATCTCGGGCGGCGCGATGCTCACGGTGGTCGCGATCGAAGCGTCGGCCGAGGGCACGGTGTGGGTGCTGGAGCGTGCGTCGGACGGCGTGCGCGCCAGCATCACCGTGGCGGGCGGCGTGTCGGTGGCCGTCGGCACCGCGGTGGTCGTGACTGCCATCAGCGCAGGGTGGGTGCTGTCGGCCGCGGGCCAGGCCATCGCCTTCATCCCGAACCAGATCGGCGCTGCCTTGCTCTACAACGAGCGGGTGACGCGATGAAAGGGCGGGCGATGAAAAGCGCCATCGCCGCCGCGCTGCTGTGCATCGCGACGCTGGCCCACGCCGGCCGTTCCTGCGAGCAGAAGCCACCCCAGGCGCGCAACATCGAACGCGCGATGAACCTGGCCGAGCACACGGCGCGCCAGCTCGACGCGAGCGGCGCGCAGGTGGTGGCGCTAGCCCGCGTCGGCCAGAACCTGAGCGAGTACGGCCAGCGTTATTCGCACATGGGCTGGGCCTACCGCGATGGCGACCGCTGGTACGTGGCGCACAAGCTGAACCAGTGCGGCAGCGCCGTCGCCGCGGTGTACCGCCAAGGCCTCGGCGAGTTCTTCCTCGACGACTTGTATGACTACCAGGCCGGCATGGTGGCGCTCTCGCCTGATGCACAGGCGCGTCTGCTGCCGGTGCTGCGCAGCAACGCCCGGCTGGCGCAGCTCAACACGCCGCGCTACAGCATGGTCGCCTACCCCTGGGCGCAGACCTACCAGCAATCGAACCAGTGGGTGCTGGAAACGCTGGCCCTGTCGCAAGACCCGAATGCGCAGACGCGTGAGCGTGCGCAGGCCTGGCTGCAACTACAGGGCTACCAACCCGCCACCCTGCACATCTCGGCTTTCAAGCGCCTGGGCGCGCGCATGACGGCTGCCAACGTGGCCTTCGACGACCACCCCAACGCCAAACGATTCGGCGATCGCATCGAAACCGTCACGGTCGACTCGGTCTTCACGTGGTTGAATCGCAGCGGCCTTGGCGGCCCGGTGCAGGTGGTGAGGTAGATTGCGCCGACAGCCGAAGAGCCACACAGAGGAGACCCCTTGAGCCACCCCGAACACCCCAACCAGTTCGCCCTGCTGACGCAGCGCCGCTTCGCGCCCTTCTTCTGGACGCAGTTTCTGGGCGCGGGCAACGACAACCTGTTCAAGTTCGCCTTCACCGTGATGGTGACCTACCAGGTGCAGGTCAGCTGGCTGCCGCCGGCGATGGCGGGCCTCGTGATCGGCGCGCTGTTCATCTTCCCGTTCCTGCTGTTCTCGGCCACCAGCGGCCAGCTGACCGACAAGTACGACAAGACGAAGATGATCCGCTTCGTGAAGTGGTTCGAAGTGGGCGTGATGCTGCTCGCAGGCTACGGCTTCCTGCAGGCCAACGTGCCGGTGCTGCTGGCCTGCGTGTTCCTGATGGGTCTGCACTCCACGCTCTTCGGGCCGGTGAAGTTCGCGTATCTCCCGCAGCACCTGAACGAACGCGAGCTGACCGGCGGCAACGGCATGGTCGAGATGGGCACCTTCGTTGCCATCCTGCTGGGCAATGTGGCGGGCGGCCTGCTGATTGCGATTCCCCAGGTCGGCGCGCACTACATCGCGTGGGCCTGCGTCGGCGTCGCGCTGCTCGGGCGACTGTTCGCGCAAGGCGTGCCGGCCACACCGTCGACCGACCCCGACCTGAAGATCAACTGGAACCCGTTCACCGAAACCTGGCGCAACCTCAAGCTCGCCAACGAGAACGTGGCGGTGTTCCGCTCGCTGCTGGGCATCTCGTGGATGTGGTTCTTCGGCGCGGTGTTCCTGTCGCAGTTCCCGTCGTTCGCCAAAGAAGTGCTGCATGGCGACGAGCATGTGGCCTCGCTGCTGCTGGTGGTGTTCTCGATCGGCATCGGCATCGGCTCGCTGCTGTGCGAGATGCTGTCGAAGCGGCATGTGGAGATCGGCCTTGTGCCGCTGGGTGCTATCGGCATGAGCATCTTTGCGATCGACCTGTACTTCGCATCGCGCGGGTTGCCGGCGTCGGCACCCCTCACGGTGAGCCAGTTCATGGCCGTCGGTGCGCACTGGCGCGTGATGACCGATCTGATGCTGCTGTCGCTTTTCGCCGGCATCTACAGCGTGCCGATGTACGCACTGATCCAGCTGCGCTCGCAGCCCAGCCACCGTGCCCGCATCATCGCGGCCAACAACATCCTCAACGCGTTGTTCATGATCGTGAGCTCGGTCGGCGTCGGCGCCTTGCTGGCGATGAACTTCACGATCCCGCAGGTGTTCTTGATCACCGGCGTGCTCAACGCCGTCGTGGCGTTCTACATCTTCATGCTGATGCCCGAGTACCTGCTGCGCTTCATCGCCTTCGTCGCGACGCGGCTGGTCTACCGCTTCAAGGTGCTGGGCGACGAGAACATCCCGACCAAAGGCGCCGCCATCCTGGTGTGCAACCACGTGAGCTTCGTCGACGCGGTGCTGCTGATGGCGGCGAGCCCACGGCCCATCGCTTTCATCATGGACCACCGCATCTTCAAGGTGCCGGTGCTGGGTTGGCTGTTCAAGCTGGCCAAGGCCATCCCGATCGCACCGCAGCGTGAAGACGCGGCCATCTACGAACAGGCCTTCGAACGCGCGCGCCAGGTGCTGGCCGAAGGCGACCTCGTCTGCATCTTCCCGGAAGGCGCGATCACCAAGGACGGCGAGCTGGGCGAGTTCAAGGGCGGCGTGATGAAGCTGCTGGAGACGAACCCCGTGCCGGTGGTGCCGATGGCGCTGCAGAACCTGTGGGGCTCGTTCTTCTCGCGCGTCGAAGGCGCTGCAATGACCAAACCCTTCCGTCGCGGCCTGTTCAGCCCGGTGGGCCTGGTGGCCGGCGAAGCGGTGGAACCGTCCGCCGTATCACCGGTTGGTCTGCGTGATCGGGTCGGCAAACTGCTGACGGTCCGCCTGACCGGCGTGCCCGCAGCGCACGGCGCCTAAAATCATCGCCTTTCTTCGATCATCAGCGAGCACCGCGTGGCAGCCACCATCCTCCAACACCTTCCCGCCGGCGAACGCGTCGGCATCGCGTTCTCGGGCGGCCTGGACACCAGCGCTGCGGTGCACTGGATGCGCAAGAAGGGCGCTGTCCCCTGCGCCTACACCGCCAACCTCGGCCAGCCCGACGAGAGCGACTACGACGACATCCCCCGCAAGGCCAAGGCCTACGGCGCCGACATCGCCCGCCTGGTCGACTGCCGCGCGCAGCTGGTGGCCGAAGGCATCGCCGCTATCCAGAGCGGCGCCTTCCACATCAGCACCGGCGGCGCCACCTACTTCAACACCACCCCCCTCGGGCGCGCTGTGACCGGCACCGCGCTGGTGGTAGCGATGAAGGACGACGGCGTGCACATCTGGGGCGATGGCAGCACCTACAAGGGCAACGACATCGAGCGCTTCTACCGCTACGGTTTGCTGGCCAACCCGGCCCTGCGCATCTACAAGCCCTGGCTCGACCAGACCTTCATCGACGAACTGGGCGGCCGCAAGGAGATGAGCGAGTACCTCATCGCCAACGGCTTCGACTACAAGATGAGCACCGAGAAGGCGTACTCGACCGACTCGAACATGCTGGGCGCGACCCACGAGGCCAAGGACCTGGAGTTCCTGAACAAGGGCATGCACATCGTCAACCCGATCATGGGCGTGGCCTTCTGGCGCGACGACGTGGCCGTGAAGAGCGAGCGCGTGTCGGTGAGCTTCGAAGAAGGCCGCCCAGTCGCGCTGAACGGCGTGCGCTTCGGCAGCACGGTGGCGCTGTTCGAGGAGGCCAACAAGATCGGCGGCCGCCACGGCCTGGGCATGAGCGACCAGATCGAGAACCGCATCATCGAGGCCAAGAGCCGCGGCGTGTACGAAGGCCCCGGCATGGCGCTGCTGCACATTGCCTACGAGCGCCTGGTCACCGGCATCCACAACGAAGACACGATCGAGCAGTACCGCGCCAACGGCCGCAAGCTTGGCCGCCTGCTGTACCAGGGCCGCTGGTTCGACTCGCAAGCCATGATGCTGCGCGAGAGCGCCCAGCGCTGGATCGCCCGCGCCATCACCGGCGAGGTGACGCTTGAGCTGCGCCGCGGCAACGACTACACGCTGATGGACACGGTGAGTCCCAACCTCACCTACAAGCCCGAGCGCCTGTCGATGGAGAAGGTGGAAGGCGCCTTCCAGCCGATCGACCGCATCGGCCAGCTGACCATGCGCAACCTCGACATCGCCGACACGCGCGACAAGCTCGGCATCTACGCCCGCGCCGGGCTGCTGGGCGACCAGAGCGAAGGCAGCCTGCCGCTGCTCACCAACGACAAGCACGGCGACACGCCGGCGACTTGATCCTAAATCGCCGGCAGCGGCGCTAGACGCCGCGCGCCCGGTCGGCCTTGAACTGCAGCACGAAGGCCGCGAGCCGGCCTTCGTCCAGCGCCTCGCGCATCTCGCGCATCAGGTTCAGGTAGTAGTGCAGGTTGTGGATGCTGTTGAGCATCGGCGACAGCATCTCGCCGCAACGGTCGAGGTGGTGCAGGTAGGCCCGCGGGAAGTTCTTGCAGGTGTAGCAGCTGCACGTCGAGTCGACCGGCGTCTCATCGGTCTTGTAGCGCGCGTTGCGCACCTTCAGGTCGCCAAAGCGGGTGAAGAGGTGACCGTTGCGCGCATTGCGCGTGGGCATCACGCAATCGAACATGTCGACACCCGCTACCACGCCTTCGACCAGGTCTTCGGGCGTGCCCACGCCCATCAGGTAGCGCGGCTTGTCGGCCGGCAGCCGGTGCGGCGTGTGCGCGACGATGCGCTGCATCTCGGGCTTGGGCTCACCGACGCTGACGCCGCCGATGGCATAACCCGGCAGGTCGAGCTCGATAAGCGACGCCAGTGACTCCTCGCGCAGGTTCTCGAACATGCCGCCCTGCACGATGCCGAACAAGGCGTTGGGGTTCTCGAGCTTCGTGAACTCCGCGAGGCAGCGGCGCGCCCAGCGCAGGCTCAGCTCCATCGAGATGCGGGCCTCGCGCTCGGTGGTGAGGTGGCCCTTGGTTTCGTAGGGCGTGCACTCGTCGAACTGCATCACGATGTCGCTGTTGAGCGCGCGCTGGATCTGCATGCTCACTTCGGGCGTGAGGAACAGCTTGTCGCCGTTGACCGGCGACGCGAACTTGACGCCCTCTTCGCTGATCTTGCGCATCTCGCCCAGGCTCCACACCTGGAAGCCACCGCTGTCGGTGAGGATGGGCTTGTTCCACGACTCGAACCGGTGCAGCCCGCCGAACTGGTTCAGCACGTCGACGCCGGGGCGCAGCCACAGGTGGAAGGTGTTGCCGAGGATGATCTGCGCACCCATGTCTTCGAGCGACGCCGGCATCACGCCCTTCACCGTGCCGTAGGTGCCCACCGGCATGAAGATCGGCGTCTCGACGACGCCGTGGTTGAGGGTCAGGCGGCCACGGCGGGCTTCGCCTTCGGTCTTGAGCAGTTCGAACTGGAGCATGGCGCAATTGTCTCAGGCCACATTGGCAGCCGCGGAGTCAGCCCCTCCGAACCCACCGGTATCACCGCAAGCTACTGCATCGCTTTCGCTTGAGCACCAGGCCCCCTCTGCGCACCATGCGCTCACCTTCATGTGAAGGGGCAAAGAAAGAGCGACAGAGATGGGTGCA
Source organism: Rhizobacter sp. P2_G4 (assembly GCF_056403575.1). Taxonomy (NCBI): domain Bacteria; kingdom Pseudomonadati; phylum Pseudomonadota; class Betaproteobacteria; order Burkholderiales; family Sphaerotilaceae; genus Rhizobacter; species Rhizobacter sp. P2_G4. The sequence continues at coordinate 855,861 of NZ_JBFUFG010000001.1, read as the reverse complement.
ATGGGAGGTTCCACGTGGTGCGGTCTGGCGGCCGCGGTGTTGCTGGCCGACTTCTTCTCGGGCCTGGTGCACTGGGCCGAAGACGCCTACGCCCGCGTCAAACCGCAGCGCAAGCTGATGCTGATCAACCAGATCGCGCTCGACAACGACCTGCACCACCGCCGTCCGCGCGACTTCCTGGCGCGCAGCTGGTGGCAGAGTTCGTGGGACCTGGCGTTCGTGGGGGCGCTGGTGCTGACGTCGTCGTGGGCACTCGGCTGCCTGAATGCCGCGGTGCTGGTGTTCGCCGTGCTGGTCGTCAACGCGAACCAGATGCACAAGTGGACGCACCAGAACCCGCGCGAGAACCCGTGGTGGGTGACGCGCCTGCAGCGCGCCTATGTGTTGCAGACGCCGCGCCACCATGGCCGCCACCACCAGGGCGACAAGAACTCGCACTACTGCGTGGTGACGAACTTTCTCAACCCGCTGCTCGAAGAGGTTTCGTTCTGGCGCCGGCTGGAGCGGCTGGTCGAACGCCTCACGGGCCGCCGCCCGGCGAATGCGGCGGCCGCATTGCCTCGCCATGGCTGAAGCAGCGGTCGCGCTGCGCCATGTCCACGCCGGCTAACGACCTTTTGACGCGGCGACCAAGCCGGTGGGGCCGATGCGCTCCAGCGCACGCCGCGTGCGCTGGAGTTCGCGGTTCTTGTCGAGCAGCTCGGCATGCGTGAGCGCCAGCGCGTCGCGGGCCGACTCGAGCCGGTGGTAGACCGTCGCGTTGTCCAGCGCGACCGCGCTGTAGGCGCTCAGGCTGCGCAGCACCAGCTGCTCGCGCTCTCCGTAGGCAGCGGCGTGCGGCGACTGGACGGTCAACACGCCAAGGACCCGGGTTCCGGTGCTCAATGGCGCAAACAGAGCGCTTTGCGACGGCAGCGTGCCGGGGATGCCGACGACTGCGTTGCCCATCTGCTCGATGTAGATCTCGCGGCACTCGCGAGCACAGCGCGCGACGTTCGTGAGCGGGTCGTCCAGCGCCACGCGGACGGTCGGCAGCGGCACGCCGGCCTCCATGCCGAACGCCAGCTCGAGCGTCGTGCCACTGGGGTCCATCAGGAACACCGCCAGCGACGACGCATCGAGCAAGCTGTGCACGTGGCGCTCGAGCGCCACGAAGATGGCGCCTGCTTCGAGATGCCTTGTGATCTCCTGGCCGATCGTGCCCATGCGGGCCAAGGTCGCGTTGGTCTGCGCGAGCGCCTCCGCGCGCTCGGCGTGCGCCGCCGCCAGTGCCTGGTGGTGCTCGCTGTCGGCACGCGCCTGCTCGGTGTCATGGCGGATCTTCATCGCGATCGCGCGGCTCTTGATCTCGGTCGACTGCGCCTCGGCATGCGAGGCCCGGCTGCGAACCTGGTACGCATAGGCCTTGGCATGGTCGCCGAGGCGGGCGTATTCGGTGGCGAGCGATTCGAGCAAGGCGGCCGGCACGGTCAGCGGGTTGTCGGTGCTCTGCTTGGCGAGCGCGCGCAACAGGTAGTGAAGCACCAGGCTCGGCTCTGCCACCGCTTCGTTCGGCAGGTCTGGGTGGTCGCGATGGATGGTGGCCAGCGCTTGCAGCAGGAGGTACTGGTAGTAGTCGTTGTTGTGTGCCTCGGCGAAGTTCAGCGCCGCCAACGCCGTATCACGGGCCTCGACAGATCGCCCAAGGCTGGAGAGCGCGGTGGCGCGGCCGATCAACGCGTCCATCTCATACGTGACCAGCCGCCGCGCGCGCGCTTGCAAGGCCGATTGCTCGAACGCAGCGAGCGCGTCTGCATGTTGCCCGAGCGCCAGTTGCACGTCGCCACGGTAGCGCTGCGCCATCATGGCGACGCGGCTGCCCGGGAATGCCGCCAGCAGTCGCTGCGCCTCATCCAGCAGACCGACCGCTTCGGCTGGACGCTTCAGCATGATGACGACGGCGGCAGCTTGTGCCAGAGAAGCGCCGAGGCTGAGCGGCCAGCCGGTGGCGCGCGTCGCGGTCAAGGCCTCGGTCAGCCATTGAAGCGCCGCCTCGTTGTCGAAAAGGTTGGCGAACATGGCACCGGCATTCCCGGTCTCTCGCGCGACATCCCGCAACTGGCCCGTCTTCGCATACAGGTCTCGCGCCGCCACTGCGAACCGCAGCCTTTGGGTACGGTCGCCGCGACCGCCCGCCCAGGTTGCCTGAACATAGTGGCAGACCGCCCGGACACCTGGGCCACACGCCTCGAGCCAGTGCTCGATGTGCAACGCCCACTTCGTCTCGGCGTTCGCGGCGCGCTGTTGCGCCTCGGCCAATGCCAGCTGCAGTTGCAGCAACGGATAGCGCTCCTTGTCACCGAGCGCTTTCGCCTTGGCGAGAACCGCGTGCACGCTGGCGTCGAGGCTGGCGGGATCGTCGCGGTCGGCGGCAATGGCGGCCTGCAGCAGCGCGGCATCGCACTCGCCCACCGGGTCTGCGCAGCTGTCGAACACCGACGCGGCCTGTTGCGCCATGTCCATGGCCACGTGCAATTGGCCGAACAGCCACTTGGCCTCGCCGCGCACGAGCATCAAGCGCGCACGGGCACGCATCGCGTCGGTGTCGCTGGCGGCGCCCAGCAGCGCATCGGCCTCATCGGCCAGCACCAGCGCGCGTTGGGTGTCGCGTTGGCGCAGGTACCAGGCCAACCTGAGCAGCATCTCCAGCCGCTCCGTGCCACGCAAGACCGGCAAAGCGGCCGTCCAGGCGGCCACTTCGTCGTTCAGCGCAAAGAAACTGATGGGCGCCGGCGTTGCAGCGCGGGCACTGTTGATGCCCAACGGGGGCGTGCTCGCCGCCTGGACGACGGACGAGAGCACTGCAGATTTCCGCGTCGGCGCGGGGCCGGTTGATGGTGCCGGTTCACTCGTGTTGGGCTCGTCTCTCGGTGCGAGCGGCACGTTGACGATTCTGATGTCGCCGATGAAGCGGTAGCCCACGCGGTGCGTGGTCTTGATGAGAGACGGGCCATCGGCCGTGTCGCCGATGGCCTTGCGGGCGCGGCTTGCAGCGCGGGCCAGCACACCATCGGAGAGTGTCTCGCCGTCCCACACCTGCGCGATCAGCTCGGACTTGCTCACCACGCGGTCACGCCGCTCGATCAGGCAGACGAGAAAGTCCAGCACGCGCGGCTCGATTCGCTGCGGCTCGCCGCGCAGCCACAGGTCACGGGTGGCCGTGTTGAGGCGGCAATCGGCAAAGCAGTATTCGACCGGGTTCATCATCTCGTCCAAGGAAGTTCGTCGTCCACGAAGGCGCCGGCGCCGCCGAATGCAGCCTCACCGCTGGATTGGGCCGCTTCCAGCCGCACCAGGCGGCAAACCCCAACCTCACCTTTCTCGCGACCAGCATCTGCCCTCACGGTCAACGCCCAGCCGAAGGTCTGCAACAGCTCGGCCGTGACGAGGCTCACGGCGCTCGCTGCACGACGGCAACGCTCATCGCGCCGGTGAGGGCGCGCGACCCGAACGGCAAACGCATGGTGATGTCTCGTGGCAGAGGAACGCGGCGAAGTCGACCGTCACCCGTGTGGCGGCATGATTTGCCGTTGCGTGGACGCTCTTCGTCTTCGGCAGGAAGAGACAACACCATCGGGCTGGCGCGACTGTAGAAAATCGCACCGCCGCAGAAATGATCGCTCGCTGATGAATTCATGACGGCGCTGCGCAGCGCGTGTCTGCGTGCGCTCGGTCACGTTCTGCGTCGCGCAACGGCCGGAGCACCCTCGTCATGGGTACCGAATTGAGCCATGCCCGTGCTTGAGGGGACAACGGGATTGGGCAGCGTCGGGACGGACAGACCCGGGTCATCGGTCCGTCAGAAATCGATCATGTCTTTTCGCAATCGCCTGCCTATCCTGCGCGGACGAAGGGCAACTTCCTCCTCCCCTTCGCCTCCCAACAAAGGTTTAGAAATGATGCGTCACCCCTCAGCGCGACAGTTGATCGCCCTTTCATTGGCTGCCGCGCTGCTGGCCGGTCTGTCAGCTTGCGGCGGTTCTTCTGAATCGGCGGATGAGGCTTCGGCGTCGGTCGCCCAGGCCGCCGACTCCGCGCCCACCGAGCGCGCCCAGGCTGTCACTGCGTTCAACCCCACGCTGCCGGTCGAGCCGAAGCTGCCGACGAACAGCGTGTGCGCGTCGCTGTCGGCCACGCTCACCCAGAGCGGCGGCAAGCTGCCCGACTCGGTCGACTCGAGCCCTTCGAAGTCGCAACCGGATACCGAGCGCATTCAAAAGGCGATCGACGCCTGCGGCATCGGCAAGGCGGTGCGCCTCGTGGCGAATGGGAATGCCAACGCGTTCCTGTCCGGTCCGCTGGTGCTGAAGAGCGACGTCACGCTGTGGGTCGATACCGGCGTCACCCTGTTCGCGTCGCGCAGTCCGGTTGACTTTGACAACGGCGGCGGCAACTGCGGCAACGCAGCGGGCGACGGCAAGTCCTGCTATGCGCTGATCCGGCTGAAGAACGCCGCCAACAGCGGCGTGGTCGGCGACGGCGTCATCGACGGCCGCGGCGGCAGCGTGCTGACCTCGGGCGCACAGGCCGGCAAGATGACCTGGTGGGACGTGGCCAACCTGAACGAAGCGACCGGCAAGAAGCAGAACAACCCCCGGCTGATCAACCTGATGGGCGGCAGCAACTTCACGCTCTACCGCGTGACCCTGCAGAACTCGCCCAATTTCCATGTGGTGGTGAGCGGGCTCAACGGCCTCGTGGCCTGGGGCGTCAAGGTGTTGACGCCATCGCTTGCCTACACCGTGGCCAACTACGCGTGTGCCGCCGGCACCATGCCCGACCCCACCACGGCGGCGACCAAGCCGAGCACCTGCTTCACGCCGGGCACGGCTGCCAACACCGATGGCATCGACCCGGTCGAGAGCAGCAACGTGACGATCGCGTATTCGTACATCAGCACGGGTGACGATCACATCGCCATCAAGGCCGCCGACGCGGCGACCTCGAAGGTCTACGTTGCCCACAACCACCTCTACTACGGCCACGGCGTGTCGATCGGCAGCGAGACGACCAAGGGCGTGAGCAGCGTGCTGGTTGACGACCTGAGCGTCGACGGCTTCGACGACGTGCAGTCCAACGCACTGCGCATCAAGACCTACGACTCCGTCGGAGGCGACGTCAGCGGCGTGACCTACAAGAACATCTGCGCGCGCAACGTCAAGCAGCCGCTGATCTTCGATCCGTACTACAGCTCGGGCAAGCACACCAATTCGCCCAACGTGCACGACATCGCCATCAGCGGCATGCACGTGCTCGCCAGCCCGAAGTTCGGCGCCGGCAAGGTGATCTTCCGCGGCTACAACTACGGCAGCACGGCCAACCTGCTGACGATGAAGCTCGATAACGTGGTGTTCGACTCGACCGGCTTCCTCACCTCGGCAGGCAAGAAAGGCGGCCCGACGCAGCCCGACTACGCCACGCTGACCCTAGGGCCCGGCCCGGTCACCATTCCTTTCGTCGCTTCGTCGGCATCCAAGTTCAGCCTCGTCGACTCACGCAAGGGCACCGCGGCCGCCATCGACTGCAGCAGCGCATTCGTGAAGTTCCCTTCGGCGAACTCGCCGATCTGAACGCCCGCACGGCGCGTCACGCGCCGTCGGCGGCTACGGCATGCGCGACAGCAGCATCGCGTCGCCGTAGCTGAAGAAGCGGTAGCGCTGCGCGATGGCGTGGCGGTACAGCGCCATCATGTGCTCGTGGCCCGCGAAGGCGCTGACCAGCATCAGCAGCGTGCTCTTGGGCAGGTGGAAGTTCGTGATGAGCGCGTCCACCACGCGGAAGCTGAAGCCGGGCGTGATGAAGATGTCGGTGTCGCGGCTGCCGGCCTGCAGGCGGCCACCACGCGCCGCCGACTCCAGCGCCCGCAGCGTGGTGGTGCCCGCCGCCACCACGCGCCCGCCAGCGGCATGCGTAGCCTCGATTGCCTCGACCGTGGCCTGCGGCACATCGAACCATTCGCTGTGCATGCGGTGCTCGGCCAGGTTGTCGGTGCGCACCGGCTGGAAGGTGCCGGCGCCGACGTGAAGCGTCACGCTCGCGCGGCGGACACCGCGCTGTGACAACGCGAGCAAGACCGCTTCGTCGAAGTGCAGCGAGGCGGTCGGTGCCGCCGCAGCACCCGGTTTTGCGGCGAACACAGTCTGGTAGCGGCGCTCATCATCGGCGTCATCGGCATGCGTGATGTAGGGCGGCAGCGGCACGTGGCCGTGCTGCTCGATCAGCCCGAAGGGCTCGGCCGGGAAGCGCAGGTGGAACAGTGAGTTGTCCGGTCCGCCGCGGCCGAGCATCTGGGCGTCGAACTGCCTCGCGCCGTCACTGCTGACGAAGCGAATGGTCGACCCGGGCTTGGGCGACTTGCTAGCGCGCAGGTGCATCAGCACCTCGTTGTTCGGTAGCACGCGCTCGACCAGCGCCTCGACCGAGCCGCCGGTGGCCTTGCTGCCCAGCAGCCGCGCCTTGATGACACGCGTGTCGTTGAACACCAGCAGGTCGCCTTCGCGCAGCAGGCTGGGCAGGTCGCGAAAGCTGCGGTCTGCCGGCAACGCGGTGGTGCCGTCGAGCAAACGCGAGCCGCTGCGTTCGGCCGCGGGGTGCTGAGCGATGAGTTCGGGTGGGAGGGTGAAATCGAAGTCGGCGAGCGTGAAGCTGCGCGAGGTCTCAGGTGACATGCCGTTGAGGGGAGGACTTGTCCCCGTGCCAAGGTGGAAGAAGGGCAAAATTGTCCCATGCCCACCGCCTCCCCCTCTGAAGCGCGCAAGGAGAAGTCTGCGCCGCAGAAGGCGATGGAGAAGCTCGGGCTCGTGCGCGACATCGACCTCGCGCTGCACATTCCGCTGCGCTACGAAGACGAGACGCGCATCACGCCGATCAGTGCGCTGCGCGATGGCGATACCGCACAGGTGGAAGGCGTCGTCAGCGATTGCCAGGTGCAGTTTCGCCCGCGCCGGCAACTGGTGGTGAAGCTGAACGATGGGAGCGATGAACTCTTTCTGCGCTTCATCCACTTCTACCCCAACCACCAGAAGACGCTGGCTGCCGGCAACCGCGTGCGCGTGCGCGGCGAGGCGCGCGGCGGCTTCTTCGGGCTGGAGATGGTGCACCCCAGCTTCAAGAGCGTGGACAGCGAGACGCCGCTTGCGACCGCGCTGACGCCCGTCTACCCGAGCAGTGCGACTCTGCCGCAGGCGTATCTGCGCAAGGCGGTGACCTCGGGGCTGCAGCGCGCTGACCTGTCGGAGCTGATCCCGCCCGCGCTCGTGCCAGCCGGCTTGCTGAGCCTGCGCGAATCGCTGCGCTTTCTGCACCAGCCCACGCCCGATGTGAGCCTGGCCACGCTCGAAGACAAGACCCACCCGGCGTGGCAGCGGCTGAAGTTCGAAGAGCTGCTGGCGCAGCAGCTCTCGCAGTTGCAGGCCAAGAACGAGCGGGCCTTGCAGCGCGCACCGCGCTTCACCGTGCGCGCCGGCGGCTTGCATGAGAAGCTGCTGGGCGCCCTGCCCTTCGGCCTGACGTCGGCGCAACGCCGCGTGGTGGAAGAGATCGCGCTCGACCTGCAGCGCGACATCCCGATGCACCGCCTGCTGCAAGGCGACGTGGGCTCGGGCAAGACCGTGGTGGCGGCACTCGCGGCGACCGTGGTGATGAATGAAGGCTGGCAGTGCGCGCTGATGGCTCCGACCGAAATCCTCGCCGAGCAGCACTTTCGCAAGCTGGTGGGTTGGCTGGAACCGCTGGGCATCCAGACCGCGTGGCTCACCGGCAGCCGCAAGGGCAAGAAGCGCACCGAGATGCTGGTGCAGGTCGCCTCTGGCGACGCGAAGCTGGTGGTGGGCACGCACGCCGTCATCCAGAGCGAGGTGCAGTTCGCGAAGCTGGGCCTCGCCATCATCGACGAGCAGCACCGCTTCGGTGTGGCACAACGGCTGGCCTTGCGCGACAAGCTTGTCGCGCATTCCGATTTCTCCGACAAGCTTTTTGCGCATTCCGAATCCGAAGGTTCGCGGCGTCAGCAGCCGCTCGAGCCGCACATGCTGATGATGAGCGCCACGCCCATCCCGCGCACGCTCGCGATGACGCTGTTCGCCGACCTCGACGTGAGCACGATCGACGAGCTGCCGCCGGGCCGCACACCCATCGTCACGAAGGTGTTCAGCGACGGCAAGCGCGAGAGCGTGATCCGCACCATCGCCGAAGAAGTCGGCCGTGGCCGGCAGGTGTACTGGGTGTGCCCGCTGATCGAAGAGAGCGAGAAGCTAGACCTGCAGAACGCCACCGCCACGCACCAGCAGCTGAGCGAAGCGCTGCCCGGCGTGCTGGTCGGCCTGTTGCATGGGCGCATGCCCGCGGCCGAGAAAGCCGCGGTGATGGCGCTCTTCACGCAGGGCGAGATGAAGGTGCTGGTGAGCACCACGGTGATCGAGGTGGGCGTCGACGTGCCCAATGCCAGCCTGATGGTGATCGAGCACGCCGAGCGCTTCGGCCTGAGCCAGCTGCACCAGTTGCGCGGGCGCGTGGGCCGCGGCTCGGTGGCGAGCGTGTGCGTGCTGCTCTACACCTCGCCGCTGTCGGACACCGGCAAGGCACGGCTGAAGGCCATGGTCGAGACCAACGATGGCTTCGAGATTGCCCGCCGCGACCTCGAGATCCGCGGGCCCGGCGAGTTTCTCGGCGCACGCCAGTCGGGCGCGCCGCTGCTGCGCTTTGCCGACCTGACACTGGATGAGCCGCTGGTTCACAAGGCCCGCGAGGCGGCCACGCAGCTGCTGGCCACGCAGCCGCACATTGCCGAGCAGCACGTGGCGCGCTGGCTGGGCAGCAAGGCGGAGTACCTGAAGGCCTGACTGGTGACGATGGGCGTGTGACCTTGGTCCCGTGGCAAGCGTGGTCGCGGCCTGTAGATTCGCCGCTGGCGTCGTGCCACCCTGCCTTGTCGGAGACACCCCATGAACCTCGTCCAGCGCGTGCAAGACATCTTGCTCAAACCCAAGCCCACCTGGCCGGTGATCGAGCAGGAGCAGGCCGATGTGGCTGGCATCTACCAGCGCTACCTGATCTTCATCGCCGCGATCCCTGCGGTGGCAGGGTTCATCGGCATGTCGGTCATCGGCGTGGGCGGCTTCGGCATGCACATCCGCATGCCGTTCATGTCGGGCCTGGTGAACATGGTGGTGAGCTACGGCTTGTCGCTGCTGGTGGTGTTCTTGCTCGCGCTCATCGTGGATGCGCTCGCGCCCACCTTCAACGGCAGCAAGAGCCAGATCAACGCGTTCAAGCTGGTGGCTTACGGCAGCACCGCGGGGTTCGTCGGCGGCATCTTCAGCCTGATCCCGTCGCTGGGTGTGCTGGGCCTGCTCGCCGGGCTGTATTCGATCTACCTGATCTACACCGGCATCCCCGTTCTGATGAAGTGCCCGCAAGAGAAGGCCGGCGCCTACACGGCCGTGGTGATCGTGTGCGGCATCGTCGCGTCCCTCATCGTGGGCGCCGTATCGGCCGCCGTGATCCCGGGGCGTGGCTTCGGCGGAATGATGGGCGGCATGACGCGCGATGCGGAGATCCAGATCCGCACCGCCGATGGTGCCGTCAGCGTCGACACGTCGAAGATGGAAGAGTTCGCCAAGCAAATGGAGGACGCCAGCAAGCGCGTCGAAGCAGCGCAGAAATCGACCGACCCCGCAGCTGTCGGCACTGCACTCGGCGAGATGATGAGCGCCATGACCGGCGGCGAACCCATCGCCGCAGACTCACTCAAGACCGCGCTGCCAGAGCGCGCAGGCGACCTGAAGCGCGACAGCGTGGAGGCAGAGTCCAGCAAGATGGGCTCATCCGCCAAGGCGACCTACGCTGGCGACGACAAGCGCCTGAACTTGTCCGTCACCGACGTCGGTGGCACCGCCGGCCTGGCCGCGCTCGGGTGGGCCGCCGCCATCACGCTCGATCGCGACACCGATGGCAAGGTCGAGCGCGTCTACAAACAGGGCGCGCGCACCGTGCACGAGGAATACCACAAGGACGGCAGCCAGGGCGAGTACACCCTGATCCTCGCCAACGGTCTGATCGTCGAGGCGAAAGGCGAGCGCGTCGACCAGTCGGCGCTGAAGTCCACTGTCGAAGGGCTGGACCTGGCGCGGCTCGAATCGCTCAAGCGCGCCAAGTCCTGACCGGCGCCGCGCGGTGCATCAGGTGCCGAAGTGCATCTGGTACTTGGCGCCGTCGGAGAACTGACAGGCGCCCGTGCCCATGGCCGGGCCGGTGATCAGGTATTCGCACTGGGCGTTGACCCCCTTGCTGCCGAATGCATTGGCGATGCCGCGGCGCCCGTTGAAGTTGCGTTGCGACAGGCCCAGCACGTCGTTGTAGATGCGGCCGAAGGCAGCGTAGTTGGCGTCGACGCGCGTGGCTTCGCCCTGCAGCGTGTCACCCAGGTAGCTCAGCGTGAAGCTGCCGCGGCCGGTGTTGTTGTCGACCACCACGGCGGTGATCAAGCCGCCCTTGTTGGCTTGCGGATTGAGGGGGTACAGGCGTGCGCTCAGCACCGTGGGCTGCGGCGGGCCGGGAGGCGCAGGAGGCGTGACCACGGTGACATTGCCACTTGACGGCGTACCGTAGGTATCGCGGGCGATCGGGTAGCCCTGCCCGGTGCGCGGGTCGATGGGCACGACATAGCAGGCCGACAGGCCGAGCGCAGTCAGGGTGGCGAGGGCCAGGTTTCGCGGGCGCGATGGACTCATACGGGCTTTCGATGCGCGGCACATGCCGCGGCCCGGAGAATCGTTCCGGCTCCGAGACCAGGCAAGCGCGAAGGTAGGCAGTATCGAAAGGTGATGCCGACAGGCGCATGACGCGAGACACCGGCTCGGCTATTCTGCGGGCCATGACATTGACCGAGTTGCGTTACATCGTTGCTGTCGCCTGCGGAGGGCGAAAGAGGGGCCCCGCCGCAGGTGGGGATCGCAGCCCGCAGCAGGCGGTGGGCGACTGCAACGCACGTATCTGCGAGCGAGCCCGACCATGACGCTGACAGAACTGCGTTACATCGTTGCTGTGGCCCGAGAGAAGCACTTCGGTCGAGCCGCGGAAGCTTGTTTCGTCTCGCAGCCCACACTCAGCGTGGCGATCAAGAAGCTCGAAGAAGAGCTCGACGTGAAGCTCTTCGAGCGCGGCGCCAACGAGGTGAGCGTGACGCCACTGGGCGAAGAGATCGTGCGCCAGGCGCAGTCGGTGATCGAGCAGGCGGCCAACATCAAGGAGATCGCCAAGCGCGGAAAGGACCCGGTGTCGGGCCCGCTGCGCCTGGGGGTGATCTACACCATTGGCCCGTATCTGCTGCCCGACCTGGTGAAGCAGGCCATCGAGCGCGTGCCGCAGATGCCGCTGATGCTGCAGGAGAACTTCACCGTCAAGCTGCTCGAGATGCTGCGCACCGGCGAACTCGATTGCGCGATCCTCGCCGAGCCCTTTCCCGACGCCGGCCTGGCGGTGGCGCCGCTGTACGACGAACCCTTCATGGTGGCCGTGCCCTCCACGCACCCGCTGGCCAAGCGCACGAGCATCAGCGCCGAAGAGTTGAAGAAGGAAACCATGCTGCTGCTCGGCACGGGGCACTGCTTTCGCGACCACGTGCTCGAGGTCTGCCCCGAGTACGCGCGTTTCTCGAGCGACGCCGAGGGCATCCGCAAGAGCTTCGAAGGCTCATCGCTCGAGACCATCAAGTACATGGTGGCCTCGGGCATGGGCGTGACCGTGGTGCCGCAACTCAGCGTACCGAAAGATGCCCAGCCGCATGTGCGCTACGTGCCGTTCACCGAGCCCGTGCCCACGCGGCGCGTGGTGTTGGCGTGGCGGCGTACCTTCACGCGCTACGAAGCGATCGCCGCACTGCGCAATGCCATCTATGCCTGCCCGCTGGAAGGTGTGCAGCGGGTGTCTTGACCCTGGCAGCATCGAGCCACGATTGCACGCCCGCCCTGCTCGCCCATAGACTGCACCCATCGACTGATAGTCCCACCTCACGGAGAACAACTTTGGCCAAGAAATCCAACATCCCCGCGCCTGCCAGCGGCCCGGTGCAGATCAACATCGGCATCAGCGAGAAAGACCGCCGCGCCATCGCCGATGGCCTGAGCCATCTGCTCGCCGACACCTACACGCTCTACCTCACCACGCACAACTTTCACTGGAACGTGACGGGGCCGATGTTCAACACGCTGCACCTGATGTTCATGGGCCAGTACACCGAACTGTGGAATGCCGTCGACCCGATTGCCGAGCGCATCCGCTCACTGGGCCATGCCGCCCCGGGCTCATATGCCCAGTTCAGCGCGCTGGCGTCGATCGAAGACGTGCCGACCACGCCGCCCAAGGCGCTGGACATGGTACGCATCCTCGTCACCGGCCACGAGGCCGTGGCACGCACGGCCCGCGGCATGTTCCCGCTGGCCGACAAGGCGGGCGACGAGCCCACCGCAGACCTGCTCACGCAGCGCCTCACGGTGCATGAGCAGACTGCGTGGATGCTGCGCAGCCTGCTCGAAAGCTGAGGCGCCATGAGTGAGGCTGCAGCCCCCGCTCCAACGCGGGTCGCGATCATCACCTTCGACGGGTTCAATGAACTCGATTCGTTCATCGCACTGGGCCTGTTGAACCGCCTGCGTCCTCAGGGGTTCACGGCGGAGATCACCGGCCCGTCGACACGGTTGACGTCGATGAACGGCGTGACGATCGAAGCGCAGCAGCCGCTCGAGTTCGCGAACGAGGCCGAGGTGGTGCTGTTCGGCAGCGGCATCTACACCCGCGCCATCGCCGAGAACTCGGCCTTGCTCGACCGCTTCACGCTCGATCCGCTGCGGCAGCTAATCGGCGCGCAGTGCTCGGGCACGCTGCTGCTCGCACGGCTCGGCCTGATCGGCAACATGCCTGCGTGCACCGACCTCACCACCAAGCCCTGGGTCGTGGAAGCCGGCGTGCGCGTCGTCGACGAACCGTTTCATGCACGCGGCCCGGTCGCCACCGCGGGCGGCTGCATGGCCTCGCAGTACCTGGCCACCTGGGTGATGCTCAAGCGCGCCGGCCTGCAGGCGACCGAGCAGGCGCTGCACTACGTCGCGCCGGTGGGTGAGAAGGACGAGTACGTGAAGAAGCTCGTCGGCGTGGTGCAACCCTTCATCAGCGAAGAGCTGGTCTGACGGCATTGCAGCCGCGCGGCTTGCGCCGCGGGCGTGCTGCAAGCCAGCCGAAGAGCAGATCAAGTCGCGGCGGGCGTTACCGTCCAGCGGCGCTGCACTTCACCGGCACCGTTCACGCTTTCGAGGTGAACCCCGAAGCCCCACAAGCGAGCGACATGCTTGAGCACCTCGTTCGCGCCGTCGTGTAGCGGGCGGTCGTTGTGCTGCGCATGACGCAGCGTGAGTGACCGGTCGCCACGCAGGTTGACGCTCCACACCTGGATGTTGGGCTCGCGCGCACCGAGGTCGTACTGGTGCGACAAGGCTTCGCGCACTCGGCGGTAGCCGCTGTCGTCGTGAATGGCAGCGACTTCGAGTTCGTCTTCCTTCTCATCGTCGAGGATGGAGAAGAAGCGGAACTCGCGCATCAGGTTGGGTGAGAGGTACTGGCCGACAAAGCTCTCGTCCTTGAAGTTGCGCATCGCATGGTCGATGGTCTCGAGCCAGTCTTTGCCGGCGATGTCGGGGAACCAGTGGCGGTCTTCGTCGGTCGGGTTCTCGCAGATGCGCTTGATGTCGGTGTACATCGCAAAACCCAGTGCATACGGGTTGATGCCGCTGTAGCCACGGTCGCCCACGCGCGGCTGGTACACCACGTTGGTGTGCGACTTGAGCCACTCGATCATCATGCCGTCGGACAGGTAGCCGTCGTCGTACATGGTGTTGAGCAGCTTGTGGTGCCAGAACGTGGCCCAGCCTTCGTTCATCACCTGGGTCTGCCGCTGCGGGTAGAAGTACTGCGCCACCTTGCGCACGATGCGCACGATCTCGCGCTGCCACGGCTCGAGCAGCGGTGCGTTCTTCTCGATGAAGTACAGCAGGTTCTCCTGCGGCTCTTCGGGGAAGCGGCGGGCCTGCGCTTCTTCGGCCGCCTTGTCGGCCTTGCGAGGCAGCGTGCGCCACATTTCGTTGACCTGCTGCTGCGCGTAGGCCTCGCGGTCCTTGCGGTCGGCCAGCTCTTGCGCGAGCGACTTGCGGCTCGGCCGGCGATAGCGGTCGACGCCGTGGTTCATCAACGCGTGGCAGCTGTCGAGCAGCTCTTCGACGGCATCGAGGCCGTAGCGCTCTTCGCAGTCGGTCACGTAGTTCTTGGCGTAGACCAGGTAATCGATGATCGAGCCCGCATCGGTCCACATGCGGAACAGGTAGTTGCCCTTGAAGAAGCTGTTGTGGCCATAGGCCGCATGCGCGATGACCAGCGCCTGCATCGCCATCGTGTTCTCTTCCATCAGGTAGCTGATGCAAGGGTTGGAGTTGATGACGATCTCGTAGGCCAGGCCCATGTGGCCGCGCTTGTAGTTCTTCTCGGTAGAGATGAACTCCTTGCCGTAGCTCCAGTGGCGGTAGTTCACCGGCATGCCGACCGACGCGTAGGCGTCCATCATCTGCTCGGCGGTGATGATCTCGAGCTGGTTCGGGTAGGTGTCCAGGCCGTAGCGCGCGGCCGTGGCCTTGATGATCTCGTGGTAGTGCTCGATCAGGTCGAACGACCAGTCGCTCGGCGATGGCAAGGGCTCGCGCATGCGAACCGGTGCCGTGATGTCGGCAGCGCGGCGGCGCGGTGCGCCAGCCCACTGCTCCCTGCGACGCTCTTCACCCCACGGGGTATCCACATGGACGCTCATGACAACACCTCGTTCGCCACATTCGGCGATTGGCTCTCAAAGAAGGTAGCGCCCGGCTGCGAGAACGCTGTTGGCTTCATGCTGCGGCCCCTTCCTTCTTGAACAGTTGCCGGAACACCGGGTAGATCTGCGACGCGTCGGTCACCTTGCGGATCGCGAAGTCTTTCGACTCTGCTGCAAGGGCCGCGTACTCGTCCCACAGATTCTGTTCTTCCTCGGCCACCTGCACGTACGCGAAGTAGCGGCAGAGCGGCAGGATGTTGTTCTGCAGCAGTTCGCGGCAACGGCCACTGTCGTGGTGCCAGTTGTCGCCGTCGCTGGCCTGTGCGCCGTAGATGTTCCACTCGCTTGTCGGGTAGCGCGCCCTGGCCACCTCTTCCATCAGCACAAGCGCGCTGGAGACGACCGTGCCGCCGGTTTCGGTGGAGTGGAAGAAGTTCTGCTCGTCCACCTCTTGCGCTTGCGTGTGGTGGCGAATGAAGACGATGTCGATGCGCTCGTAGTGCCGTGTCAAGAAGAGATACAGCAAGATGAAGAAGCGCTTGGCCAGGTCCTTGCGCGCTTCGTCCATCGAGCCCGAGACGTCCATCAGGCAGAACATCACGGCCTTCGACGTCGGCACCGGCACGCGCACGCGGCTGCGGTAGCGCAGGTCGATGGGATCGAGATACGGAATGCGGCCCAAGCGCAAGCGAAGCGCCTCGATTTCTTTCTCGAGCGCGAGGATGGCTACTTCGTTGCCGGTGGGATGGGCCTTGAGTTCGGCCAGCTCTTCTTCGAGCTCTCGCAGGTCACGCCGTGAGTTGCCTCCGAGTGCGATGCGCCGGCCGATGGCGCCGCGCATCGAACGCACCACGTGCAGGTTGTTCGGCGTGCCGTCGCTGCTGTAGCCGGCGCGGTGGGTCTTGAATTCTGGCGTCTCGGCGAGCGTGGTGCGCGTGAGGTTGGGCAAGGCCAGATCGTCGAAGAAGACCTGCATGAACTCTTCCTTGCTGAGGTGGAAGACGAAGTCGTCGTCCCCCTCGCCGGAATCGCTGGCCTGCCCGCCACCCCCACCGCCTCCGCCGCCTTTCGGCCGCTCGATGCGGTCGCCGCGCACATAGTCCTTGTTGCCGGGGTGCACCATCTCGCGCTTGCCGCCCTGGCCGTGGCCGAAGACCGGCTCGGCGATGTCGCGCTTGGGGATGTGGATATCTTCCCCTTGCGCCATGTCGCGAATGCCGCGCCCGTCGACAGCACGCTTCACCGCCTCGCGGATCTGCTCCTTGTGGCGACGCAGAAAGCGCTCGCGGTTGCCGATGGACTTGTTCTTTCCTGCAAGCCGCCGGTCGATGATCTGCTGGAGCATGCTGGCCTTTCTGTACTACCGGGTCCTGTCGCTCAAGAACTCTTGCGAACGCGCAAATACCATTCGCACAACAGCCTCACCTGCTTCGGCGTGTAGCCCTTGGCCACCATGCGGGTGACGAAGTCCTCGTGCTTCTTGGCTTCGTCGGCACTCGCCTTGGCGTTGAAGCTGATCACCGGCAGCAGCTCTTCAGTGTTGGAGAACATCTTCTTCTCGATCACCGTGCGCAGCTTCTCGTAGCTCGTCCACGTCGGGTTGTTGCCCGAGTTGTTGGCTCGCGCGCGCAGCACGAAGTTCACGATCTCGTTGCGGAAGTCCTTCGGGTTGCTGATGCCGGCCGGCTTCTCGATCTTCTCGAGTTCGGCATTCAGCGAGCCGCGGTCGAACACTTCGCCGGTGTCGGTGTCGCGGTACTCGTGGTCCTGGATCCAGTAGTCGGCGTACGTGACGTAGCGGTCGAAGATGTTCTGCCCATACTCGCTGTAGCTCTCGAGGTACGCGGTCTGGATTTCCTTGCCGATGAACTCGGCGTACTTGACCGCGAGGTGCTCTTTGATGAACGCGAGGTACTTCTGCTCGGTCTCGGCCGGGAACTGCTCGCGCTCGATCTGCTGCTCGAGCACATACATCAAGTGCACTGGGTTCGCTGCGACCTCGGTGCTGTCGAAGTTGAATACCTTCGACAGGATCTTGAAGGCGAAGCGCGTGGAGACACCGCTCATGCCTTCGTCGACACCCGCGTAGTCGCGGTACTCCTGGAAGCTCTTGGCGCGCGGGTCGGTGTCTTTCAGGTTTTCACCGTCGTACACCAGCATCTTGGAATAGAGGCTCGAGTTCTCCGGCTCCTTGAGGCGAGTGAGCGTGGCGAACTGGCTCATCATCTTCAGCGTGCCGGGGGCGCAGGTCGCTTGCGCCAGCGACGAACCGCGCAAGAGCTTTTCGTAGATCTTGACCTCTTCACTCACGCGCAGGCAGTACGGCACCTTCACGATGTAGATGCGGTCGAGGAAAGCCTCGTTGTTCTTGTTGTTGCGGAAGGTCTTCCATTCGCTCTCGTTGCTGTGCGCGAGCACGACACCATCGAAGGGAATGGCGCCGAAACCTTCGGTGCCCTTGTAGTTGCCTTCTTGCGTGGCAGTCAGCAGCGGGTGCAGCACCTTGATGGGCGCCTTGAACATTTCAACGAACTCGAGCAGGCCCTGGTTGGCCAGGCAGAGACCGCCAGAGTAGCTGTACGCGTCGGGATCGTCTTGCGCATAGGTTTCGAGCTTGCGAATGTCGACCTTGCCGACGAGTGACGAGATGTCTTGGTTGTTCTCGTCGCCCGGCTCGGTCTTGGCAATGCCCACTTGCTTCAGCACCGACGGGAAGCGCTTCACGATCTTGAACTTGCGGATGTCACCGCCGTATTCGTCCAGACGCTTTACGGCCCAGGGTGACAAGATGCGCTGCAGGTAGCGACGCGGAATGCCATATTCCTTCTCGAGGATCGGGCCGTCTTCGGCAGCATCGAACAAGCCCAGCGGCGACTCGTTCACCGGCGAACCCTTGATGGCGTAGAAGGGAACCTCTTGCATCAGCGACTTGAGCCGCTCGGCGATCGATGACTTGCCGCCACCCACCGGCCCCAGCAGATAGAGGATCTGCTTCTTTTCTTCCAGGCCCTGTGCAGCGTGACGGAAGTAGGACACCACCTGTTCGATGGCGTCTTCCATGCCGTAGAACTCGGCGAAGGCCGGATAGATCTTGATGACCTTGTTGGCAAAGAGCCGAGACAGGCGCTGGTCGTTGCGCGTGTCGATGCTCTGTGGTTCGCCGATCGCCTTGAGCATCCGCTCGGCGGCAGTGGCATACGCAACGGGGTTGCGTTTGCATTCGGCGAGGTACTCTTCGAGTGAGAGTTCCTCTTCACGCGTACGCTCGAAACGAGCGGCGAAATGGCTGATCACATCCATGCTGACCTCCTAGATCTCAGGAAGACGATGCCGGGGGCCACCTCGGCATCGTCTGGGGAAGTTCTGATGAAGCCCAGTTCAGGCTCCATCAGAGCTTTCCTTGTCGTCAGCCGCTTGTGATCAAGCTTGAGTCATTGTGAGAGCAATCATGCGTTGATAAGAAGCGAAATATCACCGTTGTTCAAGCTTTGCAAGGAGTGTGCCGCTTGAACGACTTGGCTGCGACTTCAACCCGATGTTCCCTCATGCAAGGGAGGGCTGAAAGCGAAACAAAGTTCCTCATGGAATGTGCCGTCAACCAACGGCATGGCGCCAAGATACGCCTATGCATTCGACAAGCCAAGTTTTTCGAGCAATCCGTTGAGTTCATCCAACGATCCGAATTGAATGGCCACCTCGCCTTGCTCGCCGCGCTTGGTCCGCTTCTTCACGCGGATCTCGACCTGCGCAGTCAAGGCATCAGACAGCTCTTCTTCGATGCGAGAAATATCGCGTGATTTCTCTTTGGCCATGCGCAGCAGGGGCTTTTGCCGCGATGCAGCAGCCTTGGTCACGAGCCGCTCGGCTTCACGTACGCTGAGTTTCTTGCCGACGATCTCTGCGGCTGTGAGTATTTGTTGCGCACCTTCCAAAGGCAGCAGTGCACGTGCATGCCCCATGTCGATGTCGCCTGCCATCAGCATCTGCTGCACGGGCTCAGCCAAATTCAACAGACGCAGCAGATTGCTGGCCGCACTGCGCGAGCGGCCCACGGCCTGTGCGGCCTGTTCGTGCGTGAGATGGAATTCGTTGACGAGACGCGCGATGCCTTGCGCCTCTTCAAGCGGGTTGAGGTCTTCGCGCTGGATGTTCTCGATGAGCGCCATCGCGGCCGCGGCTTCATCGGGAACGTCTTTCACCAGCACTGGCACTTCGTCGAGGCCGGCCAGCTTGGCGGCACGCGTGCGGCGTTCACCGGCGATGATCTCGAAGCGGCCCGAGCCCACGGGCCGCACGAGGATCGGCTGCATGATCCCCTGCGCCTTGATGCTTTCGGCCAACTCGTAGAGCGAGCCTTCGTCCATGCGCGTGCGCGGCTGGTACTTGCCAGGCTGCAGTTGCGCGAGCTTCAGCGTGTGGGGGATGCCATCGGAAACCGATGCGGGGTTGTCATTGACTTTGGGGCCGAGCAGCGCTTCGAGGCCCAGGCCGAGGCCTTTGGGTTTCTTGGTGACCATGGGCGCATTCTGTCCGATCGGGCTCGGGCTCACTCGCTGCTCCCGACCAAGGCCTGCAGCATCGCGCGACCGTGCGACCAATCTCCAAGGCCCGACTCGCCATTGATGTGCCCGCGCGCGCCCACCGACGTCAGCTCGCTGCCCCAATCGGCGGCCATCTCTGCGGCCCGCTCCGGCGCGCAATACGGGTCGTCGCCGCTCACCACGGCCAGGCTCCGAAACGGCATGCGCTTGCGCACGATGGGCCGCCACGTCGTCAGTTGGGGCGGCATGTCTTCGCTTTCGATATCGGGCGGCGCCACCAGCATGGCGGCCATCACACGATGCGTTTGCTGCGAGTGGGCGGCCCAGGCTGCCACCAGTTGGCACCCCAGGCTGTGCGCCACAAGCACGGCGGGGGTGTCGCCCTGCATCAGCACTTCTTCGAGACGCGACATCCAGTCGCCGCGTTTGGGCCACAGCCAATCGTCCTGTTCAACACGGCAATCACCATGCAGTTGCTCCCAGCGGCTTTGCCAATGGGTCTCGTCGGAGTTCAGCCACCCTGGCAGCAACAACACCCGCGTGCTTACCAAAGGCAAAACCTCAGTGCTTGTCATGCGCGTGCTTTATCCTTGTGGTTCGTTGAATTGAAGGTGATGACATGACATACCGGGTGTTCGTAGATGGTCAAGAAGGCACGACCGGGCTGCGCATCAACGAGTATCTCGCTGGCCGCAGCGACATTGAAGTGCTGCGGATCGCGCCCGAGCGCCGCAAGGACGCAGACGAGCGCGCACGCCTGCTGAATGCTGCAGACGTTGCGTTCCTGTGCCTGCCCGATGCGGCCGCGCGCGAAGCCGTCGCGCTTGTCAACAACCCGAACACTTGCATCATCGACGCCAGCACCGCGCACCGCACCGCGGCCGACTGGGCCTTCGGCCTGCCCGAACTGGCGGCAGACCAGCGCGACAAGATTCGCCGCAGCAAACGCATTTCCAACCCGGGCTGCCATTCCAGCGCCTTCATCTTGCTATTGCGCCCGCTGGTCGATGCGGGCCTGGTGCCTGCCGCCCTGCCGATCAGCGCCAGCTCCATCACCGGCTACTCTGGCGGTGGCAAGAAGATGATCGAGCAGTACGAGGCCGGCGACGACCCGCTGCTCGATTCGCCCCGCCCCTATGCGCTGACCTTGTCGCACAAGCACATTCCCGAGATGGCCACGCACACGGGCTTGCAGGCCAAGCCGATCTTCATGCCGATCGTCGGCAACTTCCTGAAGGGCTTGAGCGTGAGTGTGCCCTTGCATCTTTCGCAATTGGCAGCCGGCACCACGCCAGAAAAACTGCAACAGGCGCTGGCAGAGCGCTATGCCGGTGAGCGCTTCATTCGCGTGCTGCCGATTCGTGACCCTGCAGCGGTTGAAGCAGGTTACTTCGACGTTCAGGCCTGCAACGACACCAATCGCGTTGACATCTTCGTCTTCGCGAACGACACACAAGCCATCCTGATGGCCCGGCTCGACAACCTCGGCAAAGGCGCGAGCGGTGCGGCGGTTCAGTCGATGAACGTCCACTTGGGCGTGGACGAGTCGCTCGGGCTCTGAGCCGTCAAACCTCGACCGCCGTCGTGCGGTAGTGATAAGCGTAGCCGTCGGCAAAACCCAGCCGGTGGTACACAGCGCGTGCGGGGTGGTTGTCGCCTTCGACTTGCAAGTAGGCATGGCGAGCACCGCGTTCGCGCGCATGCACCAGCATGTGCTGGCACAACTGCCGCGCACAACCGTGCCCGCGGGCCGCAGGCGCCGTGAACACGTCGTACAGGCCCACCAGATCTGCCTCGATCGCGTACTGGCCACAGGCCAGCACTTCCCCGTGCGACCGCAGCTCAAAGGCGTAAAACGGAACCGGCGAATGCAACAGGCGCTCCGCATGGGCCTGGCGCTGAGACAAGGGCGAACCCCGCAGTCCACCGACCCGCTGGGCAAACACTTCCAACCCGACCGCGTGCACAGTCAACCCTGCTGCCAGGACCACAGGCGTCAGTTCGTTCAAGCCGGCCAATGCCATCACCCGCGTGTCATCGATGCTGCGCAAGCCCATGGCTTCCAGCGTCTCGTCAAGGTGGCGCGGCAAGGTGAATGGCGTGATGCGCACCACCATCGGCAACTTGGCTTCCACATAGACCTGCTGACAGAACGCCAGTCGTTCGGCCACGGGCAAGCGGCCGTCAGCCACCGCGTTGATGCAACGGGCGCGCTTGGCCTTGCCCGCCGAGAAGCGAACCAGCCAACCATCGACCCACCGCTGCTGAGGTGGGGCACTGGCGTTCAAGCCGGCATCTTCGATGCGTGACAACAAGGTGCTGTCGAAGCGGTCATTGGGTGCGAGGGGGCCGCTCATCAAATCACCTTGATGCGCTCGACCATCTCGGTCGCGAATTCGACAAATGCCTGTGCGCCGCGGGATGCAGGGTCGAACACCACGCCGGGCAGGCCGTAGCTGGGCGCCTCGGCCAAGCGAACGTTGCGGGGAATCACGGTGTTGAACACCTTGTCGGCAAAGTGCGCCTTCAGCTGTTCGCTGACCTGCTGTTGCAGCGTGATGCGCGGGTCGAACATTACCCGCAGCAGGCCGATGATCTGCAGATCCGGGTTGAGATTGGCGTGAACCTGCTTGATCGTGTTGACCAAGTCACTCAGGCCTTCAAGCGCAAAGTACTCGCACTGCATGGGCACGATGACTCCGTGTGCGCTGCACAGGCCGTTTAGCGTGAGCAGGCTCAGGCTTGGCGGGCAATCGATCAGCACGAAGTCGTAGTCGCCGGTGACTGCGCTGATGGCACCCTTCAACCGCTTGTCGCGTCGTTCGAGTTCGACCAATTCCACTTCGGCACCGGCCAACTCGCGGTTGGCACCGAGCACGTCGTAACCCACCTTCTCGCTGCGCTGCCGGGCTTCGGCGATGGTGGCCGATTCGAGCAACACATCGTAAACGCTCAGCTTGAGCGCGCGCTTGTCGACCCCGGAGCCCATGGTGGCGTTGCCCTGTGGGTCGAGGTCGACCACCAGCACGCGCTGGCCGATCTTGGCCAAGCCCGCCGCCAGGTTGACGGTGGTGGTGGTCTTGCCGACGCCGCCCTTTTGGTTCGCGATGCAGAAGATGCGGGTCATGGGCAATCCGGTGGGTGAGAGGGAAACATCGAATCAGTTGGTGGCGAGGCGAATGCCAAAGGCCACCAGGAAAACACCGGCCAGCCTTTCTAGCCAGCGGGCAACGCGCTTGTGCGTTTTGACCTTGCGCGACACTGCGCCGGCGAAGGCACACAAGGTCAAGCAGTACACCAGGGTGATGAGCGCGATCGTGGCGGCCATCGCCACGAAGGTCACCGCACCTTGGTGGGTCGTCGGATTGATGAAGAGTGGAAAGAAGGCCATGTAGAACACGATGGCCTTGGGGTTCAGCAAGGTGATCAGCAAGCCTTGGCGCAGGTAGTGCCGCGGTTCGATGCGAATCGGTGAGGCGGCGCCCTCCTTTGCAAAGATGAGCCGCAAGCCGATCCAGGCCAGGTAAGCAGCGCCCGTGTATTGCACCAAGCGAAAGGCCAGCGGATGYGCGACCAGCAACGCTGCCACGCCGGCGACTGCCAGCCACAGCAGCACTTGGTCACCGAGAATCAAACCCAGGGTGGCGGAGGCTCCAGCGCGAAACCCACCCTTGGCCGTCGAGGTCAGCAACGCGAACGTTCCCGGTCCGGGCAATGCCAGGAACAGCAGAATGGCCAGACAGAAGTTGTCAAAGTTCGAAATACCGAACAAGGTCATGGCGCTCTCACAACCGGGGGAATTTCCGAATCCACACCAAGCAGCGCTCAGCATCCAGACCCGGCACCGCCAACTGTTCCACGTGAAACACATCCGATTCTGGGGGCAAGGCGGCCATCTCCTCGGTTGGAAGCTTCCCTTTCATCGCCGTCCAAACCCCATCCGTCGCGAGTAAGTGACGAGTCAAGCGCGTGAAATCGCTGAGCGACGCGAAGGCGCGCGACGCGATCACGTCGAAAGGTTCGGTTCGAAGGTTTTCTACCCGGGAGTGCTCAGCATTCAAGCTGGGCAACTTCAGCTCCCCGGCGACTTGGCGAACAAAGCTGGCCTTCTTGCCGACCGTATCGACACAGGTCACGCTCAACGCCGGCAGCATGATCGCCAGCACCACCCCGGGCAACCCTCCTCCACTCCCCACGTCCAGCAGGCGCGCCGGGCGATTCGTCAGATGCCGCTCCAACGGAGGTAGCACAGCCAAGCTGTCCAGCAGATGATGGGTCAGCATATCCTCCGGCTTGCGCACCGCCGTGAGGTTGTAGACCTGATTCCACTTGATTAGCATCGCTTGGTAAGCCAGCAGCGCATCGCACTGCCCATCACTCAAGCCCAGGCCGAGCGCTTCGGCGCCCTGCTTCAGCAACTCACGCTGCTCAAGCGGCATCGCGACTCGGCAACTCGTTGGCGGCAAAACCCTTGAAGCGGCCCTTCTTCAAGTGAATCAGCAGCAGTGAAATGGTCGCGGGCGTGATGCCCGAAATGCGCGACGCCTGACCCAGCGTTTCAGGCCTGTGCAGCGACAGCTTTTGGCGCGCCTCGAAGCTCAGTGCAGTGATCTGCGCATAGTCCAACTCCACCGGCAAACGCATCGCTTCGAAATGCACGGCCCGCTCGACTTCTTCGTTCTGCTTGTGGATGTAGCCGGCGTACTTGACGCTGATCTCCGCCTGCTCGATAACGGCATCGGCCAAATCAGCCCCAAGCTCCTGGCGCAACGTTTCACGTGAAACAACAGCCTCCGGTTTGGCAATCCCCAATACTTCCGCCAGCGCGTCAAAGGTCACCTCGGGCCGTCGCAGCAATTCAGCCAGACTGTACTCATGCTCGATGGGCTTGCCCAACAGGCGCTCGCCATCGACCGCAGGCAACACGCTGGGTGTCACCCACGTGGACTTAAGCCGCTCGGTTTCACGCACCACCGCATCGCGCTTGCGGTTGAAAGCCGCCCAGCGAACGTCGTCCACCAACCCCATTTGCCGTCCGACGTCGGTGAGGCGCAAGTCGGCGTTGTCTTCGCGCAGCTGCAGCCGGAATTCGGCGCGGCTGGTGAACATGCGGTATGGCTCGGTCACACCCTTAGTGATCAGGTCGTCGACCAGGACGCCCAGATAGGCCTGGTCGCGTCGTGGCGTCCAGGCATCCTTGCCCTGAACCTGCAGGGCCGCATTGATGCCCGCGAACAATCCCTGCGCACCTGCTTCTTCGTAGCCGGTGGTTCCATTGATCTGCCCAGCGAAGAAGAGCCCGCTGATCGCCTTCGTCTCGAAGCTCGCCTTCAGGGCCCGCGGGTCAAAGTAGTCGTATTCAATCGCATAGCCCGGCCGCAGGATGTGCGCGTTCTCGAGCCCACGCATCGAGCGCACGGCAGCGAGCTGAATGTCGAACGGCAAGCTGGTGCTGATGCCGTTGGGGTAGAACTCATGCGTCGTCAGCCCTTCGGGCTCAAGGAAGATCTGGTGCGAGTCCTTGTCGGCAAACCGGTTGACCTTGTCTTCGATGCTCGGGCAGTAGCGCGGGCCCACACCTTCGATCACGCCGGTGAACATCGGGCTTCGGTCGAACCCGGAGCGGATGATCTCGTGCGTGCGCTCGTTGGTGTGCGTGATCCAGCACGGCACCTGCTTCGGGTGTTGCGATACGTGGCCCATGAAGCTGAACACCGGCACGGGGTCCAGGTCACCCGGCTGCTCGGTGAGCTGAGAGAAGTCGATGCTGCGCCCGTCCAGCCGAGGCGGCGTGCCGGTCTTGAGCCGGCCTTGCGGCAGCTTCAATTCCTTCAGCCGCGCAGACAGTGACACGGCCGGCGGGTCCCCTGCCCGGCCGCCTGCGTGATTCTGCAAACCCACGTGGATCCGCCCGTCGAGGAAGGTGCCCGCGGTCAATACCACCGCCTTGGCTCGAAAGCGAATGCCAACTTGCGTGACGGCACCGACCACGCGGTCGCCTTCGACCATCAGGTCATCCACTGCCTGCTGGAACAGCGTCAAGTTCGGCTGGTTCTCCAGGCGATGCCGGATGGCGGCCTTGTACAGAATGCGATCAGCCTGGGCGCGGGTGGCGCGCACGGCCGGACCCTTCGAGCCGTTGAGGATGCGGAACTGAATGCCGGCTTCGTCGGTCGCAGCGGCCATCGCGCCACCCAGTGCATCGATCTCCTTGACCAAATGGCCCTTGCCGATGCCACCGATCGACGGGTTGCAGCTCATCTGGCCGAGCGTCTCGATGTTGTGCGTAAGCAGCATGGTGCTCGCACCCATGCGCGCGGCCGCAAGCGCAGCTTCGGTGCCGGCATGGCCGCCGCCGACGACGATCACGTCGAATTCATGGGGGTACAACATGGGGACTCCGAGGGCTGGGCGGCCGCGGCATCGCGGGCGACATCTGCGGGCGCAGGTCGTGAATTTTAGGCCGCGGCCTCTTCCCCGTCACTCGCCGCGGCACAAGCCCGCGGCCGTGCGTGGCTTCGTTGCCGAATAATCCTCGCCATGAACTGCCGCCCCGGCTGCGGTGCCTGCTGCATCGCGCCTTCCATCTCGAGTCCGATTCCCGGCATGCCACTCATCAATGGCATCAGCAAGCCCGCTGGCGTGCGGTGCATTCAGCTCACTGCCGACAACGCCTGCGCCATCTTCGGCCACCCCAACCGCCCTGCCGTCTGCTCCTCGCTACAGCCCGCCGTCGAGATGTGCGGCGACAACCAAGAGCAAGCCTTGCGATGGCTGGGCCACATGGAACGCGACACCGCGCCCTGAAGCGACATGCGGCTCATGGCGATTCAAGCAGGCCCTGCCACAGCGGAGACAGCCGAAACTTCTCCGCCTCGGTGAGCCCTTCGCTCAGCAACAGGCACTCGCGATGAAATGCCCGCATGCGCTGTCGCAGCTCGCTCTCGGCAAGCTCCAGTTCAAGCCGCTCGGAAGGCAGCGGTGCGTTCGCCATCTCGTCACCGGACAGCCCCCACAGCCCGAGCGCATTCCACGCCACACGCAGCCGATCGAGCCGGTGCAGCGCATCCGTCACCACGTCGGTGATCTTGGAGGTGCGGCGCTGTTCGTTCAGATCCAGCGCCAGTTGATGCGCCCGTGACAGCTGGCGATCGATGTCGGCCAACTGCGCTTCCAGAGTCGACGCGAGGGGAAGTGAATCGCCCGCGAAATCTTCATCTGCTTCCTGCGCCGCGTCGCAGATGAATGCCGCCCATGTCGGGTCGAATTCACCCGGGACCACACGCAGCGCAAAGCTCGCGCGCGTCAGCGGCGCATGCGCGACGTACAAGCTGCCCAGTGCCACCTCCACCACCGACAGCACGCGCCCCAGCGTCGACACCGCCTCGTCTCCCAGCCTGCCCGGGTATCCTGAACGATCGAGTCGCTCGTGGTGCTCGGCAACTGCCTGGCCGAGGCTTGCCGGGTAGTCGGTGAGCGTCGTCAACAGCATCTGCGCCACACGCGGGTGCACCACGAGATGCTTGTGGCCGAGGATGTCGAGTGCCTGCGCGTAGTCGAGGTAGAGCGGGTTGATGTAGACCTCGCCAATGTCGTGCAGCAAGCCGCCCAGCATCGCGAGGCGAATCTCGGTGTGGCTGGCCTGCCGGCTCGCCAGCATCGCCCCGGCCAACGCCATGCCGGTCACTGCATGTGCAAGCGTCGCGGGCCGCGTGGCGGCGGCGGTGGTCAGCAGCAATTGAGCGACCGAGTGCAGCGGAATCTGTTTGAGCTGCTCCACCAGTACTGGCGCCCAGGGCTTCAGCGCAGGCGCCAGCGGGTTGGTCGACTCGATCAGCTCCTGCAGGTCGTGCATCAGCGTGAAAAGCGTGACGCCGCCTTCTGCCTGCAGGCACACCTCCAGAGGCTGCTGCAACCTGCGCTGCAGCAGGCGCTGCTGCAGCGCAGCCGTCACCGGCTGGTCACGCGCCCACAGCTTGACGCCGCGCACATCGACGATGTCTTGCGAGGCAATGATCGGATAGGACTCGCCAGCCCGCGTCATCGCGGCCAGGGCATGGGGGTTGGGCTCGCTCCCTGGTGAGAGAGACAGGTGCATGGACACAGGTGCTCACCGGCCCGCGCCTGTGACGGTGCGGAGCTCTTGCGCTACGCGGCCGTCTTTCAGCACGATCACACGGCCAGCCGAGGCAATGGTTTCAGGGCGGTGCGCGACGATCACGCGTGTGAGGTCGAGCTGTCGAATGGCTTGGTTGACCAGGCGCTCACGGTCCACGTCGAGCGCGCTGGTGGCCTCGTCGAGGAACAGGATCTTCGGCTTCTTGTACAAGGCTCGCGCCAACAAGATGCGCTGCTTCTGCCCGCCCGAGATGCTGGCCCCCATGTCGCCGATCAGCGTGTGGTAGCCCATGGGCATCGCGCCGATCTCATCGTGCACGGCGGCGAGCTGTGCACATTGCGCCACCCAGGCCGGGTCCGCGTGCGCGTCGAAGAAGCTGATGTTGTCGGTGATCGAGCCGGCGAAAAGCTGATCGTCCTGCATGACGGTACCGATCATGTCGCGCCAGCTGCGCAAGCCGAGCTGGCGCAGAGGGACGCCGCCGACGCGAATCTCACCCGACTGCGGTGCGTGAATGCCGAGCATCAGCTTGAGCAACGTCGTCTTGCCGCAGCCCGACGGGCCGGAGATGGCCACCGACTCGCCGGGCTCGATCACGATGTTGATGTCTTTCAGCACCTCGGGCTCGTTGTCCGAGTAGCGGAAGCTCACGCCGTGCAGCTCCAGCCGCGCGGGCAGGTCGCCATCGCGAGCAGGCACGTCGGGCTCGGCCTCGGGTGCGGTGAGCACGATGTCGGCCAGGCGCTCGCCCTGCAGCTTCAGCATCTTCAGCTCGACCAGCTTGTCGATGAGCCCGCTCACGCGCAGCGCGAAGGTCTCTTTGTAGGCGAAGAAGGCGAACAGCATGCCGACCGAGAACCGGTGATCCATCACCAGCAGCGCACCGACCCAGATCACCGCGATGCGCTCCAGGCCGAACACCAGCTTGTGCATCACGCCGAACATCAAGTCGAGCTTGCGCGTGGCGATGTTGGCGTTCATCGCATCGACCACGCGGTTCATGAACTGCGCCTGGCGATCTTCTTGCCGGTTGAAGAGCTTGATGGACTGCACGCCGCGCAGCGATTCGAGGAAGTGCGTGGAGCGCTTGGCGTCGTGGACGATGGACTCCTCGGTCGCATCGCGCTGCGGGCGAAAGAAAGCCCAGCGCAGCAAGGCGTAGGCCGCCACGCTAGCAAAGGCAATCGCCGTGAGCGTGGCGCTGTAGAACCACATCACGGCAAACGTCAGCACCACCAACAAGCCGTCGAGCACCGCCTCGACGAAGCTTGTGGTCAGCGTCTGCTGCATCTGTTGGATGGCACCGAAGCGCGACAGGATGTCGCCCGTGTGGCGCTTCTCGAACCAGCTCACCGGCAGGCGCATCAGGTGCGCAAACACGTTCGACAGCCACTGCAGGTTGAGCGTGGCGGAGAGGTACAGCACGGCCCATGAGCGGATGGCGCCTGTCGCCACCTGCACCAGCACCAGCAGGCCGAAGCCCACGCCCAGCGTCACCAGCAGATCGCGGTCGGCGCTGACCAGTACGGTGTCGACCACCCATTGCATGAAAAATGGCGACAGCAGCATGAACACTTCAAGCGCGAGCGCCAACGCAAAGATCTGCCCCAGCGACCGCTTGAGACCGACGACGCGGCCGAGCAGCTGCCGCGTGCTGACCGCCTGCTTCTCGACCTTGGGTTTGAAGTCCGCCGCAGGCGACAGCTCGAGCACCACGCCGGTGAAGTACTTCCCTACCTCGCTCAGCCGCAGGCGCCGCACACCGCGCGCCGGGTCATGAATGGTGGCCCAATCACCGTGCAGCTCAGCCAGCACGACGAAGTGGTTCAGGTCCCAGTGCAGCACGCAGGGCAAGGCCAGCTGCGGCAGGTGTTCCATCTCGGCGCGCAGCGGGCGCGGGTTCAGCTGCATCTGGCCGGCCATGCGGACCAGGTCGGCCATGGTCGCGCCCTTGAGCGACAACGAGAAGCGCTTGCGCAAGCTCGGCAGATCGGTGCGCAGGCCATGTTGCGCGGCGACCATCGCAAGACACGCGAGGCCGCATTCAGCGGCCTCGGTCTGCAGAATCAGCGGAACGCGGCGCCCGCCCAAGCCCAGGTTGAGTCTGTCAAACATGGGCCGGCATTCTCACACCCGGCCCACGATGCTCAGCACAGGTTCGAAGACCCATTCGATCAGGCGGCGCCGGTCGAGCATCACGTCGGCATCGAGCTGCATGCCTGGGGCGAGCGCTTGCGCCTGGCCATAGGCCTGCACCGCCTGCTGATCGAGCGTGACGGTAATGCGGTAGAGCGGCTCGCTTGTGTCCAGGCCACGTGCCGGCAAGGCCAGGCTCGCCAGTTCGGCGGCCTGCAGTGGTGTGCGCGACACCTGCAGCACATGGCCCCCCTGGTGGCCGAACTTCTGGTACGGGTAGGCCTGATAGCGCAGCAGCACGGTTTGGTCCGAGCGCAAGAAGCCGACGGCGCTCGACGGCGCGAACAAGTGAGCCTGCAAATGCGCATCCGACGGCACCAGACTCGCGAGCGCCGTGTCCGGTGTGGCGGGCTGGCCACGCTCGGCCAGCACGGAGGTCATCACACCGTCTTGCGGTGCGCGGATCACGATGCGTGTCAGCGCCTGGCTCTCAGCCGATCGCTGTGCCAGCAGGGCCAGGTCGCGATCGATTTCGCCTTGCTGCGCCTGGGTGCGAAGCGGCAACTCGCGAAGCTGCGCTTCGAGGTTGCCGATCTCGCGCTGCTGCGCGGCGCTCTGGCGCTCAAGCCCCTGCAGCTGTGCCCGCAAGCCGAGCACCTCTTCGGTCTTGGCCTGCACCTGCGCCGACGAAACGAAGTTCTCGTTGCGCAGCGATTCCAACCGGGCCTGGGCCTGCTGCGCCAAGGCCAAGCGCTGGCGTTGCAAATCGGCCTCGGCACCCATCTGCGCCATCTCGCGGCGCATGTCGCCAATCTGCCGTTGCAGTGCCGCCGACTGCGATTGCTGCAACTCCGCAGTCTGCTTGCTCGATGCCTGCAGACTGCGCTGACGCGCAGCGAGGCTCGATTGCACGGTTGCCTGCGTGTCACCGCTGAGCGTGGCCCGCTCCAGCGACAGCACAAACAACACGTCACCCTGACGCACGGCCTGGCCTTCAACCACGTGCCGCTCGACCACGGTAGCCGCCTGCGGCGTCACAAGGCGAATCACGCCCCGGTCCGGCACCAAGTACCCGCTGACCCGGGCCTTGCGCGTGTACTCGCCATAGCTGAGGTACGACGTCACCGCCACCGCCGTGACAACAACAAGCGTTGTCAACACAGTGAACGACACCGGGCGTATCAGCTGGATGCTACCCAGCCAGCCCTGGCGCCGGCCTTCGACTACTTCGGGGCGGAAGAGGCTGCTCATGGCCGGCTAGCCGCAGGAGGCAGGTCGATAGCAAGCAACTTGCGTTACGACTACCAGCTTCCGTTCGGTGCGTCTCCGCCGGCGCCACCACTGATCTGCCCCAGGGTAGCTGCATCCAGAGGAATCGGTGCACTCGGCAATGCCGCTGGCTGACGATCAGCCAGCGGAGCAGGCACAGATGATGTCGTGGGAACGGTCTGATTGGTCGTGGGCTGCATGATCTGCTCCTGTAGGCGTCGTGCACGAAACGTTGTGCACTGACTCCATTGCAGCAGCAGCGATGCTTGCGGGTAACTGTCAGCTCTTACAGGATGACAAGCACCATGGCCTTGGAATAGGCCGCAACACAATCAGCGAATCAAACCCAAGCGCAATGCCTTCAACACCGCTTGGTGCTTGTTGACACACCCCAATTTGTGCATCGCATTGTTCGCATGCAAGACAGCCGTCCGCTCACTGATTCCCAGCACATTGGCAACCTCCCACGCCGTTTTGCCTTCCATCGTCCAACGCAGCGTCTCTAACTCTCTGGGCGTCAGTACAGGCAAGCCTGGCTCGGCTGCAGCAGGAATGAGGATCCGCACCGCAGCCTCCTGGGCGTGCACTGCAAACAGCTGCAACGCGGCAACCATGCGGGTTACTTCATTGGGATCCGTAGGCAGCGATTGATCGCGGTCTACCCCTAGCAGGAAGTGGCGCCCCTCTGGCATGTGCAACGCAAGCGATATTCCATGGCGATAGCCAAAACGAGCTTGTTGCTCCCACTTGTCCACTTGATCAGCTTTGAGATAGGTCGACTGGTCCCAAATGATCGGCACGCTCTTGATCTTGCAGTGCTGCATCACCGGATCACGCTTGGCGTTGTTGCGGTCCTGGAAGGTCGCCCGGTAAGCGGCAGGAGTGTTGTCAACGGTGATGAATTCAGGCTCGCCCAGGAAATGGTCGATCACAGTCATCGCAGACACGGTTTCGAAACCGAGTTGCCGCGTGAAGCGCACAAGCTCGGCCTGAAACTCGTCTCGCGTCTTGGCTTCCAACACAGACAAATAGCCACTTTGAAGCATGTTTTCCATTCGCTTCACGAGTCCCAAAGGCTCAGGCAACGCACAACTACGCTCCTACCCAGACAAAGGCTGCATCCAACTGGAGAGCAGGCTCGCTCGTTTAGTCATTGTGCAGAAAACGCACTTGACCACATTTTCCAAAAAGCATCAAACAGCCTTGGCGGCCATGCGGCTCCTAGACCATCCCACTCCAGCTTGATTCGCTGCAGCGACTACCAGATGAGTCCCAGACGCAAGGCCTTCAAAACAGCCTGATGCTTGTTCACACAGCCGAGCTTCTTCGTCGCGCTATGGGTATGACGTACCACCGTATGTTCCGCAATACCCAAGATGCGACCCAGCTCCCACGCAGTCTTGCCTTCCATTGTCCAACGCAGACACTCCAGCTCGCGTGGCGTGGGGTTCGGGAAGTCCTGCTCCTTTGGCGGCTTTGGCACAAGGACCTGCATCGCGACGTCTTGCGCGTACACCGTGAACAGCTGAAGGTCCGCCGTCATCCTATTGATCTCGGCCAGGCAAGTCGGCAACGACTGATCGCGATCGACACCGACCAAGAAGTGGAGTCCCTTCGGCATGTGCATCGCAAGCGAAATGCCACAACGGTACCCAAAGCGAGCTTGGTACTCCCACATTTCTCCTCGACTCGCCCTGACATAGGTGGCCTGATCCCAGACGATGGGCGCACTGTGAATTTTGCAATGTTGGGCCACGGGGTCACGCTTGGCATGCTCGCGATCCCTGAAGGTCTCCTGATAGGCAGCCGGCGTGTTGTCGACGGCTATGAACTCCGATTCGCGGAGAACATGGTCAATCACTGCTACGGCAGAGACAGTCTCGAAACCCAACTGCTCTGTGAAGCGCACGAACTCGGTCTGGAGCGCGTCACGGGTCTTGACTCCCAACACTGACAGGTAACGACTTTGAAGCATGCTCTCCATCCCGTTTCACGGCCCCATGCGGAGTTGGGTCAAGGTTCAAATGTATTGCCCACGTTCAAGCGAGCACAACTCTGCGTCAAAGGCAAGTAGCAAGAACTTGTCATTACGCAGGCCGCGCGATGTGGATACGCTGTTAACACGCAGCTACCCGGGGAAACTCAGGGCAAGCGAGCACAAAACGAGTCAGGGAGAGGGAGTGGGTAGCGTGTAGGTAAGAGCCGGATCCGAGCCCCGCCCCAGCGGGGCGGACGTGCTTCAACCACCTCCGCGGAACTGAGCTGACCGCAGCGCTTGCTTCGGGCCGTTATGGGACCCTTCGCTCACCCAGCACGCTGATCCTTGCGCAGCGCTACGCACACGCAACGTGTTGGCTGGCAACGCGCGTGACCGAAACTGTGGCAGCCCTGCGCGATAGCGGCGTTTTGCTGCTAGCCGCCCCTTCGCCATGTGGTGGGCCAGTGCCAGAAGGGCTCCCGTGCTGTCCCTGGCTGCTGCGGCGCTCCGATGCTCCTCGTCTGTCCCGAACCGCAACTGACCCGTCAGCGGGAATCTGCCCCTGTCTCCAGCACTGACGCATACCCATCTTGGGCGATGCGTCTTCGCCGTTCCGGCAAAGCTCGACGCCGGTTCAGCAAGTTCCAATGCCGAACCTGACAAGGTTTACACCTGACATCTCTGACAGCTGGCAGGTCTTACAGCTGTGCAGAAGCAGCCGTTCCCCAATGATTGATAAACCATCAAACGGATATCAACATGCTGCGTTCACAACACATTCCCCCCAAGACCACGCCCGCATGGATCGTCTGTGCGTGGCCCCCTGTCACCTGCAAGGCCGTCCAGGCCCCCGAGCTGCACTTCGTGCATCTGGGGACACGGGTACTGAATCCCGGCGACTCCGACACGCCCACGACCGGCCAGACCTTGTGGGGCGGGCCCTCGGGTGATGGTGCCGCCGGTGTCGCGTGGGACTGGGTGCAGATTCAGGAAGGCGTGGTCGCGATGGCCGACCCCTTTGGCCTCGTCACCAACCTGCAGCTGGTCGGCGCGCAGGGTCAGGTGCTCACCGGCTTCGAGGTCGCGCTCCGCCTGAACGAGCTCGTGCACGCGTTGCCTTGGCAAAGCGAAGTGCAGCGCGCGCTGGCGCGGGTCGAGCACTGAGCTCAAGCACAGAGCTTCCTCAGGCTGCGCTGCGGCGCAGCATCTCGATGTGAGGAATGCCGTCTTCCATGTAGTCCTCGCCGACGGCGACGAAGCCCACCTCGTTGTAGAAGCGTTGCAGGCGCGACTGCGCAGAGATGCGAATGCCCTGCCCCGCAAACACTTCGTCGGACAAGGCCAGCACGCGCTTAACGAGCTCACGCCCCAGACCCGTGCCGCGCGCGGCCGCGGTGGTGATGACGCGGCCCATCGATGGCTCGGCGTACTTCACACCCGGGTCCACCAGTCGCGCGTAAGCCAGCGGCTCCGCGTGCGCCGGTGACCATGCCGCGAGGTGGTAGGACTGCTCGTCGGCCTCGTCAGCATCGAGGTACACGCAATCCTGTTCGATGGAAAACACCTGCTGGCGTGCGCGGTAGATGCGCGCCAGTTGCAGTGCCGTGAGTTCGGGCAGGCGAGCGCGCTGCCAAGTGAGGGAAGCAAGGGGCTGGTTCATCCCGACATCATGCGCAAACCACGCGCACGAATCAAACCGCGGGGATTCGCATCCTCTCAGCGCACCGCCGCACTGCGCAGCCGCCGCGCCACGAAGACCACGCCCACCACGGTGAGCAGCACACACACCACGAGGGGCACCACCACCTGCTCGGGACCGAATCCCTCGCCCTTGAGCACGCGCATCATCAGCGTGTACTGCGCGAGT
Source organism: Rhizobacter sp. P2_G4 (assembly GCF_056403575.1). Lineage (NCBI taxonomy): Bacteria > Pseudomonadati > Pseudomonadota > Betaproteobacteria > Burkholderiales > Sphaerotilaceae > Rhizobacter > Rhizobacter sp. P2_G4. The sequence continues at coordinate 821,061 of NZ_JBFUFG010000001.1, read as the reverse complement.
GCCGGCATCCACAGGTGCCACGGCGCCTCGCCGCTCTGGTTGAAGGTCGTCACCAAAGGCAGCAGCGACACGCCCAGCACCACCACCGTGCTGCTGGCCTGCGCTTCCTTGAAGGTCTTGCAACGGATGGCCACCGCCATCAGCACGGCCGACAAGGCGGCCGCAAATGGCAGCAGCACGGCGAGGAACATCAAGGCCTCGCGCAGCCCGAACTGGAACATCGCCTGCAGCGTGTCGCTTCGCAGCAGCCATTGCGCCGGCAGAAAGCTCAGACAGCTCAGCACCGCGATCAGCATGGCGAGCGCCGCCACCGCGCCCCACTTTCCGACCACCAGCGATGCGCGCGCCGCGGGCGTCATCAGCAAGGGCTCGAGCGACGACCGCTCGCGCTCGCCCGCCGTCGTGTCGAGCGCCGCGTTGAGCGCGCCGTAGAGCACCGCCATGATCACGAAGAACGGCAGCATGCCGGTGAGTTGCGCCGCGCGAGTCTGCGTGCTCGCGAGATCGCGCTCTTCCACCTGCAGCGGCTGCAGCAACTCGGGCGAGACGCCGCGCATCAGTAGGCTCACCTGCCCTCGTTCGCGGCCATAAGCATTCAGCAGCTGCACCGCGCGGCTCGCGCTCGACTGCGACTGCCGGTTGCCGCTGTCGGAGATCACCTCGATCACCGGCTGCTCGCCGGCCTGAAGCAAGGCTTCGAAACGCTCGGGCACCACCAGCACCGCGTCGGCGAGCTTCGATCGCCGCAGGCGCATCTCATAGTCGGCCGGTGCCGGCTTGACGGCATAACTCTGCCGCTCCAGAAAGTTCTTCAAACCAGGCGCGTGCTCGATGCCGGCCACCACCACCTCGCGCCGCTCGGCCTGCGCCTCGAATGAGGCCAGCAGGCTCGACAACGCGATCAGCACCATCGGCCCGAGCAGCACGGCAGAGAGCAGCACCACCATCAGCGTGCGGCGGTCGCGCAATGCGTCGAGCAACTCCTTGCGGAAGACGGCAAACGCCACGTTGACCGCGTTCATGCCGAGGCGTCCTCTGCAAATGCGAGCATCACGAAGGCCTGCTCGAAGTCGTCCTGACCGGTCTGCTCCAGCAACTCGGCCACCGTGCCTGCCGCCACCGTGCGGCCATGCGACACCACCACCACGCTGTCGCACAGGCGCTCCACCTCTTGCATGATGTGCGTGGAGAACACGATGCACTTGGCGCCACCCTCGGGCGTGCGCAGAAAGCGCAGCGTCTCGCGCAGCGCGCGCGTGGCCACCACGTCGAGGCCGTTGGTCGGCTCGTCGAGCACGATGTTGGCGGGGTCGTGCACCAGTGCGCGTGCAAGCGCCGTCTTCATGCGTTCGCCCTGGCTGAAACCGTCGGTGCGGCGGTCGAGCAAGGCCGTCATGTCCAGCATCTGCGCGAGGTTTTCGGCGCGGGCATTCGCGGCATCGCGCGCCATGCCCTGCAAGGCGCCGTAGTAGACGATGTTCTCGCGCGCCGTGAGCCGCGGGTACAGGCCGCGCGCATCGCTCAACACGCCCATGCGCGCCTGTGCCTCGCGCGGCCGGCGCACGACGTCGATGCCGTCCACCGCCACCCGCCCTGCGTCGGGTGTGATCAGGCCGGCCAGCATGCGCAGCGTGGTTGTCTTGCCGGCGCCGTTCGGCCCGAGCAGACCGGTGATGCGGCCATCGGGTGCGCTGAAGCTGATGTGCTGCACGGCCTGCACCGGCTTCGCGTCACGGCGCAAGCGCCAGCCGGTGCGCGGTGCGGCGAACTGCTTCGCCACGCCATCGATCGCGATCATGGCGCGCTCCCGGGCGCGACCGGCCTGAACACCGGCGGCCGTGGGATCGACTGCGCGCAACGCGCGTCCACCGCCAGCGCCGCCGCATCGTCAGTCGCATCGATGAAGCGCTGCATCACCTCGGGCATGCAGCCCAGGCTCATCACGCCATGGCCCGCCTGCGGCACGACCACGTGGCGCGCCAGCGGCCCCAACGCCTGCGCCACCCGGGCGCCATGCCGGGGCGGCGTGGCCGGGTCGATGCCGCCGCTCAGCAGCAGCACCGGCGCAGGGCTCTTGGGCAGCGTGTAGAACGCCGGCGGCAACTCGCCGCGCGGCCAGTCGGCGCAGACGCGCTGATAGAGGCGCGCCGCTTCGGAGCCAAAGTCGGCGCCCGGCGCATCGGTACTCTGCGCGAGGCGCGGCACGTCTTCAGCACACACCACCGAGAAGTGCATGCCCATCGCCGGCGCCATGGTCTTGCGGCTCGACAGGCCGCTGCCGAGCGTCAGCAAGGCCTGCACACGGCCGTTCGCCGCTTCGTGAATCGCCTCGGGCAAGGCCTGCGCGAGGAGTGGTGAATACAACGGGCCGCGCACCGCGCCGAGCACCATGTCACGCGTGAGCACGACACTCTCGGACTCGCCACTGAGCGGGTGCTGCACCGTCACGTTCCGCGGCAGGCGCTTCAGCCAAGCCGCCCATTCGTTACGCAGCTGGGGATAGGCACCAGCGCAGCCGGCATCGCCCTCGCAGGCCTGCAGCATCGCGTCGAAGGCCGCCTGCCCGTCCGTCGAGAAACTCGCCGGCAACACCATGTCGGGCGGCGCCACGCCATCGAGCACCATGCGCCGCACCGATTGCGGAAACTGCCGCAGGTAATCGAGCTCGGCACGCGTGCCGTACGAGGCGCCGACGAGGTTGATGCGCTCTGCACCCAGCTGGCGGCGCACGGCGTCCAGGTCTTGCGTGGCGATCGGTGTGGTGAAGAAGCGCAGGTCGCCATGCGGCAGTTTTTGCAGCTGCTCGCGGCATTCACGCAGCCGTGCGAGCTGGCGCTCTGGGTCGAACTGGTCGGCCAGAGGCTGGCGTCGCTTGTCATCGCAGACCAGCGGCGCCGAGCGGCCAGTGCCGCGCTGGTCGACGAACACGATGTCGCGCCGATTGTTCAGTCGCGAGAAGAGCGGCATCACATTGCCGGCCAGCGAAATGGCGCTCTGGCCCGGGCCACCGGCGATCAGGAACACCGGGTCTGGCAGCTTGCGCCGCGCGAGTGCGGGTACGACCACGTAATGCACTGCGATCTTCGCAGCATCGGGTCGCGCCGGGTCCAGCGCACGCTGCACCTCGCCACACAGCACCTCGTGGCGAATGCCTGCCACGCGACAAGGCTGGGCCTGTTCCGCCGCCGAGGCACCAACGCCCAGCAACGTGCCGGCCGCGAAGGCCAGCGCCACACGCCACCGCCGAACGATGCGTTTCACTGCCCGAGCAATCGCTTCAGTTCGCCGCTCTCGATCAGCTTGAGCAGATCGTTCGCGCCACCGACGAGCTGGCCCTTCACGAAGATCATCGGAAAGGTCGGCCATCCCGTCCACATCTTCAGCGCATTGCGGCGCCGCCATTGCCCGAAGTAGCTGCCGTACTCCAGGTAGTGATAAGGCACGCCAGCCGCGGCGAGCGCCTTGCGTGCGGCACGTCCGGGCGCGTTGAGCGCCATGCCCACCACCAGCACCGGGTTCGAGGCCGCTGCCGCCTGCACGTTGTGCACGATGTCGGCATTCAGGTTGGTCACCTTGTCGCGGATGGCGGGGTGCAGCGAAGACTCGTCGAGAACTTGGCGGGGCATTCAGGGGCTCCAGGCGGGAAAGCCGAGAGCTTAGCCTCCGGCCTTTAAGCCGGCTTTAAGAGCCGAGTCGATCCCACGCGTCGTGCCGCTCGCGCCGTTCCTGCCGGTAGTTGGTCACCTCGAGCCGCACGCCATCGGGGTCGGTGAAGAAGGTGGCCCAGTAGTCGGGCGCGTAGCCGGGGTGCAGGTGCGCCTCGCTCGCATCCACGCCAACCTCACGCAGCGCTTTTGCAACCGCGACCACGTCATCGACCGAGTCGACGCGCAAGCACAGGTGATGCAAGCCCGGCGAATACGGATCGTGCGCACGCAGCGCATGCGCCGGTCGCAGCACATAACCGAAGTGGCGGTTGTAGTACTGCACGTGCGGGTCGCCGTTGATCTCGAACCGGTTGGTGCGAAACCCGAGCACCGGCATCACCTTGTCGTAGAAGGCCTGCGAGCGCGCCATGTCCGACACGGTGATGTAGATGTGGTCGATCCCTGTGACCTCGGTCATGGCAGCCCTCTGTTCGATCTTGCGATCGCCGATCCGATCTCAAGCGGCCAGCATGCCGCGCTGGAAGTCTGCCATGGCCTGGTGGATCTCTTGCGCCGTGTTCATCACGAACGGGCCGTACTGCGCGATCGGCTCGTTCAGCGGTTGGCCGGCGATCAGCAGCACCTTGGCTGCGCCGTCCAGCGCACGAATGCGCACCCCATCGGCCGCCGCATCGTTGGTGAGGATGGCCATGCGCTCGCTGTCCACGCGCGTGCCTTCGACCTCCACCGCCCCGCCGAACACGTAAATGAATGCGTTGTGCCCGGCCGGCACAGCCTGCTCGAACACCGTGCCTTGCGGCAAGGCGATGTCGAGGTACAGCGGCTCGGTGGTAGGCCGCCTCACCGCGCCCGCCACGCCGTGGCTGCTGCCCGCGATCACGCGCACCGACACGCCGTCTTCCAGCGTGAAAACCGGCACGTCGGCAGGCGGCACGTCGCGATAGGCGGGCGCGGTGAGCTTGTCCTTGGCGGCCAGGTTCACCCACAGCTGGAAGCCGGCCATGCGGCCTTCTTCCTGCTCGGGCATTTCGGAATGGATGATGCCGCGGCCGGCCGTCATCCACTGCACGCTGCCGGGCTCCAGCAGGCCGACGTTGCCCACGCTGTCCTGGTGGCGCATGCGCCCGGCCAGCATGTACGTCACCGTCTCAAAGCCGCGGTGCGGGTGGCTCGGAAAGCCGCCGATGTAGTCGCTCGCCGCGTCGCTGCCGAAGGCATCGAGCATCAGGAACGGGTCGAGCCGCTTCTGCAGCGGCTGCGTCAGCACGCGCGTGAGCTTGACGCCGTCGCCATCGGACGTGGGCTGGCCGCGCACCAGGCGTTCAACACGGCGCGACGCGGTCAGGGCTGGGGTGGGAGTGGTGCGTGTGTTCATGACGATCACTCTACGCCGCGCCCCTTTGCGACAGACGCGGAGTTTTTGCATGGCGTGCTCAAACCGCTTGCATGCAAACGGGTCGACACAAAAGTGGCGTACGCGGTGTAATGAACACCCCTGCTTTCCGACCTAACCACCATGAAGCTCTACTACAGCCCCGGCGCGTGTTCGTTGTCTCCCCACATCGTTCTGGCCGAAGCTGGCCTGCCCTTCGAGCCGGTGCTCGCCAGCACCAAGACGCACAAGCTGCAGGATGGGACCGACTACTACGGCATCAACCCCAAGGGCTATGTGCCGCTGCTGGAGCTCGACAACGGCGAGCGCCTGAGCGAAGGGCCGGCCATCGTGCAGTACCTCGCCGACCTGGCCCCCACCAGCAAGCTGGCCCCAGCCGCAGGCACGATGTCGCGCTACCGCCTGCAGGAGTGGCTCAACTTCATCACCTCCGAGATCCACAAGGCCTTCACGCCACTCTTCACCCCCGGCACGCCCGAAGAAACGAAGACCGCGTACAAGGCCCGCCTCGCGAGCCGCTTCAGCTACGTGAACGACCAGCTCGCCGGCAAGCAGTACCTGATGGGCGACGACTTCACCGTGGCCGACGCCTACCTCTTCACCGTAACCCGGTGGTCGGGCAACGTGGGTGTCGACTACAGCTCGCTGCCCCACCTCGTGGCGTACATGGACCGCGTGGCGGCCCGACCGGCCGTGCAAGCGGCGATGAAGGCCGAAGGCCTGCTGAAATGAACCGCCGCGCAACTTTGCCGGTGGCCAGCTGATGGGCTGGTCGATGCTTGCCCCGCTGCTGGTCGCCGCAGCGGCCACCAGCGCGCCGCAGACCGGGCACTACGACGCCCGGCTCTGCGTCAGCGTCTCGGCTCAGCCCGCGAACTGCGGCGCGGCGCAGGCGCAAATGATGGCCGACGGCGAGTTGCGCATCCGCGTCGACGACATCGTCTACCACCTCGTGTTCGGCGAGGGCCAGTTGATCGGGGTGACGATGCACGGCAACATGCAGGTCGCCGAGTTCGCATCGCCCTACCGATGGATGGGCAACCTGCTCCAGTTCTCCGACGCGCCGCGCGGTCTGCGCTACGAAGTGCAGCTCGGCACCAAGTAGCAGGCGCTCCCCGTCGAGGTGCATTCCGGCCCCGGCGCCGGCCATCGCGATCCATTTGCGCGGCCGGCCTGCGCGCCACGGCGGCCTTTTCCTACAGGCTGTTTGCCCCATCGTCGGTAGAAATGCAGGGTTGCCAACGCCGCCCTGCCCATGCCCTCCAAGTCCCCCGCTTTTTCGTTCAAGGTGCTGACGGTGAACACCCACAAGGGCTTCACCTTCTTCAATCGAAAGTTCATCCTGCACGAGCTACGCGATGCCGTGCGCAGCGTAAGCGCCGACGTGGTCTTCTTGCAGGAGGTGCAGGGCTCGCACGAGAAGCACCCGAGCCGTTATGTCAACTGGCCCGAGGCGCCGCACTATGAATTTCTGGCCGACACCATCTGGCCCGAGTTCGCCTACGGCCGCAACGCGGTGTATCCGAGCGGCCACCATGGGAACGCGGTGCTGTCCAAGTTCCCGATCATCCACTACGAGAACCATGACGTCTCGATCATGGGCCCCGAGCGCCGCGGCATGCTGCATTGCGTGCTGCGCGTGCCCGGCCCCGACGTCGAAGTGCACGCCATCTGCGTGCACCTGGGCCTCGCGGAGGCGCACCGCAAGAAGCAGCTCGAATTGCTGTGCCACCTGGTCGACCACAAGGTGCCGCCGAATGCGCCGCTGCTGATCGCCGGTGACTTCAACGACTGGCGGCGGCGCGCGCACCGCGTGCTCGAGCGCTGCGCCGGCCTGCGCGAGGTCTTCGTCCATGCCCACGGCGTGGCCGCAAAGACCTTCCCTGCACGCTTCCCGATGCTCGCGCTCGACCGCATCTACGTGCGCAGCGCCAAGGTGCACGCGCCCGTCGTGTTGCCGCGCCGGCCCTGGTCGCACCTGTCGGACCACGCCCCCCTGGCCGCAGAGATCAGCCTATGAACCCGATGACGCGCTGGACGCCCGGCAACCACTTCAAGCTGCTCGAGAACGGCGAGGAGTTCTTCCCTGCCGTGTTCAACGCCATCGCCCACGCCGAGCACGAGGTGCTGCTCGAGACCTTCATCCTGTTCGAGGACAAGGTTGGCAAGGCGCTGCACGAAGTGCTGCTCGCGGCCGCAAAGCGTGGTGTGCAGATCGACATGCTGATCGACGGCTTCGGTTCGCCCGACCTCTCGCCCGAGTTCGTCGACGCGCTCACCAGCGCCGGCGTGCGACTGCGCGTGTTCGACCCGCGGCCGCCGTGGCTGGGCGTGCGCACGAATGTGTTCCGGCGCATGCACCGCAAGATCGTCGTCGTCGATGCGAAGCTCGCGTTCGTCGGCGGCATCAACTACTCGGCCGATCACCTCGCCGACTTCGGCCCCGCCGCCAAGCAGGACTACGCGGTTGAGGTGCGTGGCCCGCTGGTCACCGAGATCCACCGCTTCGCACGCGCCGCCATCCACGCACCGGCCGGCCCGCGACGCTGGTTCACCCGGGGCGGGCGCAGCGAACCCGTCCCCGAGCTGCCGCCAGCGGGCGAAGCGCAGGCGCTCCTCGTCACGCGCGACAACAACGCCCACCGCGACGACATCGAACGCCACTACCGCATCGCCATCCGCGCGGCGCGCAAGCGCGTGGTGATCGCGAACGCCTATTTCTTCCCCGGCTACCGGCTGCTGCGCGAGCTGCGTCGCGCGGCGCGGCGCGGTGTCGAGGTACGGCTGATCCTGCAGGGCGAGCCCGACATGGCCATCGTCAAGACCGCCGCCAACCTGCTCTACGACCACCTGCTGGCAGCCGGCGTGAAGATCTACGAATACTGCAAGCGCCCGTTGCACGGCAAGGTCGCGCTGGCGGACGACGAATGGGCCACCGTCGGCTCCAGCAACCTCGACCCGCTGAGCCTCTCGCTCAACCTCGAGGCCAACGTGATCATCCGCGACCGCGGGTTCAACCAGGTCCTGTTCGAGCGGCTCGACGATCTCATCGAACACAGCTGCAAGGAGGTGTCCCACTCGCAGGCCGGGCACAACAACCCGTGGTTGGCGATCCGCAGCTTCGTCGTCTTCCACTTCCTGCGCCGCTTCCCGGCCTGGGCCGGCTGGCTACCCGCCCACTCGCCCAAGGTCGTGACACGCGGCGCCGAGGACACCGACCTGAGAACGCAAGGCGGTGCCGGCAATGAAGAAGCGCTGCACCATGGGCACTGACATCGTCAGCGCTGCCCCGCCGCCCGTGCGCTCGCAGGGCCCGGCCTTCACCCGCAGCAGCTGGTGGCCGCTGGCCAAGCGCACAGCGACGCTGGTGTTCTTCGGGCTGGTGGTCTGGCTGCTCGTGGCCCAGGCCAGGTCGGTCGACTGGGCCGAGGTGATGGTGTCGATCCGGGCCTATCCGCCGCAGGTGCTCGCCGCTGCCGCGGGCTTTGCGATCGCGAGTTACGCGATGTACTGCAGCTTCGAGCTGCTGAGCCGCCGCTACGCGGGCCACAAGCTCAGCACGCCGAAGGTGCTGGCCGCCACCTTCATCAGCTATGCCTTCAACCTCAACCTCGGCGCGATCGTCGGCGGCCTCGGCTTTCGCTTCCGCCTCTATTCGCAGATGGGTCTGCCGCCGGACGTGATCTCGCGCGTCTTCGGTTTCACCATGCTCACCAACTGGCTCGGCTACATGACGCTGGCCGGCGTGGTGTGTCTGGTGCAACCGCTGGCCTTGCCGCCGGAGTGGGAGATGGGCGCCGTCGCATTGAGTGTTCTGGGTGCTGCGATGCTCGCGCTGTGCGGCAGCTACGTCGCGCTGTGCGGCCTGTCGACACGCCGCTGCTGGACGATCCGTGGCCACGAGCTGTGCCTGCCGTCGTTCCGGCTCGCCGTGCTGCAGCTGGTGGTGTCGTGCATCACGTGGATGATGATCGCCGCGGTGATCTACGTGTTGCTGCAGCACCGGGCCGACTACTTCACCGTGCTGGCGGTGCTCCTGGTGTCGGCCGTGGCCGGCATCATCACCCACGTGCCGGCGGGCTTGGGCGTGACCGAAGCGGTGTTCGTCACGCTGCTCTCACCACAGATTGCGCAGACCGAACTGCTGGCGGCACTGCTGGTGTTTCGCGCCGTGCACTACCTGATGCCGCTGGCCCAGGCGACGGTGCTCTACGCGCTGTTCGAAGCGCGGCTAAAGATCAAGGGCCCTATCCCGCCGAACGAGCCGCTGGCTTGAGCAGGCCCTCGCAGGCGCCGCGCTGGCCGTCGGCCTCGGGCAACGCGGCGCACATGCCGTCTAGCTGCCCCTGCAGGCGCCTCACCACGTCGCGGTGTTCGGGCGCCTTCTGCCAGGCCACCAGCTTGTCGCCCACGCGCTTCAAGGCCCGGGCGCTGCGTTCGTAGAACGCGTTCGGCGTGGCGGCGGCTTCGGTGAACACCTGCCCGGCCGCCTTCTCGATGCGCGCTTCGTCTTGCGGCGCCAGCTCGACCAAGGCATTCACATAGGTCGCGCCCCATTGCAGGCGCGTGGCCGGGCCCTCGCTGCGGTTGAAGGCTTCTTCGTACCAGTGCAGTGCCTCGGCCTTGTCGCCGCGCTTCTTGGCGTTGCCCGCCAGGCCGAGCATCAGGTAATAGGGCGAGTGGCTCTTGGCGAGGTTGGCCTTCAGCAAGGCGTCGGATTCATCGGGCACGCCGGCTTCTTCGAGCAGGTCGGCCGCGGTGGTGATGACGGCCTGCCGCTCGTAGCCGTCAGTCGTCTCGCGGTCGGCGCGGGCCACGTGGTCGCGCACGTCGGCCAGCAGCGCCGGCGGTACGCTGGGCTTGGCGTCCTTGGGTGCGTCGATGTGGGCGAGCTGGGCGCGGGCATACAGCGCTGTCAACCGGTCGGCGCGTGACAGGGTCGCATCGTTCGCCAGCCCGGCCAGGCTCGCGTCATAGGCTTCCAGCAGCTGCTGGCGCTGCGGCGTCTTCGGGGTGCTGAGCGCGCGCGTCAGTTCGACGGCGTTGTAGCTCAGAACGTCCATGTGCACGCGCGAAGGCTCCGCATCGCGCAGCACGGCCAGCAGGCGCTCGCGTGCGGCGGCATCGGGCTTGGCCTTGCCATCGCTCGCCGCCCAGGCCTTCAGGAACAGGCGCGTGTCGGCACCCGCGGTGTCGTGCGGACAGGCCGCCGCCAACTGCTTCAGCACGGCCGGCAGCTCCTTCTGCGGCACGATCTGCTGCTCGTCGGTGTCCCACGAATAGAAAGCCAGCATCTTCCAGTCGTTGGCGCTCAGGCCCTTGCCGCCAGAGCGGGCTTCGGCCAGCACCGCCTTCACCGGCCGCTGCGCATTCATGCCCACCGTGAGCACCTGTGTGTACTGCTGCGCGTCGACTTCGCCGGGCAGCCGCGTCAGCTCATCGCCAGCCGGACTGAACAGCACCATGGTCGGGTAGCCGCGCACCTTGAAGCGGGTGCCGAGCTTCTGCGCGCCGGGGCTGTCGCCGTCGATGTAGACCGGCACGAAGGCACGCGAGCGCTCGATGAAATCCTGCCGGTTGAAAAGCGTTGCCTTCACCTGGTTGCACGGCGGGCACCAGGCGGCGCCCCAGTAGACGAAGACCGGCTTGTTGTCGGTCTTGGCCAGAGCAAACGCGGCGTCGACGTCGGCATCGCTCACTGCCTGGCGCCAAGCGATGCCCTTCGCGGCTTCGGGTGGTGCGGCAGCGCTGGCTGGCGCAGACGGGGCCGCACTCGTGGCCACAGGCGCAGACGCCTCGTGCCTGGTACAAGCGGCCAAGCCCATCAGGACGGCAAGCAGGCTCAGCTGAAATCGGGCGCGTAGGTTCATGGGGGCAGTGTCCTGGAGAGGCGTCGAGCGTACCAAGCCAGGGGCACAACCGCAGCGTCCTACATGCGAACGCGGTGTTTGCCGAGGGGTGGCGAGCGCCGGGCTGCCTACCATCGCGCGAGGCCTGTCCGTCTTGTTGTCGACTCACGCCCACCCACTTTGGCCATGCCCGCCTGTGATGAACCTGCTGTCGCGTCTGCCCGCCCCGGGCCGCAAGATGAAAGTCGCGCTGGGCGTGCTGGCCGCCTTCGCGCTGCTGCTGGCGCTGTTCGACTGGAACTGGTTCCGCCCGGCGCTTGAGCGCCATCTGACCCGCACCTCTCAGCGCAGTGTGCAGATCGCTGACCTGCACCTGGGGCTCGATGCCGCGCTGCAGCCCACCGTGCGTCTGCGCGGCGTGCGCATCCAGAACGCTCCCTGGGCCGATCCGCGCCCCTTCGCGGTGGCGGGCGAAGCCCGTTTCACATTCGACTGGGCGAGCCTGTTCCAAGACGTGCGCGTCGTCACGCACCTGGCGCTGGTGGACGCCGACATCGACCTCGAACGCCAGGCCGACGGCCTGCGCAACTGGCGCCTCACGCGGCCCGACGACCGCGGCCCCGCGCGCCTGCGGGTGCTGTGGCTGGAGGCACACAACAGCCGCCTGCGCGTCATCCACCATGGCCTCGGCCTGACGCTGCAGACCGCCTCCACCACGCTGCCCATGGCCGACGGTCCGTTCACCCAGCGCATCGAGTTCAGCGGCAGCTTGCACGGCACGCCTTTCAGCGGCGACACGCTGGCCGGCCCGGTGCTGAGCCTGCAACGCACCGGCGGCTTCTTCCCGCTGCGCGGGCAAGCACGCTCGGGCGGGACCAAGCTGCAGCTCGACGGCCGCGTCGCCGACCTCGTGCGCCTCGGCGGCATCGACGCGCACGTGCAGCTCAGCGGGCCCAGCCTGAGCCAGCTCGAGCCTTTCTTCCCCACCGTGCCCTGGCCGGCATCCAAGCCCTACCGGGCGGAAGCGCAGGTGACCCGGAACGACGCGTCGATGGCGGCCAAAGACCTGCACCTCATCCTCGGCAGCAGCGATCTCGCCGGCGAGCTGAGCTACCACAAGCCCGACGACCGCGCCTCGCTGCAGGCCACGTTGCGCAGCGACAAGCTCAACCTCTCCGAGCTCGCATCTTTGGTCGACACAGCTGGTTCCAAACCAGCCGCCAAACCCGTCAAGCCCAGCCTGCGGGTGTTGCCCCAGACCGCATTGCCTCTGCAGCGCCTGAACGACGTCGACGCCCGTTTGAGCCTGACGCTGAAGACAGTCCTGCTGCCTGACCTGCCCGACCTGCATGGCGTGCGCGCCGATGCCACGCTGAAGCAAGGCCTGCTGCAGCTCGCGCTGCTCGACACCGAGTTCGCCGCCGGCCGGCTGAGCGGGCAGTTCTCGCTAGACGGCCGGCAAGACACGCCCGCGGTGCGCATCGACCTGCGTGCGCGCGGCCTGCGGCTGGAGAAGTTGTGGCCTGTCCTGCCCGATAAGGGCGGCCTCGAAGGGCCGGTCAGCGGCCACGCCCGCCTCACAGCCCGTGGCAGCTCGGTGGCCGCCTGGGCAGGCACTGCCACCGGGCAGCTCGGCCTGTCGATGGAAGGCGGCCAACTGAGCAACCGGCTCGACGCCAAGCTCGGCCTGAACGTCGGCAAGATGCTGCGCTCCTTCTTCAGCGAACGGCAGGTGCCGCTGCGCTGCGGCGCCGTGGCGATCGACTTCGACAACGGCATCGGCACCACGCGCCAGTTCGTCGTCGACACCGATCAGACGCATGTCGAGGGCCAAGGCAGCGTGCACCTGCGCGACGAAACCTGGGCCGTGCTGCTGACACCCCAGGCCCACAAGCCGGCGCTTTTGGCCCTGAACAGCTCGGTGCTGGCCAAGGGCAGCTTCCGCGACTTCAGCTACTCGCTCGACGGCAACAAACGCGCCACCACCGCCGCGAGCGGCGCCTGCACCGCGACCTGTGCGGCGGCTACGTCGCCCGGCTGCGGCTGAGCAGCGCGCAAAGCCGTTTCCAGCCGGAGTGCAGCGGCGGCCAGGTCCATGGCGCCTAGGGTCGCTGCGCTCGACTTCAAGTCGTGCGCCATGCGGAGGGAGAGTCCGGCATCGCCATCGGCCTGGGCCTGCACGAAGCGCTCGGGCCAGCCGTTCAAGGTCTGCGTGGCGGCTTGCGCCACACGCACGTAAAGGCCCATGTTGCCGTCCATGCGCGCGAGCGCGGTGGCAAGGTCGAAGCCCTCGAGCAAGGCCAGGCCCGGCAGCGGCCAGGGCGCGTTGGCAAAGGCCGCGATCTCTGGCCGCACCGCCTCGGCATCGGCCACGGGCTGACGGGCCAGCGCGCGGCGCAGCTGCGAGCGCGAGAACGGCTTGGACAGGTGCGCCGTGCAGCCCGCCTGCAGGCTGCGCCGCTCGTCGTCGGGCATCGCATTGGCCGTGAGCGCGATCACCGGAATGGGCGCGTCGCCACGCTCGCGTTCCACCGCGCGCATCGCGGCGGTGGCGCGGTAGCCGTCCATGCCGGGCATCTGCACGTCCATCAGAACCACGTCGTAGCGGTGGTCGCGAAAGCGCATCACCGCCGCCGCGCCGTCGTGCACCACGTCGATGTGGTGGCCGTCGCCTTCGAGGTAGGCCTCCACGAGCTGCACGTTCTGCGGGTTGTCGTCGGCCAGCAGGATGCGCAGACCGGGCATCAGGTCCGACGACGCCTCGGGCGAGCTGGGCGCCCACAGCGCCACCGGCATCTCCTGGCTGGCCGGCAAGTCGACCTCGACGTGGAACACCGAGCCCTCGCCTTCGCGGCTGTCGACACCGATCACGCCGCCCATCAGCGCCACCAGCCGCAGCGAGATGGTGAGGCCGAGGCCAGTGCCGCCGTAGGCCCGCTCCACGCCGCTGTCGGCCTGGGTGAAGGCCTGGAAGATCTCCTGCTGCTTGGGCGCGGCGATGCCGATGCCGGTGTCGCGCACCTCGAATCGCAGCCGATCGGGCGCACCTGGCACGCGCCGCACGGCGAGGGTGACGCTGCCGTGGTGGGTGAACTTGATCGCGTTGCCGAGCAGGTTGCGCAGCACCTGCACCAGGCGCGGCCCGTCGCCCACCACCACCGGCGGCAGGTCGGCGTCGAACTCGGTGCGCAGGCGCAGGCCCTTCTGCGACGCACGGGCCTCGAACAGCACCGTCTGCTTCGCAGCCAGGTCGACCAGCGAGAACGGCTGGCGGTGCAACTCCAGCAGCCCGGCCTCGATCTTCGACAGGTCGAGCAGGTCGTTCAGGATCTCCACCAGGCTGGCGCCCGCCGACTGGAACAGCGCCACGTGCCGGCCCTGGCGTTCGTCGAGCTGGGTCTGCGCGAGCAGCTCGGCCGAGCCGAGCAAGGCATTCATCGGCGTGCGAATCTCATGGCTCATGTGCGCGAGGAATTCGCTCTTCACGCGGCTGGCCGCTTCGGCCGCCGCACGCTCGCCTTCGAGCCGCAGTTGCGACGCCATCATCGCGCGGCGCCACTGCAGCAGCGAAAGCAGCGCAAAGAAGGTCAAGGCCAACACAAGCCAGGCCACGTGTGACTGCCGCCCGGCCATGGCATACGCCGTGCCGTCGAGCACCAGCAAGCCGAGCAGCGTGCCGAGCACCCAGGCGAGGTCGGCACCGGGTTTGAGTGCACCGCGCCGCAAGGCCGCCAGAGCGGGCACGCAGGCGAGCAGCAGCCACAGCGCATCGAGCCCCCGGCGCGGCGGCGTGATCAGCTGGCCGCTTTCCATCGCCATCAGGGTGTCGGCCACAGCGCCCGGGCCCCAGCGCGGGCCGAGCACCGTTTGCGCGCGGTCGCCGAGCACGGCGCTCGCGCCGATCACGACGACCTGGCCGCGAAACTCGCTGGTACTCGCCGCGCTGCCCGCCTCACTGGCCGCCAGCGCCGCACGCGCCACCGATTCGTAAGAACGCAGCGGCAGCGCGTCGGCACGGCGGTGAAACGCCGGGCGCACGCGGCCCGCCGCGTCGATGGGCCAGCGCAGGTCGTTCAGCTGCAGTTCGCCATCGAAGCAACGCAGCACGAGGTCTGTGTCACCGCGCGCCGCCAGCAGCGCCGCGAGCGGCAGGGAGGGCAGCACCTGCTCAGCGTCGGCGTGCCACAGCGGCCAGGCACGCAGCTGGCCGTCGGCATCGGTGGGGGTGGAAACCATGCCCAGCCGAGGCATCGCGGCCTGCAGCGATGGCGCCGGCAGCAGCAGCCCGGCCCAGCCCTGCACCGGACACCCCGCGGGCCCCTCTTTCGCCACCGCCTCGGTCGCCGACTGGGCCGGCAGCACGCTCGCCGCCAGCACCACGCGCCCGGGATACGCCGCCAGCACGTTCGCCAGCGCCCCATCGCCCTCGCGCGGGTCCGCCAAAACGAGATCGATCACCACCGCCCGCGCCCCGGCGTCGAGCAGGTGGCCCGTCACCTTCGCGAGCAGCTCGCGGCTCGGTGGCCAGCCGCCGAATTGCGGCCGCAGCGCCTGCACCGACGGTTCGTCAATGTCGACCAGCAGCACGCCACCGGCGGCCCGCTGAGGTGCGAACACGCGGGCCTGCAGGTCGTGCATTGCCGTCTGGGGTTTGTCGAGCACCCCAGCACTCCAGACGATGGCTGCGAGCGCCAGGGCCAGGCACCAGACCGCGGCCACGCTGCGGCGGCCGGGCGGTATCCACCCGTTGGCGACCTGGCCCATCACAACAACAAGAGCACCAGGGCAGCCGGCACCGCCCACCACCACGGGCTGAGCGAAACCTTGAACTGCTGCGCCGATCCGTAAGGCCCGACGAAACCATCGGCGTCGATGGTGCGCACGCGCAGGTAGTAGGTCCCGCGCGGCGGCTTGTCGAGCACGAGCTCGGGCAGGTTCTCGCGCCGCTCCAACACGATCTGCTGGAAGGCCGGGTCGCTGGCCACCTGCACGTCGTAAGCGTCGTCGCCCGACCGTGCGCGCCAGCGGAAGACGAGCTTCTTGCCCTCGCCCTTGGGCGCGTCCACCGGCGGCGGTGGGGGCGTTTCACGCAGCTCGAAGCTGGCCGCATCGCTGAACGGCCCCTGGTCATCGCCTTGGGCGATGCTGGCCAGGCGCCAGTGGTAGCGCCCCGCAGGCAGCGGCACGGCCAGGCGGGTGTCTTCAACGTCGGCACGGTCGAGCAGCAGGTTCTCGAAGCGCGCATCGCTTGCCACCTGGATGCGGTAGCGCACGGCGGCGGCCGCCGCCGTCCAGCTGAACTCGACACGCTCGCCATAGGCGCGGCCTTCATCCCGCGGCTCGCCGCTGAACGGCGGCTCGGGTCGGGCCTTCAGCGTGAAGGCCAGCCGGCCGTCGCGCCCCTCCAGGCCGCGCTCGTTGCGCGCACGCACCTGCAGCAGGTAGTGGCCGTCAGGCAGGTCGGCCCACTGCGCCGCGGGCCGCTCGAACAGGCCGTCGAGCAGGCGCTGGTTGAGGCTCTCGTCGGCGAAGACCTGCGCGCGGTAGGCCACGGCGCCGTCGAGCGGCGGCCAAGAGAAACTCAACGGCACGCGTTCGTACAGGGTGGGCAGCGTGCCGAGCCCGGGTGCCGCAGGCAGTGGCTGCACGCCGGTCGGCGGTCCCTCGGGCGTGGCGACCATGCCGAAACCAGCGTCGACGGCGCGCTCGCCGCGCAGCTTCGGTGACGCCACGGCCACACGCCCTTGCGTCACCTCGGCGGCGGTGGTATTTGCGCCTTCGGCCACGCGCACGCGGAACTCGGTGCCGCGCACACCCAGCGTCAAGGCCGGCGTGCGCACGTCGTAACGCGTGCCTGGCGCGTGGTCGGGGTTGATGCGTGAATCGGCCTCGCCCTTTTCGATGCCGATCCGCGAGCTGGTCACGCCGCTGCGGCCGAAGCTCAGCAGCGACTCCATGCGCACCCGCGAGCCGCCCGACACCAGCACGCGGCTCGCATCGGCCAGGCGCAAGGTGACGCTGGCATTGGCCTCGGTGATCAGCAGGTCACCCGGCTGCAGCGTGTCGCCGGCCGACAGGGCCACGGCGTCGGTCTTGCCGCTGTCGCGCATCGCGCGGCCGGTGACGAAGGCAACCGTCGCCACCGTGGCCTGCGCGTGCAGCCAGGTGACCGGCATCGTCAACTCGCGCCCGGGGGGCAGGCGCCGCGGGTTGGGCACACGGTTCAGGCGTTGCAGGCGCTGCCAGCTGATGCCCGGCGCCAGGTAGGTGCGTGCCACGCCGTACAAGGTGTCGCCTTTGACGACGCGGTAGGTCCAAGAGGGCTCGGTAGGTTTCTCTACCGCCAGCACGCCACATGGCAGCAGCCAGGCTCCGAGACAGGCCGTCTTCGCGATCCACGAACGAGACATGCAGACCCTCCTCACCCGGGAGCCGACACCTCTTCGGGCGTTCCCGAAGTCAAGATATCACGGGCTTGGCAGTTCGTCGCCCAACCAACCCTGAGCCTCGTCGTGGCGCCAGCCTTCGACCGGCGTGGCCCGCGCCAGCGCCATCCACAGGGGCAGTGACATCTTCATCGGGCGCTTGGGAGCCGGGCGCAGCACGTCGAGCTGTGTGACCGTTGCATCGGGCGCGGTGGCCATCACGCCGAACTCGGGCGGAATCTCCTCGGGCTTTGCAATGCCGTGCGCGATCACGTACCAGCATTCGCTGCTGAGCTGCAGGTAGGCGGCTCGCTTGGCCTCACGCCGCAGGTCCGACAGCAAGTCGCTGCGATGCACCTTGACCTCGTGCACGATGGGTTCGAGGTAAGCCTCGACCGTGGTGTGCCGGATGGAGAACACGTCGGGCATGGCCATCGCCCACCCACTTGCATCACCCACGTCGACCTTGGCGCGCAGGCTCAGGCCCCGCCACGCGATGCGCCCGGCCCGCGTCATCTCGAGCGCCACACGCTCGACCAGTGTTTCGTGGGCATCACGCCGTGCGCGGTTGCGCTGCAGCGTCTCGGCCAGCAGGGCCACGCCGGCATCGGTGACGCGCAGCGTCTCGTGGCCCGAGGGGTGGCGCACCCGCTCCAGCAGGCCGGCGGCGAGCAGCTCCACTTCCACCAGGTCCTGGCAGGGCCAGCCCGCCGAGCGCCAGATTTCGCGCAGCCGGCGGCTGTGGGTGACGGTTACGATTCCGGCCATTGGCAAGCCATGCAAACAGACAAGACAGAAAGAGAAGAATGAGTTTAGAGCGCCAGGGGCTCACCCCATGAGCCTGTCACTGATCGAACGCAGCCGCCGCGCCGTGTGGCACCCATGCAGCCAGATGAAGCAGCACGAGACGCAGCCGCTGTTGCCCGTCGCGCGTGCGGAGGGCGTCTGGCTCTACGACACCGACGGCAAGCGCTACCTCGACGGCATCAGCTCCTGGTGGGTCAACCTCTTTGGCCACGGGCACCCGCACATCAAGGCAGCGCTGGTCGATCAGCTGAACACGCTGTCGCACGTGATGCTGGCCGGCTGCACGCATGCGCCGGTGGTCGAACTCTCGGAGCGCTTGAGCGCACTCACTGGCCTCGGCCATGCGTTCTACGCGAGCGATGGCGCATCGGCCACCGAGATCGCGTTGAAGATGAGCGCGCATTACTGGCGCAACCACGGGCACCCGGAGAAGTCGCGCTTCATCGGGCTGCAGCACGGCTACCACGGTGAGACGGCGGGCGCGCTGTCGGTCACCGACATCCCGCTGTTCCGCGAAGCCTATGGCCCGCTGGTGCGCGTGAGCGCCACCGTGCCCAGCCCCGACGCGCGCGCCGCGGCCGAAGGCGTGTCGGCCATCGACCATGCGCGCCACTGTGCGCGGGCCTTGGAGGCGCACCTCGAAGTCCATCACGCCGAAACGGCCGCCTTGATCGTCGAGCCGCTGGTGCAATGCGCCGCCGGCATCGCGGTGCACGACCCCGAGTACCTGCGCCTCGCGCGCGCGCTCTGCGACCGCTACAACGTGCACCTGGTCGCCGACGAAATAGCAGTCGGCTTCGGCCGCACCGGCAGCCTGTTCGCGCACCAGCAGGCCGGCATCCTGCCGGACTTCATCTGCCTGTCCAAGGGGCTCACCGGCGGCACGATGGCGTTGTCGACCGTGCTCTGCACCGACGCCGTGTTCGATGCCTTCTACGACGACCGCACCGCACGCGGCTTTTTGCACTCGCACTCGTACACCGGCAATCCGCTGGCCTGCCGCGCGGCGCTCGCCACGCTCGAGATCTTCGACCAGGAAGACTGGATGGCGCGCAACCGCGCGACGGCAGCGCGCCTGAGCGCGCTGTGCGAGCCGCTCGCAACGCATGAGAAGGTGCTGCGCTCGCGCCAGCTCGGCATGTTGTGGGCCTTCGATGTCGCAACCGACGACCCGAAGTTCGCGAGCCGGTACCACGCGGCGGCCCTGCATCACGGCCTCTTGCTGCGGCCCATCGGCAACACGCTGTACTTCATGCCGCCTTATGTGATCGACGAAGCCGCATCGCAGTGGCTGGCTGACGGTGCGCTGGCCGCCTTGAACGAGGTGCTCGCGTGACGCTCGGCTACTTCGTCACGGGCACCGACACCGAGGTGGGTAAGACGCTGGTGAGTTGCGCGCTGTTGCTGCACCTGCGCAAGCAGCACGCACGGGTCGTCGGCATGAAGCCGGTCGCCGCCGGCACCACGCCGGACGGCGACAACGAAGACGCACAGGCCTTGCGCGCCGCCGGCTCGATCCGCGTCGCACGCGAACTAGACAACCCCTATTGCCTGCCGCTGCCGATGTCACCGCATCTGGCAGCGCGCTCAGCAGGCCAACGCATCGAGGTGAGCGTTCTCGTTGAGCGCTACCACCAGCTCGCAGCGCAAGCCGACGCGGTCGTTGTCGAAGGAGCCGGCGGCTTTCTCGTGCCGTTGAACGAGCGCGAGACCGGTGCCGACCTGGCCAAGGCACTGGGCTTGCCCGTCGTGCTGGTCGTGGGCCTGCGCCTGGGCTGCCTCAACCACGCCCTGCTGACGCAAGAAGCCATCCTGTCGCGCGGACTCACACTGGCCGGCTGGGTCGCCAACCGCATCGACCCGCAGATGTCAGCGCAAGAGGACAACATCGACACCTTGCGCCATCGCCTGCACGCCCCGCTGTGGGCCGACGTTCCGCGATTGGCAGACCCGGCGCCCGCACAAGTCGCGTGGAGCCCTGCTGCACCTTGCACATGAGTTCACTCCTTCTCCGTCTTTCCCCCTCCTCCTGTCAACGCTGCAACAGGCGTCTCATAGACTGCCGCTCCAATCAATCTGTGCCTGCGAGAGCCATGCCCATCCGGACAAAGAATGCGTTTCTTACCTGCTCACTCCTGCTGCTTTCTAGCGCGGCATCGGCGCAAGGCTATCTCGGTATCGCCATCGGCTCAGCTCAGCAGAAAATCGACTGCTCGGGCAAGGTGAGCTGCGACACCAAAGACAAGGGCCGCAAGCTGTACGGTGGCTACAAGCTGTCGTCGATCGTTGCCCTGGAGCTGAGCTACATCGACTTTGGGCGGGTCAACTTCCAAATGGGCGACGTCGTCTTGCGCTACACGGCCGGTTCGACTTCTATCGGAGGCGCGGTGTTTCTGCCGCTTTTGTCCCGGCTGACAGGCGTTGCGCGCCTCGGTGTCTCGTCAAGCAAGGCCGAGGTATCCGACTCCCGGGATAACTTCTACGCATCGACCTCTCAGACCCACACCAACCCCTACATCGGCCTTGGCCTGGGCTTTTCCATCACACCCACGCTGAGCCTCACCGGCAGCTTCGACAGGGCGCGCATCAAATTCAACGGCGCATCAGCCACGTCGACCTTGCTCGCTGTCGGCGTGAGCCAGGCCTTTTGACCATGAGCAGCAATTTCGAGACGCGCCTCGCCGAGCTCGACGCACAGCACCTGCGCCGCAAGCGCCGCGTCGTCGAAGCAAAAGACGGCCCGCATCTGCAGGTCAACGGGCGGCCCATGCTCTCGTTCGCGAGCAACGACTACCTTGGCCTCGCGCAGCACCCGGCGCTGATCCGTGCGGCGCAGGAGGCCGCAGCGCAGTACGGTGTCGGCGCCACCGGCTCGGCGATGATCAGCGGGCATGAAGCACCACACGATGCGTTGGAGCGAGAGCTCGCCGCCTTCGTGCAGCGGCCGCGCGCGCTCTACTTCGGCTCGGGCTACATGGCGAACATGGGGATCGTGCCGGCGCTGGTCGGCCGCGGCGATGCGGTGTTCTCGGATGCGCTGAACCACGCCTGCCTGATCGACGGTGCGCGCCTGTCGCGGGCCGAGTCGCACATCTACCCGCACAACGATCTCGCGACCCTGGCTGCTCAGCTGGCTGCATCCAAGGCGCCGCGCAAGCTGGTCGTCACCGATGCGGTGTTCAGCACGGATGGTGACTTCGCCCCGCTGCAGGCCATGCTCGGCCTGTGCGAGCAGCACGATGCCTTGCTGCTGATCGATGACGCCCATGGCTTCGGCGTCGTCGGCCCGCAAGGCCGCGGCACTGCCGCGCACCTCGGCCTGCAGTCGCCACGCCTGGTCTACATGGCCACGCTCGGCAAGGCAGCAGGCGGCTCGGGTGCCTTCGTCGCAGGCGAAGAGAACACCATCGAATGGATCATGCAGCGGGCTCGCACCTACATCTTCGCCACCGCCGCGCCGGCGATGGTGGTGCAGGCAGCACGCGAAAGCCTGAAGGTGATCGCGGCCGAAGGCTGGCGACGAGAGCAGCTCGCGTGCCTGATCACGCGCCTGCGTGCCGGCACGCAGGGTTTGCGCTGGCAACTCGCCGCGTCGCCCACCGCGATCCAGCCCTTGATGGTCGGCGGCAACGAACAGGCGCTGGTGCTCATGAAAGCGCTCGACGCACAAGGCCTGTGGGTGCCGGCCATCCGCCCGCCCACCGTGCCTGAGGGCACCGCGCGGCTGCGCATTTCGCTCTCCGCCGCACACAGCGAAGCCGATGTGGATCGGTTGATCCACGCATTGCAAGCCAGCTAGCCGTCCGTACCATCCGGCGACCTCTCACTCCGCCGCAGAGCCTCACGCCATGCAGCCCTACCCTCACCTGCTCGCGCCGCTCGACCTCGGCTTCACCACGCTGAAGAACCGCGTGCTCATGGGCAGCATGCACACCGGGCTCGAAGACGGGCGCAAGCACTTCCCCGCCATGGCCGCCTTCTTCGCCGAGCGCGCACGCGGTGGCGTGGGCCTGATGGTCACCGGCGGCTTCGCGCCGAACATCGAAGGCTGGGCCAAGCCCTTCGCCGGCATGTTGACCACGAGCGGCGCAGCCAAGCGGCACCAGCTCGTGACCAACGCGGTGCACGCCGAAGGCGGCAAGATCGCACTGCAGGTCCTGCACACCGGGCGCTATGGCTACCAGCCATTCTGCGTGGCACCGTCGCGCATCCAGTCGCCGATATCGCCGTTCACCCCTCGCGAGCTGGGGGCGCGTGGCATCGAGCGGCAGATCCGCGCCTTCGTGCGCTGCGCCAAGCTCGCGCGCGAGGCCGGCTACGACGGTGTCGAGGTGATGGGCAGCGAAGGCTACTTCATCAACCAGTTCCTCGTCACCCACACCAACAAGCGCGACGACGAATGGGGCGGCGCTTACGAGAACCGCATGCGCCTGCCGGTCGAGATCGTGCAGCGCACGCGCGAGGCGCTGGGGCCCGACTTCATCATCATCTACCGCCTGTCGATGCTCGACCTGATCCCCGATGGCAGCTCGTGGCCTGAGGTGGTGACCCTCGCAAAGGCGATTGCCGCGGCCGGCGCGACCATCATCAACACCGGCATCGGCTGGCACGAAGCGCGCGTGCCGACCATCGCCACCAGCGTGCCGCGCGGCGCCTTCGGCTGGGTCACGCAGAAGATGCGCCGCGAGCTCCGCGCCGCAGGGCTGAACATTCCGCTGATCACCAGCAACCGCATCAACATGCCCGAGGTGGCCGAGCAACTGCTGGCCGAAGGCTGCGCCGACATGGTGAGCCTGGCGCGCCCGCTGTTGGCCGACCCCGAGTTCGTCAACAAGGCGGCGCGCAACAAGAGTCTCGAGATCAACACCTGCATCGCCTGTAACCAGGCCTGCCTGGACCACACCTTCAAATCGCAGCTCGCCAGCTGCCTCGTCAACCCACGCGCCGGGCACGAGACGGAGCTGGTGATTCGCTTGGCGCCGAAGAAGAAGCGCGTCGCCGTGGTCGGTGCCGGGCCGGCCGGGCTCGCTGCGGCCACCACGCTCGCCGAGCGCGGTCACGAGGTACATCTGTTTGAAGCTGCCTCGATGATCGGCGGCCAGTTCAACATGGCCAAGCGCGTGCCGGGCAAGGAAGAGTTCGTCGAGGCGCTGCGCTACTTTCGCCAACGCATCGACGACACCGGCGTGAAGCTCTCGCTCGACACGCGCGTGACCGCCGACGATTTGCGCGATTTCGACGAGGTGGTGATCGCCACCGGCGTGCTGCCGCGCAACCCGAAGATCCCCGGCAGCGACGGTCCCAACGTGCTCAGCTACGTCGACGTGCTGCTGCACCAGAGGCCGGTCGGCGCACGCGTGGCCATCGTCGGCGCCGGTGGCATCGGCTTCGACGTGGCCGAGTACCTTGTCACCGCGCCCGGCCATTCGCCGACGATGAACCTCAAGGAATGGCTCGCCGAATGGGGTGTGGTCGACCCCGAGACCGTGCGCGGTGGTGTGGTGCGGGCCCGGCCTGCGCCGCCTGCGCGCCAGGTCACGCTGCTGCAGCGCAAGGCCGGCAAGCTCGGCAAGGGCCTGGGCAAGACAACCGGCTGGATCCACCGCGCCGCGCTGCAGATGAAGCAGGTCGAGATGATCGGCGGCGTCAACTACGAGCGCATCACGCCGCAGGGACTGTTCATCACCTATGGCGAGAAGCACAGCGACGGCCAGCTCATCGAGTGCGACACGGTCGTGCTCTGCGCCGGCCAGGAGCCACTTCGCGAGTTGCTCGAGCCTCTGAAGGCAGCCGGTGTCAGCACCCACTTGATCGGCGGCGCCGACGAAGCCGGCGAACTCGATGCCAAGCGCGCCATCGACCAGGGCACCCGGCTCGCTGCACAGCTGTGAGTCCGCTTTTGACGTAAGGGTTTGCCACCGGCCCCGCTGGGGCAAAAGGGCTAATCTGGCGGAAATGTTGCACCGCAGCAAACCCAGATGTCCATGAACTCGAAGCCCTTTTCCAAACTGATCGCCCAGGCGACGGCACTCACTCGCCGTGGCAGCCTGACCGAGGCCACACAGGCCATCCAGCGCGCCCTGCACCTGTCGCGCAAGCCTCAGCCTGCGCCGGCTCAGCCGGCAGACGACGTGGTGGTGCTAGACGGCCTAGTGCGCGAAGTCGAGACGCCACCAGTAGCGCCGCCACAACCGGCCAGCTTCGATGAGCTGCCCTTCGCCACGCCGCAGGGCCTGCGCCACTACAAGCTCTTTCTGCCGGCAGGCCTGGGTGACCGCCGCGCGCCGCTGGTGGTGATGCTGCACGGCTGCTCGCAAGACCCGGACGACTTCGCCGCCGGCACGCGCATGAACCAGTTTGCGCAGGCGCGCGGCTTTCGCGTGCTCTACCCGGCCCAGGCGCAGCGCTCCAACGCCTACAAGTGCTGGAACTGGTTTCGCCCCGGTGACCAGCGCCGCGACGCGGGTGAACCCGCGTTGCTCGCCGCCATCACCCGCCAGGTCATGCAGACACACGCCGTCGACCCTGACCGGATCTACGTCGCCGGCTTGTCGGCGGGTGGTGCGATGTCGGCCATCCTGGCGCGCGAGTACCCCGATCTGTTCGCCGCGGCCGGCGTGCATTCCGGCCTCGCGCAGGGTGCGGCCAACGACGTGGCCTCCGCCTTCAACGTGATGAAGAACGGCCCGAGCGCCGTGCTGGCCGCGCCTTCGGCCTCACCGGTGCCGATGATCGTGTTCCACGGCGACCAGGACGGCACCGTGCACCCTCGCAACGGCGAGCACCTGGTCGCAGGGCACGCCGCGTCGGAGGCATCACCCGGCTCAGCAGAAGGCGGCCGCAGCTACGTGCGCACCACCTACCGCGATACCGCCGGCCGGCCCATCGCCGAACACTGGCTGGTGCATGGCAGCGGCCATGCGTGGTCGGGTGGCAGTGAGGAAGGCAGCTACACCGACCCGCAAGGGCCGGACGCCACGCACGAGATGCTGCGCTTCTTCGGCGAGCACAAGCGGCACGCCAATTGAGCTATACGCCGCGATGCGGTGACTCGATCAACCTCAAAGCAGCGGCGCAACACGTCCCCAAGCTTGAGGATGTATGCCGCAACGTCCCCAAGAGGGAGGATGCCGCGCGCAGACGACCTTTCTACATTGGCCTTCCTGCGACGCCGTTCCATGGTGCCGCCCACGCCAAGGAGCTTCGTCATGCCAGTCAACCTCAACGCATTGCTCGCCTGGAAGAAGGCCAATGCCGATGAACTCAAGCTCTTGCAAAGTCTGCAGGGCAACATCCTCAAAGGGCACGGCCGCGACTTCACGGCCAACATCTTCTTCAAATTGAACCCCGCCAAGCAGGTCGAAGCGCGCCGCGCACTGCGCCAAATCACGAGCTTCCACATCACCAGCGCACATCGCCAGTTGCTCGAAGCCGAGCAGTTCAAGGCCACCGGCTCGGGCTCGACCCCATTCGTGCACCTCGCGCTGTCTTTCAAAGGCTATCAAGCGCTTGGTCTGGCCGCCAGCGCACCCAGCGATCCCGACTTCCAAGCCGGCATGAAGGCATCGGCCAGCCTCGCTGCGTTGGCGGACCCACCCATCAACAGTTGGGAGAACGCATTCCAACAAGAGATCCACGGCGTGTTGATCGCAGCACATGACAACCGCAGCGAAGCCGCGGCACTGACTCGCTCGCTGGAAGAACTGATTCAAGAGGGCGGCGGATCCGTTGTCCACGTTCAGCACGGCGCGGCACTGCGCAACAGGGCGGCGGTCGGCATCGAGAACTTCGGCTACGTCGACGGGCGCAGCCAGCCGCTGCTGTTGCAGGAAGACATCGAATCGGAGAACGCCCACGCCGGGTCGTCGCGGTGGGACCCGGCCTTCCCGCTGAACGCAGCCCTCATCGACGACCCAGGCGTCGCAGACGGAGTCAGCTTCGGCAGCCTGTTCGTTTTCCGCAAGCTAGAGCAAGACGTTCGCGGCTTCAAAAAGCGCGAGCAGCAGATCGCCGATGTCCTTGAGCTTAAGGGCGAAGCGCGCGAACTCGCCGGCGCCTTGATCGTCGGTCGCTTCGAGGATGGCACCCCTGTCACCCTGTCTGACGAGGCACGCGGCGAAGTCCCGTCGAACGACTTCAACTACACCGGCGACGCCGGCAAGCGATGCCCGTTCCACGCTCACATCCGCAAGTCGAACCCGCGTGGCAGCGGCGGCGCAGAAGCAGAGGCCGCCGAGCGGACACATTTGATGCCGCGCCGTGGCATCCCGTATGAAGACGTGAAGCGCAACGTCCACCCCGAAGAGTTGCCCGAGGCCGAGACCCTCGCCGAGTTCAACAGCGACGTGGCGCCGCTGCTGCCGACGGGTGGTGTCGGGCTTCTCTTCATGGCCTACAACCGCGAGATCGCGCACCAGTTCAAGTTCACTCAACAGACGTGGGTCAACAACACCGGCTTTCCTCTGCAGCCTTCCGGCGCCCATGGAATTGACCCGGTCATTGGCCAAGGCGCGGCGAACCCTACCGATCAAAAACTGCCCAAGCAGTGGGACAACCCGGCGGCCGGCACTGGCAACAACGTCAGTTTCGCCGGCTTCGTGAAGATGCGCGGCGGCGAATACTTCTTCTCACCGAGCCTGACGTTTCTTCGAAATCTCTGAGCGGTGCGAAAGAGTGCGGCGTGAAGGTCTCACTCCACCTTCACGCCCTTCCAGAACGCCACGCGCCCCTTGATCTGCGAGGCGGCCTCGCTAGGCTCGGGGTAGTACCAGACGGCATCAGGGTTCATCTCGCCGTTCACGAACAGGCTGTAGTAGTACGCCTGCCCTTTCCACGGGCAGCTCGTCCGGTGGTTGCTGAAGCTCACGTACTCGCGCTTCAGGCTGCTCTCGGGAAAGTAGTGGTTGCCTTCGACGATCACGGTGTCGTCGCTCTCGGCAATGGTGGCGCCGTTCCAAGTGGCTTTCATTCGCTGCTGCTCCTTGTCAGGACTTCTCAATAGGTCGCTCAAGCGTACAGCGCCTCGGCATTCTTCAGCCGCTGCGCGATCAGAGCCACCAGGCTCTTGTCGCCCTTCACCTCGACGCTGTCGCCGTGGCGCAGGATGTCCATCGCCAGCTCGGTCGGGTCGGCATACGGCACCTGCAGCTCGTAGCGGCCGTCGCTGAGCCAGCGGCCCTTCTGCTGCGCGTGCCACTCTTCCACCGCCACCCACTGCGCGGCATCGGCCTGGAAGACGAGCGTCGCCCACTTCACCTTGGTGCCCGTGCCGCTGTAGATGCCGTAGCCGGCGTCGAGCTCGGTCTCCAGGTCTTTGACGGCCACGTTGCGAGCCTTGGTCTCCAGTGGCTTGGCTTCTTGCACCGCGTCGAGGGCGAAGCGCCGCAGGCCCTCGCTCGCATGGCACCACGCGTCGAGGTACCAGGTGTTGCGGTAGTTCACCAGGCGCTGCGGCGACACCTCGCGCTCGCTGGTGCTACGGTCGCTGCGCTTGAAGTAGCGCAACCACACCCGCTTGCGCTGCACCAGCGCGCTGCCCAGCAGCTCGAAGTAGCGGCTGGGCGCGCGCCGCCGCGCGGTAGAGATCACCTTCACGCGACGCATCAGCTCGCGCGCCTCGCTCTCGTCGGCACCGAGCATGCCTTGCAGCTTGTCCATCATCGGCTGCAGATGGCGTGAGAGCACGCCATCGTCGTCGAGGCCGGTCATCAGCTGGTGCATGGTCAGCAGCGCGGTGATCTCCTTCTCGCTGAACCACAGGCCCGGCAACTCGTGGCGCTGCTGGGACGTGCTCGTTTCCGCCTCGAAGCGGTAGCCGTTGTCGAAACGGTCGTAGACGATGGGCGCGCTGAGCCGGTCGCGCAGGTACTGCAGGTCGCGCTTCAGCGTGGCGGGCGACACGTCGAGCTCGTCGCGCAGCGCCTCGAAGCTCACGCAGCCGCGGCTGCGCAGCAGCAGTTCGATCTTGTAGAAGCGTTCAGTCCGGTCCATGGATTCCGTTCAGGTGAAAGCGTTGTTCTTAGGCCTGTGCTGGCTCACCAGATGAGCCACCAGCAGAAGCATATCGCGAGATGCGGATTCGCCACACGATCAATGCATGATGCAGTAGCTCACTTCTTGAGCCACCCAGCCGCAACACTGGCTCCATCGCTGCAAGGGTTGCAGTGAATTCCGAACCGGAGCCCACCATGACCACCGAACTGCACACGATCAACACCGCCACCAGCCTCACCACGCACGAGCACATCGGCTTCGAGCTGGGCTGGGACTACGCGCACCACAGCGTCACGCCGCCCGCGCCGTATGCCCAGGAGCCTTCGCCGCTGCGCAACGGCTGGCTCGCCGGCCAGGCCAGCTTCGGCCTGCGCACGCTGGAGCCCACCCGCCACGTCCGCAAGTGGCTGCAGCTGCGACTGCACGCCTGGCTGCGCGGCCGCGGTGTCGAGCTGGTGCAGGTGACGCCCAACTACCTGCAGCAGATCGACGTGAGCCACTGCCCCATCACCCGCGCGCCGCTCAGCAGCGCGACGATGGAAGGCAGTGACGCCTCCATCGACCGCGTGCGCAGCGACGCCAGCTACGCCGCCGGCAACCTGGCCGTGATGGCTACCCGCGCCAACCACGCCAAGGCCGCCTACGGCTTTCGTGACGCCCTGCAGTTCGTGAAGCAGATCGAAGACGGCGCGCTGGGTGGCATCGACGGCCTGAGCGCCGCGCAATGGGCCCGCGTGGCGGTGCTGTGCAGCTTCGTCGAGCCACTGCCGCACGAAGAAGCCTGCACGCTGCCGATGCTGGTGCTGCCGCCCAACCGGCTGCGCCTGTTCAACCCCGCACAGGCGCTGCAGGCCTTCATCAGCCAGCAGCTGATGGTGCCCGGTTGGAGCCACCGCATCGCGCGCCTCGAAGACCTGCTGCCCGGCAAGGCCGTGAAGCGCGCCTTCCAGGTCTTCTTCCATGCGCTGCTGCCGCGCGTGCTCGAGGTCGGCAAGACCACCGACGCGCAAGCCCTGCGCTGGGCGATCGAAGACGCGTGGCGCAACCCGCTCGCGCTGCAGCGCTGGACGGCATTCGCCAGCCAGCTGACCGCCGCGCAGTGCGAAAACATCGTCGCCCGCGCCGGTGCACGCAAGCTCGGCGCGCAACTCGTGCAGCCGCTCAGCGACGAGCAGGCCGTGGACGGCTGGAACCTGGAGACGCGCGGTTATGTGCCGCACGCCGTGCTGCGCAAGCGCCTGCCGGCACCGCCGCGGCAGGCCGCGCAGCAGATGTCGCTGCTGCACTGACTCGCTGTCATTCCCGCCTCGCGGGAATGACGGGGCTACTGCGTGAAGTCGAGCGCGCCGGTGAGGTCACCCATCGGCGCGCTGCCGTTGGCGGCCAGGCCTTTGTCGCGCTCCACGATGCCCGGCAGCGACGCCAGCGACCAGCGGTGCGTGATGAAGCGCAGGATGGAACCGGTGTCGTACTGCGTGCTGTCGACGAAGCCCTTCTTCACATACGGCGACACGATGATCGCCGGAATGCGCGTGCCCGGGCCCCAGCGGTCGCCACGCGGCACCGGCGCGTGGTCATAGAAGCCGCCGTTCTCGTCGTAGGTGATGACGACCAGCATGCGCTTCCACTGCGGGCTCTGCTCCAGCTTGGCGATCACGTCGGCAATGTGCGCATCGCCATCGGCCAGGTTGGCGTAGCCGGCGTGCTGGTTGAGGTTGCCCTGTGGCTTGTAGAACGTCACTGCGGGTAACTGGCCAGCCGCGGCGTCGACGAGGAACTGGCTGTCGAAGTCGCGCAGGTGTTGCTGGCGCGCCTCGGCCTTCGTCAACGGGTCGAACGCCGTGTAGTAGTTGAAGGGCTGGTGGTGGGTCTGGAAGTTGATCTTGCCGCGGTAGATCTGGTTGCGCGCTTCCGGCGTGCCGGCGCTCACCGTGTTCCAGCCTCCCGCATACCAGGCCCAGGGCACGCCCTTGGCATCGAGCGTGTCACCGATGGTGGCTTGTGTCAGCGGAGGCAAGGTGCTCGGGCGCGTCAGGTCGGCCAGGCGGCCATCGCCACCCGCCACGGGTGCCGCGCCGCTGGGCTGGTAGGCCGGCTGCATGGTGTTGATCGTGTAGTACATGCCGCTCGCGTCCTTGGGCGTGAGGGCGCCGTCGCGCAGGTGGCGCGGCGCACCGGCGAGCACCGTCGTAGGCATGTTGGCCGCCGGCGAGAGGCGCACGAAGCGGCCCTGGTCGTCGACGTCGATGGCGCTGATCAGCTCCTTGGCCGGCGAGGTGTCGGCGTTGGGGTATTGCGGCGCGCAGGCACAGATGAGGTACTGGTGGTTCAGGTAGGACCCGCCGAACGCGCCCATGAAGAAGTTGTCGGCCAGCGCATAGCGCTGCGCCACCTTCCACAGCGCCATCTGGCTGCCGTCGTAGTAGCCCATGCTCAGGCCGCCGGCGTCGGAATAGGCCGCGAAGCGGTCGTTCGCGCCACCGCTGATCTGCATCATGTTGTTGTAGTAGCGGTGCACCAGGTCGCGCGTGATGACGGTCTGCGGCACCACCACCCCGCTGCTGCCCACGCCCTTCGGGTCGTCGATCTGGAACATCGCGTTCGGCAGGCCGGTCGATTGCGCCTGGGTCAGCGTCACCGGCTGGCCACCGGCGGTGAGTCCGCCCCAGGCCGGCGGCAGCACCGGCAGCACGCGGCCGTCGAAGTCTTTCTGCGGCGCGGCGATGCCCTTGGCGCTCGGGTTCTTGCCCGGAATGCCGTTGGCGCCGGGGAACAGGCCGTAGAGCGTGTCGAACCCACGGTTCTCCGCAAAGATCACCACCACCGTGTCGATGCCGTCGAGCGCCAAGTGGTTGCGCAACGCCTTCACGCGGTCGCCCGAGGTGCCGGCCGCGTCCACCGCGGCGCCGATGCGTGGCAGCAGCTGCGCCTGCTCGGCAACCACGGCCTCGTCTCTCGCATCGAGCAGCTTGTCTTCGGCAATCCCCAGCCGCTTGGCGAGCAAGGCGCGCGCAGCCGGCAGCGAGCCGCCGTTCGCGTCCACCAAGGCGCTCAGTTCGGTGGTGACAGGGCTGAGCACACTGATGCCGGCCGGCGCGCGCAACACGATCTTGTCGGCCTCGCCCACCAGCGGCTCGGTGCCGGCCAGTTCGAACGCACCCTTGGCATCGGCCACCGTGCCGGGCTCGCCGACGTCGCAACGCGCATTTGCGTTCACATCGCGACAAACCTTCATGGCCGCAAACCCCTGGGCCACGCCATGCGTCGCGTCGATCACGCTGGCTGTTTCGGTCGGCGCGGTGTCGGTTGGCGGCGTGGCACAAGCCGCCAGAAGCACGGGGAGCAGACAAGCGGCTGGTTTGAGTTTCATCTGGGTTTCCGGAAAGTCGGCAAGAAGGGAAGTATTCAGTAAGAAAACGGACCGTAGACTAAATCCCTCCATCCAGGAATCCCCGTTCTTCTTCACCTCCATGCGCCTGCCTCGCTACATCGCCACGGCCCTGCTGTGTTGCCTCGCCTTGCGGGCAGGCGGCGAGACGCCGGCACCGTATGCGCAGCAACCCGACGTTGCGCAACTCACCGCGCTGGGCCGGGCCATGTTCTTCGACCGGTCGCTGTCGGCCAGCGGCAAGGTATCGTGCGCCACCTGCCACGACCCGCGCCACGCCTACGGCCCGCCGCCCGGCCAGGCCATGCCGCGTGGCACGCTGCGCGCCGTGCCGTCGCTGCGTTACTTGCAGACAGTGCCGTCGTTCACCGAGCACTTCTTCGACAGCGATGGCGACGACAGCATCGACGCCGGCCCCACCGGCGGCCACACCTGGGACGGCCGTGCCGACTCGGTCCACGACCAGGCACGCCTGCCGATGCTGTCGCGCCACGAGATGGGCAACCCCGATGCCGCCCAGGTGGTGCGCAAGCTGGCACGCACCGACTATGCGGCGCAGTTCCGCCGCGTCTTCGGTGACGACGTGTTCAGCGACACGGCCCGCGCGTTCGATGGTGCCCTGCTGGCACTCGAGGTCTTCCAGCAATCGCCGGCCGACTTCTTCCCCTACAGCAGCCGCTACGACGCGGTGCTGCGCGGGCAGGCCACGCTGACTCCGCAGGAGGCGCGCGGTCTGTCTCTCTTCAACGACGCCGACAAGGGCAACTGCGCGTCATGCCACCGCAGCGAGCCCACGCCCGATGGGGCCTTTCCGCTGTTCACCGACTTCGGCCACATCGCCCTCGGCCTGCCACGCAACCACGCCATCGCGGCCAACGCGGACCCGCGCTTCTTCGACCTGGGCGTGTGCGGCCCGCAGCGCACCGACATGGTCGATCACCCCGAGTACTGCGGCCGCTTCCGTGCGCCGAGCTTGCGCAACGTGGCCCTGCGGGACCGCTTCTTTCACAACGGTGTCGCACGCTCGCTCGATGCTGCGGTGCGCTTCTATGTGGAACGCGACACCCGCCCTGAGCGTTGGTACAAAACGAGACAAAACGACAAGGGAATGAAGTACAACGACCTGCCTGCCGCGTACCATGCCAACGTCAACACGGAGCCACCTTTCGGCAGCCAGCCGGGTGACACACCGCGACTCGATGAACGCGACATCCGCGACATCGTCGCCTTCCTGAAGACACTCACTGATGCCGATCAGCTGCCTGCCCAGACGAAGGGCGGGCGCTGAGACGCTGTTTTCACCAAGACCCTCCTGACATGCCGTTGTCAGGAGCCGTCGGGCAGCATCACCCCGCCGCCCGGCACCCCGGTTCGCTTTTGCCAAGAACAACCATGCGCCAACCGCTTTATCGATTGCCCTACCGACTTGCCCCGCTGGCCTTGACGGCCCTGCTCGCCGCGTGCGCCAGCACGGCACCGCCACCGTCACCGCAGACCACTGCACCGACGCAATGGCAGGCGCCTCTGCCGCACAACGGGCAGCTCACCGACCTCGCGCGGTGGTGGCAGCAGTTCAACGACCCGCTGCTGACGCAGCTGATCGATGCCGCGCAGAAAGAAAGCCCCACGCTGGCCTCGGCCGCGTCGCGCCTCGAGCAATCGCGTGCCACCCGTGTGGCCGCTGGCGGAGCATTGCTGCCCACGCTGGATGCCACCGCCAGCACCGTTCGCGGCCGCACTGACCTGTCGTTGCCGGTGGGCACCAGCAGCTCCGTCGGCCTGCAGGCCGGCTGGGAGCTCGACCTCTTCGGCGGCGGCCGCGCCGCGCGCGACGCCGCACAGGCCCGTCTCGAAGGCGCCGAGGCCTCGTGGCATGCCGCACGCGTGGCCGTGGCCGCCGAAGTCGCGAGCGACTACCTCGCATTGCGCGCGTGCGAAGCCCAGGTCCTGCAGACACAGGCCGACGCCACCTCGCGTGCCGAGTCCGCCCGGCTGACCGACCTCAGCGCCAAGGCCGGCTTCCAGTCGCCGGCCAACGCCGCGCTGACCCGCGCGAGCGCCGCGCAGAGCAACGCGCTCCTCACCGCCCAGAAGGCGCAGTGCGACATGACGGTGAAGGCGCTGGTCGCCCTCACCGGGCTCGACGAGCCGGGCTTGCGCAGCCAGCTCGCAGCCGGTGCCGCGCGGCTGCCCGAGCCGGCGCAGATCGCCATCCAGACGGTGCCGGGCGAGGTGCTGAACCAGCGGCCCGATCTGTTTGCCTCCGGCCGCGACCTGGTTGCAGCCAGTGCCGACCTGTCTCAAAGCCGCGCCGCACGCCTGCCGCGCATCACGCTGGCCGGCTCCATCGGCGCCACCCGGCTCGACTTCAGCGGCGGCCATGTCGACGGCACCACCTGGTCGATGGGCCCGCTCGCCGTGACGCTGCCGCTGTTCGATGGCGGCACGCGCCGCGCCAACGTCGACGCCGCCCGTGCCCGCTACGACGCTGCGGCCATCACCTACCGCAGCCAGCTGCGCGGTGCGGTGCGCGAGGTCGAAGAAGCACTGGTGCAGCTGCAGAGCACCGCCGGCCGCGGTGACGATGCACGCATCGCGGCCGAAGGCTTCGAGACCTCGTTCCGCGCCACCGAGTCTCGCTACAAGAGCGGCGCGGCGAGCCTGTTCGAACTCGAAGACGCGCGCCGCAGTGCCGTGCAGGCACAGAGCGCGCTGATCGACCTGCAACGCGAACGCGTGGCCGCCTGGATCCTGCTCTACCGCGCACTGGGTGGCGGCTGGACGCCGGCCGAGCCCACCACGCAAGCCAAGAACTGAAAACGAACGCCTCATCATGCTGAACACCATGAACAACCGCCTCAAGCCTTTCGTTCTGCCCTGCCTCGGCGCCGCGTTGATCGCCGGCACCTTCGTCGCCTTCAGCGTGCGCGCGGCCGACGACAAGAAAGCCGCCTCGGCGCCCAAGGCCGCGCTCACCGTCACGGTGACACAGCCGCTCACCGCCAAGCTGCCGCTCAAGATCGCCGCCAACGGCAGCATCGCCGCCTGGCAAGAGGCCAGCGTGGGCACCGAAGCCAACGGCCTGCGCCTGGCCGAGGTGCGCGCCAACGTGGGTGACGTGGTCAAGCGCGGCCAGGTGCTGGCGGTGTTCGCCTCTGACACCGTGAAGGCCGATGCCGCCCAGGTGAATGCGAGCGTCGCCGAAGCCGAGGCCGCGCTGGCCGAAGCGGCCGCCAATGCGCAGCGCGCCCGCGACCTGCAGCCCAGCGGCGCGCTGAGTGCGCAGCAGATCACGCAGTACCTCACGGCCGAGCGCACGGCGCAGGCGCGGCTGCAGGCACAGCGCGCCGCCGCCCAGGTGGCACAGCTGCGACTGGTGCAGACCCAGGTGGTCGCGCCCGATGCCGGCGTGATCTCGTCGCGCAGCGCGACCGTCGGCGCCGTGCTGCCGGCGGGGCAAGAGCTGTTCCGCCTGATCCGCCAGGGCCGCCTGGAGTGGCGTGCCGAAGTGCCGTCGAGCGATCTGGTGCGCGTGAAGGTCGGCCTGCCGGCCACGGTGGCGGCCACCAGCGGCGGCGCACCGGTCACGGGCAAGGTGCGCATGGTCGCCCCGACGGTCGATGCGCAGACGCGCAACGGCATCGTCTATGTGGACCTGGGTGCCTCGACCGACGTCAAGGCCGGCATGTTTGCCCGTGGTGAGTTCGACGTCGGCCAGAGCGAGGCGCTCACGCTGCCGCAGACCGCGGTCGTGCTGCGCGATGGCTTCAACTACGTGCTCAAGGTCGGCCCGGATTCGAAGGTCACGCAGGCCAAGGTGGCCGTGGGCCGGCGTGTCGGCGACCGCATCGAGATCACCAGCGGGCTCGATGCCGCGGCCCGGGTCGTGGCCTCGGGTGGCGGCTTCTTGAGCGACGGCGACACGGTGAAGGTGGTCGACGGCGCTGCCGCCAAGCCCATCGCCACCAAGTAAGCCACCAAGTACAAGAAGGGCCGCGCCATGTTCAACGTTTCATCCTGGTCGATCCGCAACCCGACGCCATCGATCCTGCTCTTCATCATGCTGACGCTGGCCGGCCTGCTCGGCTTCCAGGCGATGAAGATCCAGAACTTCCCCGACATCGACCTGCCGATGGTCACCGTGACGGCCTCGCTGCCAGGCGCGTCGCCGGCGCAGCTCGAGACCGAGGTCGCCCGCAAGCTCGAGAACTCCATCGCCACGCTGCAGGGCGTGAAGCACATCTACGCCAACCTGCAGGACGGCACGGCCACTCTCACCGTTGAGTTCCGCCTCGAGAAGCCGACGCAGGAAGCCGTGGACGACGTGCGCGACGCGGTCTCGCGCGTGCGCTCCGACCTGCCGGCCGACCTGCGCGACCCGGTGATCCAGAAGGTCAACCTCGCCGGCACGCCGATCCTCACCTACACCGTGTCGTCGGCCCGCATGGACGACGAAGCGCTCTCGTGGTTCGTCGACAACCAGGTCACCAAGGCCATGCTGGCAGTGCCGGGTGTCGGCGCGGTCACCCGCGTGGGCGGCGTCTCGCGCGAAGTGCGTGTCGAGCTCGACCCGGGGCGCCTGCTCGCGCTCAATGCGACGGCCGCCGACATCTCGCGCCAGCTGCGGCAAATCCAGCAAGAAGCCTCGGGCGGCCGCGCCGACCTGGGCGGCGCCGAGCAGTCGGTGCGCACGCTGGCCAATGTTCAGTCGGCTGACGAAATGGCGGCGATGGAGATCACGCTGACCGATGGCCGCCACATCCGCCTCGACCAGGTGGCCAAGGTCAGCGACACAGTGGCCGAACAACGCCAGGCCGCGCTGCTCAACGGCAAGCCGGTGGTGGGCTTCGAGATCGTGCGCTCGCGCGGTGCCGGCGAGATCGACGTGACGACCGGCGTGCGCGCCACGCTCGACAAGCTGAAGACGGCCCACCCCGACATCGAGGTCACCGAGGCCTTCAACTTCGTCGACCCGGTGGTCGAGAACTACGACGGCTCGATGAAGCTGCTGTACGAAGGCGCTGCGCTGGCGGTGCTGGTGGTGTTTCTGTTCCTGCGCGACTGGCGTGCCACCTTCGTGTCGGCGGTGGCGCTGCCGCTGTCGGCCATCCCGACCTTCGCGGTGATGCACCTGTTCGGCTTCACCGTCAACGTGGTCACGCTGCTGAGCCTGTCGCTGGTGGTCGGCATCCTGGTCGACGACGCCATCGTCGAGATCGAGAACATCATGCGGCACCTGCGCACGGGTCTCAAGACGCCGTACCAGGCCGCGATGGAAGCGGCCGACGAGATCGGCCTCGCCGTGATCGCCACCACCTTCACGCTGATCGCCGTGTTCCTGCCGACCGCCTTCATGGGTGGCGTGCCGGGCAAGTTCTTCGTGCAGTTCGGCTGGACGGCGGCGATCGCAGTGTTCTTCTCGCTGGTCGTGGCCCGCATGCTGACGCCGATGATGGCGGCCTACATCCTCAAGGTGCCCAAGCACGAAGAGAAAGAGGCGCGCTGGCTGTCGACCTACATGGTCTGGGTCGGCTGGTGCCTCAAGCACCGCCTGTGGACGCTGCTGGGCGCGGCGGTCTTCTTCTTCGGCTCGTTCGCGCTGGTTCCGTTCCTGCCGACCGGCTTCATCCCGCCGGACGATCTGTCGCAGACGCAGGTGACGATCACGCTGCCGCCGGGCAGCACCTTCAAGGAAACCTACGCGCTCGCCGAGCAGGCGCGCCAGGTGGTGCAAAAGAACCAGTACGTGAAGATGATCTACACCGCCATCGGTGGTGGCAGCGCCGGCTCCGACCCATTCGCAGGCGGCGGCGCCAGCAACGTGCGCACGGCGGTGCTGACGATCAACATGACGCACCGCAACGACCGCAGCGGCGTCAGCAAGCAGGACATCGAAGCCCAGCTGCGCACGGCGATGGAAGCCGTGCCGGGTGCGCGGGTGAAGGTCGGCCTCGGCGCCTCGAGCGAGAAGTACGTGTTGGTGCTGGCCGGTGAAGACGGCCGCGCGCTGGCCGAGCATGCGTCGGTGGTGGAGCGCGAGCTGCGCACCATCCCCGGCATCGGTGCCGTCACCTCGACCGCGAGCCTGGTCCGCCCCGAGCTCATCGTGCGGCCCGACTTCGCGCGTGCGGCCGACCTGGGGGTGACCTCCGCGGCCATCGCCGACACGCTGCGCATCGCCACTTCGGGCGACTACGACCAGGGCCTCGCCAAGCTCAACCTGAGCCAGCGCCAGGTGCCGGTGGTGGTGAAGCTCTCTGAAGGCGGCCGCCAGGACATCGACGTGCTGTCTCGCCTGCCGGTGCCCGGCGCGCGCGGCCCGGTGCCGCTGTCTAACGTGGCCACGCTCGAGATCGCAAGCGGCCCCGCCGAGATCGCGCGCTACGACCGGTTGCGCAACGTCAACTTCGAGATCGAGCTGAACCAGCAGCCGCTGGGTGCGGTGCAGGCCGCTGCCGAGAACATGCCGAGCCTGAAGAACCTGCCGACCGGGATCATCCAGACCTCGGTGGGGGACGCCGAAGCGATGGCCGACCTGTTCGCGAGCTTCGGCATCGCGATGCTGACCGGCGTGCTGTGCATCTACATCGTGCTGGTGCTGCTGTTCAAGGACTTCGTGCAGCCGGTGACCATTCTGGTGGCGTTGGTGCTGTCGATCCCGGGTGCGTTCCTCGCGCTCTTCCTCACGCACACCGCGCTGTCGATGCCGTCGATGATCGGCCTGATCATGCTGATGGGCATCGCAACCAAGAACTCGATCCTGCTGATCGACTACGTGATCCTGGCGCGGCGCGAGCATGGGCTCAACCGCTGGGAGGCCATCCTCGATGCGTGCCACAAGCGCGCGCGGCCGATCGTGATGACCACCATCGCCATGGGCGCCGGCATGACGCCGATCGCGCTCGGCCTGGGCGTGGACCCGAGCTTCCGCGCACCGATGGCCATCGTCGTCATCGGCGGGCTGATCACCTCGACCTTCCTCAGCCTGCTGGTGATCCCGGTGGTGTTCACCTTCGTCGACGACGCCGAGCAGTGGTTCTCGCGCAAGCTCAAGCGCGGGCATCACCACCACGGCGTGTCGCCGAAAGCCGGTGACGTGGCCACCGGCGAGGCGAAGTAAAAAAGTCAGCGGCGCAGCGGCGGCGTGTCCTCGCCGCGCGCCGTCAGCTCGGGCGGAGGCAGGTCACCGCGCTCGACGCGGTCTTCCAGCTCGCCGATGTGCGCGGCCAGCGTGTTGGTGCTCTGCTCGAGCCGCAGCGCGTACTCGTTCTGCAGCCTGTCGATGCGGGCCAGCACCTCGGCGCGTGTGTCGATCGACGATTTCGCGACCCTGACCAGCTCGCTCGTCAGGTAGCTGCGCAGCTCGACGAATCGCGAGGCCTCGGCCTTGTCGGCGAGGTCGCGTTGGGCCTGCAGCTCCTTGCTCATGCGGCGGGTGTCCATCAGCATCGTCGACTGGACAGAGATCGCCCACATCGTGAACAGCAGGGCGAGAAAGAGCGACACGCCCAGCATGATCAGGCCGAGCGGCGCCTGCACAGTGGTGAAGACCAGCGAGATCGTCGACAGCGCCGTGAAGGCCGGCCAGTTGATGAGCGCGAACAGGCCCACCAGAACGAGAACGACGAAGAGGGAAATTGCGCGTGCCATGGGCGTCTCCTTGCCATGTGTAGGCACCCAGCCTAGGGTGCGCGGCGGCGCGGCGCTGTAGGACACCCGCGTTTGTTCACGCGGGACATGAACTACGGCTGAGGAGGCTGAAGCGGGGTCGCCCTACACAGCCACGATGGTGCTGTGCTTGATGCGCATCTGTTCCTTGTGCAGCGCCTCGGCCTGCCGCGCCGCGCGGCACGTCGGGCCGGTCAGCTTCGCTTCCATCCAGTCCAGAAAGGTCCGCGTGCGCGCCGGCATCAGCCGCCGGCCGGGGAACACCGCCCAGGCCTGTGCGCTCGGCAGCGACCAGTCCACCAGCACCGGCATCAGTTCACCGCTGTGGATGTAAGGCCCGGCGAAGTTGTCGGCCACGGTGGCGATGCCGACACCGGCGACCGCCAGGCGGGTGAGCAGGTCGGGCGAATTGGCGCGCGCCCGCGTGGGCGGCACGCCTTCCCAGTGCGACTCGCCCCGCGTCAGCGACCACGGCAGCACGTCGCCGCCGCGGGTCAGCAGGTGCAGGGCATCGTGCTCCATCAGCGCTTCGGGCTCGGGCGGCACGCCGCGGCGTTGCAGGTAGTCGGGCGAGGCGTAGAGGCCGACGGTGAAGTTGGCCAGTGGCCGGGCGGCGAGCGATGCGTCGTCGGTCAGGTCGCCCATGCGGATCGCCACGTCGAAGTTTTCGCCGATCAGGTCGACTCGCCGGGGCGAGAGATCCACCTCCAGCTGAACCGCTGGGTAGCTCGCCATGAATTCCGCCATCCATGGGCCCATCAGGTTGGGAGCGAAGTCGGCGGGCATGGACACGCGGAGGCGGCCACCCGGCTCCACCTGCCGGTGCTGTGCTAGCGAGGACGCGGCCTCCACTTCGTCCGACACATGGCGGGCGTGCTCGAGCACGCTGTGGCCGAAGTCGGTCACCGTGAGTTTGCGTGTCGTACGCAGAAGCAGGCGCTCACCCAGCTGCGATTCCAGCGCAGCCAGGCGGCGCGACACCGTCGACTTCGGAAGGCCCAGCCGGTCGCCGGCACGGCTGAAACTGCCTTCGTCCACCACGCGTGCGAAGAGCAAGAGGTCGTTGGGTTCGATCTGGTTCATGGCTGGCCACCGTTCCTTGGGTGGAACGATGTTATCCATTTCAACGGCTTCCGGTTTGATTTCGGGATAACTACATTGGCTTCATCGAAACCCGTTTACCAAGGACGCCACCATGAACATCCTGCAGATCAATTCCAGCGCACGCACCGTCGGCTCGCACTCCACCCGCATGGCGAACGACATCGTCTCGCGCCTGCAAGCCGCGCACCCCGGCGCCACCCTGACGCTGCGCGATCTCGGCCGCACCCCGCACCCGGCGCTCGACGAAGCCACGTTGCAGGCCCTGTTCACCCCCGCCGATCAACGCACGCCGGCACAGAACGCCCGCGTGGCGCAAGACGGCGAGCTGATCGCCGAGCTGCAGGCTGCCGACGTGGTGGTGCTGGGCGTGCCGATGTACAACTTCGGCGTGCCAGCCGCGCTGAAGAACTGGATCGACGCCGTCGCCCGCGTTGGCGTGACCTTCAAGTACACCGACAAAGGCCCGGTCGGCCTGCTGCAAGGCAAGAAGATCTACGTGGCACTGGCCCGCGGTGGCCTGTACCGCGACACGCCGGCCGACACCCAGGTGCCGTACCTCAAGACGCTGCTCGGCTTCCTCGGCATGACGGACGTCCAGTTCTTCTACGCCGAAGGCCTCGCGATGGGCCCGGACGCCGAGAAGAAGGCGCTGGCCTCGGCCGACCAGCAGATCGACGCTGCGCTGGTCTGACTCCCAGTCGTCAGGCGGCGGCCTCGGCCTCGCGCAAGAACAGCGAGGCATGCCGCCGCACGCCGGCCTCGATCGGCTCCCACACCTTCGCAGGGAAGTCGCGCGGCAGCAGCGGCCGCACACGATCCAGCGCGGGCTCGGCCTTCCGAACCAGCTGAACCATCGCCAGCCAGGCAGGCGTGCCGTCGGTCTTCAAGGCCAGCTCTCGCCAGTGGCGGGCGCGGATGCTGTCCAGCCGGTCGTGCGAGGTCTTCGAACGCAGGGCCATCGCGAGCCTGGCTTCCTGGTAGGGCAGCTTGTTGGAGCCTTGGCCAATCACCGGCCAGGCCGAGAGCACATCGTACAAAGGCGTCGCGCCGTAGCGGCCGCCGGGGTGCATGAAGAGGGAGAAGTTCTTCGCGTGCCCGTCGATCGCGGCCAGCAGCCAGAAGGCGAGCTGCGCGAGCATGAACTGCTGGCGGTCTTCGCGCGCCGAGTCGCTGCCGCCCAGCACCTCGAGGCAACGTGCCATGCCCGGGCCGCCGTCGCTCTCGTATTTGCCGGTGGGCGATGTGCCGGTCGCCTGGCACAGGTCTTCCTGCGGCAGGCGGGCGACCCAGCTGCCGTTGTCCATCCACTCGCGGTCGAACCGCTCGACGACCAGGGCGCGCTGCCTGCCGAAGGTGGCCATCTTGGTCGCAACCACCGGCAGGCCGAGCTCGCGCACCATCTGGCTGCACAGCCACTCGTTCTCGACCGAGTCGGAGAAGTCGGCGTCGTACCGCGTCACGGTGCCGAGCGGCAGCTTGAGGATGTGCGTGGTCGGTGTGGCGCCGGCCGGCCGCGCCCAGCGGCCTTCCACGCGCAGCAGCGCCGTCTTCTCCTGCGCACCGGCGATGGCGATGCGCAGGTCCGGGCTCTCGCCGCGCGCGCCGAGCGCGGGGCTGGCCGTCAGCTCGCGCAGCAGCGTCTCGACCTCGGTCTCGCTGAGATCGGCGTACTCGAGGCGGTCGAAGCCGGTCGGCGGCGCACCCTGCGGGAGCAGCTGCACGGCACCGACGCAGTCGCGGCCGATGGCCGTCAGCAGATCAAAGGCGTCGGTCGAGCGCGTCGCATGACGCGTGCGGATGCGCCGCCGGATCACGTCGCTGTCGGGCAGCAGGTTGTCGAAGTAGTTGGCTACCGCGTCGCCACGCACCTCGCGCAGGGCTGTGATCGGCAGTGACAGCGACAGCGCGCGTGCCCGCGGCGATTGAACCCAGTTCTTGTCGTAGGTGAGCACGTGGCCGCGGTCGGTGGACCAGGTGGCGACGAACTCGCCGTTCATCCACACGTCGAGACGGGGCATCAGGTGACGGCCTTGTACAGGCCTGGCACCCGCCGGTGGTCAGCGAGCTGGGACATGGCGCTGAGGGTGTGGTTCACGCCGAGATGGTAGGGCGCCCGGGGCACTTTCAGACATCGCACAAACGCGATGGCGGCAAGCGGCAGCGACAGGCCTCGCTTCAGGGCGATTTCATGGCGATGTCAGCGCCGTGGCATACCAATGCCTCAGCGCCTCTTCACGCAGCGTCTCGCGGGCCACATCGTCCAGCGGCACCCAGCGGCGGTGGCTGCAGGCGGCGCGGGCCATGAAGTCGAGCCAGCCGACGTGGGTGCGCAGCACGCGCTGCTGGCGGTGCTCGATCAGCGGGTTGAAGATGCCGTGGCGCGAGAACAGCTGGCGCGGGTTCTTCTTCACCCACAGCCAGGAGCCCATCTCCAGCGTCAGCGGCAGAAAGGTGCGTGCCGGCTGCAGCGCGGCGGACTGCAGGTAGAGGTGATCCCACAGGTCGCCATGCGCCAGGTACTGGCGGCTCTGTGGCTCCAGCACATAGCGGTGGTGGGTGTGCGTCTGATCGAGGATGCCTTTCAGCGCCAACAGCTCCGGCAGGTGCGCGATCGGCTCGGCCGTGTGCGCATGCGGAAACCAGATGCGGTCGCGCAGGCCGAAGCCCGAGTGGCAGTCCACCGCCAGGCTGAAGCTGCGGCTGAGCAGCTCCTCGTGCACCACCTGGCACAGCGCCTGGCTCTCGACCTCCATCGGCGCGCCGGCCGCGCCGCGATACCAGGGCAGGCCCGCGCTCAGGCGCTGGCCACCGATCAGAAAAGGCACGCGCGCCACGGCATCGACCGGCGCATTGCGCATCAGGTCAACCCCCCGCGCATTCGCCCGCGTGCCGCGTGCGATGCCCGCCGGGTTGACCAGCGGCATGAACACCATGCGCAGCGATTCGAGCTGGCGGTGCAACACGCCGTCCCATGGCAGCCGCATCACCAGGCTGCGCAGGAAGGCCAGCACCACCTCGGCACCGATGCGTTCGAGCCCATGCACACCGCCGAAGAAGCCGATCGCCGGCACGTCGAGGCTGGGGTTGCCGAGCGTGATCGCGTGCACGGGGTAACGCTGCGCGCCGGCCTCCACCTCGCACACCACGCGTTGCTGCAGGTGTGCGCTGCCCAGGTCCAGCAGGTGTTGCAGCTCGACCAGTTGAGGAAGGGTGGAAGGGCTCACCAGGGGGTTCACGAGGCGCAGGCGGCGGACACCGCAGCAGCATACGCAGCGCATGTGACAACTGTGCGAGCGTGACACCAAGCCGTCACATTCGCCGGCTACGGTGGCAAACAAGTTCACCCGGAAAGCCCGCCATGCAACGCAAGCTCATCGCGCCCTCTGCCCTCGCCATCGGCGGTGCCGTGCTGTGGGGCATGGTCGAGTTCGTGGCCTTGTGGCGCTCGCGCTGGTCGCAGCGCCTGAAGCTCCTACCCTGAAAACGTAAGCCCCTTCGCCCATCGCAATCCGCCCTGCGGCCTAGCATGGCCGCATGACACTTCCCCTCTCGGTGCTCGACCTGGTTCCCGTGGCCGCAGGCAGCAGCGCTGCCGAAGCCGCACGCCGCACCGTCGACCTCGCCCGCCTCGCCGAACAACTCGGCTTCGTGCGCTACTGGTTCGCCGAACACCATGGCATGCCGGCCGTGGCCAGTGCCGCGCCCGAGATCCTGATCGGCCACGTGGCCTCGGCGACCACGCGCTTGCGCGTCGGCTCGGGTGGCGTGATGCTGCCCAACCACCCGCCACTGCGCATCGCCGAGGCCTTCCGCACGCTGGCCGCCCTGCACCCCGGCCGCATCGACCTCGGGCTGGGCCGCGCGCCGGGCTCCGACGTGCAGGCCACGCGCGCGCTGCGTGCCGTCGACGGCGACAAATTCCCGTCGCTGCTGTCTGAGCTGCTCACCTGGTCAGGCGAAAACGACCTGCCAACCGACCACCCGATGC
The DNA here is from genome assembly GCF_056403575.1 of Rhizobacter sp. P2_G4. NCBI lineage: Bacteria > Pseudomonadati > Pseudomonadota > Betaproteobacteria > Burkholderiales > Sphaerotilaceae > Rhizobacter > Rhizobacter sp. P2_G4. Next base: position 776,778 of record NZ_JBFUFG010000001.1, on the reverse strand, counting down.
ACGCCCTGCGCGCGATGCCCGACGACGCCCCGCTGCCACCCATCTGGATCCTCGGCTCTAGCGGCGCCAGCGCGCGCATGGCCGGCCAGGCCGGCATGGGCTACTCGTTCGCGAGCCACTTCAGCCCGACCCCGGCCACGCCGGCGTTCGAGGCCTACCGCCGCGCCTTCGAGCCGTCCGACCAGTTCGCCGAGCCGCACGCCATCCTCGGCGTGTCGGTCATCTGCGCGCCCACCGCGGAAGAAGCCGACTACCTCGCCAACAGCATGGACCTGGCCTGGGTACGCATCCGCCGCGGCGAGTTCGCCCCGCTGCCCAGCCCCGAAGAAGCCTTGGCCTACCCGTACACCGAAGCCGAGCGCCGTGTGGTCCGCGACTTCCGTGCGCTCGCCATCGTCGGCACGCCGGCCTTCGTGCGCGAAGAGATCGAGGCCAAGGCCGGCGCTTGCCAGGCCTCGGAGGTGATGGTCGTGAGCAACCTGCCCGACCATACCAAGCGCCTGCGCAGCTACGAGCTTCTGGCCAGCGCCTTCGCGTCGTAGACGCCGGCGATCGGCGGGCCGGTCAGTCCGGCAGCTCGCGCGTGCCCTCGCACAGCGGCGCGTGCACGCAGCCCAGCACGCGGCGATCCGCGTGACCGGCCTGCGACAGCACCCGCTCGACCATCGCCCCGCCGCACAAGGGGCAGGGCTGGTTGCGCACCCGCCAGGCCGCGGGCGGCAGCGTGGTGTCGAGAAACGGCCCTTCGCGGCGGATGACGACGGGCAGCGTCTTCTCCTCGCGCGAATGCAGCAAATCGCGCAGCTGCGTGCCGTCGATCAGCCGGATGTTGCGGCCTTCGCTGAAGCGCACCGCGTCGGGCGTGAAGACCCCCGAGGTCAGCACGAAGCCGCCCGCCGCACCGCGTGCCGCCATCAGGTTATGCAGCTCGCGCAGCGGCGCCACCCCCACGGCATTGACGCGCCAGGGTTTGCAGTCGACCAGGAACTGATCGTGGCCGCGCGTCAGCACCATGTCGACCGCGCGCCCGCCGTTGCCGCCGGTCTCGCTGACCACGTAGCCGCGGTGCCGAAAGCCATCGGCCGCCATCAGCTCGAACTGGTTCCAGCCGATGCCCTGGATCAGCGCCGGGCCGGCCGGCATCACCAGCTCAGGCTTCGTCGGGCGCAAGCCGAGCAGCCGGCTCGCAGCGGCGATCCAGCGCTTCAAAAAACCCTGCTGTGGAGCGGATGCCATCGAACCAGCGCTGCTGTGGACAAGAAGCCGAGGCTACCTGAGCCGCCGGCCGCCCACAATTCGGTAGAAGACGTACCTGCTGCCCCGCAAATGTCACCAAAGGTCTGCCTCATCGCAGCAGGTGGTGTTTGAAGTAGGCGGTGATCTTTCCGTTGACCTCGGCCGTTACCCGGGCACGGTCGTAGCCCGGCGGGTCGTTGAGCATGTCGCCGATCACCCCCGTCAACCCGGGAGGCAAAGGCGACAGCAGCGCGCCGTGGCCGGCACCGGGCAGGTCGGCCAGGTGTTCGCACGGCGTGCAAACCTGCAACACCCGGTCGCTGTGAGAGCGCGGGTTGAGCCAACGGTCGCCTTTCGCGGTGATGAGCGCCAGCGGCACGCGCGGGTTTGCCAGCGAAGCCATGTCGAAATCAGCTGCCGCCGGCACGCCCGCCACGATGGCCGTGATGCGCGGATCGGTGTGTTCGCGCCAGCTGCTGTCATCGAAGCGGTGGCGGATGACGAGCAGCGCCACCCACTTTTTCACGCCGTCCAGCACCCCGCCGGTGAGCTGTGTGGCAGGGCCTACACAGGTGGGGAAGTCGTCCACCAGGTGGGCCTCGCAATGCTGCTTGAACCGCTCGGGCGACCAGCGACCGCCCGCCAAACTGAGCGCGGTGTGCCCGCCAGCCGACATGCCGTACATCCCCACCTTGTCGAGCGACAAGCCTGGCGCAAACCGCGGGTCGCGGCCCACGGCATCGATGGCGCGTGACACCTCGGCCGGGCGCATGGTCCAGCTGTCGGGGCCGGCGCCGCTGCCGTCCTTGAAGTTGTCAGCGCGGTGCTCCGGCATTGCTACCACGAAGCCGACCTCGACCAGACTGCGCGCCAGATCGGAATACATCCAGGGCGAGCCGCCCGAGCCGTGCGAGATCACGATCAGCCGCCCGTTGCCGCGTTCGGGCGCGGCCGGCGTGGCCACCGACAGCGAGAGCGTGCCGAACAACACCGCCTGCTCGGCAGCGCGCGTCGGGTAGTACAGCGTCACCGGTCCGTCTTCCGCCGTGGCGGCGATCGTGTCCACGCCCATGGACGCCCCTGCCCACCAGGGCAAACACATCAGCCATGCACCGAGCGCCCACGCCACAAATCGATTTCGATCCATCTCTTCACTCCACGTCGAAGGCCACGCCGGCCCGAGCACCCTCGGTGCACCGCACTACGGCCGCAATGGCAGCTTCAATGCGGCCCGCGCTGCCAGCGCAGCCTCGCGCACGCTGCAGCCCTCGATGTGGTCGTTGACCAGCCCCATCGCCTGCATGAACGCATAGACCGTGGTCGGGCCGACGAAGCTCCAGCCGCGCTTCTTCAGGTCCTTCGACATCGCGATCGACTCCGCCGAGGTGGTGAAGCTCTTCAGCACCTCCAGCGTCATGCGCTTCGGGCGCGATGCCGGCGGTGGCTCGAAGCCCCAGGCATAGGCCGCGAGCGAGCCGAACTCGGCCTGCAACTCGATCACGCGCTTGGCGTTGTTGATGGTCGACTCGATCTTGCCGCGGTGCCGCACGATGCCGGTGTCGGCCAGCAGGCGGTCGATGTCGCTCTGCTTGAAGCGAGCCACGTGCTCGGCATCGAAGTTGGCAAAGCCGCGGCGAAAGTTCTCGCGCTTGTTGAGGATGGTGAGCCAGCTCAGCCCGGCCTGAAAGCCCTCGAGGCAGATCTTCTCGAACAGCCGCCGGTCGTCGGTGACGGGGAAACCCCATTCGTGGTCGTGATAGTGCTGGTACGCCAGCGAGGCCTCGCACCAGGCGCAACGGTGCGCACCGTCGGGGCCGGCGAACAGCCCCGGAGAAAGCTTGGGTTTGGACATGGGGCGCGACTCTACAGCCGGCCCGTGCAGCCCGGCACGCGGCAGCGGCAGTGCAGCCGACCCTGGTGGTGCGTCTCGCCGTAGTCGACGGTGATCTCCTCGCCCATGGCCACGTCGCGCATCGCGTAGAACTCGACCCGCCCCTGGCGGACGCGCAGCGTCGCATTGGGCCGGCACGAATGGTTGGCGAAGCGCAGTGCGTCGGTCGACTGCGACGCATCGATCGCGCGCCGCTCCGACACGGCAATGATCATGATGCGCGACAGCCCCTTGGCACGCGTGCGCGCTTCTTGCGCGCTGATGGCCTCGCCACGGATCTCGCCGATCTTGCGCCGCGCCGGGATGGCCTCGGCCGCAAACGCGCCCTGCCCGTCGATGGCGCTCGCGCGCACGTCCAATGCGAACCGCTTCGGCGTGCTGCGTGTCGCCTCGGGATCGGAAGCCGATTCGGGTGGCAAGAAACTGAGTCGAGGCATGGAAGCGATTGTCGCGTCAAGGCGGCCGCACCAGCGATCGGCGCACAAAATCACGCTTGCCCGTACCGGTGAGCGAAGTGGCGCGCAGAACGCTCGCTTTTCCATACATGTCTCGCCACGGCGACCGATAGTCTTGGCATCAGCGTGAATGCAAGGCAAGACACCATGAACCGCACCCACACCCAAGCCGCCAACCCACTCGCCCGCTACCCGGGCCCGGCACAGCACGATGCCATCGAATGGGAAGAGCTGCCCTCGCTCGCACCCCGCATGGTGCCGATGGACCTGAGGCCCGCAGCCAGCGTCAGGCCGATCGTGATGCGCACGCAGGCCACCGACTTCAACACCGCCTGGGGCGTGACGATGCCCGCCCACCTGGACACGGTGGCGCAACCCGCGATGTTCGAAGAGGCCATCAGCGGCCTCGTCACGCGCGAGGTCGACGAGCCCGAGCTCTTCAAGCACTTCTTCGGCTGAATCGGCCCCCCAGTCGCTTCCGCTCCTGCCCCCAGGGGGCGCCAACGCTATGCCCGGGAGACCCGTGCATGCGTCGTTGCTTGATGGGGCACCTCGCTTCGCTTGTGCGTTCCTATTCGGCCAAGGCTGCGCTTCACTCGAACCTGAACGGCGCCTCCAATTCGTTGGCGCGCAGCGTTCAGAATCCGGGCCTCCCAAGCCTGTACTGATGCCGATGGACATTGATCCGCTTGAAATTGCCAAGGTCAAAGATGAAGCGGAGCGCCCCGCCCGGAACCGCTGGTTGAACCCCGCTGTGGGTGTAGCCGTCGCGCTGCTGGCCACCTTCATGGGCATCTGCAAGGTGAAGGATGACAACATCGTGCAGGCCATGCAGCAGGCGCAGGCCGACAAGATCGATCACTGGTCGTTCTACCAGGCGCGCAACCTGCGCGAAGAGCTGGCGAAGGCCACGGTGGTGCAGCTGCGCCTGCAGGCTGCCGACCGCGCGGCCGACAAGCAGGCCCCGTATCAGGACGCCATCACGCATTACGAACAGCTGGCCAAGGAGCAGGCCACGAAGAAGGAAGAGCTGCGCAGCCAGGCTGCCAAGGACCAGGAGACCTACGACGCGCTCAACTTCCATGACGACCAGTTCGACCTGTCCGATGCCTTGATCGCCATCGCCATCTCTCTGCTCGCCATCACCTCGCTCACGCAGCTGCGGTGGCTCTACGGCCTGAGCATGGTGCCCGCCACCTTCGGCGTGATGATGGGCCTGGCCGGGTTGGCAGGCTGGGGCCTGCACCCGACCGCGCTCATCAAGCTGCTGAGTTAGGGCGACGCTGAACGAGTCCCTGCGAGGCGGCGCGCCTCGGTTTGGGATGGGCTGCAAGGCGCAAAGCGCAGCGATACCCGCAGGTATCGCGAGCATTTGCAACGCCGCAGACCGCCCAAAGCGAGGATGCGCCGTCCGCAAGGGACTTGTTCAGCGTTGCCTTCGTTCAGAGCTGAATCTCGGCGTGGCCCACGCCGTCGAACGCCACGCTGACGTGTTCGCCGGCATGCGCCTCCAGCGCGCCGCACCAGGTGCCCGTGGTCACCACCGTGCCGGCGGGCAGTGTGTCGCCGTCGCGGGTCGCGTGGCGCAGCCAGGCCGGCAGCGCCCAGGCCGGGTCGCCGCATGAATGCGTGCCACGGAATTCGCTGACCCGCGCGCCGATCTGCACACGGCAGGGCTGGGCCAGCCAGTCGCGCACAGAGAACGGCACCCACTCGCCCAGCACCAGCGCGCCATGCGACTGCAGGTCGGCCAGGCGCATCAGGGCCGGCGCCTTGAAGTTCTGCTTCCAGCGCGAGTCCACCACCTCGATCGACACCGTCATCGCATCGATCAGAGCGGTTGCGCTCTCCATGTCCAGCGTGGCGGCCAGCGCGGCATCGACCGGCCGGCCCAGGCGCAACGCGATCTCGGCCTCGATGACGCGCCAGTTGAACGGCCAGGCTTTTGCATCAGCCGGGCTGGCCCACACCCCGGCCGGCGGCAAGGGTGCATGCGTCATCACCGCGGAGCGAGATGCGCCGCCCGACTTCCAGTGGACCGGCACGCCCGCGTCGAACCAGCCCAGCTCATTGGCCACCGCCGCCTGGACGAGGTAGCCGTCATCGGCGGTGGTCACGGCTTGCGGCAGCGCAGCATCGTCGCTGACGCCACCGCTGCGGCGCGCTTGGACCAGGGCATCAATCACGGCATCGATGGGAGCGGGCATGGGTTCTCCTAGGATTTTGTCCAGCGATCTTCGCAGAGGATTTCACAGCTTCGACGCGACCTGTAAGACCTGACAGCTGCGGCAACACGAGGGCGCAAGGCCTAATGAACGCATAACGAGGACGGGAGGCGCGCTTGCAGTACCCATGCGCCGAGGGTGATTTGTTTTCATTCAGGCCAGGGTCCCGCATGCGTGTACTCATCATTGAAGACCTGCCCGTCAACATGCTTTTGACGGTCGCGATCCTGGAGCGTGCGGGGCATCAGCCTATCGAGGCCGAGACCGCCGCCCGGGGCATCGCGTTGGCACGCGAAGAGCGGCCCGATGCCATCCTGATGGACATCCAGCTGCCCGACATGGACGGCCTGGCGGCCACGCGCCTCATCAAGGCCGATGCCGATCTGCAAGACATTCCCGTCATCGCGCTGACTGCCTTCGCAATGAAAGGCGACGAAGAAGCCATGCGCGCCGCCGGCTGCGACGGCTACGTCACCAAGCCGATTCGCTACCGCGAGTTCCTGCAGGAGCTCGACAACGTGGTGGCCCTGTCGCGCCGCGCCGCCAGCTGAACACTCCACGCACGCGCACTGTCGGACGGCTCCCACAGTACGCAAGGGCCGGCGCCGACTGACGCGCAACGGCTGCGCTCCTATGCTGGGCACCAAAGTCGCCGCGCATTCCAGGAGCTCAGCATGCCCAGACTCCCAGACATCACCGTCTCGCCAGTGGGTCTGCCGACGAGCGACTCTGGCGCGCCTCCGCTTGCGGCCCGGAGGTCCAGGTCATGAGCCTCTCAACGGTCTGGCGCCTGGCAAAAGAGGCCGCGTCCTCGTGGAGCGATGACTACGCACCCAGCATGGGGGCCGCGCTCGCCTACTACACCACCTTCTCGGCTGCGCCGCTGATCCTGATCGTGGTGTCGGTCGCCGGCCTGGTGTTCGGCCAGGAAGCCGCCCGCGGCGAGATCTTTGCGCAGCTGCGTGGCTTGATCGGCGAGCAAGGCGCCGTCGCGGTGGAAGGCCTGCTGCAAAGCGTCTCCAAACCCAAGGACGGCGCGCTGGGCACGGTGATCGGCATCGTGGTGCTGCTGATCGGCGCGACCACCGTCTTCGCGGAGCTGCAAGACGCGCTTGACCGCATCTGGCGCGCACCGGCACGCACGCGCAGCAGCGGCCTGTGGACGCTGATTCGTGCACGGGTGCTGTCCTTCGGCATGATCCTCGGCATCGGCTTCCTGCTGATGGTCTCGCTGGTCGTGAGTGCAGCGCTGTCAGCCCTGGGCAACTGGTGGGCACCCATCTTCGGCGGCTGGGAGCTGCTGCTGCAAGGCGTCAACCTGCTGGTGAGCTTCGCACTCATCACCGTCATCTTCGCGCTGATCTACAAGATCATGCCGCGCGCACGCGTCGAGTGGCGCGACGTGTGGATTGGCGCCTCGGTGACCGCCCTGCTCTTCAGCATCGGCAAGTCGCTGATCGGCCTGTACATCGGGCGCAGCGGTGTCACCTCGGGCTTCGGTGCCGCCGGCTCGCTGGCCGTGCTGCTGGTGTGGGTGTACTACTCTGCGCAGATCTTCCTGCTCGGTGCCGAGTTCACCTGGGTCTATGCCCACAGCCACGGTTCGCGGCGGGGTCAGGCCGTCCCGCCGCAGGAGACGCCCAGCCGAACGAACGACAACCTGCCAGCTCGCCCATCGTTCGAGGAACCCGATTCGCAACGTGCGAAGGCTCCACCTCGACTCGTCGCGCGCGGAGCAGATGGGCCAACTCGGGCCGAGGGCCAGCCTCGACAGAAGCGCTCGTGATCCAGGCCGGTCTCGGCTCTGCTACTTGGCCTCGGTTCCGCGATGCTGAGGCCGGTCCTGCGCCAGCCACAGGCTGTTCTGGAAGACGCCGAAGAGGCTGTTCGGCGGCCGACGTTCCTCGGCCAGATCCTGCTCGTCAACCTCGACACACAGCAGCGCAAAGTCCATCTCGCCGATGACCACGCTCAACGCGCGAGGCTGTTGAAAATCAGGTGCCAGGTAGAGCGGGCTCACGCGGTCGCTCAACACATTGGCCGCACCCGAGACATGCACCAGCTTACCCGTGCCGGCGTTCAGGACGGTCAGCATCACGTTCGAATCGCGTGCGATGTCGCTCGCGACGCCACGGCCCTTTGGAATCACGAACCAGAGGTGAGCGCCGTCTTCGGAGCACGTGCCCACACGCAGCTTGCGCGAACGCGGCACCCCGCTGGTGGTCAGCGTGGTGATCACACAGTTCTTGCCAGGCGCAAACAGGCCATTCGATTCGCGGCCAAAGAGAAACGACAGGGGCGTCATGCAGAAATTCCGAAGGTGCCCAAGCAGGGCAATCGGTGTTCCGGGTCATGACTCCTGCGTGCGGCTCAAAGCCCGTGCAATCGCTGCTGAAAAAGTAACCGATGGCCCAGCAACGGCCGCAGCAAAGGCTCAGGCCATCGCGCCATCGGCCTTCAACAGCGTTTCAAGGCATTGCTCGCGAATGCCGTAGAACTGCTTGATCTCGGCAATCTGCGCCAGCACTTCGCCGGGAGGCTTGGGTTGTGCTCGCTTCACCGCGAGGATCATCTTGTTCTTGTTGGTGTGTTCGAGCGAGATGAACTCGAACACCTGCGTGTCGTAGCCGCTCGCATCGAGCAGCAGCGCGCGCAGGCCATCGGTCAGCATCTCGGCCTCCTGGCCCAGGTGCACGCCATGCTGCAAGATGGGCCGCAACGGGTGCGGGCTCAGCAGCTGCGGCCGGATCTGCTTGTGGCAGCAAGGCGAGCACATGATGATGTCGGCCTCAGCGCGAATGCCGAGGTGAATCGCGTAGTCGGTCGCCACGTCGCAGGCGTGCAGCGCGATCATCACGTTCAGCGCAGCGGGCTGGTAGCTGCGCACGTCGCCCTCTTCGATGCGCAAGCCGTCGATGCCGAGCTTGGCGATGGCCTGGTTGCACAGCCGCACCATGTCGGGCCGCAGCTCCACACCGGTGACTTGCGCGTCCACACCCTTGGCCTCGCGCAGCCAGTCGTGGATGGCAAAGGTGAGGTAGCCCTTGCCCGAGCCGAAGTCGATCAAGTTCAGCTGCTTCGCATCCGCCAGGCGCGACGAGGCCAGCGCATGCGCGAACACCTCGACGAACTTGTTGATCTGCTTCCACTTGCGCGACATCGCCGGGATCAGCTGGTGCTGCGCCGTCGTCACGCCGAGTTCGGTGAGGAATGGGCGGTCGATCTCCAGCCAGCGCTGCTTTTCGCGGTCGTGCGTGGCCGGCGCATCGACAGCCTGCTCGGCCTTGCCCACATGCACGGTGCACTGGCCCTTCTTGCTGATCGACAGCTGCCACTCTTCGTCGCGCGTGTGCAGGTGCGCGTTGCGGAACACCGCACCCAGCAGCTCGCCCAGCGTCGCCATGCCTTCGGCGAGTGAGAAGTTCTTGGTGATGTCACGCGTCTTGTGCGTGTAGACCAGCGACAGCGACGTCTCACCACGCAACACCACCTGCCGCGCCGTCACGCGCACCAACTCGTCGGGCGCGCGCTGCGGCTTGGCGAGCACCAGGCGCGCGAAGCTGCCGTCATCGAGGCTGCTCTCGAAACGCGAGAAGAAGCGCGCAAACGCCGGGTCTGCAGCAAGTTCGTGGGTGGGATTCATGGCGAGGTGAAACAGCGGCCTCGAATTGTCGTCCACCATGTCAAGCCCTTGCTGACGACACGCGAGAATGGCCGTCGCCATGCCCACCGCCCCCGCGAAGAAAGCCCGCGCCAAACCCCGCCGCAAAGCCGCTGCCAAGCCCACGGCAACGCCGCGCTCCCATCACTATCACGTCTACGTCATCGAGCTCGCCGACCAGGTCTGGAACAACGCCCGCTTCCGCGCCGCCAACCCCGACTATCAACTCGGCAAACCCTTCGTCTACGTCGGCATGACCGGCTTGGACCCGGACGTGCGCTTCGACAAGCACAAGGCCGGCATCCAGTCGAACCGCTTCGTCTTCGACCACGGCCTGCGCCTGTTGCCGCAGCTCTACGAGGTCTACAACCCGATGCCGTACGACGGGGCGCGCGACATGGAGGTGGAGCTCGCGATCGGCCTGCGCGAAAAAGGCTGGGGTGTCTGGCAGGCCTGAGCTTTCGCTCCGCCTAGCCTCGCGGGCTGAATGTGCGCGGAAACACCACGGCGCGCCCACGGTCCTTCAGCCGGTATCCCATCGGCGGCCGGTTGGAGTCGCTCTCCACCACGCCCACCTCGGCCAGAAAATCGGCCGCCATCATGCGGGTGCGGAATCCGCTCTTGTCCACCGGCCGGTCGAGCACGATCTCGTACATGCGTTGTAGCTGCGGCAACGTGAAAGGCTCGGGCAGCAGGAAGGCCGGCAGCGAGGTGTACTCGACCTTGCTTCTCAAACGCTCCACCGCCGCCAGCAGGATCTCGGCGTGGTCGAACGCGAGGCGCGGCTTCTTCAGCAAGCCGTCGACCTCGAACCACGCCACATCGGCCGCATTGGCGCCCTTGTTGAGCGCGACTCCGTCACCCGGAATGAGCGCGAAATACGCATGCGTGGCCGACCATCCACGTGGGTCCCGCGTGGCGCTGCCCCAGCTGCCGAGCTGTTCGAGGTAGGGGCTCTGGACGTTGGTCTTCTCCTGCAGCTTGCGCAGTGCGCAGGCCACGAGATCGGCATCAATGCCCACGTCTACAAAGCCGCCCGGCAAGGCCCACGCGCCGGGGTAGGGCTCATCGTCCGCGGTGGGCCGCTTCACCAGCAGCACCTGCAGCGCGTCCTCGCGCACGGTGAAGATCACCACGTCGACGGTGGTGAACGGCCGGGCGAAGTCGCGTGGTTGGGGAGCGGCGCGCCGGTTCACGCTTTGGTCAAGCCCAGAAAGTGATCCAGCATGTGGAAGTGGTCGTCATGGAACCGGTCTTCCAGTGCCGACAGCTTCTCGATCGGTACCCACTCCACCGCTTGTGCGTCGTCGTCGGCCTGTACTTCGGGCAGCTCGCGGTCGCCGAGGTCGAAGTAGTGCGCGTGGGTGATGGTGCGGCCGCGCAGGCTGCGGTCGGGGTGGTCGAACACGGCGGCTTCGACCAGGCTGTGGCGCATGGTCAGGTCGAGCAGCGTGAGGTGGGTTTCTTCCTTCAGCTCGCGCAGGCACGACTGGTAGGCCGTTTCGCGCTGTTCGATGAAGCCCCCCGGCACGGCCCACAGGCCGCGGCCCGGTGCGCGGCCACGCTGGATCAGCAGCACGCGGCCGGCGCACTTCACCACTGCATCCACCGTCACGAACACCGGCGGGTACGGGGCGCTCGCCCATTCGGCGCGGTACTTGCGCAGCTGCGCCCACTCCTCTGCAAGTGCCGCGAAGAACGGCAGCGAGACCCAGGCGCGGATGAAGGCCAGCGTGCTGGCGGGCGCCTGGTCGGTCAGTGCGGCGAGCGTAGGCTCGATCGCATCGGCGGCCGACGAGAACAAGGCATCGCGCAAGTGGGTTCCGTCGGCCGCGGGCACGCGGTCGACCGAGATCACCGTCCAGCTGCTGAAGGCGCGCAGGTACTCGCTGGTCGCGTCCTTGTAGTGGCCGACGAGGGCCACGCTCTTGGTGTTACCACCGCCCATCGCTTCCACACCAGCGTGCACGGCCTTCACCCAGCGTGATTCGTCGTAGTAGTCGCGCACCGGCAGAAAACCCACCCGCTCGCGCTCTTCGAGCGTGAGCGTCAGGCGAACCATCTCGGCGCGCTCCTGCCAGCTGAACGGGTTCTTTGGCGTGCGCGCCTGGTGCGCCGAGCCGATCACCAGGATTACCCGCGGTGCGACGGACAGCGCATGCCGCAGCAAGGCCAGGTGCCCGTTGTGGAAGGGCTGGAAACGGCCGACGTAGACGGCGACGTCGTGGCTTGGGGTCATGGACATCCTCAGACGTGTTTGGCAGCGATCGGCATCTGCCGCCCGGTGCCGAAGGAGCGTGCGCGCACGCGGATGATCGGCGGCGACTGGCGGCGCTTGTATTCGTTGCGGGCGATCATTCCGCGGATGCGTTCGACCAGCGCATTGCCTGTCGCATCTGCGCGCTGGCGCGCCACGAAGGCGGTGGCCTGCTCGTACTCCCACGCGGCCAGACGCTTGCCCTCGATCAGCACTTTCAATATCTCATCGAGCACCGGGTACGGCGGCAGGCTGTCGGTGTCGACCTGCCCAGGCGCCAGCTCGGCCGAGGGCGGCTTGTCGATCACGGCCTGCGGGATGAGTTCGCGGCCGGCCGCCTCGTTCACGTAGGCCGACAGCGCGAACACCTCCGTCTTGTACAGGTCACCGAGCAGGCCGAGGCCGCCGTTGGTGTCGCCGTACAAGGTGCAGTAGCCGACCGACAGCTCCGACTTGTTGCCGGTGGTGAGCAGCAGATGACCGAAGTGGTTGCTGTATTCCATCAGCACCGTGCCGCGGATGCGCGCCTGCAGGTTCTCGAGCGGCAGGCCCTTGAGCGGCGTGCCGAAGCTGGCCTCGAACTGCCGCGCGTACACGTCGACCGCTTCCTTGATCGGGTGGGTGTGCAGCGTGATGCCGAGGTTGCGGCACAGCGTGACCGAATCGTCCACCGACCCTGACGACGAGAAGGACGACGGCATGGTCACGCCGACGACGTTCTCGGGCCCGAGCGCCTGCACGGCCAGGGCCAGGGTGAGCGCGCTGTCGATGCCGCCTGACGAGCCGACCACCACTTGGCGGAAGCCACAACGCCGCGCGTAGTCGCGCAGGCCCAGCACGATCTGCGCTTGGTAGAACGCGAGCGTCGGCAGGCCCTTCGGGTCAACAGCGGGCAGCGCATCGCCATTGCCGGCGAGGAAGCGGCCATTCTCGAAGCGCAGCGTCGTCACGTCTTCGACGAAGCGCTGGGCTTCGTAGACGAAGCCGTGATCGGGCTGGACTGCGAACGAGGCGCCATCGAAAACGATCTGGTCCTGCCCGCCGATCTGGTTCACGTAAAGGATGGGCAGGCCGTGGCGCTTGCTCGCGTCACCGAACACCTGGTGGCGCTGCTCGCGCTTGCCCACGTTCGACGGGCTCGCGTTGATGGACACCACCAGGTCGGGCGAGGCGTCGGCCATGCGGGTGAACGGGTTCACCAGGTAGTCGAGGCCTTCGTCGTTCCAGCCGTCTTCGCAGATCATCAGCCCGACCTGCGCGTCGCCGATGCGCAGCACGCGCGCCACGTCGGGCCCCGGCTCGAAGTGGCGGTGCTCGTCGAATACGTTGTAGGTGGGCAGCAGCTGCTTGGCGTAGCGCAGCACGATCTCGCCGGCCTTGATGACGATCAGCGCGTTGTACAGCTGCTTGCCCGGCCCGGTGCGCGGCACCGGCGCGCCGATCACCCAGTGCAGGCCGCGCAGCTGGCGCGAGGCGTTCTGCAGGCTTTCGATGCCGGCGGCCACGCGGTCCATGAAGAGCGGCTCGTCGAGCAGGTCGCCGGGGTAGTAGCCGGTCAGTGACAGCTCGGAGAAAACGATCAGGTCCGAGCCGTCGACGGCGGCCTGCTGCGCCGCGGCGATCATCTTCTGGGCGTTGCCTTCGATGTCGCCGACGAAGTAGTTCAGTTGGGCAATGGTGAGTTTGAGCATCACGACTCCTTCACATCCTGTCTTTCAGACTTCTTTCACATGGAACACCTGCCGCAGGTAGGCGAGGAAGGTCTCGTCCGTGCACATGGTCTTGCCGGGCGAGTCCGACAGCTTGGCCACCGGCTGGCCGTTGCAGTGGGTCAGCTTCATCACGATGTTGAGCGGCTTCAGGCCCACGTCGTTGCTGAGCGAGGTGCCGATGCCGAAGCCAAGCTGCGTGCGGTCGGCAAAGTGGCGGTAGATGGAGAACGCGGTCGGCAGGTTGAGCCCGTCCGAGAACACCAGGCGCTTGGTGTGCGCGTCGATGCGCAGCTTCTGGTAGTGCGCCAGCGCCTTCTCGCCCCATACGATGGGGTCGCCCGAATCGTGGCGCAGGCCGTCGAAGAGCTTGGCGAAGTAGAGGTCAAAGTCGGCGATGAAGGCGTCCATGCCGACCACGTCGGTGAGCGCCACGCCCAGGTCGCCGCGGTACTCCTGGACCCAGTCTTCGAGCGCCACCTTCTGGAAGTCGCGCAAGCGCACGCCGAACGACTGATACGCCTGCAGGTACTCATGCGCCATGGTGCCGATGGGCACGAGGCCGAGCGTGCGCGCCAGGTGCACGTTCGAGGTGCCCTTGAAGAACTGCGGCACGGCGTCACGCAAGGTGCTCACCACCTCGGCATGCCACTCACCGCTGTAGCGGCGGCGAATGCCGAAGTCAAAGAACTCGAAGGGGTGGGCGCGCTGCGGTTCGGTGCCGAACGCCCTCAGCAGCGCCACCTTTGCCTGCAGACGCTCGCGGCCCTGCGCCAGTGCAGTGGCGGCATCGAAGCGGCGGAAGTACAGCTCGTTGACCATGGCCAGCACATAGATCTCGAAGCCCATCACGTGCACCTGCGGGCCTTCGACCACGATCTCCAGGTGCGGCCCGTTCGCCGTGGCGCGGATGAAGCGCCGCTGGAAACGGAAGATGCGCAGGAAGTCGACGAAGTCGGCCTTGATGAAGCGCAGGCCACCCAGGTAAGCCAGCTCGTCTTCGCTGAACGACAGGCTGCACAGGTGGTCGAGCTGCGCGTTCACTTCGGGCAGCAGCTCGGCCAGCGGATACGCCGTCTCGTTGCGGCAGACGAAGCGGTATTCGGTTTGCGCCTGCGGGTGGCCATGCAGCAGCGTCTGCCACATCGTGAACTTGTAGAGGTCGGTCTCGAGCAGGTGTTGGATGACGGGGGTCATGTGGACTTTCAGTGGGTCAGGCAACGACGTTGGCCTGTATCTCGGCGAGCAGGTCGGCGGTGGTCGCCAGCTGCACGCCGCGCTTGCTCATGTCGGCGAAGAACGCCTCATGCTGCGTCTGGAAGCCGCTCACCGGGCTCATGCAATCGGTGAGCAGCACGATGCGTTCCGGCCGGCCGCCGGGCAGGTGGTCGGCAATGTCTTCGGTGGTGGCCTTCACGCAGTGGCTGCTGGCCTCGCCGGCGATCACCAGCAGGTCGGCCTGGTCGAGTGCGGCGAGCAACGGTCGGTTGAGCAACGTGTCGGGATCGGACTCGTCGGGCACTTCGGCCTGCATTGCGCTGTAGTGCTCGGTCCAGATGTTGGAGCCCTTGGCCACCTTGCGCACGACCTTCAGTTGCTGCGTTTCCCAGACGTTGTAGGCGTTGCGCACGTCGGCATGCACGTTGTGGCCCCAGCTGCCTATCTCGCAGTGCACCGGCCACACCATCAGCGTGTAGCGGCCGCGCGCATCGAGCGCGTCGAGGTAGGCCAGCGCACGCGGCAAGGCGGCCGGGTCGCGTGGCTGGAACTCGCCATCGCGCACCTGCTGTGCCTTGATGGCGGTGAAGGGCGCCACCGAGCTGCCGTCGCCCCGCTTCCAGAACGTGGGGTGAGCGATGTGCAGGCGGTTGTGCGAGTCGAGCGTGACGGTGATGTCGCTCCAGCTCGCCACGGTGTCGCGCATGAAGGCGGCGAGGCGCAGCATGTCGGCGTGCGCGCCGGCCACTGGCAAGGTGGGCGACACGCGCTGACCCGTCAGCGGGTCGGCGGGGCGGTGGCTTTCGGGCAGGTCGCAGAAGTCGTTCTGCGGGTCGATGATGAGCAACTGGATCTGACGCTTCATGGTCTTCTCTCCTGATGTGGGCTCAGTATAGCCACATAAGATGTACTGTGCAACTTACTTGCTGAGGGCTGTTCAGGGCCGACAGCCGCGACCCCGGCGGCCAGTGTCAGCCCAATGCCTTGGCGTGGTGGGCGATGTGGTCGGCCATGAAGGTGGCGATGAAGTAGTAGCCGTGGTCGTACCCCTCATGCCGGCGCAGCCTGAGCGGCTGGCCGGCGGCCAGGCACGCGGCCTCGAACAACTCGGGCTTCAGCTGCTCGGCCAGGAATTTGTCGGCCAGTCCTTGGTCGATCAGCAGCGGCGGCACACGCGCCCCGCCCTTCACGAGTTCGGTCGCGTCGTGCCGTGCCCAGGCCGCCGGGTCATCACCGAGGTAGCCGCTGAACGCCTTCACACCCCAGGGGCACTGCGTCGGCGAGGCAATCGGCGCGAAGGCCGAGACGCTCTGGTACAGGCCCGGGTTGTTCAGCGCCAGCGTCAGCGCGCCATGGCCACCCATCGAGTGGCCGAAGAGACCGACCTTGTCGTCGCGTGCGTTGAAGTGTTCGAGCACCAGCTTGCGCAGCTCGCGCGTGATGTAGCTGCCCATGCGCCAATGCGCGCTCCAGGGCGCCTCGGTCGCATCGAGGTAGAAGCCGGCCGCGGTGCCGAAGTCCCAGGCCGCATCAGCACCTTCGACACCGGTGTCGCGCGGGCTGGTGTCGGGCGTGACGAGCATCAGCCCGTGCTCGGCCGCCAAGCGCTGTGCGCCGGCCTTGATGGCGAAGGTCTCTTCAGTGCAGGTGAGGCCGGCAAGGTAGAAAAGCACGGGCACCGGCCCGCCCTTCGCCTGCGGCGGCACGAACACGCCGAACTTCATGGGCGTGCCGGTCTCGTCGGACTCATGTTGATAGAAGCCCTGCACGCCGCCGAAGCAGGCGTGCTCGCTGAGCGTGGTGAGGGAGCGCGTGCCTTGCATGGTGGCCATCAGTACATCACCACCGAGCGGATCGACTCGCCGCTCTTCATCAACTCGAAGCCCTTGTTGATGTCTTCCAGCTTGAGCTTGTGGGTGATCAGGTCGTCGATGTTGATCTTGCCGTCCATGTACCAGTCGACGATCTTGGGCACGTCGGTGCGGCCACGTGCGCCACCAAAGGCCGAGCCTTCCCACTTGCGGCCGGTGACGAGCTGGAACGGCCGCGTGCTGATCTCGGCGCCGGCTTCCGCCACGCCGATGATGATGCTGCGGCCCCAACCCTTGTGCGTGCACTCGAGCGCCTGGCGCATCAGCTTGGTGTTGCCGACGCATTCGAAGCTGTAGTCGGCACCGCCGTCGGTGAGCTGCACGATGGTGTCGACCACGTTCTCCACGTTCTTCGGGTTGACGAAGTGCGTCATGCCGAACTTGCGCGCCATCGCTTCGCGCTCGGGGTTGAGGTCCACGCCGATGATCTTGTCGGCGCCGACCATCTTGGCGCCCTGGATCACGTTGAGCCCGATGCCACCCAGGCCGAACACCACCACGTTGGCGCCGGCTTCGACCTTGGCGGTGAAGATTACCGCGCCCACGCCGGTGGTGACGCCGCAGCCGACGTAGCAAATCTTGTCGAACGGTGCATCGGAGCGCACCTTGGCCACCGCGATCTCGGGCACCACGATGTAGTTGCTGAAGGTGCTGGTGCCCATGTAGTGCAGCAGCGGCTTGCCGTCGAGCGAGAAGCGCGAGGTCGCGTCGGGCATCAGCCCCTTGCCCTGCGTGCCGCGGATCAGCTGGCAGAGATTGGTCTTGCGCGAGAGGCAGAACTTGCACTGCCGGCACTCGGGTGTGTAAAGCGGGATCACGTGGTCGTCTTTGCGCAGCGTGGTCACGCCGGGGCCTACGTCGACCACGACGCCCGCACCTTCGTGCCCGAGGATCGCCGGGAACAGCCCTTCCGGATCGGCGCCCGACAGCGTGTAGTAGTCGGTGTGGCAGATGCCGGTCGCCTTGACCTCGATCAACACCTCGCCGGCCTTCGGTCCCTCCAGGTCGACGGTTTCGATGGTCAGGGGTTGGCCTGCTTTCCAGGCAACGGCGGCGCGGGTTTTCATGGGGGTAGGTTCCGAAAATTGGGCTGGGGAATGGCGGACCTTACCGCGTTCTGCTTTCCCTCCGCGGGGCAGTGAAACGCATGAAACCACGCGCCACCATCAGACAGCCCGCGCGCGTATATTGCGCAGCTCCCGACTTTCAGCCACCCACCTGGAGACCCCGATGAGCACACGCGGTCAGATGATCAAGACGAGCATGAGCGACGGCGCCTCGATCGACGTCTACCAGGTGCAGCCCCAGGGCACGCGCCGCGGCGGGCTGGTGCTGATCCAGGAGATCTTCGGCGTCACCCCGCACATCCAGCAGCAGGCAGACGCCTTCGCCGACCAGGGCTACGAAGTCTGGGCGCCGGCCATCTTCGACCGCGAAGCACCCGGCCTCCAGCTCGGCCGCAGCGCCGAAGAGATGCAGCAAGCGATGAAGCTGGCGCGCGAACTGCACCCCTTTGCGCAATCGGTCGCCGACGCGCAGACCTGCGTCGAGCGCCTCAAGCCGCGCGGCCCCGTCTTCATCACTGGTTACTGCTACGGCGGCAGCGTCACCTGGGCCGTGGCCTGCCGCACCGAGGGGCTCGCGGCAGCCTCGGGTTACTACGGCAGCGTCATCCCGAACCTCGCGTCCGAGACGCCGAAGTGCGCCACCATCCTGCACTTCGGCCGCCAGGACCAGAGCATTCCGATGGACGCTGTCGAGAAGGTGAAGGCCGCGCACCCCGCCGTGCCGGTCCACATCTACGAAGCCGGCCACGGCTTCAACGGCGACGGGCCGCACCACAACGACGCCGCCGCTGCCCTGGCCTGGGAGCGCACGCTCGCGCTGTTCCGCGCAGCCGCCTGACTTTCGCTTTCGCATGCCAATCACCCACGCCATGAATTTCGCCGACACGCTCAAGCAGCTGCCTCCCGTCACCCACCTCGCCGGCCTGCAACTGCTCGACGAACAGGGCGCGATCGCCGCCACCCTCGAGAACAAGCCCGGCCAGGCCGGCTCCGTGGCGGTGTACGCGGCGCTCGCTCAGCGCCATGGCGGTGCGATCACCGTGCAGGCCGCGCACGAAGGCCTGGCGCTCTACGCCGAGCACACCACCGATGCACGCGCACACCCCGGCAAGCACCCGAACATCGACCGCCTGCTCGCGCTGATCGAGGCCGGTGGCCGCTACCACGTGACGCTCCTGCCGGCCTGAACGCCTGCCACAAGACCGAGCAACCTCACGCCATGCAGACATGGCGAAGCTCTGGTACCTTCCGCACCCTGACAGAGACGACCGAGGAGACAAACGCATGAGCCTCGCCCGGCCGCCCGAAGGGGCTCATTCCCGCATGGCGGGCTCGGAAACCGTTTGCAGGGTCCGCTCGTGAGCAATTTGCAAGACCGCCTGCGCACGCTGTCGCCCGGCATGCTGGCCGGCATCAAGCGTGGCATCGAAAAAGAGAGCCTGCGAGCGCAGCCGAATGGCGCGCTCGCGTTGACGCCGCACCCTGCGGCGCTGGGCTCGGCACTGACCCACCCGCACATCACCACCGACTTCAGCGAGTCGCAGATCGAGCTCGTCACAGGCGTGCACGGCGGCATCGAAGACTGCCTCGAAGAACTCACCCAGATCCACCAAGCCAGCTACCGCGCGATGCGCGACATGGGCGACGAGATGCTGTGGGTGTCGAGCATGCCGTGCGAGCTGCCCACCGACGAAACCATCCCGCTCGGGCGCTATGGCAACTCGAACGTGGGCCGCGCCAAGAGCGTGTACCGCATGGGCCTCGGCCACCGCTACGGCCGGCGCATGCAGACGATCTCGGGCATCCACTACAACTGGTCGCTGCCGGGCCTGGATGGCCAAAAGCGTGATGAAGCCTACTTCGGCCTGATCCGCAACTTCCGCCGCCATTCTTTCCTGTTGCTGTACCTCTTCGGCGCTTCGCCCGCCGTGGGTGCGAGCTTCGTGGCCGGCCGCCAGCACGAGCTGCAGCCGCTGTCTGAGCAGACGCTGTACATGCCGCACGGCACCTCGCTGCGCATGGGCCGCCTTGGCTACCAGAGTGATGCGCAAGCCACGCTCGCCGTCAGCTACAACAGCCTCGCCAGCTACGGCGCCTCGCTGCAGGAAGCACTGACGCGCCCCTACCCGGCCTACTCGAGCATCGGCATCCAGAACCCGGGTGGCGAGTACAACCAGCTCGCCAACAGCCTGCTGCAGATCGAGAACGAGTTCTACGGCACCATCCGTCCGAAGCGCGTGATCTTCCCGGGCGAGCGGCCACTGCACGCGCTGCGCGAGCGCGGCGTCGAATACGTCGAGGTCCGGCTGATGGACCTGAACCCCTTCGTGCCCATCGGCATCGTCGCCGACACCATGCGCTTTCTCGACGTCTTCCTGCTGCACTGCCTGCTCAGCGAAAGCCCGCCCGACACGCCCGACGAAATCGCCGCACTCGGCCGCAACCAGCACCGCACCGCCGCCCGCGGCCGCGAACCCGGCCTGCGCCTGGAACGTGGCGGCCGCGAGGTCACGCTGACCGAATGGGGCGCACAGCTGGTCGAAGAATGCGCGCCCATCGCTGCCGCGCTCGACGCGGTGAACGGCAACACGCTCTACAGCGCGGCCGTGGCTGGCGCGTCGGCCACGCTGGGCAACGCCAGCCTCACACCTTCGGCGCGCGTGCTCGCCGCGATGGCCAAGGACTTCGGCAACTCGTTCCAGCAATTCACGCAGGCACAAAGCAAACAGACCCAGGCCGAGCTGCTCGCGCGGCCCTTCCCGCCCGACGTCGAGGCCCGCTTCAACGAGATGGCGCGCGAATCGATCGAAGCGCAGAAGAACATCGAGGCGGCCGACACGATGCCGTTCGAGATCTATCGGCAGCAGTACCTGTCGCCGCAGCGGCTGGGCTTGTAGAAGCGCGTCCGCTGCAGCGCTCAGGGCTTGCGCTGCAGCGTCAGCAGCACCTGCGCAAACATCGCATCCACCACCGGTGACCGCGCCGACGCCTTGCTGCGGATCACCACCACCTCCATCGCCGGCAACGGCGGCAGGCCGTGTTTCTCCTGCAGTATCTGGAAGCCAGGCGGCACGCTGCAGCGCGTGAGCGCCGCCACCGCCAGGCCGCTCTCCACAGCGGCCAACTGGCCCGCGAGGCTGGAGCTGTTGTAGACCACGCGGTGCGCAATGCGCTTGGCATTCAGCGCTGCCACCACGCCCTTGCGGGCCAGGCTGCCTTGCTCGTAGGCCGCGACCGGCAGCGGTGAGCGCCGCCAGGCTTCGTGCTGCGTAGCCCCGACCCACACCAGCGGCTCGCGAAACAGGCGCGTGCCCACGCCGGCACGTGGCTGCGACACCAGCGCCAGGTCGACTTCTCCGCGCTGCACGCGCGGCACCAGCGCGGTCGACTGCTCGCAGCTCAGCTCGATCTCCACATCCGCATGCCGGTTCACGAAGCTGCGCAGCACCGGCGTGAAGTAGGTCGCCGCGTAGTCGTCGGGCACGCCCACGCGGATGCGCCCGGAAAGCTGCGGGCCATGCAAAGAGGTGAGCGTCTCGCCATGCAGCTCGAGCAGGCGCCGCGCGTAGGCCAGCAGCTTGAGCCCGGCCGGCGTGAGCTCCAGGTGGCGCGGCCCGCGCGACAGCACCGGCCGGCCGACGGCGTCTTCGAGCTTCTTGATCTGCATGCTCACCGCTGATTGAGAGCGGTGGATCAGCGGCGCTGCGGCCGAGAGCGAACCCGCGTCGACCACCGCCACGAAGGCACGCAGCCAGTCGAGTTGGAGGTCAGCAGCAGGCATGGGACAAGGCGTTCATCTGCCCGATTATCGAATGCAAATATTCAGAACTATTCGTTTTACAGCACCTGCCGCGCTGGCCACACTGCGCTGCATGACGAACACTCCCGCCTCGCTCGCGCTGCCAGCGCCCTCTTCACCTGCAATCGCAGCACAGGGCAGCCCGTGGCGCATGGTGGCCGGCGGCGTGCTGCTGGGCACGCTGGGTGTGTTCGTGGAGGAAGCGGCACAAGACCCGCTGACCACCGTGTGGTTCCGCTGTGCCTTCGGTGCGCTCGCGTTGGCGGCCTGGGCGGCGGCAACCGGTCGGCTGAGTGAGTTCCGCCTCTCGCGCCGGGGCCTGCTGATCGCGCTCGGCTCGGGCAGCCTGACGGTGCTGAACTGGTCGTTGTTCTTCGCCGCGATCGAGCGCACGTCGATCGCTGTCGCCACCGTCGTCTTCCATGTGCAGCCGTTCTGGGTGATGGCGCTGGCGGCGTGGTGGCTGCACGAGCCGGTCTCACGCCGGCAGTGGGCCGCCACCGCACTGGCGCTGGTGGGCCTCACGCTCGCGATGGGCATCTTCGGCCACGGCGCGATGGCACTCGAGCCGTCCTACCTCTGGGGCGTGGCCATGTGCCTGGGTGGCTCGCTGAGTTATGCCGTGGTCACGCTGATCGCGCGCTCGGCCGGCACGGTAAGCCCGCTCGCCTTGGCGTGGTGGCAGTGCCTCGCCGGCACGGTGCTCACGCTGCCGTGGCTGCTCTGGCACGGGCTGCCGCCGTTGGGCGCACCGTGGGCCTGGCTGGTCGGTCTGGGCGTGGTGCACACCGGCCTGGCGTATGTGCTGCTGTTCGCCGGCATGTCGGGGCTCGCGGCGGGGCGCATTGCGGTGCTCCAGTTCGTCTACCCCATCACCGCGGTGATCGTCGACTGGGCGGTGTACGGCCGCGCGCTCGACCGCGTGCAGCTGCTCGGCGTGGGCTTGATGGCGATGGCACTGCTCGCGACCCGCTGGCCAGCACGCCCCAAGGCCTGAGGGCTCAGCTGCGGCGCGCTCGCTTCGCGGCCAGTGCCGCACCGGCCACGCACTGCGGCATCTCGGCTACGACCTGATCGACCTTCACGTGCAGATCGGCAGCCGCGGCGAAGTGCGCGAGCAGCCCGTCCACCACCACGCGCACGCGCGGCGCGAGGTACTGGCGATGCGGGTAGTGCACGACGATCTCGCGCTTGCCCGGCTCGTGCACGCCAGGCATCAGCAGCTTCAGGCCGCCGGCACGCAGGTGGGGCAGCGCATGGTGCAGCCCCACCTGCACGATGCCCGCGCCGGCCAGCGCGAGGTCGATCAGCGCCTCGGGGTCGCTGGCCGTGAGTTGCGCTTCGGGCGTGATCTCCAGCCGCCGCCCGCCCGGCCGCACGAAGCGCCACACCTGCGCCGGCTGCGCCTCGAAGCGCACCGTGGCGCAACGGTGGCCCTGCAGCTCATCGGGTGAGGTCGGTACGCCGGCGTTCTTCAAGTACGCCGTGCTGGCCGCCAGCACCACCGGCAGCGCGCAGACGCGTCGCGCGATCAGGCTCGAGTCTTCGATCACCGCGCCGCGGACGCCGATGTCGTAGCCCTGCGCCACCAGGTCGACCGCGCGGTTGTCGAGGTCGACGTCGATTGCAAGCTGCGGGTACTGTGCCGTGATGGCAGGCAGCGCCGGCAGCAGCCAGCGCCGGCCGAAGGCCATGCCCACCGAGATGCGCACGCGGCCGGCCGGTTCGCGTGCCGATTGCGACACCCCCGCCACGGCCTGGTCGAGCTGGCGCAACGCCACCCTGGCTTCGGCGAGGAACTGCTTGCCCTCACTGGTGAGCGACAGCCGCCGGGTGCTGCGATTCAGCAACCGCACGCCCAGCTGCTGCTCCAGTTTCGCCAAGCTTTTGCTGACTGCCGCGGGCGTCAGGTCAAGCCGCTCGGCCGCGGCAGTGAGGCTGCCGCTGACGGCGGTTTCAACGAAAGCGAGCAGTCCCTGCAGATTCTTCATGGATGCATTCTCAACTCGAATTCATCAATTCATCAACCGCAGATGACTTCCGTTCCGAGGCCTTCGTTTCTACAGTGAAGCCACTCACCCACCACTTCCTTGAAAGGAACTCACATGAAGATCGGCATCATCGGCTCCGGCGACGTCGCCAAGTCCCTCGGCGCGGGCCTGCGCCGCAAAGGCCACGAGGTGCTGCTCGGCACGTCTGACCCGGCCAAGCTCGCCACCTGGGCGGCGGGCACCGGCGGCGCGCAAACCGGCAGCTTCGCGCAGGCCGCGGCTTTCGGCGAGGTCGTCATCCTCGCGGTGAAAGGCACAGCCGCCATCGCAGCCATCAAGGCAGCCGGGCCGCAAGCGCTGGCCGGCAAGGCGGTGATCGACGCCTGCAACCCCATTGCCGATGCGCCGCCCATGAACGGCGTGCTGCAGTTCTTCACCGGCCCGAACGAATCGCTGCTCGAATCACTGCAGCGCGAGTTCCCCGCCGTTCACTTCGTGAAGGCTTACAACTCGGTGGGTGCTGCCCACATGGTCGACCCGCAATTCGCCGGCGGCCCGCCCACGATGTTCATCGCCGGCAACAACGAGGCGGCCAAGGCAAACGTGGCCTCGCTGGTGCGCGAAACCGGCTGGGAGGTGGCCGACATGGGCCGTGCCGAAGCCGCACGCGCCATCGAGCCGCTGTGCATGCTGTGGTGCATCCCCGGCATGCTGCGCAATGAATGGGCGCACGCCTTCAAGCTGGTGAAACCCGCCTGAGCGGCAGAACTGCGAAGCCGCGCTATGACGCCGTCGTGCCCGTAGCCTGCAGATGCGGGTGCAGCAGCCGCTGCATCAGCGACTGCGCTTCGGCCTCGCGCCGGCGGCGCCGCGCGCGCCGCACCGAGATCGCATCGGCAAAGCGCTTCAGCAGCCGCACCTCGTTCGGCGTCCACTGCCGTGTCTGGCCGAGCTGCGTGCAGCAAAGCACGCCCCAGGTGCTGCCGTTGACGCCGATTGCTGCATAAAGCGACGAGCGGATGTCGTTCGGCACCAGGTAGCTGGCCACCATCGCCTGCAGGCGCGGGTCGGCCCAGGCGTCGTGGCTGGCGTAGATGCCCTGCCCGATCAGCGTATCGAAGTAGTCGTCCAGGTTCGGCCCACCGATCACGAGCGGCTCGGTAATGGGTATGCGGCTTGCACCATCGAAACCAGCGAGTCGGCGCATCACCCGCGGCCCAGACTGGCTCTCGACCGCCCACAGGCTCACGCGAGAGCACTGAAGCTGGCCCTGAACGTGCTCCGCCACGCGCAAGGAGGCGCCTGGCAGCGAGAGCGTGCCGCTGTCGAGCCCGGCGCCGATGTCGCTCAGCAGTTCAGGGAAACCCTTCATGGCGAGAACAGAGTTGGATCGCCCGAGCGTAGCGCGGCCACCGCCGCCTTGCGCCCGCTGTTTTCGGGAAAAGTCGTGCTTTCCCGGCAGACATCGACCGATACCCAAGGCCGCGTCCCGATTCAATGGCGGCATGTGGAAGCATTTGATCGCGTCCTTTGCGTGCGGGTTGGCCGGAGCGGCCTGGGCCGACGCGTCGGCGCTGACCGACACCGAAAACCGCTGGATCACCCTAAGCTGGCCCGCCGTCGCCTATGCACGCGAACAGGGCCTGCCGCTCGACATCGTGGTGCAGCCCCAACCCACCCCCGACAACGCCCCGCTGGCCATGGCCTTCATCGAGGGGCGCTGCAAGCTGGTGCTGTCGATGCGCGGCAACCCCGAAGCGCAGTCCACGCTCGATGCCATCCCGCCCGCCCTGTTGAAACCGGTCGTCGAAGCGATGGCGGCCCACGAACTCGGCCACTGCTGGCGCTATGTGCGCGGTGCCTGGCACACGCTGCCCGCTGGCTTTGCCTCCACGCGCGACACCGCACCGGCCGACCCGCAGCTGGGCCAGAAATTGCGCGAGATGCAGGACACCCGCCGCGAAGAAGCCTTCGCCGACCTGGTCGGCCTCGCATGGACGCAGCGCCACCACCCCGAGCGCTATGCCGAGGTGCACGCCTGGCTCGTCGAATTCCGCAATGACCCGGCTTACCCCGGCAGCCACCACGACACGCTGGCGTGGATACGGCTCGCCGCCGCACCCACCGCGTTCAAGGCGGCCGAGACGCCCTTTGACCAAGCCTGGCCGCTCTGGCAACAAGGGCTGCGCGCCGGCGAGTGAGCTCCCTCCCGGCGTAGGCGATTGCCGACACCGGTATGCGCAGCGGTCCGGGTGACGTCACCCGGCATCTGCCACAGCATGGCTCGTCAAAGGGCTCGTCGAGCCCTGCTCAGAGGAGCCGCCATGCAAAAGCAATCCCGCCCCGAAACCCTCGGTGTGTTCTCGCCCGTGAACCACGTGGTCATCTCGTTCCCCACCGTGCAGGACATGGAAGGCGCGGCCGATGCGCTGGGCCGCGAAGGCTGGCAGGGTGACCAGGTCATCCGCTACTCGCCCGAGCAGATGAAGGCGCAGGCCAAGATCGACCTCGCCCGCGCCAGCCCGCTGGCCGACCTGGGCCAGGAGGCCAACCTCGTGCGCGCCCATGCCGCGCTGGCCGACGAGGGCTACAGCTTCCTCGTGGTGCACGCACCGAAGGAAGAGCAGACGCGCCGGGTGGCCGACATCGCCAAGTCCTTCCACGCCGAGCGCGCACAGAAGTACGGCAACTTCCTGATCGAGGAGTTGATCGAGTCGAACGACGACGAAGGCCAGGTGTTCGAATCGCCCGCGCGCGGGCTCGATGCCCAGACCGAGTCGGGCAAGGAAGAAGACCGCCGCCACTGACGGCCCGCCCTGACGCCGCTTGACGGCCTCCAATCCGCATGGAGTGCGGGTACTGCATCGGCATGGAACTTGCCAGTTCCGTGCCGCGCAGTTTCCACCACCGCCGTCTTCTGATTGGAGCCTTCATGCAAACGGGTCACCTCAAACCGACGTTGAACGCTTGGCATCTGTGGGGGCTGGCCGTCGGGCTGGTGATCTCGGGCGAGTACTTCGGCTGGAGCTACGGTTGGGCGACCGCCGGCACGCTGGGCTTCATGATCACGTCCATCGTCGTCGCGGCGATGTACACCACCTTCATCTTCAGCTTCACCGAGCTGACCACCGCGATTCCCAATGCCGGCGGGCCCTTCGCCTATGCGTCGCGCGCCTTCGGCCCGGTGGGCGGCTTCATCGCCGGTTTCGCCACGCTGATCGAATTCGTCTTCGCGCCACCCGCCATCGCGATGGCGATCGGCTCGTACCTGCAGGTGCAGTTTCCGGGGGCCGACCAGAAGCTCATGGCCACCGGCGCCTACATGATCTTCATGGCGCTCAACATCGTGGGCGTGAAGACCGCGGCGACCTTCGAGCTCATCGTCACCGTGCTTGCAATCTTCGAGCTGCTGGTGTTCATGGGTGTGGTCGCACCGGGCTTCTCGGTCGCCAACTTCGCGGCCCACGGCTGGGCCGGCCAAGACACGTTCAGCGTGGTCGCCTTCTCGGGCATGTTTGCCGCGATTCCATTTGCGATCTGGTTCTTCCTGGCGATCGAAGGCGTGGCCATGGCCGCCGAAGAAGCCAAGGACCCGAAGCGCACCATTCCGGTGGCCTACATCGCCGGCATCGTCACCCTGGTGCTGCTTGCCATCGGCGTGATGGTGTTCGCCGGCGGCGTGGGCGATTGGCGCAAGCTGTCCAACATCAACGACCCGCTGCCACAGGCGATGAAGGCCGTGGTGGGCGACAACAGCAACTGGCTGCACATGCTGGTGTGGATCGGCCTGTTCGGGCTGGTGGCCTCGTTCCACGGGATCATCCTCGGCTACTCGCGGCAGATCTTCGCGCTCGGCCGGGCGGGCTACCTGCCCAGCTTCTTCGCTGCCATCCACCCTCGCTTCGGCACGCCGCACCGCGCCGTGCTGGCCGGCGGCGTGATGGGCATCGCCGCCATCTTCAGCGACGAGCTCTTCTCCTTCGGCGGGCAGACGCTGACGGCCAACATCGTCACGATGTCGGTGTTCGGTGCCATCGTGATGTACATCATGTCGATGCTCAGCCTGTTTGCGCTGCGCAAGAAGGAACCGAACCTGGCGCGGCCCTTCCCGGCCATCGGCTACCCGGTGTTTCCTGCGATTGCCCTTGCGCTGGCGGTGCTCTGCCTGGCCGCGATGGTGTACTACAACACCCTGCTGGCGGGCGTGTTTGCCGGGATCATGATCCTGGCGTATGTTGTCTTCATGCTCGGTGGCAGCAAGCGCCGCGAGGCGGCCGCCGCCATCGTGTCGACCGCCGGCTGAGCCCGTGCGGCTCGGCAGCCGCAGCTCCGCCAACCAGGTCATCGAGGCAACGAACACATGCCCTATCACCACCGCATCGGCACGCAGACCTGGCAGTTCGCCGACCTGAAGGCGGTGATGGCCAAGGCCACGCCGTTGCGCTCGGGTGACCAGCTCGCCGGCGTGGCGGCCACGAGCTACGCCGAGCGCATGGGCGCGCGCATGTGCCTGGCCGAGCTGCCGCTGCAGCGCTTTCTCGACGAAGCGCTCGTGCCCTACGAGAGCGACGAGATCACGCGCCTCATCATCGACACGCACGACAAGGCGGCCTTCGCCGAGATCTCGCACCTCACCGTCGGTGGCTTTCGCGACTGGCTGCTGTCCGACGCGGCCGACAGCGCCGCACTCGCTCGCGTGCATGCCGGCATCACGCCCGAGATGGCGGCCGCGGTGAGCAAGCTGATGCGCAACCAGGACCTGATCCTCGTGGCGCGCAAGTGCCATGTCGTCACCCGCTTTCGCAACACCATCGGGCTGCCGGGCCGCCTGTCGGTGCGGCTGCAGCCCAACCACCCGACCGACAGCCCGCAAGGCATCGCGGTGTCCATGCTCGACGGCCTGCTGTATGGCGCCGGCGATGCGGTGATCGGCATCAACCCGGCGACCGACAGCATCCCGGCATTGGTCGACCTGCTGCACCTGATGGACGAGGTGATCTCACGCTTCGAGATCCCCACGCAATCGTGCGTGCTGACCCACGTGACCAACACCATCCAGGCGATCGAGGCAGGCGCGCCGGTCGACCTGGTGTTCCAGTCGATCGCCGGCACCGAGCAGGCCAACACCAGCTTCGGCATCAACCTCGCGGTGCTGAAGGAGGCACGCGAGGCCGCGCTGTCGCTCAAGCGAGCGACGGTGGGCGATCCAACGACTGCGAATGTCATGTACTTCGAGACAGGCCAGGGCTCGGCGCTGTCGGCCAACGCCCACCATGGCGTCGACCAGCAGACCTGCGAGGTGCGCGCTTATGCGGTGGCGCGTGCGTACGCGCCGCTGCTCAGCAACACCGTGGTCGGCTTCATCGGGCCGGAGTACCTGTACGACGGCAAGCAGATCATCCGCGCCGGCCTTGAAGACCACTTCTGCGGCAAGCTGCTCGGCCTGCCGCTGGGCTGCGACGTCTGCTACACCAACCACGCCGAGGCCGACTCCGACGACATGGACAACCTGATGACGCTGCTCGGCGCCGCCGGCCTCAGCTTCATCATGGGCGTGCCGGGTGCAGACGACATCATGCTCAACTACCAGAGCACCTCGTTCCACGACGCGCTGTACCTGCGCGAGGTGCTGGGCCTGCAACGCGCGCCCGAGTTCGAGGCCTGGCTGCAAAAGATGAACATCACCGACCCCGCCGGCCGCGTGAAACCGATCCTGTCGGGCCACCAGTTGATCGAGCAGATGCGCGCGCCGCGCCTGGCCGCCTGAGCGTCACACGAGCCTCGCATGGCTGACAACACCCTCGTCACGCCGGACCCCTGGGGCGAGCTGCGTGTGCACACACAGGCGCGCGTGGCACTTGGCCGATCGGGCGTAAGCATGCCGACGCAAGAGGTGCTGGGCTTTGCGTATGCCCACGCGCTGGCACGCGACGCGGTGCATCTGCCGCTCGACGTGCCGCTGCTCTGCGAGCAGTTGCAGGCCAAGGGCTGGCCGACCGTGGCGGTGCACAGCGCGGCGGTCGACCGCGCGACTTACCTGCTGCGCCCCGACCTCGGCCGGCGACTCGATGAAGCCTCGCTCGCCACGCTGAGCGAACATGCCTCGCCGGGCGGGTGCGACGTGCAACTCGTGATCGGTGACGGCCTGTCATCGCTGGCTGTCAGCCGCCACGCCGTGCCGCTGATCGAGCAGATCCGCGCGCAGGCTCCGGCGGCCTGGCGCTTCGGCCCCGTCGTGGTTGCACAGCAAGCGCGCGTGGCGCTCGGTGACGTGGTCGGCGAGCGCCTGCACGCCAAGCTGGTTGTGATGCTGATCGGTGAGCGCCCCGGCCTCAGCTCTCCCGACAGCCTGGGGCTGTACCTCACGTGGGCGCCGCGCAGCGGCCGCAGCGACGCCGAGCGCAACTGCATCTCGAACGTGCGGCCCGAAGGCTTGAATTACGCGCGGGCCGTGCACAAGCTGCTGTGGCTGTGCCGCGAAGCTCAGCGCCTGCAGCTCACCGGCGTGCAGCTGAAGGACCGCAGCGACGTGGTGGAACTCGGCAATGTGACGGCGGCCGACGCGCTGCCGCGCGCCTGAGCCTCAGCGGATGTGCAACGCGCTCAAGCCGAAGATGCCGATCAAGCCGACCAGAATCAGATAGATGGCGACGATGAAATTGAGCAGCTTGGGCATGATCAGGATCAGGATGCCGGCGAGCAGTGAAATCAGCGGCGTCAGGCTCAAATGGAAGTTCATGCATTACCTCGGAGATGTGGTGAGCCGGCGATCCTAAGGCCGTCCACACGCCCTGCCTTAACCCAGACTGGCCCCGTCTCACGGGAGGCGCATACTGGTCACTTTCGCGCGAGCAAGAAACCATGACCGCTATCAAGACTTTCCGCCACCAGGACTACGAACTGATCTGCAGCGCGAAAGCCATCGACAGCGGCAAGTTCGTTCCAACGCTCATCGTCTCCAAGCAAGCCTGGCCGACGCGGCCCCGCGTGATCGCGATGCAGCGTGCCGACTACGAAAGCGAAGAGATCGCGATCGACGCTGCCTACACGCAAGGCATCGAGTGGGTGCAGAACTTCGGCTGAAGGCCGGCCTTGTCAGCGCAATGGGCACGCGCAGGTAGGACAGCGCCCACAGGCAGACGCCCTGCCTTCCGACTTCACTTCACGGTGCCCCGGTTCACCATCGGGAGCCGAGCCACTGCTGAAGAAGGAAACCCATGCAAATCCTGTTGCACACCGACTCGCACGTCGACGGCAACCACCCCCTCGCCGGCCACCTGGACACCGTGGTCAAAGACGCGCTGGGCCATTTTGGTGAACGCATCACGCGGGTCGAGGCGCACGTCAGCGATGCCAACAGCCACTCCAAGACCAACCCTGACGACGTTCACTGCACGCTCGAAGCTCGGCTCAAAGGCAGGGAGCCGGTGGCCGTGAAGGACCACGCGCCGACCGCGCACCAGGCCATCCACGGGGCCATCGGCAAACTCAAGCGCGCCATCACCACGGCGCTCGACAAACGCGATGATCGCCGCCACCCCGCACCGCTGAGCGACGTGGCCCCGGACGAGACCACGAGCCTGCCCGAGGGCTGAACGCGGCGCCTAAGAGGGTGTGAACGGACCCAGCGGGTCCATTCATACCCGCTCAGTCCTTCGGGCCGAGGCGGTCCATGTCGTGTATCTCGCGCTCGTGCGTCGGCGGGCCATCGAGCGAGATGCTTTCCCAGCCGTTGTCGTAATCGACCACCCGGAAGCGGCGCTCGGGCAGGTGCCCGTGCGTGCTCGGGAAAAGTGCGAACACCTGGTCTCCGGCGTGCAGTGCCGCCACCACCGCATCCACCGTGGCGACGCGCTCGGGCTCGGCCCAGTCGTTGGTGTGCGTATCGACGCGCCCCCACAGAACGGCGATCACTCGCCCGTCTTTGTCGAGGCGGACTTTGGAGACGGCGAACACAGTCATGGCTTTCCTTCGAGCAAGAGGTGGGACACCCAGATGCGCCGCGCGGAACCCGCGGCACAGCCAACGGACTCCGAGGGTACACCGGGGTAGCCCGCTCTTGCAGGCCTCGTGCACCGAAGGCCTGAGCCCGCCGGGGTCAGCGGCCGGTTTCCTTCAGGTAGGCCGCGCGCGCCGCGACACCGGTGTTCGCGAAGTCGGTGAACACGCCGTCGATGCCGGCACGGAAGTACGGCAGGTACTCGGCCAGCGGGTCGCCCTTGAAGGCGCCGGCCAGGTACTTGGCCTCGTTGCGGAAGGTATAGCTGTGCACGAAGAGGCCCGCCTTGTGCGCATCGGCGATCAGGCTCGTCGGCGTCACCGTGTTCACGTCGGCCAGCGAGCCCGTGTAGGGCGTGCCGTCGGCGTTGGTGGCCTTCCATGGCGACACCGTCAGCGACATCACCTGCGGCTTCCACGGGCCGATGCCGTCGGCGTAGGTCTTGATCTCGGCCAGGCCCGCGGGCGTGAGCATCTCGCCGAAGAAGCGGCCGTCGCCGGCGAGCGTCCAGCTGTAGGGGCGGCCGTCGACGAAGTTGTAGACGTCGTCGGTCTTGTAGATCATCTCGCCGGTCTTGTAGTTGACGTCGTTGCCGTCGACCAGCTGCACCAGGCGTGTGTTCAGGCCGTTGGCACGCATGTACTTCAGGCTTGCGGGGTCGAAGCTCTGCACCAGGATCGGTGAGGTTTTGCTGTTGAGGTTGTTGTCCTTGACCAGCTTGATGATGGCGTCTTCGAACGGGTGGCTGCCTGTGCCGCACCCGTTGGCAATGGCTTGCGCGTTGTTCCAGTACGGGTTCTTGGCCTCGGGGTAGACCGTGATGGTCCGGCCTGTGGTGGCGCTCTTGGCCTTGGCGAGGTCGATGATCTCCTGCATCGTCAGCACGGGGAACTTGCCGTTCTCGGCCGTCGGGCGCTGGTCGCGCGCGTCGTAGGTGGTGCCGGCGATCCACTGCTTGAGTTCGGCCACCGTGAAGTCGGTGATCGACCAGTCGTTGGTGTGGTCCTCGCCGTCGACAATCAGCGACTTCAGCACCGACTTCGGATCGGCCGGGTCGGTGAGGTCGCTCAGGTACTGGGCCGGGCCGCCGTAGGTGGCGAGCGAATACGTCACGTCGACCAGCCGGCCGGGCACCGTGCGCTTGCGCGCGGCCACGGTGGCGTTGGTCGCAGCCACTTCGGTGATGTTGGTGTTGTCGCTGAGCCAGGGGTTGTGGCGCGCGACGAGCACGCAGTCTTTCGACAGGTGCAGGTCTTCTTCGAGTGAATCGGCACCTGCGTCGGCGGCGGCCACGTAGGCCGGTTCGGTCTCTTCGGGGTGCAAGCCCGGCAGGCCACGGTGGCCGATGACCAGGGGTGCGGCGCCATCGAGCGTCTTGAGCGGCGTGGGAGCCGGCGCGTCGTCGTCACCACCGCCGCAAGCCGTCGCCACCAGCGCGGCGGCGATCAAGGTGAGTGTGGCGATCGGGCGCTGGCTGCGCCGTGAGGACGTGGGCTTCATGGGAATGTTCCAGAGGGAAAACGACGATCGTCGGTTGCTCCGGTGACAGCGCCATGATAGCTGCGTCATTTGACGTAGGAGTGCTCCGACCTCAAGCCGCGGACTGATCCCTCAGCACGCGAAAGGCAGCGCGTATACGCTTCATCGAACGCGGAAGGCGTGTTGCTTCACCTTCCATTTCATCAACCTGAGTGAAGGAACCGTATGAACAAGGATCAAGTCAAGGGCGCCACCAAGGACGCCGCAGGTAAGGTGCAGCAGAAGACCGGTGAGGTGATCGGCAGCACCGAGCAGCAGGCCAAGGGCCTCGCCAAGCAGGTCGAAGGAAAGACCCAGAAGAACTACGGCGACGCTAAGGAAGTCATCAAGGACGCCAACCGCAAGCCCTGAGTTGACGCCATGAGAACGGGCGCGGCCTGTGTGCCGCGCCCGTTCCGTTTGACCGCTTCCAACATCCAAGAGACCATGAAAACCCTGAGCTGTGAACGTTGCGGGCAACGGGTGTTCTTCGAGAACGTGGCCTGCGAGAACTGCGGCGCGGCGCTCGGCTTCGTGCCGGCCGAGATGCGCATGGGCTCGTTCGACATCGACGACGACGGCGCATGGAAGCGGGCCACCAGCGGCGACACCTCGCTGCAGCCGTGCTCCAACTACACGCAGCACCAGGTCTGCAATTGGATGGTGCCCACCGGCTCGGCGAACCCGCTGTGCCAGTCGTGCGCTACCACCTTCATCGTGCCCGCGCTGAGCAAGGCCGAGAACCTCGCGTATTGGTCGCTCATCGAGCAGGCCAAGCGGCGGCTTTTCTACAGCCTGCTCTCGCTGAAGTTGCCCATGCCCAGCAAGGCGCAAGACCCGGAGCATGGCGTGTCGTTCCAGTTCCTGGAGCAGCTCACGCCCACCGAGAAGGTGATGACGGGGCACGACAGCGGCGTGATCACGCTCAACATCGCCGAGGCTGACGACGCGCAGCGCGAGCAGGCGCGTGCGCACCTGCACGAGCCCTACCGCACGCTGCTCGGCCACTTCCGCCACGAGATCGGCCACTACTACTGGGACCGCCTGGTCGACGGCTCACCGTGGCTCGAAGAATTCCGCACCCTGTTCGGCGACGAACGTGCCGACTACGCCGAGGCGCTAGCCAAGCACTACGCCTCGCCCGCGGCCGACTGGCAGGACAACTTCGTCAGCTCGTATGCGAGCTCGCATCCGTGGGAAGACTGGGCCGAGTGCTGGGCGCACTACATGCACCTGCAGGACGGGCTCGAAACCGCAGCCGCGTGGGGCCTCACGCTGAGCCATGCCCTGCCCGATGCGCCGCCGGTCGAAGCCCAGGCGCTGGACCTTGCCGCACCGTCGCTCGAGCACGCGTTGATCGAACAGTGGCTGCCGGTGTCGCAGTTCGTCAACGCCATGTCGCGTAGCCTCGGCTCCCACGACGGCTACCCCTTCGTCGTGCCGGCACCCGTCATCGAGAAGCTCGAGTTCATCCACAAGGTGATCGGCGCGGCCGTGCGAGGTGACGTGCCGATGCGCTTCTCTGCCACGGAAGAGCCGGCCGAGGTCAGCTGAACCTGGCTGGCAACAGGTCAGCGCGCCTTGGGGCTTGTGGCAATGCCCTGCGTGGCCGCCCACGACGAGATGTCGTCACGGCGAATGGCCGCGGCCATCAAGCCCGGGAACGCATCGGGCGTGCAGGCGAATGACGGCACACCCAGCGCGGCTAGCTTGGCCGCCAGGGCGCGGTCGTAGGCCGGCGCGCCTTCGTCGCTCAGCGCGAGCAGGGTGATGAACTGCACGCCGCTGTCGACCAGCTCCATCGCACGGCGCAGCAGGTTGGCCTCGACGCCGCCCTCGTACAGGTCGGAGATCAGCACGAAGATTGTGTTGCGCGGCTCACGGATGATGGACTGGCAGTAGCCGACCGCACCGTTGATGTCGGTGCCACCGCCGAGCTGCACGCCGAAGAGCAACTCCACCGGGTCATCGAGCTGCTCGGTCAGGTCGACCACCGCGGTGTCGAACACCACCAGCTTGGTCGCCACCGCCGGCAGCGTGGCCATCACGGCGCCGAAGATGCTTGCATAGACGACGGAGTTCGCCATCGAGCCGCTCTGGTCGATGCACAACACCACCTCGCGCTGCGGCCGGCGGGCCTTGCGTCCATAGCCCAGCAAGGTCTCCGGGACCACGGTGCGGTACTCCGGCTGCCAATGCTTGAGGTTGGCGCGAATGGTCCGGTGCCAGTCGATCTCGGCGTGACGTGGCCGGCGGTTGCGCTGGCTGCGGTCGAGCGCACCGCTGATCGCAGAGCGCAGCGGCTCTTCCAGGCGCTTCATCAACTCGTCGACCACTGCGCGCACCACCTGGCGAGCGGTCTCCTTGGTGCCGGCAGGAATGACGCGTGACAAGGCCATGAGGTTCGCCACCAGGTGAACGTCAGGCTGCACGCTGCGCAGCATCTCGGGCTGCAGCAGCATGTCGCGCATGTTCAATCGCTCCAGTGCGTCACGTTGCATGACCTGCACCACCGAACTCGGAAAGTACTTGCGGATGTCGCCCAGCCAGCGGGCGACGCTCGGGGCCGAGCCGCCTCGCCCGCCGCGCCGGTCCTTTGACTGCAGACCGCCGGGGCCTTGTGCGTCGTACAAGGCCGCGAGGGCCTGGTCCATCTCGGCCGCAGGGCCGGACGGCACGCCGCAAGACGCATCGGCCTCGCCGCCCAGGACCAGCCGCCAGCGGAGTCGGTGTTCTTCGTCGCTAAGCGGTGTGGTCATGGTTCGACTCCCAGGAGCTGGCGCAGCACGGGCAAGGGCAACACGGCGCGGGCTTCGTCCCAGGTGGCTGCGGCCACCGGTGCTGCGGCCGCCTGGGCACCTCGGCCGGCACGCTGCCCCAGGTCGCGCCGCTCGCCTGCACCGAAGACCGAGAACGTGCGCCGGATCAAGGGCAGCACGCGAATGAAGTGCTCGTTGCTCAAGCCGGCAAGCCATTCATCGACGAGACGCCACACCTCTGCATCGTGCAGCAGGACCACCGCGTTGCGGTTCAGGAATCCATCCAGCCAGGCCGCTGCCTTCGACGGCTCCGCACCGGCCGACAGGTGCAGCGACAGGGCTTGCGCCGCCTGCTCCGTGGACCAGGCACCCGCGTCGAGCAGCAATCTCGTCGCGACCCCTTGCAGCAACTCGTGGGCGCTCTGCTGGGCGGCCAGCTGGCCGAGCGAGCGCTGCCAAGCTCGTGTCTGTTCATCACCCTGGCGCAACGCCACGGCAGCATGTGCACCCAACAACTTGTCGCGCAGCGATTCGGCAGCCGCATCGTCGAGCGACGAACCGGCGAGCGGCAGGCTGAGCGCGGCGCGCACGATGAGCCCGTCCAGCACGTGGCCCACCATCTCGGCATCGGTCTGGCGCACGTTGCCGTAGCGAAACACGTTGGCCAGCGGCGGCAGGGCGGCGAGCAGCTGCAGCGCATCGCCCGTCACCGCGGCACGGTTTTCGAGAGCGCGCGTGGCGGCGGTCACGGCGCCGTCCAGGTCGGCCAGCAAGGCGCGGTCGACCAGCGCCGACAGATCGGCCAGGTTGTCCAGTTCAGCGCATCGATCGATCACGCGCGCCGTGGCGGCCTGCACCGCGGTCTGGCCCCACAGGCTGGCTTCGATCAGGCGCAGTGCGAACTCGGGCTGCCATTGCAGCGTCCACACTTCGTGGAAGGTGCCACGAGACGAGCGACCGACCTTCGCGACCGCACCCCACGGCAGGTCGAGCAGGTTCAGGCGATGCAGCAGGTGGCTGCGTGCCAGGTCGTTGGCATTGCGCAGGTCCAGGTCCAGCGTTTTCTGCAGGGCCTCGGGCTTGAGCCGCAAGGTCTTCTGCATCTGTTCGACATCGCGTTGCAGCGGCACCGTCGGCACGTCGGGCGGCACGCTGCCGAAACGATCGCCGACAACCAGCGCATCATGAATGAAATGCAACACCGCCTCGTCGCCGAGGGTCAGCACTGTGCGCGTGGCTTCGTGCAACTCCTCCAGCCCAGGGGCGGGGCGTTCGCGCATCGCGGCGAGTGCATCCGCCAACCGGGTGGCTTCGATCAGGTGGGCCGACGAACAGTCAAGGTCGCGCTCACGCATCAGGCGCGCGACACGCGCCAGCCAGCCGACAGCCCGGGGTTGCTGGCCGTCCTGGCTCTTCCACAAGTGCTCGTACCA
The DNA here is from genome assembly GCF_056403575.1 of Rhizobacter sp. P2_G4. NCBI lineage: Bacteria > Pseudomonadati > Pseudomonadota > Betaproteobacteria > Burkholderiales > Sphaerotilaceae > Rhizobacter > Rhizobacter sp. P2_G4. The sequence continues at coordinate 739,689 of NZ_JBFUFG010000001.1, read as the reverse complement.
GCCCGGGGATTGCACGCCGGCTCCATAGCCGCTCGCACGTGCCAGGTGGCGGTAGGTCCACGGCACCCAGGTCGTCTGCACCTTCACCTTGGGCAAGCCCTTCAGCAAGGCCGCATCGGCTTTCACGGTGACGTCGGCCGCCAACCCGCCCAGATGCCACGCCCCGCAGACGACGGCAATGCGTTCGAAGCCTTCTTTCAGCGCAGCACGCACACATTGCCTCATGTGGGCTTCGCGCATCGCCTCGCGCTGTGCCTCGGCTGCGCTGCGGTGCTTGTCGCCCGTCTCGGCACGCAGCGTGGTCATGGCCTCGGCAATGGCGGCGAACAGCTGCTCGCCGTCACCCCGTTCTTCGACCATGTGGTTCCACCACGATTCGCCGTCGGCGTAACCCGCCGCATGGGCGAGCCAGTTGAGCGGGTCGCCGGTTTCGGGGGTATCGGATGTCGCCGGGGATGAAGCCGGCTCGGTGGCCTGTTCCATTTCAGCTTCGGGCTCGGGCGGAGCCTCACGCTCGGCCTTGTCCAACGCCAGGCCATGCACCAGCGGCAGGTCGATGAAACGCACGGGCACGGCCGCCGACACGGCCCAGCGCAGCGCCTGCCACTCCGGCGAGAACTCGGCGAAGGGGTGGTACACCGCCAGGCGCGGTTCATCGGGGCAGTAGCTGAGCAGGGCCACCGGCGGATGCATGCCCTCTGCCATCACGGCCTGCAGCACCGCTTCGCCCTCGGGCGGACCTTCGATCAGCACGCAATCCGGCTTCAGGGCCTCGAAGGCACGCAGCAGGCTGCGCGCACACCCTGGCCCATGGTGGCGAATGCCGAAGTAGTGAGGTGCTGTCATCGAAGCCCCGGGCCGCGGTGACCCGCTTCAAGCAGCGTGCAGGGCGTCATCTTCAGCCCTGGTCGCGGAAGGCGCGGTACAGGTCCTTCCAGTCGCTGCGCTCCTTCATCACGGTTTCCAGGTACTCGTTCCAGACCACGGTATCCTGAACCGGGTCCTTCACCACGGCACCGATGAGACCGGATGCCATGTCGTGCGCACGCAGCACGCCATCGCCGAAGTGGCCTGCCAGCGCGAGGCCGCTGTTGATGACGGAGATTGCCTCGGCGGTCGACAGCGTGGACGTCGGCGACTTGATCTGCGTCTTGCCATCTTCCGTCTTGCCGTTGCGCAGCTCGCGAAAGATCTGCACGATACGACGCACTTCTTTCAGTGCAGGCGGCTCGGCTGGCAACTGCAAGGCGCGGCCCATCTCGGCAACACGCTTGACCACGATGGCGACTTCATCGTCTTCACTAGCCGGCACCGGCAGCACCACCGTGTTGAAGCGCCGCTTCAAGGCTGCTGAAAGCTCGTTGACGCCCTTGTCGCGGTTGTTGGCCGTGGCGATGACGCTGAAGCCCCGCACGGCCTGCACTTCGCTGCCCAGCTCGGGAATCGGCAGCGTCTTCTCCGACAGCACGGTGATCAGGCTGTCCTGCACATCGGATGGAATGCGCGTGAGCTCTTCGACGCGCGCGATCTTGCCGTTGCGCATGGCCTGCATCATCGGGCTGGGCACCAGTGCCTTCTCGGACGGGCCGTTGGCGAGCAACTGGGCGTAGTTCCAGCCGTAGCGCAGCTGCTCTTCGCTGGTGCCGGCCGTGCCCTGGATCAAGAGCGTCGAGTCGCCACTGATGGCCGCGGCCAAGTGCTCCGACACCCACGACTTCGCGGTGCCCGGCACGCCATAGAGCAGCAATGCGCGGTCGGTGGCCAGCGTCGCGACGGCAATCTCCATCAAGCGCAGGCTGCCGATGTACTTGGCGCTGACTTCGAAGCCGTTGTCCAGCTTGCCGCCCATCAGATAGCGCACCACGGCCCAGGGCGAGAGCGCCCAGTTCTCCGGCCGCGGGCGCTGATCGAACTTGCCCAGCTCGGCCAGTTCTTCTGCGAACTGCTGTTCGGCATGCTGGCGCATGACCTGATTGATCACCTGGTTGGTTTGAACGGTCATGGGGTACCCGAGATCGTGAGGGAGTGAAGGGCTTGCCGAACGGCCACGACGTGCGTCGTCACCTGCAGGACTTCGGCCAGGGAGGTGGTTTCGTCGGGATGGCGCGTCAGCTGCGACATGCCCTGCAATGCATCGGCGTGAAGGGCGCAGCACAGGTCCGGCAACAGCCCGCGCAGCGCATAGTCGTCATTCAGCGCACGGCTTTCGGCACGTCGCCGGATCGCATCGACCAGCGTGGCCGAGAGCGAGGCCGACAGCGTCTGGCCGGCCGGGCACGCGACGAGCACCTGGTTCACCACCAGGTGAATCGACGTGCCGCCCTCGCGCAGTTGCCTCAGCCAGTGGCGCTCGCGTGCCGCCGGCGGCAGCAGCGCAAGCACGGTCGCCGGGTCGTCGCGCAAAGCCACCGATGGCCACTTGTCCAGGAACGCTTCGCACCACGCCATGTCGGTCGCGGCGAACAGCACGTCGCGCCAACCACGCAGCAAGGCTTCGGTCCAGTCGGTCTCGTGGGCCCAATGAAGCAGCTCGGCGGGGCTCATGCCGGTGTGCTGCGTCCACCAGCCGAGCGGCACCTGCCGGACGAGTTGATAGAGCCACCAGGCTCGTTCTCCCAGCGATTCGTTCTTCGGGCGAACGGCGTCGAGGTTGTCGGCCTTCCAGTCGCTTGCCGCTGACGCCGGTGCGTCGATCTGCCAGCGCTTGCGCAACAGCACGCGCTCGTGCTTCAGCAAGGCGTCCATGCGGGCCATCGCCCGCTTCGGGTGGGCTGCGTCGGGCAGCCGCAGAAGAAGGTTGCCAGCGGCCTGTCTCACTTCGCGACTGCGGTCGGCGCGCAGCGTGTCGAGCAGCGGCTCGTCGTCGAGGTTCAACCTCTCGCTCAGTTCAGCCACCAGATCGGCGCGCTCCTTGGCGCCCAACTCGTCGAGCACCCCTGCCAGCCGCTCGCGCGCGGCATTCGGGTCGGCGGCTCGCTCTTGCCTCAGGAAGTTGCGCCGCTGCTCGAAGCTTCCTTCGTTCCATTGCGCTTCTTGCGGCGCTTCGGCGCTAATGCCTGCGGCAAAGCGCCAGTCGTCGCGTTGCGCTGCCAGCCAAAGGCCTCGCTCGCCCAGCACCGGTGACAGCAGAGGCCGCAGAGACAACGACCGTCGCCCCAGTTCCAGGGCCTGCGGCAACAGAGCGGTCGGCAATCGGCAATGCGCTCGTTCGAGTGCAATGCAAACCTCGTGCTGCAGCCGCGCCGGACCGTCGTTGAGCGCCCACGCGACCAAGTGGCTCACCGGTCCGTCGGGCAGAGATGGCAATGCATCGTCGCTCGCGGCAGCTGGCAACGGCTCTGTCCACAGAACGCCCTGGGTTGCCGCCAAGTCACAGGCGGCTAGCACGGCAGCCGCACGCAGCACGGCAGACGCCGTGTTGCCGTTCGCGTCGGCCACCTGCGCCACCAGCTGGCCCACCTCGCCAGGCCAGGAAGGCAGCGGCGAGGCCTGGCGATCGGTGCCGACCATCGCCAAGGGCAGCAGGGGCGTCCAGATGCTCATGCTGCACCGCCTTGCCAGTGCGGCAGAGGCGACCCGTCTTCCCAGGCGGAGAGTGGTTTCAGGACGCGCCCGTCCCACTCCCCCATCAGCTGGCAAGGCCGGCCACCACTGCTGCCGAGCAGCTTCCATTGTTCGGCAACAGCCAACGCCAGCGGGAGCGCCCGGCCCTGCGAGACAGCGAGCAGGCCGTCACCGGAGCGCACCGCCACGGCGTCTCTCACGATGAGCGGATGCAAGCCGGACCACGGGCATGCCGACACGCGCTGCGCGATCGCCATCCATTCGTCGCCCAAGGCCCCACTCGGCCAAGCCGCGGGGCCGGGTACCGAGCAAGGCTCGGCGCTCAGCGCGCGCAACGGGCTGGCACCGGGAAAGAACGCCAAGGTCGTCTCGACGCTGCTGCCAACCAGCCACGCCTGCTCGAACCCGCGGCCCCCGAAGGCGTGGTCGAGCAGCCAGGCTCGGCGGCCGCTGCGGTGGCCGTGCAACCAGACGCGTCGCTCGGTCAGCTTGTCGTCACGTTCCTCGAGCGCGCTGCCGAGCACGGTCCAACGGTCCGGCACGCGTTCACCGGCGGTGACCACCTCGGCCTTCTCGTGCGGCCAGCCCACGGCGGCACGAAGGTCGGCCTGCATGGGGGCGGTCAAGGCGTCACGCCGCCGCAAGGCTTCGCAGAGCAGTTGCAGCAAGCCCAGGCGGTGGAGCGTGCGCTCGGGCCAATCGACCCCGTTGTTGACGCCGACCGCGGCCTCGCGAACGCGATACCCGAGACCCGGCGCCTGCGCATCGACCATGCGCGCAGCCATCGTGTGCCAGCTCTTCAGCACCTCGCTGTTGAGTGAGCCCAGCCCTCGCGCCATTTGATCTGCCAGCCAGCGTTGCAACTCCTGCCCGGCGTCGGCGATGCGTTGCCAACGCTGGCCCTCGCGCTTGGCAGCGGCCTGCGGGTCAACCGGTGCTGCGGCTTTTTCGAGTTGCCGCTCCTCCTTCTTCTGCGCTTTCTCGCCACGCGAGGCCAGCCACTCGCTCACCCACGCCGGGGATTCGCCCGCGGCGAACAAGGTGGCGTCTTGCGCTCTCATCATCAGGAGCGCCAGGCCATGCTTGCACGGGAACTTGCGGCTGGGGCAGCTGCAGCGAAAGGCCGGGCCGCTCAGGTCGACCTGTGTCTGATAGGGCTTGGACCCGCTGCCCTGGCACTCGCCCCAGGCCGCCGCTTCATTGGCACCGAGCAACGGCCATTTGGCCGGCACCGTCAAACCACGCGCAGCCTTGGCCGACGCGTCGTCCGGGGCCAGCGAGAGAACCGCCTCGAGGGTCAGCACGCTGGCTGCCCGCGCCTCGGTTCGATCATGAGGGTCACGTCAACGGGTGGTCTGAAAACGCGCATGAAGGGGTGCTGGCGGGCGACACATGCACCGAATTTACTTCACGGCATCTCGTCCGTGCCGATGCCTCGTCAGCAAGAGCCGCCGACCGTGAACGGCGTTGCAATCTCCCTCGCCGTGTAGACGCCGGCGCGCTTCAGCGAGGCCGCACCGCCTCGGTCGGCCGCACGTTCAGATAGACCGGCACCGGCGAGGTCGCACCGCGGATCAACTTGAGCGCGCAGTCGCGGTTCATGCGGGTCGCGTCGAGCGCCTGGTGCAAGGCGTCGACGCTGTCGATCACCACGCCGTCGATGCCGACGATCAGGTCGTGGGCGTGCACACCGGCGAGCGCGGCGGGGCTGTGGGGCTCGACGGACGACACGCGCACACCGCTCGATTGCGGGAGCTCGTAGGCGAGCACCACGCGGCGGTCCAGCGTCTGCGTGGCACCGGCCACGCCCAGGTAGCCGCGGCGCACGCGGCCGTGCTGAAGCAGCTGTGGGATGACCCACGAGGCAATGTCCACCGCCACCGCGAAGCAAATCGCCTGTGCGCCGCGGATGATGGCGGTGTTGACGCCGATCACCTCGCCGCGCGAGTCCAGCAAGGGGCCGCCGGAGTTGCCGGGGTTTAGCGCCGCGTCGGTCTGGATCACATCGGGAATGAGCCGGCCGGTGCTCGCACGCATGCTGCGACCCAGCGCGCTGACGATGCCGGCCGTCACCGTGTGCTCGAAGCCCAGCGGGTTGCCGATCGCGATGGCGATCTGCCCGCGCTTCAAGCCGGCAGATCGGCCGAGCGAAGCGTGTGTGAGCGTGCCCTTGGAGAGACCGTCGATGCTCAGCACCGCGAGGTCGGTGTCCGGGTCGTCGCCGACCCAATGCGCCGCAAACTCGCGGCCATCCGCCAGCGACACGCGGTAGTTCAAGGCCGGCCGGGCCGCCACCGGCGGCTGGCCGGCACGCACCACATGCGAGTTGGTCAGCAGGTAGCCGTCTGGCGTGAAGAGAAAGCCCGAGCCACCACCGAGCGATGAATCGGTGCCACGCAGCTGAACGGCAGCCACGCTGGGGCCGACGCGTTCGACCACGTCGCTGACGGTTTGCGAATAAGCGTCGTGAAGAAAAGCGTCGGTCGCACCCAAGAGAGGTCTCCTTAGTTCGCCTAGGTGCGAACGAAGGGAGCCGTTTCAAGGGGCGGGCATCGCGGACGCGGGCGGGCCGAAGATGGCGTCGAACGCCCAGGTGAACACGAAGGTGTAGATGAGGAAGAACACCACCAGGCTCATGTCCATCACCAGGGCCTGCCAAAGGCTCACGTCGAGCCACCACGCCATCAGCGGCACGAGGAACACCACCAGGCCGAACTCGAAGCCCAGCGCATGCACGATGCGCCGGCCGAGTGTGCGCTCGCGGTTTTGCTGGCGCGCCTCCCAGCGCTCGAACAGCGCATTGAACACGGCGTTCCAGGCCACCGCGATGGCCGAGGTGACCGTCGCGAGCACGCCGCTGTCGAACACGCCGGCGCCCGACATCAGCATCAGGCCGATGCTGGCCATCACGATGGCGATCGCTTCGTAGAGGGCGACGTAGACGATGCGCCTCAGGGTGCCTTGCATGGGAATCGTTCAGGAAGTGCGAGGGCGCCTCGCGGCTGGCCGGCGCCGGACGGGCGATTTCAGCACACGCTTCAGCACGTGCTAGCCACAGGCTCCCACGGCGCATCGGAGCGCTGCGACAGCTCTTCCACCAGCACCCGCAGGGCGCGTCGGTCCAGTGCCTGCAGTGCATCCGTCCGTGCCGCGTCGTCGACCGGCAGGAAGGCCGCGGCCCCGAAGTCGCTGAGTAGCGCACCACCCTGCCAATCCACCAGCAGGTTGTGGGCGTACAGGTCGCCGTGGCCGAGACCTCGGGCGTGCAGGTGGCTCAACGCGGCAGTGGCCGCCTGGGCGATGGCCTGCGCTTGGGCCCGCGGCAGGCGCAGGCCGAGGCGGTACACGTCGCGGGTGCAGCTCGCCATGCTGGGCGGGCCGGCGAGCGGTGCCCAGTGCGAGGCCAGTCGCGGCAGCACCAGGCCCGGCGTGCCCTGCGGGTGGCCGGCCAGCACGCCGCGCACGCCGACCAGGTGGGCGTGCTCGCCGGCGGCCAGAGAGGCTGCCATCTCGCACTGCGGGAGGCCGTCGCTGGTGACCGCTCCCTTGAACAGCTTCACGGCCACGTCCTCGCCCGGCCCGTGGGCCGGCTGCCAGCGGGCCGCGTGAATGTGGCCGGAAGCGCCTTCGCCAAGCAGCGCGCCCAGCTGCAACTCGGCCCAGGGAATGGGAGCGGCCGCAGCCCGCGTGTGCGCTGCCTGCTCGCGCACCGCACTGAACGGGTTGCCGGCATGGGCCAGCCACGCCAGCTGCGGCAAGGCAAGCACCTCGTCGGGCAAGGCGTCTTCCACCTGCTCGAAGTGGTTGGCCGACACGCGCAGCAGCTCCAGCCGCTGCAGGCGGCCCATGCCCGCAGGCAAGCGGCGCAGGCGGTTGCCGGCCAGCATCAGCTTCTGCATCCGGGTGCAGTCGGTCAGGTTCGATGGCAGCGCGGTGATGCGGTTGTCGGTCAGGATCAGCCAGCGCAGCGTGGGCGACAGCGCTTGCGCCGGCACGTCTTCGATGCGGTTGGCCTTGACGCCCAGCGTGTCCAGCACGGGCAGCCGACCCAGCACCGGTGGCAGCGTCGTCAGGCGGTTGTTCGATGCGAAAACGGTGTGCAGCCGCGACAGCTGCGCGAGCTCGTCAGGCAACGAGACCAGCACGTTGCCCGACACGTCGAGCACCTCCAGCGTGTCGGCCAGCGACAGCACCTCGTCGGGCAAGGCCGTGAGGCCGCAGCCGCGCAGGTCGAGGTGGGTGCTGCCCTGCAGTTCGCCGGCCCGCAGCCGGTCCAGTGTTCGAGCCACAGCGGCGGCGGGCGTGGGAGTGGAAGCCATCAAATGCATCGCGGAGGTGGGACTGCATTCTCGACGCTGGCCGGCGCCCGGCCGGGCCGGCCCGCCCCAGCCTCAGAACACCACGCCGGCCTGCAGGATCACATTCGCGTAGGGCGTGAACTCTCCGGTGCGCACGATCGCGCGGGCCGCGGCGGAGCGCGCCTTGAAGGCCTCATGGTCGACCTGCTCCATCGGCGTGTCGCCGAGCAACACGCGCAACCGGGCCGCGAGTTCGGGCGCGCGCTGCAGCATCTCGCTCGCATGCACGGCGCGCTCGACCTGCAGCTCGCCCAGCACAGCCCCCAGCACCGCCTCGAACGAGGGCACGCCGCGCGTCACCGCGAGGTCGATGCAATGCGTGCCGGGCGGCACCGGCAGGCCGGCGTCGGCGATGACGAGCAGGTCGCCATGGCCCATGGTCGCGATCAGCTGCGAGAGTTCAGCGTGCAGCAAGCCTGTCTTCTTCATGGTGACCCCAGTTCGTGACGGCGTGGCATGCCGGCCAGCGCGCCGGCGCGCGTGACGCTCAGTGCTGCCGCACGTTGTGCATAGGCCGCAGCCGCGCACACGTCGGCGCCCTCGCTGCGGGCGACGGCGTAGGCGCCGATAAAGGTGTCGCCAGCGCCGGTGGCGTCGACAACGGTGCCGACGGCCGGTGCGGGAAGGTGGCGGTCAATGGATGCGGTGGCTACTTGCACACCTTGTGCGCCGAGCGTGACCAGCACGGTCCCCGGCCCCATCGCGCGTAGGCAGGCCGCGGCCTCGGCAGCATCGAAGGCTTGGCCAGCGGGCCAGCCGACCAGCGCCGCGGCTTCGGTCTCGTTGGGCACCAGCACGTCGACCTGTGCCAGCAGCTCTGCTGGCAAGGCCTGCGCCGGCGCAGGGTTCAGCAGCACCGGCACACCGGCGGCATGCGCCAGCGCGACGGCATGGCGCACCACGGGCAATGGTGTCTCCAGCTGGCAGATGAAGAGCGCGGCACCGGCGATCAGCGCGGCAGCCGCGTCGACTTGCGCGATGCTCAGCGCCGCATTCGCGCCAGCGGCCAGCGCGATGCTGTTCTGCCCCGCGCTGTCGACCAGGATCATCGCCACGCCGGTGCGTGTGCCAGCGGCCTCGTGCAGGTGATGGGTGTCGACCCCCTCGGCCTGCAGCACGCAGCGCGCCTCACGGCCGAAATCGTCGTCGCCCACACAGCCGATGAACGCAACCTTCGCACCCAGCCGCGCAGCGGCCACGGCCTGGTTGGCACCCTTGCCGCCGGGCAGGGTCTGGAAGTCCTGCCCATGCACCGTCTGCCCCGGCAAGGGCAAGGCGGGGCAGCGCAGGACCAGATCGACGTTGACGCTGCCCAGCACCACGATGAGCCCGCTCATGCGCCGAGCTCCGTGCAGGGGCCGGACGAGCTGCGCACCAGCAGCGAAGGCTGCAGGATCGTGCGCTGCAAGGCACGGCCCGGGTCGGCGATGCGCTCCAGCAGCAGCTGCGCCGCCAGCTGGCCAGTCTGGTGCTTGGGCTGCACCACGCTGCTGAGCGGCGGGTTGCTGTGCGCGGCGAGCGCGATGTCGTCGAAGCCGACCACCGACAGGTCCTGCGGGATGCGCAAACCGAGCGAGGCAGCAGCGCAGATGGCGCCGATGGCCATCAGGTCATTGGAGGCGAACACCGCCGTCGGGCGTTTGGCCGGTGGCTTGCGTTTGAGCAGCGCGGACAAGGCGGCATGGCCGCCCGCGCTCGTGAAGTCGGCGCTGCGCAGCAGCTGCTCGTCGACCGCCACGCCCGCCGTGGCCAGCGCACGCCGGTAGCCCTGCACCCGCTCACGTGCTGACGACAGGCCTTGCGGCCCGGCCAGGCAGGCGATGCGGCGGTGGCCCAGCTCCAGCAGGTGGCGCGTGGCAAGAAAGCCGCCGGCCTCGTGGTTCACCTCCACCAGGTCGGCGGCCAGGTCGTCGATCTCGCGGTCGACCACCACCAGCGGCATGCGGGTGGCGCGCAGCGTGTCGAGCAGCTCCACGTCGCTGCCGGACGACATCACGATCAGCCCGTCGACCTGCTTCTCGCTCAGCAGCCGCACGTAGTGGCTCTGCTTGATCGGGTCGTCGTCGGAGTTGCAGAGGATGACGTTGAAGCCGGCCTCGTAAAAGCTGTCTTCGATGCCGCGGATGATCTCGGCGAAGTACGGGTTGGAGCTGTTCGGAATCATCATCCCGACGGTGTGCGTGCGGTTGCTCTTCAAGCTGCGCGCCAGTGCGCTGGGCACGTAGCGCAGCGCCTCGATGGCCTGCTGCACGCGCACGCGCGTGGGCTCGGCGACGAAGCGCGTGTCGTTGATCACGTGCGACACCGTGGCCACCGACACCTGTGCGTGCTGGGCCACGTCCTTGATGGTGCTCATCCCTCTGCGTCCGGTTCCTGAAGTTGTTGTTTAGGTCACGACGCTGCACGCGTCAGCCGCGCACGGTACACGTCCAGCACCACTGCCAGGATGATGACGAAGCCGGTGACCATCTGGCGCAGGAAGTCGCTCATGCCGATCAGGATCAGCCCGTTGGCCAGCACGCCGATGATGCAGGCGCCGAGCAGCGTACCGACGATGGAGCCGCGCCCGCCGCTCAGGCTGGTGCCGCCAATGATCACCGCGGCAATCGCGTTCAGCTCGAAGCCGATGCCCGAGATGGGGCTCGCGATGGTCAGCCGCGTCATGTAGATCACCGCGCCCACGCCCACCGCCGCGCCACAGATCACGAAGGCGGCGATCTTGTAGGCACGCACGTTGTGGCCCGCCAGGCGCACCGCCTCTTCGTTGTTGCCGATGGCGTAGATCAGCCGGCCGAACACCGTGCGGTTGAGCACGAACCAGCCGATGGCGACCAGCGCCAGCGCCACCAGAAAGATCGCCGGCGCGCCCAGCACCGTGGCGCTGCCGAAATCGTTGAAGGCATCGGGGAACTCGTAGATGGAGCGCGCCTGCGTCCACTGCAGCGCCGCACCGCGCGCGATGTTGAGCATGCCCAGCGTGACGATGAACGACGGGATGGCCCACCAGGCCGAGATCGCGCCGTTGGCCAGGCCGCACAGCGCACCGACCGCGATGCTGGCGGCCAGCGCGAGCGCGATGGCCACACCGGTGTCCAGCCCCTCGAGCTTCAGCACCGTGCCCGCCACGACGGCGCAGAAGGCCATCACCGAGCCGACCGACAGGTCGATGCCGCCGATCAGGATCACGAAGGTCATGCCCACCGCGAGGATCACGTTGATCGAGATCTGCGTGAAGATGTTGGTGATGTTGTTGGCCGTCAGGAAGATCGGCGACAGCAGCGCGAACACGCCGACCAGCGCCACCAGCGCGACGCCGATGCCGGCCTCGCGCAGCACGGCGCGGGTGTGCTGGCGCACGGAGGTGCGCGGCGCCGCGGCAGGCGCCAGAGAGGGAGGATTCGGAGTGTTCATGGGTCAGGCGGTAGCGTTGACGTTCTCGGTCTCGCGGTGCGCGGCTCGCGTGTATTCCTGGTAAGCCATCGCGAGGATGGTTTCTTCGTCGAAGCGGTCGCGCGGCAGCTCGCCGGTGATCACGCCGCGGCTCATCACCAGCATGCGGTCGCACAGGCCCATCAGCTCGCGCAGGTCGGACGAGACCACCAGCACCGCGAGCCCCTGCGCGGCCATGCGTTGCAGCAGTGAGTGGATCTCGGCCTTGGCACCGACGTCCACGCCGCGCGTGGGCTCGTCGAGCAGCAGCACCTTGGGCTCGCGCAGCAGCCACTTGCCGAGCACCACCTTCTGCTGGTTGCCGCCCGACAGCTCGCGCACCGGCTGGTCGATGGACGCCAGGCGGATCTGCAGGTCGGCGGCCATGCGGCGCGCCGCGTCGGCCTCGGTGCCGGCCTGCATCAGCCCGGAGTTCGACACCGCGGCGAGGTGGGCCAGCGTCACGTTGGCGCGGATGGGCATGTCGAGGATCAGGCCCTCGTCCTTGCGGTTCTCGGTCAGCAGGCAGATGCCTTCGGCGATGGCGGCCCGGGGTGAATCGATGTGCACCGCGCGGCCATCGCGGAACACCTGGCCGGCAACGGCCGGGTCGGCGCCGAAGATCGCGCGCACCGTCTCCGTCCGTCCCGATCCAACGAGCCCGGCCAGGCCCACGATCTCGCCGTAGCGCAGCTCGAACGCCAACGGCGCATCACCCCGCTGGCCGCGGAAGCGCAGGCCTTCGACGCGCAGCGCCGGCGCACGTTGGGTGTCGAGCACCGGGGCCGCGCGGTGCGCGCGTTCAGCCAGGTCGCGGCCGACCATCAGGCGCACCAGGTCCTCGGAGGTCGTCTCAGCCATCGTTTGCGTCGCCACCTTGCGGCCGTTGCGCAGCACGGTGACGCGGTCGCACACCTCGAACAGCTCCTGCAGGTGGTGCGACACGAACACCACCGTCACGCCGCGCGCACGCAGCTGGCGGATGAGCTGCAGCAGGCGGTCGGTTTCGCGCGGGGTGAGCGTGGCGGTGGGCTCGTCCATGATCACCACACGGCTGTCGCCCGACAGCGCCTTGGCGATCTCGATCAACTGGCGCTGTGCCATTCCCAGCGTGGCCACGCGCGTCGAAGGGGCCAGGTCGTCCAGCCCCACCAGCGCCAGCAACTCGGTGGCGCGGCGATTGAGTTCGCGCCGGTCGAGTAGGCCGAGCCACCCACCCGCGCGCTTGCGCGGCAGGTGCTCGAACAACAGGTTCTCGGCCACCGACAGCTCGTCGAGCATGTGCAGCTCCTGGTGCACCACGCGGATGCCGGCACGCATCGCGTCCAGCGGGTTGTGTGGCGCGTAGGGCTGCCCGAACAGCTGCATGGACCCAGCGTCGGCGCGGTCGGCGCCGCACAGGATCTTGATGAGGCTGGACTTGCCTGCCCCGTTCTCGCCGGCCAGCGCATGCACCTCGCCCTGCAGCAGCGTCAGGTCGACGCTGTCGAGCGCCACCACGCCAGGGTGGCGACGGGTGAGGCCTTGCAGGGCGAGGGCGGGGGTCGGCGTGTTCATGGGTTCAGTCGATATGAGCCGGTGCCGGCCTTGCGGCCGGCCCCGGCTCATCAAGGTCACTTGACGGTCTTCTCTGTCACCAGCGAGATCGGCGTCTTGACCCAGCCGGTCAGCGGCTTCTTGTCCTTGAACGCCTTGAGGCCGTAGTCGATGGCGTTGGCTGCCATCTCGCTGCCGAACTGGTCGACCGTGGCCAGCACCTTGCCCTGCTTGATCAGCGGCTTGATCGCAGGGATGTTGTCGAAGCCCACGACCTTGATCTGCCCTGTCTTCTTGGCCGCGTCGATGGCCTTGACCACGCCCACGGCCATCGAGTCGTTGGCCACCATCACGCCCTTGATGTCGGGGTTGGCGGTCAGGATGTTGGTGAACACCGCGTTGGCTTCTTCGGTCTCCCAATGCGCCGTCTGCGAGGCCACGACCTGCAGCTTGCCGGCTTTGGCGGCGTCCTCGAAGCCGAGGCGGCGCTGCGTCGCGTTGTCCGCACCGGGGTTGCCTTCGATGATCACGATCTTGGCGCCCGGGCCCAGTGCCTTGGCAAGCTCGTCCCCGGCCATCTTGGCGCCAGCGCGGTTGTCGGGGCCGACAAAGGCGAGGTCGAGACCCGCCTTCTTCAGCGCGGCCGGGTCCAGCGCCACGTCGAAGTTGATGACGGTGATGCCGGCCTTCAGCGCCTTGGCGATCGGCGCCACCATGGCACGCGAGTCGGCCGGGGCGATGACGATCACGTCGTACTTCTGGGTGATGAAGTTCTCGACCGCGGCGGTCTGCGCGTCGAAGTCGGTCTCGGACTGCATGCCCACGGCCTTCAGCTCGAAGTCCCCGCGCTTCTTCTCGTGCGCGATCGCGCCTTCGGTCATGTTCTTGAAGAACTCGTTGGCCAGTGACTTCATCACCAGGCCGACACGCGGCTTGGCGGTCTGCGCCTGGGCGACGGGTACGAGCAGGGCCAGCGTGGCTGCCGCGGCCAAAGCGCGGCGGGTGAAACGGATCGTCATGTCTTGTCTCCTCTGTGGGCGGAATCGGAGTGCCCGGGCGGCGTGCCCGGGTACCGTCTGCGCAAACGATTACGTAAACGTTTACGTCGGGTGCGTATTCGAGTCCACGAAGGCGAAACCGGGAAGAGGGATTACCCGAGGCGTCCATGCCCTTCAGGCAAATGACTCGAGTGGCAGGCAGAGTGCGGTGAGGAGTGCTGCGACGGGGGATCTCTCATGTTCGAATGTTGGAGAGCGCCGTCGCGGGTTCGTCGGACTTGACGTCGTTATCGCCTCTAGATCGACGCATCGCTTGAGAGTTGCATCGTCTGTCTTTGCTCAATAGTTAGCCAATCAATTGCAGGCCTCTGAGGCGTGACCTGGCGTGACGGCGCAATGTGGGTTCAGGTTCTCGGTCGCAACCCGACCTCCCGAAGGATCCGGAGTAACTCCGAGGCGACCTTCTCGCTATTTCGATAGTCGCTCGTCACCACGATCTCACCCTTCCAAATAGGGCGGCTCGCGACTTCGTCACGAATGACCACGTCAACGTCCGACATCATCCCGGTCGACATGCTTGAAGTGATTTTTCGTGCTGATACCAGCACCGTATGCGTCGCGCCGGTAAGCGATGACGATTTCATGGAAGACTGGAGCATTGGCTGAACGCTGCTATCGGGGGCGACTTTCTCGATGTGGCGCGAAATTCGCCGGAATGCATCTTCCAGGGCACCGTTCCCAACGGTGGTCGCCGGCATTCCAATGCGCAGTGAAGAGAGGCCGCTTGGCGTGAACACTGCCTTGTCTACGAAGACGATGACGACCTTCGCATTGGAGACTGAGGTTGAACTCGCATTTGCCGGCTCAACAAAGGATCCTCGCAGGTCCGAGCTGGCGCAGCCAGACAGTACGAAAGCGAGGACCACGACCACCAAAGAATTCGCTCGCATGGTCGTTTCCTTCGCAGAGTTGATGAGCTTGAATGTTGCCACTGGGATGCGCGCCATGCCGCCTGAGTCAACGCTCGCGTGTCGCTTCTTGCGTGACCTTCCTGACGGGGATACGAGTTCGTGCGTAGCGGCGGGCTCTGAAGGACTCCTGCAACGCTCAGCCGCTCTTCACTCGGTCGTAGATGGCAGACACGGCGTCCGTACGCGTCCGCTTTGCCGCAAGAACTGCCGCACGGCACTCGCAGAACTGTGCGCGAGTCGCACATTGTTCTGCACCCAACGGCAGGCAGGTGACTGGCACCTCAACGCGGCGATCAACCGGTCGCGGTAACTCTGGCTGCCAGTCGCATCTGAGTGGCGCCAAGCGCAATTACTCTGGCGCCCTACGCCATCCCGAAATGCTCAAACGTCGATGTTCGCCGCCCTCAAGGCGTTGGCTTCGATGAACTCACGCCGAGGTTCAACCTCATCGCCCATCAGCATCGTGAACACGCGGTCGGCTTCGATCGCGTCGTCGATCTGCACGCGCAGCAAACGGCGCACGGTCGGGTCCATCGTGGTCTCCCACAACTGCGAGGGATTCATCTCGCCGAGACCCTTGTAGCGCTGGCGGCCCACGGCGGACTCGGCTTGCTGCAGCAACCAGGCCATGGCCTGACGGAAGTCGCCGACCTTGGCTTCCTTCTGCTTCTCGCCTTCGCCACGCTTGACGACGGCATCAGCACTGACCAGGCCCTTGAAGGTGAGGCCGGCGGTGCTCAGCGCTTCGTAGTCGGCACCGTGCACGAAGTCGGCGGTGATCACGCTGCTCTTCACGTTGCCATGGTGCATGCGGCTGATGCGCAGGATGTGCTTGTCGGTGCGCGCATCGAACTCGGCAGTGACTTCAGCGTCATGCAGCGCGGCCTTGAGGGCGGCTGCCGACTCTTCGGCACCTTCGAGCGTGTCGAGCTTGAGCACCAGGCCGTTGGCCATGGCGCGCAGGCCTTCGACGTCCATCCACTTGCTCAGCCGGTCGACGACGTTGTTGGCCAGCACGTATTGGCGGGCCAGCGTGTCGAGCGTGTCGCCTTGCAGCACGGCGCCACCGACACCCGTTTCGAGCTTGGCGTCTTTCAGTGCCACCTTGAGCAGGTAAGCGTCGAGTTCGCCGCCGTCTTTCAGGTACTGCTCTTCCTTGCCGAGCTTGACCTTGTAGAGCGGCGGCTGCGCGATGTAGATGTGACCGCGCTCGACGATCTCGGGCATCTGGCGATAGAAGAACGTGAGCAGCAGGGTGCGGATGTGCGCTCCGTCCACGTCGGCGTCGGTCATGATGATGATGCGGTGGTAGCGCAGCTTGTCGGGGTTGAACTCTTCCTTGCCGATGCTGGTACCCAGCGCGGTGATCAGCGTGAGGATTTCATTGCTGGTCAGCAGGCGCTCGAAGCGGGCGCGTTCCACGTTCAGGATCTTGCCGCGCAGCGGGAGGATCGCCTGGAACTTGCGGTCACGGCCCTGCTTGGCAGAGCCGCCGGCGGAGTCGCCCTCGACGATGTAGATCTCGCACAGCGAAGGATCTTTCTCTTGGCAGTCGGCCAGCTTGCCGGGCAGACCCATGCCGTCGAGCACGCCTTTGCGGCGCGTCATCTCGCGGGCCTTGCGGGCCGCTTCACGTGCACGCGAGGCGTCGACGATCTTGCCGCAGATGATCTTGGCATCGACCGGGTTCTCGAGCAGGTAGTCGGTGAGGGCCTTGCTCACGACGTCTTCGACCGGGCCACGCACTTCGCTGCTGACGAGCTTGTCTTTGGTCTGGCTGGAGAACTTGGGCTCGGGCACCTTCACGCTGAGCACGCAGCACAGACCTTCGCGCATGTCATCGCCAGTGACTTCGACCTTGGCCTTCTTGGCGAAATCGTTGTCGTCGATGTACTTGTTGATCACCCGTGTCATCGCGGCACGCAGGCCGGTGAGGTGGGTGCCGCCGTCACGCTGCGGAATGTTGTTGGTGAAGCACAGCACGTTCTCGCTGTAGCCATCGTTCCACTGCATCGCCACATCGGCGGTGATGGTCGTGCCCTGGTCGCTCATCTTCTCGCCCATGGCGCCGAAGATGTTCGGGTGCAGGGCCTTCTTGCCGGTGTTGATGAACTCGACGAAACCCTTCACGCCGCCGGCGTAGGCAAAGGTGTCTTCGCGGTTGTTGCGTTCGTCGATGAGGCGGATCTTCACGCCGTTGTTCAGGAAGCTCAGCTCGCGCAGCTTCTTGCTGAGGATGTCGTAGTGGAAGTCGATGTTGGAGAAGATCTCCAGGTCGGGCAGGAAGTGAACTTCGGTGCCACGCTTCTCGGTCTCGCCGATCACCTTCAGAGGCGACACCTCGAAGCCATCACGCTGCTCGAGCAGGCGGTCTTGCGGGATGCCTTGCTTGAACTCCATGAAGTGCACCTTGCCATCACGGCGCACCGTGAGGCGCAGCCACTTCGACAAACCGTTCACGCAGCTCACGCCCACGCCGTGCAAGCCACCCGAGACCTTGTAGCTGTTCTGGTTGAACTTGCCACCTGCATGCAGCTCGGTGAGTGCGATCTCGGCCGCACTGCGCTTGGGTTCGTGCTTGTCGTCCATCTTCACGCCGGTGGGAATGCCGCGGCCGTTGTCGGTGACGCTGATGGAGTTGTCGGAATGGATGGTGACGACGATGTCATCGCAATAGCCGGCCAGCGATTCGTCGATCGAGTTGTCGACCACCTCGAACACGAGGTGGTGCAAGCCGGTGCCGTCGGAGGTGTCGCCGATGTACATGCCAGGGCGTTTGCGGACAGCTTCCAGGCCTTCGAGGATCTGGATGCTGCCTTCGCCATAGGCAGCGCTCGAGGCGGCGTAGTCGGCTGCCGTGGCGGCTTTCTTGGCGGCGTCTTCGGGGAGGTTTTGCACGTCGGTCATTGCTGCTAGAGGCTCACGGTTCGGGCTGCATCCACTGCGTTGCAGCCCCGGTAAAAGCGTTGAAGCGGGCCAGAGCCCGCTTTCATCCAGATGAGGCCATCGAGGCCGTTTTAAATGCGCATCGGCATCACGACGTACTTGAAGCCGGCCTGTTCGGGCACGGTGATCAAGACGCTGGAGTTGGTGTCTTGCAGTTCGAGCTTGACCATCTCGACGCTCATGTTGGCCAGCGCGTCCATCAGGTAGGTGACGTTGAAGCCGATCTCGATGCTGTCACCGGCGTAGTCGATCTCGAGTTCTTCTTTCGCTTCTTCCTGCTCGGCATTGCTCGACGCAATGCGCAAGGTGCCGGCTTCGATGTTGACGCGCACGCCCTTGAACTTCTCGCTGGTCAGGATGGCGGCCCGCTGCAGGCTGGCCAGCAAAGGCGCACGGCCTAGCGTGATGTGGTTCTTGTGGTTCTTCGGGATCACGCGGTTGTAGTCGGGGAACTTGCCCTCGACCAGCTTGGTGACGAACTCCATGCCGCTGAAGCTGAACTTGGCCTGGTTGCCAGCAAAGCGCATCTCGATCGGGCCGCTGTTGTCGCCGTCCTTTTCGTCCTTCAGCAGGCGCTGCAGCTCGAGCACGGTCTTGCGCGGCAGGATGACCTCTTGCTTCGGGATCTCGACGTCGAGCGTAGCCTGCGCCAGTGCCAGGCGGTGGCCGTCGGTTGCGACCAGCGTGAGGTTCTTGCCTTCGGCCACGAACAGGATGCCGTTGAGGTAGTAGCGGATGTCGTGCACCGCCATCGCGAAGTGCACCTGGTTGATCAGCAGCTTGAGCGTCTTCTGCGGCACGCTGAACATCGGACCGAAGTCGGCGGCCTCTTGCACCAGCGGGAAGTCGTCGCTCGGCAGCGTCTGCAGCGTGAAGCGGCTCTTGCCGCCTTGCAGCGTGAGCTTGTTCTGGTTGGAGCTCAGCGTGACGATCTGGTCGTTCGGCAGCGAACGCAGGATGTCGATCAGCTTGCGGGCACCCACCGTGGTGCTGAAGTTCGTGGCATCGCCATCGAGGTCGGCCATGGTGCGAACCTGGATCTCGAGATCGCTGGTCGTGAACTCGATTTGCCCTCCGGTCTTGCGGATCAGCACATTGGCCAGGATGGGCAATGTGTGCCGGCGCTCGACGATGCCAGAGACGGCTTGCAGAGCACTCAGAACTTTTTCTTGTGCTGCCTTCAAGACAATCATGTGAACCTCTTAATTTAGTCGTCTTAGTAGAGGACGACGTTTTCTGTGGAGAACGTCATTTTCCCCTTTTCCATCAACCGCTTACCTTGCCACGAACCCTGTGCGCGAACGCCCCGGAAAGACGGGAGTCACAGACAACAACTTTGAACAAGTGACAAGGCCTGTGGACAGTTCGAAAGTTGTCATGAAGTTGTCCCCAGGCTTGTGACTTGACATTGCATTCAACCCTTCAGCGTTTGTTCGAGCACATGCAGCTGCTGGTTGAGCTCGGTGTTCTTCTGGCGCTCGGCAGCAATCTTGCGCACCGCGTGCAGCACCGTGGTGTGGTCGCGGCCACCAAAGAGCTCGCCGATCTCGGGCAGGCTCTTCTGCGTCATTTCCTTGGCGATGTACATGGCAATCTGGCGCGGGCGGGCGATGCTGGCTGGGCGCTTCTTGCTGTACATGTCGGCGACCTTGATCTTGTAGAAATCGGCCACCGTCTTCTGGATGTTCTCGACCCCGACCTGGCGGTTCTGGATCGACAGCAGGTCCTTCAAGGCCTCGCGCGCGAGCTGGATGTTGATGTCCTTCTGCGAGAAGCGTGAGTACGCCAGGATCTTGCGCAGTGCACCTTCGAGCTCGCGCACATTGGCGCGCACATTCTTGGCGACGAAGAAGGCGACGTCTTCGGGCATTGGCGTGCCTTCGAGGTCGGCCTTGCGCATCAGGATGGCCACGCGCATCTCGAGCTCGGGCGGCTCGATGGCCACCGTGAGACCGGCGTCGAAGCGCGAGGTCAGGCGCTCGTCGATGTCCACCAACCCCTTGGGGTAGGTGTCGCTGGTCATGATGATGTGCGCCTTCTTGGCCAGCAGCGCTTCGAAGGCGTTGAAGAACTCTTCCTGCGTGCGCTCCTTGCCGGCAAAGAACTGCACGTCGTCGATCAGCAGCAGGTCGAGCTGGTGGTACTTGGCCTTCAGCTCGTCGAAGGTCTTGCGCTGGTAGTTCTTCACCACGTCGGTGATGAACTGCTCGGCGTGCAGGTACAGCACGCGGGCATCGCTGCGATCGGCCAGCAGCGCGTTGCCGACCGCATGCACCAGGTGGGTCTTGCCCAGGCCGACACCGCCGTAGATGAACAAGGGGTTGTACATCTGGCCTGGCGCCCCGGCGACGTGCAGCGCGGCAGTGCGCGCCATCTGGTTGGCGCGGCCAGGTACGAGCGTGTCGAAGGTGAGTGCCGGATTCAGGCGGTGGCGTGGCAATGACGCCGAATTGGTGTCGCCCGACAGGCGGGCCGACGTGGAGGGCACCGCATGCGCCCCGTTGCTGTGGCCATGGCCATTGAGCGCCTGCGTGACGGCCATCGGCCCGTTGGCACGGACCGAGACAGTCGGAATGCGGGCTGGAGTGACCTCGCGGGCAGCGAGCGTCAGGTCCAGGCGAACCGGCTTGCCGGCGAGTTCGCTCAACACGGCTTCAATGCGGCTGGCGTACTGGTTGCGGATCCAATCCAGCTTGAAGCGATTGGGTACGCGCAGGGATGCCACCGCCCCGTCGCTGCCATCGTCGGTGACGTCGGCAGCAGGCAGGGGGCGGATCCAGGTGTTGAATTGTTGTTCGGGCAACTCCGCGGCGAGTCGCTCGCAGCCGCGTTGCCAGAGGTCAGCGCTCATATTGTGGAAAAGTCTTCTCGGAGCGGCGGGATTCTACGTCGCCAACGGTCGGAAAAAGGCGGTTATCCACAGTTTCGGCGAACCGGTCAATAGCCCGGTGGAGGCGCATGCCGCCGTGCAAGTCTTTGACTTTGAAAGGGGTTTTTGGTGTAATAGTGGGTTTCCCGGAGCCCTTTTCGGGAACGTCAATGACGGTGGGTAGCAGTAGAAGAGACGGGCCGCGGCGAACATGCCGCGCGCAGCGGTCGAGAGCTTAGCCCCGTTCAGCAGGATCCATCATGAAACGCACCTACCAAGCCTCCAAGACCCGCCGCGCCCGTACCCATGGCTTCCTCGTCCGTATGAAGACACGCGGCGGCCGTGCTGTGATCAACGCACGCCGCGCCAAGGGTCGCAAGCGTCTGGCTGTCTGAGGCCAGTCGGCCTCGTTGCCGCACACCCGGTCACGCCGTGATCGGTCGCGTCGTGCGATCCGTTGATTTCGAACGTGTGCTCGGGTCGCCCATCCGAGCGCGCAGCGTGCACTTCGCTGTGCACTACCTCGAAAGCAGCCCGAGCCAGCCCGCGAAACCCCGTTCACAGGGGCTTTCCACCGAGTTGTCAACAGATCAGGCACCTGAACAGGGCATGGCTGTGGATGACTCTGTTCCGAAAGCCTGCTGGTTGGGTATCGTGGTGCCCAAGCGGCATGCCCGTCGTTCAGTGACGCGAACCCTGCTCAAGCGCCAGATTCGCGCTGCTGCTTCGGCGCAAGCGGGGTTGGCGCCCGGCTTGTGGGTGGTCCGGCTTCGTTCACCTTTCGACCGCGCCGCCTTCCCAAGTGCGGCCTCGGATGCATTGAAGGTGTGTGCCGGGACCGAATTGGCTGGCGTGTTGGCTGATGCTGCGCGTCGCGTGTCGGCCTGAGCGGCAACACGATGCTCCGCCAGATCGTCGCTTTGCCTCAACTGGTGCTGATCGCATTGGTGCGGGCCTACCGTTTCTTTCTCAGCCCCTGGCTCGGCAGCTCGTGCCGGTTTGAACCGACTTGCTCGGCCTATGCGCTGCAAGCGCTACAACAGCACGGTGCCGCTGCCGGCAGCTACCTGACGTTGCGTCGCTTGGCGCGCTGCCACCCCTGGTGCGAGGGTGGCCACGACCCGGTGCCACCCACCGCCGGTGGCCTGTTCTCTTCACTTTCCACCTCCCGCGAAAAGACTTCCCCATGACCGATATTCGCCGCACCCTGCTCTGGGTGGTGTTCCTGATGTCGCTCGCCCTCCTCTGGGACGCCTGGAACAAGAGCAACGGCCACCCGTCGATGTTCAGCCCGGCACCGGTGACCCGGCCTGCGAGCACGGGTCCCGCACCCGCTCCGACTGCGCCGCAAGCTGCGGGCGTGGCGGGGACGCCAGGTGTGGCATCGGCCGCGAGTGCGCCCGACGCCAACGTGCCGTCGGAAAAAGTCACCATCTCGACCGACCTGATGCAGGCCACGCTGGACAGCAAGGGCGGCGAACTGGTGCGGCTCGAACTGCTGCAACAGCACGACCAGCAGCACACCGATGTTGTCGATCACGTGATGAACCTGTTCAAGGGCAAGCCCGACGAACCGGTCGACCCGAAGGCGGCCAAGAAGAACGTGGTCTTGCTCGACCAGTCGAGCAGCCGCTACTACGTGGCACGGACCGGTCTCTGGCCTGCGGCCGGCGCGGGGCCGCTGCCCGAGCACCACACCGTGATGCAGCTCGTCCCCGGCGAACGCACGCTGGCCGAAGGTGCCAAGCAGCTGCAAGTGAAGTTCGAGTCGCCAGAAATCGGTGGCGTCAAGCTCGTCAAGACCTACACCTTCAAGCGTGGCGACTACGCCATCGACGTGAAGCACGAGGTCGTCAACAACTCGTCGGCCGTGCTGAACCCGCGTCTGTACCTGCAGCTGGTGCGCGACGGCAACCCGCCTCCTGGCGGATCGAGCTTCTACAGCACCTTCACTGGCCCAGCCATCTACACCGAGGCGTCCAAGTTCAAGAAGATCGACTTCAAGGACATCGACAAGGGCAAGGCCGAGTTCGACAAGAGCGCCGACAACGGCTGGGTCGCGATGGTCCAGCACTACTTCGCGACAGCGTGGCTGGTCGGCGGCAAGCAACAGCGCGAGTTCTTTGCCGACAAGGTGCCGAATGCCACCAACGAATACACCGTCGGCATGTTCCTGCCGCTGGGCGAGATTGCGCCGGGCGCCACCAAGGCGCTGGACGCGATGCTCTTCGCCGGCCCGCAAGAAGACAAGAAGCTCAAGAGCCTGGAAGATGTGGCGCCTGGTCTCGACCTGGTTCGCGACTATGGCTGGCTCACCATCCTGGCCAAGCCGCTGTTCTGGCTGCTGACGCAGTTGCACGCATTGCTGGGCAACTGGGGCTGGTCCATCGTCGCGCTGGTGGTGCTGTTGCGCATCGCGTTTTACTGGCTCAACGTGAGCGCGTACCGCTCGATGGCGAAGATGAAAGCCATCAACCCGAAGGTGATGGAAATGCGCGAGCGGCTGAAGGACAAGCCGCAGCAGATGCAGCAAGAGATGATGCGTATCTACCGCGAGGAAAAGGTCAACCCGCTCGGCGGCTGCTTGCCCATCCTCGTGCAGATGCCGTTCTTCATTGCGCTTTACTCGACGCTGTTGTCCAGCGTCGAGATGCGCAACGCCCCGTGGATCGGCTGGATCACCGACCTGTCGGCCAAGGACCCGTACTTCATCCTGCCGCTGCTGATGACCGCGTCGAGCTTGCTGCAGACCTGGCTCAACCCGACGCCGCCGGACCCCGTCCAGGCGCGCATGATGTGGATCATGCCGCTGGTGTTCTCGGTGATGTTCTTCGGTTTCCCGGCCGGCCTGGTGCTGTACTGGCTGACCAACAACATCCTCGCGATCGCCCAGCAGTGGGTCATCAACAAGCAGCTGGGTGTGCTGGGTAAATAGCCGCTTCGTGAGTCCGAGCGTCAGCCGTCGAGGCTGCCGCTCGGCAACACCTCAGAGACAATCGCCGGCATGTTGCCGCGCCATCACGACCCGATTGTTGCCATTGCCACCGCGGCGGGTCGGGGTGCGGTCGGCATTGTTCGCGCCTCCGGGCGCAACCTGCAGCCGCTGATCGCCGCGGTGTGCGGCCAGACGCTGAAAGCGCGTCACGCGAGCTACCTGCCCTTCGTCGACGCCTCGGGGCAGGCCATCGATCAGGGCATCGCCATCCACTTCCCCGGGCCGCACTCGTACACCGGCGAAGACGTGCTGGAGCTGCAGGCGCACGGCGGCCCCGTGGTCTTGCAGCTGTTGCTGGCGCGCTGCCTGGAGGCTGGACGAACCATCGGCCTGCGCCTGGCCGAGCCGGGCGAATTCACCGAACGCGCCTACCTCAACGACAAGCTCGATCTAGCCCAGGCTGAGGCGGTGAGTGACCTGATCGAGGCCAGCACCGAAGCGGCCGCCCGATCGGCCAGCCGCTCGCTGACGGGTGCGTTTTCGAACGAGATCGATGGCCTCAGCGAGCGCCTGATCAAGCTGCGCATGCTGGTCGAAGCGACGCTCGATTTCCCCGAGGAAGACATAGACTTTCTGCAGAAAGCCGATGCGCGCGGCCAGCTCGACGCGATCGCGAACCAGGTCACCACGGTGCTCGACCGAGCGCGGCAAGGTGCGCTGCTGCGCGAGGGCATCCAGGTTGTGCTGGCCGGCCAGCCCAACGTCGGCAAGAGCTCGCTGCTCAACGCCCTTGCGGGTGCCGAACTCGCCATCGTCACGCCCATCCCCGGCACCACGCGCGACAAGGTCACCCAGACGATCCAGATCGAAGGCGTGCCGCTGCACGTGATCGACACCGCCGGCCTGCGCGAGCTCGGTGACTCCGGTGACGAGGTTGAGCGCATCGGCATCGCCCGCAGCTGGGACGAGATCGCGCGGGCCGATGCCGTGCTGTTTCTGCATGACCTGACGCGCCTTGGCGAAGCTGCGTATGACCGCGGCGACGCGCAGATTGCGCAGCGCCTCGAGCCGCTCGCCGAGCGCGTGGTCCACGTCTTCAACAAGAGCGACCTTGCTTCGGCGCCCGACACGCCCGGCGCCGTCTTGTCGGCACTGACGGGCGAGGGCCTGGCCGAGCTGCGGAGAACGCTGCTCGGCCTCGCTGGCTGGCACGCCCAGCCCGACGGCCTGTTCATCGCGCGTGCACGGCATGTCGATGCCTTGCAGCGCACACAGGCCCATCTGGAGCAGGCCCAGGCGCAAGCCGCATCGACCGCGCCGGCGCTCGATCTGCTGGCCGAAGAGCTGCGCCTAGCGCACAACGCGCTGTCCGAGATCACCGGGCAGTTTACGTCCGACGACCTGCTGGGCGAGATCTTCAGCCGCTTCTGCATTGGCAAGTAATGGCGGCGGCGTCCCCCTCGTCTGCCCCGTTGTGAGGTGCCGCGCGCGAGCCGATAATTCACGTCTGCGGTGCTTCACAGGCCGCGCCTCCTCACTTCGCGGCAACGACCCATCATGGACTTCAACGAGCTGGTTCAAGCCATTCAATCGCTCAACACCGAAGACGCCTTCCGCGCACGTCTGAATGCAGACCAGTGGCGCACAATCGGCCCCTATCTCACACAGCACGACGTGCGCACTGGTGACCTCGTCATCAAGCAGGGCGACACCGATCGCAGCATGTACTTCCTCGGCCGCGGCTCGCTCCAGGTCTTCGTGACCGGTGGCCCTCCCGGTAGCAACCGCATCGCCATCCTGCGCCCTGGCTCAGTGATCGGCGAACCCGGGCTGTTCGTCGACGGGCCGCGCACCGCCAGCGTCGAAGCGATGACACCTTCCATCATCTGGGCCCTGCGCGGGCCGCGTCTCGAAGAGCTTGCTCAGCGCTCGCCGGCTTTGGCGCTGGAGTTGATCCGCGCAGCGGGCGGCGTGATGGCCACACGCATGCGGTCCAACATGACCAAGCAGACGCCGGTCGCCTGAACGGCAGATACTGAGTAGTGACGCCGCGGGACGCGGACGTCACTCACCTGCCCTCTGCGTTTCGCTGAGCAGAACCGTTTGTCCCCGATGCGACTGGGCTCAGGGGGAAAGCCCGCTGCGTCGCCTGGGCTCGTGCGAACTAACCTTGATTCAGACCGCGCTCGCACGCTGGTCCGAATCCAACAGTTCAAACACCAGGAGACAAATCCATGCAGTCGATTACATCGATGCGCCTTGCCGCGCTTTTCGGCACCGTGTTGCTGGCCGCTTGCGGAGGCAGCGACGACCCCGCACCGGCTCCCCCGCCCCCACCGGCGCCTGAAGAAACACGGCCCCAGGATGCCCGCACGAGCTTCGCGCCGGCCGACTCCACGGCCACGACCTTCGCGGCCATGGCAGCCAGTCCCTCGGACACGGTCGACATGTCGACCACCAGCCGTTGGGCGGGGGTCCTCGGCGGTGCTGCCTACCGGGTCGAGGTGCCGGCCAACTGGAACGGCAAGCTGGTCATGTATGCCCACGGCTATGCAGGCACCGGCAACGCGCTCGGCGTCAACAACCCGTCGATTCGCCGTTACTTGATCCAGAACGGCTACGCCTGGGCGGCGTCCAGCTACAGCAAGAACTACTACGACGTCCGCGCTGGCGTCGAAGACACCAACGCGCTGGCGTTGGCGTTCAACGACATCGCCACCGCGAACTCTCGCCCGCTGGCGGTACCCAGCAAGATCTACATCACCGGCCATTCGATGGGCGGCCACATCACCGCGGCGGCGATTGACGGAGAAGCCGCCACCACCGCCAACCACAAGGTCGCGTACGCGGGCGCCGTGCCCATGTGCGGCGTGGTCGGCGATACGGAGCTGTTCGATGTGTTCAGCGGCATGCAGGTCACCGCGCAAGCGCTGGCGGGCGTGCCGAAATACCCGACCACCGGCTGGGCCGACATCAGCGCGCTGGTCACCTCCACCCTGTTCAGCACCTTCCCTGGATCACCTGGCGTACCCATCGCCACCACCGCCACCGGAGACAAGTACAAGTCGGTCGTCAAGAACCTGACGGGTGGCGAGCGCCCGATGTTCGACCTGGGCCTGGCCTACGGCGGCAGTTTTCCATCGTCGTACGGCACCTTTGGCGGAGACGGCACCGTCACGGGCATCCTGACCCAGAACGTGATCGACACCAACCGCTTCACCTACGTGATCGACGGCGACGTGGCCGGCTCCGCGGCGCTCAACGCCGCGGCGCTGAAGCTCACGGCGGACCCGGACGCCAACCGTCTGCGCCGCGATGGCTTGCGCTGGATCCCCAAGGCCAACGGCGACATCAAGATCCCGGTGGTATCGATCCACACCCTGGGCGACCTGTTCGTGCCCTTCGTGATGGAGCAGGTCTACCAGCAGCGCGTGGCCGCCAAGGGCAACAGCGGCTGGCTCGTGCAGCGGGCGATCCGCGGCATCTCACACTGCGACTTCACGGTCGCCGAACAGGCGACCGCGTTCGACGACATGATCAAGTGGGAGCGCGACGGGGTGAAGCCGACGGGCGACGATGTGGTGACGGCTGCGACCGTGGCTGCGCCGACCTACGGCTGTACCTACACGCAGAACACCACGGGCATGGACGACAGCGCCACCACCAAGGCGTTGCGTCCGCTGGCCGTGGCCAACTCGGCGGCCTGCCCGTGATGAAGGTCTTCTGGACCTGACACCTGCGGACTGAAGAGCAAGAGGCCGCAGCGGCCTCTTGCTCATTCGAAGCGCTCAGGAGCGGCCGAGCAGCTTGCCTTCGGCCAGCGACAAGGCCTCAGGCAAACCCGACAGCACCAGCGTGTCGCCGGCGTTCAAGGTCAACGCGTCCTCGGGCTTGGTGACGGCGCCCGAGGCACGCCGCACCGACACCACGCTCACGCCCACTGCGTGCAGGGCCAGGTCGGCCAAGGTCTGGCCCAGGCTCGCGGCGGCTGCCGGCAGGCTCACGGTGAGCAGGCGTGCCTGCTGCAGGTCGTCGACCGTGTCGTCGTCGGCACCGTGGAAG
The DNA here is from genome assembly GCF_056403575.1 of Rhizobacter sp. P2_G4. Lineage (NCBI taxonomy): Bacteria > Pseudomonadati > Pseudomonadota > Betaproteobacteria > Burkholderiales > Sphaerotilaceae > Rhizobacter > Rhizobacter sp. P2_G4. Next base: position 712,021 of record NZ_JBFUFG010000001.1, on the reverse strand, counting down.
TAACCGCGCAGCAGGCTGTAGCGCGCATCGCGCTGGTCTTGCACCACGCGGATCACGCGGCGCATCGGCACGCCCACCAGGGCCAGCGCGTGGCTGGCGAGCATCAGCGAACCTTCAATGGCTTCAGGAACGACCTCGGTGGCGCCCGCGGCCTGCAGGCGCTCGATGTCGCTGTCGTCCAGCGTTCGCACGATCACCGGCACGTTGGGCGCGTGCGCCTGCACCAGATGCAGGATCTTCAGCGCCGACGGCGTGTCGTGATAACTCACCACCACTGCGCTGGCGCGCGCGAGGCCCGCGGCCATCAGGCTCTGCAGGCGCGCCGCGTCGCCGAACACCACGCTCTGGCCCGCGGCCGCGGCCTGGCGTACGCGGTCGGGGTCGAGGTCGAGCGCCATGTACGGAATGTGCTCGCCGTCGAGCAGGCGCGCCAGGTTCTGGCCGCTGCGGCCATAGCCGGCAATGATGACGTGGGCCTCGGTGTTGATTGCTCGCTTGGCAATCGATGTCATCGCCACCGACTGCATCAGCCAGTCGTTGGCACTCAGGCGCATCACGATGCGGTTGCTGTACATCACGATGAAGGGTGTGGCAAGCATCGACAGCACCATGCTCGCGAGCACCGGGCTCTGCAGATTCGCCGGCAGCAGCTTCTCTTGCGTCGCCAGGGTCAGCAAAACGAAACCGAACTCGCCCGCCTGCGCGAGGTAGAGACCGGTGCGCAACGCGACGCCCGTGGCCGCACCGAAGATCTTGGCCAGTGCGGCGACCAGCACGAACTTGAACACCACTGGCAGCAGGCTCAGCACCAGCACCAAGGCCCACTGGTCGAAGATGGTCTCGCCATCGAGCTTCATGCCGATGGTGATGAAGAACAGCCCCAGCAGCACATCGTGGAAGGGCCGGATATCGGTCTCCACCTGGTGCTTGTATTCGGTCTCGGCGATCAGCATGCCGGCCACGAAGGCACCCAGGGCGAGTGACAGGCCCGCGTGCTCCGTCAGCCAGCTCAAGCCCAGCGTGACCAGCAGCAGGTTGAGGATGAACAGCTCTTCGCTCTTGCGCCGCGCCACCAGCGTGAGCCACCAGCGCATGACGCGCTGGCCGCCGACCAGCAGCACCGTGAGCAACGCGCCGGCCTTCAGCGCGGCGAGGGCCAGTTCGCTCAGCAGCTTCTCCGGCGACGAGCCCAGCGCGGGAATTAACACCAGCAGCGGCACCACGGCCAAGTCTTGGAACAGCAGCACGCCCATCACGCGGCGGCCGTGCTCGCTCTCGAGCTCCAGCCGCTCGGCCATCAGCTTGACCACGATGGCGGTGCTGCTCATCGCCAAGGCGCCCCCCAATGCCACGGCGCTCTGCCAGCTCAAGCCCCAGTGACGGCCGGCCAGGCTGAAGGCCCACGCGAGAACCGCGTTGCCCGCGATGGCGACGGCAATCGTCAGTGCCACCTGGCTCAACCCGAGGCCGAACACCAGCTTGCGCATGCTCTTGAGCTTGGGCAGGTTGAACTCGAGCCCGATCACGAACATCAGGAACACCACGCCGAACTCGGCCAGGTAGGTGATGCCTGCCGAGCCCTTGGCCAGTGCCAGCGCATTGGGGCCAATCAGCACGCCTACGGCCAGGTAGCCGAGCATCGGCGGCAAGCGCAACGAGCGGCACACCACCACGCCGGCCACCGCGGCGACGAGGTACAGCAACACGATTTCGAGGGTGGATGCCATGGAGGGCGGTTCGCGCAAGCTGCGTGCCTACAATGATCGAATCCTACTGGACACCCCTCTCACGCAACCTCCTGCGCCGTGCCTTCTCAAGCCTCCACCACTTCATTCGATGCCGACCGTGCGCTGCAACTCGCGCGCGACACCTTCGACATCGAGGCCAAGGCCCTGCTCGGATTGAAAGCACGCCAGGGCCCCGAGTTCGCTGAAGCCGTCAAGGCCATGCTGGCATGCACCGGCCGCGTTGTGGTGATGGGCATGGGCAAGAGCGGCCATGTGGGTCGCAAGATCGCTGCCACGCTCGCCTCCACCGGCACGCCGGCGATGTTCGTGCACCCTGCCGAGGCCAGCCATGGCGACCTTGGCATGGTGACGCCAGGCGACGTGGTGCTCGCGATCTCGAACTCGGGTGAGGTGGATGAACTCACTGCCATCCTGCCCGCCCTCAAGCGTGTGGGCATCACGCTCGTCGCGATGACGGGCCGTGCCGAGTCGTCGCTCGCACAGCACGCCGACATCGCGCTCAGCAGTGCCGTCGAACAAGAGGCCTGCCCGCTCAAGCTCGCGCCTACCGCGAGCACCACCGCACAGATGGCGCTGGGCGATGCGCTCGCCGTGGCGCTGCTCGACGCGCGTGGGTTCAAGGAGGAAGACTTCGCGAGGTCCCACCCTGGCGGCAGCCTGGGCCGCAAGCTGCTCACGCATGTACGCGACCTGATGCGCACCGGCGACGCATTGCCGCGCGTCGATCCCGAGACCCCCTTTACCGAAGTGATGCGGGAGATGAGTGCCAAGAGCCTGGGTGCGGCGATCGTCACCGACAGCGCCGCGAAGGTGCTGGGCATCTTCACCGACGGTGACCTGCGCCGCTGCATCGAGCAAGGTCGCGACTTGCGTGGCCTGACGGCAAGCGACGTGATGCACCGCAAACCGCGCACCGTTCATCCGCAGGCCCTGGCGGTCGAAGCTGCGGACCTGATGGAAGAGGCGCGTATCACGCTCGTGGTGGTGGTCGATCAGTCCGGCACGCTGGTGGGTGCCCTGAGCTTCAACGATCTGATGCGCGCCAAGGTCATCTGATGCGCGCCATCACGCCGGTGATTTCGTTCGCGCCCGAGCTGCTGCTTAAGGCGCAGCCCGTTCGCGCGGCCATCTTCGACGTCGATGGTGTGCTCACCGACGGGCGCATTTACATCAGCGAGCGCGGTGAAGAGTTCAAGGCCTTCAGCACGCTTGACGGCCATGGCCTGAAGCTGCTGGCGCAAGGCGGCATCACGCCCATCGTCATCACCGGCCGCGATTCGCCCGCCGTGCGCCGCCGCGTGGCCGACCTCGGCATCGCGCATGCCGTGTACGGAGCGCATGACAAGCTCGCCGCGGCCGAAACCTTGCTCGCACAACTGAACTTGAGCTGGGATGCCCTGGCTGCCATGGGTGACGACTGGCCCGACCTGCCATTGATGGCGCGCGCCGGCTTTGCATGCTCCCCGGCCAACGCACATGCCGAGGTCAAGGCCGTGTCGCACCACATCACGACTGCCTGCGGTGGCCACGGTGCGGCGCGCGAGTGCTGCGATCTCTTGCTCACCGCAGCGGGCCGCTACGCGCCCTTGCTGCACAGCCACCTCGTCACATTGGATGCCGGTGCCTGAAACCGATGCGCTGAGCGAGCTCACGGTGCTGGCGCCGCCCGCACCGGCCACGACGGCGCCCCGCGTGAAGCAGCCCTTGCGCTGGCGTTTGCTGCAACTGGCGTCCGCTTACCTGCCGCTGCTGTTGATGGCCTTGCTGGCACTGGCCACCTGGTGGCTGGTGAAGAACACGCCGCTGGCCGGTGCAGAGCGCGCCGCCGCACCCGCCAAGCACGAGCCCGACTACGAAATGCACCACTTCGCGGTACAGCGCTTCACGCCGCAAGGCCCGCTGCGCGCGCAGATCGAAGGCGACACGCTGCGTCACTACCCCGACACCGACACGGTGGAGATCGATAACGTGCGCATGCGCGCAGTCAGCCCCGATGGCCGCATCACCTTGGCCACGGCACGCCACGCCATCACCAACGGTGCGGCCACCGAGGTGCAGCTGCTGGGTGGCGCCGAGATCGTGGCCGAAGCCACCGCGACCGAACCGGCGATCAACTTCCGCGGCGAGTTCCTGCACGCCTTTCTCGACACCGAGCGCGTGCGTTCCCATCTGCCGGTGACGATCACGCGCGCCGGCACCGAGGTGAAGGCCGACGGCATCGAGTACAGCCACCTCGACCGGCTGATCCAGTTCAGCGGGCGCACGCGTGCCACCTTCGACGCTCGTGTGAAACAGCCATGAGCGCTGCGCCGCTCGTTTTCATCACCGGTGCGTCCAGCGGAATCGGCCAGGCGCTGGCCGCGCGCTTCTACCGGGCCGGCTACCGGCTGGCACTGGTGGCGCGCCGCGCCGCAGAAGTGCAGGCCTGGGCGCAATCGCAAGGCCTGGACGCTGCGCGCTTTGCGGTCTACGGCGCCGACGTGCGCGACATCGCTGCGATCACCGGCGCCGGCCGCGCCTGCATCCAGGCGCAGGGTCTGCCTGACGTGGTCATCGCCAACGCCGGCATCAGCGTTGGCATGGATACGGCAGTGCTCGACGACATCGAGGTCATGCGCGCCACCTACGAGACCAACAACATCGGCATGGCCGCCACCTTCCAGCCTTTCATCACCGCGATGTGCGCACGCCGCTCCGGTGCCCTGGTCGGCATCGCGAGCGTGGCTGGCATACGTGGTCTGCCAGGGCACGGCGCCTACTGTTCCAGCAAGGCGGCCGTCATCAGCTACTGCGAGAGCCTGCGCGGTGAATTGCGCCCGAGCGGCGTGAAGGTCGTGACCGTCGGCCCGGGCTATGTGGCCACGCCGCTCACGAGTGAAAACCGCTACAGCATGCCCTTCCTGATGCAGCCGGAGGCCTTTGCCGACAAGGCCTTCCGTGCCATCACCGCCGGCGTGAGCTACCGCGTGATCCCCTGGCAGATGGGCATCGTCGCCAAGCTGCTGCGGGCCTTGCCCAATGCGCTGTTCGACCGCGTACTGGCCGGGCGCCCGCGAAAGCACCGCCAGGGCGAGTGACCGCGCGGCAAGCGTTTCACCCCGTTGGCGGGGCTGCGACGTAGAAGAGACATCACAGCCCCACGGACCCTCTATGCGATATCTCTTCACTTCGACTTTGATTTGCCTGCTGCTGCTTGGCGCATGTGGCAAGCAACAGACCTCCGACAGCGCCGCGTCCGAGGCGCCGATGACATTGCGAGATTCGGCGACCGTGGCCAAGCGGGCTCGCGACGTTGCTCCAGCACAGGCAGGTGTCGAGATAGCGCCTGTTCGACGCTATCTCGCCGTGCGCCACGACCTTCAGATCCAGACCGAGGCCGATGGGGTCGAGCAAGCGTGGCGCCAAGCCAACGAAGCATGCGAAGTGGCCGGCTGCCAGGTGCTCGGCTCGACGCTGGTACGCGACGATCCACGCCGCCCGGCCAGTGCGCAACTCGAAGCCCGCGTACCGCCCGACAAGCTCGATGCCTTCCTCAAGCAGGTCAGCGCCCTTGGCAGCGTGGGCCAGCACAGCAAGACGGCTGAAGACAAGACCGACGAGGTCATCGACACCGATGCGCGCCTGAAGAACATGAGCGAGTTCCGTGATCACCTCCGCAGCCTGATGAGCACGCCCGGCGCCAAGCTCAAAGACCTGATCGAGGTGGAGCGGGAACTGGTGCGCGTGCAGAGCGAGATCGACAGCCTGGCCTCGCGGCGCAAGGCCTTGTCCAACCAGACCGACAAGGTCCATGTGGCGCTGAGCTTCAGTGCGCGCCCCTCGGTGCTGGAAGCCGGTGTCTGGTCGCCGGTGAGTGATGCTGTCCGCGGCGCAGGGCGCATGCTGGCCTACAGCGTGGCAGCTTTGATCAGCTTTGTCGCCGCGGTGCTGCCCTGGGCGCTGCTGCTGGCTCTCGTCGGTTGGGGTGTCCGCACGCTGTGGCGTCGTCGGCTTGCTGCCCGGATGAATGCCACGTCAGCCAAGGGTTAGCCGAGGCCCTCAAAGCTGCCATGAAAAAAGCGGTGGGTGCCTGCGCATCCACCGCTTTCTGTTGAGCCGCTTCAGTGAAACGGCTCGGCCGAGGGCTTAGTAGCCGCCGCGGCCACCGCCGCTGCTGCCGCCACCACCGTAGCCGCCACCGCCGCCGGAACGGCCGCCGCCACCACCGCCGTAGCCGCCGCCACCGCCGGAGCGGCCACCGCCACCACCGCCGTAGCCGCCGCCACCACTGCCGCCGCCGAAGCCGCCACCACCACCACCGGAGCGACCGCCGCCGCCACCGAAGCCGCCACCACCGCCGGAGCGGCCACCGCCGCCGCCGCCGCCGAAGCCACCCGGACGCTCTTCGCGTGGGCGGGCTTCATTGACAACCAGGGCGCGGCCGTCGAGGGCCTGGCCGTTCATGCCGTTGATGGCCGATTGGGCCTCGGCGTCCGAGCCCATTTCCACGAAGCCGAACCCCTTGGAGCGGCCGGTGTCGCGGTCCATCATCACCTTGGCAGATGAGACGGTGCCGAATTGAGCGAATGCTTGTTGGAGATCGTCGTCGCGAACGCTGTAGGCGAGGTTGCCGACGTAGAGTTTGTTGCCCATGGAGAGCGCCTTTCTTTCCTGAAGAGACAGAGAACAAATGTGGAGCTTTTACCTATCCTGAACCATTCAAGCGAAGGCGCTGCATCCATACCGGGAAATTCCATTATCAAGTAATTGCGCAAAGCGGTGCAAATAGTGGAAAGCCCTGCAATACGCCGAACTCGAAAGTGTTGTTTTCGGGGTAGGGCATTAGATGCGCATATGCCAAGAGGCGCCATCCCTATGATCTAAGGCCCGTGCTGCCTCGCTTTCGGCGTAGTGCAACAACCATTTTGGTCTGCTGGCTTCGCTCCGTTGATTTGGGTTTGACGAGGGAATGACACTTGCCCCAGTTTCTTTTTACCCTCATCGGGAAAGAGCATAGATGCCCAAAAAGAGGGCGTTGTGCGCTGGGATTCTCAGCGGCCGGGTTTGCGCTACGGGCTGGAGGCGAGCCTGAGCCAGCAAAATGCCGCATGGACATCTACAAACCCTTGGTCGCGCTGCTCGCCATCGTCAACCCGATCGGCGTGATCCCCTTCTACATTCATTTCACCGAGGGTTTTACCCGCCAGCAGCGGCAGCGAACCATCCGCGTGGCGGCGTTCAGCGCCTTCGTGGTAATCGCCGTGAGCGCCGTGGCGGGGCTGCGGATCATCGAGTTCTTCGGCATCTCGCTGGCCTCGTTTCAGGTTGGTGGGGGCACCTTGCTGTTGATCTCGGCGTTGCAGATGCTGAATGCCCAGCCCGCCGAGACCCGCAAGGAAGACGTGACCGAGGGCCAGGACAAGGTCGACGCCGGGGACAGCATCGCCGTCGTGCCCTTGACCATCCCGCTGCTCACCGGGCCCGCCACCATTTCCACCATGGTGATTTACGCCGATAAGACCCGCCACTGGTGGGAGGTGGCCTTTCTGGTGGGCTATGGCGTGGTGATCGGCGTGTCGGTCTGGTTGGCGTTCAGTGCCGCTGGGCGCATCGCCAAGGTGTTGGGCAAGACCGGCATCAACGTGATGACGCGGCTGATGGGCTTGATCCTCGCCGCGCTTGCGGTCGAGGTGATGTCCGACGGGTTGATCAAGCTGTTTCCGATCCTGGCCAGCACGGTGCGATAACGAGCGGTCTCATCGTGCCGCGCAAGCTGGCGCTGCTGGACGACTTGTCGCCCGCTCACTCGAAGAGTGGGACACCGTGAGCGGCGAAGGCGAGGACCAGCCTGGCAATCGTGGTCGGCCCCGCGCGCCAGCAACCCGCGCGGCTTTCACGCGGAGCTGCCTTAAGCCACACGCCAGTCCGAGCAGGCCGTTCCGTGCTGAAGTGAGCCTGGAACTGGTGGGCACATCGGATTTCGCGATGGCTCCCGCGGCCGATGACACCCGCGTGCAACTCGAGGCAAACTGGCCGCACCTCTCGTTTGGCGGGCGCTTGCTGCCCATCACAGGCGCCGTGCGGCCCGACCCATTCAGTGCCTCCTGGCAGGTTTCGTCGCTGGCCACCACGGCCTCGATCGGCACGGGCGCGAGCGTCGAGGCAAAGGCATCGAGTCATTCAACGTGTCATTCGTCGACCCCGTCAATCCGTATCCGCTGAGTGACCTTGCCATCAAGTACGGCCTGCTCTTTATTGCGCTCACCTTCGTGGCGGTGGCCATGGTCGAGGTGATGCGCCGTCTGCGCGTGCACCCGATCCAGTACCTGCTGAGGGGTTGCGCGCTGAGCATCTTCTTCCTGCTGTTGCTCAGCCTGTCGGAGCATCTGTCGTTCGCGCTGTTCGGTGCGGGCGTGGCCGGCTTGTACGGCGCCCTCTATGCGCTATTGCAGATGGAACAGACGGCGCTGGTCATCGGCTCGGTGTTGTTGTTTGCCGTGCTCGCTGCCGTGATGGCGCTCACACGCCGAATCGACTGGTACGGATTGTTGCGCGCGCCCACGCCATCGGCGTAAAGACGGCGTCAGTTTCGAGACCAGGCGGAAGGCTAGACTCTGCGGCGAACTGCAGAGCGGCCTTCCGTGACTCCATCGACTTACGACTACATCATTTGCGGTGCCGGCACCGCGGGCTGCCTGCTGGCCAACCGGCTCAGCGCCGACCCGACCAAGCGCGTGCTGCTCATCGAGGCGGGTGGCAACGACGACTACATGTGGATCCACATCCCGGTCGGCTACCTGTACTGCATCGGCAACCCGCGCACCGATTGGCTGTATTACACCGATGAAGACGTCGGCCTGAACGGCCGCAAGCTGCGCTACCCGCGAGGCAAGGTGCTCGGCGGCTCCTCCAGCATCAACGGCATGATCTACATGCGCGGCCAGGCGCGCGACTACGACCACTGGGGCGCGCTCGGCAACGACGGCTGGAGCTGGCGCGAGTGCCTGCCGGCCTTCATGAAGCACGAAGACTTCCACAAGGGCGCTGATGAGTTTCATGCTGCGCCCGGTTTCGACCCCAAGGGCGAACGCCAAGGCGGCGAATGGCGTGTCGAGAAACAGCGCCTGCGCTGGGACGTGCTCGATGCCTTCGCCGAGGCCGCGCAGCAAGCCGGCATCCCGCACAGCAACGACTTCAACCGCGGCAACAACGAAGGCGTGGGCTACTTCGACGTGACCCAGCGCCGCGGCATCCGCTGGAATGCGACCAAGGCCTTTCTGCGCCCCATCGAGCACCGCGACAACCTGCAGGTCTGGACCGGCGCGCACATCTCGCGCGTGCTGCTCGGCGGTGATGGTGCCAATGAGCGCCGTGCCATCGGCGTCGAGGTGATGCCGCAAGGCGGCGGTGAGCCGATCCAGGTGAAGGCTCGCGGCGAAGTGATCCTCGCCACAGGCGCCGTGGGCACGCCGCTGATCCTGCAGCTCTCGGGCATCGGTGCGAGCAGCCTGCTGCAGCACCACGGCATCACGGTGCAACACCACCTGCCGGGCGTGGGCGGCAACCTGCAAGACCATCTGCAGATTCGCGCCGTCTTCAGCGTGCAAGGCGTGAAGACGCTCAACACCCAGGCCAACAGCCTCTGGGGCAAGGCCATGATCGGCCTCGAGTACGCCTTCAAGCGCAGCGGCGCGATGAGCATGGCGCCCTCGCAGCTCGGCGCCTTCACGCGCAGCAGCCCCGACCAGCCGCACGCCAATCTCGAGTACCACGTGCAGCCGCTTTCGCTCGATGCCTTCGGCGAGCCGCTGCACCCGTTCAATGCCTTCACCGCGAGCGTGTGCAACCTCAACCCCACCAGCCGCGGCCAGGTGCAGATCAAGAGCGCCTCGCCGACCGATGCGCCGAGCATTCGCGCCAACTACCTCAGCACCGAAGAAGACCGCCGTGTGGCTGCCGACTCCCTGCGCGTCACGCGCCGCATCGTGGCCCAGCCGGCGCTGGCCAAATACTCGCCGAAGGAAGTGAAGCCCGGCACGCAGTTCCAGACCGACGAAGAACTCGCCAAGCTCGCAGGTGACATCGGCACGACGATCTTCCACCCCGTGGGCACGGCCAAGATGGGCCCCGAGAGCGACCCGCTCGCGGTGGTCGATTCGCGTCTGCGTGTGCATGGAGTGCGTGGTCTCCGGGTGGTCGACGCGAGCGTGATGCCCACCATCACCAGCGGCAACACCAACGCGCCGACGCTGATGATTGCCGAGCGCGCTGCTGCCTGGATCCTGGCCGGAGAATGATCACGCCCTTTCGCGCGCCTGGGCAGGGACGGACGTGAACTACGCCCTCGCCTTCAACACCGCTGTCAACCTGATTGTCGGTCTCACGCTGCTGCTGGCGTGGTGGCGCGACCGCCGCCAGGGTTTCTCGCGCGACCTCGGCTGGGCCTACCTCACGCAAGCGTTCGTGCCGGTGGCCTTCGTGCTGATGCGATACCCGCTGGCGCTCGCACAAACACTCGGCACGGTCGCGATGGTGATGCTGTCGGCGTTGTATCTGACCCTGGTGATGCTCGGCACCACGCGCCTGGCGGGGTTTGCGCCCACGCGGCGGCAGAACGCCGCGGTCTTCATCTTGTTGCTGGTGGCCTGTGCGCTGCTGCTGCAAATCCACCCCCTGCTGGCGCAATCGGTGGCCGCGTCACTGCACATCGCCGCAGGCATCGTCGCCCTCGGCTGGCTGTGGCGGCTTGGCGCTGCAGAGCGGTTGGTCGGTGTGCTGCTGGTGCTGATCGGCGTCAACCAGTTCACCTTCGTGGTGGCCGGTGAAACGGCGCTGGCGGTGCAGGCGTCTGTGGCCGCGGTGTTGCGGCTCACGCTCGGCCTGGCGCTGCTGCACGCCGCGGTGAGCCGCTCGGCCGATGAGTCTCGCCGCCTGCGCGACCGCTTCCAGCAGCTCACCGAACGCTCGCACCAGGGCGTGGCGGTGGTGCTGGGTGAAGAACTGGCCTATGCCAACCCGGCCCTGCTGCGCATCTACGGCCTCTCGTCATTGACCGAGGTCAGCACGCTGTGGCGCGACGCCACCATGCCCGAGAGCGAACGCGCGCTGGCACGTGAACGGCACCGCCGCATCATCTCGGGCGAGCTGGTACAAGCCAGCTGGGATGGCCTGCGCTACCGCTTCGACGGCACGCCGATCCAGCTGCGCTTCACCGCCTGGCGCATCGACTGGGACGGCCAGCCCGCCGAGCAGGTGGTGGTGACCGACGAGACGGCGCAGCACAACGCCACCCAGGCCCTGCTGCACCAGGCGACGCACGACGAGCTCACCGGCCTGCCCAATCGCAGCGCGCTGCTGCAGCGCCTGCGCGAGCTGTGCGCCGTGCCAGACAGCTCGTTTGCACTGGTGCTGCTCGATGTCGACCGCTTCAAGCTCTTCAATGAAGCGCACGGGCCGTCGGTCGGCGACGAGGTCTTGCGCGCGCTCGCCGCCATGCTGCAGCGCGCCTTGAACGGCGAGGCCGAGGTCATGCGCCTGGGCGAAGACGAGTTCGCGCTGCTGGCGCGCGACGCGCACGACGAAGCCACCGTCGAGAGCCTGGTGCAGCGTGTGCGCAAGCGCCTGTCACGCTCGCTGCAGGTGCCCGGCCACGACTTCTTTCTCGACGTGTCGATGGGCGCCGCGCTCTACCCCACCACCTCGCGCGACCCCGAGGCTTTGCTGCGTGCGGCCAATGCCGCGATGCACCAGGCCAAGTCCACGCCGGGCACTTCGCTGCAGTTCGCACAAGAGCGCTTCGAGCGCGGCTCGGGTGTGGTGCTGGACGCCGAGCAGGCCTTGCGCGCCGGTGTCAGCAAAGACGAGTTCGTGCTGTTCTACCAGCCCAAGGTCGACGCGCGTGGCAGCGCATTGGTGGGCTTCGAGGCGCTGGTGCGCTGGGATCGCCCGGGCCTGGGTCGCATCGGCCCCAACGAGTTCATTCCCGCGGCCGAACGCACCGGCCTCATCGTGCCGCTGGGCCGGCTGATCCTGGCCCAGGCCTGCCACCAGCAGGCCCGCTGGCGCCAGGCTTCCGGGGTCCTGGTGCCGGTCGCGGTGAACGTCTCGCCGCTGCAGTTGCTCGACCCGAGCTTTCCCGACATGGTGGCCAACACGCTGCGCCAGTACGAGGTGCCGCCCGCGCTGCTCACGCTCGAGATCACCGAGAGCGCGGCTGTCACCCACCTCGAGCAGGCGCGTCAGCAGATCCAGGCGCTGCGTGACCATGGCGTCGAGGTCGCGCTCGACGACTTCGGCACCGGCTTCTCGTCACTCAACCTGCTGCGCAGCCTGCCGATCAGCACGGTGAAGATCGACCGCACGCTGATCGAACCGCTGCCCGCGGCCGATGCGGCCGCGGTGGTCAAGGCCATCTGCACGCTGGCTGCCGTGCTGCGGCTTGATGTGGTGGCCGAAGGCGTGGAGACCGAGGCCCAGGCGGACGTTGCGCGCCAAGCCGGCTGCCACGTACTGCAGGGTGCGCTCTATGCCTCGCCGTTGACGGCCGGCGAGGCGCAAGCCTGGTTGACCAGGTCCGAAAGCAGACCCGAACCCAAGCCGACTCCCCCGCTCAGCCAGCGGCTCGCTTAGCCCTTCGCTCGATTCACCAGCGCGCGGGTGTACTCGGCGGTGCTGGCCTTGCCGCCCAAATCGCCGGTGCGCACGTTGTCGATGTTGAGCGTGTCGTCGATGGCCTGACGCACGCGCTGCGCCTTGTCGTGCAGCTTCACGTGGTCGAGCATCATCGCGGCGGCCAGCAGCAAGGCGGTCGGGTTGGCAAGGCCTTTGCCCGCGATGTCGGGCGCCGAGCCGTGCACGGCCTCGAAGATCGCGGCGTCGGCGCCGATGTTGGCGCCGGGCGCCATGCCGAGTCCACCGACCAGGCCGGCCACCAGGTCGGACAGGATGTCGCCGAACAGGTTGGTCGTCACGATCACGTCGAACTGATACGGGTTGAGCACCAGCTTCATCGCGCAGGCGTCGACGATCACGGTTTCGAGCTCGATGCGGCCCTTGTACTTCTTCTCGTACAGGTCGAGCCCGGTCTCCAGGAAGATGCCGGTCAGCGCCTTCATGATGTTGGCCTTGTGCACCAGCGTCACCTTCTTCCGGCCGGTGGCGATGGCGTGCTCGAACGCGAATTCGAGCAGGCGGCGGCTGCCCTGCCGCGTGTTGATGCCGGTGGCCATGGCCACCGCGTGCGGGTCGTGGTCGATCTGGATGTAGTGCTCGTGGCCGATGTACAGGCCTTCGAGGTTCTCGCGCACGATCACCAGGTCGATGTTGTCGTAGCGGCCGCCGGGCACCACGGTGCGGGCCGGGCGCAGGTTGGCGTAGAGCTGGAACTCTTCGCGCAGGCGCACGTTCGACGAGCGGTAACCGCCGCCCGAAGGCGTTTCCAGCGGGCCCTTGAGCGCAAGGCGCGTGCGGCGGATGCTCGCCAGCGTGGCCGGCGGCAGCGGGTCGCCGGCGAGTTCGACGCCGCCGAGCCCGGCGATCTGGTGGTCCCACTCGAAGGGTGCGCCGACCGCGTCAAGCACGGCGAGGGTGGCGTCAACGATCTCGGGCCCGATGCCGTCGCCGGGGATCAGCGTGGCGGGAATGGTTGTGGACATGGCATGCCTTCTCTGTGAAATTCGCGCGAAGGATACCCGTCGCAATCGGCATGCCCGTGCGAAGCGGGCGACGGCCCTGCCGGGCGTCAGGACGCCAGCTGCTTGCGTGCCCGGTGCAGGCGCACGAAAAGGTTGTCTTCGCTGATCGACAGCGCGTCGCACACCGCGTCGGTCGGCTGGTCTTGCAACACGCGCAGCTGCATCACGTCGCGCAGGCCGGCGGGCAAGGCGTCGATCTTCTCCAGCACGCGGCTCAGCTGCTGGCGTTGCTCGGCCACTTCGTCCGGCTGCGGCTGCGGGCATTCCATCGCGAGCGTGGCATCGTCGAGCGCCTCTTCGTCCAGGCTGTCCAAACCCACGCGGCTGCGCACCAGGTCGACAATCTTGTGCTTCAGGATGGCCGTGAGCCAGGAGCGCAACGCGGCCCGGCCGGCAAAGGCCGCACGGCCCGAGATCACCGCCTCGAACACATCGTGCACCACGTCTTCGGCCAGCATCGGGTCGTGCAGCTTGCGCTGGGCAAAGCGCACCAGGTAGCCGCGGTGCGACACCATCTCGTGCCAGGCGACGGGCATGAAGGTGGAGGGGCTGAAGGGGGCGCTTGCGATGGCGGTCATGGGGTGTCTCCTGGGTAGGCGATTCGGTAGGGAGACTGTCGCAACGACATCTCGCGCGAGCCTCGCCGAACATCACAGGAAGATCACATTTGCGTAAGAAGCACCGCTCAGCCGCGACAATTCCCGCATGCCCGCCACCATCCTCGTCGCCGAAGACCAGACCGACATCCGCGAGTTGATTGCGCTCAACCTGCGCAATGCCGGCTACGAGGTCACGACCGTCAACGACGGCCCCGCAGCGCTGGCGAGCCAGAACGAGCGGGCGGACGATCTCCTGATCCTCGACCTGATGATGCCGGGGCTGGACGGGCTGGAGGTCTGCAAGGCGCTGCGTGCCCGTGGGCGCAACACGCCCATCCTGATGCTCACGGCCAAGGCCACCGAACTCGACCGCGTGCTCGGGCTCGAGCTGGGTGCCGATGACTACCTGACCAAGCCCTTCTCTCTCGCCGAACTGCTGGCGCGCGTGAAGGCGCTGCTGCGCCGGGCCGACCTGCTGCGCGCCGCGCAGGTTAATGTGCAGGCCCAGCCGGGCGCGTTGCGCAACGGCGACCTCGAGATCCTTCCGACCAAGCGCCAGGTGCGTTACCGCGGTGAAGCGCTCGACTTCACCGCGCTGGAGTTCGACCTGCTGCTGCACTTCGCCAGCCACCCGGGGCATGTGTTCTCTCGCGCCCAATTGCTGAATGCGGTGTGGGGCTACACGCACGATGGCTACGAACACACGGTGACGACACACATCAACCGCCTGCGAGCGAAGCTCGAGACCGACCCGATGCGGCCGCAGCTGATCCTCACGGTGCGCGGCGCCGGCTACAAGATGCGAGAAGCGCCGCTATGAACATGACGACCCCTCGCCCAACGAGTACGTTGGCTGATCCCCCGGGGGGCTGCGGGCCGGCGTGGGAGCGGCCCGGCGCTCGACCCGCTGCTTCGATCACCGCCGCCGATCGATGAGTGTCCGCCTCAAGATCGCGCTGACCATCTTCGCAACCGGCTTCGTCACCGCGCTGGCCGTTCTTGCGACCGTCGTCTTCGCCTTCCAGCGCTTCGAACACGAGACCACCTACCAGCGAGCGTCAGCCTTCCTGACCCGCGTGGTCAGCCTGTACGACAACCTGTTCGACATGCACGAGCGCTACCCGGAAGACTTCAACGTCTTCCTGAAGAACCTGGTGCTGTTCGAGCCCGACACCCAGCTCTACCTGCTCGACACCGAAGGCACCGTGCTCGCAACCACGGGTTCGGTGAAGCTGCCGCCCGGCTTCAAGGTCGCGATGGGGCCGGTGAGGCAGGCCGCCTCACCCGGCATGTCGTACGTGATGGGCGACGACCCCGAGCGCATGGATGCCGATGCCGTCATCACCGCCAAGCCCATCGGCCGCCCAACCATCCGCGCTGGCGACATCGCGGGCTACCTCTACCTCGTGTGCCACAAGGAGGGCTTGCCCGCGAGCCGCTGGCAGGCGCTGCGTGCGAGCTTCGGCCGCCCGGCCATGAGCCTGATTGCCGCCATCATGGCGTTGACGACTCTGCTCGCGGCGCTGGTGATCGCCTCGGTGACGAGGCCGTTGCAGCGCCTCACGCAGGCGGTCGCGGCCTTGTCCGAACGAGGTTTGCAGGAAGGCGCGGCGCAGGTGCAGCCGCTGCTGCCCGCCGCCACGCGCGACGAGTTCGGCCAGCTCGCGCGGGCCTTCGACGCCATGCTAACCACGCTGCGCACCCAGTGGGACGCCTTGCGGCGGCTCGATCACTTCCGCCGCGAAGCGGTGAGCAACCTGTCGCATGACCTGCGTTCGCCGCTCACCGCCACGACGGCGTGCCTCGAAACCCTGCAGGCGCGCTGGGCCGATGATCCGGCCCGCGACGAGGACCATCGCCTGGCCGAAGTCGCACTGCGCAACACCCGCAATGCCTCGCGCATGGTGCAGTCGCTCGGTGACCTGGCCACGCTCGACGAGCCCGCCTTCAAGCTGCGTACCGAGCAGGTGGATCTGCAGGAGCTGCTGGCCGACATCGCCGCGCGCTTTGCCGAGCGGGCCGTGCAGCAGGGTGTTGCGCTCGAGGCCTTGCACAACGAACAGCCGGTGGCGGCAACTGTCGACGTGGAGCTGTTCGAGCGTGCCGTGGCCAACCTGGTCGACAACGCGCTCAAGTTCTGCGGCACGGGCAGCCGCATCACGGTGCAGGCCGAAGAAGCAGTGGGCGAGGTGGTGGTCAGCGTGAGCGACACCGGTCCCGGCATTGCCGCCGCCGACCAGCCGCACCTGTTCGATCGCTTCTACCAGGCGCGCCACACCGTGGCGCCGGCCACCGGCGAAGGCGGCAAGGGGCTGGGCCTGGCCATCGTCAAGCGCATCGTCGAGTTGCATGGCGGGCATGTGGACGTTGTCAGCGCTCCAGCACAGGGCACCTTGATCCGCATCAAGCTTCCTCGCAAAAGCGGGCCGAGCCCTGTGCAAGGCCCCAACATGGCGCAGGAAAACCCCTAGTGTGTGCATGAAGCTGGCGTCCTAAAGTCCGCCCACTCGCGACTGGCACCGCAACGTGCCGGGCTTCGGCGGGGGTCTGAGGAGACATATCAAGGCAGCCGGAAGCGCAAGCTCGAAGGTCGCCAAACAAAGGCCCGGTACCCAAGAAGTACCGGATGCTGATGACAAAAATCCAAGGGCGTCAGGGTTATCCTGACGCCCTTTGTATTTTCTGGAACCGCCCTGGACCTCCTCACTGTCACCCTGGCCTCGCTGTTCGCCGGGTTCATCGATGCCATCGTCGGCGGAGGCGGCCTCGTTCTGGTGCCTGCGCTGTTCAGCGTTTTTCCCACCGCACCGCCTGCCACCCTGCTCGGTACCAACAAAGGTGCTGCGATCTGGGGCACCGCTTGGTCGACCGCGCAATTCGCGCGCAAGGTTTCCATGCGTTGGGCGGCGCTCCTGCCGGCTGCGGCCGCCGCGCTCGTCGGCAGCTTGGCCGGCGCCTGGACGGTGACGCTCGTCAGCGCGAACGGGTTGCGCCGCGCCCTGCCCTTCGTGCTGCTGGGCGTGCTGGTCTACACCCTCGCTCGTAAAGACCTCGGCCGCACGCACGAGCCGCGCTTCAGCGGTCGCGCCGAAGCACTGGTGGCGAGTGCTGTCGGCCTGGTGATCGGCTTCTACGACGGCTTCTTCGGGCCGGGCACCGGCAGCTTCTTCGTCTTTCTCTTCGTGCGCCTGCTGGGCTACGACTTCCTCAACGCCAGTGCGAGCGCCAAGCTGCTCAACACCGCCACCAATGCGGCCGCGCTGACGCTGTTCGCTTTCACCGGCCACGTGTGGTGGCACATCGCCGCGGTGATGGCGGTGGCGAACGTGGCGGGCAGCCTGCTCGGCACGCGTCTCGCGCTGAAACACGGCGCGGGCTTCGTGCGCGTGGTGTTCATCGGCGTGGTGGCGGCGCTGATCGCCAAGACGGGGTGGGACGCGCTGACGCGATAGCGCCCGCGAGTCGCGATGAGGTCAGGTCGCGTGGCTGACGCTGCGGTAGGTGGAGATCAGGCGGTCGTACGCCTCGGCGGCCCGCTCATGGGCGCGCGGGTCGCGCACGAAGCGGGCGTCGTGCAGGAAGCCGATCGTCAGTGCATTGATCTCGAACGTCAGCTGCGTCGGGTCGGTGCCGGGCCGAAGGTGGCCTTCGTCGATGCACTGCACGATGGTGCGCTTGAGCTCGGCCCGCCAGTTCATCACCGATTCGAGCAGCAGGTCGCGCAACGCGCTTTCCACGTGGTCGAGGTCGAAAGCTGCGGCGGTGTGAAGGCCGCCGGCCATCGCGTTCTCGCCCGTGCCGCGGCCGATCCACAGCCGCATGATGGCGTTCAAGCGCGGCAAGCCGCGCGGCTCGCTCAGGGCCGGCAGGAACACGTTGTCCGCAAAGATGCGGCCGTATTCGACGATCACTTTGTGCTGCAGCGCTTCCAGCGAGCCGACGCGTGCGAAGACACCGCTCTTGCTGATGTCTAGGCGCTTGGCCACCTCTCCCAGCGTCACCGCGTGCAACCCTTCCACCACGGCAATTTTCAGGGCGGTTCGGACGATGGCTTGAAGCGTTTGTTCGCTCTTGGCGAGCTTGACGGTCATGGTGCCGACCTTGTTTTCCCAGGGAAACGCCAGTATAAGAATTCGTTTCGGAAGCGCGTCAGTGGTTTCCGAAGCGTTTTGCAAGCCCGGATATGGGCGCCTGTTCGACACATCGACAGCGTTGCCGCTGGGTAGCATGTTCCTTGAAGTACTGACTGACTTTCACGGACACTGCCATGCCTGTCGACCCGAAACTCCGCTCGTTGAACATCGATGTGCCCGCCCAACCCGAAGTGCTGGTCAAGCTCTCGTTGCTGCTGGCCGAAGACGACGTGGACCTGCCCACCTTGGGCCGGCTCGTCGAATCCGACATGTCGCTGGCCGCCGCGGTGATGAAGGCGGTGAACTCGTCGCTCTATGGCCTGAAGGGCCGCGTGCAGAGCGTGCAGCAGGCCGTGATGTACCTCGGCACGCGCGAGGTGGCGGCGGTGACTTTCGAATACGGCTTGCGCGCGGTCTTCCCGGCGTCGCCCGAACTCGAAGCGGTCTGGCAGCGCGCCAGCGTGCGAGGCCTGCTGATGGGCCGCATCGGCCAGGCGCTGAGTGTCGACCCCTGGGGTGCGCACTCGGCCGGCCTGTTCGAGGAATGCGGCAAGGCCGTGCTGTTCAAGCACGCTCCCGACGTCTACCGGCCCATGCTGAAGGCTGCCATCAACGACAGCGACCTGGTCGAGCGCGAGTACGAAGCCTTCGGTGTCAGCCATGACGCTCTGGGCGCTACCTTGTGCGAAAGCTGGGGCCTCGGCCCGGCGGCCGTCGCCAGCGTGCGCCACCACGTGCGCGTGAACGCCCTGCGCCAGTTGCCGGCCCAGGCACCGCGCCGCTCGATCTGCGCGCTGTCGGCCCTGGCCAATGCGCTGATGACCGATCCGGCGACGCTCGATGAAGTGGCGCAGGCTGTCGCGCCGCAGGCGATGCTGGACCAGACCCTTGTGCTGCGTGGCGCCCGCAAAGTGCAACAGCAGATTGAAGACGCCGCAGTGAGAGGTTAGCCCCCCAGTCGCTTCGCTCCTGCCCCCGAGGGGCGCCACCCATCGGGCCGGGAAACCCGTCCCTCGGGCGTTGCTTGACTTGTCGCTCGCTGCGCTTACTCCCGCTGCTACACACGGCGCGTGGTTTCGCGCACGATCAGTTCGAGTGGTGGCAACACGATCTCTTCACTCGGGTGACCGAGCATGTTCAGCAGTGCATGCGCTGCGAACAAACCCATCTCGTAGATCGGCTGGCGCACCGTGGTGAACGGTGGCGTGAGGTAGGCCGCGGCAGGCAGGTCGTCGACTCCGACCATCGACAGGTCGTCGGGCACACGGATGCCGCGGCGGTACATGGCCACGCGAGCGCCGAAGGCTGTCTGGTCGTTGGCGGAGAACACGGCTGTGAAGGGTTCGCCCATGTCGAGCAGCCGGTTCATCGCGAGCAGGCCGCCGCTTTCCAGAAAGTCGCCTTGCACCGTGAGTTCCGGCGTCACGCTGAGGCCGGCCTCGCGATGGGCGCGCAGGTAACCGGCCAGGCGCTCGGTGGCGTCGCTGTGGTCCTTGGGGCCGGCAATATGGGCGATGCGCTTGTGGCCGAGCTGGATCAGGTGGCGCGTGGCGAGGTAGCCGCCATGCTCGTGATCGAGCTTGCGGGCGCGCACGTTGGGAGCGATGAGTTCGCGCCCGGTCACCACGATCGGCTGGTGGCGCGCGAACTCGACGATTTGTGCGTCTTCGAGGTGGCCGGTCAGGATCACCAGGCCGTCGATGCGGCGCGCCAGCAGCAGGCGGATGCGCTCGGCCTCTTCGGCTGCATTCCAGTGGCCGCTCACGATGATGGGTGCGTAGCCGCTGCCGGCCAAGCCCTCTTCGATGCCACGCATCGCGCGGTTGAAGAACGGGCTTTCGATGTCTTGGGTCAGCACGCCGACCGTCATCGTGGTGCCGGTCTTCAGGCTGCGCGCAAAAAGGTTGGGTTTGAAGTCGAGCTTGCGGATGGCGTTCTCGACCGCCGTGCGCTTGTCGGCTGCCACACGCGCGGTGCCGTTGAGGATGCGCGAAACCGTGCTGGGTGACACCTTGGCTTCACGCGCCACATCCAGCAGAGTCACCGCGTCGGGCAAGGATGGGGTGTCTCGAGAGGGGGCGTCGGGAGCGGTCACGGTCAAAAGATCAGGCGTTCGAGAAGGCGACCACGATTCTGCATGGGCGCGGGACGATGGTAACGATTTCAAACTCTCGGCTGCGCGGCAACGTTTTGGCGTCCCCGCCAGGCCCATGTTCCGGCGGGGAGCTCCAACCCGCCTACCCCGTGCTTTCCCTAGATTTGCGGCGGTTCGGGGTTTCCGGTGTTGACACCTTTCTGAGTGGAAGCTGAAATGCAGTCCGTTATGAAATCGATTTCATAAGAAACCAAGTTACGAATCGATCAGCTATCGCAGTCGTCCTTCATGGGGAGATTCGCTCCCATAGGTAAAACGGGACGATATCGAGTCTTGTATTAGCGCTTCCGAACTGCGTTACATGGATCGTCCATTATGAAATCGATGCCATAAAGCTTTGACGAACCACCGAAAAAGAGGAGAGGGGCTCCCTGCGCCGCATTTGGTTTTAGGCCAAGGCCACAAGCCCTCGATACGCGCCTCGGCGCCCCCCGTTTGGCCGTAATTCAGGCCGAAAGCCGCCACTCAGGCGAACCCACACACCACAGGAGACAGGAGACACCTCATGAAAAAGAACCCTCTGATCATCGCCATGGCCCTTGCGGGCGCTGCCGGCGCCGCCTTGGCCGCCCCTCCCACCGTCGATTTTTCCGGCTACATGCGTGCCGGCGTGGGCGTCAACGCCCGCGGTGGCAACCAGGTCTGCTTCGGCCTGGCCGGTGCCGACACCAAGTACCGCCTCGGTAACGAGTGCGACTACGTCATCGAACCGACTTTCGACGCCAAGCTGGCCGAATACGAAGGCTCCGACTGGCATGTGCGCTTCATGCCGAGCGTCTACAAGGCATGGGACGCAGGCCAAGGGGCGTACATCGACTCTGGCGCAGATGCCCGCAACGTAGGTGTCGGCCCTGACACGCTGACCACCCGTTTCGGCCAGGTGTACCTGTACGGCGACAAGATCTCGCAACTGGCCAACGGCAAGCTTTGGGCCGGTCGCCGTTTCTATAACCGGCTGCAGACCGGTATCAACGACCAGTTCCTGGAGAACAACGACGGCAACGGCGCGGGTCTGGAAGACATGGACCTGGGCATCGGCAAGCTCAGTGTCGCCTTCATGATGGATCCGAACTACGGCATCCGCGATCCGCTGGACCCCGAAGGCAACTCGGTCAACAACAACCGCTTCTCGCTGCCCATCCGCATGACCGGCATCCAGGACATGCCGAACGGCGAACTGGCGATCTACGTGACACCGTCCAAGCAACTGAAGAGCGACGACCAGTCGACCGGTACGGCGATTGCACCCGCGTCACAGCCGAGCGGGCTGGCCGTGGGCGCCTATCAGACACTGAAAGGCGTGATCCTGGGCGGCAACACCCTGTTCGGCGTCAAGCACGACAAGCAGGGCGAATCGAAGAACACCCGCGTGGTGTTCCAGCAGGGTGCCAACTTCGGCGCCACCGCGGTGGACTTCATCACCGAATACCGCGTCGCCAAGCGTGCCGCCAACGCCGGCAACAAGTGGTTCACCATCGGTGCGCGTACCGACACGTGGCTCTCGGGGCCGTTCCGCTTCCTGGTCGAGGCAGGCCATGACCAGGTGAAGCCGGAAGACGGGTCGGACAAGCTCAACATGACCAAGCTCACCGCGGCACTTGCCGCTTCGGCTGGCAACGAGGCCGGTTCGCGCCCGACCGTGCGCCTGTTCGTGACGCACGCGGTCTGGAATGAGGCCGCCCGCCTCAACCTTTCTGGCAACACCAAGGCTGTCTTCGGAGACAAGAAGGCGGGTACTTCGATTGGAGTGCAGGCCGAAGCCTGGTGGTGAGCTCCGGGTCGCTCCGCCGGAAGGTTTTGTCGCGGTCGGGGGACCGCGCGATCCCCAATCTCCGGCGGAGCTGCGAGCCGTGTCGGCCGGTGTCTCCAGCATGGGCCGGCGCGGGGTCTGCGTCGCAGTGATTTGGTTCAGCGCGGCGCAGGCTGATGTCAGAGCGTTGGCCCGATCTTTTAGATCGGGCCTTTTTTCCGTGCCCGTCGGCAGCTTGGTCGACGGCACGGTCGCAGGCACGGCGCTCGTGAGAGCGCGGCCCCATGTTGCTTGCCGGGGCGTGCCGAATGTGGGGTAATCGTTCCCGGCATCGATGGCATGCCGTGAGCCCGAGCCGAGTCAACGCGCGGCTTCCCTGTCTTGCACCTCTTCCGCTTCCTTCATGACGACCAGCCGCGCCTCGAGTGACAAGCTGATCCTGCAGGTGAAAGTGAAACCCAATGCCCGCGCCGGTGCGCTCGACGAGCAGCCGGACGGCACCTGGCTCGCGCAGCTCAAGTCGCCGCCCATCGATGGCCGTGCCAACGAAGAACTGGTGGCGCTGGTCGCCCGCCACTTCGGGCGGCGCAAGTCTCAGGTGTCGATACGCAGCGGCGCCTCAGGACGGTTGAAGTTGGTGCAGGTGGACGGCGCATGAGCGAACGTGTCGTCGAGTTCATGCGCGCCTTTGCGCGAGCCCTCGCGGCCGAAGCCAAGCGGGTGTTCGTCCACCGGCATGGCATCGAGATCGCCGAACAGATCCCCACGCGCCTGGTCTGGCGCAGCCGAGGCCGGGAGACCGTGGCCGACCAGCGGCTCAGCGCGGTGATGCGCAACGGCCGCGTGATGGCGCGCTTCGCGTCCATCCAGTCGATCGACATCCAGCGCGATGGCGGCGACAGAGCCGAGCGGTGGAATGTCAGCCTTCACATGGGCGGGCGCGCACGCCTTCACCTGGCCAGCAGCAACGACGCGACCGACGCGTCGATCCTCGCAGCCCACCTGAGCACGCTCACCGGCAAGAAGGTGCAGGCCCTTCGCTAAGCTCGCCGTCGCTAGGTCGCGATGCCCTGCTCGTCCATCACACCTTGGTGGTGGCTCAGGAACAGGTGCCCTTGAAACCAGCTCGACCAGTTTGCCGCGCGCAATGCGTCGAGCACCGGGCCTTTCACCTCTGACAGGTCGAGCCGGATGCCGCGCTCCTGCAGCACGCCCTGCAAGGCGCGCAGTGCCTCCAGGCCGCTCAAGTCGATGCGGTTCACCGGTGCCATCTGCAGCAGCACGCGTCGCGTGTCGGGGTGTGCGTCCAGGTGGCGCGCCACCACGCTCAGCAGCTGGCGCGCGTTGGTGAAGAGCAGGCTTTCGTCGATGCGCAGGCTCATCACGCCACGCGTGAGCTCGACCGCATAGCGCTCGACGTTGCGATAGTGCTCGGTGCCGGGCAGGCGGCCGATGAGCGCTGCGTGCGGCCGGGACGTGTGCTTGAGCAGCAGCGCGATCGACGCCGCCACGCCCACGCCCAGCGCCCATTGGGTGTCTTGCAGCACGGTCAGCGCGGCGACGACAAACATCACCGCCGCTTCGCCGCGCGAATAGCGCCAGGCTCGCTGAAACGGGCCCCATTCGATCAAGCCCACCACCGGCACGACGATGCTTGCAGCCAGCACCGCGCGTGGCAGCAAGGCGAGCGGTGCGGACACGAGCAGCACTGCCAGCGCCATGAAGATCGCAGCCCACACGCCGGCCATGCGGGTGCGCGCGCCGGCTTCGGCATTCACTGCACTGCGCGAGAAACTGCCGCCCACCGGCATGCCGCCGCTCAGGCCCGCCGTGAGGTTGGCGGCTGCCAGGCCGGCCAGCTCACGGCGTCCGTCGACGTGCTCGCCACGTTGCAGCGCCAGGCTTTCAGCCACCGCGAAACTGCTGACGAAGGTGACCAGCGCGATCAGTGATGCACCTGGCAGCAATTGCCACCACAGCGCGCTGTCGAATTGCGGCAGGCCCAGCGGCAACCCGAGCGCCGGCAGCGGCCCGACCAGCGCGACGGAGCGCGATGCATCCGGCATCGCCCAGACCAGCAGCACCGCAATGCAGATCACGACCAGCGGCGCCGTGCGGCCTATCAGCACCGCGTTGTCGGGCGACAGCCACCGAGCGGCCGTGCGCTGCAAGGCCCGGCGCGCCACCGTGAGCAGCAGCATCGCACCGATGCCGAAGGCCGCCGTGGCGATGTCGATCCAGTCGCCCGCGCGAGCGTGCTGCCACGCCGACGCCAGCAGCTCGCGTGCGTTGAAGCCGTGCGCGGGGTTGCCCAGCAGCGCCGGCAGTTGCGACAAGGCGATCGAGATGGCTGCGCCCGCGGAAAACCCGTGTAGCACCGGCGCACTCAGCAGCGAGGCCAGTGCGTCCAGCTTGAGCGCCGCCGCGGCCGCCAGCATCAAGCCCACTTCGGTGGACAGCACCAAGGCCGCCCACGACGGGCTCACGCCAGCCGGGCCAACCACCGGCGCCATCGCCTGCGCCGTCATCAACGCCAGCACCGCGGCCGGGCCGACGGAGGTGACGCTGCTCGAGCCGGCGATGGCATACGCGACCATCGGCAACAGGCTTGCGTAGATGCCGACTTGCGGCGGCAACCCGGCCAGCAGCGCATACGCCAGGCCCTGCGGGATCAACAGCACCGCGACGATGAGCGCCGCCACCAAGTCGTCGCGCAGGCCGGCTTGTTGGTAGAGGCGAAGTCGGGTGGCGAACATGCGTTGTGTGGTGGCACCAATGTCGGGTTGGATGCGGTGATTGTGTCGGAGACCTGAAAGCGATGAATGCGGCGCAAGGGCCGTTCCATCGCTTGACGTCGCGAGTGCTGCGCCGCACCATCACGCATCCAACTGCGAGGGAGGCGGATGTGTCGTGGCTCAACTTCAACCCCGAGGTGCACTGGCCGTTCAGCGGCTCGGTGACGCAAGACATCCACCCCAGCCTGTTGGCCAAGGCCGGCAGCGACGAGATCGAAGTGCGCGCGCTTCGCGAGGTAGCGTCATACGGCAAGCAGATCGGCGTGCTGAGTGATCTGCTGCTCGCCGTGGTGGCGAGCACGCGGCCCAAGGACCTCAGCGACGAAGGCAAGCACGCGCTCGATCAGTTGCGCACGATGGTCACGGACATCCGCCGCATCAAGGAACAACTGCACCCGCTGCCCGATGACCCGGATGCAGCGCGTGAACTCATCAAGGCCCTGAAAGAACGCTTCCCGGAGTTGAAGTCGGCGTGAACCCCAGGCGTGCGTGGCCTCAGTCCACCTTCGCGCCGGACACCTTCACCACCTGCGCCCACTTCTTCGTCTCAGCCGCGATGTAGGCCGCGAACTCGGCCGGCGGCATGCCGCTCGGAATGGCGCCTTGCGCGAGCAGCCGTTCCTTCAAGGCGGGCGTGCCCAGGGCCTTGGCGCTTTCCTGCTGGATGCGGCTGACGATGTCGGCCGGCGTGCCGGCCGGTGCCAGCAGGCCGAACCACGAACTCGCGTCGAAGCCCTTCACCGGCCCGGCTTCGGCAATCGTCGGCACATCGGGCAAGGCCGCGCTGCGCTGTGACGTTGTCACGGCCAGCGCCTTGAGCTTCCCGGCCTTGATCTGCGGCATCGCCGAGGGCAGGTTGTCGAACATCAGGTCCATGGTGCCGCCGATCAGGTCGAGCAGCGCCGGGCCGGAGCCGCGGTACGGGAAGTGGACGAGGAAGGTACCGGTCATGCTCTTGAAGAGCTCGCCGCTCAGGTGGATCGAGGTGCCGTTGCCGCTCGAGGCCATGTTGAGCTTGCCCGGGTTGGCCTTCGCGAACTTGATCAGGTCGGCCACGTTCTTGATGCCATTGGCTTCGGCCTTGGCCGGGTTCATCACCAGCACGTTGGGCACGCCAGCCACGAGGGTGATGGGCGCAAAGTCCTTGATGGGGTCGAAAGGCATCTTCGGGTACAGCGACTGGTTGATGCCATGCGTGCCGACCGTGCCCATCAACAGCGTGTAGCCGTCGGCGGGCGACTTGGCCACTTGGTCGGCGCCGACGTTGCCGCCCGCGCCCGGCTTGTTGTCGACGACGAACTGCTGGCCGAAGGCTTGGCTGAGCTCGGGTGCCAACGCGCGCGCCAGGATGTCGGTGGTGCCGCCGGGTGCAAACGGCACGACGATGCGCACCGGCTTGCTGGGCCAGCCGCTCTGCGCGAACACAGCGTGCGGTGCGGCGGCCAGTGCTGCCGAAGCAGCCAGCAAACGGCGCCGCGTGAAGAGTTCTCGGTTGTTGCGGTGCATCAGGAAAGCTCCAGAGGAAGGCGATGCGCATCAGTGTGCCGCAGCGCGATGAAGGTGGGCTTTCCGGGTCGTTCGCGGTCGTGGTGGCTGTGCCACATCGAGGCGATGCGCTGAGCCGCAGTGCGTGCAACAGGGGGAAGTAGGAATCCCGCTGCCGCGATGAGGTCGCGGCGATGTGAAAAAAATGAGGGAAGCGGGACAGAGGCCGGGAGCTCGCTCTCAATCCACCCCGGGTTGCCCGCTTCCCTTGGACGTCACATGCGTCGAGAAACCAGTAAAGACATCAGCGGCTCCGGCGGCCGGCTGGTGCTGCGTCCGGCCAGCAGGCCGGCGATTGAAAACAGGGACTTCGTTCGCCAGCTCAACCGGTAGCCTCGTTGATACCAATGGGCATCGGGAGGGTTCACGGCCGGTGCTGCCGAGCGAAGCGGCGAATTCATGTTTGTGCCTTGTTGGGGCGGGTCACTTGCCCCGGTGGCCCGAACAGCGACAACTGGGCCGGTGCCCGGTTCGGCTGCAAGACCTTGAAGGTGCGATCGGCGGGCAGCGTGGCCCAACCCGATTCACGCGCCGGCAAAGCCGCCGGGCGAAGTCTTTCGATGCGTTGCATCGGCCTGACGACACGCTCGTTCATGGCCTGCGCTCAGTGGCCGACCAGCCAGCGGCTGGGGGCAAATTCGCTGTGGCTCACGGCCAGGGCCTGGGCCGCGGGCGGCGAGAACACCTTGGCCGCGTTGCTCAGCCACTTGGACAAACCGCCTTGGCGCGGCGAGGCCGGCTGGGCCAGGCGCAACATCGACGACGCGCCGCCTCGGCAGCTCGGTGCAGCCGGTCGAACGACACGGCGGGTACCGGAAGACACAGACGAACCTGAGCGGTGAAACAGAGGCATGGCACGACGTCCTTTTGTGATGTCTATCGCCTGGAGGCTGGTGGCCCTGGAGCGGCGGTTGATGCCAAACCAAAGCGCAGCTTCCATGCCAAGGCCCGCGAACGCACCCAAGCCGAACAGCAGACAAAAAGCGCCGCCTTTTCACGATTCACCGGCCCATTTGTGGCGAGGCCGTAAGAACGACGTTACATCTCTGACTCGTTTGGTCGCCCGTCGAGCCGCAGGTGCTGTGCGACGGAGTGAGCCACGGCCTCATCGGCCAAAACACGACGATGGCCGAGGCCGCGGGTCGTGAGAAATTGCGCACCTTGGATGGCGTCATTCAGACGCCGGCCGACGGCCAATGGCGAGACGCGGTCGCCCTCGTCGTGGACGACCAAGGTGGGCACCGCCAAGCGCGGCCCGAGCCAGGCCGGTTCGAAGCGCACCAGGGGCACGCCTTCGACGCGCTCGATGGCCGCACCCATGCGTGCCGGCACGCTCTCGCCCAGTCCGAAGCTGCGCGCGAACCACTGGAGGAACAAGGCCGGTGGCGGCGAGGCGGCCAGCAACACCAGGCGCTGCACCGGCAAGCCGTTGGCCACGGCGTTGGCCGCGGCCAGCGCGCCGAGCGAATGCCCGACCACTGCATGCAATGCCCCGAGGCGCGCCGATGCCGCCCACAGCGCGCGCACGAACTGCGGCAAGGTGGCGCGCCAGCCGTCGCTGCGACCGTGCCCGGGGAAGTCCAGCAGCACGGGGTTCAGGCCGGCGCGGTCGAGGGCGTCGGCAAGCGTCAGCATCTGCAGCGCGTCTCCGGCCCAGCCATGAACCAGCAGCACGGTGGGCCGTTCGTTTGCGTGCGGGTCGTCGCGCCGGTAGGCCGTCATGGAGCCTTGCTCGAACGGCCAGCGCTCGGTGCGCCACGGCGCGGGCACCGGTTGGCGGCGCGCCACGAGCTTGAGCGGCAGGGGCGTGAAGAACAGTCGCAATGCCAGGCGCGTGGCGGCTGCCGGCGCCACGCTCTGCGAGGTGCGCAGCGCCCAGCCGAGGCTGCGGGCGACAACGCCGGCGTAGAAGGCGCTTGCCGGGTTGGCCGAGGTTGAGGGTGCGGGGTTGCTCATCAGACGTCCAGCCATTGGAAATCCGCATTGCTGCTCGGGATGGCCACCCACAGCGAATGCAGGGCCACACCGGCAGGGGCCAGAACGGCCACGGCCAAGAGGATCAAAAGAGCGAACAGCATGATCAGACTCCTTTTGTCGCACGTTCGTGCGAAGTCGTTGCAGCAAACACGTCGACCGGGCTCACGGCGGTGGTCAAGGCGAGGGGGAACTCAGCACGGACTGGATCAGCCGCTCATAGGCTGTCCAGCAGCGGTCGGCGGCGCGTGGGTCGCGCAGGAAGCGCGCTTCACGCATCAGCGCGACGAAGAGGCCGTCCAGCTCGAACACCAGCTGGTCGGGATCCAGGTCGGCCACCAGGTGGCCGGCTTCGATGGCCTGCAGCACGGTGCGCTTGAGAGCGGCGCGCCAGCGCTGCACGTGGGTGAGCAGCAGGTCGCGCAGTGGGCCTTCTCGGTCGTCGAACTCGAAGGCGCCGGCACAGTACAGGCAGCCGCTGCGGATCTCGACGTCGCGGGCGCGCTGCAGCCACAGCCGCATGATGGCGTTCAGGCGCGGCAGCCCACGGGGCTCGCGCATGGCGGGCGTGAACACGTCTTGCAAAAACCGGCGGCCGTATTCCTCGATGACCGCGCTCTGCAGCGCCTCGCGCGAGCCGACGCGCGAGAACACGCCGCTCTTGGACAGGCCGAGCCGCTTGGCCACTTCGCCGATGGTCAGGCTGTCCAGCCCATCGGCGGCGGCCATGGCCAGCGAGGTGTCGAGGATCGCGGCGAGGGTCAGCTCGCTGCGTTCGGTCTTGGTTTCCATGGGCGGAGTTTCGCACGATCGTACGACATGTCAAGTCACGCCATGCGCACTGCCCGGCGGCGACGGTGACGCAATGCGCTGCCCCCGCTATTTTGCTCATGACAGCCCGGCTGCTCTCGTGGTACACCCGTCTCAAAGTCTTCCAACGCGCAGGGAGAAGCGTGCGTCGAACAGCTTTCGAGCAGGGTCGCATTCGCTGGTTGGTGATCGGCCCGTTTCTCGTGGTCGTGGCCCTGCTCGCTGGGTTGGTCGTGATCAGCGTGGACATGCTGTCTGCCGTGCGCGCCTTTGTGGGCGGCGAGAGCCTGTGGTCCAAGGGCCAGAAAGAGGCGGTCTACCAGCTCAGCCGCTACGTCGCCTCACACGACCCGCTTGACTACCAGCGTTTCCAGGCTGCGTTGGCCGTGCCGCTGGCCGATCGCCGGGCTCGCCTGGCACTGGAGCAGACGCCGCCAGACCTGGGCGCAGCCCGTCAGGGTTTCCTGGAAGGCGGCAACCATGTCGACGATGTCGATGACCTGATCCACCTCTTCTTGCGGTTCCAGCGGATCGGCTTCATGGCCGACGCGATCGCGCTGTGGACCGCGGCCGACCAGCATGTCATCGAGCTGGGCGACCTGGCCCGGCAGATTCACGAGCGCGTGGCGGTGGGCGACACCGGTTCTCCGGAGCTGCGCACCTTGAAGGAGCAGGTCCCCGGCCTGGGCGAGCGGCTGACCGACCGGGCGCTGCGCTTCTCGGCCGTGCTGGGCGAGGCGTCGCGCACCGCGAGGCGCGTGGTGATCGTCATCACGCTGCTGCTGGCCGCGGGGCTCACTGTGGGCGGCGTGCTGCTGACCGGCCACATGCTGCGCCAGCAAGCGCGTGTCGAGCGCGCCCTGCGAGACAGCAACGAGCGCTGGACGCTGGCCGCCGAAGCTGCGGGCATGGGCCTCTTCGACTGGGACTTGCGCACCGGGCAGACCACACTCGATGCGCGGGCCGCGGCGCTGTACGGCTTGCCGGCCGAGCCCGTGACCGTGAAGGCTGGCATGCTGGCGCGGGAGATCATCCATCCCGACGACGCCGCGCGGGTTCGCGCGGCCATGCGCCAGATCATCGCCCACCCGGCTGCGGCGACCCTGCGCTACCGCGTGGTGTTGAACGGCGCCGTGCGCCACATCCAGGCCAACTCCTGCGCGCGCTTCGAAGACAAGAACGGTGCCGACGGCGTGGGCACCGGCATGGTCGGCATCCTGCGGGACGTGAGCGACGAGGTGCGTGCTGCCCAGCTCCAGCTCGACAAGGATGCGGCCGAACGCGCCTACCGCAGCATGAGCCAGTTCCTGTCGCGTGTGAGCCATGAACTGCGAACGCCGCTCAACGCCGTGATCGGCTTCACCGAGCTGATGCAGACCGACACGGTCGACCCGCTGACGTCAACGCAGGCGCAACGCATGCAGCTCGTGCTCGACGCCGGGCGCCACCTGCTGGCACTCATCGACGACGTACTGGACCTGAGCAGTCTCGACGACGGCCCGATGGCGCTGCCGCTGCAACCGGTCGCGCTGGTGCCAGTGCTGCAGGCGAGCCTGAACCAGATCGAGGCGATGGCGGTCGCGCAGCAGGTGAGCTTGATTTCCGAACTGCCCCACGCCGAGTTGCGCGTGCTGGCCGACGCGCGCCGCCTGGAGCAGGTGCTGCTGAACCTGCTCTCCAACGCTATCAAATACAACCGCCCGTCGGGTGAGGTGCATCTGTCGTGCGAGCGCGAAGGCGACGCCGTGTCGATCACCGTGCGCGACACCGGCCTCGGCCTGCGAACCGACCAGATCGAGCAGCTGTTTCAGCCCTTCAATCGCCTGGGTGCCCAGTTCACCAAGGTGCAGGGCAGCGGCCTCGGCCTCGTGATCACGCAAGAGCTGGTCAAGCGCATGGACGGCAGCCTGACGGTGGACAGCACCGAAGGCGTTGGCACCCGCATGGTCGTCCGCCTGCGGGCCGTACCCGAGCAGCCGGACTCAGGCACGCCTCAGGCCGCCACAGGAACGTAACCCCGCGGGATGGCCCCGAGCAACCGTCGCGTGTACTCCTGCTGCGGCGCATCGAGGATCTGCGTCACGCTCGCTTGCTCGACCACCTCGCCGTCCTTCATCACCAACACCTCGTCGGCCATGAAGCGAACCACCGCCAGGTCGTGGCTGATGAAGATGTAGGCGAGGCCCAGTTCATCTTGCAGGTCCTTCAGCAGGTTGAGCACCTGCGCCTGCACCGAGACGTCGAGTGCGCTCACCGCCTCGTCGAGCACCAGCACCTCGGGGTTGAGCGTCAGACAGCGCGCGATGGCCACCCGCTGGCGTTGGCCGCCGGAGAACTCGTGCGGGTACTTGTGCATCGCGCTGTCGTCCAGGCCCACCTTGACGAGCAGCATCCGAGCACGAGCCTCGCGCTCGGCGGCATCGGCACCGATGCCATGGATCGTCATCGGCTCGACCAGTGTCTGGCCGATGGTGAAGCGTGGGTTCAGCGAGGCGTACGGGTTCTGGAACACCACCTGGATGCGCTGGCGGATCGGCAGCATGTCGCGGCGGGGCACCGTCAGCAGGTCGCGGCCATCGAAGCGCACCACGCCTCCACTCGGCCCGCCGTTCGGTTCGTGCAGGCGCAGCAGCGTGAGCCCCATCGTCGTCTTGCCCGAGCCTGACTCGCCTACCACTCCCAGCGTGTGGCCGCGGCGCAGCTTGAAGCTTGCGCCCTTCACCGCCTTGAATTCGCGACGGCCGAACACGCCGTCGCGCAGCCAGAAGCTCTTGGTCAGCGACTCAGCCTCGATGACGATCGGCGCAGCCGGGTCCTTGGGCTTGCCGGCCGCAATGCTGGCCTTGCCCGAGATGTGATCGTCGATCACCATCAGCCGCGGCGCGCGCTGCTCCAGCGTCGGCCGGCAGGCCAGCAGTGCCTTCGTGTACGAATCCTTCGGGTCGGCAAAGATGCCGGCCACCGGGCCGTGCTCGCGCACCGTGCCCTGGCGCATCACCACCACCTGGTCGGCAATCTCACCCACCACGCCGAGATCGTGGCTGATGAAGAGCATGCTCATGCGGTGCTTCTCCTTCAGCCGTGCAAGCACGTCGAGAATCTGCCGCTGGATGGTGACGTCGAGCGCCGTCGTCGGCTCGTCGGCGATCAACAGTTTGGGTTCGCAAGACAGTGCCATCGCGATCATCACGCGCTGCTGCTGGCCGCCCGACAGCTCGTGCGGGTAGGCCGACAACCGGCGCTTCGGTTCGGGCAGGCCCACCTCCACCAGCAAGGCCTCGGCCCGCTCCATCGCCTGCTTCGGGGTCAGGCCCAGGTGCTTGATGAGCGGCTCGCAGATCTGCCGGCCCACCGGGAACACCGGGTTCAGCGAGCTCATCGGGTCCTGGAACACACAGGCGATCTCGCGGCCGCGCAAGGCCTGCAGCTGCGGCAGCGAAGCCGCCAGCATGTCGCGCCCCTGGAAGGTGATGGCGCCTTGGCGCTCGGCGTTGTCGGGCAGCAGGTTGAGGATGGACATGGCCGTGACGCTCTTGCCCGAACCCGACTCGCCCACCAGCGCCACGGTGGTGTTCTCCGGCACGTCGAAGCTCACGCCAACGTCACCACGGCCGACCGCTTGCGCGCGCTTCGTCACGCCGTTCTCCACGCCCACGCGGAACGACACGCGCAGGTCTTTGATGCTCAGCAAAGTGCTCACTCCAGACCTCGCAACTTGGGATCGAGCGCATCACGCAGCGCATCGGTGAAGAGAGAGAACGCCGTCACGAACACGGCCATGAAGCCGGTGGCCGCCACCAACTGCCACCAGTAGCCGAGGATGAGCTCGCTCTGCGCCTCGGCGAGCATCGTGCCCCACGAGACGTCGTCCACGCCGACGCCCAGGCCCAGGTACGACAGGATCACCTCGAACTTGATGAAGGACACCACCAGCAGCGACATGCGCACGAGGATCACGTGGCTCACGTTCGGCAGGATGTGGCGGAACATGCGCGAGGCCGTCGACGCGCCGATGGCCTCGGCCGAGCGCACGTAGTCACGCGTGGAGTGCTTCAGGAATTCTGCGCGCACCTGGCGGTACACGCTGGTCCACCCGACCAGCGCAAGAATGATCGCCACGCTACCGATGCCGCGGCCGAAGATCACCGCAAACACCAGCAGCAGCAGGATGTCTGGCATCGCCGTGAACACGCTGTACAGCCACTCGAGAAAGTCGCCGATCTTGCCGCCGAAGAAGCCGGCCGCCGCGCCGAGCAGGGTGCCGATCAGCGCTGCGATCGCCGCACCCATCAAGCCGACGAAGACGGAGGTCTGCGTGCCCTTGGTGGCCTTGGCCAGCACGTCGCGGCCGAGCCGGTCGGCGCCGAAGGGCAGGGTCTCGGCCTTCACGGTTTCTTCAGACTTGAACTTGGCGGCGCGTTCTTCCCATTCCTTGTAACGAGGGGCCAGCGGGTCGACCGACGAGATGTCGACGTTCGGCCCCTTGGGCACAGGGATGGCACTCGTCTCGACCTTGGGCGCCGGGCCCATGAAGGTTGGCGGCGCGCTGGGCACGCCCACTTCCTTCTGCCAGCCCTTGGCGATCAGGCCGCTCGCTGCGAACAGGATCAGCAGGATGAAGAGCAGCACGACGGCCATCGAGCCCATGCCCACGTGGTCGGCGCGCAGCCGCTTCCATGCGGCACGCCAGACACCCTCGGGCCGCTGGCTGGCCATGGCCGGAACTTGATTCAATACCGCGCTCATTTGAGAACCACCCGTGGGTCGACCAGCTTGTAGAGGATGTCGGCGCCCAGGTTGATCAGCATGGTCAGCATCGCGAGATAGATCGCGACGGCCTGGATGACCGGGTAGTCACTGCGGTTCACCGCGAGGATGATCTCGCGGCCCAGGCCAGGGATCGAGAAGAACACCTCGATCAGGAACGAGCCGACGAACACGCCGGGCAGCACCAGTGCCACGTTGGTGATGATTGGAATCATCGCGTTGCGCAGCACGTGGCGGAAGAGCACCGTGCGCTCCGTCATGCCCTTGGCGCGCGCGGTGCGCACATAGTCTTGGCCCAGCTCGTCGAGCAGGAAGGTGCGGTACAGCCGCGTCTGCGGAGCCACCCCGACCATCAGGGCAAGGATCAGCGGCAGCGGCACATAGGTGACGAGGTTGGTGCCCAGACTGTCGCTCCAGCCCTGCACCGGGAACCAGCCGAGCTGGAAGCCGAACACGTACTGGCCGATGATGATGTAGACGAGGAACGAGATCGACAGCGCCACCGTGGTGATCACCATCAGCGAGCGGTCAGCCAGCGAGCCGCGGCGGTAGGCCACCCACATCGCGATCGGCAAGGCGATCACGGTGTCGAGCACGAGGATGGGCAGCATCACCGTCAGCGTGGCGGGCAAGCGCGTGGCGAAGATGCTGCTCACGGCCTCTTGCGTGGCCCAGCTGCGGCCCCAGTCGAAGGTGACGATGCTCTTGAAGTAAATCCACAGCTGCACGTACCAGGGCTCATTGAGCCCCAGCTGCTGGCGGATCTCGTTGATCTGCTGGGCGCTGGCGTTGAGCCCACCCAGGATTTCGGCGGGGTCGCCCCCGACCATCTTGAACAGCAGGAAGACCAGCAGCAGCACACCCAGCAAGGTGGGGATCATCTGCAGCAGGCGCCGTATCACATACGCGGCCATGGTGTTTTCATCTCGGGTGGAGCGGTCGTCGGGAAATGGGGGCGGCTCGCCAGGGTCGGGTGGGCCACCGAGTACCGCCTGTTGGGCGGCAGGCGCGAGTCTAAGCGGCACCTCGGTACCCCTCGCCTCGCGTTTGCCCGGGTGCGCAGCACGCAACTTGCATGCCGATGCGGTGTCCAAGCGTCGCGCGGGTCTGCCCGGTGGCACGCGGCTGTGCAATGACCCTAGACTTCGCGCCTTCGGGATCGGGCCCAACAGGCCCGTCGCCGGAGCCGTCCCACAAGGAGAATTGATCGATGAAACAGCGTGGCCCGAGCGGGGCGCTGGTGACACTGTGTCTGGTGGCGTTCACCGCCCTGCCGGCGTTCGCGCAAGAAGCGCCTGCGGCTGCAGCGGCAACCCCCAAGGTGCTCCACTATTCCTTCCGCATTGCCGAGACCGGGTTCGACCCGGCACAGATCTCCGACCTGTATTCGCGCACCATCACGGCCAACATCTTCGATGCGCCGCTGCAGTACGAATTTCTCGCGCGGCCCTTTCGCTACCGAGCCAACACGCTGGTGGCCTTGCCCGAGGTCAGCGCCGATTTCCAGACCTTCACCTTCCGCGTGAAGCCGGGCATCTACTTCGCCGACGACCCGGCCTTCGGCGGCAAGAAGCGCGAGCTGGTGGCGGCCGACTATGTGTACTCCTGGAAGCGCCACTACGACCCGCGCTGGAAGAGCCCCAATCTCTACATCCTGCAGAACGCCAAGATCCTCGGCCTGACCGAACTGCGGCAAGAAGGCATCACCGCCAAGAAGCCGTTCGATTACCAGCGCGAGGTCGAAGGCCTCAAGGTGATCGACAAGTACACCTTCCAAGTCAAGACCGGCGAGCCCAACCCGCGCTTGTTGCTCGAACTCACCGACGGTTCGGTGTGGGGCGCGGTCGCGCGCGAGGTCGTCGACATGTATGGCGACAAGATCATGGAGCACCCGGTGGGCACCGGGCCGTTCCGCCTAGGCGCATGGCGTAGGGCCTCGAAGATCGTGCTGGAGAAGAACCCCGGTTTCCGCGACCAGTTCTACGACGAGGAGGCGCCTGCCGACGACCCACTCGCCCAGGCCGCCGTGGCCAAGCTCAAGGGCCGCAAGCTGCCGATGATCGACCGTGTCGAGATCGCCATCGTCGAAGAGAACCAGCCGCGCTGGCTGGCCTTTCTGAAAGGGGACCACGACATCCTGTGGGAGGTGCCGTCGGAATACGCCGAGATCGCGATGCCCAACAACCAGCTCGCGCCCAATCTGAAAAAGCAGCACATCAACATGGTGCGCTACCCACGCGCCGACGTTGTGGTGACCTACTTCAACATGGAAGACCCGGCGATCGGCGGCTACACGCCCGACAAGGTGGCCTTGCGTCGCGCGATCTCCCTGGCGGTTGACCTCGACAAAGAAATTCGCGTTGTGCGCAAGAGCCAAGCCGTGCCTTCGCAGGGGCCGGTTGCGCCCAGCACCTGGGGCTATGAGCCGACCATCAAGACCGAGATGAGCGACTACGACCCGGCTCGCGCCAAAGCCCTGCTCGATATGTTCGGCTACATCGATCGCAACGGCGATGGCTGGCGCGACCTGCCTGATGGCCGTCCTCTGGTGCTGGAGTACTCCACCCAGTCCGATCAGTCCTCGCGCCAGCTCACCGAGCTGTGGAAGAAGAACATGGACGGGATCGGCATTCGCTTGGTCACCAAGGTCTCCAAGTGGCCCGAGAACCTCAAGCAGGCTACCGCCGGCAAGCTGATGATGTGGGGTGTGGGCTGGAGCGCTGGAGCGCCCGACGGTGACACGTTCCTCTCGTTGGGCGATGGCGGCAGCAAAGGCTCGTCCAACAAATCGCGTTTTGACCTGCCGGCGTACAACGCCGCTTACAACGCACAGAAGCGGCTGCCCAATGGCCCCGAGCGCCAAGCCGCGATGAATGAAGCTCAGCTTCTGATGGTGGCCTACGTGCCGTACAAGCTGCACGGGCACCGTATCTACACCGACTTCGCGCAGCCCTGGATCATCGGCTACCACCGCAACGTCTTTGTGCGCGAGTTCTGGAAGTGGATGGACATCGACACCGAGATGCAACTCAAGCGCGGCAAGACGTCATGACGCTGTCTCCTTTCTCGCTGTCGCGGCGGGCCGCCGTCCAAACGCTGGCCGCCACGCTCTTCGTTCCGGGTGCCTTCGCGGCAACAGACGCACCGAAGGTGCTGCGCTACGCGTTCACCACCGCCGAGACCGGCTTCGACCCGGGCCAGGTGAACGACATCTACTCGCGCATCGTCACCGCCCACATCTTCGACGCGCCGATCACCTTCGACCACCTCGCGCGGCCCTTCATGCTACGGCCGTCGACCGCCGTCGCGATGCCCGACATCGAAGACGACTTCAAGACCTTCACCTTCCGCATCAAGCCCGGCATCTACTTTCAGGACGATCCGGCATTCAAGGGCCGCCAACGCGAGCTGGTGGCGCAGGACTACGTCTATTCGATCAAGCGCGTCTACGACCCGAAGCTGAAGTCGCCGGCGCAATCCTTCGTCGAAGACGACGGCATCATCGGCCTCAATGACCTGCGCGAAGCGGCGCTCAAGACGGGTCAGCCCTTCAACTACGACCGCGAAGTCGAAGGCATCAAGGCGCTCGACCGCTACACCTTCCGCGTGAAGCTGCGCGAGTCGCGGCCGCGCCACCTCGAGAACATCTGGGCCAGCCGCGACGTCTACGCCGGCGCGGTGGCGCGCGAGGTGGTCGAGTTCTATGGCGACCGCATCATGGAACACCCGGTGGGCACGGGCCCGTTCCGCCTGGCCGATTGGCGGCGCAGCTCGCGCATCGTGCTCGAACGCAACCCGACCTACCGCGACGACTTCTACGACGCGAAGCCCAACGCCGACGATGCCGAAGGCCAGGAACTGTTGAAACGCCTGAAGGGCCGCAAGCTGCCGATGATCGACCGCGTGGAGATCGCCATCATCGAGCAGCCGCAGCCGCGCTGGCTGGCCTTCCTGAACGGCGAGCAGAACTTCCTTGAGCGCCTGCCCAACGAGTACGCCAACCAGGCCATCCCCCGCGGCAAGCTGGCGCCGAACCTGGTGAAGAAAGGCATCAAGGCCTACCGGGTACCGGGGGCCGACATCACGCTGCTGATCTTCAACATGGAAAGCCCCATCGTCGGCGGCTACACCGCGGACAAGGTGGCGCTGCGCCGGGCGGTCTCGCTGGGCAACAACGTCGAGCGCGAGATCCTCATCGGCCGGCGCGGCCAGGCGATTCCCGCGCAATCGATGATGCCGCCGATGACCTCTGGCTACCGCGCCGACCTGCGCACCGAGATGAGCGAGTACGACCCAGCCCGTGCCAAGGCCTTGCTCGACATGTATGGCTATGTCGACCGCGACGGCGACGGCTGGCGCGAGATGCCCGACGGCAGCCCGCTGGTGATGGAGATGAACACGCAGTCCGACGGCACCTCGCGCCAGCTCGACGAGCTGTTCAAGAAGGACATGGATGCCATCGGCCTGCGGCTCGTGTTCAAGATCGCTCAGTGGCCCGAGAACCTGCGCACCGCGCGCAGCGGCAGCTTCATGATGTGGCGCGTGGGTTCCACGGCCGCGTCGCCCGACGGCCAGGGCGCGCTGGAGCGCGACTACGGCCCGTCCACCGGCGAGGGCAACTTCGCCCGCTTCAAGCTGCCGGCTTTCGATGCGGCCTATGAGAAGCTCAAACACCTTCCCGACGGGCCGGAACGCCAGGCCGTGTTCGACGAGGCGACCAAGCTGATCGTCGCCTACATGCCACACCGGATCACTGTGCACCGCATCATCACCGACATGTCTGCCGGCAATCTGGTCGGTTACCGCCGGCCGCCGTTCGCGCAGGACTGGTGGCAGTACGTCGACATCGACACCACGGCGCAACCGGGGAGCCGCCAATGAGCAAGCTACGCTGGCTGCGGGCGTTCGGCTGTGCCTGGGCAGCTGCGTTGATCGCATCGAGCGCCAACGCGGCTGAGCCACCACCCAAAGTGCTTCGCTATGCCTTCCTGATCGCCGAGACCGGCTTCGATGCGGGGCAGATCCAAGACCTGTACTCCAGCATCGTCGCGAGCCACATCTTCGATGCGCCTTACCGCTACGACCACCTGGCGCGGCCGTTCAAGATCCGCCCCAACACCGCCGCGGCCATGCCCGAGGTGTCTGCCGATTTCAAGACCTGGACGGTGCGCCTCAAGCCTGGCACCTACTTCGCCGACGACCCGGTGTTCGGTGGCAAGAAGCGGGAGCTGGTCGCACAGGACTACGTCTATTCCATCAAGCGCATCTTCGACCCGGCCAACAAGAGCCCGCGCTACTCGGGCTTCGCTGAAGACCAGATCGTCGGCCTCGAAGCGCTGCGCGAATCGGCGCTGAAGGGGCGGCCGTTCGACTACGACACCGAGGTCGAAGGCATTCGCGCGCTCGACCGCTACACCCTGCAGTTCAAGTTGCAGAACCCGCGGCCGCGCTTCATCTATCGCTTGTCGCAGAGCGCGATCGCCGGTGCGGTGGCGCGCGAGGTCATCGAGGGCTATCCCGGCAAGGCGATGGAGCACCCCGTGGGCACCGGTTCGTTTCGCCTCGCGGCCTGGCGGCGCAGTTCGAAGATGGTGCTCGAGCGGAACCCCAACTTCCGCGAGATGTTCTACGACGCCGAGCCGAACGCAGACGACGCCGAAGGCCAGGCGCTGCTGAAGAAGTTCTCTGGTCGCCGCCTGCCGATGATCGACCGCGTGGAGATCAGCGTCATCGAAGAAAGCCAGCCACGCTGGCTGTCCTTCCTGAACGCCGAGTTCGATCTGGCCTGGGGTGTGCCGCTGGATTTCGTCAACCAGGCGGCGCCTGGTGGCAAGTTGGCGCCCAACCTGGCCAAGCGAGGCATTCACCTCTACCAAAGTCTGGTGTCAGACCGCGTGCTTTATTTCTTCACCATGGAAAACCCGGTCGTCGGCGGCTACACGCCCGACAAGGTGGCGCTGCGGCGCGCCATCAGCCTGGCGACCGACATCGACCGCGAGATCAGTGTCATCCGTCGCGGTCAGGCCATCCCCGCGCAATCGATCCTGGCGCCCAACACCTACGGCTACGACGACAACTACCGCAGCGAGAACAGCAACTACGACCCGGCGCGCGCGAAGGCCCTGCTCGACATGTACGGCTATGTCGACCGCGACGGCGATGGCTGGCGTGACATGCCCGACGGCAAGCCGCTGGTCATCGACTACGCCACCACCCCGGACAGCCTCTCGCGCCAGTTCGACGAGCTCTGGAAGAAGAACCTCGACGCGGTGGGTCTGCGCGTCCGGTTCGACATCGCAAAGTGGCCGGAGCAGCTGAAGAAAGCGCGCACCGGCCAGCTGATGGTGTGGCAGGTGGGCCAGTCGTCCGAGGCGCCCGACGTGCAGGATGCGTTCGAGATGGCCTACGGGCCGTCGTCGAGCAACCAGAACCTGGCGCGCTTCAAGCTGCCGGCCTTCGATGCCTTGTACGAGCGCATGCAGTCGCTGCCCGACGGCCCCGAACGCATCGAGGCCGTGGCACAAGCCAACAAGCTGCTCACGGCCTACATGCCGCAGCGGTACACGGTGCACCGCATCGCCACCGACTTGGCCTACCCGTGGCTGCAGGGTTTTCGGCGGCCGGCCTTCGGCAACCAGTGGTGGCAGTACGTCGACATCGACACCAGCATGCCGCGTGAGGGTCGCAAGTGAACTGGGCGCGGTGCGTGGCGGCACTGTGCATCGCGGCGGGGCTGTCGGCCTCCGGTCAAGCGCAGCAGCAGGCGCCCGCAACGCCTGCCTCGGCACCCAAGGTGATGCGCTACGCCTTTCTGTCTGCCGAGACCAGCTTCGACCCGGCCCGTATCAGCGACCTGTATTCGCGCATCGTCACGGCGCACGTGTTCGATGCGCTCTACAAGTACGACTACTTGTCGACGACGCCCACGGTGCGGCCCAACACGGCCGCGGCCATGCCCGAGATCGCAGACGACTTCAAGACGTGGACGATCCGCATCAAGCCTGGCATCTACTTCTCCGACGACCCGGCCTTCGGCGGCAAGAAGCGCGAGCTGGTCGCGGCCGACTACGTCTACTCCTGGAAGCGCCTCTACGACCCGGCCAACAAGTGCCCGCTCTACGACACCTACCGCGAGAAGGGCGTGATCGGAGTCG
The DNA here is from genome assembly GCF_056403575.1 of Rhizobacter sp. P2_G4. Classification (NCBI taxonomy): domain Bacteria; kingdom Pseudomonadati; phylum Pseudomonadota; class Betaproteobacteria; order Burkholderiales; family Sphaerotilaceae; genus Rhizobacter; species Rhizobacter sp. P2_G4. The sequence goes on along the minus strand of NZ_JBFUFG010000001.1, from coordinate 670,919 downwards.
ACGACCTGCGCCAGGCGGCCCTGAAGAACAAGGCACCTTTCGACTACGACCGCGAAGTCGCCGGCCTGCGCGCGCTCGACCGCTACACCGTGCAGTTCAAGCTCGACAAGCCGAACCCACGCTTTCTCTACATCCTGGCCGACAACAGCGTCACCAACGCACTCGCACGCGAAGTCGTCGAGTACTACAAAGATGCGATCGGCGACCACCCGGTGGGCACCGGCGCCTTCCGCCTCGCGTCGTGGCGCCGCAGTTCGCAGATGGTGCTGGAGCGCAATCCGAACTTCCGCGAAGAGTTCTACGACGGCGAACCGGCCGCTGATGACGCGAAGGCCCAGGCCCTGCTGCAGAAGTTCAAGGGGCGCCGCATGCCGATGCTCGACCGAGTGGAGATCTCGGTGATCGAAGAACCGCAGCCGCGTTGGTTGTCCTTCGTCAACGGCGAGTTCGACATCGTCGCGCCGATGCCCTATGAATTTGCCCCGCAGGCCGTGCCCAACGGCAAGTTGGCGCCGAACCTCGCGAGGCGCGGCATTCAACTCGACCGTGTGCTTTCCCCCGACCGCACGCTGACCTACTTCAACATGGAAGACCCGACCGTCGGCGGCTACACACCTGACAAGGTTGCGCTGCGCCGGGCACTCAACCTGGGCAGCGACGTACAGCGCGAGATCACATTCATTCGCAAGGACCAGGCGATCCCGGCGCAAAGCATCGTGGCCCCCGGCACCTACGGGTTCGACCCGCTCTACAAGAACGAGAACGGCGACTATGACCTCGCGCGATCCAAGGCCCTGCTCGACATGTATGGCTACATCGACCGAGACGGAGACGGCTGGCGCGACATGCCCGACGGCAAGCCGTTGGTCATCGAGTACGCGAGTTACCCCGACAGCAGCGGCCGGCAGTTCAGCGAAGAGTGGGCCAGGTCGCTGACCGCGCTCAACATCCGCTTCAAGATCAGGGTTGCGCAGTTTCCCGAGCAGCTCAAGGCCGGCAAGGCGGGGCAGCTGATGGTCTGGCAGCTCGGCTACACAGCCGTCAATCCCGATGTGCAGGATGCGCTGCAACTCCTGTACGGCCCGGCCTCGGGTGGGCAGAACCTGCCGCGTTTTCGCAATGCCGAGTTCGACGCGATCTACCGGCGCATGCAGAACCTGCCCGACGGCCCCGAGCGCACGGCCCTGCTCCGCGAGGCACTGAAGATCACGACTGCCTACGCGCCGATGAAGATCCGCGTGCACCGTCTGCTCAACGACCTGATGCAGCCGTGGCTCGTGGGCTACCGGCATCCGATGTTCGGTAACCAGTGGTGGCAGTACGTCGACATCGACGACAGCCTTCGACCTACCCACTGATGCACATGGACCGCCGCGCATGGCTCGCCACCACGGCCGCTCTGGCGGCCTTGCCGCTGCAGGCCCGCGCGGCGCCCGAGAGCCGCACGCTGCACTGGGCCTTTCGTGTCGCCGAGACCGGCTTCGATCCACCGCAGATTGCCGACGTCAACTCGGCCATGGTGGCGGCCAGCATCTTCGAAGCGCCGCTCACCTACGACTACCTCGCCCGACCGGTCAAGCTGCGGCCGCAGACGGCTGAAGCGCTGCCCGAGATTTCGGCCGACTTTCGGCGCTTCACCTTCCGCATCCGCCCCGGCATCTTCTTCGCCGACGACCCGGTGTTCAAGGGCAAGCCGCGCGAGCTGGTGGCCCAAGACTTCGTCTATTCGATCAAGCGCTTCTACGACCCGCGCATCAACAGCGAACACCTCTACATCTTCCAGAACGCGAAGCTGCTCGGGCTGACCGAGCTGCGCGACAAGGCCATCAAGGCGAAGCAGCCCTTCGACTACGACACCGAGGTCGAGGGCCTGCGCGCGGTCGACCGCTACACCCTGCGTGTGGTGCTGGCCGAGCCGCACCCACGCATGCCCTACGACTTCGCCAACCCCTCGCTCACCGGCGCGATGGCGCGCGAGGTGGTCGAGGCCTATGGCGACGACATCACGGCCCACCCGGTCGGCACCGGGCCGTTCCGCCTGGGTGCGTGGCGGCGCGGCTCGTCGGTGGAGCTGCTGCGCAACCCGCGCTTTCGCGAGCAGCTGTTCGAGGCCGAGCCCGCGCCCGACGACGCGCAGGCGCAGGCCATCGCGCGGCAGCTGGCCGGCAAGCGCCTGCCCCTGGTCGACCGGGTGCAGATCAGCGTCATCATCGAAGAGCAGCCGCGCTGGCTTGCCTTCCTCAACGGCGACGTCGACGTGCTGGAGATGCCGCGGCAGTTCGCCACGCAGGCCATTCCGAACGGCCGCGTCGCACCCCATCTCGCGCGCAAGGGCGTGATCGCGCAGACCGTCTTGCGGCCGGAGATGTTCCACACCTTCTTCAACATGGACGACGCGGTGATCGGCGGGCTGTCCGAACCCAAGGTGGCGCTGCGCCGCGCGGTCGCACTCGCGTGGGACGAAGACGAGAAGCTGCGCCTGCTCGACCAGGGGCTGGGCATTGCGGCGCAATCGGTGGTATCGCCCTTTACTTCGGGCTACGACGAGGCCTACCGCAGCACCATGAGCGAGCACAACCCCACGCGGGCCAAGGCGCTGCTCGACCTGTACGGCTATGTCGACCGCGACGGCGATGGCTGGCGCGAGATGCCCGATGGCAAGCCGCTGGTGCTGCGCATGGCCAGCACGCCCGACCAGCGGCAGCGTTCCGTCAACGAGCTGTGGCGCAAGCAGATGGCGGCGGTGGGCCTGCGCATGCAGTTCGACGTGGCCAACTGGCCCGAGCTGCTGAAGATGAGCCGCTCCGGCACGATGATGATGTGGAGCTTCACCTGGGTCGCAGAGTCACCCGACGGCAGCACCAACCTGGGCATCGCCTACGGGCCCAACAAGGGCGAGTCCAACGATTCGCACTTCGTGCTGCCAGCCTACGACCGCCTGTTCGAACAGCAGAAGGTGCTGCCCGACGGCGAGGCCCGCAATGCGTTGATCCACGAGGCGAAGAACATGCTGGCCGCGTACATGCCGTACAAGGCGCATTCGCACACCATCGTCACCGACCTGGTTCACCCCTGGGTGAAGGGCCACCTGCGGCACCCGTTCATGCGAGACCTGTGGCGCTACGTGGAGGTTGGGGCGTAGCCCACCGCGAGCTGCGCAAAAAACAAAACGGGCTTGCCGACACGAAGCCGGCAAGCCCGTCAGCGGGCTGGTGAAAGCCGATTACTTCGGGGCCACGTCGGGGTTGGGGACGGGAGCTTTCTTCGTCGAGCTGGCCATTTCTTCACGCTGTTTCTTGCGTGCGGCCTTGCGCTCGGCGCTCGATGCGGCACCTGGAGCGGGCTTGACTTCATTGCCAGCCAGCGCCGGGTCCTTGATCTCGCCGTTCTTGACGGCGGCCTTCATCTCGGTCTGGCGCTTCACGCGAGCGGCCTTGCGCTCTTCCTTGGCGGTCTTGGGTGCGCTGGCGGCATCTTGCGCATAGACGTTGACGGCGACAAGGCTGGGCAGGGCGGCCGCGAGTGCCACGAGCAAAAGTTTTTTCATCGAATCTCCTGGAGGTAGTTGTGAGCGAAACGCCGGCGCGCTGCAAGAAAGCAGAGTTTGCAAGGCTCGACCGGGCGCCTGATCGCCAGACGGTCGCTGCGGCTCGCGGGAGCTTACGCCTCTCCTCGCCGCTTGGCAGGCAGGGGCGACCCCGGCCGTCGCTTGCCCGCGACACGAGGCGCTAAGCTCGCGCACCTGCCTGCCCTGCCGAACACCGTGGCCCCTTCTCCTCACGCGAAAACAAGCACGCCCGAACTAAACGGTGTCTCCGTCTTGCTGAACCGAAGCTTGCAAAGGCTGCGGCACCTGGGCTGGCTGCTCGTCTGCGTCGTGGCGATGGCGGGTTGCTCCTCGCTGCCGACCGACGCCGTTCGCCCGGTGTCCACGGCGATTGCCGCCTCGCCGGCCACGCCACTCGGCAACGTGCCGGCGCAGGCCGGCGTGCCGCCCGGGCGCTCGGGGTTCCGGCCCTTGCCCGAAGGCGCGTTTTCGCTCGATGCGCGGCTCGAGCTGATCCGCCGTGCGCAGGCCTCGCTCGACCTGCAGTACTACTTCATCGGCAACGACGCCGTCGGCCGCACCATCCTGGCCGGCCTGCGTGATGCGGCACAGCGTGGCGTGCGGGTGCGCCTGCTCGCCGACGATCTGCACAGCGAAGACATCCAGGAGCTGCTGCTCGGCCTGGCCGCGTACGACAACGTGCAGGTGCGCCTCTACAACCCGTTCGTCTATGGCCGAAGCAGCTCGATCGGCCGCGGCTGGAACTTCGTGACCGACTTTCGCCGTCTCAACCACCGCATGCACAACAAGCTGTTCGTGGCCGACGGAGCGGTGGCCATCGCCGGCGGCCGCAACCTCGCCGACGAATATTTCCTGCGCAGCCAGCACGCCAACTTCATCGACTTCGACCTGCTGATGACCGGCCAGGTCGTGTCCGACGCAAGCCGTGTGTTCGACCAGTACTGGAACAGCGACCAGGTGTTCCCGATCCATGCGCTCGCGGCCACGGTGCCGCCCACCGACGAAGCACGTGCGACCTTCGCCCGGCTCACTCGCCCAGAAGACCTGTTGCAGCCCATCAGCGGACATGACACCGACCTGCTCGGTGCGCCCGCGCTCGGGGTCGAGCTCGACCGCAAGCAGTTCAACTTCATCGTTGCCGATGCCACTGTCTACGCCGACGCGCCGCTGAAGAGCACCGGCGTGGTGGACCCGTTGACCGGCGTGGCGAGCCCGCCCACCACCGCCAGCTCTCAGCTGGTAAGCCTGATGCACGAGTCGCGCGAAGAGCTCATGCTCGTGTCGCCTTACTTCATTCCCGGCAAGGAAGGCATGAAGGGCATCAAGGCGGCGCTCGACCGCGGTACCTCGGTGCGCATCGTCACCAATTCACTGGCCGCGAGCGACAACCCGCTCGTCAGCTACCGCTACAGCGGCTACCGCGTCGAGCTGCTGCACGCCGGTGCGCGGCTGTTCGAGCTCAGCTCGTCGCGCTTCCGCCTGGTCGACCGGGTCAACGTGGCACTCGGCAAATCGGTGGCCCAGCTGCACGCCAAGATTGGCATGATCGACCGCAAGATCCTGCTGGTCGGCTCGGTCAACATGGACCCGCGTTCCTCGCGCATCAACACCGAGATCGGCATTGCCATCCACAGCCGCGAGCTGGCCGAGAAGGTGTACGGCCTGCTCACCGTGTTCAGCGCGCCCGGCTTCTACGAGGTGGTGCTCAAGCCCAACGGCGGCCTGCGCTGGGTGGCCCGCGACGGCGTGAACGACGAAGAACTCGACGACGAGCCCGGCACCAGCCTGTTCCAGCGCATGAGCCTCTTCCTGCAGTCTCTGCTCGTCCCCGAAGACCAGCTCTGACCCCGGGCTTTCGCCACCACGCAGCCCGCGCCGTCGGCGGTAGAGTGGTCCGCATGAGCCGCCGGGCCGCCGCAGGGGCGCACACCGGCGTGCGCAGCACGAAGGTACTCCCGTGAACCTGCCGCCCCACCGCATCTCCGTCTACACCGATTGGCTGGCCCGCGAACGCGGCCTGCACTTCGACGTGTCCACCCCCGAAGGCTACGACGCCATGTGGCGCTGGTCGGTGAACGAGCTGCCGAGCTTCTGGGAATCGATCTGGCAGTTCTACGACCTGAAATCACCCACGCCCTGCACGGCGGTGCTGGCCGACGCACGGATGCCCGGCGCGCGCTGGTTCGAAGGCGCACAGGTCAACTACGCGCAGCAGGTGTTCCGCCATGCCGACGCGGCCCATGCGGCCGGCCACCCGGCCATCGTGTTCCAGAACGAGCGCATGCAGCAGCGCGGCCAGCTGAGCGAACTCAGCTGGCCCGAGCTGCGGCGGCAGGTGGCCTCGCTGGCTGCGCACTTCAAGCGGCTCGGCCTGCAGCCCGGTGACCGCCTGGCGGCCTTCCTGCCCAACACGCCGCAGACCATCGTCGCGTTCCTGGCCGCGGCGAGCATCGGTGCCGTGTGGTCGGTGTGCTCGCCCGACATGGGCCCGGTGGCGGTGCTCGACCGCTTTCGCCAGATCGAGCCCAAGCTGCTGATCGCCTGCGACGGCTATGTGTATGGCGGCACCGCACACGACCGGCTGCCCGTGCTGCGCGGCCTGCTCCAGGAGCTGCCCAGCGTGCGCGACGTGCTGCTGTGGCGCTACCTCGACAAAGCGGCCGATGCGGCCAGCCTCGCCGGCCCGCAGCGAGCCGTGCACGACTTCACCGCCCTCACCGCCGACGACGCGGCGCTCGAACCCACCTGGCTGCCCTTCGACCACCCGCTGTGGGTCGTCTACTCCAGCGGCACCACCGGTCTGCCCAAGCCCATCGTCCACGGCCACGGCGGCGTGGTGCTCGAAGGCCTGAAGATCCTCGGCCTGCACAACAACCTCGGCGCCACCGTCGAGACCGGAGACCGCTACCACTGGTACAGCGCCACCGGCTGGATCATGTGGAACTGCCAGGTCGGCGGGCTGCTGCTCGGCTCCACGATCTGCCTCTTCGACGGCAGCCCCGCGGGTGCAAGCAAGGGCGCGGCCGACTGGTCCACGCTCTGGCGCTTTGCGGCCGATGCGAAGGCCACCTTCGTCGGTGCCGGCTCGGCCTTCTTCGCCAGCTGCCTCAAGGCCGATGTGAAGCCGATGGCCGTGGCCGACCTCTCGCACCTGCGCGCGCTCGGTGCCACCGGCTCGCCCCTGGCCGCCGAGTGCTACCGCTGGGTGTGCGACCAGCTGCCGCAGGTCGATGGCCACGACATCTGGCTCGCCGTCATCTCCGGCGGCACCGATTTCGCCGGCGCCTTCATTGCTGGCCTGCCCACGCTGCCGGTGGTCGAAGGCGAGATGCAATGCCGCTGCCTCGGCGCGGCGGTCGAGGCGTGGAACGAACAAGGCGAGCCGCTGGTCGACGAAGTCGGCGAGCTGGTCTGCGTCAAACCCATGCCGTCGATGCCCCTCTATTTCTGGAACGACAAGGAAGTCATGGAGCCCCCGGGCGGAGTTACCGCCCGCCCCCCGGAGGGGGCCGCGCCCGCCTTGGGACGGCCCGGGGCCAGGCGCGTAGGTCAGAGGTACCACGACAGCTACTTCGACATGTACCCCGGCATCTGGCGCCACGGTGACTGGATTCGCATCACGCCGCGTGGCGGCGCCATCATCTACGGCCGCAGCGACGCGACCATCAACCGCCACGGCATCCGCATGGGCACGGCCGAGCTCTACCGCGCGATCGAAGTGCTGCCCGAAGTGATCGACAGCCTCGTCGTCGACCTCGAGTACCTCGGCCGCGAAAGCTACATGCCGCTCTTCGTCGTCCTCCGCGAAGGTGTGACGCTCGACGAGGCCTTGACGAAGAAGATGCGCGAAGCCATCAAGACCGCCTTGTCCGCCCGCCACGTGCCGAACGAGATCTTCCAGGTGAGCGCTATCCCGCGCACGCTGTCTGGCAAGAAGATGGAGCTGCCGGTGAAGAAGCTCCTGCTGGGCACCCCGCCCGAGCAGGTGTTCAAGCTTGATGCCATGGCCAATGCCGATTGCGTGCCGTGGTTCGTGGCGTTCGCGCAGCGGCGGGCCTGACGGGATGCTTCATTTCCGCGCCTCCTGCATGCGCTGAAGAATGGCTCCTGTGGTGTTGCCCTCGTCGCGTCCATTGGCGTCGCTACGGAGATAGTCGAAGACCTTGCTTTGCGATACCTTGACGATCTGCCCACCGTGCAGTGTGGGGATGTCCATGGGTTCGTTCTTGAGCAGCCCACTGATGGCGTCCCCGTCCCAGCTCATCACTTCGACCCACATCCATTCGGTACCGCCCTTCGGCGTGGCAAAAGGCAGCTTCAGGAGAACGTATTCGCCGGGTTGCAGGCCGCGGTTGAAGGCATCTTTCAAGCCCGGAAGCTTTGCCCTGGCCGCGTCACTTGCCACCTGCAGCTCGCGTGTGTGGTTCACCCGCGTTACAGAATCTTCTGTACCAAAGAGTGCACTCAGCATCGCATCTTGGCGCGCATAGCGATCAGGACCGGGGTACCGGTCGAAGGCGATTTCGACGAGCCGATTTCGCGGGTCGCCGCTCTCCGGCGTGCCCTTGATCAGTGACAGCTTGGCAACTGCAGTGCTGTTGCGTTTGAGCGTAGGCAGTTGCGAATCTCGAACGACGGAATGCCCGATGGCACGCAGGTCAAGGTCGTACACGCCGGATGACTTCAAAGTTGCGCCTTCGACCATGGCCTGAGCCAGAAGGCCGATCAGGTGACCCATTGACCGATTGGAGGACCAGGAGAAGTCGTCCACGACGATATCGGGTAGACCGAACTTGGCCATGCCGAGGGTGATGGCTCGTACCTGTTTGTCTCCCTTGTAGGCGTGGATGACCGTTTGCGTCAATGCGTTTGGCGTGTCGCCGGACCAAGAGTCGAGGCGCCTCTTGTGCCATTCATCCGGGGTGAAAACCTCACGAGTCTCTTCGTCCCACAGCAGCCCGTTGGTGTCGCGAGCGACCTGCTCCGTTAACAGGAGCGCGGACCGATAGGCCGGCATGGAGACGGACATCGGGTGGGCAAACCTCAGGATCAGCGCACGCTCTGATCGCTGCAGCGCCACTGCTTGCTCCCGGGTGAGCCCTCGCCCAAAACGCTGGAGCGCTTCCAGATCGGGCGGTCGATAGTCCTTTTGAACCGTGGTGTCTACCCTGGCTTGCAAAAGCGCACCCGCGGGCTTGTCGTGAAGTGCGGTCACCAGCGTGAGCCCACCCGCGGTCTTCAGCCGCAGCCGGAGTGCCGCCATGGGATCGGTTGCCGGAAGGTCGGTGAAGTAGACGGCGAATTCGAACCCTATCGGTCCCGCCACCAGTGGTCCGCTTGGTATGGGCTCCGCGCTTCTAGCGTGGCAGGTGAGGGTGAGGAGCACGCACACAATCCATGTGCGCAATGTCTGCAGGCGGTGAGTCTTCGACATGATGTCTCTGGAGCGGGCGGAGCGCGCCATTTTGACCGAGCCAGCGCTCAGGCCCGTGCGCGATCGCATCAGATCGCTCACTGACTCGCAGTGATCCCCCCATCCAGGTACAGCACCTGCCCCGTCACGAACGCCGCGGCCGGTGAGCAGAAGAACATCGTCGGGCCGACCACGTCGGGCGGGTCGCCGACGCGGCCGAGCGGGATGCGCTCGGTCACCTGCTTGTAGGTCTCGGGGTTGTCCAGCCAATGGCGGGCCATCTCGCTGCGCACCACGGTCGGCGCGACGCCGTTGACGGTGATGCCGTGCTCCGACAACTCCATCGCGTGCTGCCTGACCAGCATCACGAGCGCCCCCTTGGTCGCGCAGTAGGCCGAGTAGCCGCGGCGGCGCAGGCCCAGCTGCGAGCGCACCGAGAGCATGTGCACCTGGCTGCCGGGCCGGCGGCCTGCGGTGATCGCGGCGATCTGGTGCCGTGCAGCGGCTTGCGCGAGGAACATCGCGGCCTTCAGGTTGACCTGCACCACCTCGTCGAAGGCTTCTTCGGTCACGTCGTCGAGCTTCTCTTCGCGCTGGATGCCGACGCAGTTGACCAGCAGGTCGAGCGCGCCGAAGCGCTGTGCCACAGCGTCCACCGAGCCGCGGATGTCGGCCACCGAGTGCGCGTCCATCGCGAGGCCGAAGGCGTCGAGGCCGGCATCGCGCATCAGCGCGGCGAGTGCCTCGGCCTTGTCGGCGCTGCGGCCCGAGACGGCCACGCGTGCGCCGGCCAGCGCCAGGCCCCAGGCCACCGCCTCGCCGATGCCGCCGTAGCCGCCTGGCACGTAGGCCACGCGGCCGCGCAGGTCGAACAATCCGGTGAGCGTGTGGGGAAAGGCGGCCGCGTCGTGGAGGTTCGTCATGAGGTCAGTCCATCAGCAAGCCGCCGTTGATGTCGAGGATCTCGCCGGTGATGAAGCCCGACATCGGCGACGCGAGAAAGCGCACCGTGTGGGCAAACTCCTCCGGCTCGCAGAAGCGGCCGACCGGGATCTGCTTGAGCAGCTCCTGGCGCTGCGCTTCGGTGAGCTGCTCGGTGATCATGGGCGTCTTCACGTAGGCGGGCGCGATGCCGTTGGCGGTGACGCCGAAAGGCGCCAGCTCGCGTGCGAGCGAGAAGGTCAGCGCGCTCATCGCGCCCTTCGACACGGCATAGGCGGTGCCTGCCGTCAGCCCGCCGGTCTTGGCCGCGAGCGAGCTGGTGTTGATGATGCGGCCCCAGCGCCGCGCCTTCATGCCCGGCACCACGGCCTGGGCCCAGAACATCGCGCCGTCGAGGTTGGCGCCCAGCACGCGCCGCCATTCGGCCTGGCTGGTGGCTTCGATCTTGTTGTTGGACAAGATGCCGGCGTTGTTGACCAGCACGTCGATCGGCCCGAGCTGCAGCTCGACCCGCGCTTGCGCGGCCAGCACGGCTTGCTGGTCGCTGATGTCGCAGGCGACGGCGACGACGGCGTCGCCGTACATCGCCTCCAGCGGCGCCATCGACTGCGCGTTCACGTCGATCAGGCCGACGCGGCAGCCGTCTTCGATCAGTGCCGCCACCACCGCACGGCCCATGGTGCCGCCCGCGCCGGTGACCAGCGCGATCTTGTCTTTCAGCGGAGGTGTATGAGAAGTGGAAGGAGTCATGTGTCGAGAACGCTTTTCTTGCCGAAGAGGCCACGGGAGCGGAAGGTGACCACCGCGATGAACAACAGGTACATGGACATCAGCGACCACTCCGACGCATACGCGCCGGTCAGGCCCACCACCAGGCCGACCAGCAGGCCGGCGATCACCGCGCCCCAGAGCGAGCCCACGCCGCCCAGCACGATGATCAAGAAGGCCGGCACCACCGCGTCGACACCCACGTGCGGGCGAATGCCCCAGATGGGCGCCATCACCACGCCGGCGATGGCCGCGAGCGCCACGCCAAGCGCGAACACCGCTGAGCGCAAGCGCCCGAGGTGGATGCCGAGCGCGCGCACCATCTCGCTGTCGTGTGCGCCGGCCTTGATGATGGCGCCGTACGGCGTCTTCTCGAGAAAGAGCCACAGCGCGACGATGGCCAGGATGGCGAAGCCGCTCGCGAACACGCGGTAGCGCGAGTACATCAGGTCACCCATCATGAAGGCGCCCGAGATCGTGGGCGGCAGCGCCATCTGCTGCTCGTTCGAGCCCCAGGTGACGCGGATCAGCTCTTCGATCACCAGCGCCGCGCCGAAGGTCAGCAGCAGGCCATAGAGCGGGTCCTTGCCGTAGGTGCGGCGCAGGCACAGCTCGAGCAGCAGACCGAACAGGCCTACCAGGATCGGCGCGAAGAAGAGCGCGATGGCGTAGCGCGTGCCGACCGGCAGGCTCATGTAGCCCGCCTGCAGCTCGGGAAACCAGCCAAGCTTGGGCGCCAGCAAGAAGAGCGCAGCGTACATGCCCAGCGCGAACAGCGAGCCGTGCGCAAGGTTGATGGTTTCCATCACGCCGACGATGAGCATGAAGCCGAGCGCGATCAGCGCGAACAGCAGGCCGAGCGAGATGCCGTTGACGAGGTGGGGCAAGAGGGCGAGCAGCCAGTCCATGGGGTTTGCGGTGTCAGGGTTCGTAGGAGGGCGTGGCGGCGTAGGACTCGAGCGAGCACTGTTGGGTGCTGGCGCGGTCTTCCACCTCCTGGGGTTGCAGCCGCCCGAGGATGCGGAACAGGTCGTCGCTGCGGCGCGGGCGGTCGTTGTACGCGGCCATGTAGATGGTCTGCTGCAGCTGGTGCGTCTGCGGGTTCATGTAGGCGTCGTGGTGCTGCATGCGGTCGAGCGCCGGGATGCGCAGTGTCTCCAGCTCCTTGATGAGCTTGAGGTTGTTGGTGCTGGCGGTGCGTTCGATGGCACGCAGCAGCTCGCGCGTGGCCATGTAGCCGTTGTAGAACACGTTGCCCGGCACCTTGATGCGGTAGTCGCCCTGCGTGCGCTGGTAGCGCGCCACGAACTCCGGCACGCCGGCCAGCCCGAGGCCCCAGTACCAGGTGGTGCCGAAGATGCCGAACAGCGCCTCGCGGCCGAGGCCGTACACGTCGGGCCAGTCCTGCTGGTTGTTGATCCAGCCGAAGCCGCGGTCCATGCTGTTCTCGCGCACCTGGCGGCGCAGCAGCGTGAGGTCGTCGCCGCCCACGGCGGTGGCGATCACACCCGGCTTGATGGCGCGCACCTTGTTCAGCACCGCGCTGAAGTCTTGCGTGTTCTGCGGCACCACGAGTTCTTCGACGATGCGCCCGCCGTTGCCTTCGACGATGCCGCGGATGCCGCGCGCGGTGTTGCGGCCCCAGGTGTAGTCGCTCGTGATCAGCACCCAGTCGCGGCCGAAGCCGGTCATCGCGCCCTTCACCACCGAGGTCGAGAAGTTGGTGCCGTTACCGTCCCAGACGAACTTGGTGCGATGGCAGTCCTTGCCCGCTTCGGTCGGCGAACTGGAGTTGGTATTGAAGTAGATGCAGCCGTGGGCTTGCGCCACCTTCGACATGGCGCTTGCCACGCCCGAGTGCACGCCGCCCATCAGGAAGGCCACCTCCTGCTGGCGGATCAGGCGCTCGGCCACGGGTGCCGCCACTGCCGGGTCGCCCGCGGTGTCGGCGTGCACGACCTCGAGGCGGCGCCCGAGCACGCCGCCACGCTCGTTCGCCTCGGCGATGGCCATGCGCATGCCGCGCTGCTCGTCCTGGCCGCTGGCGGCGTACTGGCCTGTGTCATCGGTGGCCAGGCCGATCAGCAAGGGCTTCTTCGCCCTGGCCTGGGCCCACGCGTGGTGAAGGCCCCAGGGGCCGGCGAACCCGGCCGCGAGCGCCGCCGTGCCACGGATCAGGCAGCGGCGCGGGAGCGATGCGCGTGGCGGGGTCATGTCATCCGGGCCTTGCATGAAGAAGGATCGAGCGGCACCGAAGGAACCGGCTTCGCTGGTCCCTGCTGCGGTCATTGCTGGTAGCTCGGCGTGGCGTCGTACGACTCCAGCTTGCAGGTCTTGGCGGCGTCCTGGTCGGCCACGTCTTTCGGGTCGGCCCAGGTGAGGATCTTGAAGATGTCGTCCTTCTCGGCCGGCTGCTCGTTGTAGCTCGCCATGTAGATGGTCTGCTGGCACTGGTGGGTGACGGGGTCGATCCAGGCGTCGTAGTGCTGCAGGCGGTCGCGTGCACTCATCTTGCGGCCTTCGAGCTTCTTGATCACCGCGATGTTTTGCGTGGTGCCCGCCTCTTCCACGCAGCGCAGCAGCTCGCGCGTGGCCATGTAGCTGTTGTGATAGACGTTGCCCGGCACCTTGATCGCCATGCCTGGGTACTGCTTCTGGTACGCGGCCACGAACTCCTTCACGCCGGGCAGATCGAGCCGGTAGTACCAGCTGGTGCCGAACACGCCGAAGATGTTCTCGGGGCCGAGGCCGTACACGTCGGGCCAGTCCTGCTGGTTGTTGATCCAGGCCATGCTCTTCTGCATGTTGAGCTGCACCACCTGCTGGCGCAGCGACTTAATGTCGTCGCCGCCGATGGCCGTGGCCACCGCATTCGGCTTCAGCTGCTGCAGCTTGAGAAGGTAAGACGAGAAATCGCGCGTGTTCTGCGGCACCAGCAATTCTTCGACGATCTTGCCGCCGTTGGCTTCGACGATGGCGCGCGTGGCGTTCGAGGTGTTGCGGCCCCATACGTAGTCGTTCGTCAGCAGCACCCAGTTCTTGCCGTTGACCTTGATCGCGTTCTTCACGATGGCGTGCGCGAAGTTCGTGCCGTTGCCGTCCCACACGAACTTGACGCGGTGGCAGTCCTTGCCGGCCTCGGTGGGCGAGCTGGAGTTGGTGTTGAGGAAGATGCAGCCGTATTTCTGCGCCACCTGCGAGATCGCGTTCGCCACGCCCGAGTGCAGCGCGCCGATCATGAAGGCCACCTCGTTGCGCGTGATCATGCGTTCGGCGATGCGCGAGCCGCTGGCCGGCGTGGTCTCGGTGTCCATGTGCAGCGCCTCGATGTGCCGCCCCATCACGCCGCCCTTGTCGTTGAACTCCTTGATGGCCATCATCGCGCCCAGGCGCTCTTCGCCACCGCTCGCGCCGTACTGGCCCGAGGCGTCCATCGTGAGGCCGACCACCAGCGGCTTGGCCGTTGCGGCCTGGGCCCACACGCGGTTGTGCGCCCAGGGGCCGAAGAAGGTGCTGGTGCCTGCCAGTGCGGCCGATGCCTTGAGCAGGCGCCGGCGCGCGGGCATGGCGATGGGGGATGCGGTTTTGTTGTCGTCGGTCATGGTTTGTCTCCTGTTGCAGGAAGGCGGCGAAGTGGTCTTCGCTCGCCGGGGGTTGTGAGGGTCAGCGGGGAATGAACTTGACGTTGTTGAGCTGCTCCTGAGCCTCCAGCAGCGAAGGGATGAAGCGCTCGCCCAGGCCCAGGTTGCTGGCTTGCACGAAGCTCTGGTGTGCGGCCTCGGCGAGGAAGGTGGCGCTGGGCAGCATCTCGGCCATGTGGGTGAAGTAGCGCAGGTCTTTCTGTGCGCTGCCGATGGCGAACTTCATGCCTTGCAGGTCACCCTTCAGCATCGGGCCGACCATCATCTGGAAGATGCCCGAGTTCACGCCGCCGACGGAGATCACCTCGAACAGCTTCTGCAGCGACAGGCCTGCCTTGGCGGCGGTGGCCACGCCCTCGGCGATCGAGGCGGCCATGGTCATCGCGAGCATGTTGCTGATGAGCTTGAGCACGTGGCCGTGCCCAGGCGGGCCCACGTGGAAGATGTTTTCGCAGAAGGCGGCGAGCACCGGGCGCACACGCTCGAAGTCGGCCGGCTCCGCGCCCACCATGGTGTTCAGGCGCCCTTCTTCGGCCTCCTTGGGCGTGCGCGACAGCGGCGCGTCGATGTAGAGCACGCCCTGGGCCTGCAGGTCTGCGCGCACCTTCGCGGCCAAGGCCGGCTCGGCCGTCGAGGTGTCGATGACGATAAGGCCCTTGCGTGCCGCGGCCAGCAGGCCGTCGGGCCCGTAGACGATCTCGTCGACCTGCGGCGAGCCGGTCACGCACAGGATGACGATGTCGGCCTGTGCCACCTCGGCGCGGGTGTCGACCTCCTTGGCGCCGGCGTCGAGCAGGTCTTGCAGGTTGCCGCGGTTGCGGTGCGCCTTGAAGCGCAGCGCGTGGCCCTTGGCCAACAGGTTCTTGGCAATGCCGTGGCCCATCATGCCGAGGCCGAGGAAGCCGATGCTGGGTTTGCTCATGGTCTCTGTCTCCATCAGTTGTTGGATGCGGTGGTGGCGATGTCGGCGACGGGCTGTGGGCTCGTCTCGCCGGCCGTGTCGCCTGCTGTCACCCACAGGTGAATGAGGCGCTGGTAGCGGGTGGCCACCTGGTCGATCACGCCGGCGTCGTCCAGCGTGCCGGCGAACCAGCCGGTGGCGGCGTCGGCAAAGATCGAGCGGCCGACCGCGAAGCCCTTGCACAGCGGCTGGCCGGCTGCCACACGAAAGCCGGCCGAGAGGTCGGCCTCGCTGGCTTCGAGCCCGAGCAGCAGCACGCCGCGGCAATGCGGGTCGTGCTGCGCGATCACCGCGGCGATGTGCTTCCACGCGGTGGCGTTGGCGGGTGCCTGCAGCTTCCACCAATCGGGCCACACGCCGGCTTCGTAGATCTGCTGCATGGCGCGCGACATCGTGTCGTCTCGCGCCGGCATCTCGCGCGGCGGAATCACTTCCACCAGCAGCTCGTGCCCGGTCGCGTTGCAGGCCTCGGCCAGCGTGACCATCGTGCGCAACTGCTCGGCCATCAGCGCGGCACCGTCGTCCGGGTGATGGGCCAGCAGGCACTTCACCACGTGCTCGGCTGGCCAGGTGCGCAATGCGAGTGCGATGTTGGTGGTGTTCTTCTCGAAGGCGAGGGGCCGCGACCCTGGCCGCTCCACCGGCCGGCCCACCCACCAGCCGGCGCCGGTGAGTTGCGGCAGCACGTCTTCACCATGGCGGCCATCGATGATCACGCCCGGCGTGGGGAAACCCGTGGCCTGGCTGGCAGCGCGAGCGGCGTCATAGCCCTTGCGCGCCGCCCGTGCCACGAGCTGCTTGAACTCGGCGATGCGCGACACCGCCGCGCCATGGCGCTGGGCCAGCTCTTCGAGCTGTGCGCGGTGGTCGAAGGCCAGCACCGCGAGCGAGCTCCATTGCCGTGTGCGTGTGGAGGCGCGGTGCAGCTGCTCCAGGCGCGCGTCTTCACGCAGGCGCTGCGTGGGCGAGCCGTGCTTCAAAAAGTGGCTGAGTTCGTCCCAGCTCGGCATGGCCGGTGCGCAGCCGTGGCGCGACACCACGATCGCGCCGCAGGCATTGGCGTAGCTCAGCGTGCGCTCGATCGGCTCGTTGCGCACCCAGCCGCGCAGCAGGCCGGCCATGAACGCATCGCCCGCGCCGAGCACGTTGAACACCTCGACCGGAAAACCCGGGCCGGCGACACCGTCTTCGATGCGCGCCGGAATGGCGCTCGGGTACGCCACGCAGCCCATCGGGCCACGCTTCATCACGATCAGCGCTGTGGGCGACACCGCGCGGATGCGCTGCAGCGCCGCCAAGCTGTCGCTCGCGCCGCCGGCGATGTGGATCTCTTCTTCGGTGCCGACGATCAGGTCGCACAAGGGCAGCACCTGCTGCAGATTCGCGCTGACCTGGGCGGAAGGGACGTAGCGCTGCTCGCCGAGCCCTGGCGACGTCAGCCCCCACAGCACCGGGCGGTAGTCGATGTCGAGCGCGACGCGGTTGCCGGCAGCACGTGCGGCCTGCATCGCACTGAGGCAGGCGTCGTAGGTCTGCGGGCTCGACAGGTGCGTGCCCGAGATCAGCAGCGTCTTGGCCGTGCCAACGAAGGCCGGGTCCACGTCAGCCGCAGAGAGGCCCATGTCGGCGCACTGCTCGCGGTAGAACACCAGCGGAAAGGTGTCGCGGTCGCGGATGCCGAGGAAGACGAGCGCTGTAAGGCGCTTCGGGTCGGTGCGCACCTGCGACACGTCCACCCCTTCGGCGGCGAGCGTCTCGCGCACGAAGCGGCCGTTGTGCTCGTCGCCGACGCGCGTGAGCATCGCCGCCTTGAGCCCCAGACGCGATGCGCCCACGGCCGTGTTGGCCGGCGAGCCGCCCAGGTACTTGGCGAACGACTGCATGTCTTCCAGGCGGCCGCCGATCTGCTCACCGTACAGGTCGACGGCAGCACGCCCCATGCAGAGCAGCTCGAGTTCCCTCATCAGTGGACTCCTTTGGCTTTGGCCGCGCCGGCCGTCTTCTTGGGGGTCGCGCGGCCGTTGGCCTTCTTCGCCGGCGCTGCTTTCGCCGCCTGCTCGGTGAGCTGGTGGCCGGTGCTCACGACCAGCGCCTGCGCCAGGCACAGCGGCGCCACCAGCGAGCGGAAGGCCTGCTTGGAGCCGACGCTCAACTCGAAGCACACGCGCGACGGCGGCTTCAGCGGCGACAGTGAGCTGTCGGTGATGGCGATCACCGGCACGCCGCGGGCATGCACGGCCAGCGTGGCGTCAATCACCTCTTGCGCATAGCTGTGGAAGCTCGCGACGATGAGCAGGTCGTCGGGGTCGATGGCGCGCAGCGAATCGGACAGCATGCCGCCCATGCCGTCGAGCCGGTAGGTCTTGAGTTCGAGCTGGCCCAGCGCGTAGGCCAGATACGCTGCCAGCGGATACGCGCGGCGCTGCCCCAGCACGTGCACGCACTTGGCGGCGCAGATGAGCTGTGCCGCAGCCGTGATGTCGGCCTCGGTGACGTTCTCTTCCAGGTGGCCCAGCTCCGACACCGCATCACCGACGAACTGGTGCAGCACACCCGACTCCGCACCGGCAGGCTTGCTGCGGCGGCGCAGCTGGTCGATGCGCTCGCGGTAGCTGGCCGAGCGCTCCACCAGGTGGTCGCGAAAGACCTGCTGCATCTCTGAGAAGCCGCCGAATTCGAGCGCGTTGGAGAAGCGGATCAGTGATGAGGGCTGCACGCCTGCTGCATCGGCCACCGAGGCCACGGTACCGAGTGCGAGTTCGTTGGGCTTGTCGAGCGCAAAACGCGCGATCAGTTGCAGCTGTTTGGGGAGCGTGGGGTAGACGCGCGAGATGGCGTCTTTCAGGTCGTCGTAGTTCAGGGCTGCCGGCATGGGGAATTCACTGATGGGGAACTTGGAAAAAGTAGAACAAACGTTCTTGTATGAACGCAGAATAGAACATACATTCCATTGTGTCCAGCGTTTGTTCGCCACCTCATGTCCACAGAAACCCGACCTGCTTCGCTTGTCACTGCCCCCATGGTGTTCACCGTCGCGCTGCTCGCCAGCACGCCGCTGTGGCTGAGCCAGGTCGGCCTCTACCAATACCTCGCGCTTGAAATCATGATCTGGATGATGTTTGCGCTGGGGCACAACCTGCTGCTCGGCTACGGCGGCCTGCCGTCGTTCGGCCACGGCGCGTACTTCGGTGTGGGCGCCTATGCGTTCGGCCTGTTGCAGCAGCGTGCGGATGCGGGTCTCGGGCTCGGCCTCATCGGGGCGGTGCTGATCTCGGCGCTGTTCGGCATGCTGGTGGGCGCCTTCATCTCGCACAAGCGCGGCATCTACTACGCGCTGCTCACCATCGCGTTCGGGCAGGTTTTCTGGTTCGCCGCGGTCAAGTTGCACGACATCACGGGGGGTGAAGATGGCCTGCTCAACATCAAGCGGCCCGACTTGTCGCTGGGCTTGGCCGACATCTCGCTGAAGAGCAACGAAGCCTTCTTCTACTTCGCGCTGGTGCTGTTCGCGCTGGTGCTGGTGGCCTTGTGGCGGCTGATCCATTCGCCCTTCGGCCGCGTGCTGCGCGCCATCAAGCAGAACGAGATGCGCGCTGCCTTCGTGGGTCACAACGTGTGGCTCTACAAGTGGCTCGCGTTCACCTTGTCGGCCAGCGTGGCGGGCCTGGCGGGTGCCCTGTTCGCGATGGCGCAGCAGTCGGCCTACCCCAACGTGATGAGCCTGCACAACTCGGGCTTCGTCGTGATGATGGTGTTGATCGGCGGCGGCCTCGTGAGCTTCTGGGGGCCGGTGATCGGCGCGCTGTTCTTCATCCTCGCGCGGGACCTCCTGGGCGCCTACACAGAGACCTGGCTGCTCTGGTACGGCCTGGTGTTCATGGCGATGGTGCTGTTCCAGCCCGACGGCGTGGCCGGCGCGTGGCAGAAGGCGCGGGCGCGCTGGGCGCGGCGAAGCTCGAGCCCGCCGGCTCCTGCGACACCGATGAACCCCGTGGCCAAGGAGGCATGAGCATGGCCCTCTTCGAAGCCACCCAACTGCACAAGCGATTCGGCGACAACGTGGTGCTCGAAAGCATCTCGCTCTCGTTCGAGGAAGGCCAGCTCGCCGGCATCATGGGGCCCAACGGCGCCGGCAAGACGACCTGCTTCAACGTGCTCACCGGCCGCTACAAGCCCGACCGCGGCACGGTGAAGTTTGCGGGTGAAGACATCACCGGCTTGTCGCCGCGGCAGATCGCCTGCAAGGGCGTGTCGCGTTCGTTCCAGATCATGAATCTGTTCGATGACGACACCGCGCTCGACAACATCCTGATCGCCCTGCCCTCGGTGCGTGCGCAGGGCTTCTCGATGGTTCGCGACCTGGGCCGTAACACGGCGGCGCACGATGAGGCCGCGGCCATCCTGGCGCGGGTCGGCCTGGCCGGCAAGGAGCGCGTGGTGGCCGAAAGCCTGTCGTACGGCGAGCGGCGTGCGCTGGAGATCGGCGTGGCGCTGGCGGCACGGCCGCGGCTGCTGTTTCTCGACGAACCCACGGCGGGGCTGGGCAGCGAAGGCACGGCGCGCCTGGCCGAGCTGATCGCCGAACTGAAACGCCAGCTCACCATCGTCATCATCGAACACGACATGCACTTTCTGTTCAGCCTGGCCGACCGCATCTCGGTCATTCACTGGGGGCAGGTCATCGCCCAGGGCAAGCCCGACGCCTTGCGCGAGAACCCGTGGGTGCAGCGCTCCAACCTGGGCCTGTTGTCATGAGCGCGGTGTTGAAGCCGAGTGCGAGCGAGAGCATGCTCGCCATCGACGGCATCGAGACCTTTTACGGTGAGACGCAGGCGCTGTTCGGCGTGTCGCTCACCGTGGCGCCGGGAGAGGTGGTCGCGCTGCTCGGCCCCAATGGCGCCGGCAAGACGACGACGCTGCGTTCCATCCTCGGCCTCACGCCGCCGCGCAGCGGGCGCATCGCGTTCGACGGCGCGGACGTGACACGCCGCCCCACGCACGAGATCGCCGGCATGGGCATTGGCTGGGTGCCGGACGATCGGCGCATCTTCCCGACGCTCACCGTGGCGCGCAACCTCGCCATCGCGCGCAAGAAAACGCGCTTTCGCGCGTGGACCGAGAAAGAGTGCTTCGAAATCTTCTCGGCGCTCGAGTACCTGATGGCGCGCGAGTGCGAGAACCTCTCCGGCGGCGAGATGCAGATGGTCGCGATCTCGCGCGCGCTGCTCGGCGCGCCTGGGCTGGTGCTGTTCGACGAACCCAGCCAGGGCCTCGCGCCCAAGGTCGTGCAAGACGTGATGTCGACCGTGCTGCGCCTCAAGCGCGAAGGCGTCTCGGTGCTGCTGGTGGAACAGAACGTGGAGAGCGCGCTGGCCGTGGCCGACCGCGTCTACGTGATGCGGCAGGGCCGCGTCGTCCACGAAGGGCCGGCCGAGGCCATGCGCCGCGACGCCGGCCTGCAACGCCGTCTGCTGGGGATCTGAGATGAGTTCAATCGCAACCGCAACCACCACCGCGACCGGCAAAGCGCCGCTACTGCGCGTCGAAGGCCTCAGCAAGCGTTACCAGCGTGGCTGGCCGCAACGCCAGACCACCTTTTCGCTGGAGGCCGACTTCGAGATCGACGGCCCGGGCATCGTCGGCGTGATGGGTGCCAACGGCGCCGGCAAGACCACGCTGTTCGAGCTGATCACCGGCAGCAACCTGCCCACCGCCGGCCGCGTGATGGTGGCCGGGCAAGACATCCACCGTGTGCGCTACCGCGAGCGCGATCGGCTGGCCTTGCACTACCACCAGAGCTACCAGGTGCGCTCGTTCACACGCACGCACCCGGCCTTCATGCTCGACCACGCGGAGAGTGCCCGGGCGCAGGTGCACCTGTTCGACGAGCCGCAGTTCAACACGCAAGACGGCTACATCGGCTTCATGCTCGACTTCTTCAAGCGCCTGCGCGATGACGGCAAGCTCGTGTTCCTGTGCCTGCACCCGAACGAGCCGGTGCACATGGACATCCTGGCCGAGGTCTGCGGGCGCTTCATCTTCGTCCACAAGGACGAGAGCCGCGTGAGTCGGCTGATGCAGGCCGATTCGCTGAAGGAACTGGCGCGCGACCCGCGCGTGCGCCACTACCTGGGGAAGCTGGCGCCGGAGCTTTGAGCCCTCACGGGCGGGCTGTCGAACTCAGCCCGGGTTTGCAATTGCAAGCTCAGTCGAGCGCCAGGTTGGCGCGCTTGAGCAGGCTGGCGCGCACCGAGGCGGGCATGTCGTCGAGGAACTCGGCGGCCACGTTGGCGTAGTAGAGACGGGCGCCAAAGATGGCAACGAGGGCGAGGAAAGCGAAAAAGTCGGTCACAACGGTTCTCCAAGGGTATACCCGTAATTTTAGGGTAAACCCTAGTCTTCGCTTTGCGACGGAATCGCTCAGTTCATGAACTTGTCGGCAGATGCGGTGCTTGCAGCCGCTGGCGAGGGCTGCTCAGCCGATGCCGCGCTCAGGCCGGGCGGGTCAGCAGAATGGCGATGAGAAGCGCGGCAGCCAGCCACAGTGTCTCGACGAGCAGCAGCGCGAAAGGCCGCCAGCCGGTGTCGAACAACATCTGGAACGAGGTCTTCACGCCGAGAGCCGCAATCGCCACGATCAGGCAGCCGCGCGACACGTCACCGATCAGCGGCTGGGCGATCTCCGGGATGCCGTGCAGCGAATGCAGCATCACCAGCGCGAGGAACACCCACAGGAACCAGGGCACGAGCGCGGCTCGGCGTGCGGGGCCTGCAATGGCGGTGTCGGTGGGTCGCGCACCGCGGTAGGCCGCAGACACCACGATCACCACCAGCGCCAGCATCGAGACCCGAAACAGCTTGACGATGGTGGCCGCATCGCCGGTCTCCTGGCCCATCAGGTAGCCCGCGCCGACCACCTGCGCCACGTCGTGGATCGATCCGCCGAGGAACAGGCCGGCCAGCGCCGGCGGCAGATGCAGCGCGTGCACGAGCAGCGGGTACAAGAGCATCGCAAGCGTCGACAGCGAGGTGACGGACACGACCACCAGCAAGGTGAAGCGCTCCTGCTCGCGGCTGCGCGGCAGCACCGCCGAGATCGCGAGCGCCGCCGAGGCGCCGCAGATGGCCGTGGCCCCGCCCGACAGCAGCCCCTGTGTGGTACTAAGCCCGAGGCGCCGGGCCAGCCAGATGCCGCCGAAGATGGTGCTGAGCACGCAGCCGACCACGATCAGTGCGGTGCTCCACCCCAGCGCCGCAATCTGCGAGACCGTGATGCGGGCCCCGAGCAGTGCCACGCCCAGGCGCAACACGAGGCCGGTGCAGAACTCGATGCCGGGGCGGATCTTCGTGTCCTCCAGCAGGAAGTGGAACGACACACCGAAGAGCAGCGCATACAGCAGCTGCGGCCCGCCATGCAACCGAGACACGAAGCTGGCCGCCATGGCGATCACCGCGCAGAGCAGAGCGCCGGGCCAACGCGCCTGCAATGCGACGGCCAGCGGGTGGCGCGGTGTGCCGCCACCGTTCGCGGGGCGCCGCCACCCGTGCGGCGCGGGGTCGTCCGCGGAACTCTCGGTGGCCATGGGCACGTGCTACTTCTCGACGAACGCGCGCTCGATCACGTAGTCGCCCTGCTCGCCTTGGCGCGGGCTGACGTGGAAGCCGCGCGCATCGAGCAGCTTGCAGCTGTCGGCGAGCATCGCGGCGCTGCCGCAGATCATGGCGCGGTCGACCGCGGCATCGAGCGGCGGCAGGCCGAGGTCGCTGAACAGCTTGCCCGACTCGATGACCTCGGTGAGCCGGCCCTGGTTGCGGAACGGCTCGCGCGTGACCGTCGGGTAGTACAGCAGCTTGTCGCGAACCAGCTCGCCGAGGTAGTCGTGGCTCGGCAGTTCTTCGATGAACGTGGCGTACGCGAGCTCGCTGACCTGCCGTACGCCGTGGATCAGCACCACCTTCTCGAAGCGCTCGTAGGTGTCGGGGTCCTGGATGATGCTGATGAACGGAGCGAGGCCCGTGCCGGTGGACAGCAGGTACAGGTGCCGGCCGGGCCGCAGGTCGTCGAGCACGAGGCTGCCGACGGGCTTGCGTCCGACGATCACCTCGTCGCCCGGCTGCAGGTGTTGCAGGCGCGAGGTCAGCGGGCCATCCGGCACCTTGATGCTGAAGAACTCGAGGTGCTCTTCATGGTTGGCGCTTGCGACGCTGTAGGCGCGCATCAGCGGCTTGCCCTCGACCGGCAGCCCGAGCATCACGAAGTGGCCGTTGCGAAAGCGCAGGCCCGGGTCGCGCGTGGTTCGAAAGGAGAACAGCGTGTCGTTCCAGTGGTGGACCTGCAGGACACGTTCGGTGGCGAGTTTTGACATGGTCTGTGGAGGTGTTCAGGAAGAAATTGACTGGCCGAGCTCGTGCAGGTAGGCCCACGGAAAGATGCCGCGCCCGTGTCCGTCGGAGAACACCAGGTTCAGCCCCTTGTCGGCGATCGGGTGGATGGCATCGAGGCGGATCGCTTCAACAGGCTCCGGCCGCGTGCCCTGTGTGCGAAAGGCGTGCTCGCAGCCCGCGCACCGGCAACGCGAGCGCAGCAGCCCGTGCGGCAGGCGGCTCTCGCTGCCGTCCTGCCAGCGCAGCTCGAGCACGCCGCTGCCCTGGTGGTTGACGATGGCCTGCGGAAACAGCTGCGCGTCGAGCGCGTTGGCTTCGGCGCTCATATCAGCGCGTTCATGCCGTCGTGGCTGAACTGGTGGTCGATGCCCTGCAGCCCGCCGCTGTGCAGCTCGCCGCCCATCGCGGCCAGGCTCTCTTCGCGGATCAGCGCCTTGAGCTGGCGCACCAGCGCCTGGAAGGTCGGCGATGCCGTCATCTCCGGTGTGCGCGGCCGCGGCAGCGGGATCGGAATCTCAGCCTTGATGCGGCCCGGGCGCGCGGTCATCACGTAGACCTTCTCCGACAGGAAGATCGCTTCTTCGATGTCGTGGGTGATGAACAGCACCGACAGCTGCAGCTGCTGCCACATGTTGGTGAGGATCTCCTGCATCACGGTGCGCGTCTGCGAATCGAGCGCGCCGAAGGGCTCGTCCATCAGCATCACCTGCGGACTGGTGGCGAGCGCACGCACGATGCCGACGCGCTGCTTCATGCCGCCTGACAGTTGATCGGGGTAGTGGTTCTCGAATGCCAGCAAGCCGGCCATGCCGAGCAGCGAACGCGCGGCAGTCTCGCGCTGGCTCTGCCCAATGCCTTTCATCTTCAGGCCGAACTCGACGTTCTTGCGCACCGTCATCCACGGGAACAGCGAGTACTGCTGGAACACCACGCCGCGGTCGGCACCCGGGCCACCGATGGGCTGACCATCGAGCAGCGCCTCGCCCTCGCTGGGCTTGATGAAGCCGGCAACGATGTTGAGCAGCGTCGACTTGCCGCAACCCGACGGGCCGATGATGCTGACGAACTCGCCGGGCTTCACCTCCAGCGACACGCGGCTGGCCGCCTCGGTCATGCGCCCCTTGCTGCCGAAGCGCACCGAGACGTCCTTGATCTGCACATGGCCCTTGCGCGCCCCAGTGCCCTCGTTGGCGACGGCGCTCATCGCACGCTCCCGGCGCGCGAACCGTAGGCCAGCCACGGCATCACCGCCTTGCCGACGAAGCGGATCAGCCCGCTGCACATCAGGCCGAGGATGCCGATCGTGATCATGCCAAGCACGATCTCGGGGTACGAGATCAGCGAGTAGGCCTCCCAGGTGAAGTAGCCGATGCCGAACTGCCCCGAGATCATCTCGGCCGCGATCAGCGAGACCCAGGCCACGCCCATGCCGACGGCCAGGCCGGTGAAGATCTGCGGCGCCGCGCCGGGCAGCACCACGTACCACATGATCTGGCGCTCGCGTGCGCCGAGGCATTGGCTGGCGCGCAGCAACACGTCGTCGACGGCCTGCACGCCGCTGATGGTGTTCAGCAGGATGGGAAAGAACGCACCGATGAAGGTGATGAAGACGATGCTGACCTCGTTGTCGGGCCACAGCATGATCGAGATCGGCACCCACGCGATCGCCGGGATCGGGCGGAAGACCTCCATCGCCGGGAACAGCAGGTTGCGCGTCAGCCGGTAGCGGCCGATCAACATGCCGAGCGCGACGCCGAGCACGGTGGCGATCGCAAAGCCGATGAAGATGCGCCGCAAACTCATGCCGACGTTCTTGATGAACTTCGGCGACGCGTTCACCTCGACGATCTTCGACAGCACCTCGGCCGGCGTCGGGATGTTGGTGAAGCGGATGTAGAAGTCGAGCTTGTACGTCGTCGCGAGATGCCAGAACAACACGATGCCGAGCAGCGACGCGAGTGCCATCAGCTGCGCGGGTGCCCGCTCGCGCAGCCCCTGCCACACCCGCTCGGCGAAGCGCGGCGCCATCGGTGTGCCGGTAGGAGCCGGCAGTGGCGGGCGCAGCGTGTCTTCGGGCCGCGCTAATCCGCGCGCGGGCGCGGCGTCGGTGCGCGCGCCTGGCGGCGGCAGGTCGTGGAACAGGCGTTGCGTGACAGGCGGCATGGTGTGTTCCTCGGTGTCAGAGGCGATATCAGAGGCGGCGTTAGAGGCCGGCAGCGGCGGCGAGCGCTTCGGGGTAGGTCGCGAGGCGGCCGCCGGTGGCCATGGCCTCGGCTTGCGCGTCCTTCCTCAGCAGAAAGGGTGCGATCTGCGGCTTCTTCGGGTCGCTGCTGTTCACCGCATAGAAGGCCTTGTCGGCGAAGAGCTTGATGCCCAGCGTCTTGTCGGTGAGGTAGGCCACCTTGACCTTCTTGCCTTCGCTCTGCGCCTTGTTGATCGCCGCGAGCGTGCAGACCGGCGAGGCGTAGGCAGCGATCGGCGCGCCGTCGAGCCACACTTCGCCGGCGTCCTTCGGCCGCGTGATCGGTGTCTTGCACAACGGGTCGGTGCCGCTGATGTCGTAGTTCGCGAGGGTGTGCTTCTGCGCGTCGTAGTCGAGCTTGAGTTCCTTGAAGGCCTGGCGCACATAGGTCTCGTTGACCCAGGCGTTGATGTCCAGCGGCTTCACGCGGTTCAGGCGTGTGAGCACCTCGTGGCCGGTCTTGATGGTGTCGAGCCAGCGCGGCTTGATGGTCGGGTCGAGCGTGTGGATGCCGCCCGGGCCGAGGTAGAGGTAGGCCACCTCCTTCTCGATCTTGGTCCACTCCTCGATCTTGGCTGCCGCCGCGGTCGGGTTGCTGCGCACCCAGGCATCGGCCTCCATCAGCGCCTTGATGTAGGCGACGACGACCTCGGGGTACTCGGTCGCGAAGTCCTTGCGGACGACGACGCCGTGGAAGGTCGGCACCTTGGTCTCGGCACCATCGAAGATCTTGCGCGCGAAGCCGCGGTACGGCAGCAGGTCGGCAAAGGGCACGAAGTCGGCGTGCGCGTCGATCTTCTTTTCCTGCAGGTTGGTCGTGCCGACTTCGGGGCTCTGGCTGACGAGGTCCCAGTAGTCGTCCTTCCAGCCGCGGCTCTGCATCGCCTGCAGCAGCATGCCGTGCGCGGCCGAGCCGAAGGGCACCGAGATCAGCTTGCCTTTGAGGTCGGCGAGCTCGTAGTACGGCGAGTCCTTGTGCACCACCACGCCGTTGCCCGAACCGAAGGCGCTGTAGGCAATGATGGCCACGAGCAGCGTCTCGTTGCCCGGCTGCGCCTGGCCGGTGGCGCCGTTCACCAGCAGCGGGTAGTCACCCATCATGCCGATGTGCAGCTTCTTGGCCATCATGCCGTTCGTGATCGGCGGGCCGGAGGTGAAGTTCTGCCAGTCCAGCTTGAAGTCGATGTCCTTGTACTTGCCGGTCTTGGGCAGGTACTTCTCGATCAGCTTCATCTCCTTGAGCACCACGCCGCCGGTGACGGTGTTGGTGGTGGTGTTCTGGGTGCCGATGCCGATGACCACGTCCTGCCGCGCGAGGGCCGGCAGCTCGAGGCAGAGAGACAGCGCCAGGGCCGCGCAGACTCGCAAGACGATGTGCTTCATGAACAGGTTCTCCAAGGAGTGGATGGACGGTTCGTCTCCTCCGATTGCAAGACAGGTGCCACTGCGGGTGGTCGCTGGTGCGCTCGGGGCGCGGCTGTCTTGTCGGGCATGGCGGTTCATTCCGATGCGCGTGCTGGGGGTGGCTAGGCGTGCTCGACCAGCTGCACGCGCTTGTCGACCACCGAGGCCCACGCCTCGGCATCGGGCAGCGGTTCGCGGGTCTGGCTGATGACTGGCCATTGCGCGGCGAGGCGGGCGTTCAGCTCGATGTAGCTGCGCTGCTCCGCCGGCACGTCGGTGTCGGCGACGATGGCGCCCACCGGGCATTCGGGCACGCAGACCGCGCAGTCGATGCACACCTCGGGGTTGATCGCGAGGAAGTTCGGTCCCTCGTGAAAGCAGTCGACCGGGCAGACCGCGACACAGTCGGTGTACTTGCAGCGGATGCAGGCTTCGGTGACGACGAAGGTCATGCCGTGCCCCCTTCGACACGCGCCTTCTGCGCCAGCCCGATCGAAGTGAGCGCGAGCCGCGCGAGCTTGCGCACATCGGGGTCGGGGTCGGCGAGTGCCGCCTCGAGCGGCGCGATCGCGCGCGTGTCGCCGATCTCGCCGAGCGCGATCACGGCTTCCTTGCGCAGGTTGCTGATGGTGTGGGTCAGCGAAGCCACGAGCGAGGGCAGCCCGGCCTCGGCCTTCAGCAGCCCGAGGCTGCGTGCGGCCTTCACGCGCACCTGCCAGTAGTCGTCCTGCATGGCATGCACGAGGTCGGGGATGGCCAGCGACAGCCGCAGCTTGCCGATGGTCTGTGCGGCCTCGTCGCGCACCATCCAGCCGCTATCTGCGAGTGCGCGGGTCAGCGCCGGCAGCACGCTCACGCTGCTCGAATAGCCCAGCGCACCGATCGCGATGCGGCGCACTTCGACGTCCGGGTCGTTCGCTGCCACCTCAGCCAGCTCGCCGATCGCAGCCGGGTCTTTCAGGTAACCGAGCACGCCGACCGCTTCGCGGCGCACCGCCGCATCGGGGTCGCGCAGCGATTGCATCGCCGGCGCAAAGGCCTGCGGCGAACGCAACGCCCGCACCGCGTGGAACGCGAGCGCGCGCACCTCGGCCGGGCCGCCTTGCAGCATCGGCAGCAGCGGTGCGGCCGATGCTGCTTCCTTCAATTCGGACAGCACCTCGCCGGCCGACTTGCGCACGTCGGCGTTCGGGTCGAGCAGCATGGCCGCCAGCGCTTGCACCACCTCGGGCTCTTCGAAGCCTTCGAGGGCGCGGATGGCTTCGGTGCGGACTTGCGCGTCGGTGTCGGCCAGGCGCGGCAACAAGAGCGGCACGATGTCGTCTTCGTCGCTGTACGGCAGGTCGATCACTGCCAGGCGGCGCACGGTGGCGTCGGCGTCGGCCAAGCGCTCGGCGAGGGTCGGGATTCCGGTGTCCATCGCGGCTCCTCAGCGCAGCAGGTAGGGGATGTCGACCGTGACGGCGCCGGTCGGGCAGTCCTGCTCGCAGGGGAGGCAGTACCAGCACTCGTCGAATTTCATGTAGGCCTTCTTGGTCAGCATGTCGATGGCCAGCACGTCGAGCGGGCAGACGTCGACACAGACGGTGCAGCCCTTCTCGGCGATGCACTTCGACTCGTCCACGCGGACGGGCACTTGGGTGATGGTGGCGGCGAGGGTCATGGCGGGCTCCTTGGAGAAAACGTCAGGCGGCTTCGGCGCTGGAGGCGACGCGCAGGCGTTGGTAGGCGGTTCGTTCTTCGTCGTCGATCGGCACGATGTAGGGCTCGATCGCTTTCTTGCGCATGGCCATCTGGCCTTGCGCGTCGCGGCTCAGCAGCGAATGGCAGAACCAGTTCGCGTCGTCGCGCTCGGGGTGGTCGACGTAGTGGTGGTACAGGCCCCAGCGGCTCTCGGTGCGAAACATCGAGGCACGCGCCGCCATCTCGGCGCAGTCGAGGATCGAGTGCGCTTCCATCGCGCGCATCAGCTCGTGCGCGTTGCCGGCCGACATCGAGGCGGTGTCTTCACGGATCTCGGCAAAGCGGCGCAAGCCGATCTCGTACTTGCTCGTGATCTTGGGTGGCTGCAGGTAGTCGTTGACGAGGCGGCGCGTCTTGTATTCGATCTGGTACGGGGTGAGGCCGCCCTCGCGCTGTAGCGGCGCGAGGATGCGCGCACTCTCGGCCGCTTGCGCATCGGCATCGACCGCCGTGTGGCCCACTTCGGCGCAATACGCCGCGGCGTTCTCGCCGCACAGCTTGCCGTAGACGAAGGCGCCGAGCATGTAGTTGTGCGGCACGCTGGCGCAATCACCGGCGGCATAGAGGCCTTTCACCGAGGTCTCGCCGCGCGCGTTGATGTGGATGCCCGAGGCGCTGTGGCCGCTGCAGAAGCCGATCTCCGAGATGTGCATCTCGACCATCTGTTTACGGTAGTCGTTGCCGCGCTTGTCGTGGAAGCGGCCACGGCTCGGCCGTTCGTTGCTGTGCAGGATGGTCTCGATCTCCTGGATCGTTTCTTCGGCCAGGTGGTCGAGCTTGAGGAACACCGGGCCGTTGCCGCTGAGCAGTTCGTTGTAGAACTCCTGCATCATCTGGCCGCTCCAGTAGTCGCATTCGATGAAGCGCTCGCCCTTGCTGTTGGCGGTGTAGCCGCCGAGCGGGCCGGTCACGTACGCGCAGGCCGGGCCGTTGTAGTCCTTGATCAGCGGGTTGATCTGGAAGCACTCGAGGTTCGCGAGATCAGCCCCGGCGTGGTACGCCATCGAGTGGCCGTCGCCGCAGTTGGTCGGGTTCTCGTAGGTGCCCATCAGGTAGCCCGACGCGGGCAGGCCGAGGCGGCCTGCGGCGCCGGTGCAGATCACCGCGGCCTTGGTGCGGATCACGTACAGCTCAGCGGTGCGGCAGTCGAAGCCCATCACTGCGGTGACGGCGCCGTCGGGCCCCGTCAGCACGCGTGTGACGACGACGCGGTTGGTGATCTCCACGCGAGCCCGCTTCAGCTGCCGGTACAGGATGCGCTTCATGTGGTGCCCCTCGGGCATCGGCAGCACGTAGGCGCCGAGGTGATGCACCTTGCGCACCGAGTAGTCGCCGGTCTCGTCCTTCTCGAACTTCACGCCCCAGCGGTCGAGCTCCTGGATCATGTCGAAGCTGCCGGCGGCGTAGGCCATCACCGCTTCCTGATCGACGATGCCGTCGTTCGCGACGGTGATCTCCTTGACGTACTGCTCCGGTGTCGCGTGGCCGGGGATGACGGCGTTGTTCAGGCCGTCCATGCCCATCGAGATCGCGCCGCTGCGCTTCACGTTGGCCTTGTCGATCAGCAGCACACGCAGCTTGGGGTTGCGCTCCTTGGCCTTGACCGCGGCCATCGGGCCGCCAGTGCCGCCGCCGATCACGACGAGGTCGAATTCGAGTTCGATGGTGTTCATGTGGTGTGCTCCGTGACTGTTGGGTTTCGGGCAGGGGTGTTGGTTTGCCAGCAGGTGCGCTGTTGATGGATCAGCAGCGGTCGATGCGCAGGCGGTACTGGAAGGCATCGCCGCGGTAGTACAGAAATTCGAAATCGATGGGCTTGTCGTCGGCATAGGTGAGCCGCTCGATGCGCAGCAACGGCGAGGCCTCGGCGATGCGCAGCTGGCGCGCGAGGAATTCGTCGGCCGAGATCGCTTCGATCTGCACGTCGGCATGCGTGAGGTGGAGGCCGAAGTCGTTCTCGAGGATCACGAAGATGTCGCGCGTCGGCAGGTCTTCTTGCGCCAGGCGCTCGCCGAGCGCGAGCGGGAAGTAGCTCTGGTCAACCGAGATCGGTTCGCGGTTCAGGTAGCGCAGGCGCTGGATCTCATAGACCGCGTCGCCGAGGCCGAGCTGCAGGCGGCGCGCCACCACGTCGCTGGCCGGCACCTGCCGCATGCTCAGCACCTGCGAGAAGGTCTCGTAGCCCGACGGGCCCATCGCCTCGCCGAAGCCCTGCAGGCGCGACAGGTTCTGGAAGGCCTTGGGCTTGGCGACGAAGCTGCCCTTGCCCGGCACCTTGAAGATCAAGCCTTCCTTCTGCAGATCGCCGAGTGCCTGGCGGATCGTGATGCGGCTGACCGAGAACGACTCCATCATCTGGCTCTCCGAGGGCATCTGCGAGTGCGGCGCATAAGTGCCGTCGAGTACGCGCCGGCGCACGATCTCGCGGATCTGCGTGTGCATCGGCACCGACGACATCGGCACCACCTGCACCTCGGCGCTCTCGGGTTGGGTGGGCTTGCGGGCTGAATTCATCGCGGCGGACCTGACCTGTTATGACAGGTCATGCTTAGCAGGTCGCGTGCCAACGCGTGAAGCTCCAAATGCTGCTGTTGAACGGGCCGCACGGGGCGTGGAACCCCAAAGTCGCCCGTTCTTCGTGCAAACAGAGCGCACCGCCAAGAGGCCCCGCACTGATTTGCATCGTTACGAAAAATCCGCTTGACGCCATACCGATCGGTCGGTATTGTTCACGTACCGACTAATCGGTATGGAGTGTGGAAATGATCGAACTCACCGAAGGCCCGAAGAGAAAGCTGCTTGACGCTGCGCTGCGCGTGATCCGCGTGCAAGGGTATGCGGGCAGTTCGGTCGACGACATCTGCCGCGAGGCCGGCGTCACCAAGGGCAGCTTCTTCCACCACTTCAAGGGCAAGGACGAACTGGCCATCGCCGCCACCGAGCACTGGACCGGCGTCACCGGCAACATGTTCGAGAGCGCGCCGTTCCACAGCCTGGCCGACCCGCGTGAACGCGTGCTGGCCTACATCGATCTCCGCGCTTCGCTGATCCAGGGCGAGCTGGCCGACTTCAGCTGCTTGCTGGGCACCATGGTGCAAGAGACCTACAGCACGCACCCCGACATCCGCGATGCCTGCAACCGGGCCATCCTCTTCCACGCCCGCACCGTCGAGGCCGACCTGATCGAGGCCAAGCGCTTGTATGCCCCGAAGGCCACGTGGGAGCCGCTCGATGTTGCGCTCTTTGCGCAGGCCGCCATCCAGGGTGCTTTCATTCTTGCCAAGGCCCAGCACGATGCCGCTGCGGCCACGCGAACCATCGCGCACCTGCGCGAGTACGTGGCGTCGCTGCTTCCAGCGCCGGTTGCCAAAGCCACCCCCCGTTCCCGCCCCTCCGCCGCGGCCGCGCGGCGGTCTCCCACCTGAACGTCACCACCCCAGGAGATCACCATGCAAAAGCTCACCCCCTGCCTCTGGTTCAACTTCAACGCCGACGAGGCCGTCGAACACTATCTCGGCATCTTCAAGAACGGCAAGGTGCTCGAAGTCACGCACTACGGCGACGCCGTGCCCTCGCTCAAGGGCAAGGTGCTGACCATGCGCTTCGTCATCGAAGGGCAGGAGTTCCTGGCCCTCAATGGCGGCCCGCAATTTCCGTTCACCGAAGCGATCTCGATCGCGGTCGACTGTGCCGACCAGGCCGAGGTCGACCGCCTGTGGGCCCGCCTGAGCGAAGGCGGCTCCACCGGCCAATGCGGTTGGCTGAAGGACAAGTTCGGCCTGTCGTGGCAGATCGTGCCGCGCGCCATGATGGACATGCTCAAGAGCCCCGACACCGCCAAGGCCCAGCGCGCGATGGGCGCGATGATGCAGATGACCAAGCTCGACATCGCGGCGCTGCAAGCCGCATTCGACGGCAAGTGAGGCAGCCATGAACCTCCGGACGACCTTCGTATTGATCGTGATGGCCCTGGCCGTGCTCTCGGCGTGGTTCACGGCCCCGCCCGACGAGACGGTGCTCATGGCCTCCACGCAAGACGAATCGTCCGGTGCGGCCACGGCACGCACCGGCTGGCGCTGAGCGGTCGCGCGTGACGTGACATGAACACCGCCACCCTTTACCGCCAGTACATCGCCTGCCTGAACGCCCGAGACCTGGACCGGCTTGGTGACTTCGTCGACGAAGAGGTGGACTACAACGGCCGCCGCATCGGCTTGTCTGGCTACCGGGCGATGTTGGAAGGCAACTACCGCGATATCCCGGACCTGCGTTTCTTCATTCAGCTGATGGTGACCGACGCGACTTCCGTCGCGGCGCGCCTCAATTTCGATTGCACACCGACAGGCCGCTTTCTCGATCTGGACATCGGTGGCCGGCGTGTCTCGTTCAGCGAGAACGTCTTCTATCAGTACGTGGACGGAAGAATCCGATCCGTGTGGTCAGTCATCGACAAGGCCGCGATCGAAGCCCAGCTTTAACGCGTCGGCGGTGGCCGGAGATTCACGGGCGCCGTCAATCACTCCTCGTCACGCAGTTTGTACTGGTTCGCAAGCGCCGCCTGCTGGTTCGGTGGCACTGGGTCGTAGTGGCTCAGCTGCAGCGTGTAGCGGCCTTCGCCGCCGGTCAGGCCGTTGAGCTGGGTCTGGTAGGTCACCAGTTCGGCCAGCGGCGCTTCGCCGTTCACGATGATGCTGCCGTCGATCAGCGCCTGCGTGCCGCTGATCTGGCCACGCCTTGATGCGAGGTCGCCGGTGATGTCGCCCAGGCTCGGCTCCTGCGCCGTGATCTCTACCTTGACGATCGGCTCCAGCACGATGGGCCGTGCCTTCAGCACTGCATCGATGCAGGCCTTGCGCCCGGCGACGATGAAGGCGATCTCCTTGGAGTCGACGCTGTGGTGCTTGCCGTCGTGCACCGTGACGCGCAGGTCGTGCACAGGGTAGCCTGCGAGCACGCCGGCCTCCAGCGCCTGCCGCACGCCCTTCTCGACCGCGGGGATGAACTGCCCGGGGATGGTGCCGCCCTTCACCGCGTCGACGAACTGGAAGCCCTGGCCGCGCTCCAACGGCTCGACACGCAGGAACACCTCGCCGAACTGCCCCGCCCCACCCGATTGCTTCTTGTGCCGGTGGTGGCCTTCCGCCGGCGCGGTGACCGTCTCGCGGTAGGCGATGCGCGGCGGGCGGGTGACGACGTCGCAGTGGTGCACGTCCTTCATCCGCTCGACCAGCGTGCGCAGGTGCAGCTCGCCCAGGCCGTAGACGATGGTCTCGTTGGTGGTGACCACATGCTCCAGGCGCAGGCAGGGGTCTTCGTCGACCAGCTTCTGCAGGATCTCCCACACCCGCTGCTCGTCGCCGCGCCGCTTGGGCTCGATCGCCAGGCCGTGCACCGGCACTGGAAACGGCAGCGGCTTGAGGTGCAGGTGGTCGTCTTCGGCGGCGTCGTGCAGCACCGCGTCGAAGTGCATCTCGTCGACCTTAGCCACCGCGCACAGGTCGCCCGGCACGCCGCGCTGCACCTCCACATGCTCCTTGCCCTGCAGCATGAAGAGGTGGCCCACCTTGAACGGCTTGCGCCCGTCGCCGATGTAGAGCTGGCTGTCGCGCGTGACCGTGCCCTGGTGGATGCGGAACACGCCCATCTTGCCGACGTAGGGGTCGTTGGTGACCTTGAACACATGCGCGATCACATGCTGCGCCGGGTCGGGCACGGCCTGCATCGGCTGTGCCGCGTCACCTTCGCCTTTGAAGAACTGCGGCGGGTTGCCTTCCATCGGGTTGGGCAGCAGCCGCTCGATCACGTCGAGCAGCTCGCCGACACCCGCGCCCGTGCGCGTCGACACGAAGCAGATCGGCACCAGGTGCCCTTCACGCAGCGCCTGCTCCAGTGGTGCATGCAGCTCGCGCGGGTCGACGTCACCATCGTTCAGGTAGCGGTCGACGAATTCGGCGTCCACCTCGACCACCTGCTCCACCAGCGCGCGGTGCGCCTGCTCCACCGACGAGAACTGCGTCGGCCGCGAGGGGTGGTCGCTGGTATTGAAGAAGCAGTCGATGACCGACGTACCGTTGGGCGTCGGCAGATTGATCGGCAGGCACACCTTGCCGAAAGCCGCCTGCAGCTGCTGCACCAGCGCACCGCAATCGACGTCTTGCGCATCGATCTTGTTGACGACGATCAGGCGGCACAGCCCGCGCTGCGTGGCCCAGTCCATCATGCGCAGCACCATCTGCTCGATGCCCGCCTGCGCGTTGACGACGATCGCCGCCGTGTCCACCGCCTCGAGCGCCGACAGCGCGTGGCCGGCAAAGTCGGCGTAGCCCGGTGTGTCGATCAGGTGGATGAACGCCTCGCCGTGGCTGAAGTGCGTGAGCGAGGCCTGCAGCGAATGCAGCAATCGCCGTTCCATCGGGTCGTAGTCGGAGACGGTGGTACCGCGCTCGACCGACCCTGGCGCACAGATGGTGCCCGAGCGCACGAGCAGGGCCTCGACCAGGCTGGTCTTGCCTGCCGTCGTCTGGCCGACAAAGGCCAGCGTGCGGATGCGGGCCATGCCCGGATGGTTGGAACTCGACATGCCGACACCCCCGTGCGCGATGCGCCACAGAACAGGAAGGATCCGGATCGAGTCCTCGCGCGGCGCGCGCGCCACGGCGGGGGCTACTGGCGCCTAGCGTACGAGATCAGCGGCTGTGAGGCAATGCAAGGGCTTGCAGGGCGGTGTGCTTCAGGGCAGCGCTGAGGGCTCTGCCGGCCCTTCAGCACCGCGAGGCCTCAAGCGGCCTGCAACTTGAATCTCGACACCGCTTCGACCAGTTTGCGGGCCTGTTGATCCAGGCTTTCCGCCGCAGCGGCCGACTCTTCCACCAGCGCCGCGTTCTGCTGGGTCGCGGTGTCGAGTTCGGTCACGGCCTCGTTGATCTGGCCGATGCCTTCGGACTGTTCGTGCGATGCATTGCCGATGTGGCTGACGAGGTCGGTCACCTGCTTGACCCGGGCGACGATGTCACCCATGGTGCGGCCGGCCTGCTCCACCAGCTCGGCGCCGTTCTGTACCGTCTCGGTGCTGGCGCCGATCAAGGTCTTGATCTCGCGAGCGGCTTGGGCCGAGCGCTGGGCCAGTGCACGCACTTCTGCGGCCACCACGGCAAAGCCGCGGCCTTGCTCGCCGGCACGGGCCGCTTCCACAGCAGCGTTCAGCGCGAGGATGTTGGTCTGGAACGCGATGCCATCGATCACGCCGATGATGTCGGCAATGCGGCCTGACTTGGCGTTGATCTCGGTCATCGTCTGCACGACCTGGCTGACGACCGCGCCGCCCTGGCTGGCAGCGGTCGAGGCCTCGTGAGCCAAGCGGGTGGCTTCCTGCGCGGTGTGGGCGTTGCTCTTCACCGTGCTGGACAGCTGGTGCATCGACGCGGCGGTCTGCTGCAGGTTGGACGCCTGCTCTTCGGTGCGCTGCGACAGGTCGGCGTTGCCGGTGGCAATCTGGCCCGAGCCGGTGGCAATGCTCTCGGAGGTCTGGCGCACCGTTCCCACGAGTGCGGCCAGGCTTTCGGTCATGATCTTCATGGCACCCAGCAATTCGGCGGCTTCGTCGCGGCCCTGGGGGTGGATCGGGGTCGTCAGGTCACCTTGTGACACAGCGCGCGCCACTTCCACGGCATTGCTCAGCGGCCGAGTGATGGA
Source organism: Rhizobacter sp. P2_G4 (assembly GCF_056403575.1). Taxonomy (NCBI): domain Bacteria; kingdom Pseudomonadati; phylum Pseudomonadota; class Betaproteobacteria; order Burkholderiales; family Sphaerotilaceae; genus Rhizobacter; species Rhizobacter sp. P2_G4. Next base: position 634,160 of record NZ_JBFUFG010000001.1, on the reverse strand, counting down.
CGCAGTCAGCAAGCCGGCCAGCACCAGCCCGCACAGCGTGGACAACGCGGCGATGCCCAGCATCAGCGAGCTGGCCCGGCTGGTCGTCTCATTGATCGTGGTCGCGGTCTTCTGCATCAGCGCCAGCTGCGTGTCCTTGAAGGCGTCGAGCGTCTTGAAATAGGCGTCCTGGATCGGGCGGGTTTCCTGCAGGTTGATGCGTGCAGCTTCTTCCTGCTGGCCCGCAGCGGCGGCGGTGAGCACCTTGTCCATCGACTTGGTATAAGCCCCGCGCTGCGTTGCCATCTGCTGGAGCGCATCCTTTTCAGCGTCGGTGACGGCGCCTTTTTGCAGGGCCTCCAGCAGCTTGGGGTTGCGGGCGCGCATTTCTTCACGCCGCTTCTTCTCGCGGTCGACCACGGCGGTGTCCTTGCCCGCCAGCACGATGTCGCGGGCGCTGAGGGCTGCCAGGTTGACGTTGTCCTTCAACTCGCTGATGTTCAGCACCATCTGCATGCGCTGGTCCGCCAGGGAATTGACCATCTGGTCGACGCCTGCCAGCTGGCGCCAGCCCAGCAGTGCGACGGCCAGGCCGAAAAGGATGACAAGCACGAAGCCCGCTACGAGGCGCGTACCAATCTTGACGTTGTTGAGGATCAGCACACGAGCTCCCGCTTCGATTGTTGAATGTGGGCGGTATATCGGCGGCCCTCGGGGTAACTTGATGGCGCGTGGGCGTTCGGGGGAAACGAGGACGTGATCTCGGAGATTCAGCGAAAAAAGACCTGCTCAAGGTGTCGATTTCAGCCCTTCCCGGACGTCGAGTAGATAAGTAGCTGTCAGGCACTCAACGAAACACCTCCCGAGGAGACATCACCATGACCCTTCCGACCACCCCGACGATCACGGTCTTTGAACGGTCTCCTGATCGCGGCAAAGGGTTGGCGCGTGACATGCGCGTTCGTTGGGCGCTCGAGGAAGTGGGCCAGCCTTACGAGGTTCGCCTGGTTTCCTTCGCTGCGATGAAGGAGCCCGCGCACCTCGCGCTTCATCCTTTCGGGCAGATTCCGACCTACGAAGAAGGCGATCTGGTCCTGTTCGAGTCGGGTTCCATCGTGTTCCATCTCGCAGAGCGCCACACCGGGCTGCTGCCTGCCGATGCGAATGCCCGGGCACGGGCGATTACGTGGATGTTTGCCGCCGTCAACACGGTCGAGCCGCCGATCCTCGATCTTCAAACAGCCAAGTTCCAGGAAGGCGACAAGCCCTGGGCCGAACAGCGCCTGCCGCTCGTCAGGGACCGCATCCGCGTCCGGCTGGGCGAACTCTCCACCCGCCTGGCGCGTGCCGACTGGCTCGACGGTGTGTTCAGCGCGGGCGACTTGATGATGGTGTCCGTCCTGCTCCGGTTGAAGCCGTCGGGCCTGGTCGACGAATACCCGAACCTGGCCGCCTATGTCGCCCGCGGCGAAGCGCGGCCCGCTTACCAGCGAGCGTTCGCAGCCCAGCTGGCGGTGTTCACCGGCAATGCGCCGGCGGGTGCCTGACCGGGCGCCCTGATGGTCGCTCTAAGGCGAGCGATCAGGCGAAATCCAGCGCGACAGCGTGGCGAACATCTCGGCCACCTTGATCGGCTTGCCGATGTGGTCGTCCATGCCGGCGGCGAGGGCCTTGTCGCGGTCGCCGACCATCGCGTTCGCGGTCATCGCGATGATCGGCAGCCCGCGCAGCGCAGGCTCGCGCCGCAAGATGGCCGTCGCTTCATAGCCGTCGAGGACGGGCATCTGGCAGTCCATCAGCACGCCGTCGAACGATTGCGTGCCGAGGATGTCGATCGCCTGCTGGCCGTCTTCGGCGATCGTGACGACGATGCCGACGCGAGACAGCAGATCGCGCGCCAGCTCCTGGTTGATCGGGTTGTCTTCGACCAGCAGGATGCGGGCGCCGCGCAGCCCCGCCTGTTGCAACTGCAGGGCGTCCGGCGGGCGGCGGTGGCCGGTTTCGACGGCGCCCGCCCGTGCGGGCTGCAGGCCCAGCCTCGCGGTGAAGCTGAAGCGGCTTCCCACCCCGGGCTGGCTGTCGACGTGGATGTCCCCGTCCATCAGCGCCACCAGGCGGCGGCAGATCGCGAGGCCCAGCCCCGTGCCGCCGTAGCGGCGGCTGGTCGACGCATCGGCTTGGGTGAAGGGCTGGAAGAGCTGCCTCTGCTGCTCCATCGTCATGCCGATGCCCGAGTCGCGTACCTCGAAACGAAGCAGTGCCGAGGTCTCGTCCCGTTCGGCCAGGTCGATGCCGACGACGATCTCTCCGCGTTCGGTGAACTTGACGGCGTTGCCGCCGAGATTGAGCAGGATCTGTCCGAGCCGAGTCGGGTCGCCTATCAGATGGGTCGGCACCGTCGGCGAAGGAAGGAAGAGCAGCTTCAGGCCCTTGTCCTGCGCCTGCATGCCGATCAGGCTGGCGATGTGGTCTATCACGTCGGACAGGTCGAAGTCGATGCGCTCCATGTCGAGTTTGCCGGCTTCGACCTTCGAGAAGTCGAGGATGTCGTTGATGATCGCCAGCAGCGACTCGGCCGAGCGGTGCACCGTCTCGACGTACCGGTGCTGCTGAGGGTCCAGCGGGCCCTGCAGCGCGAGGTACGACATGCCGAGGATCGCGTTCATCGGCGTACGGATCTCATGGCTCATGCTCGCGAGGAACTCGCCTTTCGCGCGCGAGGCAGCTTCCGCCGTCTCGCGGGCCTGGCGGTCGAGGTCTGCACGCTTGCGCTCCGTCAGGTCCAGCACGTACGCCACGCCGGACTCGTGTTGCCCATCGAGGAACGCGGCACCGACGAGCACGGGGATACGGTGGCCGTCGCGATGCAGGTATTCCTTCTCGTGAGCGCGGCTGCCACCGGTGCGCTGCATCTCTTCGGCACTTCGCGCATCCGCCGCTTCGTGACCCGGCGGCGTGATGTTGTCCCAGCGAAGGCGACCCGACCGCAGGTCATCACGCGACCAGCCCAGCAGGCCCAGGAACGAATCGTTGGCGTCGACGATGCGCCCGTCCGCGTGCCAGAACACCACGCCGATGATGTTCGACTCCACCATGCGATGGATGCGGTCCTGGTAGGCGCGAAGCTCGCTGATGTCGCGGCCCACCATCAGCACGCTCGTCACCGCTTGTTCGGCGCCGAACTCCGGAGTCAAGTTGACGAGGCTGCAGACGGGTTGGACCCGCGAATCGGTCCAGTTCATCTCGAAGGCGAAGGCCCGGCCGTTCTGCACGACGTCGGCCAGGCGCTCCCGCAATTGGCGGCCGGCCTCGTCACCGAGCATCCGTGCCGCATCGAGCCCGACCAGCGCCGCCGGTGCCGAGTGGGTGTGGGCGGCCAGGGCCGGGTTGGCATACAGGCACGCGAGCGAGCGGTCGAACCGGGCGATCACGTCGGGGGAGTTTTCGACCAGGGTGCGGAACTGCCGCTCCTGCTGCTCCAGCGCAGCCTGCAGCTCGAGACGCGCGGTCACGTCGCGCGAGACGGTGATCACGTGCGCAGGCTGGCCCTCGCCCATCGGCATCTTCGAGATCGACAGCTCAAACCAGTGGCGGCCCACCGGCGTGTCGACCGCGATGACCTTGCCGAGCGACAGCCCGGTCTCGTCCGCCTCGCGCAGAGCGGCCTTCGCGATGGCGGCGCTCTCGGGCGGCAGCACCTCGTCCACCGTGCGCCCGATCAGGTTCTCGCGCGATGCCGCGAGGAGCTCGGGGTTCTTGGTCCAGGTGTTCAGGTAGCGCCCGTCGACAGTACCCTCGAACAGAAAGTCCGGAAACGCGTCGATGATGCCTTGCACGAATGCCAGAGTTCGCTTGAGCTCCTGCTCGGACGCCTTGCGAGACGTGATGTCGCGCGCGTAGCGGATGGTCAGGCTTTCCTGGCTCTTCACGGGGAGCGGCGCGCTCCAGGTTTCAATCCAGCGTGTGTCACCGCGGGGGTCGAGGTAGTGCAGCTCTGACAGCCCAGCCGTGTCGGTGGCGTTCGCCGCGCTGTCGCGCGCGAAGCGAAGGTCGCTCGGTGTGCCGTCGGGCGACTGCGGCGCATCGTCGCGAAGCCATCGGTTGAAGGGCTCGTTGCCGAGCACCAACCGGCCTTGTTCGTCTTCGAGCCAGACCAGGAAGGGCAGGCTGTCGACCAGCGCACGCAGGAACGGCATGGACTCTTCACCAGGCATCGAGGCGCCCCGGCGGAGTTGCGGCTTTGTCGGAAGGAGGCATGCGTCACCTGGACAAGTCTGGCGGCTTGCGCACTGTGCGCAGGCCGCTTCAGACCAGTATCACCGAAGGTGACGTCAGGGCCGGCTTTCCCGCCTTGTTCAGCGTCGCCCTAAGCCCCGGTGTCCAGCGGATACCCCGCCTCGCGCCATGCCTTCATCCCGCCATCGAGCGCAATCGCACGGCGGAACCCCATCTCGTGCAGCGTGGCCGCAGCGAGCGTGGAGATGCGGCCGAATTCGCAGACGGCGAGCACGCGCTGCGTGGGGTCGGGCAGTTCTTCGTTGACGCGCAGTTCGAGCTGGCCGCGTGGCAGCAGGCGGGCCCCGTGCACGTGGCCGGCCACATAGGCCTCGCGTTCGCGTACGTCGAGGATCACCAGGTCGCCCGGCTGTTCCTCCACCTGGCGGCGCAGTTCTTCTAGCGACATGAACGACACCGACGCCGCGGCTTCGGCCAGCATCTCGGCCACGGTGCGCCCGCCGTTCATGTTCGTGCGCAGCGCTTCAGTCAGGTGGGTGGGCATGCCGAGATTGAGCTCACGCATCATCGTGACGAAGGCTTCGCGCTCGCGTTTCTGCAGACGCGGGTTGTCGGCGATCTCGGTGCCCAGGGTCGAGTGGCTGCGGCCTTTGTAGTCGTGGGCGGGGTAGACCTTGAGCGCCGGATCGAGCTTCAGCAGGCGGTTGAACAGGCTGTCGTGCAGGGCCTCGGGATCACCGCTGGGCAGGTCGGTGCGGCCGGTGCCGCCGATCAGCAGGGTGTCGCCGGTGAACACGCGGTCTTCGACGATCAGGCACATCGAATCGCTGGTGTGGCCGGGCGTGTAGAGCACGCGCAGGCGCAGTTCGCCCACGGCGATCAGCTCGCCGTCGTCGACGCGCAGGTCCACGCCGGGGTAGGCGCTGCGGCGGTGCATCACCGTCTTCGCGCCGAGCTGCTCCGCCAGCCGGCGCGTGGCCGAGAAGTGGTCGGCATGGGTGTGGGTGTCGATCGCGTAGCGGATGCGCAGGCCGTGCTGCGAGGCCAGGGCCTGGTAGCGATCGATCTGGCTGTTCTCGGGGTCGATCAGCGCGGCAACACAGGTCTTGGCGCATCCCACCAGGTAGGACTGGCAGCCGCCGGTGGCGATCTGTTCGAAGAGCATGGTGCCTCCGGCGGGTTGTGTGGTCGCCGACAAGCCGCGGCTCCCGGCAGAGAGCTGGTCAGACCGGCTGCTTGACGATCCGCAGGTAAGGCTTGGGTGCCTTCCAGCCCTCGGGGTAGAGCTTCTTCGCGTCGTCGTCGGACACCGAGCCGGCAATGATCACGTCGTCGCCCGGCTTCCAGTTCACCGGCGTGGCGACCTTGTGCTTGGCGGTGAGCTGCATCGAGTCGAGCACACGCAGGATCTCGTCGAAGTTGCGGCCCGTGGTCATCGGGTAGGTCATCATCAGCTTGATCTTCTTGTCGGGGCCGATGACGAAGACCGAGCGCACCGTGGCATTGGTGGCGGCGGTGCGGCCGTCGGAGGTGCCGGGCTCTTCGGCCGGCAGCATGTTGTAGAGCTTGGCCACCGCCAGATCGGTGTCGCCGATCATCGGGTAGTTGACGGCGTGGCCCTGGGTTTCCTGGATGTCGGCGGCCCACTTCGAGTGGTTCTCGACCGGGTCGACGCTCAGGCCGATGAGCTTGGTGTTGCGCTCCTTGAAGTGCTTCTCGATGCCGGCCATGTAGCCCAGCTCGGTGGTGCACACCGGCGTGAAGTCTTTCGGGTGCGAGAACAGGATGGCCCAGCTGTCGCCGATCCACTCATGAAAGCGGATCGGGCCTTGCGTGGTCTGGGCCGTGAAATCGGGTGCGGTGTCGTTGATGCGCAGAGACATGGTGAACCTCCTGGGTGGATGGGCCGAACATGCGGTCGGCGTGCTCAAGGCGTCGACCAATATAACGACCGGCTGAGGCGGTCGCAAGCCAACTGCCTCAGTGCGAATGTCTCATTGGTTGTGCCACTGGAACACGAGCTTCGCCCGCGGCCGGGTCGCGGCGATCAGGCGTGCATTCGGCTCGTCCGTCTGCGCCACCCAGGCGGTTGCCTCCTGCGGGCTGCGTCCGAACTGCTCGTGGCGTTGCGTGAGGCGCGAGGTGCGAAGCCCATCGTCGACCTCGACGTACCAGACGTCGTCGAGCAGCGCGCCCACCTCGGCCCAGGGCCCCTGGTCGAGCAGCAGGTAGTTGCCTTCGGTGATTACGAGCTGCGTCTGCGGCAGCACGGCAATGGCGCCGGCGATCGGTTCTTCGATCTCGCGGCGGAACTCGGGGGCGTAGACGATCTCGTCGGGTCGCTGCGCGCGCAGGCGCCGCAGCAGTGCCGCGTAGCCTGCGGCATCGAAGGTGTCCGGCGCGCCCTTGCGGCCGGATCGGCCGAGCCGCTGCAGCTCGACGTTGGCGAGGTGAAAGCCGTCCATCGGCACCACCTGCGACACGTCGGCGAAAGCTTGCTGCAGCGCCTGGGCGAGGGTCGACTTGCCAGCACCCGGCGGGCCGACGAGGCCGAGCAACTTGCGCTGCCCGTCTTGAAGCAGACCGCGGATGCGGTGCACGAAGTTCTCGGGAACGACAGGGAGTTCTGGTGAAGGCATGGGTCGATCGTAGTCCACGTGTTTCAGCGCGCAGGCGCCCCTAAACTCGGCGCCCATGTCCTCTTACATCGCCCTCCTGCGCGCCGTCAACGTCGGTGGCACCGGCAAGCTGCCGATGACCGAACTGAAGGCCATGTGCGAGGCAGCAGGCTTCCAGAAGGTCGCCACCTACATCGCCAGCGGCAACGTGGTGTTCACCAGCAAGCTGGCCGAAGCCAAGGTCAAGGCCGCATTGGAGAAGGCGATGCAGGCCTACGCCGGCAAGCCCGTCGGTGTGATGGTGCGCACGGCGGCCGAGATGGCGGCGGCGCTGCAGCAGAACCCGTTTCCCGAAGCGCCCGGCAACCGCGCCGTGGCGATCTTCCTGGACGAACCGCCGCCGCGCGATGCGCTGAAGGCGGCGACCGGCCAGGCGGAAGAACAGATGGCCTTGGGCACGCGTGAGATCTACGTGTTCTACGGTGACGGCATGGCCGACTCCAAGCTCAAGATCCCGGCGGCCAAGAACGGCACGGCGCGCAACATGAACACCGTGGCCAAGCTGGCGGCGATGGCCGCGGCGCTCTAAGGCCGCGCCGTCGCCCAGGCGGCCGACAGGCTGTCGAGCAAGGTCTCGGCCGATGCGGGCGGGCCGCCCGGATCGAAGCTGTCTTCGAACTCGGCAATCTCCAGGCCGACGATGCCGTTCACGGCCAGCACGGCAAAGGCCTCGCGCACGTCTTGCCAGCCCAGGCCACCCGGCACGTGGTACTCGGTGGGCACCAGGCCGGGCTCGAGCACGTCGCAATCGAAATGCACGTAGGCGGGGCGGCCTTGCAACGCGCTCGCAAGCCGCATGGCCAAATTCGAGCCGGGGCCGACGAGGGTGATGCCGGCTGAAGCGATGAGGCGCGCCTCGGGCGGGTCGATGTCGCGCGAGCCGACGAGCACCAGGCGCTTCAGGTCCAGCCCCGCGCCCAGGCCGCTGTCCCACAGTCCCGCGGTGCCGCTGAGCACCAAGCCGCCGAGGTAGCCGCTGGTCGAGCTTTGCGGTGTGTTGCAGTCGGCATGCGCGTCGAACCACACCACGCAGGCCTCGGGGTGGTGACGCACTGCCACCGGCAGCGTGGCCAGGGCCGTGGCGCAGCGGCCCATCACGGTGAGCGGCACGGCACCCGCCGACAGCACGGCGTCGCAGCGTGCAGCCAGGGCCGACAACCCGGCGCGTGCCGCAGGCAGCTCCACCTCCCAACTGCCGGCCAGCGGGGGCTGCGGCTCACCCACGCGCACAGGCGTCAAGCCGGTGCGCGCGGCCCATGCCGCCCCGAGCCTCGGCGCCGCCCGCATGGCAAGCGGGTTGCGGTCACCGGCGCGGCCCTGGAAGACCGTCAGCGCGAAGGACGTGGCGGGTGCCTTCATGGGCTGCGCAGCGCGGCGGACGCAATCGACAGAGGCCGCTGCACATCACCATAGCTGCGCAGCACCTGCGAGATGACGACCTGGTAGCCGTCGAGCCAATTCGATTGCGCGGCCTTGGCCTGCAGGTGAGCCGGGTGCTGCATCAGGGCCTGCAAGGCCTCCAGCGATTCCCAGAAGTAGACGTTGGAGACCAGGCCGGCGCAGTCGCCGCTGCCTTCCCAGGCCTCTTCGCCGAGGTAGCCCGGCAGGCTGCGCGCGACTTCGGCGATGGTGGCGTCGAGACGGTGGAACTCGTCGTCGAACTGCTTCTTCGCAAAGGTGAAGGTGGCGGAATACATGGGCAGCCCCAGGTGCTTGGCAACAGGGCCGCGAGTCTAGAGCTTGCGTGTGTCCCCGTGAAGATGTCAGCCCGATGAGGGTGAGGCCAAGTCGAAGATGCGCGCCGCCTCGACCCACTTCTGCCCCTCGGGTGTCCACGGCGTGGGCGCCTGGTAGTGCCACATCAGCGTCTCCCAGGCCTTGAGCCGCGGATCGTTCGCCTCGCGCTCGGCCTTGCGCGCGGCGTCGAAGCGGGCGTCATCGGTCTCCATGAACATGCACAGCCGCGTGCCGAGGCGGTAGATCTCCATGCCGGTGATGCCGGCGTCGCGCAGGTGCTGTGCGACCTCAGGCCACACGGCGCGGTGGTGCGCCTCGTATCCGGTGATGAGCGCGGGGTCGTCCTTCAGGTCGAGCATCAGGCAATGGCGCATCGGGTCTCCTAGAGAGCGCGGTCGAGGTGAACGTAGCCGCCGTCCGGGTGCAGCCACTGGCCGGTGGTGTGGGACGAACGGTCGGACAACAGGAACACCACCATGTCGGCGATTTCTTCTGCCGTGGTCATGCGGTGGCCGAGCGGGATGCGCGAGTTGATCTTCTGCAGCGAGGCGGCCGGGTCGGGATGGGTGGCGAGCCAGCGCTCGTACATCGGCGTCATCACCTCGGCCACCACCACCGCATTCACGCGCACGCCAAAGGGTGCGAGCGATGCCGCCCATTCGCGCGTGAGCCCCAGCATCCCGGCCTTCGCGGCCACGTAGCCGCTGGTGCCGCCCTGGCCGGTGAGAGCAGTTTTGGAGGCGATGTTGACGATGGCGCCGCGCCGGGCCTTCAGCTGTACCTCGCACAGGTGAGCCAGGAGGTAGGTGTGGACTAAGTTGGCTTCGAGCGAGCGCATGAAGGCCGCGCGCCCGGCGCTCAGCGACACGCCGTCGTTGATGCCGGCGTTGTTCACCAGGCCATCGATGCCGCCATAGGTGGCGAGCGTGGCGTCCACAGCGTCGCGGCAGGCGGCTTCGTCGGTCAGGTCGAGCTGGCTTGCGCTCGCACGCGGTGACGTCGCCCGCCACTTCGCGAGCAGCTCGGTCGCGACCGGGCTGCGGTCGAACACCACCGGCACCGCGCCTTCTTGCGCGAGCTGTGAACAGATGGCGGCGCCGATGCCGCTGGCGCCGCCGGTGACGATGACGATCTTGTCTTGGAGGTGCAGGTCCATGGGTGCTGAGGTGGCCCTTCGACAGGCTCAGGGCGAACGGGGCTTGGACTCGGCCGAACGGAAGTGGGGCTCGGCAGCGAGGCCATAGCAGCGCTGCGCGTTGCCGCCCCACAGCGCATCGCGCTCGCTGGGTGACAGGCGCAGCGTCGACCAGTCGTCGACGAGCGCGACCACTTCGGCATGCGACGCGGCCAGCTGGCACACCGGCCAGTCGCTGCCGAACATCAGGCGCTCGGGGCCGAAGAGCTCGAGCGCCACGTCGAGGTAAGGGTGGAAGTCGGCCCGTGCATGGCCCTCGAGCCGGCCATCGCGCCAGTTCGCTTCGGTGACAAAACCAGAGAGCTTGCAGCTCACATGTGGCAGCGCAGCCACCGGCCGCAGCGCCTCGCGCCAGGCCTGCAGCACCGCAGGGTCGCGCTTGCGGATAGCAGGCTTGCCCAGGTGGTCGAGCACCAGCGCATGGCCATCGAGCGTGGCGCAGAAGTCGGCCAGGCCGGCGAACTGGTGGTCGTAGACCAACAGCTCGTAGACCAGGCCTTGCGCCTGCACTGCAGCCACGTTGCGGCGGAACACGGGGCTGTCGATCACCGCGCGCACGTCCGCTTCGCCTTGCAGCACGTGGCGCATGCCCTTCAGCGCAGGCTGCTCGCTCCAGCGTGCGAGGCGCGAGGCGGCATCACCTTCGCGCAGCTCCATCCAGCCCACCACGCCGGCGATCCACGGGTGTTGCGCGGCCAGGCCGAGCAGGAAGTCGGTCTCGCCCTCTTCGGTGCGCGCCTGCACGGCGATGCAACGATCGATGCCGCTGGCCTGCAGATGCGGAAGCAGGTCGTCGGGCAGCCAGTCGCGCGCAATGCGTTCCATGCCGGGGCCGATCCAGTCGTACTGAACCGGGTCGTAGCGCCAGAAATGCTGGTGGCTGTCCGTGCGCAGCATGGCGGTCAGCCTGTGTAGGTGTACTGCGCCAGCGACTCGGGCTTCATCTCGATGGAATAGCCCGGGCGCTTGGGCGGCATGTAGGCCGCGTTGCGCACCACGCACGGGTCGACGAAGTGCTCGTGCAGGTGGTCCACGTACTCGATCACGCGGCCTTCTTTGGTACCGGCGATGCAGAGGTAATCGATCATCGACAGGTGCTGCACGTACTCGCACAGGCCCACGCCGCCGGCATGCGGGCAGACCTTCAGGCCGTACTTGGCCGCCATCAGCATCACCGCGAGCACCTCGTTGACGCCGCCGAGCCGGCATGCGTCGATCTGTACCACGTCGATCGCGCCGCGCATGATGAGCTGCTTGAAGACGATGCGGTTCTGGCACATCTCGCCGGTGGCGACCTGCATCTGGCCTTTCATCGCCTCGCGGATGCGGCGGTGGCCTTCGATGTCGTCGGGGCTTGTCGGCTCTTCGATGAACCAGGGCTTGGCGAAGGCCAGGTGCGGCAGCCATTCGATGGCCTGGTCGACATCCCACACCTGGTTGGCGTCGATCATCAGCGTGAGTTCGGGGCCGGCCACCTGGCGTGCGATGCGTAGGCGGCGGATGTCGTCTTGCAGGTCGCGGCCGACCTTCATCTTGATGTGCGAGAAGCCGGCATCCTTGGCCTCTTGCACCAGGCGGCGCAGCTTGTCGTCGGGGTAGCCGAGCCAGCCTGCGCTGGTGGTGTAGCTCGGGTAGCCGTTGGCTTCGAGGTCGGCGCGGCGCTCGGCCTTGCCGACGCCGCGCTCGCGCAGAAGCGCCAGCGCTTCGGCCGGCGTGATGCAGTCGGTGATGTAGCGGAAGTCGATCAGCTTCACGATCTCTTCCGGCGACATGTCGGCCACCAGCGCCCACACCGGCTTGCCTTCGGACTTGGCCCACAGGTCCCACGCGGCGCTGACGATCGCACCGGTGGCCAGGTGGATGGCGCCCTTGTCCGGGCCGATCCAGCGCAGCTGGCTGTCCGAGGTCATGTGCCGCCAGAAGCGGCCCATGTCTTCGGCGATCCAGGCCAGGCTCTTGCCGACGATCAGGTGCTGCATCGCGCGGATGGCGGCGCAGCAGATGTCGTTGCCGCGGCCGATGGTGAAAGTGAGCCCATGGCCCGCCAACCCCGGCGTGTCGGTCTCCAGCACCACGTAGGCGGCCGAGTAGTCGGGGTCGGGGTTCATCGCGTCCGACCCGTCGAGCAGCTTCGAGGTCGGGAAGCGCACGTCGATCACGCGCATCGAGCGGATGGTGGTCATGGGCAGTCTTTCAGCACATCGTTCCGGGTGTCAGTCGCACAGCTCGGTCGTACCAATCAGTCGTACAGAACGGCTGCGATCTTCGGGTCGGTGATGTTGGTCTTGTCATACCAGTAGAAGCCGGTGTCGATGATCTTCGGCAGCTTCTCACCCTTCAGCGCCTTCACCGCCGCCTCGACGGTCTTGTAGCCAATGCCCACCGGGTTTTGCGTGATCGCGCCGGCCATTTCGCCGCTGGTGATCGCCGCCTTCTGCTGCTTCCCCGAGTCGTAGCCGATGATGACGATCTTGCGTTTCATCTCCTTGGCGCCGTTCAGCACGCCGATGGCCGAACCCTCGTTGGCGCCGAAGATGCCCTTCACATTAGGGTTGCCTTGCAGGATGGACTTGGTGATCTCGGTCGACTTGAGCTGGTCACCGCCGCCGTATTGCACCGAGACGATCTTGACCTTCGGGTAGGCCGACTTCATGCGGTTGAGAAAGCCGTCGCGCCGGTCGATGCCGGTGCGGCTGGTCTGGTCGTGCACGACGAGTGCGACCTCGCCTTCCTTGCCGATCAGCTCGGCCATCTTGTCGGCAGCCAGGCCGGCGGCGGCCGCGTTGTCGGTGGTGGCGGTGGTGACGGGGATGTCGCTGTCCACACCCGAGTCGAATGCCACCACCGGAATCTTCGCGGCCTGCGCCTTCTTCAGCAGCGGCGTCGCGGCCTTGCTGTCGAGCGCAGCGAAGCCAATGGCCTTCGGGTTCTTGGCCAAGGCGGCCGAGAGCATGTCGATCTGCTTGTCGACCATGGCTTCGGTCTCGGGGCCTTCGAAGGTGACGCGCACCTTGTAGTCTTTCGCTGCCTGTTCGGCGCCCGACTTCACCGCCTGCCAGAACTGGTGCTGGAAGCCCTTGGAGACCAGCGGGATGTAGATCTCTTGCGCGAGGGCCTGGCCGCTCAGGCCGAGGGTGGCGCTCAGGCCGAGGGCAATGCCCAGTGCTCTTCTCTTGATCATGCGTTTGTCTCCTGTTGTGAGTGAGTCCGGATGCCGCCCGGATGCGGATCGATGCACACGATGCTCAATGGGGCACCCTACGCACTTCGTGCGGTCCCGCCAAGCGGGAATGAGCACCTTCGGGCGGCCGGGTGGTACTCATGCCTTGCCGCGGCGAAGGATGTCGGTGTAGACGGCCAAAATGATGATCACGCCGGTGACCACCGTCTGCCATTCCTGGGCGACCGACATGATGCGCAGGCCGTTGATCAGCACGCTCATGATGAACGCGCCGATGATGGTGCCGAGGATGGTGCCGGTGCCGCCTGAAAGCGAGGTGCCGCCGATCACCACCGCGGCAATCGCGTCCAGCTCGTAGCCCTGCCCCAGCGCGGGCTGCGCCGAGTTCAGGCGCGAGGCGATCAACAGGCCGGCGATGCCGCAGATGGCGCCGCTGATCGAATACACCACGATCTTCCAGAACGAGGTGTTCACGCCCGACAAGCGCACCGCTTCTTCGTTGCTGCCTAGCGCAAAGGTGTAGCGGCCGACCAGTGTCTTGTTGAGCACGATGCTCGCGCCCACCGCCACGAGAAAGAGGATCAGCACCGCATTCGGAATCGGCAATGAAGGCAGCAGGTCGCCGATCAGCGAGTCTTGCGAGATGGCAGTGAAACCCGGCGTGTCGTTGAAGTAGATCGGCTTGGTGCCTGAGATCACCAGCGACAGGCCCTTCAGCAACATCATCATGCCCAGCGTGGCGATGAAGGGCGGAATCTTCAGCTTGGCGATCAGCACACCCGAGGTGAAGCCGCACAGCGCGCCGAACAAGATGGCCGCGAGGATGCCCAGCGGCAGCGGCATGCCCCAGTAGGTGAGCACCACGCCGGCCATCACCGCGCAGAAGGTCATCATCGTGCCGACCGACAAGTCGATGCCGGCGGTGATGATGACGAAGGTGCAGGCGATCGCGAGCACGCCGTTGACGGCGGTGGATTGCAGGATGCTGACCAGGTTGTCGGTGGTCAGGAAGTTGGATGACGCCGCGGTGAAGAACGCCATCAGCACGATCAGGCTCGCGAAGGCGAGCAGCTTCTGACGCGTGGCGGGGTTGAAGAGCGCGGTCTTCACACTGCTGAAGGCGCTGGGGCGCGGGATCGAAAGTTCCTGGGTCATGGGGTGTGTCCTCAGGCCGCCTGGGCCAAGGTCGGGTTGGGTGCAAGCGCTTCGCGCTGGGTGGCGAGCTGCATGATGGCTTCCTGCGTGGCACCGTGCCCGCTCAGCTCGCCGGTGATGCGGCCTTCGCACATCACCAAAATGCGGTGGCTCATGCGCAGCACCTCGGGCAGCTCTGACGAGATCATCACGATGGCCTTGCCTTGCGCGGCCAGCTCGCGGATGAGCCGGTAGATCTCGCTCTTGGCGCCGACGTCGATGCCGCGGGTGGGTTCATCGAAGAAGAGGATGTCGCAGTTGCGCAGCAACCATTTCGCGATCACCACCTTCTGCTGGTTGCCCCCTGACAGCAGCCGCACCGGTTGCGCGACCGACGGTGTCTTGATCTGCAGCTGACGCACATAGTCCTGCGCGATGCGCCGGGTGGACGCGGTGTCGATGAAGCCGGCCTTGAGGAAGCGGCGCATGCTCGAGAGGGCGATGTTGGTTTCCACATCCAGCCCGATGGCGAGGCCGAAGTGCTTGCGGTCTTCCGACAGGTAGCCGATGCCGTGGCGCACCGCGTCTTCGGGCGAAGCGATCTTCACCAGCTTGCCGTGCACGCGCACCTCGCCGGCGTCCAGCGGGTCGGCACCGAAGATGGCGCGGGCCACCTCGGTGCGGCCGGCGCCCATCAGCCCGGCAAAGCCGAGAATCTCGCCACGGCGCAGCGTGAAGCTCACGTCGCGCACTGCGCGGCCGCGGTTCAGGTGCCGCACGTCGAGCGCGACCTCGGCCTTCGAGGTGTCGGGGATCTCGGCGTGTTCGCCGCTGGCCAGCTCGCGCCCGACCATCATCGCGATGATGCGGTCGACCGGCGTGCTCGCCATCGCCACGGTGGCGACGGTCTGGCCGTCGCGCATCACCGTCACGCGGTCGGCGATGCGCTGCAGCTCGTCCATCTTGTGCGAGATGTAGACGATGCCCACGCCGCGCGCCTTCAGCTGTGCGATCACGCGGAAGAGGTCGGTGACCTCGGCGTCGTTCAACGCGGCGGTGGGCTCGTCCATGATCAGCACGCGAGAGTCGAACGACAGCGCCTTGGCGATCTCCACCATCTGCTGCCGCGCCACGGTGAGCGAGCCCACCACGGTGCGTGGGTCGAGCTGCAAGTGCAGCGTGTCGAAGATCTCGCGTGCGCGTGCGTTGAGCGCGTCTTCGTCGAGGAACAGGCCGAAGCGGCGCGGCTCGCGGCCGATGAACAGGTTCTGTGCCGCCGTCAGGTGGTTCATCAGGTTGAGTTCCTGATGGATGATGCCAATGCCCAGCTGCTGCGCAGCGCGCGGGCTGTCCACCTCGACCGGCTTGCCATCGAGCAGCATCTCGCCGCCGTCCCGCGTGTAGACGCCGGCCAGGATCTTCATCAGCGTGCTCTTGCCCGCGCCGTTCTCGCCCATCAGCGCATGCACCTCGCCGGGCAGCAGCTCGAGGTTCACCTGGTCGAGCACGCGCACGCCGGCAAACGACTTCGACACCTGCGTGAGGCTGACGAGCGGAGCGGTCATGCGGCGCTCAGTGCAGGGCCAGGGCAGCCCCGGGCGTGTCGTTCAACGGGCGGTTCATCGGCGATGTCTCGGGACGTGTTCTGGTTTTCACCATCAGTTCATATACGAACATGATGTTCATGGGTGAATGTTGTAGAGTCCAGGCGCATCTGCACAGCCCGAGGTAACCCTCACTCGATTCAGCCGAGCTGAGCGACGCATTGCCCTTGACCCATTGCAACCCTTATCCAAAATGCACAGTGAGCACTGACAACGAAGCGCCTGATCGCTACCGTGCGCCTGCCCTCGACAAGGGCCTGGACATCCTGGAGCTCCTGGCCGAGCAGCCCCATGGGTTGACGCGCGCCGAGATCGTCAAGGCCATGGGCCGCAGCCAGAGCGAGATCTACCGGATGCTCGAGCGCTTGGTGGCACGCCACTACGTGACCCGCTCGCCGGAGGGCGACCGCTACGCGCTGGGGCTGAAGCTCTTCGTGCTCGCCCACCGCCACCCGCCCTACGACCGGTTGGTCGCGCGCGCGCTGCCGGTGATGGACGCCTTTGCGAAGGCCGCCGAGCAGTCGTGCCACCTGGTGGTCTACGAACACGGCAACCTGACGGTGGTGGCTCACGTGGCCAGCCCCAACAACTGGGGCCTGTCGCTGCGGCTTGGGGTGCGCGTGAACCTGGTCGACACCGCTTCGGGCCACGCGATGCTGGCCTTCCAGAGCCCGCAGCGGCAGGCCGAGATGCTGGCCGATCACGAGGTGCTGGAAGGCGAGGTACCGATGTCGGCTGCCGATCTGCAGGCCTTGCTGGAGCGCGTGCGCGCGCAGGGCCACTGGGAAGGCGAGAGCCAGCAGGTGTTCGGCGTCACCGACATCTCGATCCCGCTGCGCGACCCCTATGGCAACGCCTACGCGGTGCTCACCTGCCCGTTCATCCGCCGCATCGACCAGCACGTGGGTCCGGACATCGCCAGCGCGCGAAGCCTGCTCGCGCAAGCCGCACAGGGCCTGTCGATCGGCGCTTGACCACAGCGGTAGCTGCCTCCTGAGGTCGCCACCATGTCGTCGGAGAAAAGCCGGACGCGTTTCAGCGGTGCGGGCTGCGTCGACCCCCATCACGCCGGCAATGTCCGGATGGAGCGCACTTTCTCGTAAGGCTGAACAAGACCCCGTGGTCGGAGCCTTCAGCCGAGCGAACAACTCGTCAAAGACCTTCGGATTTCCACTTCATAGGAGACTTGATGAGCATCACCGTTGGCGTCGATCCCGTGACCTTCTTCGTGGCCCGCGTTCTCACCTCGGCTGTGTTTGTGGGCATCGGAGGGCTCGTCGCCTTGCTGGCGGGCGAGAAGGTCAAGATCCCGAAACGGCCGCTCTGGGTTCTCGTTGCCTTGGTGGGGCTGGGTGCCGGGCTCGGTTCGTTCTGGGCCGGGTGGGCGTCGGTCAAGCTCAGCCTCTGCATTGGCCTCGGCGTGATGATCTTCGGCGCTTCGGTGGCGCTCGAGAAAGGCGCTGCGAGCAAAGGCGCGGCACGGCTTTCGGGAGCCATCGCCTTGCTTGCATTGGGCGCAGCCTGGGTGGGGTGGAACGGCTACCTGATGTTCAGGTAGAGCCCCCGGCGACGGCTGGGAGCCTGCTGCCCCCAGGCGCTCAGTGCAGCACCGCCACCGGCGGCTTCCAGTCGCGACCGGTAGTGGTTCGCCATGCTTGTACCGCGGCAGCACGCTCGGTCTGCGCCTGAGCTGTGAGGCCGGCGCGCTCATGCAACTCGGCGCCCAGCAGTGCGAGTTCGGCGTGTGCCATGTGATGCGCCGGTTGCGTGGCGGCGTAGGCCTTCGCGGCCAATTCGAATGCTGCCCCACGCGCGGGGTCGGCGGGCCGCTCCAGGGCCTCGAACCACGCCACAAGCGCAGCGCAACGCAAGGTGTCGGTGTCGTTGGGGCCGTGTGGCCGGAAGATCGCCAAGGCCTGTGCCATGTCGCTGCTTGCCCCAGCGACGCCGAGATCGTGCTTGCTCAGCGCCAGCCAAGTCAACAGCGTGGCATGGCGCTTGGTCGTCTCGTAACCTGCCAGCGCGCGGCTTCGCTCCAGCGCATGACTCAGGGTGCGCAACCCTGCCGCGGGGTTCCCCGTTGCGCGCTGCAGCTCGCCCAGCACGCCCCGCAAGTTTTCCATTTGCTCGCTGGGGTCCGGCGATTCGGCGTCCATGGCGGCCAGTTCTTGACTCGCGAGACGCACACCCTCTTCGTAGTGAGCCGCTGCTCGCAGGAGAAAGACGAGCATGCGCTGCCGCTTTCCATGCGCCGGAACGTCCGACGACGAATCCGCCCCCCGCGCCTTGGCCACGACCTCTCGTTGCAGTTTCAGTCCCTCGTCGTATTGGCCCAGCGATACCAGCGACTTCGCCCAGAGGGTGCGCGCGTCGAGCGTATTCGGTGCTGCCGGCCCGACATACTTCTCGAACTCGGCGATGAGCTCGGGCATATCGCGGGCCACGAGCTCGTTCTCTCCGACGTAGAGACGCGCGTTCTGAAGGTTCAGGCGTTCGATCAGGAGCCCGCCAATCTCGGTGTTCGGCACCAGGCGCCATTCGGCGATCGCGAGTGTGTAGGCATCACGTGCTTGCGCATACGCTTCGCTCGACATGTGGGCGTGTCCGAGGGCTGACAAGGCGTTGGCCGTATCGTCGCTGGGTGCGTACCCGGCGCGTCGATGCTCGGCCAAGGCCAGCTCGATCTCGGAGACCGCCCCCTTCGTGTCGCCCTGTCTTGAGCGCAGTACGGCGAACCCTGCCCGCGCCCGCAGCAACCAAGGCGGCGACGACCCGAAGCGATGCCTCGCAATCTCGATGCATTGCCGAGCAAGCGCTTCGGCAGCGGGGAACTGCGCTTCGTTGTAGAGCACGTCGGAAAGCGACAAGCGAGCAGTGACGGCGAGGTCGGTGTCACCCAGGCCCGAATGTTCGTACAGCGCGATGGCCTTCTCGAAATGCGCCTGCGCTTCGGTGTTTTCTCCGCGCGTCGAGAGAATGTCGCCGATCTCGTGCTCCAGCTCGGCCCGCACATCCGGCTGATCCTTGAAGTCCGTCTCCAGGCGCGCGGCGCCGCGTCGCAACAACTCCCGCGCACCGATGTCCTGACCCTTGGCCACCTCGGGCTCACTGGCGCTGAACACCTGCTTCATGAAATCCTGCACCGCGACAGCCCGCCGCGCCTGCGCACGCGCCGCTTGCGCCTGCCACAACGCCACCGACAACGCGGCGATCAGCGACAGAGCTACCGCCGTGGCTGCAGCCATCGGTCGCATGTTTCGGCGAAAGAACTTGCGGGCCCGGTAGCTCAGCGAGTCGGGCTGCGCGGACACCGGCAGATCGGCAAGGTGACGCTCGATGTCTTGCGCCAGGGCGTCGACCGTCGGGTAGCGTTCGGCCACATCCTTCTTCAGCGCCTTGTTCAAGATGGCGTCGAGGTCGCCCTTGAGTGCGCGGCGATCGCCTGGGTTGGACGCTGYGGCGCTGGCCAGCCGCACGTCCAATGAGGTAATGGCTTCTTCCAACGCGGCCGCGCTCTGGCGCTTGAGCTGATACGGCTTGACCTGTGCGAGCAACTCGTAGGCCACCACGCCGAGGCTGTAGACATCGCTGGCGGTGCCCAGCGGCTCGCCGCGAATCTGCTCGGGGCTCGCGTAGTCGAGCGTCATCGCGCGGCCGCCTTGCTGTGTGAGCTGGGTCTCTTGCGTGAGCTCGCCTTCCATCAGCTTGGCGATGCCGAAATCGAGCAGCCGCACCTCGCCCGCTTCGGTGACGAGGATGTTGGCGGGCTTGAGATCGCGGTGCACCACCAGCCGCGCGTGCGCGTGGGCCACCGCACGGGCCACTTGCAGCAGCAGCCGCAGGCGGTCTTTCAGCGGCAGCGCGTGGTGCTCGCAATACGCATCGATGGCCTCGCCTTCGACGTACTCGAGCGCCAGATAGGGCCGGCCGTGCGCGTCGACACCGGCGTCATAAAGGCGCGCGATGTGGGGGTGATCCAGGCTGGCCAAGATGTCGCGCTCGCGGGTCATGCGCTCGGCCAGCCCACGCGACCAGCTCAATCGCGGCAGCTTGAGCGCCACCGGCCGCTTCAGCCCACCATCCACGCGTTCGGCCAGCCACACCAGCCCCATGCCGCCGACGCCGAGTTCCCGTACGAGCCGATAGGGGCCGACCGCGGCGCCTGCTGCGAGCTCGGTTTCGCCGGAGGCGGCCGGGCCGATCGTGAAGCGCGGCAGCGTGAGCAGCACCTCGTCGGTCTCGACGCCCGGGGCCCCGCGCAGCAGCTGGCGCAGCTTGTGTTTGACGGAATCGGTCTCGGCCAGCGAGTCGAGCCAAGCCTCGCGCTCGGTGGGGTCGACCGCCAAGGCCTCGTCCAGGCGCTGGCTGATGGCCGGCCATTCTTCTGCGAGAAACCTGAGATTCGCCATGCCGCGCTCCGTGGGGTGGCCAGGCGCTCAGCGCAAGGCTTCGGCCAGCAGCACGCGTGCCTTCTGCCAGTCGCGTCGCACGGTGCGGTCGGTGATGTCCAGCGCAGAGGCGATCTCCGGGTCGCTCATGCCGCCGAAGTAGCGCATCTCGACCAGCTTGGCCAGGCGGGTGTCGAACTCGCCGATTTCTTCGAGCGCCTCATGCACGCGGATGATCTGCGCCTCGGCCACCGGGTCGCTGCCGAGGAACTCTTCGTCGAGCGTCATGTGCGGTGCGTTGGCGCCGCGCCGCTCGGAGGCCTTGGCACGCGCAATGTCGACGATGATCGAGCGCATCGCTGTCGCCGTGTACGCCAGGAAGTGAGCCTGGTCGTTGGCATCCAGGCGTTGCGCGTCGCGCAGCTTCAGGTAGCACTCGTTGACCAGGGCCGTCGTGCCCAGGTCGGGGTCTGGCAAGCCGCGCCGCAGGCGCAGGTGAGCGATGCGGCGCAGCTCGGGGTAGAGCTGCTGGAACAAGTCGTCCAGCGCCCCGCTGTCACCCGCGCGAGCCCGTTGAATCAGCAGCGTGATGTCGCCCATCGGTTCAGTTCGCCTCCGCCGTTGGTGGTGGGCATGCTAACCCGCGGCTCCAGGTTTATTTGGGCGCCGATGTCCGCATTGCCCAACCGGGCCCGTGATGCTGAATGGGAGCGGTGCGCGAACCGTGTCCCACGCACACGGGAGCACAAGATGAACGAAACAGGGTGGCGCCGACTCGGCGGCTGGAGCGCGGCACTGGCGGCGGTGTGTCTGATGGTCGCTGCCTGCGGCGGTGGTGGTGGCGGAGGAGGAGGTGGTGGTGGTGCAGCGGTACCGCCCACCTTCACGCTGCAACCTGCCTCGGTGAGCGTGACTGAAGGCCAGAGTGCGAGCTTCACCGTCGCCGCGACAGGCACGGCCCCGCTCGCCTACCAATGGCAGCGCAACGGCACCGACATCGCTGGCGCCACGGCGGCCACATTCGCACTGGGCGCCACCACGCTGGCTGACAGTGGGGCAGCCTTTCGTGCCGTCGTCAGCAACGCGGCGGGCACGGCGACGAGCAGTGCCGCCACACTCACGGTCTTCATGAGTGCGCCGGTGTTGACGGTCACGCTGCAGCCCGTCGCCACCACGGTCGTGGCCGGCACGCCGGCGAGCTTCAACGTGGCAGCGACCTGCAGCGTAGGCACGCTGGGCATTCAATGGCAACGCGGCCAGACATCGGGCGGCGTGCTCAGCTGGAGCGACATCCCTTCAGCCACCGCTGTCGCCTACAGCTTCTCGCCCTTGATCATCGACAACGCACTGCAGTTCCGCGCACAGCTCGACTGCGGTGGCCTGAGCATCACCACCAGCCAGGTCGCGCTGCTGACCGTCACGCCGCCGCCCGCGGTCACGATGAGCGCACTGCCGATCGTGGGCTTGCGCCCGCAGGCCGAGCTGTACGGGTTGATTGACATCGACCAGGAGGCCTCCGGCAGCTTTGCCTTCATCAGTGGCAACCGCATCAAGCGGCTGAGTGCAGACCTGTCCACGATCACGCCGGTGGCGGGCGCCACTGCCAACGGCTCTGCCGACGGGCCTGGCGAAGCGGCGCTGTTCAAGCGCCCTCTGGGGCTCACCCATGACGCGGCCGGCAACCTCTACGTGGCCGACGCAGACAACTACACCATCCGGCGCATCGCCCCCGACGGCACGGTCAGCACCCTGGCCGGCTCACCCGGCATGGCGGGGGTGGCCGATGGCACGGGGACCGCCGCGCGCTTTAAGCGGCTCTTTGCCATCGCCATGGGCCCCGACGGTGACCTCTACGTGGCCGACGGCGACAACGGCCGCGTGCGCCGTGTCACGACCACCGGCGTCGTGACCACGTATGCAGGCAGCACCCCTGCCTTCGATGACGGTCCGATCTCATCGGCGCACCTGCTGGGCCCCACTGCGCTGGCGGTGGCCGCCAATGGCGACGTGCTGGTGGCTGATGGCGGGCGCATCCGACGCATTGTGCGCAGCGGCAACTCGGCCGCTTCAGTGGAAACGCTGGCCGGCAACTCGATCAACGACCCCACCGCGCCAGACGGCATCGGCCAGGCAGCCGTCGTGGGGCCCACCGCAATGGTGGTGCGCGGCAACACGCTCACCTTCCGCGACAGCGTCGGCTTGTTGCGCCAGCTCGACCTGACGAGCCTTGCTGTCACCACGCTGGCCGGCTCGCGTGCCCTCGGCGCGGGCTTCGTTGATGGTGTCGCGCCGACGGCACAGCTGCTGGGCAGGGGCGGCATCACGCTCGCGCCCAATGGCGGCTTCATGCTCGTGGACGACAGAGAGATCAGGCAGGCCAGCGCCACCGGTTTGCTGCACACGATCGCCTCGGGTTTCGCTCAGGGCATCACGCCCACCGGCGTGGGCACGCTGGCGCAGATGCCTTTTGCCAACTTCGCCAGCAGTGGTGGCCTGCAAGCGGTGGCCGTCGACCCGGCGGGCAACGTCGTGGTGTTCGAGACGCAGACGCGCTTGGTCAGACGCATCAGCCCGGCCGGCGTGGTCACGCTCGCCGCTGGGCTCCCCACCGGGGCGGTCGCCAGCGGCGTGATCGACGGAGTGGGCAGTGCGGCGCATTTCAACAGCAGCTTTGCGGCCATGGCCAGCGATAGCGCCGGCGTGCTCTACCTCGGTGATGATTTCGGCGTGCGGCGGATCGCGCTCGACAACAACACGACCCTGCTCGCAGGTTCACGAACCGATATGGGCGCGGTCGACGGCAACGCCAGCACGGCCAGATTCCGCTTGATCCGCGGCCTCGCCGTGAAGCCGGGCGGCGACGTGTTCGTGGCCGACAGCGGCAACGCCATCCGGCGGGTGGATGCCGCCGGCACCGTCAGCACCTATGCCGGCGTGATGGGGCAAAGCGGCAGCACCGACGGGCCGGTTGCGACGGCGCGTTTCACCCTCCCGGGCCCGATGGCGTTTGCACCCGATGGTTCCTTGTACGTGGTCGACGACACCGGTGACGGCGGCGTGGTTCGCAGGATCGCAAGCGACGGGGCGAGTGTGAGCACGGTGCCCATTCCGCCCAACAGCCATGTCACCGCCATCGCGATCGGCGCAGACGGCACCCTCTATTACGCCGGCTACTTCGGACTGATGAGGCTGCCACCCGGCGGTACACCCGTTCTGCTGGTGCCACGCGGCGGAAGCATCGTGCTCGGCGCCACCCCCGTGGTGTCGGACATCGACAGCATCGCCGTGCTCGGGCCCGGGCAACTGGTCGTGATGAGCACCGGTCAGATGCTGAGGGTGACGCTGCCATGACCATGTTTCCTGTGGTCGTGGCTGCACCGCCGAACTGAGGGCGCGCAGCGCGCCGACTCAAAGAGCCGCGTCTACAGCGGCAACTCGGTGAAGTAGCGCCCGCCGTGGAAGATCAGCGGCGAGGCGCCTTCGCGGCGCTCGCAGTGCTCGACCTCGCCGACGAAGATGATGTGGTCGCCTTCTTCGTACTGGCTGCGGTTGAAGCACTCGAACACGGCCGCGCTGCCCTCGAGCACCGGCGCGCCGCCGGCACCGATGCGAAACGGCACGCCGGCGAAGCGGTCGACGTCTTTCGAGGCGAAGCGTTCGGCTAGCGTGTGCTGCTCAGCGGCCAGGATGTTGATGGCGTAGTGCGAGCCGCTGCTGAAGGCCGGCATCGAGCCCGCGCGCCGCGACAGGCTCCACAGCACCAGCGGGGGTGAGAGCGACACCGAGTTGAACGAATTGGCCGTGAGGCCGATCGGCTGGCGGTTGACGTCGAGTGCGGTCACGATGGTCACGCCCGTGGCGAAGCTGCCCAGCGCAGCGCGGAATTCATCTGACGAAAAACTGGGTGCGCCGGGGCGCAGCAACGCGTTCATGGGTCCATTGTGGCGGAGTCGGCCGCCCTGCGCTGACCCGGCTTTTTGCCTACGCCGAGCGTTGACCCGGCCTCGGGGCAGGCCGACACTGCCACCATGCAGCTGATCACCCGCCACCTCATCGCCGCGGCATTCAACAACGCCTGGGCCAACCACCGCCTGCTCGGTGCCTGCGCGCAGCTCACGCAGGAAGACTTTGCCGCCACCCGTGTCAGCTTCTTCCCGTCGATCAAGGCGACTCTGAATCACAACCTCACCGTCGACGCGTATTACCTCGAGGCCATGCAGCGCAGCCTACGCGGTGACCCGCCTCACCCCGATTCGCGCTCGTTCTTCGACCCCGAAGAACCGTACGAGCGCTGTGCGGAACTGAGCGAGGCGCAGCGAGCGCTCGACCGCGCGCTGATCGCGCTGTGCCAGTCGCTGGCGCAAGACGAAAGCCGGCTCGAGCTCATCGTGGCCGTGCCGCGCACCGGCAAGATCGACCGCGAACCGATGCACCGACTGCTGGCGCATCTGTTCGAGCACCAGATCCACCACCGCGGCCAGGCGCACGCCATGCTGGCGGGCACGACGGTGCCGCCCCCGCAGCTCGACGAGTTCTATTGCGTCAACGATGCCCCGCGGCGTGCGGAAGATTTCCGGGTTCTCGGCTTTTCCGAGGCGTGCATCTGGCAAGCCGAAGCGACGCGGGAATAGACGGGCCCGTAGGCGCGTAAACCTGTGGTGCAAGCCCCCACCTCCTTTCGCCAGCAGCTGCTGGGCGCGATCCCGCGCTTGCGCCGCTATGCGCATTCGCTGGTGATGGATTCGAGCGCGGCCGACGACCTGGTGCAAACCACGCTGGAGCGCGCTCTCTCGCACTGGCACCAGTTCGACCAGCAGCGCGACATCGTGGTGTGGATGCTGAGCATCGCCCACAACGCGCACCGCGACACCCAGCGGCGCAACATGCGCCTGCTCATCGTCGACCCGCAGGCGCTGCAGGTCGAGCAGGATCTGCAGCGCAGCGACCCGGGTGCCGACGTCGGCCTGCGCATGGACCTGCTGGCCGCCCTGCAGCACCTGTCGCCCGAGCAGCGCGAACCTCTGCTGCTGGTGTCGGTCGAAGACCTGTCCTACGCCGAATGCGCCGAGGTGCTTCGCATCCCCATCGGCACCGTGATGTCGCGCATCTCGCGGGCCCGCGCTGCCCTGCGAGTGCTGCTCGACGGCAAACCCGCCGCCACCGTGCGTGCGCTGCACCGCGTGGTCTGAATCACCATGAACACGACACCCCACCTTCCCCCTTCCGACGAGCGCCTGAGCGCCTGGCTCGATGGCGAGCTGCCACCTGCGCAGGCCGACGAAGTCGACGCCTGGCTGGCTGCTCACCCTGAAGACGCCGCGCGCGTGCGCCTGTGGGCCGCCGACCGCGATGCCTTGCGCGCGCGCCTGGGGCCGATGGCCGCCGAGCCGGTGCCCGAGGCGCTGGCCGACGTGGTGTGGCGCTCATCGCCGAACCACGCCGCGTGGTGGCGCTGGGCCGCGGCGATTGCCGTGTTCGGCCTGGGCGGCGTGGTCGGTGCCGCAGCTGTGTGGCAGCTGCGCAGCGACCGCGCGGCCGTGACGGCCAGTGCGCCCAGCGGCTGGGTGCAGCGCGCAGCCGTGGCGCACGCGGTGTACGTGCCCGAGCAGCGCCACCCGGTCGAGGTGCCGGTGACCGGTGCCTCGGCCGAAGAAAACCACGCGCAGGAAGAACACCTGGCGCGCTGGCTGACAAAGCGGCTGGGCTTTGCCGTCAAGCTCTACGACCTGCGCGACAAGGGCTTCGAGCTCGTCGGCGGGCGACTGTTGCCCGACGCGGCCGGACCGAGCGCGCAGTTGATGTACCAGGCCCGCCAACCCGGCGCCGATGGTGCGCCGCCCGCGCGCGTCACCGTCTACCTGCGCAAGCCCGAGGGCGGCACCGACTTCGCGTTCCGCTACGAGCGCCAGGGCGACCTGGGAGTTTTCTACTGCGTGGAAGACGGCGTGGGCTATGCGCTCGCCGGCAGCCTGCCGCGCGAGCAGCTGCTCGCGCTTGCCGAGAGCATCTACCACCAGCAGCCCGGCACGAAGTAGCCGTTCTTGGTGTGCGCCTCACGGCCTCAGCTGAGCGCCGTCACCGGCAGTGCGGCGCCGTGGATGGCGCGTGCGCCGTCCGATGCGAGGAAGGCAACCACGCTGGCAAGGTCTTCCGGGGCAACCCAGCGCGAAGGGTCCGCCTCGGGCATGGCCGCGCGGTTCTCCGGCGTGTCGATGATGGTCGGCAACACGCAGTTCACATTGATGTTCTTCTCACGCAGCTCGGCAGCCATGGCCTCCGTCAGGCGGACCACCGTGGCTTTGGCAGCGGTGTAGGCGCCCATCTGGCCCAGGCCCTTCTGGGCCGAGAACGCGCCGACGTTGACGATCTTGCCGCCGCCCTGCTCGAGCATGTGCGGCACGACGGCACGCGCCGCATGCAGCAGGGTCCGACTGTTGACGTCGAACAGGAAGTTCCAGTTCTTGTCGGTCGTTTCGTGCACCGCCTCGCCCATGCGAAAGCCGCCCGCCAGATTGCACAGCACGTCGATGCGTCCGAAGCGATCGAGCGCTGCCTTCGCTGCACGCGTCACCTGCTCTTGCTCGAGAAGATTCGTCGGCGCGAAGAGCTGATGGTCGTTCTCGATGCCGAACGCGTCCTCCAGGCTTTCTCTGCGGAGGTCGACAAGCACGAGCCTGGCCCCTTCGGCCAGGAATGACCGGGCCACTGCGCGGCCCAGGTTGCCAGCGGCGCCGGTGATCATCACGGTTCTTGTCTGTGCATTCATCTCAGCGGCTCCTGCGCTTGTCTGCGTGGTACTGGCCGGTGCCACGGGCGAGCAGCGTGTCTTCGGCCAGCAGCTGGCCCGGCTCGTATTCCGGCTGCCCTTGGATGCGTTCGTAGATCGGCCCGAAGTCGACCTGGGCGAGTGCCAGCAGCTCGTCGAGGTTGTCGATGACGAAGTAGCTCTCCTGAAAGTCGTCGATGCGGTAGTGCGTTCGCATCACCCGCTCCAGCTCGAACCGGATGCGGTTCGGCGAGGGGTCGTCGAGGGCGAAGACGCTTTCGGTGTAGGACGACGCGATGCCTGCGCCGTAGATGCGCAACCCGTCCGACTGCTGCAGCAATCCGAATTCGACCGTGTACCAGTAGACGCGCGCCAGGTTGTCCAGCTTGCCGAGCCGTTGCGCGCGCAAGCCGCCTTCGCCGTAGGCCTGGATGTAGTTGGCGATGGCCGGGTTCATCAGCATCGGCACATGACCGAAAACATCGTGGAAGACGTCGGGTTCTTCGAGGTAGTCGAGTTCGTGGGGGCTGCGGATGAAGTGGCCGGACGGAAAGCGCCGATGGGCCAGGTGCTCGAAGAACACCTCATCGGGCACCAGGCCCGGCACCGCGACGACCTGCCAGCCGGTGCGCTTCATCAGCACGTCGCTCAGGCGGCGGAAGTCGGGGATCTGGTCTGCGCCGATCGGCAGGTCGCGCATGCCCTGCACGAACTCGTCGCAGGCCCTTCCCGGCAAGAGCTTGCTCTGGCGCTCGAAGAGCGTGCGCCAGGTGGCGTGCTGCTCGGCGCTGTACTTCTCCCACCCCTGTTCGATGGTCCAGTCGGCCCGCTCGGGTCGCCCGGCGTTTCCCGCGGCGGCACCGTGCTTCTCGATCTCACTCAATTGGCGCTGCATGGCGGACCTTTTACGTTGCACTGGGGAGCATGAAACGCTCGAACGCCGCGTCGGCGTAGTGGGCGAAGTTGATGTCGCGCTGTGACAGACCGCCGGCATCGTGCGTGGTCAGCGTGATGTCGACCCGGTTGTAGACGTTGCTCCACTCCGGATGGTGGTCGCTGGTCTCCGCCATCAACGCGAGCTGGGTCATGAAGGCGAAGGCCTGCTTGAAGTCGGCGAAGACGAACCCGCGTGCGATGGCGCCGCGCTGGTCGTCGTGACGCCAGTTCTGCAGCGGCGCAAGCAGCTCGCGGGCGTACTCGGGAGACAGCCTGTTCATCGTGGTGCCCTTGCCAGCGCCGGCAGCACGGTGCCCGCACACTCGCCGAAGCCGATGCGCCGGAACCCCGGGCGCTCGCAGTGGCCGCGCAGGATCACCTGATCGCCGTCTTCGAGGAAGGTGCGCGTTTCGCCGTTCGCGAGGCGCACGTGCTGCTTGCCGCCCTGGCTCAACTCCAGCAACGAGCCACCCTGGCCCGCATCCGGGCCGGACAGCGTTCCCGAGCCGAACAGGTCACCGCTCTGCAGGTTGCACCCGTTCACGCTGTGGTGCGCCACCAGTTGCGCGAGCGTCCAGTACGCATCGCGCGCGTTCGATCGGCTCAAGCGCTCGGCCGATAGGCCAGCCGCTCGCATCTTGGGCGTCAGCAGCCAGACCTCGAGCTCGATGTCGATCGCGCCGCTCGCGCGGTTGGCAGGCGAGTCAAGGTAAGGCAGTGGATCGGGGTCTCCGTCCGGTCGGGTGAACGCGCTGCGAAACGGCTGCAACGCGTCGAGCGTGACGATCCAGGGGGAGAGCGTGCTGGCGAAGTTCTTCGACAGGAAGGGGCCCAGCGGCTGGTACTCCCAGGCCTGGATGTCGCGGGCACTCCAGTCGTTGAACAAGGCGAGGCCAAAGAGGTGGTCTTCGGCCTCGGTGATGGACACCGGTTTGCCGAGTGCGTTCGGCGCGGCGACGAACGCGCCGAGTTCGAGCTCGTAGTCGAGCCGGCGGCTGGGAGCCAAGGTCGGCGTTGTTTCGCCCGCGGCCTGGGTCTGCCCCAGCGGCCGGTGAAAGGCCTGCCCGCTCACGCCGATGGAAGACGCCCGGCCGTGGTACCCGATCGGCACCCACTTGTAGTTGGGCAGCAGCGGGTTGTCGGGGCGAAACAGCTTGCCCACTGCGGTTGCGTGGTGGATGCCGGTGTAGAAATCGGTGTAGTCGCCGATGCGGCAGGGCAGGCCCATCTCCACATCGGACTGCGCGCGCAACCCTTCGGCAAAGCGTGCTTGCTGCTCGCTGCCGTGGCTCAGCGCGCGCGACAAGGCCAGGCGCAGCGCGCGCCGCTCGGCCGGGGCTGCGGCCATCAGCTGGTTCATGTCCTGGGTGTCGATCAAGCCGACGGATTCGAGGTCGAGCACCTCGTCGCCGATGGCCACGCCGATGCGCCATGGCGCATCGGGTACGGTGCGGAAGCGGCCGAACGGCAGGTTCTGGATCGGGAAATCGCTGGCCGGGTCATTGGCCGAATCGACCCAACTCATCAGGGCCGCATCGTGCGTGCCGTCCAGGGTCACCGACATCGGGCTCGGGGTGCCAGGCGTCATCACGACGACTCCTTGGCATGCAGGAAGGCGGCATGCTTTGGTGCGCGCTTGGTGCGCGACCATTCCTCGAGCATCTCCCATTTCACCGCGTCGAGCTGCGCCAGTTGCTGCGTCTCCTCGGGGTCCGGGCACGCCAGTTCAACGCGGTGGCCGTTCGGGTCGAAGAAGTAGATCGAGTGGAAGATGCCGTGGTTGGTGACGCCAAGTACCTCGACGCCATGGTCTTCCAGGTTGGCCTTGAACTCGAGCAGCTCGCTGCGGTCCTTGACCTTGAAGGCGATGTGCTGCACCCAACTCGGTGTGTGCGGGTCGCGTCCCATCGGAGCCCGGGTCGGCAGCTCGAAGAACGCCAGCACGTTGCCGTGGCCGGCGTCGAGGAACACGTGCATGTACGGGTCGGGCTCGCCGGTCGACGGCACTTCGTTCTCGGCGATGGCGAGCACGAAGTCCATGTTCAGCATCTTGCGGTACCAAAGCACGGTCTCCTTCGCATCGTTGCAGCGGTAGGCGACGTGGTGGATTCGGTCGATCTTCATCGCTTGAGCCTCCGTCTTGGTTACGCGGTTTGCAGCACGCCGCGGCGCACCTGATCACGCTCGATCGACTCGAACAGCGCCTTGAAGTTGCCTTCCCCGAAGCCGTCGTCACCCTTGCGCTGGATGAACTCGAAGAACACCGGGCCGAGCTGCGGCTGCGTGAAGATCTGCAGCAACAGGCGCTGCCGCCCGCCTTCCGTGCTGCCGTCGAGCAGGATGCCGCGCGACTGCAACTCGCCCACGGATTCGCCGTGCCCCGGCAGCCGGTCGTTGAGCATTTCGTAGTAGGTGGCCGGCGGTGCCGTCATGAGCGGAACGTTGGACTTGCGCAGCGCGTCCAGCGTGGCCGGCAGGTCGTCGCTCAGCAGTGCGATGTGCTGGATGCCCTCGCCGTTGAACTGCATCAGGAACTCTTCGATCTGGCCCGCGCCGCGCGATGACTCCTCGTTCAGCGGGATGCGAATCTTGCCGTCGGGCGCGGTCATGGCCTTGGAGGTCAGACCGGTGTACTCGCCCTTGATGTCGAAGAAGCGGATCTCACGGAAGTTGAACAGGCGCTCGTAGAACGCCGCCCAATGCGCCATGCGGCCGCGGTAGACGTTGTGCGTCAGGTGGTCGATCAGCTTCAGGCCCGCGCCGGTGGGGTGGCGGTCGACGCCCTCGATGAAATCGAAGTCGATGTCGTAGATCGACGTGCCGTCACCATGGCGGTCGATCAGGTACAGCGGCGCACCGCCAATGCCCTTGATGGCCGGCAGCCGCAGCTCCATCGGACCGGTCGGGATGTCGATCGGCTGCGCGCCGAGCTCCAGCGCGCGCGCGTAGGCCTTCTGTGCGTTCCTCACGCGGAACCCCATGCCGCAGGCCGACGGGCCGTGCTCGGCCGCGAAATACGAGGCCACGCTGCGCGGCTCGTTGTTGACGATGAAGTTGATCTCGCCCTGGCGATACAGCACGACATCCTTGGACCGGTGCGTGGCCACCTTGGTGAAGCCCATGGCCTCGAACACCGGTTCGAGAACGTTGGGGGCGGGCGAAGCGAACTCGACAAACTCAAAGCCCATGAGGCCCATCGGGTTCTCGAACAGATCGGACATGGTGGTTTCCTTTGGTGAATTGGGAAGCGCTGGGCTGATCAGACCAGCTGCCCCAGCGCGTTCTCGAACGCGGTGCGGGCGATGCCGGTG
Source organism: Rhizobacter sp. P2_G4 (assembly GCF_056403575.1). NCBI lineage: Bacteria > Pseudomonadati > Pseudomonadota > Betaproteobacteria > Burkholderiales > Sphaerotilaceae > Rhizobacter > Rhizobacter sp. P2_G4. Next base: position 603,015 of record NZ_JBFUFG010000001.1, on the reverse strand, counting down.
TGGGCGGTGGAACGGGCGTGGCAGCGCTGGAGTGCAGCGGCCACGGTGGCTGAGACATCGCCGAAGATCGCTTCATCGGAGATCTCGGCGTGGCCCTGCATCAGGAAGGCAAACGCACGCGCCATGCCGCAGTTGGCGATGAAATCGGGAATCACCGCGACGCGCGAGTCCGCGTGCTCGTAGATCGGGCCGTAGAAGATCTCGCGGTCGGCAAACGGCACGTTGGCACCGCTGGCCACGACCTCCAGCCCAGCCGCGATCAGCTGCTCGACCTGTTGCTGCGTCACCAGGCGCGAGCCTGCGCACGGCAGGAAGACTTCGGCGCCTGCACTCCAGATGCGGCGGTTGATTTCGTCGAACGGCAGCAGCTCGGGGGCCGCCAGTTGGTTGCCCTTCTTGTTCAGGAACAGCGCGCGGATCTGCTCGAAGTTGAAGCCTTCGGTGCTGAGCAGCCCGCCCTCGCGGTCGATGATGCCGACCACACGCGCACCGGCTTGCGCCAGGTAATACGCCGCCGCCGAACCGACGTTGCCCCAGCCCTGCACGACGACACGCTTGCCGGCGGCGATGCCGCCGTACAGGCGGTAGTAGTGCAGCACCGATTCGGCCACGCCCCAGCCGGTGATGAGGTCGGCCACCAGGTACTTGCGGGCGGGCTCGGGTGTGTAGCGAGGGTCGTCGACGACCTTCGCCACGCCTTGGCGCAGCTGGCCCACCTTCTGGATGCGCTCGCTCTCGCTCGACAGGAAGTGGCCGTTGACGATGCCTTCCTGCGGGTGCCACAGGCCGTGGCTTTCGGTGATGGGGATCACCTCGTGCACTTCGTCGACGTTCAGGTCGCCGCCCGTCCCGTAATAGGTCTTGAGCAGCGGCGTCACGGCCTTGTACCAACGCCGCAGCACGCCATCCTTGCGCGGGTCGGCCGGGTCGAAATCGATGCCCGACTTGGCGCCGCCGATGGCGGGGCCCGACACCGTGAACTTGACCTCCATGGTCTTGGCCAGCGACTCGACCTCGCGCCGGTCCAGGCCAGCGCGCATGCGGGTGCCGCCACCGGCCGCGCCGCCGCGCAGCGAGTTGATGACGACCCAGCCCTTGGCAGGGGTTTGCGCGTCATGCCACTCGAAGACGATCTCCGGGGCCTTGTTCTCGAATCGGGTGAGCAGTTCTCTCATGTCGGGCCTTTGTTCTGTGGAATCGGTGGGGCGCTCAGACGAGCAGCAGCTTGTCGTCGTCCAGCTTTTCGCCGCGGGTTTTCTCGAACATGTGCAGCAGGTCTTCGACGCTCATGTTCCTGCGCTGCGGCCCGGACACGTCGAGGATCACGCGGCCCTCGTGCAGCATCACCGTGCGGCTGCCGTAGTCGAGCGCCTGGCGCATGCTGTGCGTGACCATCATCGTGGTCAGCTGGCCGGCTTCGACGATCTTCGCGGTGAGTTCGAGAACGAACGCAGCGGTCTTCGGGTCGAGTGCGGCGGTGTGCTCGTCGAGCAGCAGGATGCGTGAAGGCTGCAGCGACGCCATCAACAAGCTCACGGCCTGGCGCTGCCCGCCGGAGAGCAGGCCGATGCGGTCGGCCAGGCGGTTCTCGAGCCCGAGCTTGAGGATGCTGAGCTTCTCGCGGAAGAGCTCGCGCAGCTTTCGGTTCAGCGAGAAGCCGAACGACCGGCGTGCGCCGCGCTTCCAGGCGAGCGCCATGTTCTCCTCGATCGTCAGCGCCTCGCAGGTGCCGGCCATCGGGTCCTGGAAGACGCGCGCGACCAGGTCCGAGCGTTGCCATGCGGCACGGCGGGTGACGTCGCAATCGTCAATGCGGATGCTGCCGCGGTCGACCAGCAGGTCGCCGCTGACGGCGTTCAGGAAGGTCGACTTGCCGGCGCCGTTGGAGCCGATCACGGTGACGAATTCGCCGGTGGGGATGTTCAGATCCAGCCCGCGCAGCACACGGTTCTCGATCGGCGTGCCGGGGTTGAAGGTGATCTCGAGACTTTGGGCGTTCAACATTACCGGGCCTCCTTCACGGTGCTTGTCGAATGGATGCGCAGGCGGGACCACAGGCTGGCCAGCTTGCGCTTGTAGCTCGGAACGAGCAGGGCGAGCCCCACCAACACGGCGGTGACGAGGTTCAGGTCCTGGGCCTTCAGGCCGATGAAGTCGCTGTTGAGCGCGAGCGCAATGAAGAAGCGGTAGAGCACCGCGCCGAGGATGCAGGCCAGCGTTGTGACGATCAGGCTGCGGGCCGGCAAGATGGTCTCGCCGATGATCACCGCAGCCAGGCCGATCACGATGGTGCCGATGCCCATCGAGATGTCGGCCCCGCCCTGGCTCTGCACGAAGAGTGCGCCGGCCAGCGCCACCAGTGCGTTCGACAGCGCCAGGCCCCACACCGTCAGGCGATCGGTCGAGATGCCTTGCGCGCGGGCCATGCGCGGGTTGCTGCCCGTGGCACGCATCGCCAGACCCACCTCGGACGCGAAGAACAGGTCGATCAGGACCTTCGCTGCGATGACGACCACCAGCAGCACGAGCGGTTTGAGCCAGTAGTCGGGCAGGCCGCCCAATTCGACCAGGCTGAACACCGTGGCGTCGTTGATCAGCGCGACGTTGGGTTTGCCCATGACGCGCAGGTTCACTGAGTACAGCGCGATCATCACGAGGATGCTCGCCAGCAGCTGCATGATGCGCAGGCGAACGTTCAGCCACGCCGTGAGGTAGCCGGCCAGGCCGCCGGCCACCATGGCCACCGCCGTCGCGGCAAACGGGTTCCAGCCGGCGACGATCAGCGTCGCGGCGACGGCACCACCCAGCGGGAAGCTGCCGTCGACTGTCAGGTCCGGAAAGTTGATGATGCGAAACGACAGGAAAACACCAAGCGCGACCAGTCCGAAGATCAGACCGATCTCGATGGCGCCGAGGGATGCAATGAGCGACATGTCAGAGAACCTCGAGACAGAGGGGCTGCCACGGCGCTGCGCGCAGCAGACCGGGCAAGGTGACGCGGCCGTGGGCCGCTACGACGCCGGTGGCTGATGCCGGCACGGGGCGCGTGCAGCGCCCGAAGGCAGCTTTACTTGATCACCACCTTGGCGGACTTCACCAGTTCGTCCGGCAGCGTCACGCCCTGCTTGAGCGCGGCACCCGGGTTGACGTGCAGCTCGAAGGTCGTGCTGGTCTGCGACGCGATGCGGCCGGCGGCTTCGCCGTTGAGCACGCGCACGACGATCTTGCCCGTCTGGCGGCCGATGTCGTAGTAGTTCAGGCCGAGCGCCGCGGCCGCACCGCGCGCCACGGCGTCGGTGTCCGCCGCGACGACCGGAATCTTGGCCTGCTGGGCCACCTTGACGATGCCCTCGAACGCCGACATCACGTTGTTGTCAGTCGGCGCGTAGAACACGTCGACCTTGCCGACCAGGCTTTGGGCCGCACTGGACACGTCCACTGTGCGGGCCGCGGCACCTTCCACCAGCGTCATGCCGGAGGTGGCCATGGCCTTCTTGAGCGACTCCACGATCGACACCGAGTTGGCCTCACCCGGGCTGTAGATCACACCGACGCGCTTGGCACCGGGAACCACCCGCTTGATCAGCTCGAGGTGCTTTTCGAGAGGCGACATGTCGGACACGCCGGTGACGTTGCTGCCCGACGCGTCCCAGGTCTTGACCAGCTTGGCCGCCACCGGGTCGGTGACTGCGCTGTAGACGACCGGGATGTCCTTGGTTGCGGCCACCACCGCCTGAGCCGAAGGCGTGGCGATGGCGACGATGACGTCCGGGCGCTCGCCGACGTACTTGCGGGCGATCTGCGCCGCGGTGCCGGTATTGCCCTGGGCGCTCTGGTACTCGAACTTCAGGTTCTTGCCGGTTTCGAAGCCGGCGGATTTCAGTTCGTCCTTGACGCCGTCGCGCACCGCGTCGAGCGCTTTGTGTTCGACGATCGCCGTGACCGACACCGACTTGTCGGCGGCGTAGGCGGGCGCCGTGCCGGCGAGCGACAGGGCGAGCAGCCCCAGCAAAGAACGGAGGAAAGAATGTTGCACGTTTGGGTCCAAATCAGTTGAAGGCCGATTGCGGCGTGGAGTCGAGATGCCGGGTTTGGAGAGGGCCCTTGGCCCCGCTTTTCCAGGCGACTTCTCTGGGAAGAAGTTTGGCGTCTGACGGGAAAAATCGGCTTTCACTACACGTCAGGGTGAACCCCCGGTTAGGAAATATGATTGCGTCCTAACGGGGAAACTGGAGAGGATCTTGTCCGACCTTGATCTGGATCGAATCGACCGAAAAATCCTGGCCTTTCTGCAAGACCATGGGCGTGCGTCGAATCTTGAGCTGGCCGAAGCCGCGGGCTTGTCGCCCGCCCAGTGCCACCGGCGCCATCGACGCCTCGAAGAAGAGGGGTTCATCGCGCGCTACGAAACGCGGCTGAACCCGTCCCGGATGAACCTGAACGTCGTGGCCTTTGTCCACGTCGCGATGGAAAAGGGCCACATCCGCGATCTCTCGAAGTTCACCGATGTGCTCGTGGGCTTGCCGGAGATCCTGGAGTGCTATTCGGTCACCGGCGACTTCGACTACGTGGTCAAGGTGATCGCCCGCGATCTGAAGGCCTTGTCGCAGTTTTTGATGGAGAAGCTGATGCGGCTGCCGGGTGTCAGCAGCGTGCGGTCCAGCGTCTGCCTCGACGAGATCAAGTGCACCAGCGCGCTGCCGCTGCTGGAGTGACGTACGCGGAGTGCGGGCTTGCTCTGAGCCGTCCCTAGAATCCGCCCATGTCTGTTTCAGCGCCGCCCCGCTCCCTGCCATCGCGCTTCACGGCCTGGCATCGGCTGGTGGTGGTGACGGTGCTGGGCTTTGCCTCCGGCCTGCCGCTCGCGCTCACCGGCCAGGCCATGCAGGCCTGGCTCAGCGTCGAAGGGGTCGACATCGCGACCATCGGCTTCCTGAGCCTCGTGGGCCTGCCCTACACCTTCAAGTTCCTGTGGGCGCCGTTGATGGACCGCTTCGAGCTGCCCTGGCTCGGCCGGCGCCGTGGCTGGCTGGTGTTGACGCAACTCGCGCTGGCCGGTGCGCTCCTGGTGATGGCGAGCATCTCACCGACGGCCGCCACGCGCAGCTTCGCCTTGCTGGCGGTGCTGGTGGCATTCGTGTCGGCGTCGCAAGACGTGGTGGTCGACGCCTACCGCACCGATCTGCTGCCGGCGCATGAGCGCGGATTCGGCTCGTCGCTGTATGTGCTGGGCTATCGCATGGCGATGATCATCTCGGGCGGCGTCGCCTTCATCTGGGTCGACCCGACGCAGGGATCGCACTGGACCTGGCCCGAGGTGTACCGCGTGATGGCCGGGATCATGGTGGTTGCGGCGGTGATGTCGGCCGTGCTGTTGCCGCGCCTGCCCGACATCGCGCGCCCGTCCAGCGTGGTGCGCAACGACCTCGTCGGTTTCGCGGCCGTGCTGGTGGCCGTGGCGGTCGGCGTCATCGTCAGCGATCGGTTCGGTCCGCCGTTGGCGCGCCTCTTGATCGCGCCGCTGTGGAGCGGCAGTGCGCTGTCGGTCGAGCTGCAGAGCAAGTGGACTGACCTGCTGGCCTTGATGCTGGGCGTGGCGTTCACACTGCCGCTGGCCGCGTGGATGGCGCATGTGGCCAAGTTCGAGACCTTGATCGGCGGCCTGCGCAGCTACTTCAGCCAGTCCGGAGCCGGCGCCTTCCTCGCGTTCATCGTGCTCTACAAGCTGGGCGACGCGTTCGCCTATTCGCTGATGACGCCATTCCTGCTGAAGACCATGATGTTCAGCGCGGCCGAGGTCGGCCTGGTCAACAAGGTGATCGGCCTGTGGCTCACCATCGGTGGCGCGCTGCTGGGCGGTGCGCTGATGATGCGGCTGGGCTTGTGGCGTTCGCTGATGCTGTTCGGCGTGCTGCAGATGGTCAGCAACCTCGGCTACTGGTGGCTGGCGGTCGAAGGCAAAGGCCTGATGCCGGGCCTCGTAATTCCGGCCTTCGACTGGGGCTTCGTGAAGCTGGTGCAGGACACGCCGGTCGACGGCGGCCTGCTGATGGTGATCGCGTTCGAGAACCTGTCCGGTGGCATGGGCACCGCGGCCTTCGTGGCCTTCCTGATGAGCCTGTGCAACCAGCGCTTCACCGCCACCCAATACGCCTTGCTGTCTGCCTTTGCGTCGGTGGGCCGGGTCTGGGTCGGGCCGCTGGCCGGTGTGATGGCCGAAACCGTCGGCTGGCCGACCTTCTTCATCGTCTCGACCGTTTTGGCCGCGCCCGCGCTGGTGATGCTGTGGTGGCTGCGCCAGCCGGTGCGTGCCCTTGAGGTCGACCCTGACTCCCCGATGTTGGACGATTGAGGGTGGAACCACCGCCTGGATGCTGAATCTGAGAACCATGACAACCGACTTCGACCCCCAAGCCGAATTCACGCCCGATCCCTCGCTGCATCTGTCGGGTTGCAGCTGCCACTTGCATTCGCGCCGGCTGTTCACGGGCGCCCTGTTGGCCGCCGGCGGCCTGCTCGCCGTGCCGGCCTTCGCGCGGGAGGGCGTCGAGGTCGGTGGCCAGTCGAAGTTCGCCAAGCTCGTCCCGGCCGACGACATCGAAAACGCTGCGAAGCAGCAGTACGTGGCACTCAAGCAGCAGGCCGGCGAGAAACGCGCCCTGGCCCCCGACGATCACCCGCAGGTGGTGCGTCTGCGCGCCATCGGCCAGCGACTCATTCCGTACAGCTACGAGTGGAACCCGCGTGCCCGTGACTGGAAGTGGGAGATCAACCTGCTCGTCTCCAAGCAAATCAACGCGTTCTGCATGCCCGGCGGCAAGATCGCCTTCTACACAGGCATCCTCGAGCAGCTGCAGCTCACCGACAACGAAGTGGCGATGGTGATGGGCCACGAGATCGCGCACGCCCTGCGCGAGCATGCCCGCGAACAGATGGGCAAGACCGCGGCCACGCGCGGTGCCATCGAGCTGGGTGCCGCCATCTTCGGCCTCGGCAACGCGGGCCGCACCGTGGCCGGCATGGGCGGTCAGTTGCTCACGCTCCGGTTCGGCCGCGAAGACGAATCCGAAGCCGACCTGGTCGGCATGGAGCTCGCAGCCCGCGCCGGCTACGACCCACGCGCCGGCGTGACGCTGTGGAACAAGATGGCCAAGGCGAGCGAAGGCGCGCCACCGCAGTTCTTGTCCACCCACCCGTCTGGGCCGACCCGCATCCGCGACATCGAGGCCAACCTGCCCAAGGTCGAAAGCCTGTATGCCCGCGCGGCCAAGCCCGAGCGGCGCTTCGAGGCGCCACCGAAGCCAGCGCCGACGCCGGCGGCCAACGGCAAGGGTTGAGAAAGGCAGCCCGGGCTGGCACTTGATCCGCAGCCCGGGTGAGCAAAGTCATTGAGCGCACTGATCGCCGGAGCAGCGCGGTCTATCTCAGCGCGTGCAGTCGCCATCCGGTAAAGAGTGGCCCCCCACGTTTGAGGTTAGCGCCAGGCTGACTTCTTGCGTTAGCGTGGCTCGTCCTCAACACGGAGGATGTATAGCGTTTGTCAAGGCCGCACCATGCCGATGAACCCATCTGAAGTGCCCTGGCCGGCCCTGCGCCGAGCTGCACGAACCGTGGTGGTGGTCGACGTTGTCGAGTCCGTTCGGCTCATGGAGCAGGATGAAGACGACACCGTGCGCCGTTGGCAGTTGTTCGTGGGCGAGGTTGTGACACGGTTGCTCCCGCGAAGCGGTGGCCGTCTGGTCAAGAGCCTGGGTGATGGATTGATGCTCGAGTTTGCAAGCGTCCCGCCTGCCATTCAATGTGCTCTCGCCATGCAGCAAGCCATTCAACTCAGTAACAAAAGCCGGCCTCAGCCTGAGTGGATGTGCCTGCGCATCGGGGCGCATGTGGCCGACGTGATCGTTGACGATCACGACATTTATGGCAGTGGGGTCAACCTCGCCGCCAGATTGGCGACCTTGGCGGGCCCCGGCGAGATCGTTGTGTCGGCCGCGGCCCGGAGTGGACTGACGGACGGCTTGGACGGGGACATTGCCGACCTGGGCGATTGCTTCGTCAAGCATGTGCAGCAGCCGGTGAGGGCGTATCGCGTCGGAGCGATGGGGTCGGACCCAGCTGTACGAATATCGCCTCCGGCAACGGAAGCATCTCGCCCTGTGCTGGCCGTCATTCCATTCACCGCTGCGCGCTCGGACCCGTCTGACGCCGTGATTGGAGAGGCCCTCGCGGACGATCTGATCAGCGCGTTGTCGCGAACCTCAGAAATGCATGTGGTCTCAAGGTTGTCGACGACGGCGTTGAGTGGTCGAGGCCTGACGCTGGCTGAACTGAAGGCGCTGCTGGGGGCGAGTTATGTACTGTCGGGTTCTTATGTCGTGAACGGACGCAAGCTTCTCCTGCGTCTCGAACTGGCGGAGACGCGGCAGCAGCATATCGTCTGGGCCGAGGGCTTGTCGGGCCAACTCGACGACTTCCTTCAGCCCGATGCCGAGATCATCTCGCTTGTGGTTTCTTCGGTCAGTTCCGCGGTGACTGCCAACGAGATTGCGAGATCGGTGGCCCGATCCATGCCAAGTCTGGAGAGCCATACCTTGCTCCTGGGCTCAGTGGCCCTCATGCATGGGGCGTCGAGCGACGACTTCGACCGTGCGAAGGCCATGCTCGACCACCTGATCGAGCGCCACCCACGCGAGCCGGGGCCGCGTGCGTGGATGGGCAAGTGGCATGTGATGCGGTTCATCCAGGGCGTGTCTCGCGACCGAACCACAGAGGCCCGGCTGGCGCGCGAATCGGTGGCTCGCGCACTGGATCTCTCGCCGAGGCATTCGATGGCCTTGGCCATCGATGGCTTGGTTTCGGCGCTCTTGATGCGCGATCTAGTGCGTGCACAAGCCAGCTACAGCGCAGCACTCGAGTCCAATCCGAACGAGTCCTTGGCGTGGCTTTTTTCTTCTGCCTTGCATTTCTACCGTGGAGAAGGTGCCGAGGCGGCACATGCGGCCGAGCACGCCTTGCGGCTGTCGCCGCTGGACCCATTGAAGTACTACTACGACACGTTTGCTGCCACGGCGATGTTGGCTGCCGGCCGCCATGGGCAGGCCATCGAGTTGGCATACCGCTCGCTCAAGGCCAACAGCAAGCACACCGCCACCTACCGAACCCTCGCCATTGCCCAGGTGCTGGACGGCCAGATCGAAGAGGGCACGAAGACCATGAGCCGCATGCGCCAACTGGAACCGGAACTGACGGTCAGCGCGTACCTGGATCGCTTCCCGGGCATCGACCGGACGATGGCCCTTCGATACGCCGAAGCAATGCGGACTGCCGGGCTGCCGGCTTGAGCTTGTCGACCGGCCGGTTGCGGCCGCATAAAGAACATCAGGAGGAACCGTGACCACGCTGTCCACGCACTCGACGCATTCCACTCATTCGACCCATTCAACGCATGGGGGCGGGGGCTCCTACGACACCACACCCAGCCTGAACGACTACTCCGGTGTCACCGGCGATGTCTTGCTGGCGGAGGCCCTCTCGGGTACGCGCGCAGAGATCAGAAAGAATATTTCGGTGGCGACGGCCGTGAGGGACTGGACGACCACCGGCGACCGCCTGCCCCCCTTGGAAGATCCGGCGACGCTCGTGCAGTGCGGCGCCAATGTGCGTGGCTACCTGTGCGAATTCGAGCTGATCAGTCGCAGCTGGTTTCGCTGCCCCTCGGAAGACGGCGGTGACGTGGCCGAGCTGAGTTTCACGCGCGAGCAGGCCAGGGGCAGCCTGGTGATGGAACCCCTCTTGACGATGCGGCGACCGAGCAAAGCCATTTTCGAGAGGCAGCTCGAGATCGTGGCCTTGCGCCAAGCTGAGGGCGATGTGGATCCCCGGCGTTCCGAAATCATCGTGCAGGCCTTGCCGCACCTGGCCTTTTTTTCGACGATCCTCAATCTGCAGCCTGCGCGCCACCGCGCGACGCTGGAGCTGATCGATGTGGCGCTTCAATTCGTGATGCTCGCAGTCATGCGGTTCAAGTACGCATTGGCGTGTCCGCGGCCGGTGGAGTACTCGCCGGAGTTGCAGCCCATGCTGCTGACGCCGGCGCATCCATCCTTGCCGATGGGCCATGCGGCCGAGGCCTACATGATGGCGGCCGTGTTTCAGCGCTTGCTGAACCAGGGAGACCACAGCGTGACGGCCATTCAGCTGCGCCGGCTCGCTCACCGCATCGGAGACAACCGGGTGGTCGCGGGAGTTCACTTTCCCGTTGACCTCATTGCAGGGCGGCTGGTCGGAGAGGCCGTTGCCGGATGTTTTTTGGCGCAATGCTGTGGCGGTGATTGGTCGCACTGGGAATTCAACGTGTCCAAACCCGTCGGGCCGACGAGCCAGTCTGTCGCCGGGGCGGAGCTGAGCGCACTAGATGGCTGCGCGCGCATTGCCACCTTCCATCAGGAACACCCGTCGTCACCGATCCTGGCGCAGATGTGGAGCAAGGCCCAGGCCGAGTGGGCCGGCACGAACTTCAGCCGTTGATCGCTGGCGTGTTCGGCGCGCTCTTTACGGAAAGCAAACGCACATGGATTGGGAAACTCTGAGGGTGGGTCGCGTCACGGGCTTCGACTGGTCGGCCAAAGGGGCTCTGTCCGGCTTGGATCCCTATCTGGCCTGGTTGGACGAAACGGGGCCGAACCGCCACCTGCCCTTGCGCAACTACCAGGGCTGCCTTCCCGTGGCCCTGGAGGCCCCGGATGCTGCAATCGTTCATGGCCTGGACGCCTGCGCCGTCATCACATTGCCCCAGGCCTATAGGGACGAGATGCTTCGGCACCCTCGAGAGGGCCACTTCTGTTGCACCGCACTGATCAAGCCTTCTGCAGACGTGCTGAGCAACCTCAAACAAGGAAAAGTCAAAATCGACCTGGGCCTGCCCCAACTCATCCCCGGGGAAGACGAGGAGGCACCGGTCACTCGTTCGCGAACCAGAGCCCCCGAACTCCCGGTGGGCTTGACGCGAAGCGAGGTCGTCATCGGCATCATCGACGATGGCTGCGCCTTCGCACACGACGAGTTCTGCTACCGAGGAAGCGACGGAACACGCCGCACGCGGGTGGAGTGGCTGTGGGATCAAGGCGAGGCCGCGCCTTCGAGCTCAAGGCTTTGGCACACGCCGTCGGCGTTTGGCTACGGACGTGAAGCGAGCAATGATCGGCTCGATGCCTTGATGGCCGAAGCGGCCGAGGTCGGCGCCGCAGGCCTGGAGGACGTGGCCTATGCACGCGCGCAACACCACCTGCCGCATGACCGCGCCTCGCACGGCGTGGCGGTGACGGGGTTGGCAGCCGGCAGGAACAACTTCTTCACCTCCACCTCCGACACCGATGCTGCGGCCGGTGCTCAGATCGTGTTTGTGCAACTGCCGCGGGCGGCCGTCGACGATACGTCGGCCGGGTGGTTGTCGGTGCATGTGCAGGACGCCCTGGCCTACATCTTCGAGAAAGCCGGCAAACGGCCGGTGGTCGTGAACCTGAGCTTCGGCGGCCAGGCCGGCCCGCATGACGGGTCGTCTGTCCTCGAGCGGGCCATCGATCGGATGCTGGAGATCCCCAATCGCGCGGTGGTGGTGGCTGCGGGCAACGGGCGAGAGATGGGGTGCCACGCCAATGTCCCGCTCGCAGGCCACGGCGCTGCGGCCTCGCTCGTGTGGGGGCTTGAACCCGACGACCCCTCCGACAGTTTTCTGGAGCTGCGCGTCCAGCGCAAGAAGGATGGCAAACCGGTGCCGGTCGAAGTGCGTGTGACGCCGTTCGGGCAGCACGCCGGCAGCAACTGGGTGAGGCCGGGCGGGGGTCGGGTCTGGCGCCTGGACGGCGAGCCCTTGAGCGCGGTGTTCAACTCCAGCCAGGACGAAGAGGGCAATGACCCGTTGGTGCTGGTGTGTGCCGCCCCGTCGGTGGCGCAGCCCTTCGAGCCCAGCAGGCCGCCGGTTCCGTATGGGCCATGGACCATTGAAGTCCGAACGATCGGGCCCGAGCCTGTGAYGGTGGATGCCTGGATCGAGCGCGATGATTCTCCCTTCGGCCGCCGCCGCCTGCGGCAGTCTCGATTTCAAGGGCCGTCGACGTCCGTCAAGGGAACCTTGAGCAGCATCGCGACCGGGTTCAAGACCATCGTGGTGGGCGGCTGCTTGTTGTCTGATGGATCGATGGCGTCTTACTCGGCGTCAGGCCCCACGCGCAATCATCCACTGCGCGAGGGCGTCACGCTGGCAGCGCCTTCCGGCCGAACGCTGAAGCAGGACACGATCGAAGTGCTCGGCCCCCGCACCGGGACGCGGGCATTCCTGGACGGCACGAGCATGGCGGCACCACTTGCAACGAGACGGGTTGCGGACATCCTCGCGGCGCGGAAAAAACCGATGACGGCTGAGCAGATCCGTCGTGCGTTGATCGACTTGACGCGAGAGGCTCCTGCCGACACAGATGTGAATGCGGTCGGCGCTGGCCTCTTGGTGCCGCGAACTCAAGTCGTGCCCGGGGGCGTCTCACCAGCCGGTCGGGAGGCTCCGCAGTAGCAACAGCCGGCCGCCGTCGGTCGCGACGTAGCCGCCACGTTCGAGGTCCTTCATCAGCTTGCTGATCATTTCGCGCGAGGCGCCGACGCGGTTGGCCAGTTCCTGGTGCGTCAGCCGCTGCGGTACCGCGCGCTTGTCGCCCACCATGGCGGTGGCCAGGGTGTTCAGCGCCTTGGCGAGGCGGCCGTACACATCGAGCAGCGCGAGGCTGCGGGCGTTGTCGGTGGCGATGCGGGCGCGCCGGATCACGCGGTTGAGCAGCTCGAAAGCGAACTCCGGGTTGGCGGCGATGTGCTCGCGCAGCGTCTTGCGCGTGATCACCGAGCACACCGTGGCTTCGAGCGTGATCACCGAGGCCGAACGAGGGCCGCCGTCCAGGCTCATCTCGCCCAGGTACTCGCCGGCGCCGTAGATGCCGTAGATGATTTCGCGGCCGCGTTCGTTGGTGGAGAAGGCCTTGACGCTACCCGACATCACGATGAAGAGCGTGTCGCCGATGTCGCCTTCGTGGATCAGCATCGTGCCCTTGCGGTAGCGGCGTGGCTCGCCGCGGCTCACCAGCGTGCGCAGGTTGTCGGGCCAGATGGGATCGAGCTGGGTCGCCGAGACAGCGGAGTCCATGGTGCGCGGGCAGAGTGGTCGGCCCGCGCATCATCTCGCGAAAACCGATCGTTCCGCAACGCAGCAATGGGCGGCTGCGCACCCTGTGGATGCCGAGTGCTAGTGCGACAACGCCGACGACTTCATCGCCGGTGCGATCGGCGGCAGCGCAGTGACGCGGCTGACCAAGTCGCGGATGCTCGTGGTCTGTGTCTTGGTGCGGATGCTGCTGATCTGCGTGCGGATCGTCGACACCGCCACGCCGAGGCGGCGGGCCGCTTCCTTCGGTCGCAAGCCGTCGCACAGCGCCTGCAGCACCTTGGCTTCGGCGCTGGTAAGGCCTTGCGTGCGGGCGAAGAAGTCGACGGTCAGCGCTTCGCAGCTCTGGCGCCGGCCCAGCACCAGCAGCACCAGCGTTTCGTCTCCCTCCTGGTCGCTGCCCATCGGTACGGCGGCGACTGACAGAGCGTTCACCTTGTCGCCGATCGAAGTGAGCCGACGCCGGCCACGCCCTGCATCGACCAGCACCTCATGCAGCACGCCATGCTGATCGGCATGAGAAGCCTGCACGCGGCCGTTGGCCAAGCGCAGGCAGGCCCCATGCGCCAGTTCCTGCCGCGCGGGCTGATTGGCATGACGCAGCTCGCCGGCGGGTGTGATGAGCAGCATGCCGTGGTCCATCTCGTCCAGCATGCGTGCCAGCCAGCCCGCCATGGCGGCGTCGCCGCTTCGTCGCTCGGGCCCTGCATAGATGACGTTGGCAGGCCGAGTGATCGTGGTGATGGACTCCAACATGGCGCGTTCCCTTGTGGTTGTCGGTCGGCAGGCAAGCCGTGTGACAGCAAGGGTAGGTTTCGCACCCGGCCAGGGGCTGTAAATCTGACCGATCGCGCTTGTGATTTATTCACCACCTATCTGATTTGCCGGGCAATTCGAGGCTGACGCGTGTCAGTTGCAACTGGCAGTTAACTGGTATTGTGATATCTTGCGCAGTAAATACCATTGCAATACCTGTTGGCGGTGAAGTTGGCGCCGTGGGGAACGTTGGCGTCTCAACTCACGAGGAGATCAAGATGAATGCGAAGGCTCTGGGAATGTCGGTGATGGCCGTGGCGATTGCCGGCATGTGGGGACAGGTGCAGGCGGCCGCGTCCTTCGACGCTGCGCAGGCACGTCTCACGGACGGCGATATTCAGTTGGCGCAGGCGAGCACCGCACCTGCCTGGAAAGAGGGCTCGACCTACGCGGTCGGCGCCATCGTCAGTTACGGCGGGCGCGACTATGTGGCCCTGGTGGCGCACACCGCCTGGGCAGGCACGAACTGGAACCCGGCGTCGACACCTTCTCTCTGGAGCGCGCTGACGTCGGCGCCGGCGCCTTCTCCCGCCCCAGCACCCTCTCCGGCGCCTGCGCCGAGCCCCGCCCCGGCGCCGTCCCCAACGCCTGGCGGCACGTGCTATCTCGCCTGGTCGGCATCGACGGCATACAGCGGTGGCGCGACCGTCAGCTACAACGGCATCAACTACAAGGCCAACTGGTGGACGCAGGGCAACAACCCCGGCACCAACAGCGGCCCGGCCGGCAGCGGCCAGCCGTGGACAGCAGTGGGCAACTGCACCGGCGCACCCGCACCCGCACCGGCGCCTGCGCCATCTCCCGCTCCGGCCCCAGCCCCGGCACCCGCACCTGCACCTGCACCTGCACCTGCACCTGCACCGGGCCTGCCTGCCGAGGCGATCCAGGCCGTGCAGACGAAGCGCGTCTATGTCGGCTACTACCCGACCTGGAGCGACAGCTGGTTCGACGCCACCGGCAAGACGGCCAGCGAGGTCTACCGCGCCAGCAAGTTCGCGCGCATTCCCGGCACCTACACGCACGTGATGGCGTCGTTCGCGGACCCGAACTTCTCGTGGGCGGGCCTGGCGACGAACAGCTTCTCGGGCACCGGCATCAACTTCAACGCCACGCCGAAAGACATCAAGGCCGCGATCGACGTGCTGCACCAGCGAAACATCAAGGTCATCCTCGCCGTCGGCGGCGCGACCTACGGCAACTGGGGCCCGCTCGCAGCGCAAGGCCAGGCGGGCAATGGCCCGATCATCAATGCGCTCGCCAGCTTCATCAGCGAGATGGGCATCGACGGGCTGGATGTCGACTACGAGGTCGACGGCGACGTCGACCGCTACGCCAATTCGATCAAGGCGCTGCGCGCTGCGGTGGACAAGGCTGGCGGCGGACGAGTGCTCACGCTGGCCGGCTGGTCCACCGGTGCCGACTGCACCGCAGGCACGGCCAGCGACCCGTATTGCGCCGGCAAGATGTCGTACTGGGGCGGCAACGCCGGACGCGAGCGCGCCGTGGTGCTCAAGTACCCGGCCGTGGCCAACATGCTCGACATGGTCAACGTGATGAGCTACGACGCACGCTACGAGCACTACGACGGCACGGTGGCCTACAACGACTATCGCAACCTGTTCCCGGCCAAGACCATCGTGTCGATCGGCCTGGAGAGTTCACCCGAAGGCTGGGCCGGTGCGAACCTCGTGATCAACAACGCCGATGCGCAATGCGAAGGTTCGCGCAACCTGCAGACCCAGTACGGCGCGACGGTGAATGCGCCCTACTCGGTCGAGCGCTACGCCGGCGCCGTGCTGTCCAGCACCAGCACCAAGCGCAATGCCCGCGACGGCGCCATGCTGTGGGCCATCATCAAGCCGACCACCGGCAGCTGCGGCAGCGCGCCGCTGGCCAGCCCCGGCACCATCGGCAAGAAGGTCAGCTCGCAGTTCGGTCTGCCTGACGATCCGCTGCTGCTTGGGTCCGACTGGAAGTAAATTGCCTGGAACGCGGGGCTGATCGCCCTGACGTACTTTGAGCCCTCCCCACAAGGGAGGGCTTTTTTATTCGCGCTTTGTGGCGCTCTCTGGCCGGCGCTCAGGCCAGCACGCGCAGCAACCAGCGGTTCAGATCGGCGATCTCCTGCGCGCACACCGAGTGCGGCATTGGGTACTCGTGCCACTCGATGGTGTAGCCGAGTGCGGCGAGCGCGTCGCGCGAGGCCACGCCGCTCGGGTAAGGCACCACGGGGTCTTGCGTGCCGTGGGCCAGGAAGAGCGGCACGTCGCGGTTCGCCTCGCTGCGCTCTGCAGCCGTGGTGGCCGCCAGCGGCAGGTAGCCTGACAAGCCAGCGAGACCCGCCAAGCGTTCGCGGTGGCGCAGGCCGGTGAGCAGCGTCATCGCACATCCTTGCGAGAAGCCCATCAGCACGATGCGCGAGCTCGGAACGCCGCGTGCGTTCTCGAGGGCGATCAGCGATTCGATCTCTGTGGCCGACTTTCGCAAGCCGGGCTCGTCTTCGATGCGCGCGAGGTTGGTGCCGAGGATGTCGTACCAGGCGCGCATCACATAGCCGCCGTTGACGGTGACCGGCTGCTCGGGCGCGTGCGGCAACACGAAGCGCACCGGGCCGAGGGCGCTCAGGTCCAGCTCTTCGGCAACAGGCGCGAAACCGTGGCCGCTGTCGCCCAGGCCGTGCAGCACGATGACCGTGCGCGTCGGCGAAGGGCCGGTTTCGATTTCGATGGCTTCAAGTGACATGGAGGCTCCGCAGATTGGCTGTGAGCCAATCGTAAGGGCTCAGCGTATCGTCGCGCCCGCCCCGCGAAAAGCCCCCGGCGTGTCGCCCGTCCAGCCGCGAAAGGCGCGGTGAAACGAGGCCGGGCTGTCGAAGCCCAGTTGCGCGCTGATGGTGTTGATGGGCGCGCGGCCCTTCGTCAGCAGCTGCACCGCCATGTCACGGCGCAGTTCGTCTTTCACACGCTGGAAGCTGGTGCCTTCATCGGCCAGGCGGCGGTGCAGCGTGCGCGCGGACACGTGCAAGGCGTCGGCCGCGCTCTCGGCGGTGGCCGGCAGCGGCAGGCGCTCGGCCAGGTAGCCGCGCAGGCGCTGGCTCAGGCGCTCGTCGTGTTGCCCGGCAAACAGCCAGTCTTCCGGCGCGCGCAGCAGGAACTCGTCCAACTCGTGCTTGTTGCGGCGGATCGGCCGCTGCAGCCATTCGGGGCCGATGTGCAGCGCTGGCTGGGCCTGGTTGAAGAACACTGGGCCGGGGTACAGCGCCTGATAGTCGGCTGAAAAGGTGGGCCGCGTGAACGGGAAGTCAACGCGAAGCAGCGGAATGCGCCGGCCCGCCAGCCACGAGGCCACGCCGTGGATGACCTTGAGCATGAGATCGAGCGCGAAGGGCTGCGGCAAGGGTGCGCCATGCACCGGCACGAGTGCGATGCGAGTCGACGCGTCGTCGGTCCACACGTCGATGTGGAAATCGTCCTGCACCAGCCGCGACACGCACGCCCAGCGGTGTAGCGCCACCATCAGGTTCTTGGCGTCGAGCAGCGAAAGGCAGGTGAACTTGAGTGCGCCGGGCCGGAACGCGCGCGAGAAGAGCCGCAGCATCTCGTCGTCCATCGAGACGGCGAGGCCGCGGTACAGCGCGGCGAACTGCTGCTCGGTGACGCGGGCCGCGGGGTGGTCATCGAGACCGGCCTGCTCGAAGAGCGCCGCCGCGTCGTTGGGCGACACATTGGCCGCTTGCAGCAGCGCGGCCACATAGGCCATGGAGACGGTTGCATGCGCAGATGCCATGGCGCGCAAGCTAGCACGCATGCCGGCGCCACGCGAGTGGTGGAAGCCTGCATGCACCGCAGGCTTCCACCACGAACGCCTCGGCTAGAAGCGGTAGTTGAAGCCGATGGCGATCATCGGAATCGCCTTGATCTTGCCGACGTCGTCGCGAACCTCGGCCAGCTCGGCGTCGATGTCGGACTGCGAGGCCTGGCTGAAGTTGGTGCCCGAATGCGTTTCGCTGATCTTGGCCTTGCCGATGGAGGCGCCCAGGTCGAACACGAAGCCCCAGCCGGCACTCAGCTGGTGGCCATAGCCGATGCCGAGGTACGGCGTGGTCCTGGGGAACTCGACCTTCACGTTGAGGCGGTCGGTCGAGTCGGTCGGGTAGGTGTTGTTGCCGATCGTGATCGGCTGGCCGTTGCCCTTGGCGACGAGATCGAGCTTCATGTTGTTGAAGGTCACGCCGCCGGTGAAGCGAAAGCCGTTGCCGAAGGCAAACCAGTCGCCGAACAGGCCAACGCGGTTGTAGGTCAGCTTGCCTTCGTAGTCGATGCCGCCTTCGCGCTCGTTGTGGTTGCGCGTGCCGAAAGTTCCAAAGTCGCCGCGCACTGTGAAGTCGGATGACAGGGGGTGCGCGTAGCCGAGCATCACGCCATGCGTGCCGATGCCGGTGTAGACCTCCTGGGCGTGAACGCCCGCGGTCAGAGTCAAAGCTGCCAGGGCCATCAGGGTGTGTTTCATCGCGGTCCTTCTGAAATCAGTTTCTGCTTGCGCCACACAAGTGAAATTTCATTCTAGAAATTGGAGGTAGGCGCGAATCCACCAAAGAGCGGATGCAACGCGACCTTTCTCGCTCGACCGGAAAGGGTGCAGCCGTGCGGTGCGCTAGCGCAGCGCCTTGCCGGCCATGCGCAGGATGTCGTCGAGCGCGTTGCCGTCGCCATTCATGTCGAGCATCGAGCCCAGGCCGCCGCCAGCAGGCGCGGCGCCACTGCGTGCCCCGCCGAGCAGGCCGCCCAGCAAACCTCCAAGACCTCCGTCTGCGCCGGGCTGGTCGGTCGAGCCTCCCTGCTGCTTGGCCAGGTAGCCGGTGACCAGCATGGCCAGCATGGGCAGCATCTTCTTGAGCAGCTCGGGGCTCAGGCCCGATTGGGTGGCTGCGTTCTGCGCCACTGTGCGGCTCACGTCCTTGGAGCCGAAGATCTGGCCCAGCACGTCGTTGCCCTGGCTCACGTCGGTGGGCTCGCGCGACAACACCTGGTCGAGCAGGCCGCCGCCGCCCAGTTGCCCGAGCAGGTCGCCCAAGCCGCCCAGGCCACCGGTCTGGGCCTGTGTCTGCTTCTTGAGCCCGCCGAGGATGGCTGGTGCCAGGGCGCTTGCGCCGCTGGCGACCTGGCTTTCGCTGACGCCGAGTTCGCGCGCCATCGACTCGATGCCGCCCATCTGGGCGAGGATGTCGGTGATCTGCATGGCGGCTCCTAGCTGAAGAGTTCTTTGGGAACGTTGCCGCCGTTGGCCGCGATGTGTGCCAGCAGGTTCTTGTGCAGCCACATGTTCATCTGCGCCGAGTCGCCCATCAGCTCGTCGGGGCAGCGCAACTCCTTGGCCAGCTCCTTGCGCGCGGCTAGGCTGCTGTCGATGTCGAGCAGCTTGAGCAGGTCGACGATGGAGGTCTTCCAGTTGAGCTTCTGCGGGTTGGCGGCGGCGCGCTGCTCGAGCTGGGTCACCACGTCGACCATGGCGATCGGGTTGACCACCTCGGCCGCGGGGGCGGCGGTGGGCGCAGGTGTCGCCGCAGCAGCGGGCGGTGCGCTGGCGGGTGTCACGGGCGCGGCCGCAGCCTCCCCCATGCCGAGCTTCTGAAGGATGTTGCTGAAGAATCCCATGATGCGCTCCAGGAGGGGGTCAGGAACGCATGGTAGGCCGGAAGGGTCACAGCGTGAAGTCGTAATCGATGATCAGCGGTGCGTGGTCGGAGAAGCGCTGGTCGAGGTAGATGCGCTCGGTGCGTGCCAGCGCGGCAATGGCGGGCGTGGCGAGGTGGTAGTCGAGCCGCCAGCCGACGTTCTTCGCCCAGGCCTGGCCGCGGTTGCTCCACCAGGTGTATTGCTCGGCCTTCTGGTTCAGGGTGCGGAACACGTCGACCAGGCCCAGCTCGTCGAGCGTGTGCGTCATCCATGCGCGCTCTTCGGGCAGGAAGCCACTGTTCTTCTGGTTGCCGCGCCAGTTCTTGAGGTCGATCTCCTTGTGAGCGATGTTGATGTCACCCACCAGAATGAACTCGCGCTCTGTCTTCAGCCGCTGCAGATATGGCGTCATCAGCGCGAGAAAGCGGAACTTCGCGAGCTGCCGCTCCTCGCCGCTGGAGCCGCTGGGGAAATAACAGCTGATGATGCTCAACTTTCGCGCTGGCGTGTCGAAACGTACTTCGATGTAGCGGCCTTCGGCATCGAACTCCGGCGCGCCGATGCCTACCACCACATCACTCGGAGTCTTGCGCGAATACACGCCCACGCCCGAGTAGCCTTTCTTCTCGGCGAAATGGAAATAGCCCGTCATGTCGTGCACGGTGTCGAAGCGGTTGGCGATGTCGGCGGCCTGCGCCTTGATCTCCTGCACCCCCATACAATCGGCGCCCAGGGCCTCGGCCCAGGGCAGCAAGCCCTTGGTGGCAGCAGAACGGATGCCGTTCAGATTCAAAGACACCAGACGAAACACGAGACACCTCCGATGAGCGCCGACACGCAAAACCAGTCACTGGATCAAGGGCGCCTGGCCCAGGACTTCGTGAAGTTCGCGGTCGATGCGAAGGTGTTGCGGTTCGGGGATTTCAAGACCAAGGCCGGGCGGCTGTCGCCCTACTTTTTCAACGCCGGCCTGTTCGATGACGGCGCCAAGCTTGCGCGCCTCGCAGAATTCTATGCGTCGCGTCTGCTCGCCTCGGGCATCGCCTTCGACATGATCTTCGGGCCGGCGTACAAGGGCATCACCCTGGCGTCGGCAGTGGCCGTCGAGCTCGCGCGCCGGGGCCGCAATGTGCCTTACGCATACAACCGCAAAGAAGCGAAAGATCACGGCGAAGGCGGCACGCTTGTCGGCGCGCCGGTGGCCGGCCGCGTTCTCATCATTGACGACGTGATCTCAGCAGGAACTTCTGTGCGCGAATCCATCTCGATGATCCAGGCTGCGGGGGCGACACCTTGCGCAGTGTCGATCGCGCTCGACCGCCAGGAGAAAGCCTCCGAAGGCGGTGTCGACGCCGACTGGTCGGCCGTGCAGTTCGTCGAGCGCCAGTTGAAACTGCCGGTTTGCGCCATTGCGACACTGGCCGACTTACTGCAGTATCTGAAGACAAACAAGGACGCAGCCTTGGGCGAGCACTTTGCTCGCGTGTCTGCCTACCGAGAGCGCTATGGCGTGTGAATTGTTGTTTCGTCCAGGCTCATTGGAGCTCGCATTGGCTTGCGTCTTGTTGGGCATGGCGGGTGCAAGTTCGGCCGCGATCTACAGCTGTGTCGATGCCAATGGGCGCCGGCTTACGTCCGACCGGCCGATTGCCGAGTGCCTCACGCGCGAGCAGCGTCTGCTGAATGCCGATGGTTCTGTGCGTCGCGTTGTGCCACCCACGATGACGGTCGACGAGCTGGCCGAATCCGAGGCCAAGAAGCGCCAAGCCGAAGTGGAACGTGCCGCACAACAAGACGCGATGCGTCGCGATCGCAACTTGCTGGTGCGCTTTCCGACAGAAGCTGCGCATACCCGGGCGCGTGAAGCGGCGCTCGACGACGTGCGCAAAGGTGTCCAGTTTTCTGAAGAGCGCTTGGCCGAGCTGCAGGCTGCGCGCAAGCCCCTGCTCGACGAAGTCGAGTTCTACAAGGGCAAGAAGCTGCCCGGCAAGCTCAAGCAGCAACTCGATGCCAACGATGCTTCTGCGGCGGCGCAGCGTTCTCTGGTGCAGAACCAGAAGGACGAGATCGCCCGCATCAACTCGTTGTACGACGTGGAACTCGACCGGCTGAAGAAGCTGTGGAGCGGCACGCCGGTGGGTTCGATGGGCGTGCTGCCATCGGCTTCTGCGCCTGCCTCTGCCGCGACCCGGAAGGCGGCATCGAGCAAGTAGCTCGATGCGCAGAGGCAGTTAAGGGCGAACCGCCCCTAACCGAGCTTCTTCTTCAGCAGTTCGTTCACTGCGGCCGGATTGGCCTTGCCCTTGGTGGCTTTCATGGCTTGGCCGATCAGCGCGTTGAAGGCCTTGTCCTTGCCGGCGCGGTATTCCTCGACCGACTTCGCGTTCGCGGCCAGCACCTCATCGAGGATGCGGTCGAGTTCGCCGGTGTTGCTCATCTGCTTGAGGCCCAGTCGATCAATGGTCTCGTCGACAAGCACTTGCGTGTCTTCGGCAGACCCTCTTCCTGCTGCCCAGATCGCGTCGAACGCCTTGCGGGCGCCGCTATTGGAGATCGTGCCGTCAGCGATGCGCAGAATCAACGAACCCAAGGTGGACGCGTCGATGGGTAGATCGCGGTCATCGATGCTGCGGCCCTCCACATTGAGCCGTTTGGAGATTTCGCCCATGACCCAGTTCGCAGCAAGCTTTGATTGCCGTGACCGCTCACGGACAATCTGGTAGTAGCGCGCGATGCCACGACTTTGGGTCATCAGCGCGGCATCGTACGCTGGCAATTCGTCGTCGCGCACGAAGCGCTCGGCCATCACGCGCGGTAGCTCCGGCATCTCGCTGCGCACGCGCTCGATCCACTCGGGTGCGATCACCAGCGGCGGCAGGTCGGGGTCCGGGAAGTAGCGGTAGTCAGCCGCGTCTTCCTTCGTGCGCATGGCGCGCGTCTCGCCGCTGTCGGGGTTGAACAGCACGGTGGCCTGCTGTACCTCGCCACCGTCTTCGATGAGATCGATCTGCCACTGGATCTCGTAGTCGATCGCCTGCTGCATGAACTTGAAGCTGTTCAGGTTCTTGATTTCGCGGCGCGTCCCGAAGTCCGCGCCGGGCTTGCGTACCGACACGTTGGCGTCGCAACGGAAGCTGCCTTCCTGCATGTTGCCGTCGCAGATGTCGAGCCACACGACCAGCGCGTGCAAGGCCTTGGCGTATTCGACCGCCTCGACGCTCGATCGCATGTCGGGCTCAGTCACGATCTCCAGCAGCGGTGTGCCGGCGCGATTCAGGTCGATGCCGGTCTGGCCGGCATAGTCTTCGTGCAGCGACTTGCCGGCGTCCTCTTCCAGGTGGGCACGGGTCAGGTTCACCTTGTGCTTCACCTTCTCGCCGTTCGACCCGTCAACGAAGAATTCGACCGCACCGCCCTGCACCACCGGCGTTTCGTACTGGCTGATCTGGTAGCCCTTGGGCAGGTCGGGATAGAAGTAGTTCTTGCGCGCGAAGATCGACAGCGGCGCGACCTTGGCACCGACGGCGAGGCCGAGGCGAATGGCGCGTTCGACCGCGCCTTTGTTCATCACCGGCAAGGTGCCGGGCAAGGCCAGGTCGACCGGCGAAGCCTGTGTGTTCGGGGCCGCGCCGAACTGTGTCGATGAGCCGCTGAAGATCTTGCTGCGGGTCGAGAGCTGCGCGTGCGTTTCGAGGCCGATGACGACCTCGTAGCCGCGGATCAATTTGGGAGTGCTTGCCATGGTGATCAAAACCCCACCGGCGAGCGTGCGTGCCAGTCGGTCGCTTGCTGGAAGGTGTGTGCTGCGTGCAGCAGCTGCGCTTCCTGGAAATAGTTGCCGATGAGCTGCAGGCCCACGGGCATCGACGCTTCGCCAAAACCTGCGGGCAGGCTCATGCCGGGCAGGCCGGCCAGGCTCGCGGGCAGCGTGAAGATGTCAGCCAGGTAGTTGGCCACCGGGTCGTCGCTCTTGTCGCCGAGCTTCCACGCCACCGTGGGCGCCACCGGACCGGCGATCACGTCGCACTGGGTGAAGCAGGCTTGGAAGTCGTCGGCGATCATGCGGCGCAGCTTCTGCGCCTGCAGGTAGTAGGCGTCGTAGTAGCCGTGCGAGAGCACGTAGGTGCCGATCATGATCCGGCGCTTCACCTCGGGGCCGAAGCCTTCGGCGCGGGTCTTCTTGTACATGTCGAGCAGGTCGGTGTACTGCTTGGCGCGATGGCCGAAGCGCACGCCGTCGAAGCGAGACAGGTTCGACGATGCTTCGGCCGGCGCGATGATGTAGTACACCGGGATCGACAACTCGGTGCGCGGCAGGCTCACGTCGACCAGTGTCGCGCCGAGCTTCTCGAACTCGGCGAGTGCCGCTCGCACGGCACCATTCACGTCGGCTGCGAGCGCTGCCGGGAAGAACTCGCCGGGCAGGCCGATGCGCAAGCCCTTCAAGGGCTGCGCTGCTGTGGCGCCCTCGCGCGGCTTGTTCAGCGAAGCGGCGAAATCGGGCGTGGGCTCGTTGGAACTGGTGGCATCGCGTTCGTCGAAGCCGCTCATCGTGTTGAGCAGCAGCGCGCAGTCTTCAGCGCTTCGAGCGAGCGGGCCGGCCTGGTCAAGGCTCGAGGCAAAGGCGATCATGCCGTAGCGCGAGCAGCGGCCATAGGTGGGTTTGATGCCGGTGATGCCGGTGAAGCTCGCGGGCTGGCGGATCGAGCCACCGGTGTCGGTGCCAGTGGCGGCGGGCACCAGACGGGCTGCCACTGCTGCGGCCGAGCCGCCGGAGGAGCCGCCCGGCACGCGGCTCGCGTCCCAAGGATTCTTCACGGGCTTGAATGCCGAGTTCTCGTTGCTCGACCCCATGGCGAACTCATCGCAGTTGAGCTTGCCAAGCGTGACGAGCCCAGCTTGCGAGAGCTTGTTCACTACCGTGGCGTCGAAGGGGCTGCGGTAGTCGGCCAGCATCTTCGAGCCCGCCGTGGTGGGCAGGGCCTGGGTGACGAAGATGTCCTTGTGCGCCAGCGGTACGCCGAGCAGGGCACCGCGCTCGCCAGCGGCACGGCGTTGATCGGCTGCTTGCGCTTGCTGCAGCGCTGCCGATTCATCGACGCAGAGGAACGCGCCGAGATGTTCGTGAACGGCAACGCGTGCGAGCAGATGTTTCGTCAATTCGACGCTGGAGACGGCCTTGTCGCTCAGTGCGCGGCCCATGTCGGCCGCGCTCAGTTGCTGTAGGTCCTTCATTCGATGACCTTGGGAACGAGGAACAGGCCGTCTTCCACTGCGGGCGCGCTGCGTTGGTTGAGTTCGCGCTGGTTGGTCTCGGTGGGAACGTCGTCGCGCAGGCGCAATTCAACGTTCTGCACCGCAGACAGCGGTGTGTAGAGCGGCTCGACACCGCTGGTGTCGACCGCGCTCATGCGCTCGACGATGGAGAAAAAGCCGTTCAGCTGTTGCAGCATGGCCGCCTGTTCCGGGGCCTGCAATTCGAGGCGGGCGAGGTGGGCGATGCGGCCGACGTCTTGGGGTGTCAGGGCCATAGGAAATGCAGTCCAGGAAGGGTGTCCGAGGGGTCGGAAACCAAGGGTGATGCAGTATTATCCCCGGTTATCCACAAGCCTCTTGATGGCCATAAAACCCAGGGTATGCCATGGGTTTGCAGTAATTTTCAAGCAGCTTGGACGACATTGCGCCCACGCGCTCGACTTTGACAGAGCGTGCGAGCAAGAAGCCCAGCCACTCACACCGGAATCACATCGCCCCGCCTGCCCCGCGCTTTCACACGCGCCCTGCATGCTCGCCGATCTGCCTAACAAAACATGTTCGCATCCCTGCGCCGCTACTTCTCCACCGACCTCGCTATCGACCTGGGCACCGCCAACACGCTGATCTATGTGCGTGGCAAGGGCATCGTGCTCGACGAACCCTCGGTCGTCGCCATCCGCCACGAAGGCGGCCCCAACGGCAAGAAAACCATCCAGGCGGTCGGTGCCGAGGCCAAGGCCATGCTGGGCAAGGTGCCTGGCAACATCGAAGCCATCCGCCCGATGAAAGACGGCGTGATCGCGGACTTCACGGTGACTGAGCAGATGCTCAAGCAGTTCATCAAGATGGTCCACGACTCGAAGATGTTCCGCCCGAGCCCGCGCATCATCATCTGCGTGCCCTGCGGCTCGACCCAGGTCGAACGCCGGGCCATCCGCGAATCGGCGTTGGGTGCCGGTGCGAGCGAGGTCTACCTGATCGAGGAACCGATGGCCGCGGCGATTGGCGCCGGCCTGCCAGTCAGCGAGGCCAGCGGCTCGATGGTGGTTGACATCGGCGGCGGCACCACCGAGGTCGGCGTGATCTCGCTGGGCGGCATGGTTTACAAAGGCAGTGTGCGCGTCGGCGGCGACAAGTTCGACGAAGCCATCATCAACTACATCCGCCGCAACTACGGCATGCTGATCGGTGAGCCCACGGCCGAAGCGATCAAGAAAAACATCGGCTCTGCCTTCCCGGGCTCCGAGGTCAAAGAGATGGAAGTGAAGGGCCGCAACCTGAGCGAAGGCGTGCCGCGCAGCTTCACCATCAGCAGCAACGAAATTCTGGAAGCGCTGACCGACCCGCTCAATCAGATCGTCTCCAGCGTGAAGAACGCGCTCGAACAAACGCCTCCCGAGCTGGGTGCCGACATCGCCGAGCGCGGCATGATGCTCACCGGGGGTGGCGCCTTGCTGCGTGACCTCGATCGCCTGCTGGCCGAAGAAACCGGGTTGCCGGTGCTGGTGGCCGAAGATCCTCTGACCTGCGTGGTCCGAGGTTGCGGCATGGCGCTCGAGCGCATGGAACGGCTCGGCTCGATCTTTACCTCCGAGTGAATGTGAACCACATCACAGAGCCGGCACGTTGCCAACGTGGCCGGCTTTTTCGCTTCAAACGCAGCGCCAATTCCTGAGTCACAACGGCCATGCCCCTGGGGACCCTCGATCGAAGTCCGCCGCCCTTCTTCCGACAGGGCCCGTCGGCGCTGACTCGGCTGATGTTCTTCGCGGCGCTGGCGCTGTTCATGATGGTGGCCGATACGCGCTTCAAGGTGACACAACCGCTCCGCGCCGTGGTGGCCACCGTGCTGAACCCGGTCGAGCGCGTGTTGCGCGCACCGGTCGACGTGTGGGACACCTCGTCCGACTACCTCATGGGGTTGCAGCACGCCCTGGCCTCCGAGGGCCGGGCCCGCCGTGAACTCGCGCAACAGGCGGAGCGCGCTGCCCGCGTCGAGCAGCTTCTGCAGGAGAACACGCGCCTGCGCGCCCTGCTCGACTTGCGCAGCGCGCTCAAGGTGCGCTCGCAGACCGCTGAGGTCTTGTACGACGCGCCCGATCCCTATTCACGCAAGGTCATCATCGACCGCGGCAACCGCGATGGGCTGGTCGTTTCGTCGCCGGTGATCAACGAGGTCGGCGTGCTGGGGCAAGTCACGCGCGTGTTTCCCTACAGCGCCGAGGTCACGCTGCTCACCGACAAGGAGGCGGCCATTCCCGTGCTCAACAGCCGCACTCAGGCACGCAGTGCGGCCTTCGGCAACTCACTCGGGGCCGGGCTCGAATTGCGCTTCATGGCCGGCAATGCCGACGTGCAGGTCGGTGATGTGCTATCCACTTCGGGTGTCGACGGCATCTACCCCGCCGGTGTGCCGGTGGCCAAGGTGACCAGCGTGGACCGCCGCGTCGACACCGGCTTCGCCCGCATCGCGCTCACGCCACTGGCCGAGCCCGACAGCGTGCGCCATGTGCTGGTGCTCGAGCCGGTAGGCATCCAGATGCCGGCGCGGCCCGACCCGGTGCCAGAACCCACCAAACCCGTGAAGAAGGCGGGGCGCAAATGATTCAGCATAGTTCGGAAGGGTTCGCCTCATGATGCCGCGCGGCTCCGACCAGCTCCTGCTGCCGGTGAACCCGCTGTTCATGTGGTTCACGCTGCTGCTGGCCTTTGCCTTCAACCTCGTGCCGCTGGGCCGCACCGCCTACCTGCCCGACCTGATGGCGTTGGTGCTCGTGTTCTGGAACGTGCACCAGCCGCGCCGCGTCGGGCTGGGCGCCGCCTTCGTGTTCGGCCTGATGATGGACGTGCACGACAGCGCAGTGCTCGGGCAGCACGCGCTGGCCTACACGTTGCTGAGCTTCTTCGCGATCACCATTCACCGCCGCCTGCTGTGGTTCGGCGTGCTGTCGCAGGCGCTGCAGATCCTGCCGCTGTTCGTGGCGGCCCACGCCGTGTCGATGGTGGTCCGCATGCTGGTCGGTGGCATGCTGCCCAGCTGGCAACTGATGTTCGCGCCGGTGATCGAGAGCCTGCTGTGGCCGGTGGTGTCGCTGCTGTTGCTGGCGCCGCAGCGCCGCCCACCGGACGCGGACAAGAACCGCCCGCTGTGACAGAGTTGCCGACATGACCGAGCTGCGCAACGTCGAACAGGAGCTGGGGAAGTTTCGCACCCGGCTGTTCGCTGCTGCGGCCTTTGTATTGATCGCTTTCGGCCTGCTGACCGCGCGGTTGCTGGTGCTGCAGGTGTCTCGCCATGACGAGCTGTCGACGCAGGCCGAGAACAACCGCATTGCCGTCGTTCCCATCGTGCCCAACCGCGGGCTGATCGTCGACCGCAACGGCGTGGTGCTGGCCAACAACTACTCGGCCTACACGCTGGAGATCATGCCGTCGAAGGTGGACGATCTCGACGCGACGATCACCTCGCTCGAATCCATCGTCGACGTGACCCCGCGTGACCGCAAGCGCTTCAAGCGGCTGATGGAAGAAAGCAAGAGCTTCGAGTCGCTGCCGATCCGCACCAAGCTCACCGACGAAGAAGTGGCGCGTTTTACCGCGCAGCGCTTCCGCTTTCCGGGCGTCGACATCAAGGCGCGGCTGTTTCGCAACTACCCACTCGGTGACGTGGGCAGCCACCTGATCGGCTACATCGGCCGCATCAACGAGGCCGAGAAAGAGAAGATCGACGACTCCGAAGACGAGGCCAACTATCGCGGCACCGAGTACATCGGCAAGCTGGGCGTCGAGCAAAGCTACGAGTCGAGCCTGCATGGTGCCACCGGTTTCGAAGAAGTGGAAACCAGCGCTGGTGGGCGTGCGGTGCGGCGCCTCAAGAGCAACCCCGCGACACCGGGCAACACGCTGATCTTGTCGATCGACATCCGCCTGCAAGCCCTGGTCGAAGAGCTGTTCGGCGACCGCCGCGGCGCGCTGGTGGCCATCGACCCGCGCAGCGGCGAGGTGCTGGCCTTCGTCAGCAAGCCTAATTTCGACCCCAACCTCTTCGTCGACGGCATCGATTCGGAGAACTGGAAGGCGCTCAACGAGTCCGACGACAAGCCGCTGCTCAACCGGGCGCTGCGCGGCAGCTACCCGCCAGGCTCCACCTACAAGCCCTTCATGGCGATGGCCGCACTGGCGCTCGGCAAACGCACACCGCAGCAGGGGATCAGCGACCCGGGCTTCTTCCAGTTCGGCAACCACCGCTTCCGCGACGACAAGGAAGGCGGGCATGGCTACGTCGACATGTACAAGTCGATCGTGCAGTCGTGCGACACCTACTACTACATCCTCGCGAACGACCTGGGTGTCGATGCCATCCACGACTTCATGGCGCCGCTGGGTCTCGGGCAGTTGACCGGTATCGACATGCAGGGTGAACTGCGCGGCACGCTGCCGTCGACCGAGTGGAAGCGCAAGTCGTACAAGCGGCCCGAGGCGCAGAAGTGGTATGCCGGCGAAACCATCTCGCTGGGCATCGGCCAGGGCTACAACGCGTTCACGATGCTGCAGCTCGCGCAGGCCGAAGCGACCATTGCCGCCGGCGGCAAGCGCTTCAGGCCGCACCTCGTGAAGGCGATCGAGAACGTCGAGACCCGCGCACAGCGCAAGCTCTCCGGGGACGCGCTCGAGACCCTACCGTGGAAGCCCGAACACGTCGAGACCATCCACCAGGCCTTGTATGGCGTGACGCAAGAGGGCACGTCGGCGCGCTCGTTCCTGAGTGCGCCCTACAAGTCCGGCGGCAAGACCGGCACGGCCCAGGTCATTCAGATCAAGCAGAACGAAAAGTACGACGCCGCCAAGATCGACGAGCGGCATCGCGACCACGCGCTGTACACCGCGTTCGCGCCGCTCGACGAGCCGCGCATCGCGCTGGCGCTGGTGGTCGAGAACGCTGGCTTCGGTGCCGGCGCCGCCGCACCCATTGCACGCCGCGTGTTCGACTACGTGCTGCAGGGCATGTATCCGAGCGAAGAAGACATCACCGCGACACGTGCCGGCCAGTCGACCGCGCCGATCGGTGCGCCTCGCCCGGCCGCTTCGGTGCCGCTGCCGGGGGCGTCGGTCAACGGCGTCGCTGCTGCGGCCGCGGCGTCTGCGCCAGCCTCGTCGCCGAACTTGGTGGCGCGCGTGCCATGAATCATTCGGCTTCGCTGCGGAGCGGGCCGAGCGCCGGGCCGCTCCCAAGCCGGCCCGGTTCCCTTGGGGGATCGGCCGCAGTACCCTGTGGCCGAGGGGCCGTCATAACCCATGAGCATCGTTTTTGAAAAGCCATCGTTCTGGCAGCGTCTGAAGCCCGTCTTCACCGGCTTCGACATTCCGCTCGCGCTCGTGGTGGTGATGCTGGGCGGAATGGGGCTGGTTACTATGTACTCGGCCGGCTACGACAACGGCACGCGCTTCGTCGACCACGGCCGCAACATGATCCTGGCGGTCGGCATCATGTTCGTCGTGGCGCAGATCCCGCCGCAGAAGCTGATGCGCCTGGCCGTGCCCCTGTATGCGCTGGGGGTGGCCTTGCTGGTCGCGGTGGCGCTGTTCGGCATCACCAAAAAGGGCGCCACGCGCTGGCTCAACGTGGGCGTGGTGATCCAGCCGAGTGAGGTGCTCAAGATTGCGATGCCGCTGATGCTGGCTTGGTGGTTCCAACGCCGCGAAGGGCAGCTTCGCGTGCTCGATTTCCTGGGCGCGCTGCTGCTGCTGTGCGTGCCCGTGGGCTTGATCGTCAAGCAGCCGGACCTCGGTACCGCCATCCTCGTGTTGTCGGCTGGCCTGTACGTGATCTTCTTCGCGGGCCTGTCGTGGAAGTTGATCCTGCCGGTGCTGGTGGTGGGCGCAGCGGCCATTACTGCCATCGTGCTGACCGAAGACCGCATCTGCCAGCCGGAGGTGGTGTGGCCGATGTTGCGCGACTATCAGAAGAACCGCGTCTGCACCCTGCTCGACCCAACCACCGACCCGCTGGGCAAGGGCTTCCACATCATCCAGGGCATGATCGCCATCGGCTCCGGCGGGGTCTCGGGCAAGGGCTTCATGAAAGGCACGCAGACCCACCTCGAGTTCATCCCCGAGCGCACGACCGACTTCATCTTCGCGGCCTTCTCCGAAGAGTTCGGCCTCATGGGTTGCGCGCTTCTGATGATCGGCTTCATCTTCCTGATCTTCCGCGGCTTGATGATCGCGGCCGACGCGCCGACGCTGTTCTCGCGCTTGTTGGCCGGCTCCATCACCCTCAGCTTCTTCACTTACGCCTTCGTCAACATGGGCATGGTCAGCGGCATCCTGCCGGTGGTGGGCGTGCCCTTGCCGTTCATCAGCTACGGCGGCACTGCGATGGTCACGCTCGGGCTCGGGCTGGGCATTTTGATGTCGATCTCCAAGAGCCGCCGCTACATGCAGCGCTAAGCCGCGATTCATGCACATACACGTCCACGAGTCCGAGTGCCGAACGAGGGGCTCATATGAGCCGGTGGGTGAGCAGGCCACGGCGCTCTTTGCGCGCGCTTGCGAGAACGGGCTCGCAACATGGGACGACGCGCGCGTTTTCGAGTTGATGCGCAAGCGCTGAGTCGCGTCAGCGTCAGTCGGCAGTCGGAACTGCCGAGGCTGGGTCAGGCGGGGAATCGGGCGCGGCTGCGGGCGGGGACAGCTGGGCCAAGGCAGCCGGAAAGCGCACCGTGAAGCGGACGCCCGGCCCGAAGGCCACGCCGCCATGCTCGACGAGTTGGCCCGGACGCAGGCGCAGATTGGCATCTTCGAGGGCGATCTCGGCACGGTGCTGTTGCGCAATTTCGCGCACGATGGCCAAGCCCAGGCCGGAGCCGTCGACGTTGGTCCCCAACGCCCGGTAGAACGGCAGGAAGACCTTGTCGCGCTCGGCCGCCGGGATGCCGGGGCCGGAGTCTTCCACCTGTAGCACCACCACTTGGCCGAACGGGTCGTCGACCACGCGCACGGTGACCGTGCCGCCTTCGGGTGTGTACTGCAGCGCGTTGTCGACCAGGTTGCGCACGAGCTCGCGCAGCAGCACCGGCTGGCCATGCACCATCAGCCCTTGTGGGTGGCGCGTTCCGGTGTTCGGGCCTTCGTAGCCGAGGTCGATGCGTTTTTCCAGCGCGCGAGGCACGAAGTCGCGCACGGCTTCGGTGGCGACGCGGGCCAGGTTGACGTCCTGGTGGTTTTGCGCCTGCGAAGCGTCGTCGGCGCGTGCCATCGACAGCAACTGGTTCACCATGCGCGTGGCGCGCTGGCTGGCGCGAGCGATCTGCTGCAGCGATTTCTTCAGCGCCTGCGGGTCGCGCTGGCCGGCATCGATCTCGCGCTGTGCCAGCTCCGCCTGCATGCGCAGGCCGGCCAGCGGCGTCTTGAGTTGGTGGGCGGCGTCGGCCAAAAAATGCTTCTGGTTGCCGATGCTGCGGTCCAGCCGCATCAGCAAGTCATTGATGGCGCGCACCAGCGGCGAGACTTCTTCGGGCACTTCACGCTCATCGATCGGGCTCAGGTCGTGGCTCTCCCGGCGGCGGATGCGCTGCTGCAATTCATTCAGCGGCTTGATGCCGCGCACCAGTGCCAGCCACACCAGCAGCACCGCCAGCGGCAGGATGACGAACTGCGGCAGCATCACGCCCTTGATGATCTCGGTGGCCAAGCGTGAGCGTTTGCCCAGCGTTTCGGCCACCTGCACCAGAGCGGGCGGGCTGCTGGCCGACGCGCCTGGCGCGTTGACCCACACGTACGCCACGCGCACCGGCTCGCTGCCGAGTTCGTCGTCGCGAAAGCGCAGCTGGGCCTGGCCGCTGCCGTCATCGGCCGCGGGGACAGGCAGGCCGCGCTCGCCGCTCAGAAACTCGCCGCGCAGCCCCAGCACCTGGTAGTACAGCGTGTCGGATTCATCGGTGCGCAGCAGTTCAGCGGTGCTGCGTGTCAGTGCGAACGTGGCGCGCGGCGTGCCGTCTGTCTGCGCCTGCACGTTGACCTGCTGCGATAGCAAGCGTGCCATTTCGCCGAGCTGGCGATCGAAGGGCTTGTTGGCAATGCCCTGCGCCACCAGCCAGGTGAGCACCACGCTCATTGGCCACAGCAGCAGCAGCGGCGCGAGCATCCAGTCCAGGATTTCGCCAAACAGGGAGCGTTGCTCGCGACGGGTCATGGGACCCCCCAGTCGCTTCGCTCCTGCCCCCAAGGGGCGCCGACCCTACGCCCGGGAGACCCGTGCGTGAGTCGTGGCTTGATGGAGCATGTCGCTTTGCTCATGCATCGGCGCGACGATGTGCGAGATCGATCACCCAGGTATCTTCTCCAGGCAGTAGCCTAGACCGCGGACCGTCGCGATGCGCACAGGGCCCTGCTCGATCTTCTTGCGCAGGCGGTGGATGTAGACCTCGATCGCGTTGTTGCTGACTTCTTCACCCCATTCGCACAGTCGCTCGACGAGATGATCCTTGCTGACCAGGCGGCCGGCGCGCTGGAGCAGGGCTTCGAGCAGACTCAGTTCGCGAGCAGACAGCTCGATCATCTGGTCGTTGATGTAGGCCACGCGGCCGGTGGCATCGAAGGTCAGCGGGCCGTGCTTGATGATGCTCGACGCGGTGCCCAGGCCACGCCGGGTCAGTGCTCGCACGCGGGCTTCGAGCTCCTGCAGCGAGAAGGGTTTGGCCATGTAGTCGTCGGCGCCGAGGTCGAGGCCCTTGACGCGCTGCTCCACGCTGTCGGCCGCGGTGAGGATGAGCACCGGCACCGTGGCGCCACGTGCGCGCAGCTTGCGCAGCACCTCGAGCCCGTGCAGCTTGGGCAGGCCCAGGTCGAGGATGAGGAGATCGAACTCGTGCGAGCCGAGGGCCGCATCGGCCTCCGTGCCACTCGCGACGGCGTCCACGGCATAGCCGGAGTTGCGCAGTGTGCGCAGCAGTCCGTCGGCCAGGACCTGATCGTCTTCGGCAATCAGTATCCGCATGGCTGTCTCCTGGTTGCCCGCGCTGGTCGGCGTGCGGGATGAGTTGATTCTATTGAAGCGCCATTGCCGTCGGTGAGGATCAGGCGGCCGACCAGGCGCCCGCATACGCTTCAAGTCCCAGGGCCACCACGGTCGCCACATCGGCGCCGACCTCCGCGCGAAACTCCTGCTCGGCCTGGGCGACGGCCAACTCGAACGCCGCCAGCCACGACAGTCCAACCGTTGTGAAGCGCACCACGCGCGCTCGCCGATCGCGGTCATCCGGTACGCGCATCACCAAGCCCCAGGCTTCGCACTGATCCACGAGATCGCCCATCGCCTGCTTGCTCATGCCAGCGCGGGTGGCCAGATCGGTGAGGCGCGAACCTTCCAGCGCGAGGTGGCGCGTGATGTGGATGTGGGCGGCGCTCACCTGTTCGCGCGCCGCCAGGTTCGACAACGCAAGCGGGACCTCGACGTTGCGCGCCATCAGGGCGAGCACGCGCTCGTCGAAGCGGCGCACGGCGTGGCCGAGCAAGCGCCCGAGATGGGTCTGGCGCCAGGCGTCGGTGGCAGGCGGTTGGGTCATGGTCAGATCGTAAGGCAAACTGACAAAAAAACAGGTTTACTTCGCCGCACCAAGCTCGCAGAATGCTGTTCATTCATCCAGCCTGTTGTTAGAAACAGCTGCTTATCGATCTTCAACTCATTGAT
This sequence comes from Rhizobacter sp. P2_G4, assembly GCF_056403575.1. NCBI lineage: Bacteria > Pseudomonadati > Pseudomonadota > Betaproteobacteria > Burkholderiales > Sphaerotilaceae > Rhizobacter > Rhizobacter sp. P2_G4. The sequence goes on along the minus strand of NZ_JBFUFG010000001.1, from coordinate 568,373 downwards.
TCACAAGGGGATTTTCATGGACGCACCCGTCAAGGCACTGAACACCGAAAAGGCCAAGGCCTTACAAGCCGCGCTGGCCCAGATCGAAAAGCAATTCGGCAAGGGCTCGATCATGAAGCTCGGCGAGGGTGAGGTGATCGAGGACATCGAGGTCGTTTCCACCGGTTCGCTGGGCCTGGACATCGCGCTCGGCGTTGGCGGCCTGCCGCGGGGTCGGGTGATCGAAATCTACGGTCCGGAATCGTCGGGCAAGACCACGCTCACGCTGCAGGTCATCGCTGAAATGCAGAAGCTGGCCGGTACCTGCGCCTTCATCGATGCCGAGCACGCGCTCGATACGGCCTACGCGCAGAAGCTGGGCGTCAACCTGCAAGAGCTGCTGATCAGCCAGCCGGACACCGGTGAGCAGGCGCTCGAGATCGTCGACGCGCTGGTGCGCTCCGGCTCGGTCGATCTGGTGGTCATCGACTCGGTGGCCGCACTCACGCCCAAGGCCGAAATCGAAGGCGAGATGGGTGATTCGCTGCCCGGCCTGCAGGCCCGCCTGATGAGCCAGGCGCTGCGCAAGCTCACCGGCACCATCAAGAAGACCAACACCATGGTCATCTTCATCAACCAGATCCGCATGAAGATCGGCGTGATGTTCGGTTCGCCCGAAACCACCACCGGCGGCAATGCGCTGAAGTTTTACGCCTCGGTGCGGCTCGACATTCGCCGCATCGGCTCCATCAAGAAGGGCGAAGAAGTCATCGGCAACGAGACCAAGGTCAAGGTTGTGAAGAACAAGGTGTCGCCTCCGTTCAAGACGGCCGAGTTCGACATCCTCTACGGTCAGGGCATCAGCCGCGAAGGCGAGATCATCGACATGGGCGTTGAAGCCAAGGTGTTGGAGAAGTCGGGTTCCTGGTTTGCCTACAAGGGCGAAAAGATCGGCCAGGGCAAGGACAACGCCCGTGAGTTCCTGAAAGAGAACCCCGAGCTGTCGGTGGAGATCGAGAACAAGGTGCGCGACGCCATGGGCATCCCGCTGCTGCCGGCGGGTGAAGCCGTCGAGGCTGCGCCTGCCAAGAAGGGCAAGGCCGCCAAGGAACCGGTGCCGCAGGAGTAAGTCTGCGCATGAAGCCGCGGCTGTCGCTGAAGGGGCGCGGGCTGCAGATCCTTTCCCAGCGCGAGCACAGTCGCAGCGAACTGCAGCGCAAGCTGATGGTTCACGCCCGCGCGGCGGAAGCGGAAGACGGGTCCGAGTCGGCGCCCCCGGCCGTCGAACAGGTGGAGGCGGTGCTCGACTGGCTGCAGGCCAACCGCTACCTCAGCGAGGAGCGGTTCGTCGAAAGTCGCGTTCACGCCCGGGCGTCGCGCTTCGGCAACCTGCGCATTCGCCGGGAGTTGGCCCAGCATGGCGTGGCACTCACAGCCGACGCGGCGCAGCAGCTCAAAGACAGCGAGGCGGCCCGCGCCCGCGAGGTCTGGTCGCGCAAGTTCGGCCAAGTGGCGGCAGACGCCGCCGAACGTGCCCGCCAAGTCAGGTTTCTGGCTGGGCGTGGCTTCTCCAGTGAGGTGATTCGACGGGTCGTGCAAGGAGCAAGCGACGACTGAGCGGGAGCCTGCAAGCGCACGCCCATCCCAAATTGCTGCATTGCAGAATGCTACATTTCGGGGGTTTGCCGTGGGGCGTTCTGCCTCAGGTTGCGTCAATCCTTACATCAACCCTCAGCTTCGATGGCCCTGCCCTCTGCCGCGCCCGAGCGCCAGCTCAAGCACAGCCGCCACATCGATGTGCAAATCTTTGCGCGCGGCAATGGGCTGTGGGAGGTCGATGCGGTCATCACCGATGTCAAGACGCGTGATGCGGACTTGGCCAACGGCGTGCGCAAAGCCGGCGACCCGATCCACGACATGCTGCTGCGCCTCGTCATTGACGAAGCCTTCAATGTGCTCGAAGCCGGCTCGCAGACGCGAGCGATGCCCTACCCAGGCGAATGCGACAACCACGGCGATGCCTACGCCGGCCTGGCGGGGCTGAACCTGATGAAGGGCTTTCGCCGCGCAGTGCACGAGCGCCTGGGCGGGGTGGCCGGTTGTACACATCTCACCGAGCTGACCCAGGTGTTGCCGACGGCGGTCGTCCAGGCATTTGCCGGCGACGTCATCAACACCCGGGGCGACGACGGGCTTGACGCCAAGCAGCCCTTTCAGCTCGACCGATGCCATGCCCTTCGCACCGATGGCAACGCCGTTCGCACCTACTATCCGCGCTGGTACAAACCGGCACCGCAAGAGATCCAACCGCCCGCCGTTAACCGTTCCCAGAAACTGAGTGAAGAGAGTCCGCGATGAAAATTCATGAATACCAAGGCAAGGAAATCCTGCGCCAAGCCGGCGTGCCGGTACCCCGTGGCTACCCCGCGTTCAGCGTGCAGGAAGCCACCGAAGCCGCACAAAAACTCGGCGGCCCTGTATGGGTGGTAAAGGCGCAAATCCACGCCGGCGGCCGCGGCAAGGGTGGCGGCGTGAAGCTCGCTCGCTCGTTGGATGAAGTGAAAAAGCTGTCGGGCGAGATCCTCGGCATGCAGCTCAAGACTCACCAGACCGGCCCCGAAGGCCAGAAGGTGCGCCGCCTGCTGATCGAAGAAGGCGCCGACATCAAGAAAGAGTATTACGTCGCAGCAGTGACCGACCGCGCAACGCAGAAGGTCGCGATCATGGCCAGCAGCGAAGGCGGCATGGACATCGAAGAGGTGGCCCACAACACGCCCGAGAAGATCATCAAGGTGTTCGTCGATCCGCTGACCGGCATGACCGACGCGCAAGGTACCGAGCTGGCCAACGGCATCGGCGTGCCGGCGGCCTCCCAGGCCCAGGCCATCGATGTGTTCAAGAAGCTGTACCAGGTCTACATGGACACCGACTCGTCGCTGGCAGAGATCAACCCGCTGATCCTCGAAGGCAACGGCAACATCAAGGCGCTGGACGCGAAGTTCAACTTCGACAGCAACGCGCTCTTCCGCCACCCCGAGATCGTGGCCTACCGCGACCTCGATGAAGAAGACCCGGCCGAGATCGAAGCCAGCAAGTTCGACCTGGCCTACATCCAGCTAGACGGCAACATCGGCTGCCTGGTGAACGGCGCCGGCCTCGCGATGGCGACCATGGACACCATCAAGCTCTTCGGCGGCGAGCCGGCGAACTTTCTCGACGTGGGCGGTGGCGCCACGGCGGAAAAGGTCACCGAGGCCTTCAAGATCATGCTGGGCAACCCGAAGGTCAAGGCCATCCTGGTCAACATCTTCGGCGGCATCATGCGCTGCGACACCATCGCCGAAGGCGTGATCGCCGCATGCAAGGCCGTGAATCTGAACGTACCGCTGGTCGTGCGCATGAAGGGCACGAACGAAGACCTCGGCAAGAAGATGCTGAAGGAATCTGGCCTGCCCATCATCAGCGCCGACTCGATGGCCGAGGCCGCGCAAAAAGTAATGGCCGCCCTGAAGTAAACCTGCCTAGGACACGAACATGAGCATCCTCATCAACAAAGACACCAAGGTCATCACGCAGGGCATCACCGGCAAGACGGGCCAGTTCCACACCCGCATGTGCCGCGACTACGCGAACGGCAAGAACTGCTTCGTCGCCGGCGTGAACCCGAAGAAAGCCGGCGAAGACTTCGAAGGCATCCCGATCTTCGCCAACGTGAAAGAAGCCGCCAAGAACACCGGCGCCACGGTCAGCGTGATCTACGTGCCGCCGGCAGGCGCTGCGGCTGCCATCTGGGAAGCCGTTGAGGCCGACCTCGATCTGGCCATCTGCATCACGGAAGGCATCCCCGTGCGCGACATGCTGGAAGTGCGCAACAGGATGAAGCAGAAGGAAGCCAAGGGCGGCAAGAAGACGCTGCTGCTCGGCCCCAACTGCCCGGGTCTCATCACGCCGGACGAAATCAAGATCGGCATCATGCCCGGCCACATCCACCGCAAGGGCCGCATCGGCGTGGTCAGCCGCTCCGGCACGCTGACCTATGAAGCGGTGGCTCAATTGACCGAGATCGGTCTGGGCCAGTCGAGCGCGGTCGGCATCGGCGGCGACCCGATCAACGGCCTGAAGCACATCGACGTGATGCAGCTCTTCAATGACGACCCGGAAACCGATGCCGTGATCATGATCGGCGAGATCGGCGGCCCGGACGAGGCCGACGCGGCTCGCTGGTGCAAGGCCAACATGAAGAAGCCGATCGTCGGCTTCATCGCTGGCGTGACGGCCCCTCCGGGCAAGCGTATGGGCCATGCCGGCGCGCTGATCTCCGGCGGTGCCGACACGGCCGACGCCAAGCTGGCGGTGATGGAAGAGTGTGGCTTCACCGTCACGCGCAACCCGTCGGAGATGGCCAAGCTGCTCAAGGGCCTGCTCTGATCTGCAGTTAGCCTGCGCTCGAGAAGCCGCCTACGGGCGGCTTTTTTATGGGAGCGGGTTGTGGAAACTACAGAAGGGGCAAAGCCCCAACGGCCCGACAATCCGCAATCCTTTCAACCAGAAGAAGAGAGCCCAGCATGGACTTCAGCTCAGGTGCCTTGTGGGGCGCGTTCGGCGCCATCATCGTTGCCAACATCCTGCTGTCGGGGGACAACGCGGTGGTGATCGCGATGGCGGCTCGCTCGCTGCCGCCTGCGCAGCAAAAGAAGGCCGTCTTCTGGGGCAGCGCTGCGGCGATCGTGATGCGGGTCGTGTTGACGGTCGTGGCGGTGCAACTGCTGCAACTGCCCTACCTCAAAATCATTGGCGGTGTGCTGCTGCTGTGGATCGGCGTCCAGCTGCTCGTGGATTCGGATGACGACGGCGAGGTCAAGGCGCACGGCACGATGTTTGCCGCGATTCGCACGATCCTGGTCGCCGACCTGGTGATGAGCGTAGACAACGTGCTTGCGGTGGCCGGTGCTGCAGACCGTGCGCCCGAGAACGCCCGGTTGCCGCTGCTCATCGTCGGCCTCGGCCTGTCGATCCCGCTCATCATCGCGGGCAGCACCCTCCTGATGAAGATCATGGACCGCTTCCCCATCATCATCACGCTGGGTGCGGCCCTGCTCGGCTTCCTGGCCGGCGAGATGTTCGTGAGCGACCCGTCCACCAGCGCCTGGTTCCACGCCAACATTCCCGAGGCCGACTTCATCCTCGGCGCAGCTTGCGCCGTGCTCGTGGTGGCCATCGGCATCTGGTTGCAGAGGCGCTCGCGCACCGCGGCAACCAGCTGATTTCGGCCTTGCCTGTGATACCGTGCCGGCTCCAAACGGCAAGGTGAGGCAAAGGTCTTGGGCAACGCAGAGCACCTCTTCCGAACGTCGGAAACCGGCTGGGGCCTGGGCGCCTTGGCCCTGTTGCTGGTGCTTGGCGAATTGGTGTGGCTCTTGCCCCGACTGCGCCGTGAGGCGGCAGTCGCCGCTTCGGTGATCCTCGCCAGCAGTGTGGTCGCCGTGGGCCTCTTGCTGTGGTGGCAGCTGTCGGTACCGATGGGCTGGATTTTCCCGGTGGTGCTGGCGCTCGGTTTCGGGCACCTGGGGTGGTCTTTAGGTCGGCGGCCCGAGTTGCCGCGGCCCGCCCCGCCCGCAGCGGTTGCGCCCGCATCGACCCAATCTCCCCGCATGGCCGCTCCGGGCCAGCCCGAGCGACCCACCCTGGGCCGCTATCGTGTCGAACGCGAATTGGGCCGCGGTGCGATGGGCGCGGTTTACCTGGGCGTCGATTCGAAAATCGGTAGGCAGGTGGCCATCAAGACCATGGCTCTGAGCCGCGAGTTCGCAGGCGACGAACTGGTCGAAGCGCGCCAACGCTTCTTTCGCGAGGCCGAGACGGCGGGGCGCTTGCAGCACCCCGACATCGTCACGATCTTCGATGCAGGCGAGGACCAGGAGCTGGCCTTCATCGCGATGGAGTACCTGAAGGGCGACGATCTCCAGGCCTACACCCAAGCGCCGAAGCTGCTGCCGGTGCCCGTCGTGCTTGGCGTGGTGGCGCGGGTGGCCGACGCGCTCGGATACGCGCACAGCCAGGGGGTGGTGCACCGCGACATCAAGCCGGCCAACGTGATGGTCGATCTGCCGGGCGACGTCGTGAAGGTCACCGACTTCGGCATCGCACGCGTCTCCGATTCGAGCCGCACGCGGACGGGCATGGTGCTGGGCACGCCGTCCTACATGTCGCCCGAGCAGATGGCGGGCCGCCGAGTCGACGGGCGCAGCGACCTTTACTCGCTTGGCGTGATGTTGTTCCAGCTGCTCGCCGGCCGCCTGCCGCACCGCTCGGATTCGATGGCCACGCTGATGCATCAGATTGCCAATGAGGCAGCGCCTGACATCCGCAGCGTGCGCCCGGATCTGCCTGAAAGCCTGGCCCGCGTCGTGGCGCTGACGCTCGAGAAGCGGCCCGAGGCGCGCTATGCGAGCGGCCAACTTCTCGCCGCCGATTTGCGCGCGGTAGCAGCTCGGCTGCATGCCTCCGGAGTAGAGCTACGGCCCGTCGATCCATCCTCCGTTCCCCCCGATTCCGGCGGATTCGCCGAAACTGTGAAATTGCAACGGGCGGATACAAGGCACAATTCCGACTTCTGATGGGTTTGAAAGCTCGATGAATCTCCCCGCGCTCGCCACTGCCATGTCGCTAGAGTTCTTCAGTGCCACGGACACCGGTCGCGCTCGTAACAACAACGAAGATTCCATCGCTGTTCAGGAAGCTGCCGGGTTGGTGGTGCTGGCCGATGGCATGGGCGGCTACAACGCCGGTGAAGTCGCCAGCGGCATGGCGACCTCCTTCATCAAGACCGAACTGGGACGCTGGTTGCAGGAGGCTTCAGGCAGTGCGTCGGACACCGATGTGCGTCGTGCAATGGACATCTGCGTCGACAACGCCAACCGCGCCATCTTCAACGCTGCCAATTCCAACCCGCAGTACGCTGGCATGGGCACCACCTTGGTGGTCGGCGCCTTCCGCGATGGCCGTCTGCTGATGGGGCATGTGGGGGACTCGCGCGGCTATCGGTTCCGCGGCGGGCGCCTGGTGCAGATCACGCACGACCACTCGCTGCTGCAGGAGCAGATCGACTCCGGCCTCATCACGCCGGAGCAAGCCGCATTCTCGACCAACAAGAATCTGGTGACACGTGCCGTAGGTGTCGAAGACACGGTGCTGCTCGAAACACACCTGCACGACATCATGCCGGGGGACATCTACCTGTTGTGCTCTGACGGCTTGTCCGACATGCTGGACGACGAGAGCATTGCCCAGGTATTGCAAGGGCACGATTCGCTCGAAGAGAGCGGGGTTGCATTAATCGACGCAGCCAATGACGCGGGTGGAAAGGATAATATTGCGGTGGTGTTGGTACGGGTGCGGGGGCAAAGCAACCCGCCTCGTTCATGGTGGCCATTCAGGCGCTGAGGCACTGATTCCGCAACTCCACCATTACGGCCCAGCTCCTGGGCCAAGTGACAAGAAAGAGACTGAGGTCAAGCATGGGCAAGCTGGTCGTATCGCTCGACGGAGTCGTGATCAAGGAAGTGCAGATCACCAAGGACAAGACGACCCTCGGCCGCAGGCCTTACAACGACATCGTGATCGACAACCTCGCAGTCAGCGGCGAGCATGCCGTGCTGCAGATGGTGGGCACCGACGTCTTCATTGAAGACCTCAACAGCACCAACGGCACCTACATCAACGGCAAGGCCGTTAAGAAGCAGCTGCTGACCCATAACGACACGGTCGAGATCGGTAAATACAAGATCAAGTACCTCGTGGACGACGGCACCGACTACGAGAAGACCATGATCATGAAGCAGGGGGCGGCAGCGCCCGCCAGCTACAGCCATGGCTTCGCACACACGTCGGCCCAGGGCGGCCCGAACTCCGGCTTCGGCGGGCTTGGTCAAGCCGTGGCACCGGGCACGATCAAGGTCTTGAATGGGGCTGCTGCAGGCCGTGAGGTTGCGCTTACCAAGGTTGTTACGACCGTCGGCAAACCCGGCGTGCAAGTCGCTTCCATCACCAAGCGGCCCGGGGGATATGTGTTTGCCCACGTGGAAGGTGCGAGCCGCCCCACCATCAACGGCAACCCGCTGGTCGGCGACACCTTGCACCTGAAGAACGGCGACGTGATCGAACTCGCCGGCACACAGATGCAGTTCATCCAAGCCTGACCAGCCCGCTTTGCAGGCCGCGTGATGCTTTTCACGTCGAGGTGGCGCCTGTCGTCGTGAAGCTGCGCATTCGCGGCGAAATGCGACATCGGTCCCTTGCGGCGCTGGGCGGCTGCCTTCAGCATTGGGTTGCGGCGCCTCGTTTGCGCTGAATCGTGGCCTAGCCCGCTCCCCGACCCATGAAAATTCGCGTTCTCGGCTGCTCCGGCGCCATCGCCGAAGGCAGCCGAACCACTTCCTTTTTGATCGACCACGATGTGCTGGTCGATGCGGGAACGGGGGTGGGTGACCTGCCCCTCGAAGCCCTGGCGCAGATCGATCACATTCTCGTCAGCCACTCCCACTTGGATCACGTGCTGGCCATCGGTTTGCTGGCCGACAGCGTGATGCGCATACGCGCTGCACAAGGCCGTCCGCCCATCCAGGTGCATGCCTTGCCCGAGACGCTGGACGCGTTACGCAAGCACATCTTCAACGGCGTCATCTGGCCGGACTTCACTCGGTTGCCTCGTGCGGACAGCCCGGTGCTGCAGTTGTTGCCCTTTGCTGTAGGTGACCGGCTCTGCTTGGGTGGCAAAAACTTTGAAGTGCTCAGCGCTGCTCACACTGTGCCCGCCGTTGGGTTTGGCCTGCAGGGGCGCGACGGCTGGTGGGTTTTCACAGGAGACACCGGCCCTAACCCCGCGTTGTGGGAGCGCCTGTCCAGCATGACGGTTTCTCACCTCATCATCGAGACGGCCTTCAGCGATGAAGAGAGTGAGTTGGCACGCCTGAGTCAGCACCTGTGCCCACAGAAACTGGGCCATGAACTCGCTCACTTGGCAGGCGAGGTCAACGTGCACATCACCCATATCAAGCCTGGCGAGGTCAATGCTGTAATGGCTGAGGTGAGCGCATTGGCAACGCCCCATCGCGTGAGCGCATTGCGGGCCGGTCAGGTCTTGGAACTGGCTTGATCAGGCGGTGACGAAATCCGTCAACCTGTGTCAGCGCGCAACGTGACTTCCTGCTGCCGGTGACCGTTTGTGTCAGAACAACGGGCGAATTCCACGGTTTTTTGAGCGATCTGCCTTGGCACGAGGGCTGCAACTAAGGCTTCGTGTCTTCCCCCATTTATCTTTCTCAGGAGCTATACATGAAGCGTTCTATGCAAAAGGGTTTCACCCTGATCGAACTGATGATCGTTGTTGCGATCATCGGCATCTTGGCCGCCATCGCGCTGCCGCAGTACCAAACTTACGTGGCCAAGTCGCAAGTTTCTCGCGTCATGGGTGAAGTCGGCAATCTGAAGACCTCGGTGGAAACCTGCTTGCTTGATGGCCGCACCGTTCCGAATTCGAACGTTCCTGCTGCCACGGCGATGGCCGCCACAGACTGCAATCTTCAAGCGACTGCTTCGTCGCTTGTCGACAATGCCGTCGGCGCAGCTCAAGGCGTTGGTACTGCTGCAGCGGCTGGCACGGGCTACCCACAAGTCACCTTCGGTACGCCCACCACCATCGTCGCAACGTTTGGCAGCGGTGCCGCAGCAACGCTGACGACGCCGACCGTTGGTACGCTGACCTGGAGCCGTGACATCAATGGCACTTGGACCTGCACCAGCACGGTCAACGACAAGTACAAGGCAAAGGGCTGCTAAATCCCGGAGTCAGGAATCGACCTGACAAACAAGGCCCCGCATTGGCGGGGCTTTTTTTTACCCCTTCATCGTTATAACTGCAGGTGGCATATGCGAGCAGTGCGTGGCTTCACTCTGATCGAACTGATGATCGTCGTGGCGATCATCGGCATCCTCGCGGCGATTGCGGTCCCGCAGTACCAGACCTACGTTGCCAAGTCTCAGGTTTCTCGCGTCATGTACGAAGCCAGCAGCCTGAAATCCGTCACTGAGTCCTGTCTGCTTGAAGGTCGCACAACCCCGAATTCGAACATCCCAGCTGCCAACACCACTGCGACCCAGACAGACTGCAACCTCCAAGCGACTGCTTCGAGCCTGGTTGACAACACCGTCGGTGCCGCCCAGGGTTTGGGTACAGCCGCACCGACTGGTACCGGGTACCCGCGGGTCACTTTCGGTACGAACACCACGGCGACTACCATTATTTCCACCTTTGGCAGTGGTGCCGCTGGGACGCTTACCGGTCCGACCGTTGGCACGTTGACTTGGTCACGTGATCAAAACGGCACCTGGACTTGCTCCAGCACAGTTGATTCCAAGTACAAGGCCAAAGGCTGCTAGTCACCGACGCTCGGTCTCGAATCCTTTCTGAAGGCGGCTATCGAGGCATGCAGCGTTCAGGTGCAGCACGCTGCCTGCCTATGCAGCCGCAGCTTGACGCTACAGTGTGCGCAGCCCAACGGCATCGCGCCGTTGATCTCGCAGCGTGTTTCAGAGTCATCCGGTTTTCGTGCTCGCTACTTCCACACCCCCTTCCCCGTTCTCCACTGTTCCCCTGGCGAGCCGTTTGACGCTTCCGCTGCTGATCGCAGCCGCGCTGGCCATCTGCGGTCCGGCTCTCCTCGCACGCAACCTCCCACCCTCCGCCACTTTTTTCAACCAAGCCGTGGCCCTGGCTGGTTGGAGCGCTTTACTGGCCTTGGCCATGTTGTGCTTACAGGCCATGCCTGCGATGCCGAGGCGCCGGCTTTTCACAGGCCTGACCGTCCTGGGTCTGTTAGCCGTTGAAGCCGTAGGTTCGTCTCTTTTCGAACGCCTCCCAGCGCCACTGAGCGTGTCCGCGCTGGGCCTGCTCGTGTCGGCCGCTCTGACACTGTGGGTCGGTGGAGTCACCGGCCGCGACGAAGCCGGGCGAATGGCTTTTCAGGTGGTATGTGCCGCCTTGCTCCTGGCCGGACTCATCAGTGTTGCGCTGGCCAACGTCCAGGTGTTTGCGCCGGACCTTGCGGACGGTGACTGGATCGCGCGCTCTTCTACTCCCGGCCGTACCGGTGGCAACCTTAGGCAGCCCAACCACCTGAGCAGCCTGCTGTTGTGGGCCATGGCCGCGCTGGTCTGGTTGCATGAAACACTGGGCGAAAGGCGAACGCCAGCGCTCAAGCAATGTCGTGTGATCACCGCGGTGCTGATGGCCCTGCTGCTCTTCGGCGACGTGCTCACCGTCTCGCGCACCGGCACCGTGTGTGTCGTGTTGCTGGCCCTGTGGGGCATGGTCGACAAGCGCCTGTCACGCTTCTCGCGCGTGCTGCTATGGCTCGCGCCTCTGTTCTACGCACTGTGCTGGATGGGAATGAGCGAGTGGACGCAAGCTGGATCACAGGCCTTCGCCGGCGGTGTTCAGTTGCACAAGTCCGACCCCTCCAGCTCACGCTTCGGCATCTGGGCCAACACAGTCGAGCTGATCAAGCAAAACCCGTGGTTCGGCGTCGGTTGGGGCGAATTCAACTTCGCGTGGACGCTGACGCCCTTCCCTGGACGGCCAACAGCGTTCTTCGATCACACGCACAACCTGCCGCTGCAGTTTTTGGTCGAACTCGGCATCCCGCTGGGAACGCTGGTGCTCGGCCTGTTGCTGTGGGCGCTGTGGAAGGCGTTCCGAGCCTGCATCACCACCCCCGAACCCGACAGCCGCATGGTTCGCACGGCGTTCGTCATGGTGCTGATGATGGTCGTGCACAGCATGCTGGAGTACCCGCTCTGGTATGCCTACTTCTTGCTGCCGACGGCGTTTGCTCTGGGGATCTGCCTCGGACACTCCGGGCCGCCTTCTGCTCAGGAGCCGGAGGCGAGCGCAGGTCCATCGGCAAAGTGGTTGCGGCGCACGCTGATCGGCGCATCGATCGCGCTGATGATCGGTACCGTCGCGTCGGTAGTCGACTACATGCGTGTCGTCGCGATCTTCTCGGCATCAGAAGATGAGATGCCGCTGTCGTACCGCATCGCCGAAGGACAGAAAAGCTGGTTCTTTGCCCACCACGCCGACTACGCGGCAGCAACCGTGGCGGAGCATCCCTCCGAAGCCATGAAGGCCTTCAGGCGCGCACCGCACTTCTTGCTCGACACGCGTTTGATGATGGCCTGGGCCAAGGCCTACAACGAGCGCGGCGACGTCGAACGTGCCCGCTACATTGCTGATCGCCTGCGGGAGTTCCGCAACCCCGACGCGGCCGAGTTCTTCGCCGAGTGCGACAAGCCGCTGAAGGCTGGCGACGCCAAGCCCTTCCAGTGCACGCCGGCCACGCGTCACTTCACCTACGAAGACTTCAAGATGCGCTCGAACTGAGCGAGCGTTGCTCTCAGATCGCGGCGACCCAGTCGCCCGATTTGCCGCCGTGCTTCTCCAGCACGCGGATCTCGCCCATCACCATGCCGCGGTCGGCCGCCTTGCACATGTCGTAGATGGTGAGCAGGCCGACTTGCACGGCAGTCAACGCTTCCATCTCCACGCCGGTACGGCCCAGGGTTTCCACTTGCGCGATGCACCGAACCAGGCTCGACGCTTCGTCCACCTCGAACGACACCGCCACGCGGGTGATCGGCAACGGGTGGCACAGAGGGACCAACTCGGCCGTGCGCTTGCTCGCCTGGATGGCCGCCACGCGGGCGATGCCGATCACATCGCCTTTCTTCGCAGTTCCGCTCTGGATCAGCGCCAGCGTGGCCGGTTGCATGCGGATCACGCCACTGGCGCGGGCGATGCGATGCGTCTCCTGCTTGGCCGACACGTCGACCATGTGGGCCTGCCCCTGCTCGTCAAAATGCGTGAGCGGCGATGGTGAAACAGGCGATGGCGCAGACGTGGACATGGTCAGGAAACATGGGAGCAACGTGTCGCTGGCATCATAGCGACGCGGCCGGGCGCTGCGGGCTGAACCTTCATGCCCGTCCCGGCTCCAACGGGTTCGCCATGCTCACAGCTGCCTCGCCACCTTGAACGCCACCCTTCGACCCCCTCGCGCGAAGCGCCTGCTGACCAGCCTATGCGCCGTGAGCGTGCTCGTGACATCGCTCGTGCCGCCGGCGGCAATGGCGCAAGACCGGTTGCCTGCCCTCGGCGACGCAGCGTCCGAAGACCTGAGCGTGGGCAGCGAGCGACGGATCGGCGAACAGGTCATGCGCGAAATCCGCCGCGACCCCGACTACCTCGACGACCCGGTGCTGTTGGAGTACCTGCAATCGGTCTGGCAGCCTTTGGTCAAGGCCTCACGCGACCGCGGCAACATCTCGCCCGACATTGACCAGGCCTTCGCCTGGGAACCCTTCCTCGTACGCGACCGCAGTGTCAACGCCTTCGCACTGCCCGGCGGCTTCGTCGGCGTGAACCTGGGCCTGATCGCGATGACCGCCACGCGCGACGAACTGGCCTCGGTGCTTGCGCACGAAATGTCGCACGTCACCCAGCGCCACATCGCCCGCGGTATGGCCAACAGCCAGCGCCAGTCGCTGATCGGGCTGGCGTCGATGATTCTCGGCATTCTGGCGGCCTCGCGCAGCAACCGGGTCGACGGCGCCAACGCCATCTTCACCGGCGGCCAGGCGGTGGCTGCGCAAGGCCAGCTCAACTTCTCGCGCGACGTCGAGCGCGAGGCCGACCGCATCGGGTTCGGTGTGCTCATGCAAGCCGGCTTCGCTCCCGGCGGCATGGCCGCCATGTTCGAGAAGCTCGACCAGGCCTCGCGCTTGAACGACAGCGGCGGCTTCCCCTACTTGCGCACCCACCCGCTCACTGCCGAGCGCATCGGCGAAGCCCGCTCGCGCCTGGGCACCGCCGCGCCCGTGGCGCCAGCGAGCGTGCTCGCGCACACGGTGGCGCAGGCGCGTGCCAAGGTGATGATGGATTCGCGGGTCGACGCCCTCCGCCGCTGGGAGGCACTCGAAGCACCTTCTTCCGCGAGCGTGGCCGACAAGCTGATGGCCGCCTACGCCAGTGCACTGGCCGCCACGCTGCTGCGCGATTGGGCACGTGCCGACACCTCGATGCAGCTGGCGCTCGGCCTCGTGCGCGGCAGCCCGCGCAGCGATGCCTTTGCCGAGCGCGAAGTGGTGCTGCTGCAAGTGCAATCGTTGATCGAGCGTGGCGACGCCGCTCGCGCATCCGAAGCGCTCAAGCCCTACGCCAAGGCCGACGGCGTGCCGTCGTCGCGTGCGGTGATGCTGTTGGGGGCGCAGGTGGCCTTGTCCGTCGACAAAGACGCTGTGCAGCGCAGCGTCGAAGAAATGCAGACCTGGACCGCGCTGCACCCGCAAGACGCCACCGTCTGGTCGCAGCTCAGCCGTTCGTGGGAGCAGATGGGCCACAGCCTCCGCGCCCTGCGTGCCGACGCTGAATCGCGTATCGCCATCGGCGACCTCACCGGCGGTGTCGACCGCTTGCGCGCCGGGCAGAAACTCGCGCGCAGCACCCGCACCGTCGACTTCATCGAGGCCTCGGTGATCGAAGCACGCCTGCACGAGATCGAGGGCCAAGTGCGTCGCCGCGAAGCGGAAGAGCGCCGAGAAGGCCGGGGCTGATCAGAGTCTGAGACTTAGCGAACGCTCATGCTCCACATGAGCAAACCAACGCACTGAAGCGACCTCTTGCTGTCGTATCCTTGCCGCCAACAAAAAGGCAGGGAGTTCGCATGCATCGCTCGATCAGACACGCCGCGCTCGCGGCCGTTTTCGCCATGTTCGGCGCCGGTGCGACGCTCGCCGCCACAGTCGCATCCGTCACCCCGCAGGGTGAAGTGGCCCAGGTCCGGCAGGTTGTCGTTAAGTTCTCAGAAGCCGTCGTGCCGTTTGGTGACTTGCGGCTGCCCGATCCCTTCAGCGTGAACTGCGAAGGCGCCGCGCCCAAAGGCAGCGGCCGCTGGTCGGACGCACGGGTGTGGCTCTACGACTTTCGTGAAGCCCTGCCGCCCGGCACACGCTGCGTGCTCAAGCCACGTGCCGACTGGAAACCGCAGACAGGCGCGCTCACTGGCAACACCAACTTCAGCTTCAACACCGGTGGCCCGGCAGTGGTCTCGAGTTACCCGCACGACGGCAGCCAGATCGAGGAAGACCAGAACTTTCTGCTGCAGCTCAACGGTGCGGCGGTCGAATCCACGGTGCTGGAGGGCGCCTCGTGCGAGATCGAAGGCATCGGCGAACGTGTGCCGGTTCGTGTCGTCACCGGTGCCGTGCGAGACGAGGTGCTGAAGGAGCGCAAGCTGCAGAAGCAGGCCGACCGCGTGCTGCTGCTGGCCTGCCAGCGCCCGCTGCCGAGTGACGCGGCGGTTCGCCTGGTCTGGGGCGCAGGTATTGCTGCGCAGGCCAACCCGAAGATCGCAACGCGCACCGAACAACGCTTTGCCTTCCGCACACGCGAGGCCTTCACCGCCGAGTTCAGCTGCGAGCGCGAGCGGGCCGATGCGCCGTGCTTGCCGATCCGACCGATGTCGCTGCGCTTTTCGTCGCCGATCTCGCGCGAGGTGGCCCAAGGCGTGCGGCTCAAACCGGACTCGGGGTCCGCGCTCAAGGCAGTCTTCGACAAGGACGATCAGGCCACCGAAGTCACCGCACTGCGCTTCCCGTCGCCGCTGCCCGAGAACATGTCGTTCTCAATCGAGTTGCCGCGTGACGTGAAAGACGCGTCGGGCCGCTCGCTGAGCAACGCCGACAGCTTCCCGCTCAAGGTGGCCACCGGCGACGCACCGCCCATCGCCAAGTTCGCTGCCGCGCCCTTTGGCGTGGTGGAGCTGAACGGTGAAGCCATGCTGCCGGTCACGCTGCGCCATGTGCAGGGCGACCTGCGGCCCGCAGCCACTGCGGGCGCCGTACGCATCAAGACCTTGCGCAGCGACGCAGAGATCTTCGAGTGGTACCGCAAGGTTGCGGCGTTTCACGAGCGAAACCTGAGCGCGCAAGCTGCAGGGCTGCCCGAATCGCAGTGGTACGAGATCGAGCGCGTCACCGACGGCAAAGGCCGCACCAAGCAGGTCAAGCGCATGCGTTCCTTGCCGTCGCGCGAGCTGTCGCTGCTCAACAAGGGCAGCGACGTGCGCAAGCTCGACCTGCCGCAACTGCAAGGCGGCGACCCGCGGCCGTTCGAGGTGGTGGGCATTCCGATCAGCGAGCCGGGCTACCACGTGGTCGAGATCGAGTCTCGCCGCCTCGGCGAGTCGCTGCTCGACAAAAAGGCGCCGATGTTCGTGCGCACCGGCGTGCTTGTCACCAACCTCGGCGTGCACTTCAAGCTGGGCCGCGAGAACAGCCTGGTCTGGGTCACCACGCTCGACCTTGGCAAGCCAGTGCCCGACGCCGATGTGGCGGTGAACGACTGCACCGGCCAGCGCCTGTGGGCCGGTCGCACCGATGCACAAGGGCTCGCCAAGGTCGACAAGGCGCTCGAGATGCAGATGGGCGAATGCCCCGGCGAATCAGGCTACTTCGTCACCGCACGCAAGGCCGCCAAGGCCAAAGACGCCAAAGCCGTCACCGACATCGCCTTCGTGTTCAGCAGCTGGCAGAAGGGTGTGGAGTCGTGGCGATTCAACCTGCCGACCAGCAGCGGTTCGTCACCCGACCTGCGCGCCCACACGGTGTTCGACCGCACGCTGCTGCGCGCCGGCGAGACCGTCTCGATGAAGCACTTCGTGCGACGTGAAAGCTCGACCGGCCTGGCCAACGTGCCCGTCGCCGAGCTGCCGACGCGCATGAAGATCGTGCACCAGGGCAGCGGCCAGGAGTTCGTGATGCCGCTCAGCTGGAACGGCACACGCACCGCGTCGTCGACCTGGAACATCCCTGCGGCCGCCAAGCTCGGTGTGTACGACGTGGTTCTCGAGCGCGAGAACGTCGACGAAGAGAAGCACCGCAGCCGCTGGGAGAGCGGCAACTTCCGCGTCGAAGAATTCCGCCTGCCGCTGGTCGACGCGATCGTGAGCGGCCCCAAGGCGGTGGCGGTGGCGCCGAAGGAGCTGCCGATCAATGTGCAGCTCAACTACTTTAGCGGCGGCGGCATGGCGCAGGCACCGGCGCGCGTGACAGCCCTGCTGCGCAACCGCGGCAACGCCTTCGCCGGCTACGACGAATTCAGCTTCGAGCCGCCACGCAACGTGGGCGAGCGCGACACGAGCGGCGACGACGAAGAGCAGCGCAGCGATAGCAGCAAGCTCGTCGCCGACAAGCAGGCGTTGACCACCGACCGCAACGGCGCGGCCAGCCTCACGCTGAAGGACTTGCCGAAGATCACGCGCGCCAGCGAGCTCGTCACCGAAGTGACCTTCAACGATCCGAACGGCGAGGTGCAGACCGCCAGCAACCGCATCGCGCTGTGGCCGAGTGCGGTGGTGGTGGGCGTGAAGACCGGCTCGTGGGCCAGCAGCCGCGGCAAGGTGAAGTTTCAGGCGCTGGCGCTCGACACCGCGGGCAAGCCGCTCAAGGGCCAGAGCGTCGAGGTGCGCGGCCGGCTCTCACAGGTCATCAGCACACGCAAGCGCATGGTGGGCGGCTTCTACGCCTACGACAACCGCACCGAGATCAAGGACCTGGGCTCGCTGTGCAGCGGCAGCACCGACGACCGCGGCCTGTTGCTGTGCGAGGCGGCTCTTGAGACGGCGGGCCAGGTCGAACTGATCGCGCAGGCGAAAGATGGTGACGGCAACGTGGCCCAGGCCGCGTCGAGCGTGTGGGTCACCAAGCAGGGCGAGCTCTGGTTCGCGCAAGACAACGACGACCGCATCGACGTGCTGCCCGAGAAGAAGAGTTACCAGCCCGGCGAGACGGCACACCTGCAGGTGCGCATGCCCTTCCGTGAAGCGACGGCATTGGTGAGCGTCGAACGCGAAGGCATCGTCAGCACGCAGGTGGTCACGCTGCGCGGCGACGACCCGACGGTCGACCTCAAGATCGAGAAGACCTGGGGACCCAACGTCTACGTGAGCGTGTTGGCGCTGCGCGGCCGCATCCGGGAGGTGCCGTGGTATTCGTTCTTCACCTGGGGCTGGAAGGAGCCGATGAACTGGGTGCGCTCGTTCTGGTACGAAGGGCGTGAATACCAGGCGCCGACGGCGATGGTCGACTTGTCCAAGCCAGCCTTCAAGCTCGGCGTGGCGGCCATCAAGGTCGGCATTGCCGAGCATGAGTTGCAGGTGAGCGTGACCAGCGACAAGCCGCAGTACGCCATCCGCCAGAAGGCCACCGCGCGCATCAAGGTGCTGCACGACGGCAAGCCGCTCGCCGGTACAGAGATCGCCTTCGCGGCCGTGGACGAAGGCCTGCTCTCGCTGCGGCCGAACGAGTCGTGGAACCTGCTGGGCTCGATGATCCAGCAACGTTCGTGGGGCGTGGAGACCAGCACCGGGCAGAGCGAGATCATCGGCCGGCGCCACTACGGCCGCAAGGCGATTGCCGCGGGCGGCGGCGGCGGCAAGAACTCGACGCGCGAGCTGTTCGACACGTTGCTGCTGTGGAAAGACCGCGTGGTGCTCGACGCCAATGGCGAGGCGACCATCGAGGTGCCGCTCAACGATTCGCTCACCAGCTTCAAGCTGGTGGCGATTGCCGACGCTGGCGTGCAGCAGTTCGGCACCGGCAGCACCAGCATCCGCGTGACGCAAGACCTGCAGGTGCTCTCGGGCCTGCCGCCGCTGGTGCGCGAAGGCGATCAGTTCAGCGCGATGCTGACGCTGCGCAACACCACCACGCACGAGATGAAGGTGCGCGCCACCTTGCAAGGCACTGCCAATGGCGGTAACGGCGACAAAGAAGACATCACCCGCGCGCCGATGAGCTTCGCGCCGCAAGACGTGACCATCGCCGCCGGCGGTGCGAAAGAAGTGGTGTGGCCGGTCGATGTGCCAGCGGATGCCTTCAGCGTGGCCTGGGAAGCCGCGGCCGAAGAGCAAGGCAGCCAGGCTGGACAAGAGCGCGCGAAGGACCGCTTGAAAGTGACGCAGCTAGTGACCGCGTCAGTGCCGATCCGCGTGCTGCAAGCCACGCTGCAACAGCTCGACGGTCCGTTCACGCTGCCGATTGCCGCGCCAGCTGACGCACTGCCCGAGAGCGGCGTGAAACGTGGCGGCGTCAACGTTACTGTGCAGCCGAAGCTCAGCGGCGCCCTGCCGGGCATGCGCCGCTACTTCGAGACCTACCCGTTTGCCTGCCTGGAGCAGAAGACCTCGAAGTCGGTCGGCCTGAAGGACGCGAAGCTGTGGAGTGCGGTCGCCAACGCGCTGCCCACCTACCTCGACAGCGACGGCCTGGCGAGCTACTTCCCGCCGCGTGCCGAAGACGGAGCGCGCGGCAGCGACCGCCTCACCGCCTACGTGCTGGCCGCGACGAATGAAGCCGGCTTCGAGCTGCCCGGCCCGGCGCAAGAGCAGATGCTCGACGGCCTGACTGCGTTTGTCGAAGGCCGCATCGAGCGCAAGTTCTGGTCGCCGCGTGCCGACCTCGACGTGCGCAAGCTCGCTGCCATCGAGGCCTTGTCGCGCTACGGCCGCGCGACACCGAAGATGCTCGGCTCGATCAACCTGATCCCCAACCAGTGGCCCACGGCGGCGGTGATCGACTGGTTCAACATCCTCAAGCGCGTGAAGAACGTGCCCGACCAGGCCAAGCGGCTCGACGAGGCGCAGCAGATCTTGCGCAGCCGCCTCACCTACGCCGGTACCACGCTGCGCTTCAGCAACGAGGCCGACGACTTCTGGTGGTGGCTGATGGACAGCGCGGACGCCAATGCGGCGCGGCTGATCCTCGCGGTGCTCGACGAGCCGGGCTGGAAGGACGACATCCCTCGCATGGTGGTCGGCAGCCTCGCGCGGCAGCGCTCGGGCGCATGGCTCACCACCACCGCCAACCTATGGGGTTCGCTCGCGCTCGACAAGTTCTCGGCCAAGTTCGAATCGGTGAAGGTGGCCGGCAAGACGGTCGCCAACACCGGCGACAAGCCGATGGCCATCGACTGGAGCCGCTCGGCGGAGGGCGGCGCGGTGAAGTTGGCGTGGCCCGAGAAAGCCGGCAACCTCAGCGTGACGCAAGAAGGCAGCGGCAAGCCCTGGCTCACCGTCCAAAGCCTCGCGGCCGTGCCCTTGAAGGCGCCGATCCGCGCCGGCTACAGCCTCACGCGCAGCGTCAGCGCGGTCGAGCAGAAGGACAAGAGCAAGTGGTCGCGCGGCGACGTGCTGCGCGTGCGGGTCGAGATCGAAGCGCAGAGCGACATGACCTGGGTGGTGATGAGCGACCCGGTGCCAGGCGGCGCGACCTTGCTCGGCTCGGGCCTGGGGCGCGACTCGGCCATCGCCACCAGCACCGAGAAACGCGAAGGCAGCGCGTGGACGGCGTATGAGGAGCGCAGCTTCGAGGCCTTCCGGAGCTACTACGAGTATTTGCCGCGCGGCAAGCACGTCGTCGAGTACACGGTGCGGCTGAACAACCCCGGCAAGTTCGCGCTGCCGCCGACGCGGGTGGAGGCGATGTACGCGCCCGAGAGCTTCGGCGAGCTGCCGAATGCGGCGCTGGAAGTGGCGCCGTGACAGACCACGACGCCGTCGACTCTCCGTTCGCCCTGAGGTATCGAAGGGCAGCGAAGTGCACGGCGTTGATGCGTCTGGGCGTTGTCGTCCTGGCCATGGCAGCGGGTTCGGCGCACGCTGTGCCGAGCTTCAACGAGGTGAAGGCCGCGTACCGCCCGTCCGACGTGACGCTGCTCGATCGCCAGGGCACGCCACTGCAGACCGTGCGTGTCGACAAGACCGTTCGCCGCCTGCCCTGGGTGCCACTGCGCGAGATGTCACCGGCCTTGCTGCAGGCCATCGTGCTGAGCGAGGACAAACGCTTCTACGAGCACAGCGGGGTCGACTGGAGTGCGGTGGCGCAAAGCGCCTGGGCCAATGTGTGGAACACGCGCACCCGCGGCGCGTCGACGCTGACGATGCAGCTCGCCGGCCTGCTCGACGACGATCTCGCGCGCCCGGCCGGTGGCCGCAGCGTCGCGCAGAAGCTCGGCCAGGCCTACACCGCCCAGCGGCTCGATGCGTCGTGGAAGAAGAGCGAGGTGCTCGAGGCCTATCTCAACCGCGTGGCGTTTCGCGGTGAGCTGGTGGGCATCGGTGCCTTGTCGCAAACGCTGTTCGGCAAGTACCCGAGCGGGCTCGATGCGCAAGAGGCCGCGATTGCGGGGGCCCTGCTGCGTGGGCCCAACGCCAGCGCCGACGTGGTTGCGCAACGGGCCTGCGGCATCCTGAAGTTGCAGAAGCAGGCCTGCGAAGGCGTCACCGCGCTGTCGCACAGCGCGCTCAACCGCCGCGGCGGCATGCCGCTGGGCGAGCAGCTCGCGCCGCACTTCGCGCGGCAACTGGCGTTGAGCGGCCAGCCGACGCAGCGCACCACGCTCGATGCGCGGCTGCAGCGCGTGGCCACCACCACGCTGCGCCGCCAGCTCACCGAGCTGAACGGCCGCAACGTCGAAGACGGCGCCGCGCTCGTGCTAGACAACATGAGCGGCGAGGTGCTCGCATGGGTCGGCTCCAGCGGTGACCTGTCGGATGCCGCGCAGGTGGACGGTGTGACCGCGCGCCGCCAGCCCGGGTCGACGCTCAAGCCCTTCGTTTACGAACTGGCCTTCGAGCGCCGCCTCATCACGCCAGCGAGCCTGCTCGACGATTCGCCGGCGCAGCTGTCCACCACCAGCGGTTTGTATTTGCCGCAGAACTACGACAAGGAGTTCAAGGGCTGGATCAGCGCACGCACCGCGCTCGGGGCGAGCCTCAACGTGCCGGCCGTTCGCGTGGGCGCCATGGTCGGGCCCGACGCCCTGCTGGCCCGGTTGAACGCACTCGGACTGGCTTTGCCCGAGTCCGGCGGCTACTACGGCCATGCGCTGGCGCTGGGCGCGGCAGATGTGAGCTTGCTGGCGTTGACCAACGCCTACCGCAGCCTCGCCAATGGCGGCGTGTTTGCTCCGGTGGCGTTGAAGCCCACGCCGACGAAACCGCAACGCATGGCCGATGCGGCAGCGGTGTACCTCGTCACCGACATCCTGGCCGACAACGCGGCACGCGCACGCACCTTCGGGCTCGACAGTGCGCTCGTCACACCCGGCTTCGCGGCCGTGAAGACCGGCACCAGCAAGGACATGCGCGACAACTGGTGCATCGGCTTCACCGACCGCTACACGGTGGGCGTGTGGGTCGGCAACGCGAGCGGCGAAGCCATGCACAACGTGAGCGGCGTGAGCGGTGCGGCCCCGGTGTGGCAGGCGCTGGTCCGCCATCTGCATCAGGGCCAACCGTCACGCCGGCCCGCCATGCCGACCGGCGTGGTGGCCGAGCGTGTGCGCTTCGATGCCGATCGCGAGCCGGCACGCGACGAGTTGTTTCTCGCAGGCACCACACAAACACAGTGGAAGTCCACGGCACAAGCGCAAGGCACGCAGCGCTTCGGCATCACCAGCCCGCGTGACGGCAGCATCTTCGCGGTGGACCCCGACATGCCGCCACGCGCGCAGCGCATCACCTTCGAAGGGGAGCGAGGCACCTGGCTGCTCGACGGCAAGGCGCTGGGCCAGGGTGAGCGCATCAGCTGGGCGCCATGGCCGGGTCGGCATGAATTGAGCCTTGTCGGGCGCGATCAACGCGTGCTGCAGACGGTGCGCTTCGAGGTGCGCGGTGCCGGCGTGAAGACGGCCCAGCGTGCGACGCAGGCGCCGCTGAGATAGAGCGGCTCGCGAGCGCCCTCCGTCAGCCGCTCGCGACACGCGTTAGCTCGGCGCGGGATCCATCGATGAATCAGATGCCTGCGTTTCAGGAATGAAACCTGCGGCGTAGCACGTCCATCAACGCGGCAGAGCCGGGCGTAACGACCTGTGACGAGCCCGCAGGTCCCACCTGGACGGAGAGCAGCGATCATGAAAGTACACACGATGACCAAGGCGGTGTCGCCTGCGCATGACGCGGCCTCGCGCGGCCATGTGCCGCGTTTTGTCAGCGGCCTACCAGTTGTTGCACAGGGTCAATGCGCTGAATCCGATGGCACACGACTCCGCGCTAGCTCGCTCGCCGCGCTGGGCCTGTTGTTCAGCGCAGCGCTGGCGCTCTCGGCCTGCGGCTCGGGGAGCGACGCCACAGCAGATGCCCCCAGCGCTGCGCCGCCTACCAGCAACGCCCCGGCCGCGCCCGCACCCGCGCCGACCACACCGGCGCCGGCGCCCACACCCGCGGCACCTGCACCCGCCACGCCGGCACCCGTGGGTGCTCCCGCCACACCGCCTGCGGCGGGTACGCCGGTCGCCGCGCCGGCCGGTCTCGGCGCCACGGATTACGTGCCTCTCTTTGTCGATGGCACCAAGGTGGTCGAACAAGTGCAGTACACGGAGGCCGACGGCACCCTGGTCACCATCGCCGGCTTTCGCCCCACCCCGCGCCATGCGCGCGAAGGCGGCGAGGAGTGGACGGACCCCGTCGACAAAGGGCCGGGCAATTACCTCGCCTTTCCCCCGTTCTACTTCCAGAACCGAACCTTCGGTCTTGTGATCCGCGACGAGGTTCCGGCGGGCCGGCAGAAGATCACCGCCTACCTGAAGCCCAACGCAGGCACGCTCATCAACAACAGCTTCCAGGCCTTCCGCCGCCTGGACCCCGGCGTCATCGAGTACGGCTGGAAGCTCGGCACCGGCTACAAGAACCCGAAGGATGGCAGCGAGCGCTGCAACCCCACCGACAAGATCGAAGAGATGTGCGTGGCCAACATCGCCATCACCGACTACTGGCGCTTTGCCGACGAGCAGCAGTACCAGGGCAACACGACGCGAGCCAGCAACAAGCTGGTGGTCGGCGACAAGATGGAGATCACGGCCGGTGTGTTCCTCGATCACGTGCCCGGCACCACCATCGCGCTGATCGACGGCGGGCAAAGCCGCGACTACTCGCTCGAGCAGATGTACGTGGTGGGCAAGGGCTTCGTGCCGTGGTACGGCATCGCGCCGAAGCTCGACACCACCCCGCTGCCCGACGATGCGCTGCTGGGCGGGTTGACGAGCGTGCCGTACAACTATTCCGAAGAGCCGCACCGCATCTTTCAGCAGGCGGCCACCAACATCGGCGGTGCCGACATGCAGCGCTTCGTCGAAGGGCGCCGCCTGTTCCACACCTCGTTTCTGGATGGCAAGCATTCGGAGAGCCCGGATGTGAACCCGGTGTTCACCGCGCACGCCAACCAGCTGGGGTTGCGCCACAACGAAGTGCGCTGCCTGGGTTGCCACACCTTGAACGGCCGCAGCCCGGCCGCCGACATTGGCTCCACGCTGAACCGCTTTGCCGTGCTCACCGCCGCAGCCAGCACGGCCACGTCGGTCACGCCCGACCCCACCTACGGCCTCAACGTGCAGCAACTGTCGCGTGCGGCGGGCGCCGCGGACTACAGCGTCACGATCCAGTCGTACGCGACCACGGTGAGAACCCTGGCCGGCGGCGAGAAGGTCGAACTGCGCAAGCCCGCCTATGCCTTCAAGGGACCGTTGCCGGCCCAGATGTCGGTGCGCCAGGCGCCGCAGACCGTGGGCATGGGCTTGATCGAGGCGCTGGACGAGGCCACGATCCTGGCGCTGGCCGATCCGGATGACAAGAACGGCGACGGCGTGCGCGGTGTGCCCAACTGGTCGATCGACCCGGAGACCGGGCAGCGCCACCTCGGCCGCTATGGCTGGAAAGCGGGCAAGGGCTCGGTGCGCCACCAGATTGCCGGCGCGTTCATGCTCGACATGGGCGTCACGTCCACGGCCTTCAAGACGGTGTCGTGCCAACGTGGCGAGGCCGATTGCAAGATGTCCACTGCGACGCCGTCCGTTTCCAGTGACGAACTGGATCGCTTGTCTTCGTACATGCAGCTGCTGGGCGTGCCCGCACAACGCAAATACATCAGCGGGTACACCGACGGCACGGTCGCGCCGCCCGAGCACAGCGGAATCGACCCGGCTGCCATCGCGCGCGGCAGCCAACTGTTCGCACAAGCGGCTTGCACGGCCTGCCATGTGGCTCAGCTGAAGACGGGCAACAAGCACCCGTTCCAGGAGTTGCGCAACCAGACCATCCGCCCCTACAGCGACTTGCTGCTGCACGACATGGGCACGGAGCTGGCCGACACCATGACCGAAGGCCAGGCCAGCCCGAGCATGTGGCGCACCCAGCCGCTTTGGGGCCTGGGCTCGTTGAAGTACGTGCAGAAGCAGACCGGCTTTGCCGACGCAACCACCGTGCGCTACCTGCACGACGGCCGCGCCCGCACGCTGGTGGAAGCCATCGGCTGGCATGGCGGAGAAGCCAGCGGCAGCCGCTCGAAGTTCGAGGCGATGAGCAAAGCCGACCGCGACGCGGTGATCACCTTCCTCGAGTCGCTCTGAGAGGCGCAGGGCTTCAGGCTGCCGACGGCCAGCCTGTTCAAAGCCCTGCTTTCACCTTTCTGCGAGATAACATCGCGTCGGCTTCGCCCCACGCGAAGCACGTCGCTCGGACGGTTCCGGGCGCTCACGTGAAAGTTCAACATGACCTCCTCTGCAGGCCAGCGCCGCTTTGCGCGCATCGACCGCCTTCCTCCCTACGTCTTCAACATCACGGCCGAGCTCAAGCTCGCCGCGCGCCGCCGGGGCGAAGACATCATCGACATGAGCATGGGCAACCCCGACGGGGCGACGCCGCCGCACATCGTCGCCAAGCTCAACGAGGTCGCGCAGCGGCCGGACACGCACGGCTACTCGGCGTCCAAGGGCATCCCGCGCCTGCGCCGTGCGATCTCGCATTGGTACCAGGACAGGTACCAGGTGGAGATCGACCCCGATGCCGAAGCCATCGTCACCATCGGTTCGAAGGAAGGCCTCGCGCACCTGATGCTCGCCACGCTCGACCGGGGCGACACCGTGCTCGTGCCCGACCCGAGCTACCCGATCCACATCTATGGTGCGGTGATCGCGGGGGCCGACATCCGCTCGGTGCCGCTGGTGCCGGGTGTCGATTTCTTCGGCGAACTGGAGCGCGCCATCCGCGGCAGCTACCCCAAGCCGAAGATGATGGTGTTCGGCTTTCCGAGCAACCCGACCGCGCAATGCGTGGAGCTCGATTTCTTCGAACGCGTGATCGCGCTCGCCCGCAAGCACGACATCCTGGTGGTGCACGACCTGGCCTACGCCGACATCGTGTTCGACGGCTGGAAGGCACCATCGATCAT
The DNA here is from genome assembly GCF_056403575.1 of Rhizobacter sp. P2_G4. Lineage (NCBI taxonomy): Bacteria > Pseudomonadati > Pseudomonadota > Betaproteobacteria > Burkholderiales > Sphaerotilaceae > Rhizobacter > Rhizobacter sp. P2_G4. Next base: position 542,057 of record NZ_JBFUFG010000001.1, on the reverse strand, counting down.
GCAGGTGCCGGGTGCGAAAGACATCGCGGTCGAGTTCTTCACGCTGAGCAAGAGCTACAACATGGCCGGTTGGCGCGTGGGCTTCATGGTCGGCAACCGCGATCTCGTGGCGGCGCTCGCGCGCATCAAGAGCTACCACGACTACGGCACGTTCACACCGCTGCAGGTCGCGGCGATCGCCGCGCTCGAAGGCGACCAGCAGTGCGTGAAAGACATCGCCGCGCAGTACCAGCGGCGGCGCGACGTGTTGGTGAAAGGTTTGCACGAGGCCGGCTGGATGGTCGAGAGCCCCAAGGCCTCGATGTACATCTGGGCGCAGATCCCCGAGCGCTATCGGTCGCTCGGCTCGCTGGAATTCGCCAAGCTGCTGCTGGCAAAGGCCAAGGTCTCGGTGTCACCCGGCATCGGCTTCGGCGATCACGGCGACGACCACGTCCGCTTCGCCTTGATCGAAAACGAGAGCCGCATCCGGCAAGCCATACGCGGCATCAAAGCGATGTTGAAGTAGAGCTCACGGCGGCGTCAGCGCGAGCGAAGCAAAGCGCCCGTCAAGCAACGCCAGCGGATCCGGCTTTGCCGGTCCGCCAGGCGGCGCCCCTCGGGGGCAGGAGCGCAGCGACTGGGGGGCTAACCCTTAAACAGGCGTTCGAGTGCCGCATCGATCACCATGCCGCACAGGCTGTAGATCAGCGAGCCGATGAGCGCGGCGCCAAAGCTTGCGACCGACAGGCCCTCGAGCATCGACGCGGCGAAATAGAACATCAGCGCGTTGATGATGAAGAGGAAGAGGCCGAGCGTCAGCACCGTCACGGGCAGCGTTAGCAACACCAGCAGCGGACGCAGCAAGGCGTTGAGCAAGCCCAGCACCAGCGCGGCAATCATGGCCGAGCCGAAGCTCTTCACGGTGACCCCGGGGTAGAGGTGGGCCACGAGCAGTAAGGCGGCAGCGAGCAGCAGCCAGCGAACGAATGTTTTCATGCCGCAAGCATAGCGGCACGGGGCCGGAGCAAGCGCGCACCCGCTGATCCAAAAGTCTGCCTAGGGTTCCCCCGCCCCCCTAGTGGTAGGGGGGCAAGTTGCCTTGACTGAAGCGAACCCCGCCGCTCAGCATGTGCCTCCCGTAACCCCCACGCTCAGCGCGTTTATCCACGCGCAGACTTGTCCCGGTCCAGCGCTCGCTGAACCGGGTGGACTTGCCCAAAAGGAGTGTCTCGTGTCTATCCGTCTTTCATGGAAAACAGCGTTGGCCTTGTCGGCTTCGCTGGTGCTGGCCGCTTGCGGCGGCGGTGGCAGCAGCTCGCCACAAGCTTCGGCCGATGAAGCTCCTCTCGCCGATCCTCCGCAGCGCTCGGCCCAGTCGGTGGCCGTGCCTGGCGGTTCGATGGCCGGCGTCGTCGACAAAGGTCTGGCGAATGCCACCGGCCCGGTGGACGTGTGGGTCACGTTGCAAGACGCATCGGTCGCGGCGGCAGCCTCCACCCTGCTGAGCAGCCAGGTCGCCAGCGGCGGCCTTGAGCAGGCGCAGAGCGTGAAGATGCTGCGCAGCGCACCGGCCTCCGTGCGCACGGCCTTGCAAGCCCACCGCGCCGGCGTGCTGTCGCGCCAGAACGCAGCCGCCAGCAGCCTCACATCGCTGGGTGCCAAGGAACTCGGCCGCGTGCACATGGCGCACAACGCCATCGCCGTGCGCGTCGATGCCGCCAAGCTGAGCGCGATTGCCTCGCTGCCTGGCGTGGTGAAGGTGCGCCGCGTGATGAACTACGAGATGAGCCTGTCGGAGACCGTGCCGTACATCGGCGCATCGGCGGCGCAGGCTGCGGGTGCCGATGGCACCGGCGTGCGCGTTGCCGTGCTCGACTCGGGCATCGACTACACCCACAAGAACCTCGGCGGCCCCGGCACGCCCGAGGCCTATGCCGCTGCCTATGGCGCGGACCCGTTCGACCCGCTCAACACCACGGTCGACCCCAACGTGTTCCCGACGGCCAAGGTGATCGGCGGCTATGACTTCGTCGGCGACCTGTGGCCGACCTACGGTGACCGCACTGAAGACCCGAACCCCATCGACTTCCAGGGCCATGGCACGCACGTGGCCGACATCATTGCCGGCAAAAGCCTCGACGGCACGCACAAAGGTGTGGCCCCCGGTGCCAAGCTGGTCGCCATTCGCGTGTGCAGCGCTGTCGCCACCAGCTGCAACGGCGTGGCGATCCTGAAGGGCATCGACTACGCGCTCGACCCGAACGGCGATGGCGATCCCTCCGACGCTGTCGATGTGATGAACCTGTCTCTGGGCTCGGCTTACGGCCAAGCGGAAGACGACTCCACGCTGGCGTTGTCGGAAGCTGTGGCTCTTGGCGTCACCGTCGCGGTCGCGGCGGGCAACGATGCCAACAAGCCTTACATCGTCAGCGCGGCGTCCATTTCGCCTGCAGTGATCAGCGTGGCGCAGACCGCCGTGCCGAGCGCGTCGCTGTTCGGCCTGAAGGTCAACTCGCCGGCCGCCATTGCAGGTGTCTACAACAACACCGCCACGGTGGACTGGGCGCCGATCGGTGCTGGCTTCACCGGCGATGTGGTCGCCGTCGGCACGGCCTGCCCCGGCGCCGTGTTGCCCGATCTGACCGGCAAGGTGGCGTTGATCGATCGCGGTGTGTGCTCGGTCAGCCTCAAGGTGGACCTGGCCGGGCTGGCGGGCGCCAAGGGTGTGCTGATCGGCCTCGTCGCCCCGGGTGACGCGGTGTCGTTCAGCAACGGTGGCGGCACGCACTTCGTGCCGACGCTCGTGATCCAGCAATCGCTGTCGCTGGCCATCAAGGCCAACATCGCGGCACCGGTGAACGTGAGCGTGTCCGACGCGACCAAGGTCGCACTGGTCGGCAGCATGGCCAGCACCTCGGCGCGTGGCCCGAGCACGAGCTACCAGACCATCAAGCCTGAAATCGGTGCGCCCGGTGCGTCGGTGTCGGCCGTGGCCGGCAGCGGTGACGGACAAGAAGCCTTCGGCGGCACCTCGGGTGCCACGCCGATGATCGCGGGCTCTGCCGCCATCCTGATCGGCAAGTACCCGAACCGCACGCCGCTGCAGATCAAGTCGATGCTGATGAACAGCGCCGACACGAAGATCTACACCAACCCGGCGCTGCTGCCGGGCGTGCTGGCACCGATCACGCGCATCGGCGCGGGCGAGGTGCGGGTGAACAAGGCGCTCGCCCTGAACGCTGTGGCCTACAACAAGGAAGACCTCTCGGCCGCGCTGTCGTTTGGCGCACATGAAGTCAGCAACTTCGCAGAGTACGAGCGCAAGCTGGTGGTCGAGAACCTCGACAGCAAGGCCAAGACCTTCAGCATCAAGAGCGCCTTCCGCTACGCCGACGATGAAGCGACCGGTGCGGTGTCCATCATTGCGCCGAGCAGTGTGAAGGTGGCTGGTAAGAGCAAGTCCACCATCACGGTGAAGCTGCGCGTCAACCCGCTCAAGCTGCTTGACTGGACGCTCAATGCCGGCTCGCTTGGCGGCAGTGGTGACCTGCTCGACAAGTTCGAGTACGACGGCTACCTGACGCTGACCGCGGCTGACGAGAAGCTGAGCGTGCCTTGGCACATCCTGCCGCGCAAGGCCGCAGAGGCCGGCTCCGTGATCGCACAGCGCTCCAACTGGCCCGGCGGCATCATCCTGCTGGCCAATGCGGGCGTGGCACCGAGCGAGTTCGATGTGTTCGCACTGACCGGCACGAGCCCGAAGTACGCCAAGGCCGACCTGCCGGCACCGGGCGACAACTTCGCCATCGTCGACGTGCGTGCAGTCGGTGTGCGCTACGCCGCGGCGGATGGCGCGTTGCAGTTCGCGATCAACACCTTCGGGCGTCGGGCACAGGCTAACTACCCAGGCGGCTTCGAGGTCGACGTCGACGTCAATGGCGACGGCGTGGCTGACTTCGCGATCTACAACACCGAGCAAGGTGCGTTCGGGAGCACCGGCATCAACGTGGTCAACGTGGCGAACCTGGCCACGGGTGTAGCGACGATTTACTACTACTCCGATGTCGACTTCAACTCCGCCAACATCATCATGAATGCGCCATTGGCGGCGCTCGGAGCTACCGCGGACACGCAGTTGAGCTTCTCGGTGTTCGCCTTCGACAACTACTTCACCGGCAACACCACCGATTCCCTGCTCAACATGAAGTTCACGCCGTCCACGCCGCGCTATGCGGTGAAGGGCGACCCGAGCGGCATCGTCAAGCCCTATCGCCTTGGCTACGTCGACACGCTGACGGTTGCGGGCGGCAGCACCGCGTCGCCATCGCAGTCCGGCTTCCTGGTGATGAAGCGCAGCAATGCCGGCAGCGAAGCCGACGTGCTGATGATCAGGTAACGCCGGAGAGTTTCGCCATCATTTGAGTTTTCCTTGATCGGATACGGGCCGCCTTGTGCGGCCCGTTTTTTTTTGCCGCGTCACTGCGCGTCGGGCGCCTGCCCGAAGCCGCCACCGGCCAATCCCTTCAATTAACAAAACGACAACCTCCGAGCGATCAACGAGAAACACAAATGCGAATCGTTCTCGTTAGTGTTAAACTGATTCGATCAATGTTTCGTCGTGTCTTCGTTTTCGCCCGGTTTACTTTGCGATGTCTTCCTCCTCTGCTGCCACTGTGGCGYCACACGCTTCTGCTCCCTTGGGGTTGCGGCGTCCTGCGCCAGCGCGTGACGGGCTGAGCAAGGCGCAGCGCCGGGGTGTCATCGGGGCGATCGCAGTGGCGCACGTCGGCGCCATCTGGGCCCTGCTGCAGGTGCCCGCCGTGCGTGACGCGGTGATCGAGGCCGCGCCGATGTTCGTCGAGCTTCTCGCGCCGCCGGCTGCGCCCGCCCCGCCTCCTCCGCCACCCCCCCCGCCCATGCAGCCGGTGGTCAAGGCTCCGCCGCCAGTGGTGATCGCAGCGCCAGCTGCGGCACCGTCGCCAGCCCCGTTTGAAGTGGCGCCCCCGCCTGAAGCGCCTCCGCCACCCGCACCGCCGGTGCAGGTGCAGCCAGTCGAAGCGCCACCTGCGCCGCCCGCGCCACCGGCCCCACCCAAGATGATCCCGGCTTCGGCGCTCCAGTACCTGGAAGCCAATCCGCCCGAGTACCCGCGTGCTTCCAAGCGACTGAACGAGTCGGGCACCGTGATGCTGCGTCTCTACATCGACGAGCGCGGCCTGCCAGCCACCGTGCAGGTCAGCCGATCGTCAGGCTCGTCCCGGCTGGACGACGCCGCGCTGGCCGCGGTGAAGAAGTGGCGCTTCAAGCCCTATACCGAGAACGCCCAACCCATGGCGGGCTGGGCCGTGATTCCTGTGATCTTCGAACTGGAGAAATGACCGTGGCGACTCCCGATAGCGCATTGGGCTTCGGCCACTTCATCATGCAAAGTGATGTGGTGGGCAAGACCCTTCTCGTGATCCTGGTGCTGATGTCGGTGGCCTCGTGGGCCATCATCGCGCTCAAGGGCCTGACCCTCATCGCACGCAAACGCCGCAGCGAGACCTTTCTCAATTTCTTCTGGAATGCGACCTCGCTCGACGCAGTGGCCGGCGAGATCAGCACCCACGGCGCCAACGACCCGTTCTCTCACCTCACCAGCCATGCAATGCATGCGCAGGCGCACCACGCCAAGTACGGCGCGGCCAAGCTGGAAGAGGCGGGCACGGCCGGTGACTTCGTCACCCGCACCATCAAGAAGGTGCTCGACGAAGAAACCACGCACCTCGAGAACGGCCTGGCCATGCTGGCCACCGTGGGCGCCACGGCGCCTTTCGTTGGCCTGTTCGGCACCGTCTGGGGCGTGTACCACGCGCTGGTTGCCATCGGCGTGAGCGGCGCCGGCACGCTCGACAAAGTGGCCGGCCCGGTGGGCGAGGCGCTCATCATGACCGGCCTCGGCCTGGCCGTCGCGATCCCTGCGGTGATGGGCTACAACTGGCTGACGCGCTCCAACCGCGTGATCCTCTCCAAGCTCGACGCCTTTGCGTACGAGCTGCACACCTTCGTGTCGATGGGCCAGCCGCTGAGCAGCGAGACCGGCGCCGTGCCGTTGCAGCCGGTGCGCAACCCGTCCGTCGGCCGCCCGCGCGCCGCCTGAGGAGAAGCGCATGGCCTTCGCAAGCTTCGACAACCGCAACGCCGGCGCCCCGATGGCCGAGATCAACATGGTGCCGTTGATCGACGTGATGCTCGTGTTGCTGGTCATCTTCATCGTCACCGCACCGCTGCTCACGCAGGCCGTGAAGCTGGAGCTGCCCAAGGCCAACGCCCAGCCCAACGTCGTCAAGGCCGAGAAGGTCGAGTTCGCGATCGACGCCAACGGCCAGCGCTTCTGGAACGGCGAGCCGGTCGACCGTACCGAGGCCGCCAAGCGCTTCATGGACGAAGGCAAGAAGCAGCCGCAACCCGAAATCCACCTGAAGGCCGACCAGAGCGTCGCGTACCGCAACGTCGCGCAGACGCTGGCGGACGCCACCAAGGCGGGTCTCACCAAGGTGGGCTTCATCAGCGACCCGGAGGCACCTTGAGCCATGGCCACGCCACCCCAACACCCGCCCGCCTTGCCGACTGCTGACGCTCGGCCGATGCAGCAAACCAACGCACCTGAACCGGTGCACCGCATCTCCAGCGACGAGTTGCTCGCTGGTGCGCTCGAAGTGCAGATCGAGCACCGAGGATCGCTCTACCGCTTGCGCCAAACATCGCTCGGCAAGCTGATCCTCACCAAATAGCGCGCTGAAAAGTTTCACTCGCGGGTCTGTCGTGTCGACAGACCCGCGACACGTTCACACCCCAAGCCAGCCTTCGCCAGCCACGGAAACCTTGTCACGTCATTCACATCCCTGGAGAAGACCTTGGCCTACATCAAGAGCCGCAAGCACGCGGCACCGCGGCAATCCACCTTCAGCAGCACGGCAGCCATCGGCCTGATGGCCGTTGCCTTGCCCGTTGCCGCGCAGAACGCCGAGCCGCCGAAGAAGGCCGATACCGCGCCTGAGGTGACGCTGCCGCCGGTGCGCGCCAAGGCCACGGCCACACCCGAGGTCGACTACAAGGCTGACGCCGTGGCCTCGCCCAAGTTCACCCAGCCGCTGGTGGACACGCCGCAGACCATCTCCGTCATCAAGAAGGAACTGCTGCAACAGCAAGTGGCGACCTCCCTCTCGGAAGCGCTGCGCAACACCCCGGGCGTGACGCTGCAGCTGGGCGAGAACGGCAACACCACGACCGGTGACTCGATCTTCATGCGCGGCTTCGATACGACGAACAGCATCTTTGTCGACGGCATCCGCGACCTGGGCAACATCTCGCGCGACATGTTCAACATCGAGCAGGTCGAAGTGGTGAAAGGCCCGTCGGGCTCCGACAACGGCCGCGGCGCCTCGTCGGGTTATGTGAACCTGGCCTCCAAGACGGCGGGTCTTGAGGCCTTCAACAGCGGCACGGTGACGCTCGGTACCGACCAGCGCGTCCGTGCCACAGCTGACCTCAACACACCGCTGAACCTGGGCATCCCTGGCTCGGCGCTGCGCTTGAACGTGATGGCCCAGGACTACGGAACACCCGGACGCGATGACGTCAAGAACAAGCGTTTTGGCTTCGCGCCGTCGCTGGTGTTTGGCCTGGGTACGCCGACGCGCGCCTACTTCAACTACCTCTACGTCGACCAGAAGAACCGGCCGGACGGCGGTGTGTCGACCTATGGCCTGCCGGGCTATGTGGGCGCCACCGGCCCCGCGGTCGACCGGTCGAACTACTACGGTTCGCTGAACGACTACGACGACGTGACGCTGCACATGTTCACGTYGCGCATCGAGCACGAGTTCGCGCCCGGCACCGTCTTGCGCAACACCACCCGGCTCGGCCACACCGAGCAAGACTATGTGTTGACCGGCGTGAACGGGATCAACCCCGCGGGTAGCGGCTTTGTGTTGAGCGATCCCTCCACCTATACGGTGGTCCGCAGCCGCCAGGGTCGTCACCAAACCAACGAAATCCTGACCAATCAGACCAACCTGTCCACAGAGTTCGCCACCGGCAAGGTGAAGCATTCACTGTCGACCGGCATCGAATTCATCTACGAGCGGCAGAGCCAGTCAAACGCACAGACGCTGACCAACACCACGCTGCCAGCCTCGCTGCAGCAGCCCGTGGCCAACCTGTACAACCCGAGCACGGGCGATACCTTCCTGAGCCCACCGTACAAGGGCGCTTACACCAAAGGCAACACCCTGAGCGCCGCGGTCTACGCCTTCGACACACTGAAACTGTCGGAGCAATGGCTCCTCAACGGCGGACTGCGCTGGGAGAAGTTCCACACCGAGACCAATGCCTCGACCTTCACCGCGGCGACGGCCACCGTCGCTGAATCGCTCGTGCAGAACGCGCCGCTCGGCGTGACCGACAACCTGCTGAGCTGGAAGCTCGGTGCGGTGTTCAAGCCGGCCGCCGAGGGCAGTGTCTACGTCAACGTCTCCAACTCGTACCAGCCGCCGGGCGGCACCAACTTCGCACTGAGCAACTCGACCAACAGCCAGTCCCGCACCGACCTGAAACCGCAGGAAGGCAGCAACATCGAGCTGGGCACCAAGTGGGACGTGGTGGGCGGCAAGCTGGCCGTCACCGGCGCGATCTACCGCAGCGAGAACAAGAACGAGATCGTGTCTGACGGCGCGGCCAACCCCACCTTCACCCAGATCGGCAAACGGCGCGTCGACGGCATCGAGCTGGGCCTGGTGGGCCAGGTCACGCCCGAACTCAACCTGAACGCGGGCTTCGCCTACATGGACCCGACCATCATCCAGGGTGCGAGCGGTGCCAGTGCCACCACCGGCAGCGTGATCGTCTTCTCGCCCAAGGTGACCTTCACCTCGTGGGTGAGCTACAAGCTGCTTCCCACCTTGACCGTGGGCGGCGGCGCGCGGTACGTCGACACCGTGGCACGCACCAGCAGCCAGGCAGCGCCCAGCAACCTGCCCGGCACCCAGTCCTACTGGGTGGCCGATGCGATGGCCCTCTACGACATCAACAAGAACGTGTCGCTGCAACTGAACGTGAACAACCTGTTCGACAAGGAATACGTGGCCTCGGTGAACAGCGGCGGCTCGCGCTACACCCCGGGCCAGCCGCGCAACGCCTTGCTCTCTGCCAACTTCAAGTACTGACCCAAGCGAAAGCTGCAGACGGGAGCTGAACCATGATGCTTCACGTGCCGAATGTCTTGTCACCGACCCAGGTGGCCGAGATGCGAGCGGCCATCGATACCGCCGACTGGACCGACGGCCGCGCGACGGTCGGCGAGCAGGGCGCACGCGTCAAGCTCAACCGGCAGTTGCCGGAAGCCGGCGAGCTGTCGCTCCGCCTCGGCGCCGTCATCCTGACGGCGCTCGAGGCGAACCCGTTGTTCGTCTCGGCGGCCCTGCCCCACCGCTTCGTGCCGCCACTCTTCAACCGCTACGAAGGCGGTGAGCACTACGGTCTGCATGTCGACGGCGCGGTGCGGGGCGTGCCGGGCACCAGCCTGCGCCTGCGCACCGACCTCTCGTGCACGCTCTTCCTGTGCGAGCCCGACGACTACGAAGGCGGCGAGCTGGAGGTGATGGACACCTACGGCGCGCACGAGGTCAAGCTGCCTGCGGGCGACCTGATCCTCTACCCATCGAGCAGCCTGCACCGCGTGCAGCCGGTGACGCGCGGCGCACGCGTCTGCTCGTTCTTCTGGCTGCAGAGCATGGTGCGCGACGATGCCCAGCGCTCGATGCTCTTCGACCTCGACCAGACCATCCAGCGACTGCGCGGGCGCCATGGCGATGATGCCGAGGTCGTCTCGCTCACCAGCACGTACCACAACCTCCTGCGCATGTGGGCGGAGGTATGACCGCCCCCGCCGGCAACCCGCAACGCCGCGCCTATTGGCTCAAGACGCTTCACCAGTGGCACTGGATCAGTTCGGCCCTGAGCCTGCTCGGGCTGTTGCTGTTCACCGTCACCGGCTTCACGCTCAACCATGCCACACAGATCGAATCCAAACCGCAGGTGAGCACGCGCAAGGCCCAGCTGCCGCCGTCCTTGCTGACGCTGGTTGCGATGCCCGAGACCACCGCCGGCAAGAAGGAAAGCAAGCTGCCGCCCGCGGCATTGCCAGCGGCCTTGGCCACGTGGATCGCGTCGGAGCTGAAGATCGAGGTCGGCGCTCGCCAGGCCGAGTGGTCGCCCGAAGAGATCTACCTCCCGCTGCCGCGCCCCGGCGGCGATGCCTGGCTGCGCATCGCGCGCGACACCGGCGAACTCGAATACGAGCTCACCGACCGCGGCTGGGTCTCTTATCTGAACGACCTCCACAAGGGCCGCAACACCGGCGTGGCATGGAGCTGGTTCATCGACCTGTTCGCGCTCGCCTGCCTGGTGTTTTCCATCACCGGCTTGTTCATTCTCAAGATGCACGCAGCCAACCGGCCCACCACCTGGCCGATCGTCGCGCTGGGTCTGGTGCTGCCGCTGCTGCTTGCCATCCTCTTCATCCACTAGTTCTCACCGACCCTCTTACTGACCCGAAGGATTCAAGATGCAACTACGCTATTCGATGGCCATGGGAGCCGCGGCCGCGCTGGCCGCGCCCGCCTTCGCGGCCGACGCCAGCCTGAAGCTGGAGCTGCCGCGCCTCACCGTCGCCGAGTACCACAAGCCTTACGTGGCGATGTGGATCGAGAAGGCGGCCGACCAGAGTTTCGCGGGCAACCTCGCCGTCTGGTACGACATCAAGAAGCGTGACAACGGCGGCGCCAAGTGGCTGAAGGACATGCGCCAGTGGTGGCGCAAGAGCGGCCGCGACGTGCAGATGCCGGTCGACGGCGTGAGCGCGGCGACGCGGGCTCCCGGCGAGCATGTGATCGGCCTCGATGTGAAGGCGCTGCCGCCCGGCTCGTACCAGCTGGTGGTCGAAGCGGCGCGCGAGAACGGCGGCCGCGAGCTGCTGCATGTGCCCTTCGACTGGCCTGCCAAAACCGCCCAGACGATCAAGGCGCAAGGCGAGCACGAGCTTGGCGCACTGTCTCTGGAACTGAAGCCCTGAGCTGCAAAGGAACCCCGTGATGAACGCTTCCCGCCTCTTTTCCCGTCACTCCCTGTCCTTCCTCCCCCTTGCCTTGCTGTCGCTGGCTGCGCTGCTGCCCTCTGCAGCGCATGCACACCGCACCTGGCTGCTTCCCTCCGCCACCGTGGTCAGCGGCAAGGAGCCGCAGGTGTCGGTTGACGCCGCGGTGTCCGAAGACCTGTTCGAGTACGACACCAACTCGCTCGCCCTCGACGGCCTGAGCATCGTTGCACCCGACGGCAGCAAGCTCAACGCCGAGAACCTCGGCACGACGCGCCGTCGCAGCAGCTTCGACGTGAAACTCACGCAACCGGGCACTTACCGCATCGTCAATTTCACCGAAACCGCCATGGCGAGCTACAAGGTCGGCGGCGAGACCAAACGCTGGCGCGGCAACCTCGACGCACTGGCCAAGGACGTGCCGGCCAACGCCGAAGAGCTGCAGGTCACGCGCATGCAGAACCGCGTCGAGACCTATGTCACCAATGACAACAAAGCGGACAGCAAAGCGGACAACAAAGCAGACGCCAAGGCCGATCCCCAGACCAGCAAGGCCTTCACGCCGCAAGGCAGCGGCCTGGAGCTGATTCCGCTGACGACGCCCACCGACCTGAGCGCCGGCGACAACTCAAGCTTCCGTTTGCTGCTCGATGGCAAGCCTGCTGCCGATCTCGATGTGACCATCCTGCGCGGCGGCAACCGCTACCGCTACAAGATGGGCGAGATCGCGTTGAAGACCGATGCGCAGGGCCAGTTCAGCGTCAAGTGGCCCGAAGCCGGCCGCTACTGGATCGGCGCCAGCGCGGGTGGCCGCGGGCCAGGCGGCACGGCGGCACAGCCGGCGCGTCGCGCCAGCCTCAGCGCCACGGTCGAAGTCTTGCCGCAGTAAGCCGAAGGGCATGCGTTCGCCGTTGGCTGCGGCCGATTCGCTCGTGCGGGTGCTGGTGCCACACGCGCTTGATGCGCGCGCGCCGGCACTCGGCGGGCACGTTCACGCGCTGGCCGGTCGCACCATGGGCACCACCTGGTCGGTGAGGCTCGTCGGGTCGCGTGCGCTGAAGCCTGAGCCGATCACGCAAGCCATTCAGCGCGAGCTCGACGAGGTCGTCGCGCAGATGAGCCCTTGGGAGCCCGACTCCGACATCACGCGGTTCAACCGCGCGCCGGCCGGCAGCTGGCAGGTGCTGCCGCCAGCGTTCTTCGATGTCTTGCAGTACGGGTTGACGGTCGCGCGCGACAGCGCGGGTGCGTATGACCCGACGGCGGGCGCGCTGGTCGATGCCTGGGGCTTCGGCCCCCAAGGTCGGCATGACGAACCCGGTTTCGAGCCTCCTCCACCGACAGCGGTGGCGGCCGCGCACGCGCTGAGCGGCTGGCAGCGCATCGAACTCGATGCTCCAACTCGCCGCGTTCGGCAGCCCGGCGGCGTGCGACTCGACCTGTCGGCCATTGCCAAAGGCTACGCCGTGGACTGCGTTGCCCGCATGCTGGCGCAGCGTTTCGGCTTCGGCGACGCCTTGGTCGAAGTCGGCGGCGAGCTGGGTGGCAGCGGCATCAAACCCGATGGCCAGCCGTGGTGGGTGGCGCTGGAATCGGCGCCGCAGCTGCGCGATGGGCGCTTGAATGTGGACGCCAGCCTGCCGCAAACACGCATCGCATTGCACGGCCTGTCCATTGCCACCTCGGGCGATTACCGGCGTTTCTTTCAACGCAGCGGTACGCATTACCCGCACACCATCGACCCGCGCAGCGGCCAGCCGATCGCGCATGGTCTGGCGCTGGTGACGGTGCTGCACGAGCGCTGCATGGCGGCCGATGCGCTGTCCACCGCGCTCACCGTGCTCGGCCCCGTGGACGGCCCGGCCTGGGCCGAGGAGCGCGGCATTGCGGCGCTCTTCGTCACGCGCCGGCCCGATGGCCACCTCGAAGAACGCCTGAGCAGCGCCTTCGCGGCGCTCGCATGAGCCACCTCGAGGCGATTGCTGCGGTGCGCAGCGTGGAGGTCGTCCAGTGAGCGCCGTGCTCGACCCCAGCACGCTGCGCCTGCTGGGCGCGGCCGCCGTGCTGCTCGCCTATGCCGCGCTGTGCGCGTTCATCTACCGCGCCGAGCGAAACAAGCGCAAGAAGTCAGCACACGATGCCGCTGCGCTGGGCGCAGCGACCGAAGGCGTCACCCCCATCCTCGTCGCATTCGCCAGCCAGACCGGTTTTGCCGAACGACTGGCTTGGCAAAGCGCGCGCCTGCTGCACACCGCAGGCGTGCCGGTGCGCGTGCTGCCGCTCGGCCAGCTGACGCTCGACAAACTGGCCCGCACCGAACGCGCGCTCTTCATCGTGAGCACCTACGGCGAGGGCGATGCCCCCGACAACGGCGCGCGGTTTGCACAGCAGGTCATGGCGGGTGATGTGTCGCTGCCGCAGCTTCACCATGCGGTGCTTGCGCTCGGCGACCGCAGCTACGCCAACTTCTGCGGCTTCGGCCGCCGCCTCGATGGGTGGCTGCAGGCGCGTGGCGCATCGGCACTGTTCGATCGCATCGAGCTCGACAACGAAGACGCCACCGCCTTGAGGGCCTGGCAGCATCAGGTCGCGCACCTCGCCGGCACGACGGATCTGCCCGACTGGCAGGCCCCCGCATTCGAAGACTGGCAACTGGTCGAGCGACGTGTGCTCAACGCCGGCAGCGTCGGTGCGCCGGTCTGCCATCTCGTGCTGGCACCCACCGCCGGCGCGGCTTTGCCGATGTGGGAGGCTGGCGATCTGGTGCAGGTGCGCGCGCCGGGCGACCCGGCGCGGCCGCGTGAATACACGATCTCATCGGTGCCGGCCGATGGCCATCTGCACCTGCTCGTGCGGCAGGAGCGGCATGCCGATGGCAGCCTGGGTTGCGCCTCGGGTTGGCTCACCGAACTGGCGCCTGTGGGTGCCGTCGTGCCGCTGCGAGTGCGCGCGCACAGCAGCTTTCACATCGGCAACAACGCGGCACGGCCGCTGGTGCTGGTCGGCAACGGCACCGGCTTCGCCGGATTGCGCAGCCACCTGAAAACACGCGCCGCGTCGACGCCGAGGCCTCCGGCCTGGTTGCTGTTCGGTGAACGGCACTCGGCGCACGACCGCTATTTCGGCGACGAGATCGACCGCTGGCTCGCGCAAGGCGTGCTCGTGCATGCCGACCTCGTGTTCTCGCGCGACCAGGAACAGCGTCTCTATGTGCAGCACCGTGTGCGGGAGCATGCGCAGCGGCTGCGCAAATGGGTTGCCGAGGGCGCTGCGATCTATGTGTGCGGCAGCCTCGAAGGCATGGCGAGCGGCGTTGATGCAGCGCTCGCCGAGGTGCTCGGCAGTGATGAACTCGCGCGTCTCGCAGACGCAGGACGCTATCGACGAGACGTGTATTGAGTTGTGATCGCGCCGTGAGAAGCGCTCTGCAATGACGTGCCGCCACGACAAAAGCGCACTTCACCGGGCATGAATGCGCGATTTACCTATGAAAACTCCTTCTCAATGCACCACTCTCGCAGTAGTATTCGCTCCGCACGTGGTCCATGGAGAACAGAGAGCTCATGCGGCTCTCACCCAACACGGGCACATCAACAAACTCTTTGATGGAGAAATTCGAAATGGCAACTGCGAAGAAAGCTGCGAAACCCGCAGCGAAAAAGGCCCCGGCCAAAAAGGCGGCTCCGGCCAAGAAGGTAGCGGCGAAGAAAGCTGCTCCGGCTAAGAAGGCCGCTCCGGCCAAGAAGGCGGCTCCTGCGAAGAAGGTTGCTGCGAAGAAGGCCGCTCCGGCCAAGAAGCGCACTCCCAACGCAGCCTTCATGAAGGCAATGACCCCGAGCGCACAACTGGCTGCCATCATCGGCTCCACGCCAGTGCCGCGCACGGAAGTCACCAAGAAGGTCTGGGAGTACATCAAGAAGAACAGCCTTCAAGATTCGGCGAAGCGCACGATGATCAATGCCGACGCGAAGCTGAAGGAAATCTTCAAGAAGGCCCAAGTCTCGATGTTCGAGATGACCAAGCTGATCAACGGCCACCTGAAGTAATCCAGGTTCTGCTGATCAAAAAAGCCGGTGCAGTGCACCGGCTTTTTTTATGGCCGCGCGGCCCCCAGCCAACGGCTTCCGGGCTCAGTCCCTCGGGGCTGGAGCGTCAGCGACTGGGGGGCTCAACACCTTTTCCAGGCCCGCAAGGATGTGCGCGACGTTGATCGGCTTGGTCCAGTAGCCGTCGAATCCGGCCGCCAGTGCCGCATCGATCTGCGTCTGCATGGCGTCGGCCGACAGCGCGATGCAGTGCAGGCTGCTGGTGCGGACGTCCTCGCGCAGCGTGCTGATCAGCTCCAGCCCGCTCATGTCGGGCAGGTTCATGTCGATCAGGAGCAGGTCGTAGCGCCGCGCCTGCACCGCTGCAAGCCCCGTGGCGCCGTCGGGAACGGCCTGCAGTTCCCACTGCGGCCGCGCCCTGAACACCTCTTGCATCAGCAGCACGTTGAGCGGTTCGTCTTCGATGTAGAGCACCAGCCGCGAGGTGGATGCCGGCATCACGGGTGCCGCTTCCTGCAACTCGCTGCCGGCTGGCCGGGCGATCGGCGCAGCGCACGCGGGCAGCAGCAGTGTGAAGGTCGACCCCTTGCCGGGCTCGCTGCGCACCTGCAGTTCACCCCCCATCGACATGGCGAGTTCGCGCGCAATCACCAGACCCAGGCCCGAACCTTCAACGCGCCGTTGCTCGGCGCCCAGGCGGTTGAACGGCTGGAACAGCAGTGCCTGTTGCGCGTCGCTCAAGCCTTCGCCCTCATCGCTGACGTTCACCTGAACGTGCTGGTCGCTGCTCGACAGCGACACCTGCACCACCCCGGCGGGCCGGTTGTACTTGATGGCATTCGACAGCAGGTTGAGCAGCACCTGTTCGACCGCGCGGGCATCTCCTTGCGCCCACAGCGCTCGCCGCGGCGGCATCGAGAGCGTCACGCCAGCACTGTCGGCCATCGGCTGGATGAGTGAGAAGCAGGCCTCCAGCGTCGCGTCGAGATTGATCGGCAGGCGCTGCAGCGAAAAGTCTTCCTGCTCGATACGCGCCAGGTTGAGCATGTCGTTGATCAACTCCAGCAGGTGGCGCCCCGCGCGCAGCACGCTGTCGAGTCGGCGTGCCTGGTCGGTGGCCAACGGGTGAACGCGGTCGATCGCCATCAGCTGTGCAAACCCGAGGATGCCGTTCAGTGGCGTGCGCAACTCATGGCTCACCCGCGACAGGAACTCGCTCTTGGCGCGGCTCGCGCGCTCGGCGGCCTCCTTGTCGCTGCGCAGCTGTTCGTGCGCGGCCTGCTGCGTCACATCGCGGCAGGTACCCACCATGCCGTTCACCTGCTCGTCGTCGCCGCGCGTGCAGCGAGCAAAGATCTCGAGCGTCGCTTCGTTGCCGTCGGGTAGCTGCAGTCGATAGCGCGTTTCGAGCACGCCGCCGGTGGCGTGCGCATGCTCGAGCTGGGCTTTCACGTTTGACCGGTCGCCCGGATGGATGGCCGCCAGCCAGTCCGTGAACAGAAAGTGCGTCTGCGGATACGGCAGCCCATGGTTGGCGCAGGCCAGCGCATCCAGGCGCATCAGGCCGCTCTTTAGGTCGAGCTCGGCAATGCCGATGCCGGCGGCTTCGGCGGCCAGGCTCCAGCGCTCGTCACTGCTGCGCAACGCGAGTTCGCTTTCCTTGCGCGCCGTCACGTCGGCTGAGAAGCCGTGCCACAGCGTGCCGCCTTCGGGGTGGTGTTCGGGTACCGCCCGGGTTTCGATCCAGCGCGTGCGGCCGTCGCGAACGATGCGGAACTCGGGGTGCCACGGCAGCATCGCGCGTGCCGCAGCCAGCAGGCTCGGCAGGTAGTCGGGCACCTCGTCAGGGTGGAGCAGGCGCAGCACCATGTCACCGTCGATACGCTCGCCGTTTTGCGGTGGCTCGGCACCGAACAGCTCGCGCGACGCGTCGCTGGTGTAGGTGTAGTGGCTGCTTCCATCGGGTTGCAGCCAAAGCTGGAAGATCATGCCGGGCACTTGCGCCGACAGTTTGCGCAGCAGCTCGGCCTGGCCATGCTTGCGCCGCTCGGCCTGGATGAGCGCCGTGACATCGCGTGCCGTGCCGCGGTAGCCGCAGAACCGGCCCTGGGCATCGAACACCGGCACGGCGCTGCGCGACACCTGAAGCTTGCCGAGTGGTGTGTGCTTGTCGGTGATCACGCGCGTGACCGGCCGATGCTGCCGCAGCAGCGTGTGCAAGGTCTGCCCGCCGGGGAGTGGTTCGCCCAGACTGTCGAGCAGCGGCGAATCGGCGATCTCCAGGCCCTTGATCGCGGCCGGCGACAGGTCTGTCACCGCTTCGAACGCGGCCGAGACCCAGAGGTAGCGCAGCTGCGCGTCGGTCTCCCACATCCAATCGCCCGAGGCGCGGGCGAAGTCGAGCAGACGCGCGCGTTCTTCGTCTGCAGGCCGCTCGTCGGAATGGGCGCAGAGCTCCGACGTCTGCCGCGCGGGCGGCAAGTGCGACTCGTCAGAAGGCAGTGACGAAGGCGGCATGTCGTTGGAGCGGCGAAGCCAAAGACCGCATTATCGGGACAGTGCCTTCACAACGCCCAATGGCCTGGCTGGGAGGCGGGGCCGGGAGGAGGGAGATGGCACGAACCCTCTCTCACCTTCTCCCTCTCCAGCTCACTGAAGGTCTCAGCGCAGCAGCGGCTTCAGGTAGCGGCCGGTGTAGCTGTCGGCATGCGCGGCGATGTCTTCCGGCGTGCCCGCCGCTACCACCATGCCGCCGCCGGCACCGCCTTCGGGGCCCATGTCGATCACCCAGTCGGCGGTCTTGATCACGTCGAGGTTGTGCTCGATCACCACGATGGTGTTGCCGGCGTCGCGCAGCTGGTGCAGCACGCGCAGCAGCAGGTCGATGTCGGCGAAGTGCAGGCCGGTGGTGGGCTCGTCGAGGATGTAGAGCGTGCTGCCGGTGTCGCGCTTGCTCAGCTCGAGCGCGAGCTTCACGCGTTGCGCCTCGCCGCCGGAGAGCGTGGTCGCGCTTTGGCCGAGGCGGATGTAGCCCAGCCCCACGTCGAGCAGGGTCTGCAGCTTGCGCGCGATGTTCGGCACGGCATTGAAATAGCCGTGCGCGTCTTCGACGGTGAGGTTGAGCACCTCGGTGATGTTCTTGCCCTTGTAGAGCACCTCGAGCGTCTCGCGGTTGTAGCGCTTGCCGTGGCAGACGTCGCAGGGCACGTACACGTCTGGCAAGAAGTGCATCTCGACCTTGAGCACGCCGTCGCCCTGGCAGGCTTCGCAGCGCCCGCCAGCCACGTTGAAGCTGAAGCGGCCCGGGCCGTAGCCGCGCTCGCGGGCGGTGGGTACTTCGGCAAACAGCTCGCGGATGGGTGTGAACAGGCCGGTGTAGGTGGCCGGGTTGCTGCGCGGCGTGCGGCCGATCGGGCTCTGGTCGACGCTGATGACCTTGTCGAACACGTCCAGGCCTTCGACGGCATCGTGCGGCTCGGGCTCGGCATGGCTGCCGTAGAGCTTGCGCGCCACCGCGGCGTACAGCGTGTCGTTCACCAGGGTCGACTTGCCGGAGCCCGATACGCCGGTCACACAGGTGAGCAGGCCCACCGGGATCTCGGCCGTCACGCCCTTCAGGTTGTTGCCGCGCGCGTTGACGATGCGCAGGCTCTGCGGCTCGTCCATGTCGGCGAGGCGATGGCGTTGCTTGGGCACGGCGATCTTCAGCACCTGCGACAGGTAGCGCCCGGTGAGCGACTCGGCGCTGTCGGCCACGGCCTGCGGCGTACCCTGCGCGATCACGTGGCCGCCGTGCACGCCGGCGCCCGGGCCCATATCAATCACGTGGTCGGCGGCGCGGATCGCGTCTTCGTCGTGCTCAACCACCAGCACGCTGTTGCCGATGTCTCGCAGGTGGCGCAGCGTGCCGATCAGGCGGTCGTTGTCGCGCTGGTGCAAGCCGATGCTGGGCTCGTCGAGCACGTACATCACGCCGGTGAGGCCCGAGCCGATCTGCGAGGCGAGGCGGATGCGCTGCGATTCGCCACCGCTCAGCGAGTCGGCGTTGCGGTCCAGGCTCAGGTAGTTGAGGCCGACGTCGTTCAAGAACTTGAGCCGCGAGCGGATCTCGCGCACCACCTTGTCGGCGATCTCGGCCTTCGCGCCCTTCAGATGCAGCGATTCGAAATACGCCAGGCATTCGCGCAGCGTGAAGTGCTCGACGCGGTAGATCGGCTCGCCCTGTTCGTCATCCTCGCCCTGCAGGAACACGTGCCGGGCTTCGGTGCGCAGCCGCGCGCCCTGGCAATCGGGGCAAGGCTTGGCGGCCTGGTAGCGCGCCAGGTCTTCACGCACTGCGGCCGAGTCGGTCTCCTTGTAGCGGCGCTCCAGCGTCGGCAGGATGCCTTCGAACGGGTGCTTGCGCTTGACGCTGCGCGTCTTGCCCTTGGCGCCGTCGGCTTCGTAGGTGAAGCTCACCTCTTCGTCACCCGAGCCGAACAGCAGCACCTCGCGCGCTTTCTTCGACAGGTCTTCGAACGGTGTGTCGATGTCGAACTTGTAGTGCTTGGCCACGCTCTCCAGCAGCGAGAAGGTGTAGCCGTTGCGCCGGTCCCAGCCCTTCACGGCGCCGCTCGCAAGGCTCAGCGACGGGAAGGCGACCACGCGTTCGGGGTCGAAGGCCGTCACCTGGCCCAAGCCATCGCAGGTCGGGCAGGCGCCCACCGGCGAGTTGAACGAGAAGAGGCGCGGCTCCAGTTCGCTCAGCGAATAGCTGCAGATCGGGCAAGCGAACTTGCTGCTGAACAGGTGTTCGCGACCGGTGTCCATCTCGAGCGCCATCGCACGGCCATCGGCAATGCGCATCGCAGCTTCGAAGCTCTCGGCCAGGCGCTGCTGCAGGCCGGGCTGCACCTTCACGCGGTMGATCACGACGTCGATGTCGTGCTTCTCGGCCTTCTTGAGCTTGGGCACGTCGGTCGCTTCGTACGCCGTGCCGTCCACGCGGAAGCGAATGTAGCCTTGCGCCTGCATGTCGGCGAAGAGCTCGACGAACTCGCCCTTGCGATCGCGCACCACCGGCGCCAGCACCATCAGCTTCGTCTCTGCCGGCAAGGCGAGCGCGGCATCGACCATCTGGCTCACGCTCTGCGCCTGCAGCGGCAGGTGGTGGATGGGGCAGAACGGCGTGCCCGCGCGTGCATACAGCAGGCGCAGGTAGTCGTGGATCTCGGTGACGGTACCAACCGTGGAGCGCGGGTTGTGCGAAGTGGCCTTCTGCTCGATGCTGATGGCTGGGCTCAGGCCCTCGATCACATCGACGTCGGGCTTGTCCATCAGCTGCAGGAACTGCCGCGCGTAGGCTGAAAGGCTCTCTACATAGCGCCGCTGGCCTTCGGCATACAGCGTGTCGAACGCCAGGCTCGATTTGCCCGAGCCGCTCAAGCCGGTGATCACCACCAGCTTGTTGCGCGGGATGTCGAGATCGATGTTCTTCAGGTTGTGCGTGCGCGCCCCGCGGACGCGAATCATCGGGGCTTCGATCGAAGCCTCAACGGCGGGCGCCTTGTCGACGGGTGGTTTGGCGGGAGTGCGGGGGGGCATGAAGGCGCAGCGCGAAACCGAACATGATAGCGGCGGCGCCTGTCACGTCAGGTGACACCGAAGAGCCGGAAATCAAGGCGCGGCGGTGTCGAGTGCGCTCTGCAGTGGCGTGATCGTGGCCGCCGGCAGCTCAGCCTGCCAGGCGCTCTGGGCCTGCTCCCACAGCACGCCGTGTTCGGTGAGGCGCAGGCTGTGTTCCACGCGGCCATCGCGCAGCAAACGCAGCTCGCGGCCGAGCAGGGCGCCGGTCTCGCGGGCGGCGCGCGGTTGCCAGCGGGAGCCGGTGGCGCTGTCGAGTTGCGCGAGCCAGGCGTAGATGGCGTCGTTCATGCCTTGCGCGCTGCCGTCGCCGCGTTGCCATGTCCAGTGCGTGGGGTCAGCGGCGATGGCGGCGCGCAGGCGGACGAGGCTCGTGCGCGCCACGTCTTGCTGCACGCGCAGCTCGCTCAATTCGACCTGGGGTGCGGCCTCGCTGCGCATTGCACGGGTGACGACGCTGCGTGCACGTTTGGACTCGGACTCGTCGGCTGATTTCGACGCGGCCAGCCCACCGGCGGCCGCGCCGGCCATTGCACCGGCAGGTGCGGCTGGCGTTGCAGCGGGCGCGGGAACGACCGGCGGCGGCAACGAGAGTGCCGTGACGGCGGTGGACTCACGCACGGGTGGTGCTACATCGGCCTTGGCGTCGGCGGCGACTTCGTTGCGTGCTGCCGGTGCCGCCGGTGCAGGTGCCGGCGATGGCGCTGCGGGCTTCGCCGATGCGAACGCGGCCTTGTCTGCGGCGGGAGCGGACTTGCGCAAGGCGGCGTGTGGAGGTTCCGGTGCGCGGCGTTCTGCCTCGGCGGCCGGCGCTTGCTTGGGTGCCGCCTCAGGTGCTGACGCTGCAGGTGGCGCGACAGGCGGTGTCGCAACGGATGGTGCCGTTTCTGCAGGCGCAGCGGCAGGGCTAGGCCGTTGCGGCAAGGCCTCGTTCATCGGCTGGTCCCACCACATCACGCCAACCAGCGTGGCGGCCATCAGGCCTGCGAAGCCGGCCGCCACCGATGGGCGTGCGAACCAATCCCACAGCGTAAGCAGCGGGTGGCGGGCGGGCCGGGCCGGCGCTGTCGTGTCACGCGCCTTGGCGCGAGCTTCACTCAAGATCAACGCACTGAGC
Organism: Rhizobacter sp. P2_G4; assembly: GCF_056403575.1. NCBI lineage: Bacteria > Pseudomonadati > Pseudomonadota > Betaproteobacteria > Burkholderiales > Sphaerotilaceae > Rhizobacter > Rhizobacter sp. P2_G4. The sequence goes on along the minus strand of NZ_JBFUFG010000001.1, from coordinate 520,156 downwards.
GATGGCGGCGGCTGCACCTGCGCATCGGGCGCATGGCGCAGCGCTTCGCGCAGATGGGCGTCACGCTCCTGGTCTGTCATTGCGCGCCCCCTTGAATCGGCGCGAGGTACGCGCCCATGCAGGTGCGCAGCTTGCTCATCGCATAGCGCAGCCGCGTCTTCGCCGTCTCAAAACCGACCTCCAGCGTGCGCGCCACCTCGGCCAGCGGCAGCTCGTCGTCGTGGTGCAGCAAGAAGGCGCTGCGCTGCGCGAGCGGCAGTTCTTCAAGGCAGCCCAGCAGGCGCTCTCCGGCGCGGCGCCAGAAGGCGAGGTCGTCGCTGTGGGGTGACGGGCTCGCGGGTGCAGGCCACTGCTGCCAAGCGGCGCCGCCAGCGTCGGGCTCCCACGGCGAATCGTCGTCGGTGCTCATCGACACCTCGCGCCCGCTACGCCGCCAGATGTCGATCACGCGGTGGTTGGCCAATGTGTACAGCCAGGTGCGAAAGCTCGCGCCCTGCGGCTCCCATTGCTGGCGTGCGTTCACCACGCGCAACCAGGTGTCCTGAAAGATCTCGTCGGTCTGCGCGGCCAGCGAGTTGCCCAGCAGGCGGCGGATGAAGCGGTACAGCCCGGCCTGATGGCGGACATAAAGCCGCTCGAACGCCGACGCGTCGCCACGCGCGTAGGCGCTCATCAGCTCGTCGTCGGTGGGTTCGGGCACGGGGCTCATCGGGTCGGAAGTCTGCCTCACTCGGGGTGGTACGGCCACCCGGGCGAAACGGGGTTAATTCGGCGCCGACTATTTTTCTGTTGCCGCGTCACCCCGTTGCAGGTTGAGCCACGTGTCATGCCAGGTGACCCTTTCACTTCGGAGACCTTCATGACCGTGAACCTGCGCCGCACTGCCTTGCCGGCCTTTCTGTTGACCGTGCTGCTCGCCGCCTGTGCCGCGGCATTCGACGAACCCTCGGCCCATGCCGCCACTCGCGCTGAGCGCGGCCCCTGGCCGCCTGCGTGGCAAGACGCGCCGCAAAGTTCGGCCGGCGACTTCACCCCGCCCGCCTTCCAGGCACCGTCTGCCACGCATTGCCATCGCCTGCCGACAACGCGTGAAGTGCCGGGCGGCGGTGAGCAGCAGGGCGCCGGCTGGCGGCGCGGCCGCGAGATGGAATCGTCGCGCGATGCACTCGCCAAGCGCAGCGAATCGGCCGAGATGGCACCTGCCGCGCCCGCGATCGAGTCGCGCGTTGCTGGCGCAGCGGCCGACAAATCAGCGCCGGCCTTCGCGCCACCGCCATGGCCCAGCCAGCCCCAACCGCACCCGCAACCGCAACCGATGCCGCAGCGCCCACCGCACGAGCCGGTCACCGCTGGGATGGTCGACGACAACGCCGACTTCGGCGAGTACATGGCCTACCGCCAGCGCAACGGCAACCTGGCTGTGCGCGAGCGCGACATCAGCGAGCGCTACCTGCTGGAGGTGACCGACGCCCAGGGGCAGCCGGTGCACGATGCCGAGGTGGCCGTGCAGCGGCCTGGCATCGCCCAGCCGGTGATGTGGGCTCGCACCGACACGGCCGGCCGCGTGTGGCTGCACCCGCGCGCCTTCCTGTCGCCCGAGCTGGACAACGAACGCACGCTCGGTGTCGCCGTGCGCAAGGGCGGTGTGCAGAGCCGCGCGTTGCTGACACGGGGCCAGTCACAGGCGGTGCAGGTGCGGCTCGGGCAGAACCTCGCTGCGCCGATGCGCCTGGACCTCGTGTTCCTGATCGACGCCACCGGTTCGATGGGCGACGAGATCGCCAAGCTCAAGAACTCGATGCGTGCGATGTCGCAGCAGATCTCGCAACTGCCCGGTCAGCCCGACATCTGCTACGGCCTCGTGGCCTATCGCGACCGCGGCGATGCCTTCATCACCCGCACGCACGATTTCACCGACGACCTCGGCGCCTTTCAGCAGCAGCTGGCCCATGTGCAGGCGCACGGCGGCGGCGACACGCCTGAGGCCTTGAACGAAGCGCTGCATGAAGTCGTGCACGGCTTGAGCTGGCGCCAGCAGGCCGCTCGCATGGTGGTCTTGGTGGCCGATGCGCCGCCTCACCTCGACTATGGCGGTCCGCAATATGACCGCGACATGCAAGCCGCGCTGTCCAAGGGCATCAAGCTGTTCGCGGTGGGCGCGAGCGGGCTCGACCCGGTCGGCGAATACATCTACCGCCAGATGGCGCAGTACACCGCGGGGCGCTTCGTCTTCCTCACCTACCGAGACGCCGGCAACCCGGGCAGCGGCCCCGGCTCGCAGACCCCGCACGACGTGAAGCAGTACTCGGTGCAGACGCTGGACAAGCTGGTGGTGCGGCTCGTCGGCGAAGAATTGGCACGTCTGAAGCGGGGTTGATGTAGCGACGTAGCATCGCCCCATGAAGCTGTTGCCGCGCCTTACCCGCCGCTCGCTGGCCTTCTCGGCCGGCGTGTTGATGGCCGGCTGCGGCGGCGGTGTGTACCTGGAGTTCGGTGACGGTGACGACTTGCCGCCGGTGGTCGACCTGAGCGCCGCCGCATCATCCGCACGCGCCGGCGACAGCGTGCGCCTGGCAGCTGCCGCTGCCGATGAGAACGGCATCGACCACGTGAGCTTCTATCGCTTCGACGGCAACACCGTCGTGCGCATCGGCTCCGACGGTTCACCGCCCTACGAGTGGCAGCTGCTGGTGCCGACCGACGGGCGCAGCGCCGTCACGGTGTTCGCGCGGGCGGTCGACTACGCCGACAACGTGACCGAGAGCGATCAGCTGACGATCAGCATCACGCCCTGAGCGCAGGCTTCAAAAGCGACTCAATCGAGATAGGGCGTCAGCGTTTGCATCTGCGGCTTGTCGGCACCGCTGGCCGGCTCGATGCTGAAGAAGTTGTCGCCCCACCACGGCCCGGCGGCCCAGTAGGTCCAGCCGGCCCACACGTCGCTGTTCGTCTCCATGTGGTTCAGCATGCCGGCCAGTGCCTGCTTGCAGACGTCGTTGTTGGCTCCTGCGAACTCGCCCAGCAGGCCGCGCTTGCCATTGGCACGCAGCCACGCGGTGAAGACGGCAAGCCGCTGTGCACCGATGGTGGTGCTGGTGCAGGTGCTCGATGTTCCCGAGCTGTCGGCGTCGAGGTACTGGTGCGCTTCGTAGACGATGTTCTTGCCGCTGTCGGTGATCTGCAGCATCGCCTGCGCATTGGGCGTGCCGTACCAGTTGGCGGCCCAGCTGTGGGCGCCGCTCCAGGCGTTGCCCGGCACGGCAATGGTGTTGGTCGCGCCGGTGGCGCGGATGCGGCGGATCGCTTCGTTCGCGGCACTCACCCAGCTCTCGGTCGCCATGTTGAAGGGCTCGTTCATCACGCCGAAGATGACCTTCGGGTTGCCCTTGAACACACTGGCCAGGCGAGACCAGAAATCGCCGAAGGCAGCGTTGGGCACACCGTTCGAGCCGATCACCTGGCCACGGTAGCGCGCGTAGTTGTGCGGGTCGATCAGCACCGTCACGCCCTTGGCCGTGGTGCCGGCCACGAAGTCCTTGAGGCGGGTCAGTTCGGTGGTGTCCAGCGCGCCGTTGAGCGTGGGCTGCAGCCGCTCCCACAGGAAGGGCAGGCGCACCAGGTTCATGCCCTTGGCCTTGAAGTAGTCGACCGAGCTGACGCTGGGGTACACGTACTGGTAGCCGTACTTGCCGGGCAGAGCGGTGCTGGTGAATTCGGCGCCCGACAGGTTGACTCCGCGCCACTTGACGCCGGTCACCGCAGCGGGCGTGGCCTCGGGGCTCGACGCGTCGCTCGATGGGGCTGTGCTGTCGACAGGGGCCGGTGCCGGGGCCGCGACCGCTGCGTCGTCGGGTTCGCTGCTGCTGCCGCTGCCGCCGCAAGCAGCCAGTGCGATCAAGGAACCCAGTGCGGCCACGCAGCGCAGGCGGTGCAAAGTCGAGCCCATGCGGCAAGCTGAGGTTTGCGAAGAAGCAGCACCGTGGGCGTGTTGGAGATGAACTGGGATCACGCAAGAACCTCGTAGTCGAACAGGTGCCTGCATTGTCGGAATCGTCCTACGGGCATTCAGTCATCTCTTGTAAGTGCCCGTGCGTGAATTGCTTGGCAACCTGTTTTCCGACTGCAGGGCGCAGCGGCGTGTTTTGTGTGCCGCCAGGTTGCGTATCGCTACAGGTGCAACTGCAATCTCAGTACTCGAGCATCAGGTGCAGCACGTGGGCGCCGACGCGCTTTTCCACCCGCGGGATGTACGCCACACGCGGCGTGATGCCTTGGTAAGTGAAGAGCGACCACGAGGGCACCAGCAGCGGCTGCACCTTGTGGAAGTAGCCGGTCACCGCGGCGGTGGTCACGTCGAGTGCGCCGAACTTCCAGGTGTAGCCGGCGTAGAAGCTGTCTCTGCGCAGCGAGTTGCGGTAGCCGCCGGCCGTCCAGCCTTCGTCGGTGCGGTAGTAGAGGCCGGGGTTGAAGTTGTTGTAGTGCTTGGACGGGAAGTGCTGGCTGCCGACGTGAAAGCCGATCGTGTCGGCCATGGCGCACGGCGCCAGCGTCAGGGCGGCAATGGCGAGAGCGGCGATGCGGATCAGGCGGGACATGGCGGTTTCCGATAGACAAGTGCTTGCTTGTCTTTTCGAACATCGCGGTGTGTCGCTGAAGCGACTGTTTCATGAGCGCCGGGCCAGGGAGTGCAAAACTCACGGCACTACTTGACAAGGTACAGAGCGGTTACGTCTCGAGGAATGTCAAGCGCTTCACGCCGCATCGGAGAGCTGCAGTCTGTGAACAGGTGCTCGGAAGGGCGTGAGAGGCCACGTTTCCGAGCCGGGCGACCCGTACTGGGATGCTTGTCTGATCGCCCCTGCTGCCGGGGCTCGCGTGCGCTCAGCCCTGCAGCACGCGCAGGATTTCGCGGCCGTAGGCCTCGAGCTTCTTCGCGCCCACGCCGCTGATCTCCGACAGGTCGTCGAGCGAGGTCGGTTGCGCCCGCGCCATCTCGGCCAGCGTGGCGTCATGGAAGATCACATACGCCGGCAGCCCATGCTCCTTGGCCACCTCGGCGCGCCAGGCCTTGAGGGCGGTGAAGCGCTCGGTGCCTTCATCGTCGAGCGTGATGGGCGGCGCCTTGTCCTTGCCGCGGGTGAACTTGCCGGTCTTGCTGCTGCCTCGCTTGGGCGTGTCGCTCTGCACGCGCAGCAGCATCACCACGTCGCCGCGCAACACTTCGCGTGCGCTCGGCGTCAGCTCCAGCGTGTTGTATTCGCCTTCGGTGCGCAGGTGGCCCAGCGCGATCAGCTGGCGCAGCACGGCGCGCCATTGCACTTCGCTCACGTCGGCACCGATTCCAAAGGTGGACAGGCTCTGGTGCCGGTACTGCACCACCTTGTCGGTGGCCTTGCCGCGCAGCACGTCCATCAGGTGGACGGCACCGAAGCGCTGGCCGCCGTTCTGGTGGAAGCGGTAGACGCAGCTGAGTGCCTTGCGCGCGGCTTCGGTCGCATCCCAGGTTGCGGGCGGGTTCAGACAGTTGTCGCAGTTGCCGCAAGGCGTGCTGTCTTCGCCGAAGTACTTGAGCAGCCGCACGCGACGGCAATCGTGCGCCTCGGCCAGCGCGAGCAGTGCTTCAAGCTTGCCGACCTGGCCGCGCTTGAACTCTTCGCCGGCAGTGCTGTCGTCGATCATGCGGCGCTGGTTCACCACGTCGGCCAAGCCGTAGGTCATCCAGGCGTCGGCCGGCAAGCCATCGCGGCCGCCGCGGCCGGTCTCCTGGTAGTAGCTCTCGATGTTCTTCGGCAGGTCGAGGTGGGCCACGAAGCGCACGTCGGGTTTGTCGATGCCCATGCCGAAGGCGATGGTCGCGACCATCACGATGCCCTCTTCGCGCAAGAACTTGTCTTGGTGGCGCCGGCGCACGTCGGCGTCTAGCCCCGCGTGGTATGGCAGCGCGCTGATGCCTTCGCTCTTCAGCCAGTCGGCGGTCTCTTCGACCTTCTTGCGCGACTGGCAGTAGACGATGCCGGCATCGCCCTCGTGCTCGTCGTTGATGAAGCGCAGCAGCTGGGCACGGGCGTTGTCTTTCTCGACGATCGAATAGCGGATGTTCGGCCGGTCGAAGCTGCTGATGAAGATGCGTGCGTCCTGCAGCTGCAGGCGCTCGATGATGTCGGCGCGCGTGAGGTCGTCGGCCGTTGCGGTCAGCGCGATGCGCGGTACGTTGGCGTAGCGCTCGTGCAGCACGTTGAGCGACAGATAGTCTTCGCGGAAATCGTGCCCCCACTGGCTCACACAATGCGCTTCGTCAATGGCGAAGAGGCTCAGCAGCCCGCGCTCGTTGAGCGAATCGAGCTGCGCCAGGAAGCGCGGCGTCGTCACGCGTTCGGGCGCGGCGTACAGCAGCACGAGGCGGCCGCTCATCATCTCGCGCTCGATGCGCTGCGTCTCTTCGAGCGTGAGCGTGGAGTTGAGGAACGAGGCGTGCACGCCGGCTTCTTCGAGCGCGCCGACCTGGTCGTGCATCAGCGCGATCAGCGGACTCACCACCACCGCCACACCGTGGCCCGCGCGGTGGCGGGCGATCGCCGGCACCTGGTAGCACAGGCTCTTGCCGCCGCCGGTGGGCATCAGCACCAGCGCGTCGCCATCCTTCACGACGTGGTCGATGATGGCCTCTTGCGCGCCGCGGAAGACGGGGTAGCCGAACACCTCTTGCAGGATGTGCAGGGGTGCGGTGGACTCGAGGGCGGGGGAGGAGGCGGGAGACTGCATGGCGAGCGAAAGCGCCATGGTACGCGAGCGCTCCTTGCAGTACGCTGGCCGATCCCAAAAGGAGACCCCATGACAGACCGCGCCGACACCCTGCGCCAGCAACTCATCCGCAACTTCAATGACGAGCCCCTCAAGCACGAGGTGCGCGAGCCGCTGTACGACTCGATGGGCTCCCGGCTCGCCCCCGGCACTGCCGCGCTCAAGCTCGGCGCGAGCTTCGATGTGGTGGCGCCCGGCAAGCGCTCGTGCCCCTATCACTTCCATTACGCCCAGGAAGAGATGTTCATCGTGATCGAGGGCGAAGGCACGCTGCGCGTGGCCGGCGAGATGCTGCCCATCCGCACCGGCGACGTGATGTTCATCCCGCCCGGCCCGGACTATCCGCACCAGATCATCAACACCTCGAAGGCGCCGCTGAAGTACCTGTCGATCGGCACGAAAGACAGCCCCGAAGTCGTCGAGTACCCGGACTCCGGCAAGTACCTGGCCACGGCCACGCGAGACGGCAACCCCTATGGCTTCGACCACATCCACCGCGCGCAAGACGAGCTCGACTACTGGGATGGCGAACCCTGAACCCAGGCTGGCAGCAGAGGCACCTTGAGCCCTCTGCGCCGTGCTAACTTCGCCCGGCCGCTGCCCGGTACCCAGGCCCATGTCCCGCATCCTTCGCCGTCACCCACAACGTGGCCCGCGATTCGTCTCTTGAGGAACTTCAACACCATGAAGCACGCGTTCTCTTACCTGCGCTGCGCCGTCGCAGCCTTCGTTCTCGCTGGCGCCGCCACCGCCGGCATCGCGCAAACCGCCCTGCCCACCGCGGCGGTGCGCAACGTGACCGACACCTACTTCGGCACGACGGTCGACGACCCCTACCGCTACTTCGAGAACAAGGCCGACCCCGAGGTCGCGAAGTGGATGAAAGCGCACAGCGACGATGCCTACGCCAAGCTCGCGCGCATCCCGGGCCGCAAGGCGCTGCTCGAGAAGATCATCCAGTACGACTCGGCCACCTCGGACCGCGTGGCCCAGGTCACGCGCCTGCCTGGCGACGTGTACTTCATCGAGCGCCGCTCGGCCACCGAGAACCAGTTCAAGCTCTACATGCGCAAGGGCGTGACGGGCTCCGACCAATTGCTGGTCGACCCCGAGGCGCTGGAGAAGAAAACCGGCAAGCCGCACGCGATCAACTGGTACACGCCGTCGCCGGATGGGTCGCTGGTGGCCTACGGGCTGTCTTCGCAGGGCTCCGAAGCGGCCGTGCTGCATGTGCTGAACACACGCACCGGCAAGATCGTCGGCCAGCCCATCGTTCGCGCCGATTTCGGCGGCGTCGACTGGTCGCCCAACGGCAAGGCGCTCGTCTTCAACCGCCTGCAAGCGATGCGCAAGGGCGCGCAGGCCACCGACAAGTACCAGCGCAGCCAGGTGATGCTGCTGCGCGCCGGCCAACCGGTGAGCACCGCCCGTGCGGTATTCGGCAGCGGCGTGAAGGGTGTGGACATCGGGCCGGCCGAGATCCCCATCGTCAGCTTCTCGCACGACGGCAAATGGGCCTTCGGCTACGTGATCAACGGCACGCAGCGCGAGATGGGCGTCTACGTGGCGCCACAGGCAGGCGTGCTCGCGGGCAAGCCCGTCTGGCAGCGCGTGATCACCGCGGCCGACGATGTCACCGGCGTCAGCTACTTCGGCGACACGCTCTACTTCGTCTCGCACAAGGGTGCGCCGCGCTCGCAGGTGCTGGGACTCAAGCTCCCGTCGGACCCGAACGCCGCGCCTGACCTGAAGAACGCCGAGATCGTGATGCCGGCGTCGGAACTCGTGGTCGTCAACGTGGCTGCTGCAGCCGATGCCGTCTACGTGGAAGCGCGTGACGGCAACATCAAGCGCCTCTATAAGCGCGCGCACGGCAGCACCGGCCCGACGGTCGAGGTGAAGCTGCCCATCGAAGGCTCGTTCGAACTCGCGGGCGAGGGCGTGGCCGCCGCCAACCCGCTTCTGCCCGGCGTCGTGATCGACCTGCAAAGCTGGAACAGCGCACGCCAGGTCTACGTGGTTGCGGCCGACGGCAGCGTGAAGAACACCGGCTTGCAGCCGACCGGCCCCTACGACACGCCCGCAGGCGTCGTGGCCACCGAAGTGAAGGTGAAGAGCCATGACGGCGCGATGGTGCCGCTCTCGATCATTCACCGCGCCGGCACCCCGCTCGACGGCAACAACCCGACCATCCTCTACGGCTACGCCAGCTACGGCATCACAGAGGAACCCTTCTACAGCGTGAGCCGCCTGGCCTGGCTCGATGCTGGCGGCGTGTACGCCATCGCCAACCCGCGCGGCAGCAGCGTCTACGGCGAAGAGTGGTACCGCGGCGGCTACCAGGCCACCAAGCCGAACACCTGGAAGGACTTCATCGCCTGCGCCGAGTACCTGATCGCGCAGAAGTACACCCAACCCATCAAGCTCGGCATCCTGGGCGGCAGCGCGGGCGGCATCCTGGTGGGCCGTGCGATGACCGAGCGGCCCGACCTGTTCGCCGCCGTCATCCCGGCGGTTGGCGCGCTCGACATGCTGCGCATGGAAACCACGGCCAATGGCGTGCCCAACATCCCCGAGTTCGGCACCGTGAAGAACGAAGCCGGTTTCAAAGCGCTGCTCGAGATGAGCACCTACGCCCACATCAAGGCCGGTACCGCCTACCCCGCGGTGATGCTGACCGCCGGCGTCAACGACCCGCGGGTGGAGGTGTGGCACAGCACCAAGGCGGCAGCACGCCTGATGGCCAGCACGAGCAGCGGCAAGCCGGTGCTCATCCGGCTGGCCTACGACGCCGGGCACGGCATCGGCAACACCAAGAAGCAGCAGCTCGAGGAGCGTGCCGACATGTTCGCGTTCTTCCTGTGGCAGATGGGCGTGCCGGCGTACCAGCCCTCGCCGCAGTAACGGGCTCAGCGCTGCCAGTCGCGCTGCCGGCTGGCTTCGTTTTCCTGGCGCAGCTTCACGCACTGCGGATGCTGCCGAAAGCGATCGCTGCTGCATTCGCGGTTCACGCACAGCGCCTTGCTGAAGAAGTTGCGGCCCGCGCAGGCTTCATCTGGTGAACGAAGCGCTGTGACGCGGGTCGTGCTCGCCGGGCGCGATGGCGCTTCGGTGGCCTTCGGTGCGGGAGCCGCTGCTGGCTTGGCTGCCGCGACGTTGGTGGTCACCGTGGTGGCCGGTGTGCCGGGCTTGGCCAGCACCGCCGGCTGTGAGTCGTGCCGATAGGCCCAACCTGCCAGCGTGAGGGTGGCCAGCAGGCCCACCGCCACGGCACCCCAGCGCCAGTGCGGCCCAAAACGCGGCGCCAGGTCGCCATGACGGCGCTTCGGTTTGGGTGGCGTCAGGCGGCCGCTCAGCGCATCTCGCATCTGTGCCACCTTCTGCGGCCGGTCGTCCGGCGCGACGGCCAGGCCCCAGTCGACGCAGCGCAGAAAAGCCACCGAGACGCCGCCCGGAGCCGCCTGGTGCAGCGGCAGGCTGTCACGCACCGCGCGGGCCACGGCCGGCGTGGGCGGCTGCCCGCTCAGCAGGTAGTGCAGCACGGCCGAGACGGCGTACAGGTCGGTCCACGGGCCCTGGCGCATGCCGGCGATGTCGGCGTACTGCTCCACCGGGGCGAAGTTCGGCTTCAGGATGGCGGTGAGCGTCTGGGTGCGGTCCCCGATCACCTTGCGCGCCGCGCCGAAGTCCAGCAGCACCGGCGGGCCGTCGACCTGCAGCAGGATGTTGTCGGGCGAGATGTCGCGGTGGTACACGCCTTCGCGGTGCAGCACCTCCAGCGCATCGAGCAGCGGCAACACCAGGGCGCGCAGCCAGGCTTCGCTGGGCGGCTCGGTCATCGCCAGCCGCTCCTGCTTGAGCGTGCGGCCGGGGTAGTACTGCATCACCATGTAGGCGGTGCCGTTGTCTTCCCAGAAGCGATGCACCTTCAGCAGAGACGGGTGATCGAAGCTGGCCAGCAGCTGCGCTTCGTTGACGAAGGACTTGAGGCCGGCCTGGAAGGTCTCGGCATGCTGCGGCGCACGCAGCGCCACCCACGAGCCCAGGCCGCGAACGGCCAGCGCGCTGGGCATGTATTCCTTGATGGCCACCTGGCGCATCAGGGCGTGGTCTAGCGCGAGGTAGACGATGCCGAAGCCGCCGGTGCCCAGCACGCACAGCACCTCGAACTCGTCGAGCCGGGTGCCTACCGGCAGGGCATCTCGACCGTCAAAGTCCTCAGCCGGCTCTGCGGAGCCCCGGCGGCTGAACTTGATGGTCGGGGCGTGGCGATCGGCGGTCGGTGACACGAGATGTTGATTGGGCAACGAGGAAATGCGGGCGGACATGGGAAAATGCGGCCCTCGGACGGGGGCACTCCTCGCGTCCCCCATGATGCCCCTGCCAGCGGGGGCGGCGTACGTTAAGCTGGAACCAGTACGCCCCAGCGTGACAAATTCAACCGTTTCGATCCTTCGGGACCTCTACCCTTTCTAAACAGGAGCCGCCCCATGGCCTCGATCAACAAAGTCATCCTCATCGGCAACCTGGGCCGCGACCCCGAAGTGCGCTACACGCCCAACGGCGCGGCCATCTGCAACGTCACCATCGCCACCTCGCGCAACTGGAAAGACAAGAACAGCGGCGAGAAGATGGAAGAAACCGAATGGCACCGCGTGGTGTTCTTCGACCGCCTGGCCGAGATCGCCGGTGAGTACCTGAAGAAGGGCCGCCCCGTCTACGTCGAAGGCCGCCTGAAGACCCGCAAGTGGACGGACAAGGACGGCGTCGAAAAGTACACCACCGAAATCATGGCTGACAACATGCAGCTGCTCGGCGGCCGTGATGGCGGTGGCGATGAAGGCGGCGGTGGTGGCGGCTATAGCAGCCGCGGTTCGCAAGGCGGTGGTGACAGTGGTGGCGGTGCGCCGCGCCAGGAACGCAGCGCGCCGGCCGCACGGCCTGCGGCCAGCAAGCCGGCTGCGACGAAGTCGTCGACGGGCTTCGACGACATGGACGACGACATTCCGTTCTGATCCGCGCCGCTTCGAAGCACAAACAAGAAAAGCCCGCAGGCCGATGGTCTGCGGGCTTTTCTGTTTCGGGTTCGACCCGTGAGGGACTTCAGGCCTTCGGCTTGTACGCGACGACGTCGATCTCGACCTTCGCATCCACCATCAGCCGCGCCTCGGTGGTCGAGCGCGCCGGCTTGCCGTTCGGGAAGTAGCTCATGTAGACGCGGTTGAAGGCGCCGAAGTCGCGCGCATCTTCCAGCCAGCAGGTGGCCTTGCAGACGTCGTCGAAGCTCGCGCCGGCCAGCGCCAGCACGGCTTTCAGGTTCTCCATCACCTGGCGCGTCTGCACCTCGATGCCGCCGGAGACGATCTCGCCGTCCGCATTCGCCGGAACCTGGCCCGACACATAGATGAAGTCACCGGCGCGCACGGCCGGCGAGAACGGCCGCGCCTGGCGGTCAGAGGCCGTCGGCGGAGCGCCGAGGTAGTCGAGGGGCATGAGATCTCCTTGAGGGAACAGCAGCACAAACAGGTGCAGGCTCGCACCATAGGTGTGAAATCATATTTCAGTCAACACTGCGAATCTCCGGGGAAATACCGATTATTTGGCACAGGCTTTGCTCCATAGTCGCTTCGTTCTGAAAAATACTTTCACACAGTACTTCGGATTCCTGCCATCTCGACTTTGGAGATCCGCCATGCCTAGCCCCGACATGCTCCCCCGCCGCACCCTGCTCAAGCTGCCCGCAGCACTCGGCCTGGCCGCCTGCTTGATCGCTGCCACCGGCGTCGCGCAGGCCCAGGGCGCACGCAACTTTGCAACGCTCGCGATGGTTGGCGAGCCGCAGACGCTGGACCCGATGGCCTCCACCGCCGACCTGGTCGGCACCATCATGCAGCACGTCTATGAGCCGCTCTACACCTTCGACGCGAAGTGGAACGTGGTGCCGATGCTGGCCGAATCGCAGCCGAAGATCAGCGCCGACGGCAAGACCTACACCATCACCTTGCGCAAGGGCGTGATGCTGCACAGCGGCCGCGAACTGACCGCCGATGACGTGGTCGCGAGCCTGCAGCGCTGGATGGAACAGGCGCCGCGTGGCAAGGCGGTCGCGAAGGAACTCGACAGCATCAAGGCGCAGGGTGCCCTCGGTGTGCAGATCGTGCTGAAGAACCCATACGCGCCTCTGCTCTCGCAGCTCGCGCTGCCCAGCGGCATGGCCGCAATCATGGCCAAGGATTCGATCGCGACGCCGCTGAAAGACTTCGTTGGCACTGGCCCCTACCGCTTCAAGGAGCGCAAGCCCGACGCCTATGTGCTGCTGACACGCTTCGACAAGTACAGCGCCCGCAAGGAGCCCGCGAGCGCCTACGCCGGCAAGCGCGAGGCGCTGATCGAGGAGCTGCGTTTCGTGCCGGTGCCCAACGCCAACACGCGTGTCGAAGGCGCGCTCGCGGGGCAGTACGACTTCGCCGACCTGTTGCCGGTCGAGGCGCTGTCGCGGCTCGAGAAAGCTGCCGGCAAGACCGTGCCGATCCTGACCACCTCCTTCGGCTTCCCCTACCTGGTGCTCAACACCAAGGAAGGCGTGGCCGCCAACGTCGGCGTGCGCCGCGCGATGCAGACCGCCATCGGCGTCGGCGAGATGCTGGCCGCCGGCTTCGGCGACACCCGCTTCTTCAGCGTCGAGGGCAACCACTTCCCGAAGGGTTCGCCGTTCTACTCGACCGCCGGCACCGACCTCTACAACCAGCGCAACGCGAAGAAGGCGAAGGACGAGGCCGAGAAGGCCGGCTACAAGGGCGAGCCGGTGCGCGTGCTGACCAGCCGCCAGTACGACTTCCACTACAACATGGCGCTGCTGATGGCCGAGCAGCTGAAGCGGGCCGGCTTCAAGGTCGAGCTCAACGTTGTCGATTGGGCCACGCTGGTGCAGCGCCGCAACGATTCCAAGCTGTGGGACCTGTACGTCACGCACTCCGGCCAGTTCCCCGAGCCGATGCTGTCGCCGCCGCAATTGGGCGAAGGCGCGCCGGGCTGGTGGAGCTCACCGGCCAAGCAGGCGGCGCTCGCGGCCTTCAACCAGGAGACCAACCCGGCCAAGCGTGGCGCGCTGTGGGGCAAGGTGCAGCAGGTGGTGTACGACGAGGTGCCGTACATCAACGTCGGCCGCTTCAACGGCCTGTCGGCGCGCAGCCCGGCGCTCGATGGCTACGTGCCGTCGACCTGGCCGTTCTTCTGGAACGCGCGCATCAAATAAGAAGTGATCGGCGCTATGCCTCGCTATCTAGCCTCCCGCCTCGCCGGCATGCTGGCGGTGCTCGCCATCGTCGCGGTGATGGTGTTCGTGCTGACGCGCGCCGCGTCGGGCGACCCGATCTCGGTGCTGCTGGGCGACCAGGCCACCGCCGAGGACATCGCGCGCGTGCAGAAGGACTACGGCCTGGACAAGCCGCTGCCGGTGCAGTTCGCGTACTGGCTCGGCGAGGTGCTGCACGGCAACCTCGGCCAGTCGATCTTCCTGCAGCGGCCGGTCACGCAGGCGTTGTGGGAGCGGGCCGAGCCGACCACGCTGCTGGCGCTGATGGCGGTTGCGATCGCGGCGCTGATCGGCATCCCGTGCGGCATCGTCTCGGCGGTGTACCGCGGCCGCTGGCTCGACCAGGTCGTCACCGGCGCGGCAATGCTGGGCGCCAGCATCCCGAGCTTCTGGTTCGGCATCGTGCTGATCCAGATGTTCGCGGTGTCGCTGGGCTGGTTCCCGGTGTCGGGCTACGGCGCGCCCGATGCGTCGCTCGGCGAACGCCTGCATGCGCTGATGCTGCCGGCCACCGTGCTGGGCGTGCTGAACTCGGCGCTGATCATCCGCTTCACGCGAGCCTCGATGCTCGACGTGCTGGGCGAAGACTATGTGCGCACCGCGCGTTCGAAGGGCCTGTCCGAAGGCACCGTGGTGCTCAAGCACGCGCTGCGCAACGCGTTGGTGCCCATCGTCACGGTGTTGGGCCTGACGGTGGCGCTGATGATCGGCGGGGCGGTCGTCACCGAGACGGTGTTCGGCCTGCCGGGCATCGGCAACCTGGTCGTCAACGCGGTGCTGCGGCGCGACTACCCGGTGATTCAGGGCGCGCTGCTGGTGATCGCGGCGATCTACGTGCTGATCAACTTTGCGATCGACCTGCTGTACGTGGCCGTCGATCCTCGGGTCAAACTGTGAAAGTCCCTCGCCTCCTCAAGCAACTGATGCACCGCCGCATCGTGATGGTCTCGGCCGCACTGCTTCTGGTGATCGCGGTGCTGGCCCTCGGTGCCCCGTGGTTCGCGTCCTTCGATCCGAACGACACGGCGGTGCTCGACCGCCTGAAAGCCCCGAGCGCCGCCCACCTGCTGGGCACCGACGAGCTCGGCCGCGATCTCTACGCGCGCATCGTGCACGGCGCGCGTTACTCGCTGGCCATCGCTGCGCTGACGGCGCTCGGCTCGGTGATCGCCGGCACGCTGCTCGGGCTTGTGGCGGGCTTCTTCCGCCGCCTCGACACGCCGCTGATGCGGTTGGTCGACGCGATGATGTCCTTCCCCGACATCCTGCTGGCGATCGCGCTGGTCGCGATCCTCGGGGCCTCGCTGCTGAACGTGGTGCTGGCGCTGGTGCTGGTCTACACGCCGCGTGTCGCGCGGGTGGTGCGTGCGTCGACATTGGTGGTGCGCGAACTGCTGTTCGTCGAGGCGGTGCGCGCCCTGGGCGTGCGCACCTCGCGCATCCTGTGGCGCCACATCCTGCCCAACCTGCTGTCGCCGATCCTGGTGCAGGTGTCGTTCATCTTTGCGTACGCGATCCTGGCCGAGGCTGGGCTGTCCTTCCTCGGTGTCGGTGTGCCGCCGGAGATTCCCACCTGGGGCACGATGGTGGCCGGCAGCCAGCAGTACGCCGACCGGGCATTCTGGGTCGTGCTGTTCCCGGGCCTTGCGATCATCTTCACGGCGCTGTCGCTGCAGATCCTCGGTGACGGCGTGCGCGACCTGCTGGACCCGAAGCTCAAGAAAACACTATGAGCACACCCCGCCTCACCGTCAGCGGCCTCAGCACCTGCTTCCCGACCGAAGACGGCCTGGTTCGCTCGGTCGCAGACGTCGGTTTCTCGATCGAACCTGGCAAGACCACTGCGATCGTTGGCGAATCCGGCTCCGGCAAATCGGTCACCAGCCTGACGCTGATGCGCCTGCTGCCCAAGACCGCGCGTGCGCAGGTCGAAGGCCACGCGCGCTTCGTCACTCGCGCCGGCCGTGAGGTCGACCTGCTCACGCTGCCCGACGCCGAGATGCGCCGCCTGCGCGGCAACGAGCTGGCGATGATCTTCCAGGAGCCGATGACCAGCCTGAACCCCGTCTTCACCGTTGGCGAGCAGATCGCCGAGAGCGTGCGGCTGCACAAGGGGCTGGACCGCACCGCGGCTTTGGCGCACGCCAAGCGCATGCTCGACCTGGTGGAGATCCCTGCCGCCGCACAGCGCCTGCACGAGTACCCGCACCAGTTGTCGGGCGGCATGCGCCAGCGCGTGATGATCGCGCTGGCCATGGCCTGCGACCCGACCCTACTGATAGCAGACGAGCCGACCACTGCGCTCGACGTGACGATCCAGGCGCAGATCCTGGTGCTGATGCGCCGGCTGCAAGCCGAGACCGGCATGAGCATCTTGTTCATCACGCACAACCTCGGCGTGGTCGCGCACCATGCGGACGATGTGGTGGTGATGTACGCCGGCCGGGTCGTCGAGGCGGCGCCGGTGCGGCCGCTGTTCGCTTCTCCCGCGCATCCGTACACACAAGGGCTGCTCGCCTGTCTGCCCGGCAAGGCGCATGCGGCCGGCCAGCCGAGGCCGAAGCGGCTGTTCGCAATCCGCGGCCAGGTGTCGAGCCCGCTGGCGCCGCCGCCCGGCTGCGCCTTCGAGCCGCGTTGCGACCAGGCGATCGCCGCCTGTGCGCAGGCGGTGCCGCCGCTGGTGGACACCGGAGAGATGTGCCACGCCCGCTGCATCCGCGTGCCGTCAGTTGAAAGGAATGCGGCATGAGCGAAGTTGCAACGCCGCTGATCGAGGTGCGCAACCTCAAGCGCTACTTCGGCAACAGCGACAAGCCGGTGCGCGCTGTCGACGATGTGTCGTTCGAAATCCGCGCCGGTGAGACCCTCGGGCTGGTCGGCGAATCGGGCTCCGGCAAGAGCACCATCGGCCGCACCGTGCTGCGCCTGATCGAGCGCACTGCCGGCCAGGTGCTGTACCGAGGCGACGACCTGGCGGCCTTGTCGGGCGAGCGCATGCGCAAGCTCCGCAGCAAGCTGCAGATCATCTTCCAGGACCCGTACGCGAGCCTGAACCCGAAGATGCGCATCAGCGCGATCCTCGACGAGGCGCTGTCCACGCACGGCCTCGCGAAGGGCCGGCGCAAGGAGCGCATCGCCGAGCTGCTGGAGCTGGTCGGGCTGCGCCCGGAGCACGCGAGCCGCTTCCCGCATGAGTTCTCCGGCGGCCAGCGGCAGCGCATCGGCATCGCACGTGCGCTGGCGGTGGAGCCGGAGTTCATCGTCGCCGACGAGCCGCTGTCGGCGCTCGACGTGTCCATCCAGGCGCAGGTGATCAACCTGCTCGCGGACCTGCGCGAGCGGCTGTCGCTGACGATGCTGTTCATCTCGCACGACCTCGACGTGGTCGAATACCTCTGCGACCGCGTGGTCGTGCTGTACCTCGGACGCGTGATGGAGGTGTCGACGACGGCCGAGTTGTTCGCGCGGCCACTGCACCCGTACACGCAGGCGCTGCTGGCGGCGAGCCCGAAGCCCGATCCACTGGACAAGACTGAGATCATTCCGCTGAAGGGCGATATCCCGAGCCCGATGAACCCGCCGTCGGGCTGCGTGTTCCGCACGCGCTGCCCGCGCGCCGTCGACGCGTGCGCGCAAACCATCCCGCCGCTGGAAGAGAAGGCGCCCGGCCGCTTCGCCGCCTGCATCCTGACATGACCATGACCCACGACCTGATCGACCCGCTGCTTCAACCCGGCCTCAAGGGCTACCCGCTGACCGCGTCGCCGCGCCGCCGCAGCGAGGTGGCCGCCGCCGGCTGGAACGTGCTGGCCGGCGACCTGCCGCTGCCGCTGGCGGTGCTCAAGCGCGAGGCGCTGGAACACAACATCGCGTGGATGCAGCGGCGCACGCAGGAGTGGGGCATCCAGCTCGCACCGCACGGCAAGACGACGATGTCGCCGCAGCTGTTCCGCCGCCAGCTCGATGCCGGAGCCTGGGGCCTCACCTTCGCGACGGTCAACCAGCTCGCGGTGGGTGTCGCAGCTGGCGCACGCCGCACGCTGATCGCCAACCAGGTGGTGCACGACAGCGACTTGGCCGCGATCCAGGCGCTGCTGCGCGACCATGCCGACTTGCGCATCGTGTTTCTGGTCGACTCACTGGCTCAGCTCGCGCTGGTCAACGACTGGGCGCAAGCCCACCCTGGCGCCGTGCCCTTCGAAGCCATGCTCGAAGTTGGTGTGCCAGGTGGCCGCAGCGGCGTGCGCACGCAGGACGAGGCGCTGGCCCTCGCGCGCGGCATGCACGCCAGCAAAGCCGTCCGCCTGGTCGGCATCGAGTGCTACGAAGGCCTGGGCGCCAAGGGCGAGACGGACGCCGACGTGCCCTATGCGAAGGCGCTGATGGACCGCGTCGAAGCGATCGCCTCGACAGCCGATGCGGCAGGCTGGTTCGAAGCCGACGAGGTGCTGCTGTCGGCCGGCGGCTCCGCGATCTTCGACCTCGTGGCCGGCCGCTTGACACCGTCGCTGACGCGCCCGGTGCGCGGGCTGCTGCGCTCGGGTTGCTACGTGACGCACGACCACGGCTTCTACAAGCGCATGGTCAACAGCGTCGAAGCGCGCCTGGGCTGCGGCTGCGGCGAGACGCTGCGCCCCGCGATGGAGGTGTGGGCGATGGTTCAGTCGCGCCCTGAGCCCGGCCTCGCGATCCTCGCGGTCGGCAAGCGCGACATCTCGTTTGACCTGGCGATGCCGGTGCCGATCGCGCGTGCGGCGCGCGGTGCACTGCAGGTCGATGCCGTGCCCGCCGGCTGGTCGATCACCGGGCTGAACGACCAGCACGCCTACCTGCGCTGGGCCGAGGCGGACGAAGCCACCGCCCCGGCGGTCGGCGAACGCATCGGCCTCGGTATCTCGCACCCCTGCACCACCTTCGACAAATGGCACTGGATGCCGGTCGTCGAAAACGACTACCGCGTCACCGACGCTGTGGCGATGCATTTTTGAACCCGCCCATGACAAAAACGCTGTTGGAGAACGTGGCCGCGGCGCGCGAAGGCGCCCCCGCCGCACGCCGCGCGATCCTCGACCTGATCCTCGAAGACCCCGACCGGGTGCTCGAGGAAAGCTTCGAGTCGCTGGCCGAACGCGCGAGCAGTTCGGTGCCGACGGTGATGCGCACCTGCCGCGACCTCGGCTTCGCCGGGCTGCGCGAATTCAAACTCGCGCTGGCCCATGCGCTGGCGCTGGGCGGCTCGCCGCTGCACCGCCGCGTCAACATCGCGGACACCGCCGACGAAGTCGTCACCAAGATCTCGCGCAGCGCCGCGGCCTCGGTGGCGGGCGTGCGCTCGCAGCTCGACATGGGCGCGCTCGAAGCTGCCGTCGATTCCCTGGCCTTCGCGCGCCACATCGACCTCTACGGCGCGGGCGCCACCTCGTGGTTCATGGCGCAGGACCTGCAGGCCCGGCTGTTCCGGCTGGGCCTGTCGGCCAATGCCTGGGCCGACTACCACCTGCAGCAGGTGGCGGCGGCCGCGCAGAGCACCGAGGGCGTCGTGATCGCGATTTCGCACGTGGGCGGCATGCCCTCGCTGCTCGACTCGGTCGACATCGCCCGCGCACAAGGTGCCAAGGCCATCTGCATCACCCGCCCCGGCACGCCACTGGCCGAACGCGCCGACGTGCTGATCGCGCTCAGCGTGCCCGACGACGCGGTCATGCACGTCGGCATCGACGCCTACCTGACCCACCTGACCGTGATCGAGATCCTGACGGTGCTGGTCGCGCAACGCCGCGGCGACCCGGCGGTGCAGCGCTTGCGTTATGTGCGCGATGCGCTGCAGCGCCATGGCATCGACATCCGCACGCACCCGCTGCAGAGCTGGGATGGCGGTGGCGTAGGGCCCAAACCATGAAAGTCACGCTGCTGGAGAACGGCCTCGTCGTCGACGGCTCGGGCGACCCAGCCTGGTACGGCGATGTGCTGATCGCCGGCGACCGCATCCTGCGCACCGGCGAAAAGCTGCGCGAGCGCCTGCCGGAAGGCATCGCCGCCGAAGACATCGAGACCATTGACTGCAGCGGCCTGGCCATCGCACCCGGCTTCATCGACGCCCACACGCATGACGACGCCATCGTGCTGCGCGACCCGGCCTGCCTGCCCAAGTTGTCTCAGGGCATCACCACCGTCGTCACCGGCAACTGCGGCATCTCGCTCGCGCCCTACGCCACCGAAGCGGCGAAGCCGCCGCTGAACCTGCTGGGTGCCGGCTCGTTCCGCTACCCCACGATGGCGGCCTACCGCGAGGCGGTGCAGGCGGCCCAGCCGTCGCTGAACGTCGCGGCGCTGGTTGGCCACACGACCTTGCGCTTCGCGACGATGGGCGACCTCTCCCGGGCCGCGACACCCGGCGAGCGCGCCCGCATGGCCGCGCTGCTCGACGCCTGCATGGCCGGCGGTGCGCACGGCCTGTCGTCGGGGCTGTTCTACGAAGAGGCCTACCCGGCGCCGGCCGACGAGGTGACGCAGCTGGCCCGCATCGTCGCGCGCTACGGCGGCATCTACGCCACCCACCTGCGCAGCGAGATGGCGCAGATCATCGAGGCGCTGCACGAGGCAGGCGACACCGCGTTCGAGGCCGGCGTGCCGCTGGTCATCTCGCACCACAAGTGCGCCGGCCCGGCCAACTGGGGCCGCACGCGAGAGACGCTGCCGTTGATCGATGCGTTGGCCGCGCGCCAGGCGATCGCGATGGACGTCTACCCCTATGTCGCCGGCTCCACGGTGTTGCGCGAAGACCTGGTCGACGGCGTGATCGACGTGATGCTGACCTGGAGCGACACGCACCCCGAACACACCGGCCGCATGCTGTCGGCCATCGCCGAGGACTGGGGCGTCGACCAGAAGACCGCGTGCCGCCGGCTGCAGCCGGGCGGCGCCTGCTACTTCCAGATGAACGAAGAAGACGTCGAGCGTGTCATCGCCCACCCGCGCACGATGATCGGCTCGGACGGCCTGCCGCACGACCGCCATCCGCACCCGCGGCTGTGGGGCGCGTTCCCGCGTGTGCTGGCGCGCTACTGGCGCGAGCGGCAGCTCTTCACACTGGAGCAGGCGGTGCACAAGATGACCGGCCTGACGGCGCGCAACTTCCGCATCGCCGAGCGCGGGCTGGTGCGGCCGGGGTGGATGGCCGACCTGGTGGTGTTCGACCCGGCGCGTGTCGCCGACACCGCCACCTACGACGCGCCGATCAGCGCGAGCGCGGGCATCAGCGCGGTGTTCGTCAACGGCTGCCTTTCCTACCGCGGTGGCGCCGAGCCCCACGTGCTGGCCCGTGCCGGCCGGATGCTGGCGCGCGGCGAAGCTTGGGCTCCGAATCGCTCGCCCGCCGCAGCGTAATTTTCGTCACGATTCTTTCGAATTGAACCTGCCTGTCACCCCAGATCGGGCGACCCAGGCGGCACGGCGGAGCGACACTTGAGGACGCGTTTTTTCGAGCAGTCATCGCCATGAACATCCTGGGTCTCCCCCTTCGCAAACCCCGCTTCAACGAACTGACCGCCGCGGTCGTCATGGGGTCCGGTTTGTGGGTCCTGGCCGTTGGCCTCCTGCACGTGGCCCAGGTCGACATCGGCAAGGCCGACGCCGGCGCCTTGCTGCTGGTGGTGCTCTGGGGCTGCGTCTCGGTGCGCCTCGGCATCCGCATCGGCATGGGCACGCGCCACCTCGTGGCCAATCTGATCGTCACGGCCGTGCTGCTCACCGTCTACCAGGGCGCCTGGGCTATTGCCGGCTGACTGGCTGCTGATCGCCGGTGGCTTGCTGCCTGATTGGCAGCCCGTTTGCCCGTAGGCGCGAGCCTACGTACGCATGAGCGGTCATCCGCTCCTCTCCGACAACCGTGCCGGTTAACTTTGCCAGCACCTTTCGTTAACGGAGAAATGCCATGAACTTCATCATTTGGTTGGTAGTCGGCGGGTTGATCGGCTGGGTCGCCAGCATGATCATGAGAACCGATGCCCAGCAGGGCGTCATCCTGAACGTCGTCGTGGGCATCATCGGCGCCTTGCTCGGCGGCTGGTTGCTGGCACCGATGCTCGGCACCGGCACGATCAACAGCAACGACTTCAGCGTTGCGGGGCTGGGCGTGTCGCTGTTGGGCGCGATCATCCTGCTGGCCATCGTGAACTTGGTACGGCGAGGCAGCGCACGCTGACGCGAGTCTCCCGATGGCGACGGCCGCCGAGCAGAAATGGCCACAGACGCTGTGGATCGTGCGGCACGGGCAAAGCGCCGGCAACCTCGCTCGTGACAAGGCTGAGGCAGCTGGTGAATTCCTGATCGACATCGCCAGTCGGGACATGGACGTGCCGCTCTCGCCCCTGGGGGAGCGGCAGGCCGATGCACTGGGCCGCTGGTTCGGCGATCTACCGCCGGGCCAGCGGCCCAGTGTCGTTCTGTGCTCGCCTTACGTCCGGGCGCTGCAAACGGCGCGGCGCGTACTCGCCGCCGCGCGCATCGACGAGAACGAACTCACGATGGTGTGTGACGAGCGGCTGCGCGAAAAGGAGTTCGGCATCCTGGACCGGCTCACCGTGCTCGGCATCCGCGAGAAGTACCCCGAGATCGCCGAGCAGCGCAAGCACGTCGGCAAGTTCTATTTCCGCCCGCCAGGGGGTGAGAGCTGGTGCGACGTGATCCTGCGGCTGCGCAGCGTCATCGAGATGATCACGCGCGAGTACCGCCGGGAGCGCGTGCTGGTGGTCGCCCACCAGGTGACGGTGAACTGCTTCCGCTACCTGCTGGAGCGCTTGAACGAAGCGGAGATCCTGGACATCGACCGCCAGGCCGACGTGCCCAACTGCGGCGTCACCTCGTACGAATTCGACCCGGCACTGGGCCGCCACGGCAAGCTGGCGCCGCGGCTGGTGAGCTTCGTCCAGCCGCTCACCGAGGCCGGTGAGCCGGTGACGGACGAGCCCGACGTACCGGCGGCACCTAAACCATGAGCGCTCCATCGCCACGTGCAGCCCGGCGGGTGGACGACGCGGTGCTGCGCGCGTGGCCGCTGCCCTTGCCTGACCACGAGGGCGACAAGGAAACGCGTGGCCGCGTGGTCATCGTGGCGGGGAGCCGCGAAGTGCCCGGCGCGGCCATTCTGTCGGCCCGGGCCGCGCTGCGGGCCGGCGCCGGTAAGGTCTTGCTTGCCACCGGCGAGTCGGCCGCGCTGGCTGTGGCCATCGCCGTGCCCGAGCTGCGCGTGCTGGGCTTGCGAGAAACCTCCGAAGGCGGGTTCGACCCCGCGTGCGCCGAGCAGCTGGCCAAGTTTGCAGGGCGCGCCGACGCCTTGCTCATCGGGCCCGGCATGCAGGACGAAGACGCCACATGCGCGCTCGCCCAGGCCCTGCGCGAGCGCTGCGAATGCGTGCCGATGGTGCTCGACGCCACGGCGATGGCCGCGGCATTGCGGCAGTCGAACGAATGCGAGCCGGTGCTCATCACGCCGCACGCCGGCGAGATGGCGCACCTGAGCGGCGACAGCAAGCAGTCGGTGCTGGCCGACCCGCACGCCACCGCCTGCAACGCGGCGCGCCGCTGGAACGCGGTGGTGGCCTTGAAGGGCGCCACCACCTTCATCGCCCGCCCGGACGGGCAGACCTGGGCGCATGACGCCGGCAACGCCGGCCTGGCCACGGCCGGCTCGGGCGATGTGCTGGCCGGCCTGATCGCCGGCTTCGTGGCACGAGGCGCAGCGTTGGAACAGGCCGCTGCCTGGGGCGCGGCCGTGCATGCACGCGCCGGCCTGCGCCTGGCTCGGCGCGTGGGGAGCCTGGGCTACCTGGCCGGTGAGCTGGCCGCCGAAGTGCCGGCGGTGCTGGACGAGCTGAGCGGAACAACCGCCCCTGCCTGAGCCAGCGTCGCGCCGGTGCCAGCCGCTCTCGCCGCCCTGCTTTGCGTGCGGCTTTGGCGGCCCCGCCAACGGGATCGGGTGGGCCGCTTCAGAATCGCCGTCTTCGTCACACCGGCTTCGCGCGCACATGACCGACCTTTCCGCCTTCCCCATCACCAAGAAATGGCCCGCCCAGCACCCGGATCGCCTTCAGCTCTACTCGCTGCCCACGCCCAACGGCGTGAAGATCTCGATCTTTCTCGAGGAGACCGGGCTGCCGTATGAAGTGCACCTGGTCAGCTTCGGCACCAACGACCAGATGTCGCCGGAGTTCATGTCGCTCAACCCGAACAACAAGATCCCTGCGCTGATCGACCCCAACGGGCCGGATGGCAAGCCGCTCGCGCTGTTCGAGTCGGGTGCGATGCTGATCTACCTGGCCGAGAAGACCGGGCAGCTTATGCCGCGCGATGCGGCGCGCCGCTACGAGACCATCCAGTGGGTGATGTTCCAGATGGGCGGCATCGGCCCGATGTTTGGCCAGCTCGGCTTCTTCCACAAGTTCGCCGGCAAAGACTTCGAAGACAAGCGCCCGCGTGACCGCTACGTGGCCGAATCGAAGCGCCTGCTGGGCGTGCTCGACAAGCACCTGAAGGGCCGCGCCTGGATCATGGGCGACGAATACACCATCGCCGACATCGCGTGCTTCCCGTGGATCCGCAACCTGGTCGGCTTCTACGAGGCCGGCGACCTGGTGGGCTTCAATCACTTCCCCGAAGTGCAGCGCGTGCTGAATGCTTTCGTCGCACGGCCTGCCGTCGCGCGTGGGCTGGAGATTCCCAAGCGGGCCTGACTCACCGATCACACCGATCCGCGCCCAGGGGCGCGGATCGTCATCAATGGCCGCTGCTCACTGGCACCCGGTGAGGCTCTGGATCCACTGCCGCACCACCGCCACCGATGCCGTGTCGACCAGCTTGCTGCCCAGCGGCGGCATCGCGTAGGTGTCGCGCCGGTTGATGCGTGACAGCAGCACCGAGCTGTCGGGCGCGCCTGGGGCGATCACCTTGGCGTTGGTGATGCCGAGGTCACCCGAGGTCGGTGTGGCGTTGCAGGTTCCGGTCGACGCCAGCGGGACCGTGTAGCGCAGGTCGAGTGCCACCGGCGTCGGCCCGTTGGGCTGGTGGCACTGCGAGCAGTTGGCATGCAGGAAGGCGCGTGCCCGCTGCTCAATGGTGCCGGCCGTGCCGTGCGGGTCGAAGTACGCCGGCAAGCTGGCCGGAGTGCCCGAGATGTTGGGGCTCAGCAGGCCGATGGTGTTCAGCGTGGTGATCTGGTTGGCGGTGCGGCCTGTGGCCGGATAAGTCAGGTTGCCGTTCAGCTGCGCCGTCTCCAGGCCGAGCGTGCGGCCTGCCACCTGCGTGTGGCACTGCAGGCAGTCGCTCTCGCTCGGGTAGACCCAGGTCTGGCTGCCAATGGTCTTGCTCTTGCCGCCGAGCACCCGCGTGGCATCGGTCTGCCCGGCGTTCCACTCGTAGGTGTAGCCAGCCCACACGCCGTCGGGGTGGCGCATCAGCAACCGCGTCTCGATCAGCTGGTTGTTGAGCTTGAAGTTCTTCACCAGCACCGTGCCGTTCGGTGGCGTCCATCGGCCCGGTGTCTGCGGCGTGATCGAGGTGCCGTTCGGCACAGCGAGCCAGCGCTGCTTGTCGGCCCCGTCGGACCAGAAGGGCGCGTTGGTGTTGTAGGGGATGAGCCCCACCGCTGGTTGGGTTGCGTTCGAGGCAGACACGCAACCGGTCTGCGAGAGCAGTGTCGGGATGGTGTCCACCGCAGCGCCTGCCGGTTGCAGCTGGTACAGCGCGCCGCCATAACCCACGACGTAGATTTCGCCGTCGTTGCCCTGCCCGAACGAGGTGATGTTCTGCGGCGCATTCAGGATCGCGCTGCTGGCGGGCAACACCACCCGTGGGGTGGCCGCCACCAGCGGACTTGGTGGCGTGAAGGCGAAGATGCGGCTCGACACGTAATCGCCGAACACGTACTTGCCTGCCAGCGCCGGCACCTTGGTGCCGCGGTACACGTAGCCGCCGGTGATGGCCTGGCCCACGCTGTGGTCGTACTCGACCACCGGGTCGATCAGCGCTTCCCCGTTGGCGCCGGTGGTGGCGCAGCTGCTCGCGTTGTAGCAAATGCTGCCCTCGCGAATTCGCCAGCCGTAGTTGCCACCGCGGGTGACCACGTTCACTTCTTCACGCTGGTCTTGCCCCACGTCGCCAACCCACAAGTTGCCGTTGCTGCGGTCAAAGCTCCAGCGCCAGGGGTTGCGCATGCCGGTGGCATAGATCTCGGGGCAGGCGGCACCGCCGCTGCCGTTGGTGCACTTGGCGTTGGTCGCGAACGGGTTGGTCGACGGAATGGCGTATCCCGTAGCCGGGCTCACGTCGATGCGCAGCATCTTGCCGAACAGCACGTTGCGGTTCTGCGAGTTGGCGTTCGGGTCGCCGCCACCGCCGCCGTCACCCGTGCCGATGTAAAGGTAGCCGTCTGGCCCGAAGACGATGTTGCCGCCGTTGTGGTTGCGGTCGTTCTGGTTCTTTACCAGCCGCATCAGCACCTGCTCGGTGTTGGCATCGAGCGTGGCACCGCCGTCGGTGCTGGAGAAGCGCGAGACACGGTTCTCCACCGGATTGCCGCCGGTGGAGTAGTAGATGTACACGTAGGGCGTGCTCGGCCAGCTGGGGTGGAAGGCCAGGCCCAGCAGGCCCATCTCGGAGTCGGTCTGGATCTTCGAGAAGATATTGAGGAAGGTCGTGACCTGGCTGCTCGTCACGCCCTGGTTGTTGGGGAAGCTGCGCACCAGGCCGGTCTGCTGCTCGATCACATACCAGCGCGAACTGTCGCCCGAGGGTTGGTACATGCCGACCGGCAGGTTGAAGCTCAGGTTCGGGAACACGCGCGCGAGTTGCACGCCGGTGCCGGCCTGCGGCCGTGCCGGCGCCACGCAACTCGTGTTGCTGGGCCGCGCGTCAAGCCCCGAGCCGCTGGTGGGCGGTGTCGATGCGCTGATGGTCCACGCGAAGCTCGCTGCGGCGCTGCCGCCCTTGCCGTCGCTCACGGTGACGGTGGCGTTGTAGTTGGCCACGGTGCTCGGCGTGCCGCTGATCACGCCGCTGCTCGCGTTGATGCTCAGGCCGGCGGGCAGGCCGGTGGCGCTGAAGGCGAGCGTGTCGCCGTCGGCATCGCTCGCGCTGATGCCGAGCGACACGGCCGTTCCTTGCGTGCCGCTTTGGGCTGCCGGGGTGCTGATGGTCGGAGCGCGGTTCGATGCCACGGCCACGCCCAGCGCCACGCCATTGAGGGTGACGTTGCCGCCGCTCGATGCCTGCGTCCAGGTGAGCACCAGCCGCTGGCCGGCCGAAGCGGCCGCGTAGTTGATCGTGTAGGCACGGACGTACTGGCCGGTCGCCACAGCGGTGGTGTTGGTGTAGTCGGCCGCCGAGTTGTCGGACAGGTGCGCGCGCAGCGTGCCGGATGAAGCCCAGCCGCCCACATAGATCGTTACTGCTGTGCGCGTCAGGCCCGCGGGCACGTTGACGGAGAAGCCGTTGCCGCTGCCTGCCACATACACGCCATTGGTGTTGGTGGTGGCGCTGGCGGTGGGTGTGCCGCCGGTCCACGACATGGCGCGCGGATCGTTGTTGTAGCTCGACGCTGCGCCACCCGAGAGCACCGTGTAGGCGCTGATGAGGCTGCCGCCGCCCGACTTGCGGGTGATGCCGGGCACGCCGCCGTCGCCCCAGTGGGCCCAGTCGGTCAGGGCAGTGCCGCTGAGGTTGATCGACGTTGTGGCCGTGCTGACCACGCCGCTCAGGCTGGCGCCACTTGGAGCCGCCTGCACCGTCCACGAGAACGAGGCCGTGGCGCTGCCGCCCTTGCCGTCGCTGACGGTGACGACTGTCGAGAAGCTGCCGGTGGCGCTCGGGGTGCCGCTGATCACGCCGGTGCTGGTGTTGATGGACAGGCCCGTGGGCAGGCCGGTGGCGCTGAAGGTGAGCGTGTTGCCGTCGGCATCGCCGGCGCTGATGCCGAGTGACACCGCTGTGCCTTGCGTGCTGGTTTGCGCCGAGGGTGTCACGACCGTGGGTGCGCGATTCGCAGAGGCCGCAGTGCCGAGGCTCGCGCCATTGAGCGTGACGTTGCCGCTGCCCGAAGCCTGCGTCCAGGTGAGCACAAGCCGCTGACCTGCCGAGGCAGCTACGTAGGTCAGCGTGTAGGCGCGGACGTACTGGCCGCTGGCCGCTGCGGTGGTGTCGGTGTAGTCAGCGGCCGAGCTGTCGGACAGGTGCGCGCGCAGCGTACCGGACGAGTTCCAGCCGCCGACGTACAGCGTCACCGTGGTCTTGGTGGTGCTGGCCGGCACGTTGATCGAGAAGCCGCTGCCCTGGCCGCCGACCCACACGCCGGTCTTGTTGCCGCTGCTGCTGGCCGTGGGCGTTCCGTCAGACCACGAGATCGCGCGCGGATCGTCGCCATAACTCGCGGGCGTGCCGCCACCGATCACGCTGTAGGCGCTGATCAGGTTGCCGCCGCCGGACTTGCGCATCGTGCCGGGGACGCCATCGCCGAAGTGGATCCAGTCGGCGATGCCGGTCGCGCTGAGGTTGACGGCGGTGACCGACGTGCTGACCGCGCCGCTCAAGCTGCTGCCGCTGGCAACGGCCTGGACGACCCAGCTGAACGACGTGGAGGCGCTGCCACCCTTGCCGTCGCTCGCGGTGACGGTTGCCGTGAAGTTGCCGGCGGTGGTCGGTGTGCCGCTCACCACGCCGCTGCTGGCGTTGATGGCGAGGCCGGCGGGCAGACCGCTGGCGCTGTAGCTCAGCGTGTCGCCGTCAACGTCGCTGGCGCTGATGGCGAGCGTCACGGCCTGGCCGACCTGGCTCGTCTGTGCCACCGGTGCCTGAATCGTCGGCGGGGTGTTGCTCACTGCGGCGAGCGACAGGGCCACGGCGTTCAGATCGACGTTGCCGGTGCCGGCGGTGCGCTGCCATGTCAGCGTGAGCGTCTGGCCGGCGGCTGCCGCCTGGTAGGTGATGACGTAGGTGCGAACGTAGACCTCGGTGGTCGCTGCATTGACATGCACGTAGTCGGCTGCCGACCCGTCGGACAGATGCGCGGTGAGCGTGGCCCCCGAGTTCCAGCCGCCGACGTAGACCGTCGCCGTGCGCGCCGCGGTGCTCGCAGGCAGGGTGATGGAGTAACCGCCACCAGACATGTACAGCCCGTTGGTGTTCGCGGTGCTGCTCGCCGTGGGCGTGCCGCTGGTCCAGCTGAGGGTGCGCGGAGAGTTGTTGAAGGACGTGGACGTGCCGCTGCCGACGAGCGTATACGCGCCGATCTGCGAGCCGCCACCGGACCGCCGCACGAGGCCGGGAACGCCATCACCCCAGTGCGCCCAGTCGGCCGTGCCCACGGTGCTGAGGTTGGCGGCAGTGCTTGCCGTGCTGACGGTGCCGCTCAAGCTACCGGTTATCACCGCCTGGATCGATTGGTCGGTGTTGACCGCCGAGACGGCTTCCGAGGTGGTGGTTGCCGCCAGCTCGACGGGCTCCTCCGCGGTGTTGTTGCCGCCTCCGCATCCCATGACGATCAGGGCTGCCAAGGTAGCAGCCAGGCGACTTCTGTAATTCATTGCATTCATGTCCAACCTCCGCAGGAGATTGGGCTTCCGAGGTTCAATGCATTACGTCAGCAAACGGCGACATTGCTTGTAGGAAAACTCCCCGAGGCCGCTCAAATGGCAGGTAAGGCCGGCCGCATCGACCTCACGTTAGTTTGCGCTCGCCTCAGCTCGGCGAGCTTGTGCGCACAGGTTTACTGCGCTTCCAGCTCGGCCCACATGTCGCGTGGCATGCCGAGCACGAATCCCTGCGCGCAGTCGGCGCCGGCGTTCTTCAGCATGTGCAGCGCCGCGGCGTTCTCGATCAACGGGGCGATCACGACCACGTTCATGGCATGAGCCAGGTCGGTCATCGCGCGCACCATCATCACGCCGACTTCGTCGCTGGCGAGTGTCTGCACCAGGCTGCCGTCGAGCTTGACCGAACTGATCGGCAGGCTGCGCAGGTGGCCCAGTCCGCCGAAGCCGCGGCCGTATTCGTCGAGCATCAACTCGGCGCCGAGCTGCGTGATCTCGTTGAGGATGGGCAGCAGCTGCGCAATGTGGCCCGCGACCTCGCTCTCCTTGATTTCCAGGCAGAGCTGGCGCGGCGCAAAGGCCCCGCCGCGCAAGAGCGCGGTGAGGCGAGACAGGTAGCCTGCGTCGAGCAAGGAAGCGGCTGCCACGTTGATGTGGAAGCGCCGGGCGGTGCGGCGGTCTTGCCCGGCCAGCAGCAGCGCCAGGCGATTGAGCACCCAGGTGTCGAGCGCAGGCAGCAGCTCGAAGCGCTCGGCCTGCGACATGAAGGCGCGTGGCGCGAGCAGCGTTTCCACGTCGTCGAGACGCACGAACACCTCGTGCCCGTAGAGCGCCGGGGCCATGGCCTGCTCGATCTTGTCTTGCCAATCGGTGCCGGCCAAGGCGTTGGGTGGCAGGCGGCGCAGGTCCACGATGGGCTGGAACTGCAGCGCGAAGTTGCCGGCCGCCAGCGCGCATTTCAGCCGCTCCGACCACGACTGCTGCAAGGCCGCGAGCGCGCCGGCGTCGCCGCCCAGGTCGAACATGTGGATGCGGTTGCGGCCCTGGCGCTTGGCGATGTGGCAGGCCGCGTCGGCGCAGTTCATCGCGTAGGCGGGCGACAGCGAATGGCGGTTCAGGCGGCTGATGCCCACGCTGCCCGAGACATCGAACTCGTGGCCGCCATGGCTGAAGGCGGCTTCGTCGAGGATGGTCCTGAACTTTTCGGCCAGCGCGAGCACACTGCCGTCGTCCACGTTGCGCAGCAGCACCGCGAACTCATCACCGCCCAGCCGTGCCACCAGGTCCGACTGGCGCGAGCGCGCCTTGAGCTTGCGGCCGATGCTCGCGAGCAGCGCGTCGCCCGCGGCATGGCCGGCGGTGTCGTTGATGTGCTTGAAGCGGTCGAGGTCGATGAAGAGCAGGGCGCTTTCTTCTGTGCTGCGGCGCAGGCGGAAGATCTCCTGCTCCAGCATGTATTCGAAGTGGCGCCGGTTGTGCAGCTTGGTGAGGTGGTCGTGGCGCAGTTGCCACTGCGTTTCGGCCTCGTGGCGCTTGCGCTCGGCAATGTCGCGAAAGGCCACGACCACGCCGACGCATTCGCCGTCCTGGTGTTGTGGGCGCACAGTGCATTCCACGTTCACCATGTCGCCGTCGATGCGCCAGAACACCGTTTCCCAGTTGCTCAGCGAATCGCCCAGCTCGTAGGCCTGCTGCAGGAAGCAGGTCTCGGCCGGGATGGCACGGCCGCGCTCGTCGGCATGGTGGATGCGCTCATGCGCCGAGAGGCCGACCAGCTCGTCTTCGTGCTCGCACTGCAGCAGGCGCAGCGCGGCCGGGTTGACGAAGGTGATTCGGCCGCTGCGGTCGACGCCGTACACGCCGTCGCCCACCGACGCGAGGATGAGCTCCAGCCGCTGGCCTTCGGCCTGCAGGCGCTGCTCGCGCTCGCGCAGGCGCGCCATGCTGTCGACGCGGGCGATGAAGAGCTCGTCCGATTCGTTCTTGAACATGCACTCGGAGGCACCGGCTTCGAGGCAGTCGCTGATCAGGCCGTCTTCGTAGGAGCCGGTCAGCACCGCGAGGGTGAGGTCGCGCGTGACCGGCAACTCGCGCAGTGCGCGGCACAGCGCGGCGCCGTTCATGCCGGGCATGAAGTAGTCGACCACCGCGAGGTCGAAGCGTTCGGTCTGCACCTTGGCGAGTGCCGCTTCGGCATGCTCGCAGCTCACCACCGCATAGCCGTGGTTGCGCAACAGGCGCTGGTACTTCGTGCGGCTGGTGCGCGAGTCGTCGACCAGCAGCACCTTCAAAGCGGCGGGCGACTCGGCGTGTGGCCGCGAGTCGTTCGCCACATCGGCCAGCAGGCTGCGCACGAGGCGCGGCACTTCAGACGGGCGCTGCAGCCGCCTCACTTGTGTGAAGGCGCGCGCGCCAGCCAGGCTCGCATCCACCAGCGCCGGTTCGGCGGCAAGCACGAGCAGCGCCACGTGGCGGCAATCGGGCTTGTGCAAGCGCGCAGTGAGGGCCTGGCTGATGGGCGCCGGCGTGGTCGACCAGCCGACGATCACGGTGCCCAGTCCGCGCGAGATTTCTTGTTCGAGTGCGGCGAGTGCGGCTTCGTCGGCGGCCACCGCGATCACGTTGAAGCCGTGGCGCAGCAACAGCTTCTCCATGCCGCGGCGCAGCGTGGGAGATGATTCGACGAGCAGCAGCCGGTGCATGGTCGAAATGGTATGAGGTCTGCAGCTCGACGCTGTGTTTACATTTCGTGACGGAGTGGTGCAAAGCCCGAGAGGCCGCGGCTCACGTCAGGTAGGCTGTGCAATAGAACACGCTTCACCTACCGGACCTTCGACGTGAAACCACGCCACGCAGCCTTGATCGCAGTCTTGTCGCTACAGGCTTGCGTCGTGGTGCCGCGCACAGACATCGTCTTCGACGACGATTGCAAGATCCTCAAGCGCCAAATGGTGCTCGAGGTGCAGCAATACGGCTACTTC
This sequence comes from Rhizobacter sp. P2_G4, assembly GCF_056403575.1. Taxonomy (NCBI): domain Bacteria; kingdom Pseudomonadati; phylum Pseudomonadota; class Betaproteobacteria; order Burkholderiales; family Sphaerotilaceae; genus Rhizobacter; species Rhizobacter sp. P2_G4. The sequence continues at coordinate 487,481 of NZ_JBFUFG010000001.1, read as the reverse complement.
GGCGGCTGCTCGAACGATGGCTGTGCGGTGCTGCTGGTCGCCACCGGCGTGGTGGCTGCCACCAGTGCCGTGGTGTCCGGCAGCATCGCGGTGGTGGGCAATGTGGTCTATTGGTTCGAGCGCCAGGGTCAGTGCTTCAAGTAGCGGCGACAGCGGCCGGCGCGGTGGGCCACAGACGCCGCGCCTGCAGTGCCGCACCGATCAGGAACAGCAGGCCCAGCACCACCCCGGCCACCTGCAATTCGGGCGCCTCGGCATTGGGCAGCAGGGGTGCGCCAAGTGGCAGGCGTGTCGTTGTTTCGGTGATCCCGGGAATCATGTGGAACAGGAAGGTGGCCGAGTAGCCCACCACCTCGGTGATCTTCGACCAGCGCCCGTACAGCTGCGTGCGACTCGCCACCACGATGATGCCCAGCACCACCAGCGTCAGCAGGCCGAGCGCGTGCGGCTTACCAAAGCCGCCATGCTGAAAGATGCCGAAGCCGGTGAGGGCCGTGAGCGCGGTGGTGATGAAGTACACCTGACCTAACCGATTACCGGAGGTGATCTGCCTGTCGCGAACCAGGGCGATCAGGCCGGCCGCCACAGCGACGAGGCTGATGGCGGTGTGGATGATTCCGAGAGAAGTCAAACCGAACATGGTGGGTCCCTCTGTGGAGTGAGCAATGCGTCACGGACGCGAAGCATGGCCCATGCCACAGCCGCTGGGAAGGGCTCGCCGGGCGGCGCGTGATCAAGGCGCGTTCAGCAACTTGTAGTGAGGCCTGTCTTTGCCTTTGACGTGAACAATGGCGATGGCGCGCTCGACGTCGGGCACCGCCAGCAGCATGGCCTCGATCTTGGGCACCACCTGCGGGTCGCGCGCATCGGCCACGCAGCCTTCCACATAGACGATGCGCCGCTGCACGGTCACCCACAGGCTCGAGCGCGGCGCGGGGTTGCGGGCCTTGAATGCGGCCTGCACCGCTTGGGCGATGTCCTTGTCGTAGGTGTATGAGTTGGGGCGCTCGCACTTGCCGACGAGCCAGCAGGTGGTGCCTCGCTCGGCGCGGCCATGCGACTGCACGCGCCGCTCTGCTTCGGTGATGAACGGGCCGGCCGGCACAGGGCAGTTCGGCACCTGGTCCGAGACCTGGAAGAACGGATCGTCGAACCAGTTGCGGCGCTCCGGCGCTTGCTGCGCCAGTGCGGTGGAGGCGCACATTGCCGTGCAGAAAAGCAGGTGGGAGAGCTTGGTGGCAGAGCCGTTCACGTGCAGTGCTTCCGTGCGGTGGCGACGCCACGATTCTTCAACGACAAGCCGGCCGGCACAATGGCTCGCATGATGGCTGCGCTGCCTTTCGAACCACAAGAAGACCGCCACCACGCGCGCTTCCGCCCCCGCTTGACGCTGCAAACGCTGACCCGCGGCGATGGCCTGCTGGGCATGGCGCCCTCCGGCCCCTTCGGTCCACGCGGGCCGATGGTCACGATCGCACGAATCGACTGGACCTACCACGGCCCGCAAGGCCAGCGCTGGGACATGCCGGCACCCACCTCGGTGCTGAACACCCGCGCGCCGAGTCAGCAGACGGTCGTCGACACGCAGGGCAGTGAATGGCGGCTGCAGCGCGACCGGGCTGCCGAGGCCGACGCGCTCGATGCCGTGTGGGCCGCCAGCCTGCATCCGCTGCCCGCCGATTCCTTGCAGTGGCGTGCGAACGAAATGGCGCTGCACGGGCCACTGTGGACCCTGGTGCAGGAAGACTTCTTCGGTGACTTCTGGGCCGAGCGCGTGCCCGAGTGGCAGGCCCAGGGATGGACCATCGTCGTGAAGCCTGGCTTCGCACACGAGACCTTGCGCGTCGACGCCTGGCGGTTGGTCGTCGAGCCGGTGAGCGGTGAGACGCTGGGCAAGGAACCGGCCGGCCCGCTGCGCCCGCGCGAGCCCGACGTCGACGCGCTGCGGTTGGACGAGCGTGAAGGCTCGTGGATGCTGTCGCTCGGTGTCGAAGTGGCCGGCGAAACCTGGGACCTCGTGCCCTTGCTGGCCGACCTGCTGAAGCGTGAAAGCCGCTGGCTGGACGCGAGACAGATCGCCGCGATCCCCGATGATTCGCTGGTGCGATTGCGCGCACCCGGCGGACGGCGCATCGACGCACCGGCGGCGCCGATCAAGGCCATCATCGGCGCGATGGTCGACCTGCTGACCGACCCGCGCCGCGCGTCCGGGCCGATCGCGCTGTCGTCGTGGGAAGCGCAGCGCCTTGATCTGCTGCGCCTGAGCTTGATGGACACGCAGGCGGAGCGTGCCGGGCCGCATGGTGCCTGGCAACTGCAGGGCGATGCCGGTTTGCGTGCGCTCGCGCAACGCCTGCAGGGTGTCGGCATGCCGCAGCCAGTGGCTGAGCCGGAGGGCCTCGGTGTTCGCTTGCGGCCCTACCAGCTCAGCGGCGTGGCGTGGCTGCAGTACCTGCGCGAGCAGCGCCTCGCCGGCATCCTGGCCGACGACATGGGCCTGGGCAAGACGGCGCAGGCGCTGGCGCACTTGCTGATCGAGCAGCACGCAGGCCGGCTCGACCGCCCGGCGCTGGTGGTGCTGCCGACCTCGCTGATCTTCAACTGGCAGGCGGAGGCGAAACGCATGGCGCCATCGCTGCGCCTGCTGACGCTGCAAGGCCCGGACCGCGCGAAAGACTTCGCGCGCATGCCCGACCACGATGTGGTGCTGACCACCTACCCGCTGCTGTGGCGCGACATCGATGCACTTGCCGTGCAACCCTTCCACCTGCTGATACTCGATGAAGCGCAGACGGTGAAGAACGCGGCCGGCCGCAGCGCGAACGCCGTGCGCAAGATCCAGGCGCGTCACCGCCTTTGCCTCACCGGCACGCCGCTCGAGAACAACCTGGGCGAGCTGTGGGCGCAGTTCGACTTCTTGCTGCCGGGCTTTCTGGGCGACGCGCGCAGTTTCGCGCGGCTGTGGCGCAAGCCGATCGAGACCAACGGCGAAACGCTGCGCGCGCAGCTGCTGGCCCAGCGCGTGCGGCCCTTCATCCTGCGGCGGCGCAAGCAGGACGTGGCCACCGAGCTGCCGCCGCGCACCGAGGTCATCAAGCGCGTGAAGCTGCAAGGCCGCCAGCGTGACCTCTATGAAAGCGTGCGTGTCGCGTCCGACGAGATCGTGCGCCGCCTGCTGCAGCGGCGCGGGTTCGACGGGGCAATGATCACCATCCTCGATGCGCTGCTGAAGCTGCGCCAGGTGTGCTGCGATCCGCGGCTCGTCAAGGGCACCAAGACATCTAAGACGATGGAACGCGCCAAGCTCGAACTGTTGCGCGACATGCTGCCCGCACTGGTGGCCGAAGGGCGGCGCGTGCTGGTGTTCTCGCAGTTCACCGAGTTGCTGGGGCTGATCGAAGACGAGCTCGATTCACTGCAGCTGCCCTGGCTCGCGCTCACCGGCCGCACGCCGGTCGGCCGGCGCGCGGAGGTCGTGCAGCGCTTTCAGTCGCAGCAGGTGCCCATCCTGCTGATCAGCCTGAAGGCCGGTGGCCTGGGGCTCAACCTGACCGCGGCCGACACCGTGATCCACATGGACCCGTGGTGGAACCCTGCGGTCGAAGAGCAGGCCACCGCGCGCGCCCACCGCATCGGCCAGGACCAGCCGGTCTTCGTCTACAAGGTGGTGGTCGAAGGCAGCATCGAGGAGCGCATGCTCGCGCTGCAAGCCCGCAAGCGGGCGCTGGCCGAGGGCGTGCTCGGGCACGATGGCGAGTCGGCGCAGAAGTTCGGCCCCGACGACCTGCAGGCCCTGCTGGCGCCCCTGGGTGGTGCCACCAAAGCAGGGATTTAGCCCAGGCGATACAATCCACGGTCCTGCCCCCAAGCCGACTGCAGTGACGCCTGTCACCTGTACCAGTCCGCTGCTTCACCCTGCGAACCGTCTCTGACAAGGCTCACGCCTTGGCCTTGCGTTCGTCGCAATGCCAACTCAACGGAGACAACCATGGCCAAAGAAGAACTGATTGAAATGCAAGGTGCGGTGACCGAAGTCTTGCCCGACTCGCGCTTTCGCGTGACGCTGGAGAACGGTCACCAACTCGTCGCCTACACCTCAGGCAAGATGAAAAAGAACCACATCCGCATCCTGGCGGGTGACAAGGTGTCGCTGGAGCTGTCGCCCTACGACCTGAGCAAGGGCCGCATCATGTTCCGCCACCTGGAGCGCCGGCCTGGCGGTTGGTGATTACAGCGTTCGCCGCGCGTTTCACAGCGGCAATGCGGTGGTGTTCTTGACCTCTTCCATTACCGCGTAAGTGTGCGTCTCGCGCACACCAGGCAGCGTCCACACCACCGATCCCACCAGCTCGCGATAGGCCGCCATGTCGGCCACGCGGGTCTTGATGAGGTAATCGAACCCGCCGGCCACCATGTGGCATTCAAGAATCTCGGGGCGCACTTGCACCGCGGCCTTGAAGGCGTTGAACACATCGGGCGTCGTGCGATCGAGCACCACCTGGATGAACACCATCATCCCCGCGCCCAGCTTGTCGGGGTTGAGCCGGGCTTCGTAGCCCAGGATGAAGCCATCGCGCGTGAGGCGCTTCACACGCTCGAGCACCGCGGTCGGCGACAGGTGGATGCTTTCTGCCAGCTTCAGGTTCGAGATGCGCCCGTCGGCCTGCAGCAATCGCAGTATCTTGACGTCGATCTTGTCCAGCCCTTCCGGGATGGCGGCAACGGCTTTCATGTCGAATGGCTCCGGTGAGGGTGGGCGGTGCGCCGAGGGTGGGTTATAAACCGGCCTGCTTATAAAACGACGGAGGATTCTGATGCGCCTGTCACGCTGGTTGCTGCTGCCGCTGATCATCGTGCTGGTGTTCGCACTGTGGGTCTTTGTTGTGTCGAAGTGGAGCTACTCCAGCGGCGAACGCGCCGGCTGGGTGCAGAAGCTGTCGAAGAAGGGCTGGCTGTGCAAGACCTGGGAGGGCGAGCTCTCGCTGGTGTCCATGCCCGGCGCAGCGCCCGAGAAGTTCGTCTTCACCGTGTGGGACGACGCGGTGGCCGAGAAGATCACCGCGGTGATGGGCAAGCGGGTCTCTCTGAGCTACGACGAAAAGGTCGGCCTGCCGACCAGCTGTTTTGGTGAAACCCGTTCCTACGTAACCGGCGTTCGTGTGCAGGACGAGATCTCGCTGATGCCCGGCGTGATCGTGCCCGTACCGCCCGGCGCCTCGGCTGCCTCGCGCTGAGAGCTACGACCTGCGCGTCCGCGGTGTCACGACGCTACCAGAGCGTTTCAAGCTGATTCCAGCTGCGGCGTAAAGCCGGAAATGGCGTGGCAATTGACACGTTTTGCAATGACCCCCTGCCGGGCATCCGTGACACGATCCCGGCCCATGAACCGCAGTACCGCACCCGCTTCGCCGTCCCGCACGCCCTACGTCATCGCACTGGGGCTCGGGCTGTTTCTCGGCCAGACCGTGAGCTTGATGGCTCAGCGCGGCGACGGCTCGTCGCTCGGCTTCATCGCCGCGACCGTGTTCGTGCTCTCGGCATCCGCCTCGTTCGTGATGTTCGTACTCGGACCTCAGCGCCCGATGCCGAGCGAAGCGCGCTCACGTCAGATCCACGCGCTGGTCGGCGTGATCGGTGCGGGCCTGCTGCTGTCGTTGCAGGCAGTGGAGTTCTTTGCCTGAACGTTGCCGCTGAGCGCCTGGGCGCTCAGAAGTACAAGGTCACCACTTCGCTGACGGCGCCGTCGTTCACCACGGGCAAGGCCACCAGCGAGTGCAGGCCGATCGCTTCCGCGGCCGCACCGATGCTGCCGGGCTCGGTCCCCGCGATCTCGTTGATCACCGGCATGCCACTGGCGAAGGCCTTGCCGATGGCCCCGGCCAGCACCGTGCCCCCTTCGGACGAACGCAGCGGGCCCTCAGTCTCACAGAAGCCGAATACGCGCGTGAGGCCATGGCGCGAGTCGTCGGGCGCCCAGCATTCGATGCGCTTGGCAATCGGCGTCTGCGTGGTCGACAGCAGTGCCAGCACGTAGGCGTCGCTGCTGCTGGGTGTGCTGCAGGGAAACGCCAGACCGCGGTTGATGCCAATCTCGGCCGCGCTGTCGGCCCGGACGAACTTGCCCGCCTGGCCCAGGTCGTCGATCAGCACGGCGGCGCCACGCTGCCACGCCATGCCGGGCAGGCCGCTGCCGCGAGGCAGGTAGGCGTCGCGGGTCATGGGTTCGAAGCTTTCGGCCGCGCTGCCACCGTAGTAGCCATCAACCAAGGTCATGTCGGACGTGACGCGTGCGTTGTTGCGCCAGAGTTCGACCGCGCCGTCGTCGGTCTTGCCGCCACCGCAGAAGAACACCACCACGCCCGTGAGCTGCTCGGCCACGAACACAGGCACCGCGATGGCGCAGGTGTAGCCCGCTTCGCGCGCAGCATTGGCGCGGCGGAAGTACGAGCCATCGAGTTCCTTCAGCACGATGGGCCGGCCGTCGAACCAGGCGCGGCCCGGCAGGCCTTCGCCGCGACCGAAACACATCGATCGGCTGCTTGCACCAAAACCGGTCGCGTCTCCGAACAGGCCGCCACCGAACTCGAGCAGGCTGCTGTCAGGCGTGGGCAGCCAGACTTCGACGGCTTTGATGAGAGTGTTCATGGCGAGGGGGCGCAGGGGTCGATGAAGCTCGGCATTGCATGTTTCGAGCCAACAAGCCGTCGCCGTTACCATCTCAGCGAGATCGATCCATCCCATTGATGAGGAGTGCTGCCATGAGTAAGAAAGTGTGCGTGGTCACAGGGTCGTCGTCAGGCATTGGCGCTGCGACCGCACGCTTGTACGCAAGCCATGGCTGGAACGTGGTCATCAACTACTCGCGCGACCCGGGTCCTGCCGAGGCGGTTGCCGCGCAGTGCGAGGCGCTGGGCTCCGAGGTGCTGGTCGTCAAGGCCGATGTGTCGCAAGACGCCGATTGCCGCCGCTTGGCCGCCGAAGCTGAAAAGCGCTTTGGGCGTGTCGATGTGCTGGTCAACAACGCCGGCACCACCAAGTTCGTCGACATGAAGAACCTCGACGGCCTGGAGGCAGAGGACTTCCAGAAGATCTACAGCGTCAACGTGATCGGCGCGTACCAGATGACGCGCGCCTTGGCGCCGCTGCTGAGCAAGAACGTGGGCTCGGGCGTGGTCAACGTGTCGTCGGTGGCCTCGATCATGGGCCGCGGGTCGTCGCTGGCCTACATGGCGTCGAAAGGTGCACTCAATGCGTTGACCGTCGGGCTGGCACGTTCGTTGGCGCCGAACGTTCGCGTGAACGCCATTGCGCCCGGGTTAGTCGAGACGCCCTGGCTGCAAGAGGGCCTCGGGGCCGACGCGTACCAGCGCGGGGTGGATTGGTACAAGGGCCGGGCGGCGCTGGAAGCGGTGATCACGCCGGAGGACGTGGCCGAGACGGCCTGGTACCTGGGAGCGAGTGCCGCCAAGACGACGGGTGAGGTGATGCTGGTGGATGCGGGGTTGCGGATCACGAAGGTTTGAAATTTTTGCCGGTTGCGTTGTCGTTTCGAATCAAAGGCCCCAACACCTTGGCGGCTGACTGCAAGGCAGGCTCGTTGAATCCGGCGTACCCGAAGACCCACCCTCTCCTCCGCGCCTCCACGCAGTAAAGCGACAGCGGCGCCAGGTACGCGCCGACTTCCCCCGCTCGCCGGCTCAGCCGTGTGTCATCGACAGCGCCTGCGACTTCGTGCGCCAGGTGCATCCCGTGCCCGCTCGTCGAGAGCACCAAGGCCCCTCCACTCGCTTTGCGCAAGGACTCGATGAGCACCGCTTGCCGCTGCTGATACAGCTCTCGCATGCGCCGCAGATGGCGCAGCAAATGGCCTTCGGTGATGAAGCGCGCCAGCACCTCTTGCGCTGCGCCTGGACTGTGTCGATCGCTCAAGGCCTTGGCGGCGGCGAACGCGTCCACCAGAGATGCAGGCAACACGATGAAGCCCAGCCGCAACCCCGGGTGCAGTGTCTTCGAGAAGGTGCCGACGTACAGCACCCGCTCGCTGTGCGGCAGGCTGCACAGCGCCGGGATGCGGTGGGTGCCGTACTGGAACTCGCCGTCGTAGTCGTCTTCGACCACCCAGGTGCGCTGTGCGCGAGCCCACTCCAGCAACTCGAGCCGCCGCGCGAGGCCCATGTGCACGCCGAGCGGGAACTGGTGCGTGGGCGTCACCACGGCCATGCGTGCAGCGGGCCAGCGTGCGGCACCTTGGGCGATGCACAGGCCCTGCTCATCAACCGGGACCGGTTGCGCGGCAATGCCATGGCTCACCAGGCAGGCGCGAATACCGAGGTAGCCAGGGTCTTCGACCAGCACCTCGTCGCCCGGGTCGAGCAAGAGGCGCGCGATCAGGTCGATGGCCTGCTGCGAGCCTGAGGTGACCACTACCTGCTCCGTCTCGCAGCGGATGCCACGCGAGACGAGCAGCCACTGTGCAATGGCCTCGCGCAGCGGAATGTGCCCGGCCGGCGCCAGGTACTGCGCGGTTTCCTGCCGCACGCGTGCCGGAAGCTGCCGCTCCAGTCGCGACCACAGCTCGAAGGGAAACGCATCGACCGCCGGCGTGCCGATGCGGTAAGCGGTGATGGCCTCGTGGGGCGGCCGCCAGCGCAGCGCCGTCTCGGCCATCAGGCGCCCGCGTTGCGACAACCCAGCGGCGGGCAGCAGCGGCGCACTGCGTTTGCCACCTGGAGCGCGGCCTGGCGCACGCAATGCGGCGAGGTCGTGGGCGACGTAGCTGCCATCGCCCACGCGCGCCACCACGTAGCCTTCGGCCCGCAGCCGCTCCAGCGCCCACAGCACGGTGTTGCGCGCCACGCCAAGCGCCTGGGCGTGCTCACGCGACGGTGGCAGCTTGCTGCCGGCAGCGAAGGTGCCCGACTCGATGGCGCTGCGCAGCTGCAGGTAGACCTGCTGCCGCAGCGGGACCGCATTGGCTCTTTGCTTCATGGCGAATTGGCTCTGCAGATTGGCCACATAGTGTCTACGATGAAGGGCCAATAAGAAACCCGCCGAGACCTCGCCAGGCAGGCGTCCGAAAACGGCGAGCCTGACCACCGCCGGTCTTCACAATCCAGCGCCTCACTTCGGAGCACCGTCATGACCCCACAAGACAAGGCAGTCCACTTCAAGTCACTGCATGCCAAGGCCTTCTTGATGCCCAACGCCTGGGATGCCGGCTCGGCCAAGATGCTGGCCGGCTTGGGCTTCCAGGCGCTCGCCACCTCGAGCGGCGCCGCGGCCGGCGTGCTGGGCCGCAAGGACGGCCAGCTCACGCGCGCCGAAGCCATTGCACATGCACAGGCCATCGTCGAGAGCGTGGACATCCCTGTCTCGGCCGATCTGGAGAACGGCTTCGGCCACACGCCGGAAGACGCTGCCGAGACCATCCGCCTGGCCGCCACCATCGGCCTCGCCGGCGGCTCGATCGAAGACGCGAGCGGTGATGCCGCGAAGCCACTCTACGACTTCGACCTCGCGGTCGAGCGTGTGGCGGCGGCCGTGGCGGCGGCGCGCGCTTCGCGATACCCCTTCACGCTGACAGCGCGCGCAGAGAACTACCTGCGCGGCAACCCGAACCTGGACGACACCATTCGCCGCCTGCAAGCCTTCGAGAAAGCCGGTGCCGACGTGCTGTTCGCTCCGGGCCTGCCCGATCTTGCCGCTGTGCGAGCGGTGTGCGCCGCGCTCACCAAACCGGTGAGCTTCATGGTCGGCATCAAGGGCAAATCGTTCAGCGTGGCTGAGCTGGAAGCGGCCGGCGTCAAACGCATCAGCCTCGCGACCTCTCTGTACCGTGCCGCGATGAAGGGTGCGCGCGACGCCGCACAAGAAGTTGTCGAGCACGGCACCTTCACCTACCTCGACCGTCTCTGAAAGCACCTGCGCCATGTCCGAACATCGCTACACCGCCAGCGTTCACTGGGAGCGCGGCGACCAGCCTTTCAGCGACAAGAAGTACAGCCGCCGCCACCTGATCCACTTCGACGGCGGGCACGTGATGCCGGCGTCGTCGTCACCGCTGTCGGTGCGCGTTCCTTATTCCGACCCGGCCGCGGTCGACCCCGAAGAGCAGTTCATCGCGTCGATCTCGAGCTGCCACATGCTGTGGTTCCTCGATATTGCCTGCCGCGCCGGTTGGGTGGTCGACGATTACGTCGACGATGCCGTCGGCGTGATGGAGCGCAACGCACAAGGCCAGATGGCGATCACGCTGGTCACGCTGCGCCCCGCAGTGAAGTTCAGCGGCAAGCAGCCGACGCTGGACGAGCTGAACCACCTGCATCACCGGGCCCACGACGAATGCTTCATTGCCAACTCCGTCAGAAGCGAAATCCACTGCCAACCCACCTTGCTAGGTTGAATCCGTGTACACCCCTGCCCACTTCGACGAGACCCGCCCCGAACTGCTGCACCAGCTGGTGCGCGACCATCCATTGGGCCTGCTGATCACCCAAGGCGAGAACGGGCTCGATGCGAACCCGATTCCGTTCCTGCTCGACACCGAAGATGGCCGCCCCGGTGTGCTGCGCGCCCACGTGGCGCGTGCCAACCCGGTATGGCGCGAGGCACGTGCCGATGTGGAAACGCTGGTGGTGTTTCAAGGGCCGCAGACCTACATCACGCCGAATTGGTATCCCGTCAAGGCCGAGACCGGCAAGGTCGTGCCGACCTGGAACTACATCACCGTGCAGGCCCGCGGCAAGCTGGTCGTGCGCGATGACGCGGCCTGGGTGCACCAGCTCGTCACGCGGCTCACGCAACGGCACGAGGCAACGCAACCGAAGCCCTGGGCCGTGAGTGATGCGCCCGGCGATTACATTGAGTCGATGCTGCGTGCCATTGTCGGCATCGAGATCCCGCTCGACTCGCTTCGCGGCAAGTGGAAGATGAGCCAGAACCGCCCGCTCAGCGACCGGGAGGGGATGTCGCGCGGTCTGCGTGAGCAGGGCGATGATCAGTCGCTGGCTGTGGCAGGCTGGGTCGATCGCGCCGCAGCCAAGCCAGCAGCCGGCTGAACTGCACGCGTCGGCCCGCGTCGATCGCGAGGCCGACGCTCCAGCACAGCCAGCCCGTCCACAACGTGTGGCTCATGAAGTGGGCGCCCCGCGCCTGCTGCGCGAACCCCAGCGTGAAGCCGGCCAGCAACGAGAGCAGCAGCCAGTTGCGCGCGATGCGGGCCGAGCGGCGGCGCCAGATGAAATAGCCGCCGATGAAAGCAAAGCCCGACGAGGCATGGCCCGCTGGAAAGCAGTGGCCGCTGCCGCCATCGCGCGTCCATGCCCAGTGCGAAACATGGCGTGCCACGCCGCCGAAGGCCGACAGGTCCCACGGGCAACTCGCCGGGCTCACCGACTTGAGCAGCGAGACGAGCAGCACCGCGGCCAGGCTGCCGAGGATGAGCTGAACGCGTTCGTTCGACTCGAGAAGGCGCAGCGAGCCAAAGGGCCACCACACAGCGAGCGTGAGCGCCAGCGCCACCACCCAGCTCAGCTTGCGGCCACCCTCATGCATCACGGTGTCGAGCAGCCAGTCGTCGGTGAGCGGAAAGCCTTGCGCGGTGCCGAACCAGTGGGCCAGGCGCATGTCCAGATCGGTCGCGTCCCACGCCATGAGCATCAGCATGAGCACCAGGGTGATGACGGCCAGGCGCCGCAGGGAGAGAGGTGTTGTCATGCGTGAAGCGGGACTGTGCGGGGGGCTGCTTAAGAAAGCCTTAAGCGCCTCAGTTCGCCGCCGGCCGCCGCACAATGCGCGGCATGCGTGTACTGGTGGTCGAAGACGACGAAGGCATCGCCGCGGGCCTGCAGGGCCACTTGCGGCAGCAGGGCTGCGCGGTGGACGTGGCCGGCAGCGTGGCGACGGCCTGGGCCGCATTGCGCGCCGACCATTTCGATATCGTGCTGCTGGACCTGGGCCTGGCCGATGGCGATGGCCACGAGGTGCTGCACCGCCTGCGCCGTGCGGGTGCAGGCGAGCTGCCCGACCCGAAGACGCCGGTGCTCATCATGACGGCCCGCGACGCGGTGGCCTCGCGCATCGCCGCGCTCGATCACGGCGCCGACGACTACGTCACCAAGCCCTTCGATCCCGATGAGCTGGCCGCCCGCATGCGGGCCTTGCGCCGCCGCGCCAGCGGGCGCGCACAAGCCACGCTGCGCTGCGGTGACGTGGAGATCGACCCGGCCGCGCGCAGCGTGCGGCGTGCCGGCCAGCCGGTGGAGTTGTCGGCACGCGAGTTCGCGGTGTTGCTGGCGCTGGTGGATGTGCGACCACGCGTGCTGTCGCGCCCGCAGATCGAGGCGCGGCTCTACAACTGGGACGGTGCGCTGGAGAGCAATGCCATCGAAGTGCATGTGCATCACCTGCGCAAGAAGCTGGGCGAGGGCATCGTCCGCACGCTGCGCGGCGTGGGTTACTTCGTACCGGCGGAAGAAGAAGCGTGATGGGACAGAAGTCGCTGCTGCGGCACCTGCTCGCCTGGGCGTTCGGCGCGCTGGTGCTGGTGTGGGTGAGCTTCATCTTCATCGGCTTCAGGACCGGCGTGCACGAGGCCGACGAGCTGACCGACGGCCACCTGGCGAGCATGGCCCACCTGCTGCTGCGCCAGCACGACGGCAAGTTCGATGAGAGCAACGGCGGCGGCATGGGTGCGCCCAGTGGTGCGATCGCCGAACTGAGGAGCCACGACTACCAGCAGTCGATGAGCGTGGTGGTGTGGAGCGAGGAGGGGCAGGTGCTGACGCAGACCGGCGAGGCGCCCTTGCCGCCGTTCACGGGCGACGAAGGTTTTGCCGACCTGTCGCTCGGCGCACCGCCCACCACCTGGCGCACCTTCTCGCGCTGGGACCCGGTCGACCACAGCCGCAAGGTGATGGTGCTGCTGAGCGTGCGGGAGCGAGACGACTTGGCCGAAGACATCGCCGAACAGGTGGCCGAGCCGGGCTTCTGGTTGCTGCCTGTGGTGGCGCTGGCCTTGGGCTGGGCGATCCGGCGTGGACTGAACCCATTGCGCAGCCTGTCACGTGACGTGAGTGAACTCGACGTGCACGACCCCGAGCCGCTGCGCACGCAGCCGCACCAGGAGTTCAAGGCCGTGGTCGACTCCATCAACACGCTGGTCGAGCGCGCACATACCGCGCTGGTGCGCGAACGCGACCTGAGCAGCGAACTCGCGCATGAACTGCGCACGCCGCTCGCTTCGTTGACGTTGCACACCAGCCTGCTGCGTCGGGCCGTCAGCGACGACGAGCGTGCGCAAGCGCTCAGCCGCATCGAACACGATGCCCAGCGGGCAAGCCACGTGGTGTCGCACCTGCTGGCACTGGCGCGCGCCAGCCGCACCGAGATGGCCGAGTCCGCACAGCAGCTCGACCTGGCCGAGCTCGCGCGCCGGGTGGTCGGCGAATACGCGCAGACGGCGCTCGGAAGCGGCCACGAACTGGCACTCGTGAGTGCCGGTGACTTCACGCTGACGGGCCACGCGGTGCTGCTCGAAATTGCCTTGCGCAACCTGATCGAGAACGCCCTCAGCCACACGCCGCGGGGCACCGTGATCGAAGTGCAGCTCGACGCCTCGGCACGCTGGCTGCAGGTGTGCGACGACGGTGCTGTGCCGGCGAAAGACAGCGCGGCCGCACCCGCTTCATCCGGACTCAGTCTGGGGTTGGGCCTGGGTCACCGCGTGGTGGACAAGGTGGCCGCGATTCACAACGCCAGTTTCGCGGTGGCAGCGCCGCCCGCTGGCTTCGGCGTCTGCTATCGCATCAGCTTTGCAGGGGCGCCGGGATAGCGAAATCCTGCGCCGGCCCGTTGAGCTACCAAGCTGTTGGCGTGGCCGCCAACAGCTTCAAGTACGGAGCTGAGTGCTGCGCTCAGCCTTTCCCGTGCTTGCCCTTCCCTTTGCCATGGCCGTTGCCGTTGCCGTGCTCATCGTCATGGTCGTGGCCATGCTCGCGTTCGTAGCGTTCCTTGACCCACTTCTCCTGCACGAAGTAGACCGGTTGGCCGCACGCGTTGTATTTGGCGCAGTGCTTGCCCCACTTCTTTTGATGACCGGGTGGCACGTACAGATAGACGGGCTCTTGCACCACGGCCACGCGTGGCGGCGCGTAGATGATGGGCTTGGCGTAGATCACCGGCGGAGGAGGCGTGTTGCCGATGTCGATGCGCCCGTAGACGCCAGGCTGGTTGATGCCGATCGATACGCCGACGCTGGTTTGTGCGATGGCGGAGCCAGCGGCAAACGCCATGGCAAGTGAAACCGAGATTGCGCGTGTGGGCATCATGATGTTGCTCCTTCAGAGGTGACAGAGACGCAGCGCGGGTCCCGACAAGCACGTGTTCCTGATGCGCTTCGGTCACACGCCAGCGTGACTGATTATCGTGTCGCCCTCGTCGCAAAACCGTGCCGTTTTCCCTCTGAATCCGTTGGAGCGACCCTTAGCCCTGCCAGTTACCAGCTCAGCGGATTCAACCGGTAAAAACCGGCAAGTTCGCCAAACAGTGCCGGGTGCTCGGCAGCCAGCTGCTGCGGCTGCTCGAAGAACACCTCAGAGGCCACGGCGAAGAACTCGGCTGGGTTGGTCGCACCGTAGTGGCTGAGCAGGCTCGGCTCCTGCCTGTCGGCCTGCGCCTGCAGCTTCGCGAACTCGGCGGCCATCACCTTCGACCAGCGCGCGTAGTGACGGCGGCCCGACAGCAGCGGCGCGCCGTTGGCTTCGCCGTTCTCCTGGTCCAACTGGTGCGCGAACTCATGGATCACCACGTTCTGCCCATCGTCGATCACAGCTGCGCCGTCGACCGTGTCCTGCCACGACAAGATCACCTGCCCCTGTGACCACGATTCGCCCGACAGGGCGCGGCGCTGGTCTTGCAGCACGCCGGCGCTGTCGGTGTGCACGCGGTCGACGAGAAACGCGCCCGGGTAGAGCAGGATCTGGCGCAGCCGCGGGTAGTACGACGAACGGCGTCGGTTGAGCAGCAGCAGGCACGCCTGGGCCGCCACGGTGATGCGCATCTCGTCGGTGACTTCGAGCCCGGCGCAGCCGATGAACGGCTTCTCGGCCAGGAAGACCTGCATGTGCCTCTTCAACTGCAGCTGCAGGTCCGCCGGCAGGCTGCGCACGTAGGGCACGCGCCGGCGAAGAATCTCGCGCCACTCCGCCGGGAAAGGCCGGCGGCGGATGCGGGCGCGGCGCAGCTCGGTCAGCAGCGGCTGGCCAGCCAACCAGGCTACCAGCAGCAACATCAAGCCCATCACGATAAGGAACGGCACGGGCGCCTCGCGCGCAGTCGATCGAACTACGCAGCTGGGTGCGAAGCAGTGGCTTTCAAGCCCTGGGAGACGAGCCAACTTGTGACGACTTGATCCGCCGCCGGAGCAACCGGTTCTCGACGTCTCAGTGCAAGGTCACATTCGCGTTGGGAATGCCCTTGGCCCCGAACACCGAATGCCTGACCGCCCACCCGCTGGCCCAATGCGCAAACTCGTGCGCGGGCAGCGGCCGGCTCATGTGGAAGCCCTGTGCTTCGTCGCATGACAGGTCGCGCAACAGGTCCCATGCCTGGGCGTTCTCCACACCCTCGGCGACCACGGTCAGCCCGAGGCCGTGCGCCAGGTCGATGGTGGAGCGCACGATGCGGGCATCGTCGGTGTCCTTCGCCATGTTGAGCACGAAGGACTTGTCGATCTTCAGCTCGTCGACCGGCAGGCGCTTCAGGTAGGCGAGTGAGGAATAGCCGGTGCCGAAGTCGTCGATCGACAGGCGGAAGCCCAGGCCGCTCAAGCGCTCGAGCGTGGCCATTGCGCGCTGCGGGTCGTCCATGATCGCGCTCTCGGTGATCTCGAGGCAGAACGCCTCGGCCGGCACGATGTGCTTGATCAGCAGTGCTTCGAATTTCTGCGGCAGCTCGACGTCGAGCAGGTCGCGTGTCGACAGGTTGACCGACACGACGATTCGCACACCGCCTTCATTGAGCACCCGCCACATGCGCGCGGATTCCTCGAAGACCCACATCGTCAGCATGCGGATGAAACCCGTCTGCTCGGCGAAGGGAATGAACTCCATCGGCGGCAGCAGGCCGCGCACCGGGTGCTGCCATCGCAACAAGGCCTCGGCGCCCACCAGGCGGCCGTTGTCGAGCGCGAGCTTGGGTTGCAGGTACAGACGCAGCTCGTGGTGGTCGAGCGCGTGGCGCAACTCGCTCAGCAGCGACAGCGTCTGCGAGCTGGCGGCATCGATCGACGGGTCGTACAGCATCGGGCCTTCGCCACGGCGCTTGGCGCTGTACATCGCAATTTCCGCGTGGCTGAGCAGCGTGTCGACATCGCTGCCATGGTGCGGAAACACCGCCATGCCGAAGCTCGCGCTCATGTCGACGGTTTGGTCCTCGAGCACCATCACGTCGCTGAAGATCTGGTGCAAGCGCTGCGCCAACGAGCCGGTGTGCGACAGGTCGCTCGCGGGGTCGATGTCGGCGAGCAGCACGGCGAACTCGTCGCCGCCGAGGCGTGCGACCAGGTCACCGTTGCGCACGGCCTGCTGAGACAGCCGTTCGCCCACGCCCTTGAGCATCAGGTCGCCGAAGCGGTAGCCGAGCACGTCGTTGACGTGCTTGAAGCGGTCCAGATCCAGCATGATGACCGCCACCGAGCGGCTGTCGGCCTTGCCGATGGCGATGGCTTCGAGCACGGCGTTGCGGAACTGCACGCGGTTGGACAGGCCGGTGAGGCTGTCCCAGTAGGCGAGCTTGAGAATCTCTTCCTGCTGGCCGGCCACGCTGACGCGCATGTGCTCGAAGGAATGGGCCAGGTCGCCGATCTCGTCGGTGCGGCGCTGCCCGCCGAGCGGCGTCGCGTAGTCGCCCGCCCCCAGGCGCTCGGCCGCCACGGCGAGCTTGCGCAAAGGCGTGGTCACGTGGCGTGCCGTCAGCACACTGCCGAGCCCGAACACCAGCACGCTCAGCAGTGTGAGCGCCGCCAAGCCGAACTGCAGCTGGCGATACGGTGCCACCGCATCATCGACCGAACGCATCAGCAGCGCCGAGACGCCCGGCCCATCGGTGTCGAACGTGAGCGACACGCTGCGGGCGCTGTACTCGCCGTCGGGCAGCGCCATCGCCAGGCTGCTGTCGCCGGCGATGGTGTTCTGGCGTTCGAGAGCGTTGCGGGCTTCGCGCGGCAGGGTGGAGAGGGTGGTCTTCCAAGGTGACTGCGCGTCGGCGCGCGTCTCCAGGCTGACGTGCAGCGGCGAGAGGCTGCGCATCTGCTCGAGCAGTGGCTGGTCGACCGGGAAGCCCATCAGCACCCAGCCCGCCAGCACTGGGGCGCGCAGCGGCACGAGCACGAACTGGAACGCCTTGTTGCCCACCATCAGCACCTCGCCGGCATGTTTGCCGGTGCCGGCGTGGCTGGAGAGGTGGGCGAGCACCGGCTGCAGCGTTGCTGCGTCGGTATGGGCCGAGGCCTGCAGCTTGAAATCGGTGTCGAGCAGCGCTGCTACGCCAGCGCCGATGCGCTCGCCATGGTTCGCGAGCACCGAGCTGATGGTGGCTGCATCGCGGCTGGCCACCGCTGAGCGGAAGCCATAGTCGGCCGTCAGCAGCGTCGCGCCTTCAGTGAGCTGCCGTGCGTTCTGCTCCAGCACGTGCCGGAGCACGCGTTCGCCGACTTCCAGGTCGGCACCGATGGCGGCACGCGCGTTGCGGTCGATGGTGGCGCGAATGGCGACAAAACTCGCCGCCTGCACGGCCAGCAGCAGGCCGAGGAACAGCAGCACGATGCGTGCGCTGAGCGACTTGGCGAGCCAGACGCGCAGCGCCTCCACCCGGCCGTGACGTGGCAGCCAGCTCACAGCAGGCTGGCGGGCAGCTTGATCTGCGCGCTCGTGTCGGTGCCGGCCAGGTTCAGCGTTTCGGCGGCGGGCTCCTTGCCGGCCGGCACGCCCGCGTGCCAAGCACGCAGGCGGTAGCTGCCGGTCGGGACGTTGTCGAGCCGCACTTGGCCGTCGGCGGCAGTGCTGGCGTGGAACGGCGTGTCGACGACAACGATCCAGGCTGCCATCTGGTCGTGGATGTTGCAGCCAAGCACCGCGGTACCCGGCTTGTCGAACACGATGGGGGCATTGGGCACCCCGGCGTACAGCTTCAGCTCGAAGGTCTTGATCGGCGAGAACGAATACACCTGGTGGCGCACCGTGTCGAAGTTAGGAAAGTTCACCGGCGTGCCCACCGTCACCACGGTGACCTGCGGCACGAACCGGCGCTTGGACTGGCTGACATCCACCGCTGCCATCGGTTTGACAGGCAGCTTGCTGCCGGTGGGTTCCAGCATCACCACCGCGTCGGGCAGCGGCTTGCCGGCGTTGTCGACCACCGTCACGGTCAGCGAGGCCGCGTCAGCGCAGACGGCAGCACCGAGCAGGGCGAGGGTGACGAGGGGAGCGCGCATGAGGGAGATGAGTAAGGCGAGTGGATTCACACAGGACGGTTCGTCAGGTGATTTCGACATTTCGCTGGCGGACTTTAGGGGGTGTGCCCTGCGGTCGGACGCCGATCGAGGGCATGAGCCTCGTCGGCGTGATGGGCATCACGGCAAGAGCTCACAGGCCTGCGTACTTGCGTTTAGCCTGCGCGCATGCCTTCGTTTTCCACCTTGCGCGCTCTTGGCGCCACCAGCGCCGTGCTGGTCTGCGCTGCTGCCTGCGCCGCGGACGTATCACCGAAGACTGCCGTGCAGGCTGGCACGTGCGGCTTCGCACGCTTCCAACCCGATCTGCTCCAACGCGTCAACGATTTCCGCGCCTCGGCTCAACGCTGCGGTGCCAAAAGTTTCGGCCCAGCCGCGCCGCTGCGTTGGAACGACACGCTGGCGCGCCTGGCCTTCACACACGCGCAAGGCATGGCAGCGCGCAACGAGGTGGAACACGCCGATGCCAAGGGCCGCGGGCCGGCCGATCGCGCCACGGCGGCCGGCTACACATGGCAGGTGTTCGCCGAGAACGTGGCGGGCAACTACCCGGGTACCGCCGAGGTGATGACCGGCTGGCAGGCGAGCCCGGGCCACTGCGCCAACCTGATGAACCCGGCTGTGAGCGAATTCGGCGTGGGCTGCGCGCCGGGCGTGCGCGGCAGCGCGTTCAAGACCTACTGGGCGATGGAGCTCGCCAAGCCGCGCTGAGTGTGCGGCGCGGCGGGTTCAGCTTCCGCAGCGGCCGAAGTGGCGATCACTCCGCCGCCCAGACATACCTCGCCGTCGTACACGACCGCCGACTGGCCCGGCGTGACGGCCCATTGCGGCTTCGCAAATTGCAGCGTGATGCGTTCAGCAGACGATGAGATGGCGCAGGCCGCGTCGGCTTGGCGGTAGCGCGTTTTTGCTGCCACGTCGCCAGCCACGGGCGCGTGGCCCGACACCCAGCTCAGGTCATCGGCCTCCAGCGTGTTCGAGAGCAGCCAGGGGTGGGCGTGGCCTTGCACGATGTAGAGCGTGTTGGCCGCCATGTCTTTGCGCGCGACGAACCACGGCGCGTGTTCGTTGCCGCCCTTGGCGGCGCCGCGCTCCTTCAGCCCGCCGATGCCGATGCCCTTGCGCTGGCCCAGCGTGTAGAAGCTCAGGCCTACGTGCTCGCCCACCGTGCGGCCGCGGTCGTCCTTGATCGGGCCGGGCTTGTTGGCCAGGTAGCGGTTCAGGAATTCGCGGAACGGCCGCTCGCCGATGAAGCAGATGCCGGTCGAGTCCTTCTTCTTCGCGTTCGGCAGGCCGATCTCGGTGGCAATGCGGCGCACCTCGGTCTTCGGCAACTCGCCCACCGGGAAGAGCGTCTTGCTCAGTTGCGATTGCGTGAGCCGGTGCAAAAAGTAGCTCTGGTCCTTCAGCGGGTCGAGGCCCTTCAGCAGCTGGTGTTGACCGTCCAACTCACGAACGCGCGCGTAGTGCCCGGTCGCGATCTTCTCAGCGCCAAGCCGCATCGCATGGTCGAGAAAAGCCTTGAACTTGATCTCGGCATTGCACAGCACGTCGGGGTTGGGCGTGCGGCCCGCCTGGTATTCGCGCAAGAACTCGGCGAACACGCGGTCCTTGTAGTCGGCCGCAAAGTTCACGTGTTCGATCTCGATGCCGAGCACGTCGGCCACGCTCGCGGCGTCGATGAAGTCTTGCCGCGACGAGCAGTACTCGTCGTCGTCATCGTCTTCCCAGTTCTTCATGAAGATGCCGATGACCTCGTGGCCCTGCTGCTTGAGCAGGTGTGCACTGACCGCGGAATCGACACCGCCAGACAGGCCGACGACGACGCGCTGTTTGCTCATGGCCGAATTTTAGGTCTGCGGGGTTGGCGCCGGGCGCGCAGGGACTTGGGGTCACCGTGATCCCATCACATCGAGCTACTGCTTGATCTCGGGCGAGTACAGCGTGGCGTCCGCCGTCACGAGCGACAGTGGGTAGCGCTTGCCAGCCAGATAGTCCTTGATGCAGGTCAACACCAGCGCACTGCGGTGGCGTTCGCGGCTGGCATGCAACTCATCGAGCGTCATCCACAGCGTGCGGACGATGCCTTCATCGAGGCGGCGTTCTGGGTCCGGCTCGCTCGCCATGCCGGCGTAGGCGATGCGAAGGTAGGTCACGTCTTCGCCGGTGCTCGGCCGCTGGAAGCGCGACAGGTAAAGGCCGACGACGCACTGAGGTGTGAACGCGCACGCAGTTTCTTCCAGTGCCTCGCGCACCACGCCTTGCTCGGGTGACTCTCCAGGGTCCAGGTGGCCGGCGGGGTTGTTGAGCTTCAGGCCTTCGGCGGTGTGTTCTTCAACCAACAGAAAACGGCTCACGCCATCGGTGATGCGCTCGACGATCGCCGCCACGGTGACACTGGGCTTCCAACGGTCAGACATGGGTTCAGATGGTAGCGGCCCGTGTCGACAGGACGTATTCGAATCAACGACGAAACGTGCGCGATGCGTTAGGCTCTCGTGTTTTTGTAAGCTCGGCGCAAGTTGATCATCCCGTGCCGACGACTGAGGAGGCAGATCCATGTTGATTGGGGTACCGCTCGAGACGGTTGCCGGCGAAACACGCGTGGCCGTGACGCCTGAAACGGCCAAGAAACTCAAGGCGCAGGGCCACACCCTGCGCATCCAGTCCGGTGCCGGCGTATCCGCCAGTGCCACCGACGAAGCCTACGTGGCTGCAGGCGCGGAGATCACCGACCAGGCGGGCGCGTTCGCTGCTGACCTGGTGCTCAAGGTGCGTTCACCGCTCGATTCGGAGCTGAGCCTGATGACCACGGGCGCTGCGCTTGTCGGCATGCTCAACCCCTTCGACCGCGACGGCCTGCAACGCCTCGCCGGCGCCGGCATCACGAGCTTTGCGCTCGAGGCCGCGCCGCGCACCACGCGTGCCCAGAGCATGGACGTGCTGAGCTCGCAGGCCAACATTGCCGGCTACAAGGCCGTGATCGTCGCGGCCGACAAGTACCAGCGCTTCTTCCCCATGCTGATGACTGCAGCCGGCACGGTGAAGGCAGCGCGCGTGGTGATCCTTGGCGTCGGCGTGGCGGGCTTGCAAGCCATCGCGACCGCCAAGCGCCTCGGCGCCGTGATCGAGGCGAGCGATGTGCGGCCGTCCGTCAAGGAGCAGGTCGAATCGCTGGGCGCGAAGTTCATCGACGTCTCGTACGACACGCCCGAAGAAAAGGAAGCCGCCGTTGGCGTCGGTGGCTATGCCAAGCCCATGCCGCAGAGCTGGCTCGACCGCCAGAAGGTCGAGGTGGCCAAGCGCGTGGCGGCAGCCGACATCGTGATCACCACCGCGCTGATCCCGGGCCGCGCGGCGCCGGTGCTGGTGACCGAAGAGATGGTCAAGGCCATGAAGCCGGGCTCGGTGATCGTCGACCTGGCCGCGGCCCAAGGCGGTAACTGCCCGCTGACCGAAGCCAACAAGACGGTCGTCAAACACGGCGTCACGCTGGTCGGCGAGACCAACCTCGCTGCCCTGGTGGCAGCAGACGCCAGCGCGCTCTATGCGCGCAACGTGCTCGACTTCCTGAAGCTCGTGATCACCAAGGAAGGCACGTTCAACGTGCCGATGGACGATGACATCGTGGCAGCCTGCCTGATGACGCAGGGCGGCGAAGTGAAGAGAAAGTGACGAGGAGAAGACCATGGACATCATCTCGCCGACCATTACCAATCTCATCATCTTCGTGCTGGCCATCTACGTGGGTTACCACGTGGTCTGGACGGTGACACCCGCGCTGCACACGCCGCTGATGGCGGTGACCAACGCCATCTCTGCGATCGTGATCGTCGGCGCCATGCTGGCCGCGGCCGGCACCGAAACACCACTGGGCAAGATCATGGGCGTGCTCGCCGTGGCGCTCGCGGCCGTCAACGTGTTCGGTGGCTTTCTCGTGACGCGACGCATGCTCGAGATGTTCCGCAAGAAGGAGAAGAAGGTCGTGAAGGAGGAGCCGAAATGAGCCAGACGCCGAGCCGCCTCAAGTCAGGCGAATGCCCCCGCGGGGGGCTGCTGCGGTACGCCGCAACAGGGGGTCAACAGTCATGAGCATGAATCTGGTCACGCTGCTTTACTTGATCGCCAGCGTCTGCTTCATCCAGGCCTTGAAGGGCCTGAGCCACCCGACGACTTCGATTCGCGGCAACCTGTTCGGCATGGTCGGCATGGCGATCGCTGTGGTGACCACCGGTGCACTGATCGTCAAGCTCGCGCAGGGCAACCCGCTCGGGCTCGGCTGGGTGCTGCTTGGCCTGCTGGCCGGTGCCGCGTATGGCGCCTACCGCGCGAAGACGGTCGAGATGACCAAGATGCCGGAGCTGGTCGCGTTCTTCCACAGCATGATCGGTCTTGCGGCCGTGTTCATCGCTGTGGCGGCGGTGGCCGAGCCGGTGGCTTTCCAGATCGTGCACGCTGCGGGCGACCCGATTCCCACGGGCAACCGGTTGGAGCTGTTCCTGGGTGCAGCCATCGGCGCCATCACATTCAGCGGCTCGGTGATCGCGTTCGGCAAGCTCTCGGGGACCTACAAGTTCCGCCTGTTCAAGGGCGCGCCGGTGGTGTTTCCGGGCCAGCATGTGCTGAACCTGGTGCTGGGCGTACTCACGATCGGCCTCGGCCTCGCCTTCATGTTCACCGGCAGCTGGGGCGCGTTCTTCGCGATGCTGGCACTGGCCTTCGTGATGGGCGTGCTGATCATCATCCCGATCGGCGGGGCCGACATGCCGGTCGTGGTGTCCATGCTCAACAGCTACTCGGGTTGGGCGGCGGCCGGCATCGGTTTCTCGCTGAACAACAGCATGCTGATCATTGCCGGCTCGCTGGTGGGCTCGTCGGGCGCGATCCTGAGCTACATCATGTGCAAGGCGATGAACCGCTCGTTCTTCAACGTCATCCTCGGCGGCTTCGGCGGTGACGCTACTGCTGCGACGGGCGGTGCCACCGAGCAGCGCCCCGTCAAGAGCGGCAGCGCCGACGACGCCGCCTTCGTGCTCGGCAACGCCGAGACCGTGGTCATCGTGCCAGGCTACGGCTTGGCCGTGGCGCGCGCCCAGCATGCGGTGAAGGAGCTTGCCGCCAAGCTCACCGAAAAGGGCATCACCGTCAAGTACGCCATCCACCCGGTGGCGGGCCGCATGCCGGGCCACATGAATGTGCTGCTGGCCGAGGCCGAGGTGCCTTACGACCAGGTGTTCGAGATGGAAGACATCAACGGCGAGTTCGGCCAGGCCGACGTCGCGATCATCCTGGGCGCCAACGACGTGGTGAACCCTGCCGCGCACACCAAGGGCAGCGCGATCTACGGCATGCCCATCCTCGAGGCCTACAAGGCCAAGACCATCATCGTCAACAAGCGCTCGATGGCCGCGGGCTACGCCGGCCTCGACAACGAACTCTTCTACATGGACAAGACCATGATGGTGTTCGGCGATGCGAAGAAAGTCGTCGAGGACATGGTTAAAGCCATTGAATAGAGCCCCCCAGTCGCTTCGCTCCTGCCCCCAAGGGGCGCCACCCATTGGGCCGGGAGACCCGTCCCTGGGGCGTTGCTTGATGGGGCGCGGCTTGCAGCTCGCTTGATTCGACACGCGGCAGCCATCGATGAAAAACGCCACGCTGCGTCAGTTGAAGGTATTCGAAGCGGTGGCGCGCCTGCTGAGTTATTCGCGTGCTGCGGAAGAGCTGCATCTGACTCAGCCTGCCGTCTCGACGCAGGTGCGCAAGCTGGAAGAGCATGCCGGCAACGTGCTGTTCGAGCAGTTCGGCAAGAAGATCTACCTGACGCCGGCGGGCATCGAGCTGCTGAAAATCAGCCGCACGATCATCCAGCAGTTCGAGGTGGCGGAAAACGCCATGGCGCAGTTCAAGGGCGTCTCGGGCGGCAAACTC
This sequence comes from Rhizobacter sp. P2_G4, assembly GCF_056403575.1. Classification (NCBI taxonomy): domain Bacteria; kingdom Pseudomonadati; phylum Pseudomonadota; class Betaproteobacteria; order Burkholderiales; family Sphaerotilaceae; genus Rhizobacter; species Rhizobacter sp. P2_G4. Next base: position 463,042 of record NZ_JBFUFG010000001.1, on the reverse strand, counting down.
AACGTCGGGGTGATCAGCGCCGGTGACTACTTCTTTCCGCGGCTGCTGGTCGAGTTTGCGAGCCGGCACCGTGGCGTGACGCTGAACTTCACGGTTCACAACCGCGAAGAGCTGCTGGCCCACATCGCCGAGAACCTGGTCGACCTGGCGATCATGGTCCGGCCACCGTCGGACCCCGACATCGTCCACGAAGACTTTGCGCCGCACCCTTATGTGATCCTGGCTGCGCCCGGCCACCCGCTGGTTGGCAAGAAGAACATCTCGGTCGAGTCGGTACTGTGCGAGCCCTTCGTCGTTCGCGAAAAGGGCTCGGACACCTGGCACTCGATGGAAGAGGGCTTCGGCCGCAGTCTGGGCGACATCAACATCGCGATGGAGATCCGCAGCACCGAGACGATCAAGCAGGCCGTGATCGCCGGTATGGGAGTGAGCTTTCTGTCAGCGCACACCATCAGCCAGGAGCTGAAGGCCGGCAGCCTGTGCGTGCTCGACGTTCAAGGCTTCCCGTTGATGCTGCACTGGTACGTCTTGCATCGACGTAACAAACGCCTGCCGCCGGTGGCTCAGGCGTTCAAGGACTTTCTGCTCAGCGATGGCGCATCGCTGATCTCGCAGATCGTCCCGTTCAATCCATCAAGCTGACAGGTCAGCGTTGGCGGACAGGCAGAGAGCGCAGGGCTTTCTGCTCAGCCGAATCAGTTGGCTGCAGAACCTTGAACCGACGCGCGAACGCTGCTGTTTTGCTGAAACATCGAACCGATGGCCTTGGCCAGCAGCACGATCGGCATCGCGGCGATCATGTCGCGCAATGGGTCGCCGGTTTGGACTTGCGAAGCAGGCAGTTGGGTCTGAGCAGCGGTGTTCGACATGGTGGCTTTCCAGTTGAAATTCAGTGTTTACCATTATAGGGAAACTACTTAGTTTTTCAACTGGCGCCGGGCCAGCCGGCCGCCTATGTCGCGACAGAAATCACTGAATCACTTGGCGGTGCTGCAAGAGCGCCTGCTTCACCATCACATTGAGTTCGCCATCGCCTTCCCGGTCGACGTGTCCGAGCAGGGCGTGCCGCATGCGAGGGGCCCAGAATTTCTTGATGTGCTGCGCCAGGTCCATCGTGGCCTCGGCACGATCGGGCATGGCTTCGAAGAAGCCACCGATCTGGTTGGCCATGCGGATGAGGTGATCAGGTTGCATAGAGAGGGGTCTCGTGAGAGCACAGGTTGGCCCGACACGCGACCCGTGAGGTCGCGCATCAGCTGGGTCCAGCGTTACTTGGCGGGGACGGCAATCGCCGGCGTCGCACCGGCCTTGTGCCGCTCGGCCAGCAGGCGTTCCTGCACTTCCGTGAAGCGGCTGTATTCCTTCTGCCAACCGGAAGGCTGCATCACCGGCATCACCTGCACCGCCGTCACCTTGTACTCGGGGCAGTTGGTCGCCCAGTCCGAGTTCTCGGTGGTGATGACGTTGGCACCCGACTCGGGGAAGTGGAAGGTCGTGTAGACCACGCCCGGCTGCATGCGCTCGCTGACGATCGCCCGTAACACCGTCTCGCCGGCACGGCTCTGGATGCCGACCCAATCACCATCTTTCACGCCACGCTCTTCAGCGTCGTGCGGGTGGATCTCGAGGCGGTCTTCGCTGTGCCACTGGTTGTTTTCGGTGCGACGCGTCTGCGCGCCCACGTTGTACTGCGACAGGATGCGCCCCGTCGTCAGCAGCAGAGGGAACTTGCGCGTGACCTTCTCGTCGGTGGCCACGTACTGCGTGATGATGAACTTGCCCTTGCCGCGCACGAACTTGTCGATGTGCATCGTCGGCGTGCCTTCTGGGGCTGCGTCGTTGCATGGCCATTGCACGCTGCCAAGCTCGTCGATCTTCTTGTAGCTCACGCCGGTGAACGTGGGCGTGAGCGCCGCGATCTCGGCCATGATCTGCTCGGGGTGCGTGTAGTTCATCGGGTAGCCGAGCGCGTTCGACAGCTTGACCGTCACCTCCCAGTCACCCAGGCCAGCCTTCGGCGGCATGACCTTGCGCACGCGCGAGATACGGCGTTCGGCATTCGTGAAGGTGCCGTCCTTCTCGAGGAACGACGAGCCCGGCAAAAACACATGCGCGTACTTCGCCGTCTCGTTCAGGAAGAGGTCTTGAACGACGATGCATTCCATCGACGACAGCGCGTGTGCGACGTGCTGCGTGTTCGGGTCCGACTGGACGATATCTTCGCCTTCGCAATACAGGCCCATGAAGGTGCCGGCCAGTGCGGCGTCGAACATGTTCGGGATGCGCAGGCCCGGCTCGGCCTGCAGTTCCACGTTCCACGCCTGTTCGAACTGAGTGCGCGTGGTCGTGTCCGACACGTGGCGGTAGCCCGGCAGCTCATGCGGGAACGAGCCGATGTCGCACGAGCCCTGCACGTTGTTCTGGCCTCGCAACGGGTTCACACCCACGCCTTCGCGGCCGACGTTGCCGGTGGCCATCGCCAGGTTCGCAATGCCCATCACCATCGTTGAACCTTGGCTGTGCTCGGTCACGCCCAGGCCGTAATAGATCGCGCCGTTCGGGCGCTTGCCGGTCAGCTTGCCTTCGATGTTGCCGGTGGCATAGAGCCGTGCGGCGCTGCGCATGTCGGCCGCCGGCACGCCGGTGATCTCTTCCATCATCTCGGGCGAGTTGATGGGGCGCGACACGAACTCCAGCCATTCGCGGAAGGCCTTGTCTTCGCAACGCTCGGCGATGAACTCGTTCGCGAGCAAGCCTTCGGTCGCGATCACGTGCGCCATCGCTGTGACCACGGCCACGTTGGTGCCCGGACGCAGCGGCAGGTGCAGGTCGGCCTGCACGTGCGGCGACTTCACCAAGTCGATCTTGCGTGGGTCGACGACGATCAGCTTCGCACCTTGGCGCAGGCGCTTCTTCATGCGCGAGGCGAACACCGGGTGGCCGTCGGTCGGGTTGGCACCGATGACGACGATCACGTCGGCCTTCTCGACCGACTTGAAGGTCTGCGTGCCGGCCGATTCACCCAGCGTCTGCTTCAAGCCATAACCGGTGGGCGAATGGCACACACGGGCACAGGTGTCGACGTTGTTGTTGCCGAAGGCCGCGCGCACCAACTTCTGGACCAGGTAGCCCTCTTCGTTGGTGCAACGTGACGAGACGATGCCACCGATCGAGTCGCGGCCGTACTTCGCCTGGATGCGCTTGAACTCGCTGGCGGCGTAGTTGATGGCCTCGTCCCAGCTCACTTCTTGCCACGGGTCGCTGATGCTCTTGCGGATCATCGGCGTGGTGATGCGGTCCTTGTGCGAGGCATAGCCCCAGGCAAAGCGGCCCTTCACGCACGAGTGGCCTTCGTTGGCCTTGCCGTCTTTCCACGGCACCATGCGCACGACCTCGTTGCCCTTCATCTCGGCCTTGAAACCGCAGCCGACGCCGCAGTAGGCGCAAGTGGTGGTCACGCTGTGCTCGCCCTGGCCCATCCAGATGACGGACTTCTCTTGCAGCGTGGCGGTGGGGCAGGCTTCGACGCAGGCACCGCAGCTCACGCACTCCGATTCCATGAACGATTCGTTCTGGCCGGCCGACACGCGCGATTCGAAGCCGCGCCCGCTGATCGTCAGCGCGAAGGTGCCTTGCGTTTCTTCACACGCCCGCACGCAGCGGTTGCAGACGATGCACTTGCTCGGGTCGTAAGTGAAGTACGGGTTGGACTCGTCCTTCTGGTCCTTCAGGTGATTGGCACCGTCGAAGCCGTAGCGCACGTTGCGCAGGCCAGTGACGCCGGCCATGTCCTGCAGCTCGCAGTTGCCGTTGGCACTGCAGGTCAGGCAATCAAGCGGGTGGTCGCTGATGTACAGCTCCATCACGCCCTTGCGCAGCTCTTGCAGCTTGGGCGTCTGCGTCCGGACCTTCATGCCCGCTTCGGCCGGCGTGGTGCACGACGCCGGGAAGCCTTTGCGGCCATCGATCTCCACCAGGCACAGGCGGCAGGAGCCGAAGGGCTCCAGGCTGTCGGTGGCGCAGAGCTTGGGCACTTGAATGCCCGCATCGACGGCTGCGCGCATGAGCGACGTGCCCTTGGGCACCGTCACCTCGTTGCCGTCGATCTCGAGCGTGACTTCCTGTTCCGATTCGCGGCGCGGTGTGCCGTAGTCGGTCTCTTTCAGATGATCCAGCATGGTGTTTCCTTCAGGCCGCTTTTTCGGCAGGCGTCTCAAGACCGAAGTCTTGCGGGTAGTAGTTGAGCGCCGACAGCACCGGGTAGGGCGTCATGCCCCCCATGGCGCAGAGCGAGCCGTAGAGCATGGTGTCGCACAGGTCGCGCAGCAGCTTCTCCTGCTGCGGGCGGTTTTGGTTCAGCGTGATCTTGTCGATGACTTCGACGCCGCGCGTCGAGCCGATGCGGCAGGGTGTGCACTTGCCGCAGCTCTCGATGGCGCAGAACTCCATCGCGTAGCGCGCTAGCTTGGACATGTCGGCCGTGTCGTCGTGCACCACGAGCCCGCCGTGGCCGACCACCGCGCCGACGGCGGCATAGGCCTCGTAGTCGAGCGGGATGTCCCACTGCGATTCGGGCACGTAGGCGCCGAGCGGCCCGCCCACTTGCACCGTCTTGATTGGTCGGCCCGATGCGCTGCCACCGCCGAAGTCATACAGCAACTCGCGCAGCGTGAGGCCGAAGGCCTTCTCGACCAGGCCGCCTTGCAAGATGTTGCCGGCGAGCTGGAACGGCAGCGTGCCGCGCGAGCGGCCCATGCCGAAGTTCTTGTAGAAGTCGGCACCACGCGCCAGGATGATGGGCACAGTGGCCAGCGTGATCACGTTGTTGATGACGGTCGGCTTGCCGAACAGGCCTTCGATGGCCGGCAGCGGCGGCTTGGCGCGCACGATGCCGCGGCGGCCCTCCAGGCTTTCGAGCAAGGCGGTCTCTTCGCCGCACACGTAGGAGCCGGCGGCCTTGCGCACTTCGAGGCTGAAGCGCTTGCCGGAACCGAGCACGTCCGCACCCAGGAAGCCGGCGGCTTCGGCATGGCCGATGGCTGCGTTCAATACAGCAATGGCGTGCGGGTACTCCGAGCGAACGTAGATGTAGCCCATGGTGGCGCCGGTGGCGATGCCGGCGATCGTCATGCCTTCGATCAGCATGTACGGGTCACCTTCCATCGTCATGCGATCGGAGAAGGTGCCAGAGTCGCCCTCGTCGGCGTTGCAGACGATGTACTTCTGCTCGGCCGGTGTGGCCGCCACCGTCTTCCACTTGATGCCGGCCGGGAAGGCTGCACCGCCACGCCCGCGAAGCCCGGCGTCGAGCACCTGTTGCACGATTTCTGTCGGGGCGAGCGTCAGCGCGCGGCGCAGGCCGGCGAAGCCTTCGTGCGCTTGATAGTCGGCGAGCGACAGCGGGTCGGTGATGCCCATGCGCGCGAAGGTCAGGCGCTCCTGCTTCTTCAGGTACGGAATCTCGTCGGTGAGGCCGAGCTGCAAGGCATGCGCGCTGCCTTGCAGGAAGCCGCTGTCGAACAACGCCCCCACGTCTTTCGTCGTCACCGGGCCGTAGGCCACACGGCCGGAAGGCGTTAGCACTTCAACCAGCGGCTCCAGCCAGAACATGCCGCGCGAGCCATTGCGCACCAGGTTCACGGACAGGCCACGCGCAGTCGCTTCGGCCGCAATGGCGCGTGCGACACGATCGGCGCCCACGGCCAGAGCGGCAGAGTCGCGGGGGACGTAGACGGTGATGCTGTCGCTCATGTTGCGCTCCGGGCTTGCGCCACCAGTTCGTCGAAGGATTGCGGTGTGAGGCGCGCATGCAGCTCATCGTCGATGAGTGCGGCGGGCGACGATGCGCACATGCCGAGACAGTACGCCGGTTCCAGCGTGAACACACCGTCTACAGAGGTGCCGTGAACGCCGCAGCCCAGCGTTTTGCTGGCATGCGCGAGCAACGCGTCGGCGCCCATCGACTGGCACGCTTCGGCGCGGCAAATATGGACTACATGTTTACCCGCAGGCTCGCTGCGGAAGTGGTGGTAATAAGTGATTACCCCATGCACTTCGGCGCGTGAAAGATTGAATTCGCTGGCGATCGCGGCGACCGCATCCTTGGGAATATGGCCCAGCGCGTCCTGGATTCCATGCAGGGCAGGCATCAGCCCACCGGGCACATTCTTATGGGTGGCGGCGATCGATCGCGCAATGTCGGTGCTGTCATTCATAGGCTGTTGTGGGCATGTCTCGGTGGAGCCTCTGAGGGCAAGTCCGGCGGAGTCTATGGACGCGCCTCCTGCGCCGCAATATGGCGCAGAGGGTCGTTGTAATATGCTGTGGCGGACATATTTACTCCGATTCATGCACGAAGTCACGATCAAGCAGCAATGGACCATCCGCCAAGCCGGTGGAACCGCCCTGGCACCGCGCGCCATCAGCCTTTTGGTCGGCGTGCATGAGCAAGGCAGCCTCGCCAGCGCGTGCACCACTCTCGGGGTCTCGTACCGCCATGCATGGGAGTTGATCCGCCAGGGCGAGGCCCTGTTCGGCGAGCCGCTGATGGTGATGGAGCGCGGCAAGGGCTCCAAGCTGACGCCGCTGGGCGAGCGGCTCGTGTGGGCCGACAAGCGCATCACGGCGCGCCTGTCGCCGGTGCTGGACTCCTTGGCTTCGGAGCTGGGCGCCGAAATCCAGAAGGTGCTGGCGCGCGTGCCGACGCTGTTGCGCATCCATGCGAGCCACGGCTTCGCGATGCAGACGCTTCACCACGCGCTGGTTGCAGCCGAGCTGCCGAACGACCTCAAGTACTGCAGCAGTGTCGAAGCGCTGGCTTCGCTGCACAACGCCACCTGCGATGCTGCCGGCTTCCATGTGCCGCAGGGCGAGTTCGAAACGCCTGTTGTCGAGTTCTACCGCCAGTGGCTGAGCGTCGGCTCGCAGAAGCTCATCAACATCGCCTGGCGCCACCAGGGGATGATGGTCGCGCCGGGCAACCCCAAGAAGATCTACGGACTTAAAGACCTGCTTCGGCCCGGCGTGCGCTTCATCAACCGGCAGGCCGGCTCGGGCACGCGTCTGCTGCTCGACATGCTGCTGCGCAAGGAGGGCATCGACCCGGCGCGGATCAAGGGCTACGAGCAATGCGAGTTCACGCACGCCGCCGTGGCGGCCTTCGTGGCCAGTGGCATGGCCGATGTGGGCTATGGCGTCGAGACGCCTGCGCGCCAGTTCAAGCTCGATTTCGTGCCGAGCCAGAGCGAGCGCTACTTCCTGCTGTGCGACGAGCGTTCGCTCGACGCACCGGTGATGCAGCAGATGCTCGAGATCCTGCGTGGCGACGAGTTCAAGCAGGCCGTCGACCGGCTGCCGGGCTACGAAGCCCGCGACTGCGGGACAGTCATCGAGCTGGACGAAGCCTTCGAGGCGCTGCAAACACCTGTTGCGAAGAAGCGGCGCGGCTGAACCGCGCGCCGCCCGCGTCAGGCAGGCAGCGGGCTCAGCTCGGTCTGGACCTCGGTCGTCACGGTCGTCATCAACCGGTGCACCGGGCACTTCGACGCGACGTTGAGCAGCTCCTGGCGCTGCGCCTCGGTGAGCGAGCCAGTCAGCGTCATCACCGCTTTCAAGCGGTACTTGCCCTGGCGCTCTTCGCTGTCATCGCGCTCGATGCTCACCTCGATGCCGTCGACCGGAATGTTCTTGCGCTTGGCGTACCAGAGCGTGGTCAGCGCCTTGCACGTGCCGAGCGCGCTGTCGTACAGCTCATGCGGCGTCGGCCCGAAGTCTTCGCCACCGTTCGACTCGGGTTCGTCGACCGCGAACGCGTGCTGGCGTATCGCTACCGTGTGCTTCATCTTCGCGCTCGTGTCGCGCGTCACCGTGATCGTCATGCAAAGCTCCTTCGGGTTCGGGTTGTCGACTGTGCCACTCGCTCTCTGCCCACGTGCTCGCTCAATGCGCGCGGCTCCACCATGATTCCGGGAATTGCCCTTCGAGCCACTTCACGAAGCCGCTGACCTTGGTGGGCACGAGGCGCGGCGACGGGTACACGGCATGGATCTCCTGCGCCGGCAAGGCCCAGTCGGCCAGCACCGGCACCACCACGCCTTCTTGCACCGAGTCGTGCGCCACGTACCAGGGCAGTGTGGCCAGGCCCAGGTCCGCGCGCGTGGCGGCCAGCAGCGCCGAGAGGTTGTTCGATCGCAGCGGGCCCTTCACCGGGATCGGCATCGGCTGGCCGTCGGCACCGGTGAAGTGCCAGCGTTCGTCGCCTTGCACGGTGCTGTAGATCAGCGCGTCGTGCTGCGCAAGATCATGCGGTGTCTTCGGTGTGCCGCGCTTGGCCAGGTAGGCGGGCGTTGCGACCATCACCCACGGGTTGGCGCCGAGGTAACGCGCGCCGAGTGACGAGTCGGCCAGGCGGCCCATGCGCAAGGCGACATCGATGCCTTGCTCGATCAGGTTCACGTAGCGGTCTTCGAAACTCAGGTCCACCTGGATGTCGGGGTGCTCGCGCATGAAGCGCAGCACCAGCGGCACCATCACGCGCCGCCCGAAGGCCACCGAGGTGCTGATGCGCAAGGTGCCGCGCACGCGCGATTGCAGCAGCGCGGCGAGGTTGTCCGCCTCTTCGAGCTCGCGTGCGATCACGCAGCACTTCTCGTAGTACAGCGTGCCGATCTCGGTGGGCGTGACGCCGCGTGTGCTGCGATGAAAGAGGCGCGAGCCGAGCCGTTGCTCGAGTTCGGCCACGTGCTTGGTCGCGGTGGGCTGCGTGAGCCCGAGGTCCGATGCAGCCTTGCTGAACGAGCCCGTTTCGACGACGCGGATGAAGAGACGAATGCCTTGAACACGGTCCATGCGCGCAATGTAGGCGCAAACGCGAAGGCCATTCCTGCACGGAATATCAGATATCCCCTGACTTGGATTCACAGAGTCGAAACCAGCGCCGACCATGGCCTCGACGATTTCAAGACAAGTCGCCACCGACTTTTCGGTGGTCAAAAAGGAGACTGATATGGCCCGAATGAAAGCCGTGATGGCTGCTGTGCTCGTGATGGAGAAGGAGGGCATTTCGCAGGCCTTCGGCATCCCCGGCGCGGCGATCAACCCGCTCTACTCCGCCCTGCGCGAACGCGAATCCATCGCCCACGTGCTGGCCCGCCACGTCGAAGGCGCGTCACACATGGCCGAGGGCTACACCCGCGCCAAGGCCGGCAACATCGGTGTGTGCATCGGCACCTCCGGCCCCGCCGGCACCGACATGATCACCGGGCTGTATTCGGCGCAAGCCGACTCGATCCCGATCCTGTGCATCACCGGTCAGGCGCCGCGTGCGCGCATGCATAAGGAAGACTTCCAGGCGGTCGACATCCAGTCGATCGCCAAGCCCGTCACCAAGTGGGCCACGACCGTGCTGGAGCCGGCACAGGTGCCGCGTGCGTTCCAGCAGGCCTTCCATCTGATGCGCTCCGGCCGGCCCGGCCCCGTGCTGATCGACCTGCCGTTCGACGTGCAGATGGCCGAGATCGAATTCGACATCGACACCTACGAGCCGCTGCCGGTCTACAAGCCGGCTGCCAGCCGCAGGCAGGTTGAGAAGGCGCTCGAGATGCTCAACGCATCGGACCGCCCGCTGCTCGTGGCCGGCGGCGGCATCATCAACGCCGATGCGTCGGAGCTGCTGGTGCAGTTTGCCGAGATCCTTGGCGTGCCGGTGATCCCCACGCTGATGGGCTGGGGCGCCATTCCCGACAACCACCCGCTGATGGCCGGCATGTGCGGCCTGCAGACCAGCCATCGCTATGGCAACGCCACCATGCTCGCGAGCGACTTCGTGCTCGGCATCGGCAACCGCTGGGCCAACCGCCACACCGGTTCGGTGGAGGTCTATACCAAGGGCCGCAAGTTCGTTCACGTCGACATAGAGCCCACGCAGATCGGCCGCGTGTTCGCGCCCGACTTCGGCATCGTGTCGGATGCGAAGCTGGCGTTGCAGCTCTTCGTCGAGGTGGCGAACGAATGGCTCAAGGCCGGCAAGCTGCGTGACCGCAGCGAGTGGGCTGACGAGTGCCTCGCACGCAAGGGCTCCATCGACTACCAGCGCAAGACCAACTTCGACAACGTGCCGATGAAGCCGCAGCGCGTTTACCAGTGCATGAACCGCGCGTTCGGCGAAGACACCTGCTACGTCAGCACCATCGGCCTGAGCCAGATTGCCGGTGCGCAGTTCCTGCACGTCTACAAGCCGCGCAACTGGATCAACTGCGGGCAGGCCGGCCCGCTGGGCTGGACCGGCTCGGCCGCGCTGGGCGTGCGGGCGGCCGACCCGAACCGCGAGATCGTCGCGCTGTCGGGCGACTACGACTTCCAGTTCATGATCGAAGAGCTGGCCGTGGGTGCGCAGTTCAAGCTGCCGTACATCCACATCGTCGTCAACAACAGCTACCTCGGCCTCATTCGCCAGGCGCAGCGCGGTTTCAGCATGGACTACTGCGTCCAGCTCGGCTTCGACAACATCAACACGCCCGAGAGCGATGTGTCGGTGAAGGGCTATGGCGTCGATCACCTGAAGGTGGCCGAAGGCCTGGGCTGCAAGGCCGTGCGTGTGGAGCGCGCCGAAGACATGGGCCCTGCGATCGAGAAGGCGCGCGCCTGGATGGCCGAGCACCGCGTGCCGGTGGTCATCGAGGTGATTCTCGAGCGCGTGACCAACATCGCCATGGGCACCGAGATCGACAACATCAACGAGTTCGAAGAGCTCGCGAAGACGCGCGCCGACGTGCCAACCGCACTCGCGCTGCTCGACTGACCCGCACAGAACCCGGAGACATCGCCATGCCGAAATTTGCCGCCAACCTGACCATGCTGTTCAACGAGGTACCGTTCCTCGAGCGCTTCGAACGCGCGGCGAAGGCTGGTTTCCAAGCCGTGGAGTTTCTGTTCCCCTACGACTTCGCGCCCGACACCATCAAGCTACTGCTCGATCGTCACAAGCTCAAGCTCGTGTTGCACAACCTGCCCGCCGGCAACTGGGCCGCGGGTGAGCGCGGCATCGCCTGCCTGCCCGAGCGGATGGACGAGTTTCGAACCGGCGTCGCGCGCGCCGTCGAGTACGCGAAGGTACTCGGCGTTGGGCAGCTCAACTGCCTGGCCGGCAAGGCACCGCTGGGCGCCGACGAGGCGGCGTTGCGCAGCACCTTCGTTGCGAACCTGCGCTACGCCGCGCGCGAACTCGGCAATGCCGGGCTCAAGCTGCTGATCGAGCCGATCAACACCTACGACATTCCGGGCTTCTACCTCAGCCGCACGCAGCAGGCGATCGACATCCTCGACGAGGTGGGGGCCGACAACGCCTTCGTGCAGTACGACCTGTACCACGCGCAGCGCATGGAAGGCGAGCTGGCGGCCACGGTGCAGAAGCACCTCGCGCGCATCGGCCACATCCAGCTGGCCGACAACCCGGGGCGCAACGAGCCCGGCACCGGCGAGATGAACTACACCTTCCTGTTCGCGCACCTCGACCGCATCGGCTACTCGGGCTGGATCGGCTGCGAATACAAGCCTGCCACGACGACTGAAGCGGGCCTTGGCTGGCGCCAGGGCCTGGCGCAATAGGCCTTCGAGACAAGCACTCAAAGCAAAACGGAGACACGAATGACATCGCAACCTCTCAAGCTCGGCTTCGTCGGCCTGGGCATCATGGGTGGCCCCATGGCCGGGCACCTGATCCGAGCCGGCCACCAGCTCTTCGTCCACACGCTCGGCAAGATTCCACCCGGCGTCGCCGACACCAGTGCGACCGTGTGCACCAGCGCCCGCGGCGTGGCTGAGCGTGCCGACATCGTCTTCCTGATGGTGCCTGACACGCCCGACGTGGAGCTGGCGCTGTTCGGCGAGACCGGCGTGGCGGCAGGCCTGTCCAAGGGCAAGACCGTGGTCGACATGAGTTCCGTCTCGCCGATCGCGACCAAATCCTTCGCGAAGAAGATCAACCTCATCGGCTGCTACTACCTCGATGCGCCGGTCTCGGGTGGCGAAGTGGGCGCGAAGAACGCGACGCTCTCCATCATGGTCGGCGGCCCGCCGGAGACCTTCGACAAGGTGAAGCCGCTGTTCGAGCTGATGGGCAAGAACATCACGCTGGTGGGCGGCAACGGCGATGGTCAGACCGCCAAGGTGGCCAACCAGATCATCGTGGCGCTCAACATCGAAGCGGTGGCCGAAGCGCTGTTGTTCGCGTCGCGTGCAGGCGCCGACCCAGCCCGCGTGCGACAGGCGCTGATGGGCGGCTTTGCGTCGTCGAAGATCCTCGAGGTGCATGGTGAACGCATGATCAAGCGCACCTTCGACCCGGGCTTTCGCATCGAGCTGCACCAGAAGGACCTGAACCTCGCATTGAGCAGCGCTCGCGCGCTCGGCGTCTCGCTGCCCAACACCGCGACCGCGCAGGAGTTGTTCAACTCGTGCGCAGCGCATGGCGGCAAGGGCTGGGACCACTCGGCGATGGTGCGCGCGCTCGAGAAGCTCGCCAACTTCGAAGTCGGCCAGCAGCCCGACTGAGCCGCGCGTTCAGGTCGCCGATGGCGGTGAGCGGTCCGAAGAACGCCGCTGCTTTCATGCAAAGACTGCGCGAGCGCAAGGCACTGCCTGTTCACGCGAACACCGTAGAAAAACGCGTGCGCGCGTCGCCAATTTTCATGTGATTGCGATCGACGCACACGAGCGTTCGATGACATTTCTCGTTCACAACCGCGGCATGTATTAGGGACAACGAGCATGCCGTTTTTTTCAAAGTTGACCCGCGTCAAGAGTTTTTAAGCGCAACCCTCCGACAGTGAAATTTGTTTCGAATGCGCGCGTGACAACACGTTTCCGACAGAGTCCGCCGAAGAGTGGAACGACCGGATCTCAGCGCTTCGACATCGTCCACCCCACCACACAGAGACAAAGGACAGCTTCGCCATGAGTCATTCATCTGCCACCATTCCAGCGCCCGGCAGCGCCAGCGGATCACTCGCCACGGCTCGAAGTCCTGCCTACCGGTGGGGTCAGCTCCTCATGGGCATCGTCTGCATGGCCATGATTGCTAACCTGCAATACGGGTGGACTCTGTTCGTCAACCCGATTTCTGACAAGCATGGCTGGAGCCGTGCCGCCATTCAGGTGGCGTTCACGATCTTCGTGCTGACCGAAACCTGGCTGGTGCCGATCGAGGGCTACCTGGTCGACCGCTTCGGCCCGCGCCCGGTGGTGCTGGTCGGCGGCATCTTGTGCGGCCTCGGCTGGGCGATGAACTCGGTCGCCGACTCCTTGACCATGCTCTACATCGCCGCGGCCGTCGGCGGTGTCGGTGCCGGTGCTGTGTATGGCACCTGTGTCGGCAACGCGCTGAAGTGGTTCCCGGATCGACGAGGGCTTGCGGCAGGCTTGACTGCCGCGGGCTTCGGTGCCGGTTCGGCGCTGACCATCGTGCCGATCTCGGCCTTCATCAAGTCGAGCGGCTACGAAGCGGCCTTCCTGTACTTCGGCATCGGCCAGGGCCTGATCGTCTTCCTGATCTCCTGGGCGCTGACGCGTGCTCCCGAGCACCCGAAGAAGTCGGCCGAGATCAACGTGCAGCAGTCCAAGCGCGACTACAGCCCGACCGAGATCGTGCGCAAGCCGGTGTTCTGGGTGATGTACGCCATGTTCGTGATGGTCGCCGCCGGCGGCCTGATGGCCACGGCCCAGCTCGGCCCGATCGCCAAGGACTTCAAGATCGGCGATGTGCCGGTGAACATCATGGGCCTGGTGCTGCCGGCACTGACCTTCGCACTGGCGATCGACCGCGTGCTCAACGGGTTGACGCGACCGTTCTTCGGCTGGGTGTCTGACCAGATCGGCCGTGAGCAGACGATGTTCATCGCCTTTGCGCTCGAAGCCGTCGGCATCCTGCTGCTCTACAAGTTCGGCCAGAACCCGATCGCCTTCGTGATCCTCACCGGCCTTGTGTTCTTCGCCTGGGGTGAGATTTACAGCCTCTTCCCGTCGACCTGCGCCGACACCTTCGGATCCAAGTACGCAGCGGCCAACGCCGGCATGCTGTACACGGCCAAGGGCACGGCGTCGCTGCTGGTTCCCTTGTCGAGCGTGCTCGCCACGGCGACCGGCGGTTGGGAGACGGTGTTCATCGTCGCCAGCCTGATGAATGCGGCGGCGGCGTTGATGGCCTGGTTCGTGCTGCGGCCCATGCGGCGCGCTCACATGAACAAGTCGGCCTGAAGAAGCCCCCGCTGTTCCCCGCGCCGGCCCGCTGGCGTGCACCTGATCGGGGTGTGCGTCAGCGGGCCGGCGCACTTGGGTGTGGCACTTTCTCTGTGCACGCTGGAGGCTCGCCAAGCCTTTGCTGGACCGAGTGATCTTGTTTATTTCGGGTTTAGATTCGTATCAACCCTGATATGGCAATCCCGAAAAGTTGACCGCGATCAAGCTGAATCCACGAGACTCGGTCGCAGCATTGAAACAGCAGATTTCATAACGCTTTTCAAAGCGAATCGCACCCTAGACACACAGGAGACAAACATGATCAAGAGCCTCATTTCGCGCTCGCAGCCCCGAGTGGTTCGCCACTGCCTCGGTGCCTTGCTGGCACTCGCCTTCGCGGCACCCGCCCTGGCCTGGGAGCCGACCAAGCCGGTTGAATTCGTGGTGCCTGCAGGCACGGGCGGCGGCGCCGACCAGATGGCGCGCCTGGTTCAGGGCATCGTCATCAAGCACAAGCTGATGAAGGAGCCGCTGATCGTCGTCAACAAGTCGGGTGGTGCTGGCGCCGAGGGCTTCCTGTCGGTCAAGGAGGCGAAGGGCGATCCACACAAGATCATCATCACGCTGTCGAACCTGTTCACGACGCCGCTCGCCACCGGCGTGCCCTTCAACTGGAAGGACATGACGCCCGTCGCGATGCTGGCGCTCGACCAGTTCGTGCTGTGGACCAACGCCGACGAGCCCTACAAGACGGCCAAGGACTACATCGCTGCGGTGAAGGCGGCCGGCCCGAACAAGTTCAAGATGGCCGGCACCGGCTCCAAGCAGGAAGACCAGATCATCACGGTCGCCATCGAGAAGGCGACCGGCACCAAGTTCATCTACGTGCCCTTCAAGGGCGGCGGCGAGGTGGCGGTGCAGCTGGTGGGCGGCCACGTGAACTCGACGGTCAACAACCCGATCGAGGCGGTGGCGCAATGGCGTGCCGGCAAGCTGCGCGCGCTGTGCGTGTTCGACCACGAGCGCATGCCGTTCAAGGCCAAGGTGACCGACACGCAGTCGTGGAATGACATTCCCACCTGCAAGGAAGCCGGCGTGCCGACCGACTACACCATGCTGCGCGGCATCTTCATGGCACCGGGCGTGACGGCGGAGCAGACGGCGTTCTACGTCGACCTGCTGACCAAGGTGCGCGCCACGCCCGATTGGGCGGAGTACCTCGAGAAGGGCGCCTTCAATCCGACCTTCATGACCGGCGCTCCGTTCGCCAAGTGGCTTGAAGGGGCCGAGGCGACTCACCGCGCCTTGATGACCGAAGCCGGCTTCCTCGCCGCCAAGTAACCGGGTACCGGCGGAGCACAGCAGCCAGCCCCTCGCGACGCGCGCTGGGCTGGCAACGGTGCCGCGCGCGTGTGACCTCACCTTCCTCACAGGAGTCGCATGAACAACGAAGAAAACACCGAGGGCACCGGCGTCGGCGTAGCCACCTGCTACGTCGAAGCCGTGGTGGCGGCGCTGCTGCTGCTGGTCGGCATCGTGGTGATCGTCGAGAGCCGTCGGCTCGGCGCCGGCTGGACGACCGATGGCCCCGGCTCGGGCTACTTCCCCTTCATCATCGGCGTGATCATCACCGTCTCGAGCGGCGGCATGCTGTACCAGTCGCTCATCAGCAAGAACAAGAACACCAAGGTGTTCGTCGACACCGTGCAGATCAAGCGGGTGATGTCCGTCCTGCTGCCGGCCACGGTCTACGTTTTGGCGATCGGCTTTCTCGGCCTGTACGTGGCCTCGGCGATCTACATCGCCTTGTTCATGATCATTCTCGGCAAGTACTCATGGGTGAAGAGCATCGTGGCGGCGCTGGTCGTCAACACGCTGTTCTTCTTCATGTTCGAAGTGTGGTTCAAGGTGCCTTTGTTCAAAGGCTCGCTCGATCCCCTGCGCTTCCTCGGCTACTGACACTCCCGGAGCACACGCGAAATGGAAGAAATCAGCGCCCTGTTGCAGGGCTTCTCTGTGATCCTGACCCCGATGAACATCGGACTGATGTTCGTGGGGATCATCCTGGGCGTGCTGATCGGCGTGCTGCCCGGGCTGGGCGGCGCCAATGGCGTGGCCATCCTGCTGCCGCTCACGTTCACGATGTCGCCCACCTCGGCCATCATCATGCTGTCGTGCATCTACTGGGGTGCGTTGTTCGGCGGGGCGATCACCTCGATCCTGTTCAACATTCCCGGTGAGCCGTGGTCGGTTGCCACCACGTTCGACGGTTACCCGATGGCGCAGAAAGGCCAGGCCGGCGCGGCGCTGACGACGGCCTTCACCTCGTCGTTCGTCGGTGCGCTGGTGGCGGTGATCATGATCACCTTCTTGGCGCCGCTGGTGGCGAAGTTCGCGCTCAAGTTCGGCTCGCCCGAGTTCTTCGCGGTGTACCTGCTGACCTTCTGCAGCTTCGTTGGCATGGGCAAGGGGTCGCCGTTCAAGATCCTGGTATCGATGGCGTTCGGCTTCGCGCTGGCGTCGGTCGGCATGGACACCGTGACCGGCCAGCTGCGGCTGACCTTCGGCCAGCCCGAGCTGATGCGCGGCTTCGACTTCCTGATCGCGGTCATCGGCCTCTTTGGCATTGGCGAGATCCTGTTGTCAATGGAAGAAGGGCTGAAGTTCTCCGGCAAGAGCGCAAAGATCGACCCGAAGGTGGTGCTGCAGACCTGGAAGCAGCTGCCGCAGTACTGGGTCACCTCGCTGCGCAGCTCGCTGATCGGCATCTGGATGGGCATCACCCCGGGCGGTGCCACACCGGCCTCGTTCATGAGCTACGGCTTGGCGAAGAAGATGTCGCGCAAGGGTCCGAAGTTCGGCACCGGCGAGATGGAGGGCGTGATCGCGCCGGAGACCGCGGCGCACGCGGCCGGCACGAGCGCGCTGTTGCCGATGCTGGCGCTCGGCATTCCCGGCTCGCCGACTGCGGCCGTACTGCTGGGCGGCCTGCTGATCTGGGGTTTGCAACCCGGGCCATTGCTGTTCGTCGAACAGAAAGACTTCGTCTGGGGGCTGATCGCCAGCATGTACCTCGGCAACGTGGTCGGCCTCATCGTCGTGCTGAGCACCGTGCCGTTGTTCGCATCGATCCTGCGCATTCCGTTCTCGATCATTGCGCCGGTGATCATCGTCATCTGCGCGATCGGCGCCTACACCGTTCACAACGCGATGCTCGACATCTGGTTCATGCTGGGCTTCGGTGTCGCGGGCTACCTCTTCAAGAAGCTGGACATCCCGTTGGCGCCGCTCGTTCTCGCGCTGGTGCTGGGTGACAAGGCCGAAGACTCGTTCCGGCAGGCGATGCTGGTGTCGCAGGGCGACGTGGGGATCATGTTCTCCAACCCGCTGGTGGGCGGCATCACGACGCTGGCACTGACGCTGCTGTTCTGGCCGCTGATCTCCAAGGGCATTGCGCTGATCAAGCCAGCCAAGCCCGATGAGTTCGCCGCCGAGCGCCCTGTGGACTGACGAAGGAGCTGCCATGCCAGTGATCGCAATGACCCAGGAAATGGGTTCGCTCGCCAAAGACGTTGCACTGCAGCTCGCGCAGACCTTGAACCTCGCGGTCATGCGCCACGAGGTCGTCGACCGGGTGGCCGAGAAGATGAACGTGCCCAAGAGCCTGATCCACCGCCTGCGCGGCGGCAAGGCCGGCGTGGTGGAACGCCTGACCACGGATCAGAGCAGTGTGGCGCTCTACACCGCCGAAGAGCTGTTCGCGCTGGCCGACCGTGGCAACGTTGTCTTGCGCGGCTGGGGCGCGACCTGCCTGCTGCGCCCGGTGCCGCACGTCGTGTGCGTGCGGGTCACGCGCTCGATGAAGAAGCGCGTGGAGTGGCTGATGGAACACCTGGAGACCGACGACGCCGAGTTCGCCGAAGCCGAGATTCGCCGCAGCGACCAGGCGCACAGCTCACGCATGAACGACCTGTACGGCGTGACCTGGGGTGACCCGCGGCTCTACGACCTCGTGCTCAACACCGACCGCATCTCGGTCGAGAGCTGCGTCGAACAGATCGCAACGCTGGTGCGCCGCCCGGAGTTCGCCGAGACGCCGCAATCCAAGGCGCTCTTGGCCAACATGACGCTCGAAGCGCGGATTCAGGTGGCCTTCAAGGACCACGCCGCCACGGACGACATCAGCATCACCGTGAACGCGGACCAAGGCAAGGTCACGCTGCAAGGCATCGTGCTGAACAACGAGGAACGTTCGCAGGCCGAACTCGTGGCGGCCGGTGTGGCCGGTGTGGTGAGCGTGGACAACCAGCTGCGCTTGATGGCGAGCTCGAGACGCTTCGCTTCGGCCAAGTACTGATCCTATCGGCCGAAGCTCAGGCACGCAGGTGATGCAATGACTTCAAACCTTGCTGCGCTTCTTCAGCCGACTCAGGGTTTCGGCCGACAGGTTCAGGTAGGACGCGAGTTCCTTGCTCGGAATGCGGTCGACCAATTCGGGGTGCTTGCGCATGAACCGCTCCAGGCGGCCGGGCGCGTCGAGCAGGTGCAGTGTGATGGTGTGGGCCATGATTTCGCTCATGCCGCGCATAACGTAGTACTCGAACAGCTCCTTGGTCGGAGCGTGGCGGTTCAGGAACGCGATCCACTCCTTCAGCGGCAAGCTGGCCACGCGCGCCTTGGTCACGCAGACGATGCCATACGGTGTGGGCGTGCCCAGGCGCATGGCGGCGTAACTCGTCTCCATGTCACGCTCGTCGGCGAAGCGCAGGATCATTTCCTTGCCCTCCTTGTTGGAGACGACGCGCTTCAAGATGCCGTCGAGGATGAAGTACTGCTCCATCTCGCGCACACCCTGGTGCAGCAGGAACTCACCCTTGTTGCAGTCGACGATGACGAGATGCGGCTCGAGCTCAGCGCGATCTTCTTCGCTCAGACCCTCCAGCGCCACGTTCTGCTTGAGCTGGAGGCTGATGACTTTCCGTTCGGGATGGTTCGCGAGCAAGGTCATGGGGTGGCCATCATTCCGAATAGAGCCGTGTCCTGCGCCGAAGAAACACGAATGACGTTTTTATCGGGATGGGTATCGAACAGCGAAGCTGCTGCAGCGAACGAAACATGGCGCAGAACCGGGTCGCTCGGCAGTCCATTTTTCGAAAATTGACCGCGGTCAATTGGGAGAACAGGGATCGATTTCTATGATACCCCGACGATGCAAGACCCCGTACCCCGGCACCCAGCGGGGCGGCGATATCCACCTTTGGAGGTCGCTGCCGCACGTTGCTGCACGACCCTTGTAGCAGCCAAAACGAAGAGACGTACACCATGACAAACGACACCCAAGCCAGCGAACAGACCGACGGGTTCCACCTGCTCATCGACGCCCTGAAGCTCAACGGCATCGACACGATCTTTGCCCTGCCCGGTATCCCGATCACCGACCTCACGCGCATGTCGCAAGCCGAAGGTCTGCGTGTCATCTCGTTCCGCCATGAGCAGCACGCCGGCAACGCAGCCGCTGCCGCTGGCTTCCTGACCCAGAAGCCGGGCATCTGCATGACGGTGTCTGCACCGGGCTTTCTGAACGGCCTCACCGCGTTGGCCAACGCCACGACCAACTGCTTCCCGATGATCCTCATCAGCGGCTCGAGCGAGCGCGAGATCGTCGACCTGCAGCAAGGCGACTACGAAGAGATGGACCAGCTCGCAATCGCCAAGCCGCTGTGCAAGGCTGCGTTCCGCGTGCTGCATGCCGAAGACATCGGCGTGGGCGTGGCGCGCGCCATCCGCTCCGCGCTGTCGGGCCGCCCGGGTGGCGTGTACCTCGACCTGCCAGCCAAGCTGTTCGCGCAGACCATAGATGCAGCGGCCGGCAAGAAGTCGCTGATCAAGGTGGTGGACCCCGCACCGCGCCAGATCCCGGCCCCCGATTCGGTCCAGCGCGCACTCACGCTACTCAAGGGCGCCAAGCGCCCGCTCATCGTGCTGGGCAAGGGCGCCGCTTACGCGCAGGCCGATGCCGACGTTCGCGCGCTGGTCGAGAAGAGCGGCATTCCTTATCTGCCGATGTCGATGGCCAAGGGCCTGCTGCCCGACACGCACAACCAGTCTGCATCGGCCGCCCGCTCGTACGCGCTGGCCGAGGCCGATGTGGTGATGCTGGTTGGTGCGCGGTTGAACTGGCTGCTGTCGCACGGCAAGGGCAAGACCTGGGGCGAGCCCAACTCGAAGCAATTCATCCAGATCGACATCTCGCCCACCGAGATGGACAGCAACGTGCCGATCGCCGCGCCGCTGGTCGGCGACATCGGCTCGTGCGTTGCCGCGCTGGTGGCGGGCATGGGTTCCAACTGG
Organism: Rhizobacter sp. P2_G4; assembly: GCF_056403575.1. Classification (NCBI taxonomy): domain Bacteria; kingdom Pseudomonadati; phylum Pseudomonadota; class Betaproteobacteria; order Burkholderiales; family Sphaerotilaceae; genus Rhizobacter; species Rhizobacter sp. P2_G4. The sequence goes on along the minus strand of NZ_JBFUFG010000001.1, from coordinate 442,459 downwards.
GCCAAGCCACCGACCGAGTGGACCCAAGGCCTGGCCGAGCGCAAGGACAAGAACCTGTCGAAGATGGCTGCCACGCTGGCGCAGACGCCTTCGCCGATGAACTTCCACAGCGCGCTGAACGTCATCCGCAACGCCGTGAAGGCGCGCCCTGATGCGATCGTCGTCAATGAAGGCGCGAACACGCTCGACTTCGCGCGCAGCATCGTCGACATGTACGAGCCGCGCAAGCGCCTCGACGTGGGCACCTGGGGAATCATGGGCATCGGCATGGGTTTCGCCGTCGCTGCAGCGGTGACCACCGGCAAGCCGGTGATCGCGATCGAAGGCGACAGCGCCTTCGGCTTCAGCGGCATGGAGGTCGAGACCATCTGCCGCTACAACCTGCCGGTTTGCGTGATCGTCTTCAACAACAACGGCATCTACAAGGGCACCGACGTGAACCCACGTGGCGGTGACGTTGCGCCCACCGTGTTCGTCAAGAACGCGCGCTACGAAATGATGATGCAGGCCTTCGGCGGCGTGGGCGTTCTCGCCAACACCACCGAAGAACTGGCGAAGGCGTTGGAGGAGGCAGTGTCGTCCGGCAAGCCGACACTGATCAACGCCGTCATCGATGAAACCGCAGGTACCGAGAGCGGTCGGATCACGAGCCTGAATCCGCAGGCCGCCAAGAAGAAGTAACCCAGTCCACACTTAGGAGCATAGACATGAGCGACCTGCCACTCAAGGGCATCAAGATCATCGATTTCACGCACGTTCAGGCCGGCCCCGCCTGCACACAAATGCTGGCTTGGTTCGGCGCCGACGTCATCAAGCTCGAGCGCCCTGGCGCTGGTGACGTGACACGCAGCCAGCTGCGCGACATCCCGAACGCCGACGCGCTGTACTTCACCATGCTGAACAGCAACAAGCGTTCGCTGACGCTGAACACCAAAGCGGCTGAGGGCAAGGAAGTGCTCGAGAAGCTGATCCGCGAGTCCGACGTGATGGTCGAGAACTTCGGCCCCGGCGCGCTCGACCGCATGGGCTTCACCTGGGAGCGCATCCAGGAACTGAACCCCGGCATGATCCTGGCCTCGGTCAAGGGCTTCTCCGACGGCCACCACTATGAAGACCTGAAGGTCTACGAGAACGTGGCGCAATGCGCCGGCGGCGCGGCGTCCACCACCGGCTGGTGGAAGGGCGAGAACTCGCAGCCGACGATCAGCGCTGCCGCACTGGGCGACAGCAACACCGGCATGCACCTGGCCATCGGCATCCTGACGGCCATCATCGGCCGTCAGAAGACCGGCAAAGGCCAGAAGGTCGCCTGCTCGATGCAGGACGCTGTGCTGAACCTGTGCCGCGTGAAGATGCGCGACCAGCAGCGCCTGGAGAAGGTGGGCTATCTCGAGGAGTACCCGCAGTACCCGCATGAGATGGAAGCGTTCAAGGACCGGGTGACACCCCGTGGTGGCAACGCCGGCGGCGGTGGCCAACCGGGCTGGATCCTGAAGTGCAAGGGCTGGGAGACCGACCCCAACGCCTACATCTACTTCACGGTGCAGGGCCATGCGTGGGAGCCGATCTGTGACGCGCTGGGTAAGCCGGAATGGAAGACCGACCCGGCCTACACCACGGCCAAGGCTCGCCAGCCGCACATCACGAAAATCTTCGACACGATCGAAGACTTCATCAAGGACAAGACCAAGTTCGAAGCGGTCGACATCTTCCGCAAGTTCGACATTCCTTGCGCACCGGTGCTGTCGATGAAAGACCTGCTGCGTGACGAGTCACTGCGCGCGAGCGGCTCGATCGTCGAGGTCGACCACAAGGAGCGCGGCAAGTACTTCACGATCGGCAGCCCGATCAAGTTCTCGGGCTTCAAGCCCGAAGTCGTCGGCTCGCCGCTGCTGGGTGAGCACAGCGATGAAGTGCTCGCCGAACTCGGCTACAGCAAGGAGCAGATCGCCGCGCTGCACCGATCTGAAGTGGTCTGATACCTGGGGAGCTACCTTTGCAAACGAACGTCGATCTCACCCAGCTCGTCGCAGGAGCCGGCGACGCGATCATGGTTTGCGATGCGAAGGGCGCTATCACGTTGTGGAATAAGTCTGCCGAGCGCATCTTCGGATTTACCGAAGCCGAAGCGCTCGGCCAGTCGCTGGACCTCATCATTCCGCAGCGACAGCGCCAACGGCACTGGGACGGTTATCACAAGACGATGGAGACGGCCGTCACCAAATACGGTGCCGATGTTTTGCGCGTGCCCGCCCTGCATAAAGACGGGCACACCTTGTCGATCGCCTTCACGGTGTCGATGATCTTCTCGGCGGACAAGAAAGTCAGCGGCATCGTGGCGATCGTCCGCGACGAAACGACCCGATTTGCCGAGGAACGCGAGCTGCGCAAACGTCTGGTAGAAATGGAGGCCAAGACAACTGGAAGCAAGCAATGAGCAAGGCACTCGACGGCGTTCGTATTCTCGATTTCACCCACGTCCAATCCGGCCCCACCTGTACCCAGCTATTGGCCTGGTTCGGCGCTGACGTGATCAAGGTCGAACGTGCCGGCGAAGGCGATGCCACTCGCGGCCAGTTGCGCGACATTCCCGGTGTGGACAGCCTCTATTTCACGATGCTGAACCACAACAAGCGTTCGATCACGCTCGATACCAAGAAGCCGAAAGGCAAGGAGGTGCTCGACACGCTGATCAAGACCTGCGACGTGCTGGTCGAGAACTTCGCTCCCGGTGCCCTCGACCGCATGGGCATCACCTGGGAGCACATCCAGAAGCTCAACCCCCGCATGATCGTCGCCTCGGTCAAGGGGTTCGGGCCGGGCAAGTATGAAGAGTGCAAGGTCTACGAAAACGTGGCGCAGTGCGCCGGTGGCTCGGCGTCGACCACCGGTTTCGATGACGGCCCGCCCATGGTGACTGGCGCCCAGATCGGCGACAGCGGCACTGGCCTCCACCTCGCGCTGGGCATCGTGGCCGCGCTCTATCAGCGCAACAGCACTGGGCGTGGCCAGAAGGTGCTGGCACCGATGCAAGACGCCGTGCTCAACCTTTGCCGCGTGAAGCTGCGCGACCAGCAGCGGCTGGAGCGCACCGGCACCATGCACGAGTACCCGCAGTACCCCGACGGCACCTTCGGCGAAGCCGTTCCCCGCGCAGGCAATGCATCGGGCGGTGGCCAGCCCGGGTCGATTTTGAAGTGCAAGGGCTGGGAGACCGACCCGAACGCGTACATCTACTTCATCACGCAAGGCGCTGTGTGGCCGGCGGTGTGCAAAGTAATCGGCGAAGAAGGCTGGATCGACGACGAGGCCTATGCCACGCCGGCAGCGCGACTGCTTCACCTGAAGCCCATCTTCGCGCGCATCGAGAAATGGACCATGACCAAGACCAAGTTCGAGGCCATGGAAATCCTGAACAAGTACGACATTCCCTGCGGTCCGATTCTTTCGATGAAAGAGATCGCGGAAGACGAGTCCTTGCGCAATACCGGCACGATCGTCGAGGTCGACCACCCTACGCGGGGCAAGTACCTGACGGTCGGCAACCCGATCAAGATGTCGGACAGCGCCACCGAGGTGACGCGCTCACCGCTGCTGGGAGAGCACACCGAAGAAGTGCTGACGCAGCTGGGTTACAGCGCTGATGACCTCGCCATGCTTCGCGCCGAGCGGGTGATCTGAACTGACACCGGGCGGCGCCGGCCGCCCACCCCTCGGCACGGTCAAAATCAATCCATAACCTCGAGAGAATGGTCTAGATAAAATACTTTAACTATCAATTATGGGTCAACGATCCTACATTTTGTACCTGCCCGCCGATTTTGATTTATCAACCGCGGCAGCCAAGTTCAAAGGAGAAGATCATGGCCCATGGATTGCAAGCTCATTCCGCCCAAGATGAGGAATTGAATGCCTATAACGCGGCATTCTATGAATTGGGTTTTCGATGGCACTGGGACAGCAATACCTATAACGAGCTGTTAAACCACAGCTCGAATACCACTGAGTGCGTTCGGCATTATCTGCAGAGCCGCCAGGCCCATCTTTTGAGAGCTTATGACGCCGATTTTTTGGTCGAAGCCATTCAAGCCAAAAAGGCCTTGCTGGCTAAGAACTGGACAGCACAGACCCCGGGGCGTCGCGCCCAGTTCGACTGGTCCGAAACGCTCGGCGGTGAATTGGGCGTGTGAATTGCAAGGAGTGGATCGGCTCGGCCCACTCAAAGACAATGTTCAACGCCGTCGGGCCCGCTTGTGCAGGGGCCGGCGGGTCCACCAGAGAAGAACCCCACCATGCAGCTCCGCTGGATCCGCTTCGAACACGCCGGCCAAATCAGTTTCGGGACACTCGAGGGCGACAGAGTGCACCAGCGCCGGGGCGACATGTACGGCGCGTCAGAGCCGACGGGCGCCGTCTTCGCACTGAGCGACGTGAAGCTTCTGACGCCCTCCGAGCCGAGCAAGGTCATTGCGATGTGGAACAACTTCCATGCGCTGGGCGCCAAGCTGAATTTGCCCGTGCCCTTGGAGCCGCTGTATCTGCTCAAGTCGCCGAATTCCTTTCTCGCGGCCAACGAAACCATTCGCAAACCGCTGTGTGACGGCAAGGTGGTGTTCGAAGGGGAGCTTGGCATCGTCATCGGCAAGACCTGCACGGCAGTGGCTGAATCGCAGGCGCTGTCGCATGTGTTCGGCTACACCTGTGCCAACGACGTGACGGTGGCCGACATACTCAACCGCGACGCCTCGTTCGCGCAGTGGTCGCGCGCCAAGGGCTTCGACACCTTCTGCCCGATGGGCCCGGTGGTGGCCTCCGGGCTCGACCCCGCGACACTCACCGTGACCACCGTGCTCAACGGCGAGGTCCGCCAGAACTATCCGATCAGCGACATGCGCTTCTCGGTACAACAGTTGGTCAGCCTGATTTCCTTCGACATGACGCTCTACCCGGGCGATGTCATCCTGTGCGGAACATCGATCGGTGTCGGTTCGATGAAACCGGGCAGCGTCATCGAAGTCGAAATCGACGGCGTCGGCAAGCTCAGCAACCGTTTCGGTTAGAGCTCGCACCAGAATTCAACAACTGGAGTTCGACATGAAGATTGCAGTCATAGGCGCTGGCGCCATCGGGGGCTTGGTGGGAGCGAAGCTCGCGCTGGCCGGTGAAGACGTCACGTTCATGGTGCGCGGAGCCAACCTCGATGCCATCCGCAACAACGGCATCAAGCTGATCTCTGCCGAAGGCGACGAGCAGGTGGCGCGCAACGTGAAGGCCACGAACGACTACGCCGCAGCGGGGCCGCAAGACATCGTCGTCCTCGCGATGAAGGCCCATCAGGTCGAAGCGGTTGCGAACGACGTGCCCAAGCTGTTCGGCCCCGAGACCGTGGTGGTGACGATGCAGAACGGCATCCCCTACTGGTACTTCCACAAACACGGTGGCGTGCTCGCGGGCAGCGTCGTGCGCAGCGTCGACCCGAACGGCATCGTCGGCGAGAAGATTCCGGCAGGCCGCGTGATCGGTTGCGTGGTGTACCCCGCGTCCGAACTCATTGCGCCAGGTGTTGTGAAGCACATCGAAGGCGAGCGCTTCCCGGTCGGCGAACTCGACGGGTCGTCGAGCGAGCGCGTCAACCGCGTCTCGGCCTGCCTGACGCAGGCGGGCTTCAAGTCACCGGTGCTCGACAACATCCGCGCCGAGATCTGGCTCAAGCTCTGGGGCAACCTGACCTTCAACCCGATCAGCAGCCTGACGCATTCGACCCTGGTCGACATCTGCCAATACCCTCTGACGCGTGAGCTGGCCTCGGCCATGATGCGCGAGGCGCAGGCGGTGGCCAACAAGCTCGGCATCGAGTTTCGTGTGACGCTCGAGAAGCGCATTGCCGGCGCCGAAAAAGTCGGCAAGCACAAGACCTCGATGCTGCAGGACGTCGAAGCCGGCCGCGCGCCGGAGATCGATGCACTGGTCGGCGCCGTCGTCGAGCTGGCCCGTCTCACCGAGACGCCGACACCGCACATCGACACGGTGTATGCGCTCGTCAAGCTGCTTGCGCAAACCATGGATGCACAAAGCGGACAGGTTCGCCTTGTCGCTGCAAGCTGAGCCAGCGCTCTCGCGTCACACGGTTCGCAAGGCGTATGACGCGTCTGTTCAGCAGCTCAATCTCCGCTCTGACTTCTGAGCAAACTCGGCCCATGAAGGCCAAGGTGTGGTCGTTTTCACGTTTGATGGAAACGCACGACCGTTCGACGCTCGAAACCCCTGATGTGGGTCACGTCAGCTATGCGTCAGAATCTCGCCTTCATGCAAGAGTTGCATTCGGAGCAGAAGATGGAAAAGACATGGCTCAAGCAATACCCCGCGGGCGTGCCTGAGCAGATCGACCCCGATCAATACCAGTCGCTCACAGCACTGATCGAGGAGGCCTTCAAGAAGCACGCAAGCCTGCCCGCCTACAAGTTCATGGGCAAGAGCTTCAGCTTTGCCCTTGTCGACGAGCAGTCGCGGGCCTTCGCGGCCTACCTGCAGTCGCAGGGGCTGGAGAAGGGTGACCGTGTGGCCATCATGATGCCCAACGTGCCGCAGTACCCGATCGCAGTGGCAGGCATCCTGCGCGCCGGCCTGGTGGTGGTGAACGTGAACCCGCTGTACACGCCGCGTGAACTCGAGCACCAGCTGAAGGACTCGGGTTCGAAGGCCATTGTCATCGTCGAGAACTTTGCTGCCACGCTGCAAGCTTGTTATGCCGCGGTGCCGACGAAGAAGATCATCCTCGCCAGCATGGGCGAGATGCTCGGCTTCCCGAAGGGGCTGATCGTCAACTACGTGGTGCGCAAGGTGAAGAAGCTGGTGCCGGCCTTCACCCTGCCCGGCGTCGTGCATTTCAACGACGCGGTGGCGGCCGGCCGCAAGGCGGCCTACCGCGCGCCCGACCTCAAGCCGACCGACATTGCCGTGCTGCAGTACACCGGCGGCACCACGGGTGTGAGCAAGGGCGCGGTGCTCCTGCATCGCAACCTGGTGGCCAACACGCTGCAGAGCGAGGCTTGGTACCAGCCGGCCCTGAAGAAGGTGCCCGCAGGCGAACAGCTGACGACGGTGTGCGCCTTGCCGCTGTATCACATCTTCGGTTTCACCTCGAACATGATGCTGTCGATGCGCACCGGCGGCTGCAACATCCTGATCCCCAACCCGCGTGACATCCCGGCGGTGTTCAAGGACCTGTCGCGTGAGCGCATCCACAGCTTCCCGGCGGTCAACACGCTGTTCAACGCCATGGCGAACCACCCGGGGTTGAACACGGTGGACTGGAGCCACTTGAAGATCTCGGTCGGCGGCGGCATGGCCGTTCAGCAGGCCACCGCCAAGCTGTGGCTCGAGAAGACGGGTTGCCCGATCTGCGAAGGCTATGGCCTGTCGGAGACGTCGCCGTCCGCCACCTGCAACCCGCTCGACAGCGATGCCTTCACGGGCACCATCGGCCTGCCTTTGCCCAGCACCGAGTTGGCCCTTCTCGATGACGACGGCAAGGAAGTGCCCGCCGGCACGCCGGGCGAGATCGCCATCCGCGGCCCGCAGGTGATGGCCGGCTACTGGCAGCGCCCCGACGAGACGGCCAAGTCGATGACGGCCGATGGCTACTTCCGCACCGGCGACATCGGCACCGTGGACGCGCGCGGCTACTTCAAGATCGTCGATCGCAAGAAAGACATGATTTTGGTGAGCGGCTTCAACGTCTACCCGAACGAGATCGAAGACGTGGTGACGCAGATGCCCGGCATCCGCGAATGCGCTGCGGTGGGCGTACCCGACGCCAAGGCCGGCGAGGCGGTGAAGCTGGTGATCGTGCGCAGCAACCCCGCCGTTACCGAAGCCGATGTGAAAGCCTATTGCGAGGCCAACATGACAGGCTACAAGCGGCCCAAGATCATCGAATTCCGCAACGACCTGCCGAAGACGCCGGTTGGCAAGATCCTTCGCCGGGAGCTCCGTGACAAAGCCTGATTCCGCGAACGCGGAAGTGAAATTCCTTCGGCCCCAGATGGAAATCGTGAAAACTTGGCGCCGTGGCGGTTCTAATGTGGAACAACGTTGCACAGAACGGGCCGAAACAAGTCCTGCAGTGCGTAAGCGACGCACACTTGCAAGCGCAACGACGTTGTCATCCACGGGAGCTCGCCGGTGATCTGGTCCAAGACTGATGCGGGAAGAACGGAAATGCAGACGCGTGCGCTCGTCAAAGAGCGCAGCCAACGCAATCTCTTGCTGCTGATTGACGGTATCAAGACCGAAGAGATGCTGTTGGCCAACGTGGCTGGCGTGAAGCCCGAAGACTTCGAGTCTCTCCAGTCGCTGGGGTTGATCGCACCGGTTTCCAGCTCGTCATCGAGCCGGTCCTCCCACTCCTCGGCCTCATCCAGCAGTGCTTCGGCGCCTGCGACTATGCCGCCGGCAGCGGCCGCTGAAGAGCCTCTCGACTACTCCCAGTTCACCACCGCTCTCACGCAGCTGATTTCCAGTGAGCTGGGGTTGCGTGGGTTTACGCTGACCTTGGCTGTCGACAAGGCCAACAGCATCGAAGAGCTGCGCGAGGTGGCCACCCGCGTGATCGATCAGATCCGCGATCGCAAGGGCCTGCCTGCCGCCGAAAAGGCCCGGCGCACCCTCTTTGGCGCCTGACCTCCCGCTGCTGCGCTCGGCTTCTTCTCGATGACCCTTCTGCGCAGCCTGCTGCACGGCTTGCGGCGTCTCCTGCGCGGTGTACTGCTGATCCTGGCGGCGGCAATCCTCTTCATCGAGGAATGGGGCTGGCGGCCGCTCACGGCCTGCATGGCGTGGCTCGCGAAGTGGCCACCGCTCGCGCGGCTGGAGGCCGCCATCCGAGGCGTGTCCCCACGGTGGGCCTTGGTGCTCTTCATCGTGCCGGCCACGCTGCTGTTCCCGATCAAGCTGGTGGCGCTATGGCTCATCCACAAGGGACATGCAGCGTTGGGGCTCGCCGTGATCGTCGCGGCGAAGTTGCTAGGCACCGCCCTCGTCGGTCGCCTGTTCGTGCTGACCGAACGGCAGCTGATGCAGTTCGCGTGGTTCGTGCGGGCGCTGAACTGGTGGCGCACCACCAAGGAGCGCGTCAAGGCGGCCGTCAAACGCACTGCCAGCTGGCGTGTCGCTCAGGTGCTGACGCGGCGTGTGCGTATCCTCTTCAGGCGCTTCTCGCGCTAGCTTCGGCTAGTGCCTGAACTCAGGCAGTCTTCTGCGGCGGCCTTCGAACTCGGCGGTCAAGCCTGCGTCGCCGAACTTCGCAGCCAGCGCGTTGGCGCGGGACAGCGCATCCGCTGCGTCATCCGCCATGCCCAGCCAGGCACAGGCATTCCAGCGTTCCAGCTCCAAGAACGCGCGGTCCACGTCTTCGCCATGCGCGCTGTCGTGCGCGTCGAGCAGCGCCAGGCCAGCCATCGCATGGCGCAGAGCGAGATGCGGTTCGCCGAGCGCCGTGCAGGCGATGGCTCGGGTGTAGAACGCGCGTTCATGCTGCACCCAGGTGCCGGCGTGTTGCCAGAGGCGCTGAGCCTGCTCGGCGCTGCGGGCCAGCGCGGCGCGCAAGGCGCCATGCTGCAGATCAGTGTCGGGCCGCTCCAGCAAGCCGCTGGCGATGTTGTTGAGGCAGGCGGCGGTCTGAGCGTCGAGCGGGGTCTGCGTGGGCCACGCGCTGTCGGTGATCGCCGCCAGCGCTCGCAGGGCGGTCTGTGCCGCGTCGCCGTTGGATTGGGCGGGCATGAGGTACATCGCGGCGCTGAGCGCCAGCAACTCGGGCGCGCGTTCGGTCAAGGCGCCGCTGGTGGCCACCAACTCGGTGGCGGCACGGGTCAGCGAATCGGTAGCACCGACGATCAATGCGGCGGCGCCCAACTGTCGCCACAAAGCAGGGTGCGGCGTGGGCAAGGCCAGCTCGATCAGTTGCTGCTGCCGTGACAACGCCTCGTCCCAAGCCGAGAGCTTTTCTCCCAGCACGTGGTTGATGAGATAGGCGTAGTTCAGCCAGCGTTCGACCGGCAATTGGCGTGTGTTCAGCTGGCGCAGCAGCTCGGCCGCGCGAGCCGGTTCGGCGTCGTGGCAGGCGTTGATTTCGTCTAGGCGTTCGGTGTCCGTGCTCATGGTGGCAACTCTAGCTGAGGCACACTCGCCGCATGCCCGTTCGCCTCTATCTGGAGCAGCCGCTTCTGGCCGACTCCCTCATCAGCTTGCCTGCCGGTCCAGCGCGTCATGTGCAGGTGCTGCGCCTGCAACCCGGCGCCGATATCACGCTCTTCAACGGCCAAGGCGGCGAGTGGCAAGCCACCGTCAAGCAGATGGGCCGCAGCGAGGTGCAGGTGCTGGTCGGCCAGCACGGCCCGGTGGATCGCGAGCTGCCGCACCGGATCACCCTTGCCATCGGCATGCCGGCCAACGAGCGCATGGATGCGCTCGTTGAAAAAGCCACCGAACTCGGCGTCGCTGCCATCCAGCCTCTGCTCACCGAACGCTCGGTATTGCGGCTGAGCGGAGAGCGCGCGGAGAAACGCCTTGTGCATTGGCAGGGCGTGGCGGTCGCTGCATGCGAGCAGAGCGGCCGTACCCGCGTGCCTGAGTTGGCGCCAGTGCGGTCGCTGGCCGAGTGGCTGCGCGGCTTGCCGGCGTCCGACGGTGGGCAGCGATGTTTGCTCAGCCCGCGTGCGACAAACGCACTGGCGCCTTCGACAGGCGCTGTGATGTTTCTGAGTGGACCTGAGGGCGGCCTCAGTGAGGCAGAAGAAGCGCTCGCGATGTCAGCCGGGTTCGCCGGCGTCAGCCTCGGCCCGCGCGTGCTGCGTGCCGACACCGCGCCGCTGGCGGTGCTTGCACACCTGGCACTATCGGCTCGCTAAGCCGGGCGGCTGCGCGCCGAGCCCGCCACGAGATCGAAGCGGAACAGCCGGCATTCGATCGGGCCATTCCACATCGGCACGCGGCGTGATTCCTTCAGGCGCATGGCACTGGGCAGCTTCATGTCGGGACTGAGCACCCAGGCCGTCCACCCGGAGGGATGCTGCGTGTAGGCGCGCTTCCAGTGGGAGGCGAGGCGAGGGAAGAAGTCGTCCGGCGTGTCCCGGTCTTGCGCCGAGGGCCGTGCCGCCTTGCCGGCGACATCGATGCGTTCACCGTAGGGCGGGTTGATCATCAGCGTGCCGTGCAGGGTGTCCGGTAGCTGAGGTGCAGGCCGTTCCAGCGCGTCGCCGCCGTTGAACTGGATCGCCTGTTCGACCCCGGCGCGCTGTGCGTTACGGCGAGCGAAGTCGACCATGCGAAACGCCACGTCACTCGCGTAGATCGGCACGGCGCTCGCGTGGATGCGCGACTGTGCATGGCTCTTCAGGCGCTGCCATTGCGCGCGCATCTCGGCATCTGCAAACGGCAGCAGGCGCTCGAAGGCGAAGCGGCGCTTCAGGCCGGGTGCGATGCCGCAGGCGATCTGCGCGGCTTCGATGGCGATGGTGCCCGAGCCGCAGCAGGGGTCGTGCAACGCGCCGCCCGCCTCTGCAGTGCCTTGCCAACCGGCCGCGGCCAGCATCGCGGCGGCCAGCGTTTCCTTCAACGGTGCGTCGCCCTTGTCTTCGCGCCAGCCGCGTTTGAACAGCGACTCACCCGAGGTGTCGACGTACAGGGAGGCATGCGTCTCGCCGAGGTGCAGCACCAGTTGCAGGTCGGGGTGCTGCGTGTCGACGTTCGGCCGCTCGCCGGTGGCTTCGCGGAGCATGTCGCACACGGCGTCTTTGACGCGCAGCGCGGCGAAGTTGAGGCTGCGCAACGGGCTGCGTTGCGCGGTGGTGTCCACGCGCAGCGTGTGCTCGGGCGTGATCCACTGCATCCAGTCGACGCTGCGGGCCAGCGCATACAGGTCGTCTTCGCTCTGGTACGGGCCTGCGGCCACTTCGGCGAGCACGCGCTGGGCCAGGCGGCTTTCAAGATTCAGCGCCATCACCTCGAGCGGCGTGCCGTCCACACCCACGCCACCACGGCCCGTATGCACCTGGGCGTCGGGCAGCACGCGCTGAACCTCTTCGGCCAGCCATGCTTCGACGCCGGCTGCGCACGGCAAGAACAGGGGCAGGGCCATTACATCGTGCGCCGCAGGTTGGCCGGCGCGATGCGCAAGGCTTCGCGGTACTTCGCGACGGTGCGCCGCGCGACCTGGATGCCCTGCTCTTCGAGCATCTTGGAGAGCTGGCTGTCCGACAGCGGCTTGGCCAGGTCTTCAGCGGCCACGAGCTGCTTGATGAGCGCGCGCACCGCGGTGCTCGAGGCGTTGCCGCCGGCTTCGGTGTTGAGCGAGGAGCCGAAGAAGTACTTCAGCTCGAAGGTGCCGAACATCGTGGCCATGTACTTGGCCGTGGTCACGCGCGAGATGGTCGACTCGTGCAGCCCCAGCTCGTCAGCGATTTCGCGCAGCACCAGCGGCTTCATCGCGATCTCGCCGTGGGTGAAGAAGCTCTTCTGCCGCTCGACGATGGCCTGCGACACGCGCTGGATGGTGTCGAAGCGCTGCTGGATGTTCTTCATGAACCAGCGTGCCTCTTGCAGGCGCGAACTGAGCGCCGCGCCCGATCCGTTGTTGGGCGAGCCGCGGCTGTGCCGGATGGCCTGCGCATACAGGTCGTTGATGCGCAGCTTGGGCATCACGTCGGGGTTGAGCACGACCTTCCAGTTGCGGCCCGACTTCTGCACGATCACGTCGGGCACGATGATGTTGGCCTCGGCGCGCGCGAAGGGGCGGCCCGGTTTGGGTTCGGTGGCGACGATCAGCGTCTGCGCCTGCTTGATGAGCTCTTCGTCGGCACCGGTGGCCGCCATCAGCTTCTTCATGTCGCGCCGGGCCAGCAGCTCCAGGTGCTGCTTGCAGATCATGATCGCGATCATCTGCGCCTCGCTGCGCGGCTGGGCCCGCAGCTGCAGGATCAGGCACTCGCCCAGGTCGCGCGCGCCCACGCCCAGCGGCTCCATGTTCTGCAGCCACTTGAGCGCGCAGTGCAGGCGCTCGAGCAGCTCCTCGCGCTGTTCTTCGTCGTCGGCCAGTTTGGCGGCGATCTCTTCCAGCGGGTCGTCAAGGTAGCCGTCGTCGTTCAGTGACTCGATTAGCACGGTCACGGCGGCTGCGTCTTCGGCGCTGAGGCGCATGCCCATCAGCTGCTGGCGCAAATGGCTTTGCAGGCTCTCGCCGACGCTGTTGCGCTCGTGGGGGTCGAAGTCGTCGCTGTCGTTGCTGGTGCTGCTGCCGCTGGTGGGCAACTCACGGATGCCGTCGAAGTCATCGCGCTCGGTGCCGTTTTCCCAGTCGTCGCGTTCGGTGGTGCCGAACTCGGCACTGTCGACGCCGGGAGTCACTTCGTCAGGCGCAGAGTCGGCATTCGGCTCGGCCACGCGCTCGGCCTCGCGCTCCGCGACGTGCTCAGACGGCGAGATGCGCTCGGTCATCGGCTCGAAGGCCGCGGCCGCCTCTTCCTCGGCTTCGAGGAAGGGGTTCTGCTCCAGCATCTGCTCCACTTCCTGGTGAAGCTCGAGCGTGGAAAGTTGCAGCAGCCGGATGGACTGCTGGAGCTGGGGCGTCAGCGCCAGGTGCTGTGACAGGCGTACCTGCAATGACGGTTTCATACTGCGTGGTCCGTCACAAAACTACATTCGGAAGTGTTCGCCGAGGTAGACCTTTCGAACATCGGCGTTCTCGACGATCTCCCCAGGTGTGCCTTCGGCCAGCACCCGGCCCTCGCTGATGATGTAGGCGCGGTCGCATATGCCCAGCGTCTCGCGCACGTTGTGGTCGGTGATCAGCACACCGATGCCACGCGCCTTCAGGAATCCGATGATGCGTTGGATCTCGAGCACCGCGATCGGGTCGACGCCGGCAAACGGCTCGTCGAGCAGGATGAAGCGAGGCTGCGTTGCCAGAGCGCGTGCGATCTCGACGCGCCGGCGTTCGCCGCCCGACAGCGACGGCGCCGGGTTCGCCCGCAGCTTCTCGATACTCAGGTCGTTGAGCAGGCCGTTGAGCAGCTTGTCGATGGTGGGCTTGGGCAGCGCGCGGTCGTCGGGGCCATGCTGAAGCTCGAGCACCGCGCGGATGTTCTCTTCGACCGTGAGCTTGCGAAAAATCGAAGCCTCTTGCGGCAGGTAGCTCAGACCCAGGCGCGAGCGTTGGTGAATCGGCAGGCGCTCGACGCGCTTTCCGTCGATGCTGATCTCGCCCGCGTCAGCCCGCACCAGGCCGACGATCATGTAGAAGCTGGTGGTCTTGCCTGCACCGTTGGGCCCCAGCAAGCCGACGACTTCGCCGCTGTTGACCGCCAGGCGAACGTCTTTCACCACCTTGCGCGCGCCATAGCTCTTCTGCAGCCCCACGGCCTCCAGCCGGCTGGTGGTGACTTCGAGCGGGGCTGGTGCGTTCACCGCTTCGCCTCCGACGCGGCGGCTGATGCGGCTTCAGCGGCAGCGGGCGAATCCGGCCGCGGCGTAAGCACCGCGCGCACACGGCCCGTGGGGTTGGCGGGTGTGGCGGCCGAGGTGCCGCCCGACACGGTGAACAGCTCGGCCGTGTTGTCGTACGTGATCAGCGCGCCGGTCACTTCATCGGCCACGGTGCTGCCGCGCAGGCGCTTCACTGCTGCCTTGTTGATGAAGCGGATGGTGTCGGCCTTGCTGTCGTATTCCAGGCGCTCGGCCTCGCCTTCGATGAACTCGTTGACGCCTTCGCGCTTTTGCCGAAAGCTGGCCGGTTGGTTCGTGCTCCCGATGGCGGTGGCGGATTGATAGCCCTCCGGGCTTTCGCGAACTTCGATGCGGTTCGCGCGGATCACCATCGTGCCCTTGGTGACCACCACGTTTCCGTTGAAGACGACGATCTGATTCTGCAGATCAACCTTACCCGGCTGGTCGGACTCGACTTCCATCTTCTTCAGACGGTCGGCCTTCTCTGCATGCACGGGCATCGCGAGGGTCGCGAACAGCAGCACGCAGAGCGGAACGAGGCGGGAAAGGGGGAGGTGTGGTGTGTTCATTGCGGCATGAAACTTGCAGGCCATTCTAGCCGACAGTTTCATGCAGCCGGGAGACTTCGCGCAGGCTCGCCGCTCACGCGGCGTGTGCTAAATCGCCTTTCAGCGCGCGACTTTAACCGTCAAGCCTTGCGCAGCGTCTGCACCAGGTACTCGGTCACTGCGAGGGCCTTTTCCGGAGAGCCAGCCAGTGTGCCCGAGGTGAAGAAGCGGCCGTGGATGCCCATGGCGGGCACGCCGTCGATCTTGTAGCCCTCGGCCAATCGCGTGGCCTGCTTGGCCTTGGTCTGCACCGAGAACGAGTTGAAGACTTCCAGGAACTTGGCCTTGTCGATGCCGTTCTTTTCCATGAACGCAGCGATTTCGTCGACCTTTTCCAGGCGCTGACGGTCGTTGTGGATCGCGTAGAACACGCGGCGATGCATGGCGTCGACCTTGCCCATGGCTTCCAGCGCGTAAAAGATCTGTTGCTGGGGCGCGTAGATCTCGCGAAAGGCGACCGGCACGCGGCGGAACGCGATGTCGGCCGGCAGCTTCTTCTGCCAGGCATCGAGCGTGGGCTCGAAGGCATTGCAGTGCGGGCAGCCGTACCAGAAGAACTCGATGACCTCGATCTTCCCTGGCGGGGCGCTCACCGGTACCTGGGTCCCGAGGCGAACGTAGTGAGTGCCCTCCACTGGCCCACCCTGTGCCTGCGCAGGCAGGCCCATCGAGAGGGCAGCCGTTCCCAAACCCAGGCTCACCACTTGTGCTGAAAAATCGCGACGGTTCATGTTGTATCGATTCGAGGTCAATGACGGTTGTGGAGTACGGCAGCGCCAGATAAGTTCAGGACTTCACTTCTGAACCTGGACCAGCGCGGATTCCACACCCACGCCTTCCAACTTTTCTTTCATCTGCGTGGCTTCTTCTTTCTTGTCGAACGGGCCCAAACGCACGCGGTAGACAGTACGCCCGGACTGTTCACGCTCGGTGACCTTGGCCGCCCAACCCGACATCGCCAGTTTGGCGCGCTGGGCTTCGGCATCTTCGACACGGCCAAAAGCACCTGCCTGCACGAAGTAGCTCAACGCATCACTGCCCGGTTTCGTGGACACGGTGTTTTCGGCGGGTGGCTTGGCGGGCGGGATTGCGGGTGGAATCGCAGGCGGAATGGCTGGCATGGCTCCGCTGGCGGGCGGCGGGAGGACAGCCGCCGGGGCCGTGGCCACGGTGCCGCTGGCCGAGCTGTTCGGCTTCACCGGCGTCTTGCCGTAGAGCGCGCTGTTCGGGTCCCAGTTCTTGTTCTTCTCGGTTTCGGCGGCGTCCTGCTCGGCGGTGCGTTGCGGCACCTTGTTGATGAAAGGCACCGGCACCTTGGCGATGTAGAGCGCCACGCCGAGGGCGAGCGCGAGACCGACCAGCAGGCCGACGATCAGGCCCAGCACGAAGTTGCCGCGCTGGTGGATCCGGCGGTTGGGGCTGGCGGGGCGTTGCATCTTCATTCCTTCTCCATCACATCTTGTCGGGGGCGCTCACGCCCAGCACGGCCAGGGCATTGCGCAGCACCTGGCGCGTGGCGGCCAGCAGAGCCAGCCGGGCTCGGGTGAGCTCGGCGTTGTCGTCCAGCAGAAAGCGTTCGGCGGCATAGTAGCTGTGGAACGCTGCAGCCACATCGCGCAGGTAGAACGCGACGTCGTGCGGCGCCAGGTCGGTCGCGGCCGAGGCAAGCATTTCGGGGTAGTCGGCGAGCTTCTGCATCAGCGCGATTTCACTCGGCGCGGTCAGCAGCGAGGCATCGGCCTGCGACAACGTGGCCAGGTCGCCGCCACGCTCGCTGGCCCAATCGCGCAGCACCTTGCTCATGCGCGCATGGGCGTAATGCACGTAGTAGACCGGGTTCTCGTCGTTCTGCTTCACGGCCACGTCGACATCGAAGGTGAACTCGGTGTCGGCCTTGCGGCTGATCAGGAAGAAGCGCACCGCATCCTTGCTGGTCCACTCGATCAGGTCGCGCAGCGTGACATAGCTGCCCGCGCGCTTGGAGATCTTGACCTCGGCGCCGTCCTTCACCACGCGAACCATGGTGTTAAGCACGTAGTCGGGGTAGCCGGCCGGGACCCCCATGTTCGCCGCCTGCAGGCCGGCGCGCACGCGTGCGATCGTCCCGTGGTGGTCGGTGCCCTGGCAGTTGATCGCCTTCGGAAAACCGCGCTCGAACTTGCTCAGGTGATACGCGACGTCTGGCACGAAGTAGGTGAACGTGCCGTCGGACTTGCGCATCACGCGGTCCTTGTCGTCGCCGTACGCGGTGGTGCGCAGCCACAGCGCACCGTCTTGTTCGTACGTCTTGCCAGAAGCCACCAGTCGTTCCGCCGTCTGCTCGACGCGGCCGCTGGTGTACAGGCTCGACTCCAGAAAGTAGTGGTCGAAGCGCACGCTGAAGGCCTGCAGGTCCAGGTCTTGTTCGTGGCGCAGGTAGGCCACGGCGAATTGGCGGATGCCGTCCAAGTCGTCGGGGTCGCCCGAGGCGGTGAACTCGCGGTCGTCGGCCTTCACGGTCTTCTTCGCCATGAAGTCGGCCGCGATGTCGGCGATGTAGTCACCGTTGTAGGCCGATTCTGGCCAGCCGGCGTCACCCGGCTTCAGGCCCTTGATGCGCGCCTGTGTCGAGCTGGCCAGCGTGGCGATCTGCACGCCAGCGTCGTTGTAATAGAACTCGCGCTGGACCTTCCAGCCCTGCGTTTCGAAGAGATTGCAGATCGCATCGCCCAGCGCGGCTTGTCGTGCATGGCCCACGTGCAGCGGGCCGGTCGGGTTGGCCGAGACGAACTCCACCATCACCTGGCGCGCCTGCTGCGGCCCGCGGCCGAACGCGTCTGCTGTCGTCAACACCGCAGACACCACCGCCTGCTTGGCCGCTGCTTTCAGGCGCAGGTTGATGAAGCCCGGGCCCGCGATCTCCATCGACTCGACCCATTGCTGCACGGCCGCGCGGCGCGAGAGCGCGTCGATCAGTGCCTGCGCCAGCTCGCGCGGGTTCTTCTTCAGCGGCTTGGCCAGCTGCATCGCGGCCGTGCAGGCCAGGTCGCCATGGGACGCCTGCTTGGGCGACTCGAAGGCGGCGGAAACGGTACTGCCGGGGTTCAGTTCGGCAAGGGATTCCTGCAGTGCGAGCAGCAATTCCTGTTTGGCTTGGATCATCAACGGATTCTAAGTGGCGCATCCACACGGACATGGCATGCGCAAAGGCCCGGATAAGCACAACGTTTTGTGTCCAATTTGGCATGCAGGGCTTGCGGGACAGTGCCAAGATGCCGTTTCCGATGTCCTCGCTCACACCTTATCCCAGCAGCTCTTTTGGCGGCCTGCCCCTGCCGCCTCAGATCGGCAAGTACCCCGTGCTGCGCCGCCTCGGTGAAGGTGCGACCAGCGAGGTCTTCCTGGCCCGCGACGACTTCCACCAACGCGACGTTGCCATCAAGCGCGTGCGCGCCGGCGCCACCAACGACCCGACCGACGGGCGCTATTTCGAGCGCTTCTTCGCCGCCGAGGCCGCTCTGGTTGGCCGGCTGAAGCACCCGAACGTGGTGCAGATCTACGACGCAGTGGTCGACCCCATCGAGTCGTATCTCGTCATGGAGCATGTGCCGGGCAGCACGCTGCGGCCTTACTGCCGCGCCGATCAGTTGCTGCCACTCGAGTTGATCGTCGAAATCGGCTTCAAATGCGCGATGGCGCTTGGTTACGTGTACCGCCAGGGATTGATCCACCGCGACGTGAAGCCTGCCAACCTGCTGGCGGTGATCACCAACGGCAACATCACCGACGTCAAGATCAGCGACTTCGGCAGCGCGCTCAACATGGCCTCGGAGACGACCCAGGTCTACCGCGTGGGCTCGCTGGCCTACATGTCGCCCGAGCAGCTCGACGGCAGCACGCTCGATTGCCGTGCCGACATGTACTCGCTCGGCGCGGTGCTCTACCACCTGATTGCCGGCCGGCCGATGTTCGACTCAAACTCGCAGTCGGCCATGATGAACCAGATCTACACCGCCGAACCCACGCCGCTGAGCACCTTGCGTTCGGGCGTGGCGGCAGGTGTCGACAACGTGATCCTCAGCGCCGTGGCCAAACGGCCTGACGATCGCTACACCACCTGGGACGACTTCGCCCAGGCGCTCTCCGGCCTCATCACCAACCAGCAGGTGCCGCGCGGCCACCTGCAGGGCGTGCTTGATTCCGAGCGCTTCAACCTGCTGCGCTCGCTCGATTTCTTCTCCAACTTCGGCGACGTGGAGCTGTGGGAGGTGGTGCACCGCGCACGCTGGCAACGCTTTGATTTCGGCCACGCGCTGTACAGCAAGGGCGAAGAGGGCAACAGCTTCCACATCATTGCGCAGGGTGAGGTCGAGGTCTTCCGCGATGGCAACAAGGTGGCCCAGCTCGGCTCCGGCACCTCGGTGGGTGAGATGGCCTACCTCGCGCCCAGCCCCGAGCTGCGCCGCCACAGCACCAACGTGGTCGTCACCGACCCGGCCACTACCATCTCGTTCACACCCGAGACACTGGCGCAGGTGAGCCCGAACTGCCGCCACTTGTTCGATGAAGCGTTCATCCGCGTGCTGGTGCGCCGGTTGCATGCTGCCCACGAAGCTATCGCCCACCCGCGGCGCATCCTGTAGTCGCGAAGTGCTGCTCGCGCGTTGACCCCTTGCTGGGCGCGTGCGGCAGTGATTCAATCGCGACCGGCGAACTCCTCGCTATGCCTACACCCCGGGAAGGAAGCTCCATGAAACATCTGATCAGCATCTTGGCTGTCGCCGCATCTGCCTTTGCCGTCTCGGCGCATGCCGCCGATGCCGCTTCGGCCCCCACCAAGCAGCAGTCCAAGATGACCACCTGCAATGCCGAAGCCGGTGACAAGAAGGGCGACGAGCGCAAGGCCTTCATGAAGACCTGCCTCTCCAACAAGCCGGTCGCCGCCAGTGGCAAGACCGCGCAGCAAGAGAAGATGAAGACCTGCAATGCCGACGCCAAGGACAAGAAGGGCGATGAGCGCAAGGCGTTCATGAAGACGTGCCTCTCGGCATGATCTAGCCCCGAGCGCTAGCCCCCCAGTCGCTTCGCTCCTGCCCCCGAGGGGCGCCAACTCTACGCCCGGGAGACCCGTGCGTGAGTCGTTGCTTGAGGGGGCACTTCGCGTTGCTTGTGCTCGCGTGCTAGCGACTGCATGGGTTGATACGCCCGCGTCCGCTCGGGCGTTTTCATTGGTTGCCGTCGTGCTCGGCCGAGCGCGCTGTGTGCCTCAGAGGGCCTGCTGCCAGTAGGCGGCGTCGCCATAGGTCTGCTTTAAGAAATCGATCCACAGGCGCACGCGCAGCGCGAGGTGCTTGCGTTGCGCGAAGACGGCGTAGATGCCGTTGGGGGGTGCTGCGAACTCGTTCAGCACGCTCACCAGTTGGCCGCTCTGGATCTGGCTTTCTACCTCCCAGGTTGAGCGCCAGGCCAGGCCCAGGCCGGCGAGGCACCAGTCGTGCAGCACCTGGCCATCGCTGCAGTCGAGCTTGCCGTTCAGGCGCAGGTGGATCACCTCGCCGTCGAGCTTGAAGGCCCAGCCTCGGGTCTGGCTGGCGTCTGAGCTGAGCGTGAGGCAATCGTGACGAGCCAGGTCGTCGGGGTGCTTGGGCGTGCCGGCGCGCGCCAGGTAGTCGGGCGTGGCCACGCACAGCCGCCGGTTGTCGGCCAGGCGCACGCTGACGAGGCTGCTGTCTGGCATGTCGCCCACGCGTACGGCGCAGTCGTAGCTTTCGTTGACGATGTCGACCAGCCGGTCGCTCAGGTTCAGCGACACCTTCACGTCGGGGTGCATCGCCACGAAGCCGGGCACCAGGGGTGCCACGTGGCGCCGGCCGAAGCCTGCCGGCGCGGTGATGCGCAGGTAGCCGCTGGCCTTCACGCCGCCGGCGCTGACGCTGGCTTCGGCGTTCGCCAGGTCGGCCAGCAGGCGCTGGCAGTCTTCGAGAAAGGCGCTGCCCTCGTGCGTCAGCGTGATGCG
Organism: Rhizobacter sp. P2_G4; assembly: GCF_056403575.1. NCBI lineage: Bacteria > Pseudomonadati > Pseudomonadota > Betaproteobacteria > Burkholderiales > Sphaerotilaceae > Rhizobacter > Rhizobacter sp. P2_G4. The sequence goes on along the minus strand of NZ_JBFUFG010000001.1, from coordinate 421,357 downwards.
GCGGGTTGTGCGCAGCAGCAGCTTCACGCCCAGGTGTTCTTCCAGCGCGTCGATGCGGCGGCCGATCACCGCCGGGGCGATGCCTTCGACGGCGGCGGCAGCCGTCAGGCTGCCCTTGGCGGCCACCGACACAAAGGATTCGATCTGCTTGAGCTTGTCCATCCCGCTAGATTACCTCCAGAGAAGTCACGAATCTTCGGCATCTCAGGCTCTTAATAAACCGCGAAAGATCGAATAGATTGCGGGGCTGACACCGGCGCGCGCCTTGCACGCCCGCGCCCGCAACCTTTTCTCATGACGCCAGAGGGATCCCATGACCGCACGCACCTCCATCCACAGCCTGCAAGTTGCCACCGAGCTGGCCCGCTTCGTCGAGGACCAGGTCCTGCCCGGCACCGGCATAGCCGCCGCTCATTTCTGGCAAGGCTTCGATGAGATCGTGCGCGAGTTCGCGCCCAGGAACATCGCGCTGCTGGCCGAGCGCGACCGCCTGCAGGCCGAGATGGACGCGTGGCACCAGGCCAACCCCGGCCCGATCGGTGACATGAAGGCCTACAAGGCCCATCTGGAGAAGATTGGCTACCTCGTGCCGCACCCGAAGAAGGGCAAGGCCACGACGAAGAACGTCGACGCCGAACTCGCGCTGCAGGCCGGGCCGCAGCTGGTGGTGCCCATCCTCAACGCGCGTTATGCGCTGAATGCCGCGAATGCGCGTTGGGGCTCGCTGTACGACGCGTTGTATGGCACGGATGCGATCTCCGAGGCCGGCGGTGCGGAGCGGGCCGGCGCCTACAACCCGGTGCGCGGCGCCCGGGTCATCGAGTACGCACGCCACGTGCTCGACCGCACCGCGCCGCTGAAGAAGGGTTCGCACATCAACTCGGTGGGCTACCACGTGGACGATGGCAAGCTCGTCGTCACGCTGAAAGACGGCAAGCAGACCGGCCTCGACGAGAAAGACCAGTTCATCGGCTACCAGGGCGATGCGGCGTCCCCCTCGTCGGTGCTGATCCAGCACAACGGCCTGCACATCGACATCCGCATCGACCGCGCCACACCCATCGGCAAGACCGATCCGGCTGGCGTGAGCGACCTGGTGCTCGAAGCGGCGCTCTCGACCATCCTCGACCTCGAAGACTCGGTGGCGGTGGTCGATGCCGAAGACAAGGTGCTGGCCTACGGCAACTGGCTCGGCATCCTGAAGGGCACGTTGACCGAGCAGGTCAGCAAGGGCGGCAAGACCTTCACGCGCGGGCTCAACCCCGATCGCGTCTACACCAGCCCCAAGGGTAAGACGGTCACGCTGCATGGCCGCTCGCTGATGTTCGTGCGCAATGTCGGCCACTTGATGACCAACCCGGCCATCCTCTATGGCGGCGGCAAGGAGATGCCCGAAGGCATCATGGACGCCGTCATCACGACGACCATCGCGCTGCACGACCTCGCGCGCACCAAGACGCCCGGCATCAAGAACTCGCGCACCGGCTCGGTCTACATCGTCAAGCCGAAGATGCATGGCCCGGCCGAGGTGGCCTTCGCGTCCGACCTGTTCGCAAGCGTCGAGAAGCTGCTCGGCCTGCCCGACAGCACGGTGAAGCTGGGCATCATGGACGAAGAGCGCCGCACCAGCGTCAACCTCAAGGCCTGCATCGCTGCCGCCGCTTCGCGCGTGGCCTTCATCAACACCGGCTTCCTCGATCGCACCGGCGACGAGATGCACACCGCGATGTACGCGGGCCCGATGATGCGCAAGGGCGACATGAAAGCCACCGCATGGATCCAGTCCTACGAGCGCAACAACGTGCTCGTCGGCCTCGGCATGGACCTGCGCGGCCGCGCACAGATCGGCAAGGGCATGTGGGCCATGCCCGACCTGATGGCGGCGATGCTCGAGCAAAAGATCGCCCACCCCAAGGCCGGCGCCAACACCGCCTGGGTGCCGTCGCCCACCGCGGCCACGCTGCATGCGCTGCACTATCACCAGGTCAAGGTGTCGAAGGTGCAGAAGGAGCTCGAAAAGACCGACGCCGACGAGGCCCGCAGCGAGCTGCTCGACGGCCTGCTGCAGATCCCGGTCGTGAAGGATGCCACCTGGTCGGCCGCCGAGCGCCAGCAGGAGCTCGACAACAACGTGCAAGGCATCCTCGGCTACGTGGTGCGCTGGATCGACCAGGGCGTGGGCTGCTCCAAGGTGCCCGACATCCACAACATCGGCCTGATGGAAGACCGCGCCACCCTGCGCATCAGCAGCCAGCACATCGCCAACTGGCTGCAGCATGGTGTGGTGACCGACAAGCAGGTGAAGGAGACCTTCCAGCGCATGGCTGCGGTGGTCGACAAGCAGAACGCCGGCGACCCGCTCTACAAGAACATGGCCGGCAACTTCAAGACCTCGGCCGCGTACCAGGCCGCGCTCGACCTCGTGTTCAAGGGCAAGGAACAACCGAGCGGCTACACCGAGCCGCTGCTGCACGCATGGCGCCTGAAGGTGAAGGCCCGGGCCTGACCCGCGCGCAGTCGCACCCACCCTCCACGGCGCCTTCGGGCGCCGTTTTTCATGGGTAAAACTTTCAAAGTCGAGGGAAAGTCCCAGCCCCCTTGGCGCCATCCGCCATCGTTTGGCGCGGATTGCCACTTACGCTCGAGCGAAGCTTCATTCGAGAATTTCCGGCATCGGAGGCACCGGCGCGCAGTCGCCGGGCACCGATCGACAGGGCGACGCCCTGGCCGCACCAAAAACCAATGCATAGGAGACAAACCATGCGCCTTTCTTCTGCGCTCACGCGCGCGCTGTGCGGCTTGACGCTTGTGGCCGGGCTTTCGCTCGGCCTGGCCCATCGCGCCGCCGCGGCCGATACCTACACCCAGACCAAGTACCCCATCGTGCTCGTGCATGGCCTGTTCGGCTTCGATGCCATCGGCCCGGTCAACTACTTCTACGGCGTGCCCAGCGCGCTGCGGTCAGGCGGTGCGGTGGTCTTCACGCCCAGCGTGTCGGCCGCCAACTCGTCCGAGGTGCGCGGTGAACAGCTGCTGCAGCAGTTGCGCGCGATGAAGGCGGCATACGGGTACCAGAAGTTCAACCTCATCGGCCACAGCCACGGCGGGCCGACCATCCGCTATGTGGCTGCGGTGGCACCGGAGCTGGTGGCGTCGATCACCAGCGTGGGGTCGCCGCACGCCGGCAGCAAGGTGGCCGATGGCCTGAACACCATCACCTCGTGGACCGGCACCACCGGCGTGGCGGCCACGATCGCCAATGCGCTGGCATCGACCATCGCCTGGCTCTCGGGCTCGTCGCAACTGCCGCAGAACTCGCTCGCTTCGCTGCAATCGCTCAACACCGCGGGCTCGGCCGACTTCAACCGCCGCTTTCCGCAGGGCGCACCGACGAGCTCGTGCGGCCAGGGCGCTGCGGTCGTCAACGGCGTTCGCTATTACTCGGTGGGCGGCACCAGCGTCTCGACCAATGTGTTCGACGTGAGCGATGCGCTGCTCGTCGCCACCAGCGTGTTCTACGGCTTCGAGCAGAACGACGGCCTCGTCGGCCAGTGCTCCAGCCACTGGGGTGTGGTGCTGAAGGACAACTACGCCTGGAACCACCTCGACGAGGTGAACCAGGGCTTCGGCTTGCGCGGCCTGTTCTCGCAAGACCCGGTTGCGTTCTACCGCAGCCAAGCCAACCGCCTGAAGGCCGCCGGCCTGTGATGAGCGGGCTGACCCATGCGTCGCGGCGGTTGTCGCGGCGCATGCTGCTGCTGGCCGCGATCGCGCTGCTCGTGGTGGCGTGGTCGCTGCTGAAACAGGAGCACGCCACGCCGCCGGCGCGCACACCCGTCTTCACCGACTGGAACTTCAACCCCTTCGCCGACGGCGCGCCCAGCGAGGCCATCCAGCACAACGCCGACGAAGCCCTGGCGCTCGACGCGGCACGCGCACGCGTGATGAAGGTGTGGGAAAGCGGCTCGCTGCGCGGGTCGGACCTCGACGGCGACTGGGGTCAGTGGGTCGTTGACAGTGCTGGCACCCAGCAATTGCAACCCTCCCTCTCGCTGCGCCGCCGCTTCGACTACCTGCTGACGGCGCTCGGCGAGGTGACGGCGCCCGACCTGCGGCAATGGATGGCGCAGGAGATCGGCGTCGAACTCGGCAGCGCGGCGGCGCAACAGGTGCTTGCGGTGTGGGACCGCTATATCGCCCTGCAGCAGACGAGCTTCAAGGCGCTGGTCAACCCGAACGATGCGGCGACTTGGCAGCCCTCGCTGGCCGAACGTGCCGCGGTTCGCCGGCAGATCCTCGGTGAGGAATGGGCGAAGGCGTTCTACGCCGACGAGGAGCGCGATTTCGTGGCCTTCACCGGGCCGCTGGCTACGCAGCGCGCGGCGGGCACAGCGGCTCCTCGCGATGCGCAGATGGCCTTGCTGATGCCCGCTGCGCCCACGGCCGACCCCACGCAGTTGCAAGCGCAGCGGGTGCAGCAACTGGGCGCGGAAGGCGCCGAGCGCCTGCGCGACGAAGAGGCGCAGTGGGCCGACTGGGAGCGCCGGTTGGCGGCTGCGCGAACGCGTCTGCAGGAGATCGCGGCAGCGCCCGAGTTGTCTGCCCTGCAGCGCGCGCAGGCCCAAGCGGCCTACCTTGCGCAGAACTTCGCTGGGGCGGAGTTGGTGCGAGTGCGGGCCTTGCTCGGCGTCGACCGCTGAGGGGCTGGGTTGGACAGGTGGTGGCCGTGCACATCCAGCCATCGAAGGCGAGAATGACCGAAGCCCACTGACCCTTCGCGTTCGCGCGGACCGGACGCCCCATGACCACACTCCTGATCCGCAACGCCCGCCTGCTCGTCACGATGGACGACGACCGGCGCGAGATCGCCAATGGCGGCGTGTTCGTGCGCGACAACGCCATCGAAGCCGTCGGCCCCAGCGACGAGTTGCCCACGACCGCCGACGAGGTGATCGACGCGAGCGACCAGGTGGTGATCCCCGGCCTGGTGAACACGCACCACCACATGTACCAGTCGCTGACGCGGGCCATCCGCCCGGCGCAAGACCGCGAACTCTTCGGCTGGCTGCAAACGCTCTACCCGATCTGGGCCGGGCTCACGCCCGAGATGACACGCGTGTCGACGCAAACCGCGATGGCCGAGCTGCTGCTGTCGGGCGCCACCACCAGCAGCGACCACCTCTACATCTACCCCAACGGCACGCGGCTCGACGACAGCATCGAGGCCGCCGCCGAGATCGGCATGCGCTTCCACGCGGCGCGTGGGTCGATGAGCGTGGGCCAGTCGCAAGGCGGCTTGCCACCCGATCGTGTGGTCGAGCGCGAAGACGCGATCCTCAAAGACACACAGCGCCTCATCGAACGCTGGCACAACCCGGGTCGCTTCGCGATGCAGCGCATCGTGGTGGCGCCGTGCTCGCCGTTCTCGGTGAGCCGTGAGCTGATGCGCGACTCGGCGCTGCTGGCGCGCCAGCATGGCGTGTCGCTGCACACCCACCTGGCCGAGAACGACAACGACATCGCCTACACGCGCGAGAAGTTCAACTGCACGCCGGCCGAATACGCCGAGCAGCTCGGCTGGCTCGGCCGCGACGTGTGGTGCGCACACTGCGTGAAGCTCGACGACGCGGGCATTCGCCTCTTTGCCCGCAGCGGCACCGGCGTGGCGCACTGCCCGTGTTCCAACATGCGGCTGGCCTCGGGCATCGCGCCGATTCGTGCGATGCGCGATGCCGGTGTGCCGGTGGGCATCGGTGTCGACGGCAGCGCGTCCAACGACAGCGGCCACATGCTCGCCGAGGTGCGGCAGGCGCTGCTGCTGCAGCGGGTCGCGCGCGGTGCCGAGAAAGGCCCGTCGGCGATGAGTGCCCGCGAGGCGCTCGAGATCGCCACGCGCGGCGGTGCCCAGGTGCTCAACCGTGACGACATCGGCCAACTCGCGCCCGGCATGGCCGCCGACATCGTCACCGTGCCGCTCGACGAGATCGGCATGGCCGGCGGCCTGCACGACCCGCTGGCCGCGTTGCTGTTCTGCCATGTGCCACGCGTGAAGCACAGCATCGTCAACGGCCGCGTGGTGGTGCGCGATGGGCGGCTCGCCACGGTCGACCTGCCGCGGCTCATCGAACGGCACAACCGCCTCGCGCGCGATCTCGCGGGCGCGTAATCCATTGAGCTTGACCAATCGACCTTGATCGAGAATGGCGGCGTGCCGAACGCCATCTCACGTCGCTGCTGGATGCTGTTGCTCGCCTGCTGGCTGGGTGTGATTGCCCCGTCGCATGCTGCCGATGTGCCCGCGGACACCTACACCCAGACCCGTTACCCGATCGTGCTCGTGCACGGCCTGTTCGGCTTCGGCGCCATCGGCCCGGTGGACTACTTCCACGGCGTGGCCAAGGCCTTGCGCGACGGCGGTGCGGTGGTCTACGCGCCCGGCGTGTCGGCTGCCAACCTGTCGGAAGTGCGTGGCGAGCAGCTGCTGTTCGAGTTGCGTGCGCTGAAGGCAGCGTACGGGCACGAGAAGTTCAACCTCATCGGCCACAGCCACGGCGGGCCGACCGCGCGTTATGTTGCCGCCGTGGCGCCGGAGCTCGTCGCTTCGGTGACCACCGTGGGTGCGCCGCACACCGGCAGCAAGACGGCCGACGGGCTGAAGGAGATGGCTCGCGGCAGCGGTGTGCCGGCCGCATGGGCGAATGCACTGTCGGGTGCCGTGGCTTACCTGGCGGGGGATTCGGGCTTGCCGCAAGACGCGCTCGGTGCCTTGCAGTCGCTCGACAGCGAAGGTGCGGCTGTTTTCAATCGGCGCTTCCCGCAGGGCCAGCCGAGCACGCCGTGCGGCGAAGGCGCTGCGCTGGTCAACGGCGTGCGCTACTTCTCCGTGGGCGGCACGCGCGTCACGACCAACCCGCTCGACCTCAGCGACGCCGTGCTGCTGGCCACCAGCCGCTTCTACGGCGACGAGCCGAACGACGGTGTCGTCGGCCGCTGCGCCAGTCACTGGGGCACGGTGCTGCGCGACGACTACGAGTGGAATCACCTCGACGAGGTGAACCAGAGCTTCGGCCTGCGCGGCATGCTCTCGCCGGACCCGCTGGCCTTCTATCGCCTGCAGGCCAACCGGCTCAAGAAGGCGGGGCTGTGAGGGCGACGGCCGTGCGCGGTGTGATGCGGCTGGCTGCCGCGCTGTGGCTGGCCGGGTGTTGCTCGACACCGGCCGCAGCACAAGCCGGCGTGCGCAGCGTGGACCAGGTGCGTGCCAGCGGCTCTTTGCGCGGCACCGATCTCGACGGCGACTGGGTCATCGGCCCGGCGAACGGCGCGCGGCCCGATGCCGCGCTGATCCGCCGCTTCGACCACCTGCTCACGGCGGTCGGCGAACTCGACCTGCGCGAGCTGCGCGCGTGGATCGAACGCGAGGTCACCCAGCAGCGAGGCGCTGCCATCGCCAGCCAGGTGCTGGTGGCGTGGGACGAACACCTGGCGTGGCTCCAAGGCCGGAGCGCCTCGAACCAGGAAGCCAGCGGCTCACCGGCACCGAATGCGCCGACGCGTGGCGCGAGCGTCACGCCGCCGCCTGCCGCGCCACGCATGCTGCTGATGCCCGAGCCACTGGCCAGCGCCGAACAACAGAAGGATTTGCAAGCGCAACGGGTCGGCCGCTTCGGCGCTGTGGCCGCCGAGCGCCTGCGCGCTGAAGACGAAGCCCGCTGGGCGTGGTCTCGCCGCATGGCGGAAGCGCGTGCCCAGCTGCAGACGCTGAAAGGCGAGGCCGCGGAGCGCTACCTCGCACGCCAGTTCAGCGGCAACGAGCTGCTGCGCGCCCGCACCCTGCTGGGCATGCCGCCCTGACCCTGCGTTAGGCCTTGGGCTGCCGAGATCGGTTTGTCGCCTGAGGCGCGACCGGGAAAGACCTTGCTGACCGGCGATCTGCAAACACCCGTGAAGATTGGGGTTTGCCCAGGTTGGACTTCAACCCGGGCATCCACGATGCTCTGAAAGCTGCTCATGGCTGTGGCTGTCAGCGCTCCAACGTTCCCCTGCAGGAGACATCACCGTGACCACTCGCATCCAGATCAACGGCAAGACGATGACCGTCAAGGCCGAGCCCGATACGCCTTTGTTGTGGGTCATCCGAGACGAGGTCGGGCTCACCGGCACCAAGTTCGGCTGCGGCATGGCGCTCTGCGGCGCCTGCACCGTGCACCTCGACGGCCAGCCCGTCCGCTCGTGCCAGACGCCGCTGTCGGCCGCGGCCGGCAAGAAGGTCTCGACCATCGAGAGCCTGTCGGCCAACAACAGCCACCCGCTGCAGAAGGCCTGGATCGCGCACGACGTGCCGCAGTGCGGCTACTGTCAGAGCGGCCAGCTGATGAGCGCCGCCGCGCTGCTCAAGACCAACAAGAACCCGAGCGACGACGACATCGACGCCGCAATGAGCGGCAACATCTGCCGCTGTGGCACCTACCCGCGCATCCGCGCCGCGATCAAGACCGCGGCGGCTGAAATGCGCAAGGCCTGAGGGGACTGCCATGACCACCACCACCACCACTACCAAGTCCAAGAGCGCCGGCGTCAGCCGCCGCGGCTTCCTGCAGACCTCGGCCGTCGCCAGCGGCGGCCTGATGCTCGGCGTGAGCCTCACCGGCGTGAGCGACGCGCTCGCCGCCGGCACGGTGCACACGCCCAACGCCTGGGTGCACATCGCCGACGACAACACCATCACGCTGCTCTCGGCCCGCTCCGAGATGGGCCAGGGCGTCTACACCTCGATGCCGATGCTGATCGCCGAAGAGCTCAACGTCGACATCCGGCGCATCAAGGTCGCGATCGCGCCGCCCAACGGCAAGGTCTACGGCAACGCGCTGCTCGGCGGTCCACAGCTCACCGGCGGTTCGTCTTCCGTGCGCGACGGCTGGGACAAGCTGCGTCTGGCAGGCGCACAGGTGCGCACCATGCTCATCAGCGCCGCGGCGCAGAAATGGAAAGTCCCCGAGTCGGAACTGAGGGCCGAGAACGGCTTCGTGCTCGGGCCCAAGGGCAAGAAGGCCACCTACGGCCAGCTCGCCGCTGCGGCGTCGCGCCTGCCGGTGCCGCAAAGCCCGACCATCAAGGACCCGAAAGACTTCCGCATCGTTGGCAAGCCGACCAAGCGGCTCGACACGCCGGCCAAGACCAACGGCACGGCCGAGTTCGGCATCGACGTCAAGGTGCCCGGCATGGTCTACGCCTCATTGGAGCAATGCCCGGTGATCGGGGGCACGGTGAAGAGCTTCGACGCGAGCAAGGCCAAGACCATGCCCGGCGTGATCGACGTGGTGCAGATCCCCGACGGCATCGCCATCGTGGCCGACACCTGGTGGCACGCTCGCAAGGCGCGCGAAGGCCTGACCGTCGTGTGGGACGAAGGCGCCGGCGCAGCGTTGACCGAGAAGACCATGCTGGCAAGCACCAAGGCCGCCGGCCTGTCCGACGCGGCCAAGCCGCTCGCGCTGCCGAAGGTGGGCGATGCCGACGCCGTCATCAAGGGCGCGGCCAAGGTCATCAAGGCCGAGTACACGATGCCGCTGCTGTCGCACTCGCCGCTGGAGCCGATGAACTTCACCGCCTGGTACCACGACAACCGCGTCGAGCTGATCGGGCCCACGCAGTGGCAAGACGCTGCGGCCGGCACGGTGGCCAAGGTCTGCGGCGTGCCGCCGGAGAACGTGAGCCTGCGCACCACCTTCCTCGGTGGCGGGTTCGGCCGGCGCATCGACGTCGACTTCATCCTCCAGGCCGCGCTGATCAGCAAGGCCGTCGGCAAGCCGGTCAAGCTGCTGTGGACGCGTGAAGACGACATGACGCACGACTTCTATCGCCCGCAGTCCGTGCACGAGCTGAGCGCCGCCGTCGGCGACGACGGCAAGCCGACGGCCATGACCTTCCGCCTGACCTCGCAGTCGATCACCGGCCGCGTGTTCGGCCTGCCGGCAGCAGTGCAAGACCCGCTGATGACCGAAGCCGCCATCGCGGCCTATGAGATCCCGGCCACGCGGCACGATGTCGTCAAGCACGACGCCGGGCTGCGCGTGGGCTACTGGCGCTCGGTGAGCCATGCGCTGAATGCCTTCGCCAACGAGACCTTCATCGACGAGCTGGCCGCCAACGCCAAACAAGACCCGTACGCCTACCGCATGTCGCTGCTGGCGAACAAGCCGCGCTTTGCCAACGTGCTCAAGCAGTGCGCCGAGAAGGCCGGCTGGGGCACGGCGGCACCGGCGGGTCGCTTCCGTGGCATTGCGCTGATGGAGGGCTACGACACCTACATGGCGCAGGTGGCCGAAATCTCGCTCAGCAAGGACAACGAGGTGCGCGTGCACAAGGTGACGGTCGTGGCCGACCTCGGCCGCATGGTCAACCCCGACACGGTGGAGGCACAGATCCAGTCGAGCATCGTCTTCGGCGGCACGGCTGCGCTGTGGGGCGAGATCACGCTGGAAAACGGCCGCGTGCAGCAGACCAACTTCCACCAGTACCGGCTGATGCGCATGAACGAGTCGCCCGAGATCGTGATCGTGCTGGTGCCCAGCACCGAGAAGCCCGGTGGCATTGGCGAGCCGGCCACCGCGCTCATCGGCCCGGCCATCGGCAATGCCTTGTTCGTCGCCACCGGCAAGCGGCTGCGCAAGATGCCGTTCACGCCGGAGAACATCGCGGCGGCCTGATCGGTCGCTGAGGTCAGCGAGGTCCTGTCGTGGCGAGATGCCGCGCCAGGGCCTCGCGCGCCCGCTCCGCAGGTTCCGCGGCGACGCGCTCGGCCAGCACGTCGGTGAGCTGACGCACCTGGCCCTCGGCGAGGCCGGTGTTCATGCTGATGCGCACATGCGCCTGCAGCTGCGAGTCGACGCCTTGCAGGGCAGACAGCATGCTCACGGTCGCCAGTTCGCGGCTCTGCCAGTCGAGGTTGTCTCGCTCGAAGATGTCTCCGAAGAGGTGGGTCCTCAGGTAGTCGTTTATGGCCGGCGCAAAGTCGAACAGCGCTCCCGTGACCGGCGCGCCCGACAGCTTCGTCTGGTTGGCGGTTCCTGCCGCCATCAACGCGTCGCCCTTGGGCGCAGCGCGGCTGGGAGCACGCCCCTCTACATCTTGGATGCCGCGCTTCTTGCGGTCGTCCAGCGTCTTCATGAGTTCTCCCAGGGCATTCAGGCTGCGCGGGAAACCGGCGTAGGCGTAAAGCTGCACCAGGATTTCCTTGGTGTCATTGATCGTGAGGCCGGCGTCCAGCCCTCTGCTCAATGCGGTGCTGAGCCGGGGCAGGTCGCCGGCAGCTGCGAAGGCGGCGATCGGAACGATGGCTTGCTGTCGGGCCGACAGCGTGTCTGAGCGTGGTTGTGCGTGGTTCATGGTGGGCGGGGTTGGGTTGTTGGCGGTGCCTGCCTGGCAGAGCGCAGCTGCCAGACCGAGCGCGATGGAGAGCGCGACCTTCGCGCAAGGGCTAGCGTGCTGTGTATTGCGCATCGCTGACTTTCTCCATCCACTCAACGTTCTTCCCTTCGGCGGTGCCGGTGACCGCCAAGTGGGTCATGGCGGCAGAGGGACCGGCTCCATGCCAGTGCTTCACACCGGGCGGGCACCACACGACGTCTCCCGGGCGAATCTCCTGGACGGGCTTGCCCCATTCCTGTGTGAGGCCCACACCGGACACGACCACCAGCCGCTGGCCTTTGGGATGCGTGTGCCATGCAGAACGCGCGCCCGGCTCGAAGGTCACCAGCCCGCCTGACGCCGTGATGTCGCCGTCGGCGGGCCACACCGGGTCGACTCGCACGCGGCCGGTGAAGAAGTCGGCCGGCCCCGCCGCCGACGGTTGGGTTCCTGCGCGTGTGATCTGCTGCGCCGGCGCGCTGCCGGCGTTGTCGGCGGCTCCGGCGCCGCAGGCCGTGGTGGCAGCGACGCACGCTGCAATGTGCATGGGAAATTTCATGTTTGTCGCTCCGTTTTGAGGTGCAAAAGCAGTCCGGTCTGAACACTGTAGGCAGCGGTTCATTGGTTGATAAGATGGAAAAATCCGCATACGGTGGTGTGCCGGATTCACCAATGGCCAAAGAGAACCTGAACGACCTGCAGGCCTTCGTGGTCGTTGCGCGAGAGCGCAGCTTCACCCGCGCAGCGGCTCAGCTCGGGCTGTCACGCTCGGCCTTGAGTCACGCGATGTTGGCTCTGGAGGCGCGCCTGGGAGTCCGGCTCCTGACCCGCACCACGCGCAGCGTTTCCACGACCGACGCCGGCGTACGGCTGCTGAACACGGTTGCGCCGCGTCTTCAAGAGATCGAGCACGAGCTCAGCGTTCTCACGGAAATGCGCGACAAGCCTGCCGGCACCGTCCGCATCACCGCGCACGATCACGCCATCGTCACGGCGCTCTGGCCGCGTCTCATGCCGCTGCTGAAAGCGTATCCGGACATCCAGGTCGAGTTCAGCGTCGAATATGGGTTCACGGACATCGCTGCGCAGCGCTTCGATGCGGGTGTGCGCCTGGGAGACCGCGTCGACAAGGACATGATTGCCGTTCGCATCGCGCCGGACCTGCGGATGGCCGTCGCAGCGTCGCCCGAATACCTTGCGGGCAAGACCCTTCCGGCCACGCCGCACGAGCTGACAGCGCACCGCTGCATCAACCTGCGACTGCCGACCCATGGCGGCCTCTATGCGTGGGACTTCGAGAAGGACGGCCAGCAGCTCAACGTCCGCGTGAACGGCCAGACGGTGTTCAACAACACCTTTCTGATGCTCCATGCCGCGCTGGACGGCCTGGGCTTCGCCTACGTGCCGTTCGACCTGATGGAGCCTCATATCGCGGCGGGCCGGCTGGTGCCTGTGCTCGAGGATTGGTGGCCGCGATTTCCGGGGTACCACCTCTACTACGCCAACCGGCGGCAGATTGCCCCCGCGCTGGCGCTCGTCATCGAAGCGCTGAGGCAGCGCTAGCGGGTCACGACGGCGAGGCCTGGGCCTGCTGCGCCAGCGCGTCGCGTATCTCGCCGACGCCCGACGGCCGCACCACGCGTGTCACCTCGACGCCGTCGCGCATGAAGATCAGCGTCGGCCACAGCTTCACGCGGAACGATCGGCCGAGCGGCCGGCCCTGGCCGTCTTCAACCTTGATGTGGCGCAGCTGGGGGTGATCGGCCATCGCCGTCTCGATCAGCGGCTGCGCGCCGCGGCACCAGCCGCACCAGTTGGTGCCGAATTCGACGACGGTCGCGCCGGGCAGCGCGTCAAGCTCGCTGCGGCTCAGGGCTTCTTCGGTGTAAGGCGTGCTCATGTGGCCATTGTGTGCAGGTGACGAATGCGCTGCGCATGGGGCCATAGAAAACCCGCCATCGCGGCGGGTTCTTGGCAAACGGGCTACGGCTGCCCGCGGTGTGCCCAGGGCACGCCGGTATGCTTCGCATTCCATGAATCTTTCTCTCTCTGAACTCCCCGAGCGCTGCGACGTGCTGGTCGTCGGTGCTGGCCCGGCCGGCAGCGCGGCGGCCAATGTATTGGCGAAGGCTGGTCTCGACGTGGTGCTGATCGACCAGCGCAGCTTCCCGCGCGAGAAGGTGTGCGGCGACGGCCTCATCCCCGACACCCATGCGGCGCTCGACAAGCTCGGCGTGTTGGAAGAGGTGATGGCGCGCGCGCAGTCCGCCGGCCACGTGGCCTGTATCGGCCCGCGCGGTGGCCGCATCGACGTGCCGGGCCGGCTGGCGGTGCTGCCGCGCCGCGAGCTCGACGACATTGTTTGCCGCGCCGCCGTGCGGGCCGGTGCGCGCATGCACGCGCCGGTGCAGTTCGACGAGCCGCTGCTCGACGCGGCCGGCCGTGTGTGCGGCGCCAAGGTGTCGCACGCCAAGGAGCACCGCGAGATCCGCGCCCACTGGATCGTGCTGGCCAGCGGTGCCGTGCCGCAGGCGCTGAAGGCCGCCGACGTGTGCGAGCGCCAGACGCCGGCCGGCGTGGCTATGCGCGCGTATGTGAAGAACGATGCGATGGTCGGCCGCATCACCGAACTCGAGGTGGTGTGGCACCGCAAGCTGCGGCCGGGCTACGGCTGGATCTTTCCCTGCCCCGACGGTGTGTTCAACATCGGGGTGGGCGTGGTCGACAGCCACGGCACCGGCCGCGACGGCCACCACACCATGCAAGACGTCAACCTGAAGCGCGTGTTCGAGCGCTTCTGCGAGTGCTACGCGCCGGCACACGAGTTGATGGCTGGCGGCGTGATGCAGGGCAGCCTGAAAGGCGCGCCGCTGCGCTTCACGCTGTCGGGTGCGCGCTTCTCGCGCGACGGGCTGCTCGTCACCGGCGAAGCCGCAGGCAGCACCTACTCGTTCACCGGCGAAGGCATCGGCAAGGCGCTGGAGACCGGCATGCTCGCCGCCCACGCGCTGCTGAGCGGCCGCCAGCAGCAGTGGGACGACGCGGCCGTGCGGGCGCACTACGAAGCCGGCTTGATGGCACTGAAGCCGCGTTTCGACCTCTACGAGCGCGCCAACCGCGTCAACGCCCACCCGTGGCTGATCGACCTCGTGATCTGGCGGGCGAGCAAGAGCGCGCGGCTCCTCAAGCGCATGAGCGGTGTGCTCAACGAGACCAGCAACCCGGGGCAGCTGTTCAGCGTCAAGGGCTTCACGCGGCTGTTCACGGAATAACACCATGTGCCAGCTCTTGGGGATGAACGCCAACACGCCGACCGATCTGGTGTTCAGCTTCACCGGCTTTTCAAAGCGCGCCGAAGAACACAAGGACGGCTTTGGCATCGCCTTCTTCGAAGACGCCGGCGTGCGGCTCTTCGTCGATGCGCAGAGCGCCGCGCTGTCACCGGTGGCCGAGATGGTGCGGCACTACCCGATCCACAGCAGCAACGTCATCGCCCACATCCGCAAGGCCACGCAGGGCCGCGTGGCACTGCAGAACACGCACCCGTTTCAGCGCGAGCTATGGGGCCGCTACTGGGCCTTTGCGCACAACGGCGACCTGAAGAACTACGCGCCGCGCCTGCACGGCGCCTTCCACCCGGTGGGCAACACCGACAGCGAACTCGCCTTCTGCTGGCTGATGCAGGAGCTGGCGAAGGCGCACGCCGGCGTGCCGTCGATCACCGAACTCACCGCCACGCTGGCCGAGCTGGTGCCGCGCGTGGCCGCGCACGGCACCTTCAATTTCATGCTTAGCAACGGCCAGGCGCTGTGGGCGCATTGCTCGACGAAGCTGCACTACCTGGTGAGGCAGCACCCCTTCCAGGCCGCGCACCTGCAGGACGAAGACATGAGCGTCGACTTCGCGCGCGTCACCACGCCGGCCGACCGCGTGGCGGTGGTGGTGACGGAGCCGCTCACCGCCAACGAAGCGTGGGTGCCGTTCGCGCCGGGCGAGATCAAGGTCTTCGTCGACGGGCTGCCGGTCGGGCCTTGACGGGCGTCTTCCCCGGCGCTTTCGCCGGTGTCTTGGTGCGCGCATTCGGCTCAGTCTTCGGCCGATGCCCGCTCGCCAGCCACTCGCCGTAGAAGTCGAGCTTGCCGTCGAGCAGCGCGAGTGCCTGGCTCCACTCTTCGATGGTGCTGAGCACGCGCGCACGGTGCGCGGCCAGCATGTCGCGCCGCTGTGCGAGCGTGGCCTTGCCCTGCATCACGAGCGTGGTGTAGCGCCGCATCTCGGCGATCGACATGCCGGTGCGGCGCAGGCGCTCCATCAGCAGCAGCCAGTCGACGTGCTGCTCGTTGTAGACGCGCCGGCCGCCTCCGTTGCGTTGAACCCCCGGCATCAGCCCCTGCGTCTCGTACCAGCGGATCGCGTGCACGGTGCGTGCCGTGCGGCTTGCCAGCTCGCCGATCATGAAGGCCTCGGCCATCGGTTCAGTCCTTTCGGTACCAGGTGTCCCACACGTGGTGGCTGTCGTAATACTCCTTCACCGCGGCGATCTTGTCACCGCGCAGGCGCATCAGCAGGTGGTACTGGTTCTCGTACACGCGGCCGTTCTTCAGCCTGCCGTGCGACTCCACTTCGACGGCGACCTGGTCGCCTTCGGCCACCGTGCCCTTGACCGTCATGCGCAGCCCCTCGGGCAGCTGCGCCGTCATGCGGCGAAACACGTCGACGATCTGCGCGCGGCTCAGCAGGCCGACACCGGGCAGCTTGTCGGGCTTGCCCGCCAGCCACCAGGTGGCGTCGTCGGTCAACAGCTCGACGGCACCGGCCACGTCGTTGTCGTTGAAGCGCTGGAAGAAGGCACGCGCCAGCTGCGCGTTCTGCGTAGCGTTCGCTCGTGTGATGGGCTCGTTGCTCATGGCGATCTCCAAGTTGAGGAGAACGCATTGGGCGAGCTAGAGCGCACTCGATGTCAAGCGGCCTCGCGGCATGGGGCCAGACCGGGACGCCACACCCCGCGATCAGTTGGAGCTAAAGCACCCCCGCAGTATTCTTCGCCCACTTGTCTCGTTCATGAACAACGACCAAACCCCATTCCATGACCCTGCCCAAACCACCCATCCCCCGCTTCGACACCTTCTACAAATACGACGCCTTGACCCGCTTGCTCTTCGACTACGCCGATGCCTACCCGGAGTTGCTGCAGGTCGCGGCCATCGGCAAGAGCCACGAGGGCCGCGACATCTGGGTCGCGACCGTCACCAACACGCACACCGGCCCGGCTGAAGACAAGCCCGCGTTCTGGGCCGACGGCAACATCCACGCTGCCGAGCTGACCGCCAGCACCGCCTGCCTGTACTACCTGCACCAGCTGCTCAGCAGCTACGGCACCGACCGCGACATCACCTACCTGCTGGACACGCGCACCGTCTACATCTGCCCGCGCCTGAACCCCGACGGCGCCGAGTTGGCGCTGGCCGACAAGCCGCGCCACATCCGCTCGTCGACGCGCCGCTATCCGTTCGACGAAGAGCCGGTCGATGGCCTGACGATGGAAGACGTGGACGGCGACGGCCGCATCCTTTTCATGCGTGTGCCCGACCCGATGGGCACCTACAAGAAGTGCGCACAGGACCCGCGGCTGATGGTGCCGCGCGAGCCCGGTGAGTTCGGCGGCGAGTACTACCGCGTGATGCCCGAAGGCCTGATCGAGAACTACGATGGCCTCAGCATCAAGGTCAACAAGGACCTCGAAGGCCTGGACCTCAACCGCAACTTCCCGGCGTTCTGGCGACAGGAGTTCGAGCAGACCGGCGCCGGCCCTTATCCGACCAGCGAGCCCGAGGTGCGCGCGATGGTCGACTTCATCCTCAAGCACCCGAACATCGGTGCCGCCATCAGCTACCACACGCACAGCGGCGTGATCCTGCGGCCCATGGGCACGCAGAGCGACGACGACATGATCCCCGAAGACCTATGGGCCTTCAAACGCTTCAGCGCGATGGGCCAGCAGCTCACCGGCTACCCGGCCATCAGCATCTGGCACGACTTCAAGTACCACCCGAAGGAAACCATCACCGGCACACAGGACTGGGTCTACGAGCACCTGGGCGCGCTGTTCTGGGTGGTCGAGATCTGGGCGCCCAACAAGGAAGCCGGCATCGGCGACTACAAGTGGATCGACTGGTACCGCGAACACCCGGTCGAAGACGACCTCAAGCTGCTGAAGTGGAGCGATGACCACTGCAACGGGCAAGCCCACGTCGACTGGAAGCCGTTTCACCACCCGCAGCTCGGCGCGGTCGAGATCGGCGGCTGGGACAAGATGAACTTCTGGCGCAACCCGCCGCCGCACCTGCGCGAGCGCGAGGCCGCGCGCTTCCCGAATTGGATGACGCAGGTCGCGCTGAGCCTGCCCAAGCTCGAGGTGCTGCGCGCTGAAGTGCGCGCGCTCGGCCCCGACACCTGGCGCGTGCGCTTCGCGGTGTGCAACAGCGGCTGGCTGCCGGCCTACGTGAGCAAGCGGGCGCTGGCGCGCAAGACGGTGCGCGGCGTGATGTTCGAGATCCACCTGCCGCCTGGCGATGCGAGTGTGTCGCTCGTCAGCGGCAAGGAGCGCATCGAAGGCCCGCAGCTCGAAGGCCATGCACCCAAGAGCACGCTGCAGGCCTTTCTGCCGGCGGCCGACGTGACGGCCGACCGCGCGGTGACCGAGTGGGTGGTGCGCGCGCCCAAGGGAACGCGGCTCGCACTGACGGCCCGTGCCGACCGTGCTGGCGCCGTCAAGACCGAAGTGGTGCTGGATTGACGAGGCGGGCGCTGGCCCGGGTTAACAAAGCGCTACACATTTGAAGCTCTCCCCCTAAGTCTTGGGGGGCCAGGCTTGGCGGCAAAGACCGGGCCCTAAACTGCGGCCCGCCTTCGGAGTCAGCGCACCGTCATTGCGCCCGAAGGCAATCCAACTCCAGGGAGAGAACCTCATGAAACAGGGTGCGATGCGCCAACTGTGGGTGGGCCTGTGCCTCACGGCGGGCCTGTGGCTGAGCGGTTGCGGTGGCGGCGGTGGAGACACCACGCCCACCCCGGCGCCGGTGGGCAAGGTGAGCGGTACGGCGGTGGCAAGCGACGACTCCTCGCCGCTTGCCAACGCCAAGGTCAGCGTCGCGGGCATGAGCACCCGCACCGCGGCCGACGGCAGCTTCACGATCGACGCCGTGCCGGCGGCCGACCGGCAGGTGCTGAGCATCGAGGCCGACGGCTTCGTCGACGGCAAGCTGCCGGTGCCGGTGGCCGCGAACCAGACCGCGCGCGCCACGGCCCGCCTGGTGCGCGCCGCCTCGGCGACGACGGTCGACGCGGCTGCAGCCGCTACCGTCACTGCGCCCAACTCCACCGCGGCGGTCAATCTGGCCGCCAACAGCCTCGTCAACGCCAGCAGCGGTGCAGCCGCCACAGGCGCGGTGACGGTGCGCGTCACGCCGATCGACCCGGCCGCCGACCCACAAAGCATGCCCGGCGACTACACCACGCCGGCCAATACCCGCATCGAAAGCTTTGGAGCTGTCGAGGTCAGCCTGAAAGACGCCACGGGCGCCAGGCTGAACCTCAAGGCCGGCAGCAGCGCCACGCTGCGCATCCCCTTGTCGTCTCGCTCGGCCAACCCGCCGAGCACCATCCCTCTGTTCTACCTGGACGAGGCCGCCGGCCGCTGGGTCGAGCAAGGCAGCGCCACGCTGAAGGGCACCGAGCCCAACCGCTACTACGAAGGCACGGTCACGCACTTCAGCTACTGGAATGCAGACCAGGTGCAGGACACGATCTTCGTCAACGGCTGCGTGGTCGACAAGGCTGCCAAGCCGGTTGTCTGGGCCGACGTGCAGAGCGTGGGGCTGGACTACTCCGGCAGCGCTTACGCGCCCACCGACGCGCAAGGCAAGTTCCGCGTGGCGATCCGCAAGTCGAGCCGCGCGCAGGTGTTCGCCGAGTTCAACGGCGGCTACTCGAACACCGTCCTCGTCGGTCCGTCCGAGGTCGACATCACCCTGCCCGAATGCCTGGTGATCGACACCGCCCCGGTCGCGCCGATCATCCTCACGCCTCCTGAAAGCCAGACGGTCGACGACGGCACGTTGACCTGCTTCAGCGTGGTGGCCAACGGCACACGCCCGCTGACCTACCAATGGAAGCGCGACGGCGTCGCCATCGTTGGAGCGAGCTACCCGTGGTATTGCGTCACCGCGAGCACCAGCGGGGTGTTCACCGTCAACGTCAGCAACACGGTGGGCACGGTGACCAGTGCGGCCGCCACGCTGACGGTCACGCCGCCGACGGCGCCCGCGCTGCTCGTGCAGCCGCAATCGGTGTCGGTCACCGAAGGTGACGCGGCCAGCTTCTTCGTCGTCACCACCGGCAGCACGCCGATGAGCTTTCAATGGCTGCGCAACGGCGTGGCCATCGACGGCGCCACGGGGCTGGGCTACACCCTGCCCACGACCAGCGCGGCTGACAACACCGCCCGTTTCAGCGTGCGTGTGAGCAACCGGGCCGGTACCGTCACCAGCGCCGAGGCCACGCTCACCGTCAAGCCGGTGGTGCTGAAGGCGCCCGAGATCACGGTGGCACCCGGCAATGTGACCGTCAACGAAGGCCAGCCGGCCACATTCATCGTGCTGGCCAGCGGCACACCGAAGCCCACCTACCAGTGGAAGCGCAATGGCGTCGACATCGCGGGCGCCACTGCCACCACTTACACGACCCCGCTGACGGCCCTGGCCGACAGCGGCGCCGTGTACACGGTGGTTGTGAGCAACAGCCAGGGCAGCGTGACGAGCCCCGGCGCGACGCTCACGGTGCTGGTCGGTACCCAGACCGACAGCTTCGCGCTGATGCGCTTGCTGGGCCTGAGCTTCGACTTCTACGAAGCTGCCTACCTGCCGTTCATGGCCACCAACGATGCCGGCACGGCGTTCATTGACCCAGCGTCGGTGTGCAGCGTTTCCGGCACGTTGGCGGTCAAGCTGAACGGCACCACCGTCACCGCTGGCGGCGCATTCCCGGCGAGCGGCACGCTGGCGGGCACCGCGAGCGCCTGCAACGACGGCACCAGCGCCTACACCGGCAGCAGCTCGGTGGTTTTCAACTTCAGCGCGACCAACCCCACCGTCGGCACGGCCACCGCCACAGTGAGCAACATGCGCCTGCTGAGCGTCGACGGGAACGGCACGGTACAGCGCGACATCACCGCCAACGGCGGTGGCGCAACCAACGTGAGCGGCAGCGTTTCGGGTGCCAACACCACCCAGATTGCGACGCTCACCCCGGCCGTGGGCGCTACGCTGAAGAGTGGCGTGAGCGGGCTCACCGCCACCTTTGCGGGCGGCAGCGTGTCGACGCAGACCACACAGGTCACGCTGACCGACGAGCTCAAGCAGCTCCGCGTGACCTACAGCGACATGCGCTTCAGCGTGTCGGGTGTCAGCTACCTGGCCAACGGCTTCTATGAGTTGAACTTTGCCGCTCCCGGCACCCTGCCCACCGGCGCGGGCGAAGTGGTGCTCAGCTCGAACGGCGTGCGCGTGGGTCGCCTGTTCATCGACGCCAACGGCATGCTTGCGATCGAGGTGAACGGCACGGTCCAGCCTTTCGGGGCCGCCACCCGCGGGCTGCGCGCGCGCTGAGCGAGAGGGCGCCTCGCGCCTTCTCGCTCACGCCTCTCAGTGGATGCCGGTGCCGTCGCCCAGCTCTCGGCTGGAGGCGGGCCGCGCCACCACCGGCGCTTCGCTCATGGCCTCGCGCCACACCTTCTTCGGCAAGAACGTGCGCAGCTGCTCGATGGCCTTGTCCATCAGCAGCGGGTGCAGCTCGTGGCCGATGCCGGGCAGCACGTCGGCCGTCACGTCACCACCCAGCGCGACCAGGCGCTCGGCCGAGTCGATCGCCGGCGCGGGCGTGATCACCGCGTCAGTCATGCCGTGGAAGAAGTGCACCGTGGTGTCGTGTGGCGCATGCGCCGGCTGGACCGCATGGCGGCCCGAGAACGCGAGCACGCGGCCGGCCAGCGCAGGCTCGGCCTGCACCGCCTCGAGCGCCATGATCGCGCCTTGTGAAAAGCCGAACAGGGCGGTGCGCTCCCAACTCATGTTGAACTGCTGCTGCAGCGACCGCACCATCGCGACGAACCTCGGCATGGCCGCGGCCACGCGCTCGACGCGGTTGGTTTCGGTCACACCGCGCACCGAAAACCATTGCCAGCCCGCGCCGCCGCCCGGCACGCCGTCAAAGGCTTCAGGCGCGTCGAGGCAGATCACCGCGGCCTGCGGGTACTCGGCCACCAAGCGCTGCGCCAGCGGCGTCATGTCCGACGCATCGGCACCGACGCCGTGAAACAGCAGGAACAGGAGTTCGGTCGGCCCGGAGGCGGGCAGGTGGGCGAGTGCGGTGGCAGGCATGCGATGGCTCGGAGCGAAAGGATCGGAGCCGAAGTTTGCACCTGCCGGCAGGTGCCGTCGCGGGCGGGGGCATTGTGAATCAAGGTACAATGGTACCTTGGTATCTTGCTGACAAGAGTGGCCACCATGCCCAAATCCGAAGAAGACATCCCTGTCGAGCGCATCCAGACCGGCGTGCGCCTTGAGAAGCGTCTCGTCAAAGTGCTCAAGGCTTTGGCCGAGTACAAGGAGGTGACGCTCGGTGACCTGATCGAAGGCATCGTGCTGCATGCGTTCGAGAGCAAGCCCCCGTTCTCCAAGGACACCCTGGCGATGATCGCCAAGCTGAAGGAGATCTACGGGCTCGAGCTCGGCGCCAGCGCGAGCCATCGCATGTCCGATCGGAAGGGAGCGTGAGTCCTGCTTGTGCGAAGTCCATGAACTTGAATCAATCAACTCATGGAGCTGTCTCATGTCTCACCACCGCGTTCTCGCGCACACCATCCGCATCGCCGCGCCCGTTCAAGCCTGCCAGCGGTTCTTCACCCCAGCCGGTGAAGAACTGTGGGTCGACGGCTGGCGACCCAGCTACCTTCACCCTACCGATGGGCGCACCGAGCCGGGCATGGTTTTCACGACCGGCTCGGGAGATGATTTCACCGTCTGGAGCCTGGTCGACTTCGACACGGTAGGTCACCATGCGCGCTACACGCGCGTCACCCCCGCTTCACGCAGCGGCTTCGTCGAGGTTCGCTGCGTGGCGCTCGATGCCAGGTCGACGGCGGTGACGGTGACCTACACGCTGACCGCGCTGACGCCGAGCGGCGAGAAGCTTCTCGCCGCACTCGACGAAGCTGCCTTCACGGCCATGATCGAAGGCTGGCGCACGTCGATCGAGGCGCGCTTGCCGCAGCTGCTCCTGGCAAGCATCCGCTGAGCCGCTGTCAGCAGCCCCCGCCCATCTTTTCCATGCCCTGGCGGATCTCTTCGGGCGAGAGATCGCGCTGGTGCGTCGCCAGCGACCACATGTGGCCGAACGGGTCCTGCACCTGGCCGTAGCGGTCGCCCCAGAACATGTCGGCGGGTGGCATCTTGACCGTGGCCCCGGCATCCACGGCCTTCGCGAAGGCAGCGTCGACATTGGTGACGTAGAGGTGCAGCGTCACGGCGGTGCCCTTGAGCTTGTTCGGGCCCACGGCGCCCATGTCGGGCCACTCGTCGACCAGCATCACGGTCGAGTCGCCGATGCGCACCTGGGCGTGCATCAGCCGGCCGTCGGGCCCGGGCATGCGGGACAGCTCCGTCGCGCCGAAGGCCTTCTTGTAGAACTCGATGGCCGCGGCGGCGCCGTCGCACACCAGGTGCGGCGTCACGGTGTGCATGCCTTCGGGAATGGGTTTGACAGATGTCTGGGTCATGTGAACCTCCATGCAGGGTTGAGTGCGGCGGGCTGAGCATCGATCGACGCTGCGGCGCCTCCAACTTCCATGACGAACGACAAGAGGCGCTTTCGACACCCGAGAGCTCAGGGGTAACCCTGAGCCAGCGCGATGGCAACGGCCCGGGCGGGCATGTTTCAAGCTTGTCGCATTTCGTCGTTCAACGTCTTCGCCAACCGGCGCGGCAGGCCGCCCAATCGAGAACGATCCTGTCACGAAAGAACCAGTCCGTGCCCACAACCCTGCTTCGCGCCTTGTTTCTCGCGCTGTCACTTTCGGGCTTGTCAGCCTGCGGTGGCAGCAGCTCCGACAGCACGTCGCCGGCGCCGCCCGCCACGCCACCGGCAGTCGACCAGGTGGTCACGACCAGCGTGAGCGGCTACCCGCATGCGATCGATGTCTACCAGACCGCCGGTGCCACGCGGGCTGTCGTCGTCCTGCATGGCGGTGGTGGCGACAAGACGGCCATCGCCTACCAGCTCGGCATGAATGCGAGCGCGACCTCGGCGACGCTGGGCACCGTCAATTGGGGCTGGCTCGACGCGCACAAGGTGATGCTGGTGCTGCCACAGGGCCAGCACCTGAGCACCGAACCCAAGGCCACGACCTGGAGCAACCGGGCGATGAACTCCGGCGTCGACGACGTGGCCTTTCTTCAGGCGCTGGCGGCGAAGATTCGTGCCGACTACGGCATTGCCGACGTCTCGGTGATGGGCCATTCGATGGGCGGTGTGATGACGAACCGCATGTGGTGCGAATCACCGCAAACCTTCAATGCCTATGTTTCGCTCGCCGGCCCGGCATCGGCCAGCTTCAACAACGCCGCCACTCCGTGCCAACCCGGCAGCGCGGCGGCCAAGCCCTACATGGGCGTCATCGGCGACAGCGACGAGATCATGCAGACCGCCGGCGTCTGGGACGCCGCCACCTGGACGGTCGACCCGACGGTGGTGATCGCCGCGTTCACCGCCTGGGACAACAACATCGTCATCGGTGAACTGCATCAGCAGCAGACGCGCACCTCCATCCTGTGCAGCGGCACCCTGGACCCGAACGCCTTTGTCGCCGAAGGCAATGTCGACACCTGGGGCAGCTGCGGCGGCAAGCTTGTGCTCAAGCGCGTGCGAGGCGGGGAGCATGGTGTGGCGTCGCTCGACGCACAGATGGGCGCCGGCAGCACGGATGTGATGGACGCGGCGTACGCCTTCATGTCGCGGCCATGAGCGCTCGCAGGGTCAGGGCCGCACGCGTGCCTTGAATCCGACCTCGCGGGAGACGTTCTTCGATTGCTTGCACCGCCGCGGGCACGAAGACTGCATGGCCTGCATACGTCCCCACGGGAAACCTGCATGACCACCACCTTGATCCGCCAAGGCCGCGTCATCACCGCCACCGACGATTACGTCGCCGACGTGCTGATGCAAGACGGCGTCGTTCGCGCGATCGGTCGCGATCTCGCGGTCGGCGACGACGTGGTGCAGGTCGATGCGAGCGGGCTGTACGTGCTGCCAGGCGGTGTCGACACCCATGTTCACATGGAAAACGTGATCGGCCCGACCATCACCTGCGACACCTTCGCCAGCGGCACCAAGGCGGCGGCCTTCGGCGGTACGACGACGGTGGTCGACTTCGCGCTGCAGACCGCAGCCGACTCACCGCTCGAAGCCATCGCCCGTGCGCAGCGCAGCGCCGAGCCGCAGGTGAACATCGACTACAGCCTGCACTGCATCGTGACGCGCGTCGACGCGCAGGTGCTCGCCGACGTGAAGCATGCCATGCGGCACGAGGGCGTCACCAGCTTCAAGATGTTCATGGCCTACCCGGGCGTGATGATGGCCGACGATGCGGCCATCTTCCAGATGCTGAGGCAGGTGGGCGCCGATGGCGGCATGGTGGCACTGCATGCAGAGAACGGCACGGTGATCGACCTGCTGATCAAGGAGGCGCTGGAAGCCGGCCACACGGCGCCGCGCTATCACGCGATGACGCGGCCGGCGCTGATGGAAGGCGAGGCCACCCACCGCGGCATCCGCCTCGCCGAGCTGGCCGAGGCGCCGATCTACTTCGTGCACGTGTCGTCGAACCAGGCGCTCAAGCACATCGTGGCGGCGCGCGACGAAGGCATTCCGGTGTTCGCCGAGACCTGCCCGCACTACCTGCTGTTCGACGACTCGGTGTACGACAGCGACAGCTTTGAGATCGCCAAGTACGTGATGACGCCGCCGCTGCGCACGAGCGACGACCAGAAGCACCTCTGGCGCGCGCTGCGCTACGACGACCTGCAGGTGATTGCGACCGACCACTGCCCGTTCTGCATGAAGGAAGGCCATTTCGGCTACCAGCTGCAGAAGATGCGTGGTAAGGACGATTTCTCGCTGATCCCCAACGGCGCGCCGGGCATCGAAACGCGGCTGGTGAGCCTGTTCGACATCGGCGTGATGCAGGGCAAGCTCTCGCTCAACCGCTTCGTGCAGCTCACCTCGACCACGCCGGCCAAGCTGTTCGGCCTGTTCCCCAAGAAGGGCACCATTGCCGTCGGCAGCGACGCTGACATCGTGCTGTTCGACCCTGCGGCCACGCAGACCATCCATGCGAAGCACCTGCACAGCCATTGCGACTACACGCTGCTCGAAGGGCGCACGCTGCAGGGCCGCGTCGAGAAGGTGTTCCTGCGCGGCGAGTTGATCGTCGACGGATCTGCTTGGCTGGGGCATGAAGGCATGGGCCGTTTCGTGCCGCGTGGTGAAGTCAGGGCCTTCTGATCATGGCAACGACACGGCGCGTGATTGCGATCGAACCCCTGACGGCCGAGGCGTTTCGCCCGTTCGGCGAGGTAATCGATGTGTCGGCCTCGAAGCACTTCACGATCAATCAGGGGTACGCCGAGCGCTATGACGACCTGGCGCGCATCGACGTGAGCCGCGAAGGGGGTTACCCGCGTCTGAGCATTTTTCGGGCGAAGCCGCGCGGCCTGCCGTTCGTGCTCTTGCTGCTCGAGCGCCACCCGTTGGGCAGCCAGGCCTTCCTGCCGATGTCGCCTCAGCCCTATCTCGTCGTCGTGAGCGGCGGCGCCGGCGATGCGCCGGATCTGGCGTCGATCCGCTGCTTTGCGGCAGCGCCCGGCCAGGGCGTGAACTACGCGCCTGGCGCCTGGCACCACCCACTGCTCGCGCTGGACGCAGTGTGTGATTTCGTGGTGATCGACCGCGGCGGGCCCGAACACATTGCCAACTGCGACGAGGTGGCATTGCCCGCGGGCACCTTCTGGGTCGAAGGCTGACTCAGTTCACTGCAAAGCAGTAGAGCAACCCGGCCCCGCCGGTCTTGACGAGCGCCTCCTGCCCGCAGCCGCGCGTCGGGTGCGACGAGTTCCACGACTTGGCCGGCGCCGATTCGTCGAGGCCGGTGCGGTCGTGGTGGCCGACGATGGCCGCTCCGTCGCCGCTGGTGGTCCAGTTGCTGCAGGTCTGCTCGGTGGCCATGCCGTCGGGCGTGGAGCCAGTCAACACGTCGTGCTGGTTGGGGGTGTCGCCGCGGCCATTGATGATGGCGCCCTTCTCTGTGAGCGCCGTCTGCTTGGTGATCTTGTTGGCCGCGTGCAGGTCAGCCACGCTGGTGGCGATCACGTCGCCCTTGGCGTTTTGCCAGGGGCCGTTGCCGATCCGCTCGCGTGCGTTGACGGCCGCGGCCCCCGTTGTCGCGCTGGTGCTCAGGTAGGCGTGCCAGGTGCGCTGGCCCGCATCTGCCGTCTCGGCGAGCGATTGACAGTACTTGTCGGCGCCCGCGAGGCCCCCGAAGTCGGCACCGCGGCCGTTGCCGGTGCTGGTGACGAAGAAGCTCATCGGGTTCTTCGGCTGCATGTTGCTGCAGGCCGCAGCGGCAAGGGCGACCAGCGACAGGGCGAGCGACAGGCGGATTCTTCGGTTCATGGGTTCTCCCGGATAGGTTGCTGACAGGTTGGCGCAAGGTATACGAACGGCCGGGCGATTTCTTCCAACGCATTGCGCGAGGGAGGGATATCCCCCGACACGCGCGGCCGCTGCCAGCACCTCGTTCTTCCCACGTGAAGCAGCACAAATGAAAAACGGCACCCGAAGGTGCCGTTTCATGCAAGCGGAGGCCTGCTCAGAAGTTGTGCTTGAGGCCGAGGGCGATTGTGTTGCCGTTCGACAGGCCGGTGAGCTTGTCGTTCATCACCAGCGCGTAGATGTCGGTGCGCTTGGAGAGGAAGTAGTCGTAGCCCACGGTCAGCGTCTTGTTGACGATCTCCGGCCGGGTGCCGGCGGCGTCGTTCGTTGCGTTGCCGTATTGCGCCAGCAGCTTGCCCGCCCCGATTGGAGCAGTGGCGCCGATGCCATAGATCTTGCTCTTGGTGTCGGTCGTGGCCTGCGTCTTCACCACGCTGTACTGCCCCATCAGCTTGACGACCTTGAAGTCCCACGACGCACCCACCTGCGCCGAGGTCTGGTTGTCGAAGCCGAGGGACTGGATGGCCGGCGTGAAGCCGCTGATGCCTTGCTGCACCTTCTGGTATGCCACCGTGGCGGCGAACGGGCCGTTGAAGTACAGCGCGTTGGCACCGACGTTGCGGCCCTTCTGCGTGCCTTCACCCAGCGCGCCTTGCAGGTTGATGGACAGGCCGCCCATCACCGGGCTCTGGTAGAGGATCGAGTTGCTCCAGCCGGTGTCACCCAGCCAGGCCAGCATCTCGGGGTGCACCGAGCTGGGGGTCAACACCTGGCGGATCGACGGCGAGTAGCCGAAGGAATCGGTGAAGGCATTGAAGACGAGCGTCGAGACGAAGAACTGGTTGGTGGTGCGGCCCAGCGTGGTGGTGCCGAAGTCGCCCGACAGGCCCACCCAGGCGGCGCGCGCCCAGAACACGTCGCCACCGAAGCGGCCGGACTCGCCAGTGTCCGAGCGCAGGAAGGATTCGATCGCGAACTTGGCCTTCAGCGTGCCGCCGAGTTCTTCGGTGCCGCGGAAGCCGATGTAGCTCGTGGCCATGTTGCCGCTCTGGGCCTTGTTGATTTTGGCGGCACCGGCGTCCTGAAACTGGCCGGCCGACATGTCGATCAGGCCGTAGAGGCTGGCGGACGACTGCGCGAACGCGGGGGCCGACAGGCACAGCGTGGCCGCGGCCAACGCGACGGACTTGAGGGGGCGACGGATCATGAAGAGGCACTCCAACGGTTGTGATGTTTTGGGATGAAACTGGCTCGGGCAACTTGTATGCAAGTGCCATACCTGCGGCTGCTTCAATCGCTTGCATTGTGGCCGCCCGACCCGCCCCGGGCTTGCCGCAGAATGGGGGCCGCTTTCTGGAGACACCGCCCATGGACCTCAGTGTCAATGGCCAGACCCGCACCGTCGCCGATGCCGACGTCGACCCGAGCATGCCCTTGCTGTGGGTCCTCCGAGATGTACTGAACCTCACCGGCACCAAGTTTGGGTGCGGCGTGGCCGCTTGCGGCGCATGCACGGTGCACCTGGACGGGCAGGCCGTGCGCTCGTGCGTGACGCCACTGGCCTCGGCCGCCGGCAAGCCGGTGCGCACCATCGAAGCACTGGGCACGGCCGATCAGCCGCATGCCTTGCAGAAGGCGTGGGTCGCCCACCAGGTGCCGCAGTGCGGCTACTGCCAGAGCGGCATGCTGATGGCTGCGGCCGACCTGCTCGCCAGGAACCGCGATCCATCGGACGCCGCCATCGACGCCGCCATCACCAACATCTGCCGCTGCGGCACCTACCCGCGCATTCGCGAAGCGATCAAGACCGCGGCCAAGACACTGCGCGGTGAGACCGGTTCGCCACGCGCCGGATCGCCCGCATGAAGCGACGCAGCATGCTCTTGCTGGGCGCCGGTGCCGCCGGTGCGTTGGTGGTGGGCTGGGGGCTGTTGCCGCCGCGCGGCCGCCAGGGCGGTGCCGACACCTTGCCCGTGGCCACAGGCGAAGTCGGCCTTAACGGCTGGATCAAGATCACTGCGGACGGCAAGGTGCTGCTCGCGATGCACCGCAGCGAGATGGGCCAGGGCGTGCACACCGCGCTCGCGATGCTGGTGGCCGAAGAGCTCGACGTGTCGCTCGCCAAGGTGCGCCTGATCGAAGCCGGGCGCGACACGCTCTACGGCAACGTGGCCGGCTTCGTGGCCGCGCTGCCGCTCCACCCGGCCGACATGGAGCCGGGCCGCGAGACTCAGGGCGTGAAGGCCGGCCGCTGGATCGTCGCCAAGGCCGCGCGCGAACTGGGCATCAACATGACCGGCGGCTCGTCCAGCGTCGCCGATGCGTGGGACGTGCTGCGTCTGGCAGGCGCCACCGCGCGCGCGCAACTGCTCGGTGCCGCCTCGCTGCAATGGAGGCTGCCGCTGGCCGAGTTGGTGGTGGCCGACGGCGTCATCAGCCACCCGTCGGGGCCGACAGGGCACTACGGCGAGTTTGCGAAAGCGGCGGCGGTGACGCCGGCGAGTTCGGTCGCCGTGAAGGAAGCCAAGGACTGGAAGCTCATCGGCAAACCATTGCCGCGCATCGACCTGGTCGCCAAGACCAATGGCAGCGCTGGCTTCGGCATCGACGTGCGCCTGCCCGGCATGCTGTACGCCGCCATGCGCCACTGCCCGATGCTGGGCGGCAGCCCCGGCCGTGTCGACAGCGACGCCGCGATGAAGCTGCCCGGCGTGGAGCGCGTGGTGCGCCTCGGCCCCTACGCCGGCTCGACCGCCGGTGTGGCCGTGGTCGGCCGCAGCAGCTGGCACGCCAAGCAGGGCGCGCACGCGCTCGACATCGAATGGCGAGCACCGCCGGCCGGCACGCTCGACTCCAGGCAGATCGCCGCCGGGCTCGAAGCCACGGCGCGACACGCCGCGTCCACGCAAGGCGGCTTCCCGTTCTACGCGGCAGGCGATGTGCAAGCTGCAAGTGCCGCGGCAGCGCGGCGCATCGAAGCCGTGTACCACGCGCCGTATCTCGCGCATGCCGCGATGGAACCCATCAACTGCACCGCGCAGGTGAAAGACGGCAAGGTGGAGGTCTGGGCGCCGACCCAGTTGCCCGGCATGGCGCTCGCCTTGGCGGCGCGCATCGCGGGCGTCAGCGAAGACGCTGTGACCCTGCACGTCACCTACCTCGGCGGCGGCTTCGGCCGTAGGCTCGACATCGACTTCATCGGTCAGGCCGTGCGCATCGCTCTCGAAACCAACGGCCGCCCGGTGCAGCTGCTGTGGTCGCGCGAAGAAGACATCACGCACGACTTCTACCGCCCTGCAGGTGCGGCGGTGATGCAGGCGAGCATCGATGCGCAAGGCGCGATCACCAGCCTCGCCATCACCAGCGCGGGCGATGCGGTCACGCCACGCTGGATGGAGCGCGGCCTGCCGGCCCTCTCCGGCCCCATCGACCTGCCCGACAAGACCGCGAGCGAAGGCCTGTTCGACCTGCCCTACGGCATCGCCAACCAGCGAATTGCCCACGTCGCCACACGCAGCGGCGTGCCGGTGGGCTTCTGGCGCTCGGTGGGCCATTCACACAACGCGTTTTTCTCAGAATGCTTCATCGACGAGTTGGCGTTCGAGACCCAGAAGGACCCGGTCGCATTCCGCCTGTCGCTGCTGACCGACATGCCACGCCATGCGGCGGTGCTGAAGCTCGCCGCGGACAAGGCCGGCTGGGGCAAGCCCTTGCCGGCAGGCCGTGCGCGCGGCGTGGCGCTGCACGAGAGCTTCGGCAGCATCGTGGCCGAGGTGGTCGAGGTGTCACTCGCCGAGGGGCGGCCGGTGGTTCACCGCGTGGTGTGCGCGGCCGACGTTGGCATCGTCGTCAACCCGGGGATCGTGGCGCAGCAGATGGAAAGTGCCGTGATCTTCGGTCTGAGCGCGGCGCTCCATGGGCGCATCGACATCGTGGGCGGTGTGGTGCAGCAGACCAACTTTCCCAACCATCCGGTGCTGAAGCTGGCGGATGCGCCGCGTGTCATCGAGACGCATCTGATCGCCAGCACGAATCCACCTGGCGGCGTGGGCGAGCCTGGGACGCCGCCTGTGGCACCGGCGGTGGCGAACGCTTTGTTTGTTTTGACGGGGAAGCGGGTGAGGGGCTTGCCGTTGGTGTGATCGGTTTTGTGCAAGCGCTGCAACCTCACCCCATCTCCCGACTCGCCAACGCCGCCGCCGCCGCGCGCGTCTCCACCCCGAGCTTCTCGAACACGTGCTCCAGGTGTTTGTTGACCGTGCGCGGGCTCATGCCGAGGATGTCGCCGACGTCGCGGTTGGTCTTGCCCTTGGCCACCCACGACAGCACCTCGGCCTCACGCGGCGTGAGCGAGGCTGTGCTCAGGCGGTGGGCCGCTGCACTCGGCTCCGCGCGGCGCTGCAAGAGCAGCATCTGCTCGCCCAGGCCGACCGGCCCGAGGTTGCGCAGCACCAGCGCCTGACCGTTGGCGCCGATCGTGGTGTGTTGTGGTGACTCACTCGCCGACAGCCACTTCAACCAGTCCGACGGCAAGCCCTCGGCGCATGCAGGGAAGAGCTCACGCAGCCACGTCGCGGCCTGCGGCGATCGCCACGCCACACGCAACTGCGCGTCGATCACCAGCACGCCATGGCCGCCCACGTCGATCGCCTCGCGCGCCAAGCGCACCGCACGCGCATTGCGCACGTGCGTCGCCAGGCGCACCAGCACCTCTTGCGCACGAACCGGCTTGACGACGTAGTCCACGCCGCCGCTTTCGAACCCTTCGACGATGTGCGCCGTCTCCGACAGGCCCGTCATGAAGATGATGGGCACGTGCGCGAGCGCCGGCTCCTGCTTGATGCGTCGGCACACCTCGAAGCCCGACAGCCCTGGCATCAGCGCGTCGAGCAGGATGGCATCGGGCGTGACGAGGTCCAGCCGCGCGAGCGCCGACTCGCCGTCGCGCGCCACCAGCACGGTGTAGCCGTCGTCCTCCAGCGCCTGGCACAGGTGGCCGAGCGACTGCGGCGCGTCGTCAACGACGAGCACCACGGTGGCGGGGCGCGCTTCTTTCATGCCGCCTCCGACGGTGTCGGGTTGCGCAGGCCCTGCACCAGCTGTTCGAGCAACCCTTCCAGATCGAAGCGGTCGAGCAGCGCGCGCAAGCGCGCGACCTGCGCCTCGCAACGCGGGTGCCCCAGGGCGGCCGCATCGAGCGCTTGCCGCAGGCCCTGCAGGTGGCCGATGCGCGTCAGGCGGATCAGCTCGCCGGTCACTTCGGCCGGCAGGTTCGGCGTCGGTGGCCGATTGATGTACTGCGCGCTGGAGGCTGCCCACGAGGGCAACGCCAGCTCGGCCAGCCACTCGATCTGCAGCTCGCGTTGCAGCGCTGCCAGCAGCTCCGACTCGATCACCGGCTTGTCGACGAAGCCCTGGCAACCGGCCTCGGCCAGCTTGCCGGGTTGGTTCTCGAAGGCGTTGGCCGAGACCATGATGATCGGCACGTCGCGAAAGCCCGCGGCGCGGATCTCCTTCGCGGTCTGCCAGCCGTCCATGTCGTCCATCGACACGTCGAGCAGCACGGCGTCGGGGCACGCCTCCAGCACGCTCTCCAGGCATTCGCGGCCGCTGGCCGCTTCGCGAATCTGGAAACCCAGTGGCACCAGCATGCCGACCAGCATCTGCCGCTGCGTGGGCTGGTCGTCGACCACCAGCAGCGTGCGGCGTGCTCCCAGGTAGCCGGTGACTGGGCGGTGCGTGATGCGCGCCCGGCTCGGCGCGGCCACCTCGCGCAGGTAGAGCCGCGCCGTGAAGGTGCTGCCCACGCCGGGCGTGCTCTTCACCGTGAGCTCGCCGCCCATCAGCTGCGTGAGCAGGTGGGTGATGGTGAGGCCGAGGCCGGTTCCCGCGTCGCCCGTGCGGCGCCCCGCGCTGCCGCGTTCGAAAGGCAGGAAGATGCGCTCCTGGTCTTGCTCGGCAATGCCGATGCCGGTGTCGATGACTTCGATGCGTGCCACCTCCCGCCGGTGGTCCAGCCGCAGTGTCACCGTGCCGCTGTCCGTGAAGCGCACCGCGTTGCTGAGCAGGTTGATGACGATCTGGCGCAGGCGCTTGGCGTCGGCGTTCACGTAGTCGGGCACACGGCCGCTGGTTTCGAGCCGGAACACCAGGCCCTTGGCTTCGGCCTGCGGCGCGACCATGCGAACCAGGTCGTCGAGGAACTCGTGCACCGGCAGCGGCGCTGGGTCGAGCCGCAGGCGGCCGGCCTCGATGCGCGCCAGGTCGAGCAAGCCGTCGATCAGGCCGTGCAGGTGTTCGCCGCTGCGGTGGATGGTGGCGACCGACGCGCGGCGCGTGCCCTGCACCTGCTCGTCCTTCATCAAGATCTGCGCATAGCCGAGGATGCTGTTGAGAGGTGTGCGCAGCTCGTGCGTCATGCCGGCCACGTAGCGCGTCTTGGCCTGGTTGGCCGCTTCGGCCACGTCTTTCGCGGCCTGCAGCGCAGCGTCGGTGCGCTGGTGGGCCTCGATCTCGCGCGTGAGCAGCTGGTTCTGGCGGTTCGATTCGTCTTGCGCCATGTGGCGGCTCTCGCTGCCCAGCACCACCCACCACGCGCCCACCGCACCCACCAGCGAGAGCAGCGCGAACACCTTGAGGAACGGTGCTTTCAGGATGAGCTGGTCGGCTGCGCGCAGCACGCCTTGCTGGTCGTACACCACGCCAAGGATCACGCCGAGCAGGCCGATCAGCGAAGCGGCCACCACCAGGTAGTGCGCCACGCGGAAGTTCACCCGCGACGAGAGGCTTGCCGGCAGCACGGTGACCAGCACCGCGCTCACCTGCTCGGCCGCGCGCGAGTTGGTCTTGCAGCGGTCGTGGCAGCGTGACTCGAGCGTGCAGCACAGCGAGCAGATCGGCGCGTCGTAGGCGGGGCAGTGCGCCATGTCTTCGGACTCGAAGGCGTTGTCGCACACCGAGCACATCACGCTCTGCCCCGGCGCCCAGCGCTCGGGGCTGCGCCGTGCCAGGTAGTAGCGCCCACCGGTGGCCCAGGCGAGCAGCGGCGACAACACCATCGCGGTGATGAGCGCGATGAAGGGCGCAAAAGCCTCCGCCACCGGGCCGAGCACACCGGCGTAGGCCACGATGGCCAGCACGGCGGCGGTGAGCATCGCTCCCAGGCCTACGGGGTTGATGTCGTACAGATGCGCGCGCTTGAACTCGATGTGCTTCGGGCTCAGGCCCAGCGGCTTGTTGATCACGAGGTCGGCCACCAGCGCACCGACCCACGCAATGGCGACGTTGCTGTACAGCCCGAGCACGCGCTCCAGCGCCTCGAACACGCCGAGTGTCATCAGCAGCACGGCGATCAGCACGTTGAACACCAGCCACACTACGCGGCCCGGGTGGCTGTGCGTGAGCCGCGCGAAGAAGTTGCTCCACGCGAGCGAGCCGGCGTACGCATTGGTGAGGTTGATCTTGACCTGCGACACCACGATGAAGAGCGTGGTGATGGCGAGGATCCACGCCGGGTTGTCGAACACGTAGCCGTAGGCGGCCAGGTACATCTGCGTCGGCTCCATCGCCTTGTCGGTCGGGATCTGGTGCTGCAGTGCGAGGAAGGCCAGGAACGCTCCGCCCAGCATCTTCACCATGCCCGGCACCACCCAGCCCGGCCCGGCGACGAGCACTGCCGTCCACCAACGGCGCTTGTTGGCAGCGGTCTTCTCGGGCAGGAAGCGCAGGTAGTCGACTTGCTCGCCGATCTGCACCACCAGCGAAAACGCCACAGTGGCCGCGGTGCCGAACATCAGCCAGCTGAAGCCGTTGCTGCCCGAGGTGCGGCCCACCAGGCCGGTGAAGTCGCCGAACACCTGCGGGTTCTTCACCAGCACGAAGAGATAGGGCATGACGAGCAGCACGATCCACAGCGGTTGCGTCCACAACTGCAGTCGCGAGATCACCGTGATGCCGTACATCACCAACGGCACGATGCCCAGCGACGACAGCAGGTAGCACAGTGGCAGCGGCCAGCCGAAGTACATCTGCAAGGCCAGCGCGAGGATGGCTGCCTCGAGCGCGAAGAAGATGAAGGTGAAGCTTGCGTAGATCAGCGAGGTGAGCGTGGAGCCCAGATAGCCGAAGCCCGCGCCGCGCGTGAGCAGATCCATGTCGACGCCGTACTTGGCGGCGTAATAACTGATCGGCAGGCCGGTGAGGAAGGTGATGAGGCCCACCACCAGGATCGCCCAGATCGCGTTCGAGAAGCCGTAGCTCAGCGCGATGGAGCCGCCGATGGCCTCAAGCGCCAGGAACGAGGTGGCGCCGAAGGCCGTGTTGGCGACGCGGAACTCGCTCCACTTGCGAAAGGTGCGCGGCGTGTAGCGCAGCGCATAGTCTTCCAGGGTCTCGTTCGCGACCCAGGTGTTGTAGTCGCGACGGATGCGAAAGATTTTTTGTGTGGCCACAGACACGTCACCCTCCGGGCATCAGGCCCGTGGGTGCTTGCAAGAAATGTGCTCCGCCCTTCTGCATTCACCGTGAAGACGGGAATGACGGCGCCGCACGAGTGTCGGCGCACACATGCATATCGAAGCTACGTTGATTGACGTATTCGGTCTGCGCACGCCTTCTCCTACCTTTGAGGCCATGGTGAATGCACAAAAGCTGTGGCACGTGTTTGGTGCCGGCCGGTTCACCACACCGCCCACAACCTGCTCGGAGAAGCCCCATGTCGCACGACCCGCACGATCCTTCATCCCCTGACCAACAACGCCGTCGCCTGCTGCAAGGCGCCGCCGCACTGCCGCTCATGGGCCTGAGCGGCCTGGCACTGGCGCAAGCCTTTCCCACCGCCAAGGTGAACACCACCAAGCTCGCCATCACCGACACCGAAGTGACGGTGGGCCAGCTGCACTCGGCCACCGGCACGATGGCGATCTCGGAGACGGGTTCGATCCAGGCCGAGCAACTCGCCATCGACCAGATCAACGCGATGGGCGGCGTGCTCGGCCGCAAGATCAAGGTCATCAAGGAAGACGGCGCCTCCGACTGGCCGACCTTTGCCGAGAAGAGCAAGAAGCTGCTCGTCAACGACCGCGTGGCCTGCGTCTTCGGTTGCTGGACCAGTGCCTCGCGCAAGGCGGTGCTGCCGATCTTCGAGAAAGAGAACGGCATGCTCTATTACCCGACCTTCTACGAAGGCCTGGAGCAGAGCAAGAACGTGATCTACACGGGGCAGGAAGCCACGCAGCAGATCCTCTACGGCCTCGACTGGGCCTCGAAGGAGAAGAAGGCGAAAACCTTTTTCCTGGTCGGCTCCGACTACATCTGGCCACGCACCTCGATGAAGATCGGCCGCAAGCACATCGAGGGTCATCTACCGGCAGGCAGCAAGGTCGTGGGCGAGGAGTACTACCCGCTGGGCCACACCAACTTCAACTCGCTGATCAACAAGATCAAGGTCGCCAAGCCCGATTGCATCTTCATCGCGGTGGTGGGCGGATCCAACGTCGCGTTCTACAAGC
This sequence comes from Rhizobacter sp. P2_G4, assembly GCF_056403575.1. NCBI lineage: Bacteria > Pseudomonadati > Pseudomonadota > Betaproteobacteria > Burkholderiales > Sphaerotilaceae > Rhizobacter > Rhizobacter sp. P2_G4. Next base: position 384,617 of record NZ_JBFUFG010000001.1, on the reverse strand, counting down.
AGCTAAAGGCGGCGGGCGTGACCGCGAAGACGCAGTTCCTGCTGACCATCTCGGTGACCGAAGACGAGGTGCTGGGCATCGGCGGCGAGAACATGAACGGCTTCTACGCATCGATGAAGTACTTCCAGTCGCTGGACAACGCCAACAACAAGGCCTTCGTCAGCGCCTTCAAGGCCAAGTACGGCAAGGACGCCGTGATCGGCGACGTGACGCAGGCCGGCTACCTTGGCCCGTGGTTGTGGAAGGCCACCGTCGAGAAGGCCGGCAGCTTCGACGTCGACAAGATCGCCGTGGCCTCCACCGGCATCGAGCTCAAGACCGCGCCCGAAGGCTACGTGAAGCTGCACGAGAACCACCACCTGTGGAGCAAGGCACGCATCGGCGAAGCCGGCACGGATGGGCAGTTCAAGGTGGTCGCCGAGTCGTCTGCACTGATCGAGCCGAACCCGTTCCCGAAGGGATACCAATAACCCACCCCCTACGGCCTGCGGCCGCCCCCTCAAGGGGGCAACACCAGTGGACCGGCAAAGCCGGATCCACGGTGTTCGCGCGATGGGTTCGCGTTCCGCGGAACCGCCACGACACGCATCGACTTCTGGTCCAAGGTGAGCCCATGACCTTCTCGGAAATATTGAACATCAGCCTGATGCAAGGCTTCGCCGGCCTCAGCCTGTTCTCGGTGCTGCTGCTGATGGGCCTGGGGCTCGCCATCATCTTCGGGCAGATGGGCGTCATCAACATGGCGCATGGCGAGTTCATGACCATCGGCGCCTACACGATCTATTTCTTCTCGCACCTCGCCGAGGCCTACGCGCCCAACCTGGTGGCGGTGTACTTCCCGTTTGCGATCATCGCGGCCTTCGTGCTGGCCTTCATCGTCGGCTGGGGTGTCGAGTGGGCCTTCATCCGCCACCTCTACAAGCGCCCGCTCGACACGCTGCTCGCCACCTGGGGCCTCTCGCTCGGCATGCAGCAGATCTTCCGCTCGACCTTCGGCGCCAAGGAAGTGAGCCCCACGCTGCCCGACTGGCTGATGGGATCGTGGGCGCCGGCGCCAGGCCTCGACATTCCGATCAACGGCCTCTTCGTGATGGCGCTCACCTTGGTGGTCACCGGCGGCGTGCTGATTGCGCTCTACAAGTCGCGCTGGGGCCTGCGGGTTCGCGCCACGGTCGCCAACCGCGTGATGGCCAACGCCACCGGCATCAACACCAAGAAGACCGACCGCCTCACCTTCGCCATCGGCTGCGGCATCGCCGGCGTGGCGGGTGCAGCGTTCACCACCATCGGCTCCACCGGCCCGACCAGTGGCTCGCTGTACATCGTCGACGCCTTCCTTGTGGTCACCTTCGGCGGCGCAGCCAGCCTCTTCGGCACAGTGGTCTCGGCCTTCGGCATCGCGCAGACGCAGTCGATCGCCGAGTTCTTCATCACCGGCTCCATGGCGAAGGTGCTCACGCTCTCGGCCATCGTGCTCATTCTGATGATGCGGCCGCAGGGCTTGTTCGCTTCCAAGGTGCGGCGTTGAATTTCATTTCCGGAGATCGCAGTCAATGAACGGCCTCAAGCAGTGGATGGACAGGACAGGGACGGGCAGCGTGCTGCTGCTCGCCGTGTTGCTCGTCATCGTGTTTCCCCTCGCGCTCGATCTCTTCCGGCTCAACCTCGTCGGCAAGTACCTCAGCTACGCCTTCGTCGCGCTGGGCCTGGTGATGCTGTGGGGCTACGGCGGCGTGCTGAGCCTGGGCCAGGGCGTGTTCTTCGGGCTCGGTGGCTACGGCATGGCGATGTTTTTGAAGCTCGAGGCCAGCGACCCCATCACCACAAAAATCCAGTCGACGCCGGGCATCCCTGACTTTATGGACTGGAACCAGCTCACCGCGCTGCCGCTCTGGTGGACGCCGTTCAAGAGCTTCCCGCTCACGCTGCTGCTGATCCTTGCGGTGCCCACGCTGCTCGCCTTCATCATCGGCTTCGCGATGTTCAAGCGCCGCGTCGGCGGCGTGTACTTCGCGATCATCACGCAGGCGGTCGCGCTGATCCTCACGGTGCTGATCATCGGCCAGCAGGGCTACACCGGCGGCGTGAACGGCATGACCGACCTGAAGACTCTGCTCGGGTGGGACACCCGCACCGACAGCGCCAAGTACATCCTCTACTTCGTCAACGTTGCCTTGCTGCTCGGCGCCATTGCGGCCTGCCTGTGGATCCAGCGCAGCAAGCTCGGCACGCTGCTGCTGGCCATGCGCGACAAGGAAGACCGCGTGCGCTTCTCGGGCTACGACGTGTCGATGTTCCGCGTCTTCGCCTTCTGCCTCGCGGCCATGCTGTCGGCCATCGGCGGCGCGTTGTTCACGCTGCAGGTGGGCTTCATGTCACCGTCGCTGGTGGGCATCGTTCCCAGTATCGAGATGGTGATCTTCGCGGCGGTGGGCGGGCGCATGTCGCTGGTCGGCGCGGTGTACGGCACGCTGCTCGTCAACTTCGGCAAGACCTACTTCTCCGAGAGCTTCCCCGACCTGTGGCTGTTCCTCATGGCCGCCATGTTCCTCGGCGTGGTGCTTGCCTTCCCCGAGGGCCTGGCAGGCTTATACGTCGACAAGATCAAGCCCTGGGTGTTGAAGCGCCTGCAGCGCAAGCCGGTAGCACTGGCCGAAGCCACGCCACCTGCCAAGCGCAGCGACCCACCCGCACCACCGGCCACGCTGCCGCCCGGTGTGAGCGGCCAGAAAGCCTGAGGCCCGCACCATGAGCAACACTGACTTCGTTCTCGCGGTGGAAGACCTCACCGTCTCGTTCGACGGCTTCAAGGCCATCGACAAGCTCACCCTCTACGTCGACAAGAACGAGCTGCGCGTGATCATCGGCCCCAACGGCGCCGGCAAGACCACGCTGCTCGACCTGATCTGCGGCAAGACGCGTTCGAGCCACGGCAGCATCAAGTTCAAGAACCACGAGATGACCAAGCTGCCCGAGTACGAGATCGTGCGCAAGGGCATTGGACGCAAGTTCCAGACGCCGTCGATCTACGAGAACCTCAGCGTGTTCCAGAACCTCGAGGTCTCGTTCCCGCGCGGCCGCGGCGTGTTCGGCGCGCTGGCCTTCAAGTGCGACGCGGCAGTGAAAGACCGCGTGCAGGCCGTCGCCACCGAGATCGGCCTGGAACAGCACCTCGAGTTCGAAGCCGGCCTGCTCTCGCACGGCCAGAAGCAGTGGCTCGAGATCGGCATGTTGCTGATGCAGGACCCGGAGCTGCTCATGCTCGACGAACCCATCGCCGGCATGAGCGTGCGCGAGCGCGAGCTCACCGCCGAGCTGCTGCAGCGCATCTGCAAGGGCCGCTCGGTGATCGTGATCGAGCACGACATGGATTTCGTCAAGAAGATCGCGCACAAGGTGACCGTGATGCACCAGGGAAAGATCCTGGCCGAAGGCTCGATGGAGCAGGTGCAGAACGACCCGAAGGTGATCGACGTCTACCTGGGGCATTGATGACAACCCCCACGTCACTTCGTTCCTGCCCCCCGAGGGGGCGCTCGCCGGCTTGGGGCGGCCCGGCGCCGGCTCAGTCTTGTTCAGACCGGCCTTGCGGCCGTTGAGGATCAACATGCTCACCGTCACCAACCTCCACACCGCCTACGGCCAAAGCGAGGCCCTGCACGGCATCGACTTCTCTGCGAAGAAGAACGAGACCATCGCCATCATGGGCCGCAACGGCATGGGCAAGACCACGCTGTTCAAGAGCCTGATGGGCGTGCTGCCGATCAAGAGCGGCAGCATCACCATCGACGGCGCCGACGTCTCGAAGGAAGAGAGCTACCGCCGTGTGCAGAAGGGCCTGGCCTACGTGCCGCAGGGCCGCATGATCTTCCCGACGCTCACGGTGCTCGAGAACATCGAGACCGGCATGGAGAACACTAAAAGCAAGCGCGTGCCCGACGAGATCTACGCGCTGTTCCCGGTGCTGTTCGACATGCGCGGCCGCAAGGGCGGCAACCTTTCCGKCGGCCAGCAGCAGCAACTCGCCATCGCAAGAGCGCTGGTCACCAACCCCAAGGTGCTGCTGCTTGACGAGCCAACCGAAGGCATCCAGCCTTCCATCATCAAGGACATCGCGAAGGCGCTGAACGAGATCCGCAAGATGCGCGAGATCACGATCATCGTCTCGGAGCAGGTGCTGAGTTTCGCGATGGACGTCGCCGACCGCCTGTTCGTGATCGAAGGCGGGCGCCTTGTTCATGAAAGCTCAAGAGCCGCAACCGACTCAGCCCGCATCAAGCAATTCCTTTCCGTCTGACCCCAACATTCGCACCACAGGAGCCAAGCATGACCGACACGCTGATCAAGGTCGACCTCACCAAGTCGCCCGTCGAGAACGAGAACATCCACAACCGCTGGCACCCCGACATCCCGATGGCGTGCTGGGTCAACCCGGGTGACGACTTCATCCTCGAGACCTTCGACTGGACCGGCGGTTTCATCAAGAACAACGACAGCGCCGACGACGTGCGCGACATCGACCTCACCACCGTGCACTACCTCAGCGGCCCGGTGGGCGTGAAGGGTGCCGAGCCGGGCGACCTGCTGGTCGTCGACCTGCTCGACATCGGCGCGAAAGACGACAGCCTGTGGGGCTTCAACGGCTTCTTCAGCAAGAAGAACGGTGGCGGCTTCCTGACCGAGCACTTCCCGCAGGCGCAGAAATCGATCTGGGACTTCCACGGCCTGTACACCAGCTCGCGCCACGTGCCGGGCGTGAAGTTCGCCGGCCTGATCCACCCCGGCCTGATCGGCTGCCTGCCCGACAAGAACATGCTCGCGCTGTGGAACGAGCGCGAGCAGCAGCTGATCGACAGCAACCCCACCGGCGGCCTCGCCAACCCGCCATCGCCCGGCACCGCGCACATGGGCAAGATGAGCGGCGACGCGAAGGCCAAGGCAGCCGCCGAAGGGGCACGTACCGTGCCGCCGCGCGAACACGGCGGCAACTGCGACATCAAGGACCTGTCGCGCGGCTCCAAAGTCTTCTTCCCCGTCTACGTGGACGGCGCGGGCCTCTCGGTCGGCGACCTGCACTTCAGCCAGGGCGACGGCGAGATCACCTTCTGCGGTGCGATCGAGATGGCCGGCTGGGTGCACATGAAGGTCACGCTGATCAAGGGCGGCATGGCCAAGTACGGCATCAAGAACCCGATCTTCAAGCCGAGCCCGATCACGCCGCACTACAACGACTACATCATCTTCGAGGGCATCTCGGTCGACGAAGCCGGCAAGCAGTACTACCTCGACGTGAACGTCGCCTACCGTCAGGCCTGCCTCAACGCCATCGAGTACCTGAAGAAGTTCGGCTACTCGGGTGCGCAGGCGTATTCCATCCTGGGCACGGCACCGGTGCAGGGCCACATCAGCGGCGTGGTCGACGTGCCGAACGCCTGCGCCACGCTGTGGCTGCCGACGCAGATATTCGACTTCGACATCAACCCGAATGCCAACGGGCCGACCAAGTTCATCGACGGCTCGGTCAGCATGCCGCTGTCGCCCGACCTCGTTTAAGCGCCCACCATGCCGACCTACGACTACGCCTGCGCGCAATGCGGCGGCTTCGACGCATTCCGCACGCTTGCCGCACGCAATGAGGCGGCCGTGTGCCCCGACTGCGGCGGGGCCTCGCCGCGCGTGTTCGCCAGCGCGCCGCGGCTCGCCTTGATGGAGGGCAGCACGCGCCGCGCGATGGACGTCAACGAGCGCGCGCGGCATGAGCCCAAGCATTCAGGCGATTACACGCGGCTGAAGCACCCGTCGGGCTGCGGCTGCTGCTCCACCGGCAAGCGAGGTGCGACGGTCACCGCAGCGAACGGCAACAAGGCCTTCCCCAGCAGGCGGCCCTGGATGATCAGCCACTGAAGCAGTAGAGACGAGACAGCAGGCGCACCCGCCACGGCACAATGCTCCGGCCACGCCACCAGCAGGTGTGGATGGAGTCTCTCGATGAAATGTGCTCTGGTGGGATCCCGCTATTTCGGCGCCTCGGTGTTCGAGGCTTTGCGCAAGGAAGAAGGCGTGGAGATCGCGGGCGTCGTGGCCCCCGCGGCCGACGACCGGCTGGCGCTCGCGGCGCAGAAGGCCGGCGTGCCGGTCCATGTGATGGCCAACCCGAAGATCGTGCCGGGCGACGCCGTGCCCGAGGGCCTCGACCTCATCGTCGCGGCGCACACCCATGCGCGTGTGAGCGACGAAGCGCTGGCCCGCGCACGCCACGGCGGCATCGGCTACCACCCGTCGCTGCTGCCGCGCCACCGCGGCATTGCCGCCGTCGAGTGGACCATTCTCGAAGGCGACCCGATCGCCGGCGGTTCCATCTACCACTTGGCCGACGGCTGGGATGCCGGCGCCATCGCCGCGCAGGACTGGTGCTTCGTCGGCAAGGGCGAGACGGCGCGCGAGCTGTGGGAGCGCGCGCTGGCGCCGATGGGCCTCGCGCTGATTGCGCAGGTGGTGCGGCACGCCCGCGACCACGACGAAGTGCCTGCCCGCACGCAAGACCTGCGCTACGCCACCAAGGCGCCGATGATCCGCCGCGCCGTGGTGCTGACCGAAGACGACGCACACAAGACCACCTCGCTCGTGGTCACCGTGATGGGGCCCGACCGCCCCGGCATCGTGAGCCAGCTGTCGGACAAGGCCCAGCGCTTCGGTGCCAACTGGGCCGCCAGCCGGCTGGCCCGTGCGGCCGGCGAATTTGCCGGCATGGTGCACTTCGAGGTGCCACGCGAGAACGCCGATGCATTGGTGACCGCGCTGCGCGGGTTGGAGTCCACCGGCCTGAAGGTCGTGATCGCCAAGAGCGACGAAGCCAACCGGCCGGCCACGCTGCGCGGCGTGGAGCTGGAACTCATCGGCAACGACCGCGTGGGCATCGTCAGCAACCTGACGCGCATCCTCGCCGAGCGCGGCGTGAGCATCGAGAACATCCACACCGAGATCACGCGCGCCGCGAGCGGCCACCAGACCTTCAAGGTCGGTGCGCACCTGCTGGTGCCGGCCACCATCTCGATCGACGACCTGCGGCGCGAGCTGGGCACGCTCGCCAACGAGATGCAGGTCGACATCGGGCTGGAAGAGAAAGCACCCCGGGTCTCACCGGGCTGACGGCTTCAACTCTCGTTGTGCGCCACCTGAATGCGCCGACGCGTGCGTGCGTTCAGATCGTAGATGTTGAAGTTGCTCATCGTCTTGCCATAGAGATGCAGGCTGACGGCACGTGAGCGCTCTGCCGAAACCCCGGTCACGTGAATGTGATCCGGGTTCGGAACGAAGCTCGTCACGGCGCCGTGTCGCAAGAGAACCGTGCCGCCACGTGCCAGGTCGATCTCGGTGTCGACACCTCGGTCGGGCGAGGTCCTCACGTAGCTGCGCTCCTCGAGCACACCTTCCACCACGCCGACCACGCCCCAGCTGCCATGGTCGTGCACCGGCGTCCACTGGCCGGGCAGCCAGACGATCGAGTACAGAGACAGGCTTTCGTCCGGCGCGTCGAAGATGAGGTTGCGGGTGTAGCCGGTAGGGCTGTCGCGATAGTGCTGGGGTTCGAGGAACGTGCCGGCCTGATCGATCAGGTCCAGCATCAGTGGTGCCAGGGCGAGCACACAGTCAGCTGGGTCCGGTTGCAGGCGGCTGCGCGCGGCGGCCTGCGCGATGAACACGTCGAGAGCGGAGGAGGTCATGCCGACATTGTGCTGCGCTTGATCTTCAGCGGCGAGGCGGTTTGACCGCGGCGCGCTTCGCTGGCGTCGTGCCGACCTTGCGGGCCGAATCGACCACGATCAGATCGACCAGGGCCTGGGCCGCAGGCGACAGGCTTCCGCTCTTGCGCAACAGCAGCACGAAGCCCCGCGTGACCACTGGTTCGTGCAGCGACAGCACGCGCAGGCTCGGGTAGGTGCCGGCCTGCAGCGCGAGGCTGGGCACCACCGCCGCGCCCACGCCTGCGGCCACCAGGCCGACGGCCGTCGAACTGCGCTGTACCTCGTAGTGCGATTTCAGCAGCGAGCCGAAGTCGGCCAGGCTCTCGTCGAGCAGAGGCCGGTTGCTGCTGCCCGGGCCGGGCAGGATCAGCGTGTGCTCGCGCAGGTCGCTCCAGCGCAGGCGCTGACGCGTGGCCAAGGGGTGGTCATCGCGGCACACCAGCACGAAGCGGTCGTGCAGCAGCACACGGCTGGTGAGCTCCGGGTGGTGCTGGCCGGTGATGCCGATGCCGAACTCGGCCTCGCGCCGCAACACGGCCTGCTCGACGCCGTCGGTCGAATGGTCGAGCACACGAATGCGGTTGTCGGGGTGGCGCGCCGCATAGGCCTGGATCACACGCGGCAGGTATTGCACGCCGACCGTGGGCACGCAGGCCAGCGTCACGTTGCCGCGCATCGCACGGCCGGTCTCGCGGATCTCTTGCAGCGACGACTGCAGCTCTGCCAGAAGGCGCCGCGCCTGTGGCAAGAAGTTGGCGCCCAGGCCGGTGAGCGCCAGCGAGCGCGTCGTGCGCTCGACCAGCTTCACGCCGAGAAAGGTCTCGAGGTTCTGCAGCCGGCGGGTGAGTGCCGTCTGCGTGATGAACAGCGACGCGGCCGCCTTGCGAAAGCTGCCCTGCTCCGCCAGCGCCACGAAAGCCTGCACACCCAGCACGTCGATCTTCATGAAGTTTTATGCATCAATCGCTGCAATCAATTCAGTTTACACACGAGCCTGCGCGGCGCAACATGCCATTCGCTGCGGCTCAATGCACCTCCACCATGACAATCACTCCTTCGAATTGACATGAAGAATCAGAGTGAACCTTGGCTGGCCGGCTTGACCGAGCGCAGCTCCGAATCACAGCGGCTGGCCTTCGGCCTGGCCTGCGCGATGCGCATCGAACACTTGCTGGAAGATGCCCGCGCCATCGAATGCCTCGCGGTGCTGCGGGGCTTCGTCGAAGGCCGCACCGGCCGCACCGAACTCGATGCCGCCGCGCACCAGATGGCGCATGTGGCGCAGAGCCACCGAGGCTCCGCGTCCATCGACGGCTGTTCGCACGCTGCCGTCTCTGCCACGTACGCAGTAGCCAATGCGCTCGCCGGCAAAGCCGTGGCCGTCGCTGACTACGCGGCCTATGCGGCGGTCTACGCCTACGGTGGCTACGCCGTCACCGACCCGCAGGCCTACGAACCCGAACGTGCGTGGCAACGCGCCGCCTGGCAAGCGCTCTCGTCTTCAACATCACCCCACACCCAGGCCGCTGCGCCATGACCCCTGACCCTGACGCCCTCACCCCAAGCCTGGCACTTTCGATCCGGTGGCCCATGCTCTTCATCGCATTCAGCCGGATGGCCTTGACCGGCTTCGGCGGCGTGATGCCCTTCGCCTATCACGCACTGGTCGTGAAACGGCGCTGGCTGACGGAGCACGAGTTCTCCCAGTACCTCGCCTTCAGCCAGATGCTGCCCGGCCCCACCATCTGCAACATGGCCGCGATGATCGGCTGGCGCTTTGCACGCTGGCAGGGGGCCGTGGCTGCGTTTGCCGGCGTGCTGCTCGGCCCGATGCTGCTCGTGCTGGCCCTGGGCATCGCGTATGCGCGGTTCGCCACGCACCCTGTCGTGCAGCACGTGCTCGTCGGCATGTCGGCAATCGCCGCCGGGCTGGTGATCGCGACGGCGCTGAAGATGGCGCTCGGGCTGTCGCGCGTCAACGAGCGCTGGAAGCAGATGGCGTCGACGGCGTTCATCGGCGTGGCGGCCTTCTTTGGCGTAGGCGTCATGGGCTGGCCTCTGATCGCGGTGGCGGCCGTGCTCGCGCCGCTCTCCATCGCGCTGGCCTGGGCCCAATCGGCGCCAGCTTCACCGGAGCAGCCATGAACACCGACGCCGACGGCAGCGTGCTGGTCCCGATGCTCTTGTACTTTGCCCTCATCTCGCTGACGGCGGTGGGCGGCGGCGTGCTGATGCTGGCGCCGGACGTTCACCGCTACGCCGTCGACACGCACCACTGGCTCACGGCCGACCAGTTCGTCGCCGCCTTTGCGATCGCGCAGGCCGCGCCCGGGCCCAACGTGCTCTACGTCACCCTGGTGGGTTTGCAGGTCGCCGGACTCACCGGCGCGATCGGCGCCACCATCGCGGTGGTGATGCCGACGTTCGTGCTGACCATGTTGCTGGTGCGCTTCACACCGCAGCGGCCGGCGGGCCGCTTGAGCCGTGCCGTGAAGAGCGGGCTTGCACCCATCTCGACCGGGCTGCTGGCAGGCGGCGGCTGGGTGCTCGCCCGCACTGCGGACACCGGGCACACGCAGGTGCTGCTGACCGTGGCCAGCGTCGGCGTGATGATGATGACGAAGCTGAACCCGGTGTGGCTGATTGCCATCGGCGCTGCGGTCGGCGTCGCGCTGCAGCTCTGAGGTCTGCCGCGAGAACTCAGTCGACGATGAACAGCGTCGCGCCGAGCGCGGTGGACGACTGGTGCGGTTCCGCGTTGTCGGCCACCTGGTAGCTCATGCCGGGGGTGAGGGTGAAGGTTCTGCCATCGGCGAGCGCGGTGTGAAGCTCGCCGTCCATGCAAAAGAGCACATGGCCTTTCACGCACCAGTGGTCGGCGAGGTAGCCTGCCGAGTACTCGACCATGCGAACGCGGATGTCGCCGAACTGCCGTGTGCGCCACCACGCGGTGCCGGTCTGGCCCTTGTGTTCGGTGCGCTCAACGGTCAACCAGTCGGTGGTGCAGAAGGGGATGTTCGACATCTTCATCAAAAAACTTTCAGGTCAGCGCAGAGAGACGACACGAACCACCGTTTGCCAGTAGTCGCGAAACCCCATCTGCTGATAGAGCCGGCGCGCGCCGTGGTTGTCGTGCATGACGTGCAGAAACGGCGTCTCGCCGCGCTGCATCTGGCGGCGAATGAGTTTGAGCATCAGCCGGCGCGCGAGGCCGCGGCCCTGATGATCCGGGTGTGTGCACACGCCGCTGACTTCCCTCAGCGATTCGACGGCCATGCGCTCGCCGGCCATTGCGATCAGCCGGCCCTCTTCGAAGTAGCCGAAGTACTCGCCCAGCTCGATGGTGCGCAGCCCGAACGGCCCCGGGCGTGTGAGCGTGGTCAGCTCCAGCGCCTGTGTCGCATGCGCTGGCGTGAAGGGCACAGCGTCGGGCGCTTCGTCCTTCTCGGGCATGTCGGCCTCCCACACCATCTTCACGATGGTGGTCTCTGCATCGATCTGCCAGCCCGAAGGCACCGGCCCCGACCAGCCCACGCAGTAGAAGTGCTCGCCGGGCTCGCAAAACGGTGCGAGCGCGTCGAAGCGCGGCCGCTCCATCTCGGGGAAGCCGACGATTGCCGAGAAACCCGGCGCATAACGGCGCGCCTCCTCGTTGCCGACCGCGTGCTTCGCGTGCGGCCCGGTGAGGCTGTGCCAGACGATGTTGTCGAGAAGGTGCTTCATGGAATGTGGGCGCCCTGCAATCGGGCCGTCAGGATAAGGGCTTCAAAGAGCACGCACCGGCACAGTGGATCACGCCCGGGGCTCGACAGGCCATGACAGACCGCTGCGCAAACAGGCGTGATCTGTGGCGAGACGGCACCGATGCGCAGCGCTACCCTGCGCCCGAGAGGTACACCTTCATGCTGAAGCTGCTGGGCAAGTCGTCGTCGATCAACGTGCGCAAGGTGCTGTGGCTGTGCGCCGAGATGCAGCTCGCCGTCGACCACGAGGAGTGGGGTGCGGGCTTCCGCTCGACGCAGACGGCCGAGTTCCTGGCGCTCAACCCGAATGCGATGGTGCCGGTGCTGCAGGACGGCGCCTTCGCGCTGTGGGAGTCGAACACCATCTGCCGCTATCTGGCGGGACGAGAAGGGCGCGTCGACCTGCTGCCGGCCAAGCCTGCCGAACGTGCGCGTGTCGAGCAGTGGATGGACTGGCAAGCGACGGAACTCAACAACGCATGGCGCTACGCCTTCATGTCGCTGGTGCGCCAGAGTGCGGCGCATGCGGATGCGGCTCTGCTCGCAGCAAGCGTCGCCGAATGGAACCGGCACATGGCGATCCTCGACGGGCAGCTCGCCAAGACAAAGGCCTACGCCGCGGGTGAGACCTTCACGCTCGCCGACATCGTGCTCGGCCTGTCGGCCAACCGGTGGTTCATGACGCCGATCGAGCGGCCCGCCTTGCCCGCGCTGGCGGCATGGTTCGAACGCCTGAGCCAGCGCCCGGCCTTTCTGCTGCACGGAAAGAACGGCACGGCCTGATTCGTTGAACCGAAGGTGAACGGCGGGCCGCAGTTACCTGTCAACTTTGTAAAGCTCGGCCCAACGGCCCGGCACGGGTCAACCGGCCTCGGCACATGGCGTTGTGAACCCATGACCACGGCGAACCGCGCTGCCCAACCTTCCTCCGGCGAGGCATTCGGCGCGGCACGGCCTGACCCATCGCGCCGCGCCTTCGTGCGTGGGCTGACCGTCGCCAGCACATCGCCTTCGTTGCTGCTCGCTGCCTGTGCCACGACGGGCAAAGACGTGGCGCTGCCCTCCGACCCGGCCACTGCCTACCGGCTCGCCAACCGCATCAGCTGGGGTGCGACCGATGCCGAGCTGCAACGTGTGCGGCAAAAGGGCGCAGCGGCCTACATCGACGAGCAGCTCCGCGCCACCGCAGGCAACACGTTGCCCGCCCCCGTGCAAGCGCAGATCGACGTGCTGCGCATCCAGAAGACCTCGCTGCAAACGCTGGTGTGGGAGACCGAAGCCTCTCGCAAGAGCATCGACGCCGTCGGCACCGAAGAAGGCCGCAAGGCCGCGCAGCAGGCTTACCAGCAAGAGCTCAACAAGCTCGCACGCGAAGCCGCGTCTCGCCACCTGCTGCGTGCGCTCTATTCGTCGAACCAGCTGCAGGAGCAGATGACCTGGTTCTGGTTCAACCACTTCAACGTGCACCAGTACAAGGGCAACGTCCGCGCGATGCTCGGTGACTACGAAGAGCGCGCCATCCGTCCGCATGCACTGGGCCGCTTTCGCGACCTGCTCGGTGCCGTGGCCCACCACCCGGCCATGCTGCGCTACCTTGACAACGAGCAGAACGCGGCAGGTCGTCCAAACGAGAACTACGCGCGCGAGCTGCTCGAGCTGCACACGCTCGGTGTGGATGCCGGCTACACGCAGCGCGACGTGCAGGAGCTCGCCCGCGTGCTGAGCGGCCATGGCGTCAACCTCACAGACGACACGCCCAAGCTGCGGCGCGAGCTGGCGACGCAGTACGTGCGCGACGGCATCTACGAGTTCAACCCCAACCGGCACGACTTCGGCACCAAGAACCTGCTGACGCTCACCATCCGCGGCAGCGGCGCCGCCGAGCTCGACGAGGTGCTGGATGCGCTGGCCGTGCACCCGTCGACCGCACGCTTCGTCTCGCGCAAGATGGCCAGGCATCTGCTCGCCGACGAGCCGCCTGCCCGCGTGGTCGACGCGATGGTCGATGCCTGGGGTCGCAGCCAGGGGCAGATCGCTGCAGTGCTGGGCGTGCTCTTGCGCGCACCCGAGTTCGGCGCGGCAGCCTCGCCCAACGCGCCCGCCAAGTTCAAGGACCCAATGCACTTCGTCGTCTCGGCCGTGCGTGCCTGCTACGGCGATCGTGTGGTGCTGAACACCGGGCCGATGCAGAACTGGCTGAACCGCCTGGGCCAGGGCCTCTACAACCGGCAGACGCCCGATGGCTACCCGAGCAACGAAGCCTCGTGGTCGAGCTCGGGCCAGATGGCCACGCGCTTCGAGATCGCACGCGCGCTCGGCAGCGGCAGCGCCGGCCTGTTCAAGACAGACGACCCGATGGCGCCGCGTGAGCAGCCTGCGTTTCCGCAGCTGTCGAAGCCGATCTACTACGAGGCGGTGCGCCCGCAGCTCGCAGCGTCCACACGCGATGCGCTCGACACCGCTGCCTCGCCGCAAGACTGGAACAGCCTGTACCTGTCGTCGCCTGAGTTCATGTACAGCTGAGGGAGACGCCGCCATGCAACGCCGCACACTTCTCCACGCCGGCCTGGCCGGCGCCATGGGCTTGACGGCCACGGGCCGCCTGTTCGCCGCACCCGCGAACGGCTCGCGGCTCCTGCTCGTCTTCTTGCGTGGCGGCTACGACGCGGCAAGCCTGCTGGTGCCGACCAGCAGCTCGTTCTACCGCGAGGTGCGGCCCAACATCGCGATCCTGCGTGCGGCCGATGGCACGCGCGGCGCACTGCCGCTCACTGCCGACTGGGGCTTGCACCCCGCGCTCGAAGCGTCGATCTACCCGCTGGCGCAGAAGCAGCAGGCCTGCTTCGTGCCATTTGCCGGCACCCACGACACCTCGCGCAGCCACTTCGAGACGCAAGACACCATCGAGCTCGGCCAGGCCGACGCCGGCCGGCGCGACTTCGGCTCGGGCTTCATGAACCGCCTGGCCGCCACGCTGCAAGGGCGCGACGCCATCGCCTTCACCGACCAGCTGCCGCTGGTCTTGCGGGGCAATGTGAACGTGGCCAACGTGTCGCTCAAGAGCGTGCCCAAGCCGGGCGATGCGCGCCTTCGGCAGGCACTCACGTCGATGTACCGCGCGCACCCCCTCGAAACGCGCGTGAACGAAGCCTTCGACGTGCGTGACGAGGTCACGCGCGAGATGTCCAAGGACATGGTGGGCGAGATGGAGGCCGCCAACCGCAACGCCATCGACGCCAAGGGCTTCGAGGCCGAAGCGCGACGCATCGCGCGGCTGATGCGCGACCGCTACGCGCTCGGCTTCGTCGACGTGGGTGGCTGGGACACGCACGTGGGACAAGGTGCCGCCACCGGCTACCTCGCATCGCGCTTCGACGAACTCGGCCGCGGCCTCGCCGCCTTCGCCGACGAGATCGGCGAGACCGCATGGCACGACACCGTGGTCGTGGTCGTCAGCGAATTCGGCCGCACGATGCGCGAGAACGGCAACCGCGGCACCGACCATGGCCATGGCAGCGTTTACTGGGTGCTCGGCGGCAGCCTCGCCGCACCACCGGTAGCAGGCCTGCAGCAGGCGATCGAAGCACGCACGCTGTTCCAGAACCGCGACCTGCCGGTGCTCAACGAATACCGTTCGCTGATTGCCGGGCTGCTGGCGCGGCAGTTCGATCTCTCGGCCGCGATGCTTGACCAGGTGTTCCCCGGCGCGACGCCGCGCGACATCGGCCTGATCTAGACGACCGTATCGCGTCTTCTTTCTCCCCGCCCGTTTGTTTGTTCACTGCCCTCAGAAAGGCCGCAGACCCATGTCCCGTTCTCTTGAGTCGTTCTCGCGCCGCGCGCTCTTGCTCGCGCTGCCCGCCGTGCTGTCGGCCTGCGTGGTCGCGCCGCCGCGCCATGTGGCCATCGGTGTCTCGGCGCCCGGCATCAGCGTGCGCGTGGCCGCGGCACCGCCGCCGCCGCGTGTCGAAGTGATTCCGCCGCCGCCTGCGCCGCATTGGTACTGGATCGGCGGCCATTGGCGCTGGGACGGCAACCACCATGTGTGGGAAGGCGGCCACTGGGTCGAACCGCGCATGAATGAAGTGTTCGTGCAGGCGCGTTGGGTGTCGGCCGATGGCGGCTGGGTCTACCAACCCGGCCACTGGCAACGCAGCGAAGCGCCTCCTCCCAATGTGATCGTGATCGATGCGCCGCGCCCGCCGCCACCGCCCCGCCGCGAAGAGATTCCGCCGCCACCCGGGCCCGCGAACTTCTGGATTCCGGGCCACTGGCGCTGGGACCGCGGCGACCACGTGTGGGTGGGCGGGCATTGGGAAGCCGAGCGGCCCAACGCCTACTGGGTGCCGGCGCACTGGGTTCCGAATGGGCCGACGTGGCGCTACGTCGAAGGCCACTGGCATCGCGAATGAGCGCGGACCTGAACGCCCGATGAAGCACATCGCCGTGCTTAACCCTGGCCTCACGTCGCAAGGTCAACGCCTGTCGCCACGACCTCGTTGTTTGCAGCACGGGCCGACGGCTCGCTCACACAACCACAAGGAGCTTTCATGAAACGCACCCTGATCACCGCCACCGTACTTCTCGCCGCCAGCGTCGGCGCCTTTGCACAGACTGCTGCCTCCACTGTGCAGCGCGACGTGAACCAGCAGACACGCATCGAGCAAGGCCTCCAGAACGGCAGCATCACCTCACGCGAAGGCGCGCTGCTCGAACGCGACCAGACGAAGGTCGACAAGCTGCAAGCCCAAGCGTTGAAAGACGGCAAGATGAGCGATGCCGAACGCGCGCGCCTCACCGCCGCCCAGAACAAGGCGAGCCGCGACATCAAGACCGCCGAACACAACGGCGTCAACGGCAACCCGCAATCGGCCTCGTCGCAACGCATGCAGGCCGACGTGCAGCGCAACATCAATCAGGAGAAGCGCGTGGAAGGCGGCATCCAGAACGGCTCGCTCACCAACCACGAGGTCAGCAAGCTGGAGCGAGGCCAGGCCAAGGTCGACCACAAGGAATTCGTGGCCGGCCGTGACGGCAAGGTCAGTGCCAAGGAGCAGGCGCGCGTGCAGCACGCCGAGAACCACCAGAGCCACCGCATCCGCCGCGAGAAGACCGACGCGAACGTGCGCAAGGGCTGAGCCCTTCGCCTCTGCGCACCGTGCGCTGAAGGGGTGATGAACCAACGGCCGGGTGACCCCGGCCGTTTTTCATGCGTTCGCCAGCAGCGGCCGCTTAGCGTGCGATCGACGTCTCGCTGCTCGCCGAGCTGACCGCGCGCGGTTCGATGTCCGGCAGAGATGCTCGATCGCGTCTTCCCCCGGCGCAGCGCCAAAGGACATCGGTCAGTCTAACGGCAAGTCCATGGAGGAAGAGCGTTAGGCAGATAGGTGCCGTAGACTGCTACTCGTTCAAATAACGTTAAACGTCTTGAATCGTGCGCCCATTCGCCACCTGCTTGGAAACGGCAATGAAACCTGGTCTTCCCCTATTCGGCCGAATCGTTCTAGCTGTAGCTATTGCGCTCGCAGTGTCAGCCTGCGATATGGTCGCTTCGGTCAAAGAGGGGATCGCTCAGTCAGAGCAAGCGGCAGAGGCCATAGGCAAACAAGTAGGCAACAAGCCGCAGGTCGGCTTCAACTACAACAACGGCACATTGGCCTCGGTCACGGTCGTTTTTCAGAAAGCTCCCGCGGTGCCTCTTGACGAGTTGGAGAAGATTGCGCGCAAAGAAGTTCTCTCCGCCTTCAAGAACGAACCAACCAATCTTGTCATTTCCTTTGTCTATGCCAAAGTCGTCTAACGCTTCCGTCGAGAGGACGTCACAAGGGCTGCGCCCTCGTGCCACTCTCATGTCAAACGGTAGGGCGCTTGCAGATGAATCCGACATCCGAGTACATCGAAATTAAAGCGTTCTTGCGCTTCTTCGCCGGGCGCTTTTTAGATCAGCGTGTTCCCGCGGCCTGCGATCGGCCTATGGCGGTTCTCGAACGGCAGGAGGAGGAATCTGCAGCTCGCGCAGCCTCCGGCCTTCGTATGGCTGTAAACAACTGCATGGAGATCTCGTCTCCCTGGCCACTGTCACAGATCGTTGCGCTGGACGCGGAGATGGCGGAGAAGGGCCTTCGCACCCTCTCGTACGTTCGATCTCGCTACTGGGGTCGATACGCTGCAATGCTGAAGCGCGGTGCTATTCGAAATAGCGATGAGTTTGCCGTTGCTCAAGGCGTTCTGGCGGATCAGTCTCTTTTGCAGAGCCTTCCTGAAGCAGAGCGCCAGACGCTTCAAGCGCTGGTCCGTTCCTATCGACAGACGCGCCCCAACCCTTCTATCGGAAGGGCGTCGCCTGGCGGGCCGGGCAACGCCTCTCATATCAAACGGTAGGCCGTACAGCAGCATCCTGCGCGCTAGCAAAATGTCGGAGAAGCCAATGCCACGTCCCGCCAGAGCCGGCGTCCTCTTCTATGCCAAGAATCTTCTTGCAGTCTCGAACTTCTACGAGAAGGTCCTTGGTGCACAGGTGCTACACGCGGGCAACGACCACCGGGTCCTGCAGTCCCTCGACGCCCAGCTCGTCATCCACGCTATCCCGGCGGAGTACAGCAACTCAATCGTCATCGAGGTGCCACCTGTGCCGCGCCAAGAGCAAGCAATCAAGCCGTTCTTCACTGTGGACAACCTGGATTCCGCGGAGGAAGTGGCAGAGCAATGCGGGGGCAAGGTGTGGGTCCAATTTGGGCAGGACCAGGCATGAACGTGCGCAATGTTTGCGATCCTGAGGGCAACATCGTGCACTTGCGCGACGGCACAGCCTAGCCCTTCCGTCGAGAGGACGTCTCACAGCTGGCTTTGCCAGTTGCCATCCACCTCTTATGTCAAGCGGTTAGCTCTCGCTGGAGCAAATAGCAGATCGGGCCCGTGCCATTCGCACGATGGTCGCAGTGTTGGTGGCTGCGACTACGACCTCGAGAGCTGTCCCACCGATAGAGCCGACGATCAGGTTGTTGGCTATCCAGAATCCGGTTCCGCACAACATCACGAGCCGCATTGGAATGCCGCGCATAAGGAACAGCGCCACGGTTCCCAAGCAAGAAGCGGTCAGCGGCAACCAGTCACTCCACTTCGTTGCTACCGCGAGACCGAATCCGATGTTGGTCGACAAAACGGCCCCAACCACCCATAGAGATCTCGTCCACATCGCCAAGAAGGAGCGAACGGTAGAGACAGCTGAGCTGGCAGTTGCAGTCGGGTTTCCCAAGAGGGCAAAGTGCGCCACATAGGCAATGCACTCGCCCGTCATGAGCAGCTTGAACCGCTTGTCGTCCGTCTGCAGGAATGAACCAACGCCAAGGATGAAAGCCACGTATCCCAGGCACTGGGCGGTTGAGAACCAATCCGTTGTCATTCTTCAATTGTCGCAAGGGCCGCATGGTGGGGTGAGGCCTAACCGTTTCGTAGGGGACTCAGGACCTTGCTACGGTTTAGTTGACGCTTCCAACTGACGGCGACGGCAGCCCTCGCGTTCAAGCCCAGCTGAGTCAACAACCCATCGTCGTGGGCCGGCGTCGTATCACCCTTCAGCCAACGCCGCCGAGAGCGCACGATCCACGTCAGGGCTGCGGTACATCGCTTCCGGAATTCGCGCGAGCGTGGACTCGTGGAGCTGCTCCGCCCCGAGGCCATAGAACTTCTGGAAGCTCATGATCAGCGGGCGCCATTGGTCCGGGTCCACACGATCGTGTTCGCCCTGCATCAGGATGCGTTTGTCGAGGTGCACGCGCTGGATGCGCAGCTCGAAGGTCGCGATCTTGCCGCGCAGCACCGCGTCATCGGCCGCCAGGCCGTGGGTGGCTTCGACCACTGCTTCCATCTGCACGGGGCACTCGCGCACGCGCGGCGACTTGACGGTTTCGGACGCGTCGGGCGTCAGTCCCGCTTCGCCGAACTTGTCGCGCAGGTGGCGGTAGCCGCGCGCCCGCTTGAATTCGGGCACCGGCTCGCGCCCGGTGGTCAGCGCGAGCCGGTTTACTGCCGCCACTTCGTTCACCGACGGCAGGTTGAGCACGCACTCGCCGGTGCGCAAGAGGTTCTGCGCTGTCTGCGAGCCGCAGCCGAGCCCGATCACGCAGCGCCAGCCGAGCCAGAAGGCCGACGACATCGGCGCGAGGTTGAATGAATCGTCTTCGTTGACGCTGCCGATCAGAACGACGGGCGTGCCGAAGTAGAGGATCGATGGGGTGCTCGAGATGTGCATGATGGCTCCGGCGTGCCGGGCGAGGGCCCGGCGTTCGAAACCAGTGTCGGCATCACGGCGTGCCGCTGCTGGCCGGAAACGGCCATGGAGTTCGGCGCAGGCTTTGTCTACTTCTGCGGCACGTAGCGCGCGCCGTAGGCGAGCAGCGCCGAGGCCAGCACCACCGCGCCGAGGGCCAGGGTCAGCGAGGCTGCGGTGGCGATGCTGCCGATCAGCGGCGGGCCGATCATGAAGCCGCTGTAGCCGATGGACGTGACCGACGCGATCGCAGCCGCCCGGCTCACACCCGGCACACGCGTCGCTGCGTTGAAGAGGATGGGCGCGACCGGCGCCAGCCCTGCACCGACGAGCGCAAAGCCGATCAGCGCGATCCACGCGTTGGCCGAGAGCAGCACGACCGCCATCGACACGGCCGACAGGCCGGCACCGAAGCGCAGCAGCGCCTGTTCGGAGTAGCGCGCGCGGAGATAGTCGCCGCCGAAGCGCGCCAAGGCCATCGCCGCGGAAAAGGCCGCGTAGCCGAGCGCGGCCTGGGCCTGCGGCATGCCGACGTCTTGCTTCAGGTAGAGCACGCACCAGTCGTACATCACGCCTTCGGCCGTCATGCCGGCGAAGATCAGCAGGCCGATGATCAGCAGCAGGCCGCGCGGCCAGGCGAACTGCGACTTCTCGCTCTCATCGCTGCCGCTTGCATGGGTTTCGAGCATGCCGCGCGCCGAGACGACGGCCACAAGCGCGACACCGGCGCAGATGCCGAAGAGCTGGAGCCGCGGTGGCACGCCAGCGCCGAGGAGGTAGGAGACGAGGGCCGCGCCCGTCATGCCGCCGACGCTGAACATGCCGTGCAGGTTGCTCATGATGGCGCGGCCGCTGAGGCTTTCGAGCTCCGACCCTTCGGTGTTGATGGCCACGTCGAACAGGCTCATCGACCCGCCGAACAGCATCATGGCGGGTAGCAGCGCCACCACGTTCGGGAACTCGAGCACGAGGCCCAGCATCAGGCTCATCACCAGCGACGCCAGCATCGCGGCCTTGCGCGCGCCGATCAGGCCGACGATGCGGCCTGCCACGAAGAGCGACAGCACGGCACCGATTGCTGCGGAAAACAACACCATCGAGAGCGTGGCCTCGCTGATCGCGTAGCGGGCCTTCAAGGACGGGACGTGCGCGCCCCAGGTGCCGGCGAGCGTGCCGAGCGCCATGAACTGGAGCCGGGTGGCCCAGCGTGCACGGCGCAGGGCGGAAAGGGAATGCGGCACGGGGTGTGCCGAAGCGCTGATCGAAGTCATGAACGAGTCTCGGGATTTCGGTGTCGCGCGATGCGCTGCGACAGGCTGCGGCAGTGTGCCAGAATGTGCCGATTCGTGCACATAGCCGAAAAGCCCATGAAAGCGAATCGACCTACCCGAAAAACCGATCAGCCCGCCAAGGCTGAGGCAGCGCGCCCTCGCTTTGCCGAAGAGCGGCAGAGCGCGATCGCACAGATGCTGCGCGAGGCAGGCCGCGTCGAAGTGGCGGCCCTCGCCACGCTGCACCAGGTGTCCGAAGACAGCATCCGCCGCGACCTGCGCCAGCTGCAGTCGCGCGGGCTGGTGCAGAAGACACACGGCGGAGCCATCGCGCTGCATGTAGGCGCCATGCCGATGGCACAGCGCAGCGACGTGAAGGTCTCGGCCAAGCGCAGCATCGGCCGCGCTGCGGCGGCGCGTGTGCAGGCGCACCAGACGCTCTTCATCGACAGCGGCAGCACCGCACTCGCGCTGGCGCAGGCGCTGGCCGCAGCCGGCGCCCCGCGGCCGCTGACGATTGTCACCGCCGCGCTCGACGTGGCGCTGCTCTTCTGCGGCGACGCCCAGGTCACTCTGGTGCTGGCCGGCGGCGAGTGGTCGCACGAGACGCGTGCGTTCTTCGGGCCGCAGGCCGAGAGCACGGTGCGTGCACACCGCGCGGACTGGGCCTTCCTCGGCGCTTGCGCCCTTCACCCACGCCTCGGGCTCACCTCATCACACGGCGGAGATGCGCTGCTGAAACGCGCCATGCTGGACTGCGCCGCGCAACGCGTGCTGCTGGCCGATGCCAGCAAGTTCGAGCTGGTGCAGCCGCAGGTTGTCGCCGGGCTGGACCAGGTGGACGTGGTGGTCACCGATGCCGCGCCGAAGTGGCTGCGCGCGGCGGTGAAGGCTGTCGAGCGGGTTTGAGCGGCCGGGCTCGCGCCAGCCAAGCGCGGTCGGCGGTGGCCTTCAGGTCACGAAGCCAGCCGCAACCGGCGCGTCACCCCGCTTTGCCACGAGATCGATCTCGATGCGCGCGCCTTTGGCAAGACCGGTCACGCCGATGCATGTTCGAGCGGGTCGACGCCCGGCTGCGAAGTGACTGGCGTAGACGGCGTTCATCGCCGCGTAGTCTTCATCGAAGTGCGTGAGGTACACACGCACCGACAGCGCGTGCTCCAGGCCCAGGCCGCAACCGGCCAGCACCGTCTGGAGGTTCTTCAGCACCTGGCGCGTCTGCGCCTCGATGCCTTCGGGATAGGGTGCGTCCACCGAGGTGCCGACAAACGGCATCTGCCCGGTGACGAACACCCAGCCGTCGGCTTCGACTGCGTGGCTGAAGGGGGCAACCGGGTCGGGTGCGCCGGTGATCATGTGGAAGATGGGCGACATCGTGCAAGGTGAGATGGCAACGACCGTCAGCATAGAGCCGCTGTCGCTCATCTTTGAAGTTCGACACGCGTCACGGCAAGCCAGTTGCATGCCAAGCCGTTCACTCGGTGGCCTGGCCGCACGCCGGCACCTTGCAGAAGTGGCTTCGCCACTCCTTGATGAGCTGACGGCGGTTGCCGGGGTAGCGTTCGTCCAGAAAATCAGCGCTTCGAATCCGGTCGGCGCGAAAGAGCCGAACCTCCTGGCGCAGCTCGCACCATGCGGAGATGAAGCGCTGCGATTCGACGAAGCCGATCATCATGGGCCAGATCGTTCGTGCGGCCGTCGTCCCTGCCTCATCGGTGTAGACGATGCGCATCTTGTGCTGCTCACGCATGGCATGGCGGACTCGCCCGAGATCAAGGCCCGACGCGTCTTCATGCCCGCCGACGTAGAACGTGTCGTCGTCATCCAACGCACGCTTCATCTCGGCAGGGATCACGCCGCCGATCTTGGCCAACGCGTTCTGCGCCGCGAGCGCCAGCGCCTGGTCCGGCTGGTGGTTGACCCACTTGGCACCTGCCACGAGTGCCTGGATCTCTTCCTCCGTGAACGACATCGGAGGAAGCAGAAACCCTGGCCGCAGGATGTAGCCGACACCCGCTTCGCCAACGATGTGCGCACCCATGCCTTGCAAGGTGGCAATGTCGCGGCGGATCGTGCGCAGCGACACCTGCGTCTCCCGCGCCAGCACCTCGCCCAGCACCGTGCCGCGGCGTCGGCGAAGCACCTGCATGAGTTCGAACAGTCGATGGCTTCGAGACATGCTTACTCCACGGCGATCAGGCCCTTTCCACCGATTCTCTTGCCGGCTTCGAGCTCACCGATGAGGCGGATCGCTTCACCCAAGGGCACGGTCTCGGCGATCGGCAAGCGCAGGCTGCCTTCGCTTGCCGCGCGCGCCACGCGGTCGAGTATCTCGGGCCTCGCGCTGCAGACGATGGGCTTGAGCTTGCGGCTCACCAGCGCGCGCAGGAACTTGACCGGTGTGGGGTCGATGTCGAGAAGCACACCCTTCTCGCGCAGCATCGAGAGACCCACCGACGTGGGCAGCATGGCGGCCGTGTCGTAGACGACGTCGTAGCGCTGACCGAGCTTCGAGAAATCGGTGGTCCGATAGTCGTAGACGTCTTGCAGGCCCAGCGCGCGAGCGCGTTGCATCGCAGCGGCACTGCAACTGCCCGATACCTTGGCGCCCAGCATCCGGGCGATCTGGACAGTCGCTTCACCCACGGCCCCGGTGCAGCCGTTGACGAACACATGCTGGCCGGCCCGCAGGTGCGCCTTGTCGACGAGGCCGTTCCAGGCGGTGACGCCTGGGGTGGCCAAGCAAGCCGCGTTCTCGAAGGAGAGCGCATCGGGCTTGTGGGCGATGAAGCTCTCGTTCGTGATCACCGCATGGCCGAAGGCGCCGCTTTGCTTCAGGCGGGCCATGCCGAACACCGCGTCGCCCGGCTTGAAGCGCGTGCTGCCTGGACCCACGGCGATCACCGTCCCGGAGAAGTCCATGCCCATGGGGCGGGGGAAGGCCCTGCCCGTGATGATCTTCATCAGGCCGTTGCGCACCTTCCAGTCGATGGGATTGATGGCAGCGAACCTGACCTTCACTGCGACCTGGCCCTGGCCCGGCTCTTCCAGCGTGAAGTCTTCGAGCCGCATCGTCTCTGGCCCGCCGTACCGATGGTATTGAACGCGCTTCATCGAGCGGCACTCGATGGGTAAGGAACAGCCGCGAGGGCCTGTGCGAATACCGCTGGCTTCCCAGTCGTCATGATGAATGTCTTGTTGTGAGTGAGAGGGTCAATGTATTCAGCACTGGTGACAGATTCCGGCACCAACGTGAACAAGACATCGGCTGGCGTCAGGCTCGCAAGGACGCCATGTCGATGACGAACCGGTACTTCACGTCGCTCTTCAGCATCCGGTCGTAGGCCGCATCGATCTGCTGGATCGGGATCAGCTCGATGTCCGAGGTGATGCCGTGCTGGGCGCAGAAGTCCAGCATCTGCTGGGTTTCCTCGACGCCTCCGATGAAGGAGCCTGCGATGGCGCGGCGGCCGTAGACCAGTGGTGCCGTGTCGAACGTTGCGTCCAGCGGCCCCAGGTAGCCGACCAGCACCAGGGCACCGTCGAAGTTCAGGGTCGATACATAAGGGCCGACCGGATGGACGTAGGGTACGGTGTCGAGGATCAGATCGAACCGGCCGACCCCTGCGGCCATCTGCGTGGCGTCGGTCGAGACGACCACGTGGTCGGCGCCCAGAGCGCGCACATCTTCTTCCTTGCCTGCCGATCGCGTGAACAGCGTGACCTCGGCCCCAAGCGCCTTGGCCAGCTTGAGGGCCATGTGGCCTAGCCCGCCCAGGCCCACAACGGCAACCTGGCTGCCGGGGCCGATGTTCCAGCGCTGCAGCGGCGACCAGCTGGTGATGCCGGCGCACAGCAGCGGCGCGGCGCCGGCCAGGTCCAGCCCGCTTGGCACGTTAAGCACAAACCGGTCTGACACCACGATGCGTTCCGAGTACCCGCCGAATGTGCGCGTGCCGTCATGGCGATCGGTGCTGCCGTAGGTGAAGGTGGGCGTCTGCGCACAGTGCTGCTCGTAGCCGCTTCCACAGGCCACGCAGCGGCGACAGGAGTCGACCATGCAGCCGACGCCGACGTGGTCACCGGGCTTGAAACGCGTGACGCCTGAGCCAACGCCCGACACGCGGCCGATGATCTCGTGGCCAGGCACGATTGGGTAGGTCGTGAAGCCGCGGTGATTGCGAGCGAGGTGCAGGTCGGTGTGACAGACGCCGCAGTAGAGGATGTCGATCACGACGTCGTCGGGGCGCGGCTCGCGCCGCTCGAAGACGAATGGCACCAGAGGATCCGTAGCGGACTGCGCCGCGTAGCCGAACACGTTCATGTCAGCTCACAAGCCGAGGAGCCGCTCGGCGTTGCCGTGGGCGATGAGGGCCTTGTCTGCGTCACTGACCGGCAGGCGCTCGATGAAGGCACGCGCGCCGTCCAGACTCTGGTACGGGTAGTCGATGGAGTACAGGATGCGCTCCGCCCCCATCAGCGTGTGGATGAACTGGAAGTGCGGCAAGGTCAGCATGCCGCTGGGCGACACGAGCACGTGCTCGCGGTAGGTCTGCACGATGGGGCGCTTGAGGCCCGAGGCCTCCTGCGGGATGGAGTCCTCCAGCCTTTGCAGGAAGAACGGCACCATCTCGCCCCAATGGCCGCTGATGACCTGCAGCCTGGGGTAGCGGTCGAACACGCCTGCCAACAGCATGCGCACGACCTGGATGCCCGCTTCGTTGTGCCAGCCCCAGGCAAACATGGCCAAGCGCGCGCCGAGCTCACGCTCGAAGCCGCCGTAGTACGGCGCTTGCACGGCGGGCAGCGGCAGCCCGGGGTGGACGTACAGCGGCACGTTCAACTCGTCGAAGGCGGCGAGGATGGGCGCGTACCGCGGGTCATCCAGAAAGCCTTCGCCGGGACGGCCATTGATGAGCGCGCCCTTCAGGCCCAACGCCTTCACTGCCCGCTCCAGCTCGCGTGCGGCAGCCTCGGGCGCCTGCCATGGCAGCGTGGCGAACCCTGCGAAGCGCGTGGGGCGGGTCTGTGCCGCGAGGGCCAGCTTTTCGTTGGCGGTGCGGCACAGGGCGATCGACTGCTCGGCAGGCAGCAGCTGGGGAAACCCGCCGTAGGAGAGCACCTGCATGCCGACGCCTGCTGAGTCCATGTCGGCGAGGCGCGCCTTGCCCATGTCCAGCGCTTTGCGGGCGGACTCGCTGGGCGCGATGACGTGCGGGCGGCTCCGATCGGCCACGTGCCGGCCGTCGACCACGCGGCTGCCCCAGTCGGGCAGATACGGCGCCTCGGCGAGCACGAGGCCTTGCGTGGCCGCGCCGATGGCGGGGTCGAGCACGTGCTCTTCGACGCAGATCAGTTTCACGCGGTGCTCTCTTTCATCTCAGCGGCACGTCACGCCAGCAACGCGTCGCGCAGCGCTTCGCCCAGGCTCGCGGCGGACTGCGGGTTCTGGCCGGTGATGAGTCGCCCATCGACGACGACGTTGTCGGCCCAGTTGGCAGCGTTCTGGTGGTGTGCGCCGCGTTCGTTGAGCGTGGACGCGAGCAGGAAGGGCACCACGTGGGTGGACTGCACTTCCTCTTCCTCGCCATCGGTAAAGGCGGCCACCTTCTTGCCGGCCACCAGCAGGCTGCCGTCGGCACGGCGCGCGTTGACCAAGGCGGCAGGGCCGTGGCACACCGCCGAGACGATGCCGCCCGCCGCATCGATCTCGCGGATGGCCTTCTGTGCGGCCGCGCTGTCGGGGAAGTCCCACATCGTGCCGTGGCCACCGGCAAAGAAGATGGCCGAGTAGCGCGCCGGGTCCACGTCATCCAGACGCAGCGTGTGAGAGATGGCGTGGCGGAACTCGGCATTGGCCCAGTAGCGGGCAACGACCACGTCTTTCATGTCCTCCAGGCCATCCAGCGGCGCATCGCCGCCTTGCGGAGAGGCGAACTCCACGCGGAGGCCCGCTGACTGCAACTTCTCCAGCGGGTGAGTGACTTCAGCCAGGTTGTAGCCAGTGGGAATGCCCGTCGCGCCCTTCACCGCGTTGCTGGTGACGACGAAAAGAATGGGCTTGATGTCAGACGCTTGCTTGGTCATGGTTGGGGGTTCTCTGTTGAAGCGAAGGTGCGCGTGTGTGCTGCTCAAGACGCGAGGTTGCTGACGAAGAAGGACGTGAGCTTGGCAACGGCCTGGTCCACGTAGTGAGGCTGGTCGTACAGCGCGATGTGCGTGGCGCCTTCGATGACGAATAGCTCTTTGGGCCCGTTGGAAAGCGCGTACGCCTGGTCGCTGAAGATCTTGGTGTCGGCGATGCTCCCTGCGATGAGGAGCAAGGGTTGCGTCAGCAGATCCGGAATCAGGGGGTAGACCGAAAAGGCCAGCATCCTGTCCATGCTGGTCAGCGGGAACAGGCCCGGTGCGTTGGGGTGCTGACCACGGGGCGTGTGGTAGTAGTCGTACCCTTCACGCATCATGGTCGGCGTGTTTTCGTTGATATCTTCCAGGCGCTCGGGAACCGTCGGGAGATCGACGGTCTTTTCTCCCCGTGCTTCCGCCGTGCGCTGACGGGCGGCCGCTTCCAAGGTCTTGATCAGCTCGGCGTTTGGAATCGGAACACCAAACGCGCTCCGGGCTGCCTCGCCCATCGGCGTGGCGCTGACCCCGGCCACGGCCTTGAAGCGGCGCTCGGTCTGGGCCACGGCGAGTGCGTATCCACCGCCGGCACAGATGCCGAAAACGCCCATGCGCTCGACGTCGACGTACGGGAGCGTGGCGAGAAAGTCAGCTGCGCAGCGCGCGTCTTCGACGCGGGTCGTGGGGTCCTCCAGGAGGCGAGGTTCGCCACCGCTTTCGCCCTGATGGGACGAGTCGTACACCACGACCACGAACCCCTGCGCGGCGAGCCGCTTGGCGTAGAGGCCGATGGTCTGTTCTTTCACGCCTCCCATCGGGTGAACTCCGACGAGGGCGGGGTACTTCTTGTCTTCGCGGAAGTCGTCCGGAACATGAAGATGCCCCGCAAGCTCGACCGCCTTGTTGGTGAATGAAACGACCTTGATCATGGCGATGCGCTTGCTATCAAGCGTTGCCGGGTGCGAAGAGTGCTTCCCAGTGGAAGGGGCCCAGCGGGATGACGTCCCAATCGATGAGCCCGGCCTTGGCCAGCGGGAACTCGCGCAGAATTTTCTTGGCGGCTTCAACCGAGTCGCACTCGGCAATGATGGCGACGCCCGGGCGGTCCTGGCGGAAGTAGATGTCCCGCACGACGCCGCCTGTGTAGAGCTGCCAGGTGTGGCGCACTTCGTCCAGCATGTGGGGTTGGTACTTCTCCAGGCTGGCGCCGGGTTGGGGAATGTCGAGGCAAAGCAGTTTCATGGTGGGTCTCTTGGTGGAGGTCTTGGGGTAAGAAAGATCAGGCGGGTTGAAGGCCGGCGCACGGTGTCGGCCACGCGTTCAGCCGCTGTAGGTGGGCGCACCGAAGACGATGGATATCAATGCGGCTTCTCCTGCGGTTTCTGCAGGTCGACCTGGAAAAGCGCGATGCTACGGTTGACTGCAGGTCGCCAGTGGCGAACGTTTCTCACAACTCTGTCGCTTGAAACGCGACAATGACCCGCATGCAAGATCGACTGGATGGTGTGGCGGTGTTCGTCGCGACGGTGGAAGCCGGTGGCTTCGCGCGGGCTGCCGAGCGCTTGTCGTTGTCGCGATCAGCGGTCGCAAAAACAATTGCCCGGATCGAGGCACGGCTTGGGGTGCGGCTGTTCCACCGGACCACGCGCGTGCAGAGCCTGACCGAAGACGGTCACGTCTATTACGAGCGCTGCACCCGTGCCATCGAGGAGCTGCGCTCGGCCGAGGCCTTGCTCGAATCTGGGCGGAGCGAGGTCAACGGCCGGCTGCGGGTTTCGATGCCGGTGCTTTTCGGCCGCTATTGCGTTGCGCCGATCCTGCTGGCGTTCGCGCGGGAGCATCCGAAGCTCGAACTCGAACTGTGTTTCAGCGACCGTCCCGTGGACATCATTGCGGAGCGCATCGACCTCGCCATTCGCAATGGCGCCATGGGATCGGCCACCGGGCAATTTCGCGCGCGCAGACTGACCAGCCAGAAGAAGGTGCTATGTGCCTCACCGGCGTATCTCGCGGCGCGCGGCCGTCCCGAAGACATCGCCTCGCTCGCGGCGCACGACGCCTTGCTGTACTGGCGTGCGGATTACGTGCAGCCTTGGCTCGTGCCGAATGCGGAAGGCAAGCTGGTCGAAGTCACGTTGAGTTCGCGGCTTCGGCTCGACGATCTCGAGGTGGTGGCAGACGCTGCAACGGCCGGCATGGGGCTCGCCTGGTTGCCGCACTGGCTCATCAAGGACCGGTTGCAGGCGGGCGCACTGATCCCGCTGCTCGGCAAGCATCCGAGCGCCTTCGTCGAGTGCCATGCGCTGTGGCCCGCTACCCAGCACATGCCGCTGCGCCTGCGGTTGGCGATCGACGCTTTGGTTGCTGAACTGCCCGAGGTGGTGGAGCCGTAGCCAAAGCTGGGTGGGGTGCAATCAGGCGGTGGCCTGCCGCATCAGGCTCTCGACATCGCGACGTGGTGGCGTCCCGAACTGGCGTGCGTACTCGCGCGTGAACTGGGAAGGATTTCCATACCCCACTTGATAGGCGGCGGTCGCAGCGTCCAGGCCGCCGGTGACCATCAAGCGTCGGGCCTCCGTCAGCCGCAGCCACTTCTGGAACTGAAGCGGACTCATCGACGTGAATTGCCGAAAGTGGTGATGAAACCTGGATGGACTCATCTCCACGCGGCTGGCGAGTTCCTCGATGCGAAGTGGCTCGTGAAAGTTGGACTTCAGCCACTCGATCGCGCGGCCGATGCGCTGGTTCTGACTGCCGATGGAAGCCATCTGCCACAGGTACCTGCCGCCGTCGCTGCGCAGCACCCTGTAGAAGATCTCCCGCTGCAACAGCGGCGCCAGCACCGGAATCATGTCGGGCTCGTCAAGCAGTCCGACGAGCCTGTCAAAGGCCTCGAGAAGCGCCAAGGTCGTCTCCCCGAGCACCATGCCGCGGTCGCTGACTGGCTGCCGGTCGGGGGGGTGCAACTTGCTCTCCATCATCAGCTCGCCAATCACCCGCGCGTCGAGCTTCAGCACGACACTCAGATACGGTGAATCAGGCGAGGCCTCTGCCACCTGCAAGACCACCGGCAGGTCGAGCAGGGTGATCAGGAAGCGTTGACTGTCGTAGGCGTAGGACTCCGATCCGAACTGAGCTCGCTTGGCACCTTGAACCGGCAGCGCGATGGCAGACCCCACCATGCAGCTGACAGGCCCGCCGACCTCCGCGTGCCGGTACAGGCTCAGGCCGGGGATCGCGGTTTCGCACAGCTCTTGGTCAGCCGTCCACTCGGCGATCCGCGACGCAATGTGAGTCCGCACGCGTTCGAATTCGGTATGCATTCGTCGAATCATAGGGACCGGCAGCGCGATCCTGGCTGATCAAATTGCCTGCAGCAGGATCAGGCAAGCATTCAGGAGTATTCGTCTACCGCAACGCCGGTCCCACGACCAGAATCGATGCAGAACGCAGCAAAGCGCCCATGCGCATTGCCGTGACGCCGCAGAAGGAAATCGATGAACCCAACGATCCGCTCCCGCCTCTTCCGGGCCATGCTGCTCGCGGCTGTCGCTTGCGGCTCGTGCGCTGCATTTGCGGCCGACCTTCGGGCACCGGACAGCTTCTCCGCGATCGCCGACAAGACCGAGCGTTCGCGTGCCCTCTTCGTCGAAGCTGGCAAGGTGATCCAGAGCCCGCGCTGCCTCAACTGCCACCCGGCCAGCGAGCGCCCGACGCAAGGGGCCGACATGCACCCGCACAGCCCCCTAGTGGTGCGCGGCGCCGACGACAAGGGCGCCATCGGCATGCGATGTACCACCTGCCACCAGAGCGCCAACTTCGAGCCCTCCGGGTTGCCCGGCCATCCGCTGTGGCACGTGGCGCCCAAGAGCATGGCCTGGCAGCAACGCTCGCTGGCCCAGATCTGCAGCCAGATCAAGGACCCGCGCCGCAACGGCGGCAAGTCGCTGCCTCAGATCCATGAACACATGGCCAGCGACTCGCTCGTCGGCTGGGCGTGGCAGCCGGGTGGAACGCGCGAACCCGCGCCCGGCACGCAGGCGCAGTTCGGCGCCCTGATCGCCGCCTGGATCGAGAGCGGCGCTGCCTGCCCGCGCTAAGCCCCGGCACCCCATCAGACCCACCCTCTTGGAGCACCGCATGCCTGTCACGCTCAACGTCAACGGCCAGAACCGCGAGGTCGATGTCGACCCTGCCACCCCGCTGCTGTGGGTCATCCGCGAAGACCTCGGCCTCACCGGCACCAAGTACGGCTGCGGCATCGCCCAGTGCGGCGCGTGCACGGTGCATGTCGACGGCGAGACGCTTCGCTCCTGCTCGGCGCCGGTCTCCGCTGTCGCGGGGCGCAAGGTGGTGACGATCGAGGGCGTCTCCTCGCGTGCCGCACGAGCGGTGCAGAAGGCCTGGGTCGAACTCGACGTGGTGCAGTGCGGCTACTGCCAGTCGGGCCAGATTATGTCGGCCGCGGCGCTGCTGGAGAAGAAACCCAAGCCGAGTGACAGCGACATCGACCATGCGATGGCCGGCAACATCTGCCGCTGCGCAACCTACCACCGCATCCGCGCCGCCATCCACGCCGCGGCCAAGCAACTCGCCTGAGGCCGCCATGCATGCGCTGATGAAAAATGCCCTCGACCCCGAGGCGCGCGACCGTCTGGCTCGCGAGCTCGGGCTGTCCACCGTCGAGCAGCCGCCGGCGGTAAGCCGTCGATTCATGCTGCAGGCGCTCGCCGGTTCCGGCCTGGTTCTGGGCTTCGGCGGCCTGGCGGCTGGCGAAGCCTTCGCCGCCGGGCTGGCCGCCGAAGGTGCTGCCACCGGGCCGCTGGCACCCAACCCGTTCGTGCGCATCGGCACCGACAACCTCGTCACTGTCGTCTGCAAGCACCATGAAATGGGGCAGGGCAACATGACAGGTCTCACCTCGCTCGTGGCCGAGGAGCTCGATGCCGACTGGGCGCAGATGCGTAGCGAAGCCGCACCAGCCGACGCCACGCGCTACAACAACCTGAAGTTCGGGCCCATGCAGGGGACCGGCGGCTCGACGGCCATCGCCAACTCGTACCTGCAGTACCGCAGCGCCGGTGCGGCCGCGCGCGCGATGCTCGTGGCCGCCGCGGCCGATGCGTGGAAGGTGCCCCCCACGGAGGTGAAGGTCTCCAAGGGCGTGCTCAGCCACGCCTCTGGCAAACGCGCCAACTTCGGCGAGATGGCCGAAGCGGCCAGCCGGCAGGCCGTGCCGGACAAGCCGATCCTCAAGGCCGATAAGGATTTCACCGTCATCGGCAAGAACGGCTCGACGCCGCGCATCGACTCGCCGTCGAAGTGCAACGGCAGCGCCGTCTACACCATCGACGTCAAGCTGCCCGGCCTGTTGAGTGCGGTGATCGCCTTCCCGCCGAGCTTCGGTGCCACGCTGGTGTCGTTCGATGCTGCGGCGGCGAAGCAGGTGAAGGGCGTGACCGACGTCGTGCAGGTGCCCGAGGGCGTGGCCGTCGTTGCCACGGGCACCTGGGCCGCGCTTCAGGCCCGCAAGGCGCTGAAGCTGCAGTGGGACGAAGCCACGAGCGGCCAGTTCGACAGCGAGAAGACGCTCGCCGCGTACCGCGAGCAGGCGAAGCAGCCGGGTGCGCCTTTCACCAAGCCGGCCGCTGGCGCGCCGACGTCCACGCCGACTGTGAAGACGATCGAGGCGGTCTACGAGTTCCCGTTCCTCGCCCACGCGACCATGGAACCGATGAACTGCGTGGCATGGCTGCACGACGGCATGCTCGAGACCTGGGGTGGCCACCAGTTCCCGACCCTGGACCAGATGTTGGCCGCCAAGGTGGCGGGCCTGCCGATGGAGAAGGTCAAGCTGCACAGTGTGTACTCGGGCGGCAGCTTCGGCCGACGTGCCAACGGCTCGGCCGACTTCACCGTCGCCGCGGTCAACGTCGCCAAGGCGATCGGCCGGCCGGTGCCGGTGCGGGTGCAGTTCTCGCGCGAAGACGACACCGGGGCCGGCTTCTACCGGCCGATGATGGTTCATGCGGTCAAGGTAGGGCTGGATGCCAAGGGCGGCATCTCGGAGTGGAAGCACACCATCGTCGGCCAATCGATCATCGCCGGCACGCCGATGGAGTCGATGATGAAAGAGGGCATCGACCCCAACTCCATCGAAGGCGTGTTTCAGTCGCCGTACGCGTTGCCGATGATGGCCGGCGAACTGCACTCGCCGAGCCTGCCGGTCAAGCCGCTGTGGTGGCGCTCGGTCGGCAACACGCACACGGCCTACGTGATGGAGACGCTGATGGACGAGCTGGCCGCCGCAGCCGGCCAGGACCCGCTCGCGTTCCGGCTCGGCTTGCTGAAGAACAGCGAGCGCGCCGCCGGCGTGCTGAAGCTGGCTGCGCAGAAGGCGGTCTGGGGCCGGCCGGCGAAGGCAGGCATCGCCCAGGGCATCGCGATGCACCACTCGTTCGAAACG
Organism: Rhizobacter sp. P2_G4; assembly: GCF_056403575.1. Taxonomy (NCBI): domain Bacteria; kingdom Pseudomonadati; phylum Pseudomonadota; class Betaproteobacteria; order Burkholderiales; family Sphaerotilaceae; genus Rhizobacter; species Rhizobacter sp. P2_G4. Next base: position 351,000 of record NZ_JBFUFG010000001.1, on the reverse strand, counting down.
TTCGTCGCCCAGGTGGCCGACGTGTCGATGAAGAACGGCAAGGTCAAGGTCGAGCGCGTGGTCTGCGCCGTCGACTGCGGCATCGCCGTCAACCCCGACGTGATCCGCGCGCAGATAGAAGGCGGCATCGGCTACGGCCTGTCGGCGCTGTACTACAGCGAGGTCGAGATCAAGGCCGGCCGCGCGGTGAATCGCAACTTCGACACCTACCGCGCCCTGCGCATCCACGAGATGCCGAAGATCGAGGTCTACATCGTGGACAGCAAGGCGGAGCCCACCGGTGTCGGAGAGCCCGGCCTGCCGCCGCTCGCGCCGGCGGTGGCCAATGCGGTGGCGCGGCTGGGCGGGCCGCGGGTGCGGCGGCTGCCGTTCGCGCGGGCAGGTCTGATTCAGGCCTGAAGCTCCGGGCGTACGGATCGCCTGCGTTCAGGCGAATCAGGCAAGCATTCAGCAGCATTCGCCTTCGCGCTGTGGGTCCTGCAGACCAGAATCGATGCAGGAGTGAATGATGATGACCACCCGAGAGTTCCTGGCCGGCATGGGGGCTGCCGCGCTGGGGTTGCGCACCGCCTCGCCTGTTCTCGCGCAGACCTCCACGCGTCCGCTCATTCGCTGGGCCGAGCTGGATGTCGACCCTGCGAAGCTGGAAAGCTTCAAGGTTGCGGCCAGTGCGCTCAAGGACGCGGTCCTTCGCACGGAGCCCGGCGTCGTGGCTTACCACGCAGTCTCTGAAGCCGACCACCCCGCGCGGGTCCATGTGTTCGAGATGTACGACGATGCCGAGGCCTATCAGGCTCACGTGCGACAAACTCACTTCCAGGACTTTCGCACCACAACCGAAACGATGGTGACAGGCCGCCGGCTGCACGACGCCGCGGCCATCAAGCTCGGCGCCAAGGCGCGCTTGACCGCGTCACCGCTGGTGCGCATCGCAGAGCTCGAGATCGACCCGGCTCAGTTGTCTGCATACGAGGCCGCCGTCTCGGAGGAAATCGACGAATCGATCCGCTCGGAGCCGGGTGTGCTCACCATCTACGCGGTGGCGTTGGCAGACCAACGGAGCCGCCTGCGATTCCTCGAGATCTATGCCGACGACGCGGCATATCGCCAGCATCTGGAATCGCCGCACTTCAAGAAGTACGTGCAGGTCACCCAGCCCATGATCCGGGCGCGAAAGTTATCCGAAGCGCGGCCGGTGTTTCTCGGCCTGCGGCAGCGTTGACTCCACACCAGCGACTCACGAGAACATGAAGAGAACTGCGCGTATTGCAGCCGTTGGCGCCTTCGCCGCGGCAGCTGCGCTGCTTCCGCTCCAGGCCCGCGCGCAAGCGTCGTCCACCAAGCCGCCGCCTGCCTTCTACATCTCGGAGTTCGAAGTCACGGACCCTGAAGGCATCCGCCCCTACAGTGCCGCCGTCGAATCGACCTTCACGCCCTTCGGCGGCCGCTACGTGGTGCGTGGCGGACAAGCCAAAGCCCTTGAAGGTGAGGAGACCAAGCGCATCGTGATGATCGCCTTCCCGAGCTTCGAGCAGGCGCAGGCCTGGTACGACTCTCCTGCCTACCGCGCCATCCGGCCCATCCGCCATCAGTCCGCCAAGTCTCGGGTCTTCATCGTGGAAGGGCTGCGACTCGAGCCCAACTGACGGCCTCGCCGATCACCCACCCGCACCTCGAAAGGTTGTTCGACCATGAATTTGACAGGCAACACCGTCCTCATCACCGGCGGAGCGAGCGGCATTGGCTTCGCGCTGGCGCGCCAACTGTCGGACAGAGGCAATCGCGTCATCATCTGCGGACGAAGCGAAGAGTCCCTGGAGACAGCGAAGGCACAGGCACCGGCGTTGCTCACGCGCGTCTGCGACGTCGCTGATCCGACAAGCCGCCGCGCCCTGCTTGCTTGGCTCAAGACGGCTCATCCCGGCCTGAACGTCGTCATCAACAATGCCGGCGTTCAATACCGCCGCAGCTTCGCCGATGCCACGGCGCTGCAGGACCTGGATCAGGAGGTGTCGATCAACTTCACGGCGCCCATTCACCTGATCGGTGACGTGCTGCCCTTGCTGAGGCAACAGCCGCAGGCCGTGATCGTCAACGTGAGTTCAGGGCTCGCGTTCTCGCCGATGGCCGACGTGCCGGTCTATTGCGCTACCAAGGCCGCGATCCATTCCTTCACGCTGAGCCTGCGTCATCAGTTGAGGGCGACGAGCGTCCGGGTGGTGGAGCTGGCGCCCCCGATCGTCGACACCGGGTTGGGAAGCGGCACCCGCAGCGAAGGAACGGCCCGCCAGCAGATGATGTCGCCAGAGGACTTTGCGACCGAGGCGCTTGCCCAGCTGGAAAGTGATCAGGTCGAGATCATGGTGGGCATGGCGGCGAACACGCGCAAGCTCGGCGAAGCCTTGTTCGATCGGATGAACACCCGCTAACGAGGCACGCCTCACCGGAAGCCCTCACGAGAATGCGTCGATCTCCAATTCCTCCGCGGAGATGACGGTGCGCGCCAGGCTGCTCGCCCCCACAGCCGGGGCAGAATCGGCGCGGCGATCCGCTGGATCAGGCCGCCCGTCACAGGTCGGTAGCAACCCGCAAGCGAGGATATCCAGTGATTTCGTTCCGCCAGCGCTCACTCACGAGCCACACGAAAGACATTTTCATGCAGTGGCACGCGGTTGCCGTGCGCTGGTAGCCGCTGCGTTTTGCGCTGCGACATGGTCTGGTCGATCAAGCGGTGGCGAACTGCCTGTGTGGCCGCGCTGTTGGGGCTGGCTGCGCTGTGCGCGCATGCCGAGCGCATCGTGCTCGAGTCGTATCAGGAAGCGGAGGGGCTCACCAACCTGACGCCGCATTGCCTGGTTCAGGACGCACAAGCGCTGCTGTGGATCTGCACCGAAAACGGCCTGTTCCGCTTCGACGGCTTCCGCATGCACGCCGAGCCGCTGCCCAGCGAGGCCGGAGGTTATCTCTACGGCGGCCGCGTCGATTCACAAGGGCGGCTGTGGGTGCTGGCCGAGGGCGGTGTGTTCATTCGCCAGGCCGAGCCGGGCGGTCTGCGCTGGACAGAGGTACTCAAGCCGAATGGCAAGCATCTGCATGTCATGTCGAACCAGCAGTTCGAGATTGACGGTCACGGCGCGGTGTACGCGCTCGATGAAGACAACGTGATCTGGACCGCCGCTGCCGGCGGCGCGCTCGGCAGCTCGCTCGTCGTGCAGCGCGTGGATGTGCCGGCACCGCACTCCCTTTCCAACCAGTTGCTGCCGATCAAGCGGCGCGCAGAGGCGCTCTGGTTCTGTTGCGGCGACAGGCTGTGCGAATGGCGGGATGGCAAGATTCAACACTGGGGCCCGGCCCAGGGCTTGCCAGAGGACATCTGGGGCAACCTGCTGGTGTCACGCGATGGCAGCCTTTGGGCGCGCAGCAGCGGGCATCTCGCACGCTTGGCACCGGACGCCACGGCCTTTAAAACGGTGGCAGCGCCCATGCGGCGTGCCGTGTACGACACCGACGCCACCATCGAGGATGCGCAGGGCGCAATCCTGACGGCCACGGACCACGGCATCGCACGCTGGAACGGTGAACGCTGGCTCGAGTGGACGGGTACAGAGGGGCTGCCCGAGACGCCGGTCAGTGTGCTGATGTTCGACGCGGAAGGTTCGCTGTGGTTGGGCGCGTCCGGGCGTGGCGCCCACCGCTGGATCGGCTACGGCCAGGTGGAGCACTGGACCGAAGCCTCTGGTTTGCCGGCACCGGCGGTGCTCGACCTGGCACGCGACGGAAGCGGCCGGCTCTGGGCAGCCACGGGCAAAGGGATGGCATGGTTCGACGCTTCGGCCCGCAAGTTCCGCAGAAATGCACTGCTCGCGCGCACAGCGGAGCCTGTGCATGGCCTCGCAGTGGACGGAGCTGGCGACCTTTGGTGGGTGCAGGGTGGCCGCCTGCTGAGCGTGAAAGCCGGCGGCGTCGAACCTCGCACCATGGCGCCCAAATCCGACCTGTATGTTGTCTCCCAGGGGGACGGCCGGGTCTATGCGAGCGGCAACAAGGGCCTGGAGCGGCTCGACGCGACGAATTCGGGGCTGCGCCGTATGCCGGTGGCGGACGGCCAGTTCGATCCGCGCTCAGACAGCCGGATCGTGCTGGACGGAAAGCAGGAGCGCTTCATTCGCACCGGCCGCGATCTATGGGATCGGCGGCAGGACGGGTGGGCGAAGGTTCGAGACGTCCAGGGGCAGTTGATCGATTCGCTGGTGGCCACGGTTGCGGAGGGCACGCTGTGGGCCAGTGGATCGGATGGGCTCGGCGCCTACATGCCAGACGCAAGCGGCGCGCGCCAACTGCTGTTCCTGCCCAAGTCCGCCTTCGGAGGGGCGGCGGCGTCAGGGATGCGGGCAGGCCCTGACGGACGTTTGTGGATGAGCACCGATCAGGGCATCTTCATCCGTGCCACCGACAGCACCTGGTCACGGCTGGATCGCCGCACGGGGCTGGTGTGGAACGACCTGACCTCGGGCTTCCTGGCCGACGGCGACGGCGGCGTGTGGATTGCCACCACCGCCGGCCTTACTCATCTGTTGCCCGGCGCGCACGCAGCGCCCTTGCCCGCCTTGCGGCTGGACGAGATGGCGTTCGGCAACCGCACGTTCCGCACACCACCGGCAGAACCCGTGGCCTGGCAGGACCGCTTTCTTCGCGTCACGGTGGGAACGGCCGGTTTCTCCCGTGCGCGTTCGCTGCACATCGAATACCGCCTTGGGGCCGATGCGCCATGGCACACGGCGCAGAGTTCTGTGATCGACCTCGGCGCCGCGGACCCGGGTGCACACGTGCTGGAACTGCGCACGGCCGGTCTCTCGGCCGTGGAAGGTGTTGGCCCGGTGCTGCGCATGAACTTCGAGGTCCGGCCCCCATGGTGGAATTCTGCGGAAGCCCGCGGCGCCTATGCAGCGGCCCTGTTGATCCTGTGGTGGTTGTCCATCCGTTGGCTTCGGCGCCGTGACCGCGCGCGGCAGCGGACACTCGAGGCCGCCGTGGCTGAACGCACAGCGGCCTTGGCCTCTTCGGAGGTGGCGCTGCGCCGGCTCGGAGAGCACAACGCACAGGCGCTGGAAGACGAGCGCTTGCGTGTCTCCCGCGAGTTGCACGATGAGATGGGCCAGCAACTCGCGGCGCTGCGGATGGAGGTCTCCATCGCCAAGGTGCGCGCCAACTCGAATAAGCCCGTCGAGACTGCGCAGCTAGAGACACTGCTCGGCCGCGTGGACCGCCTGGTGGGCACCGTGCGCGGGCTTGTGTCGCAGCTGCGGCCGCCCGCGCTCGACGGTGGCCTGCAAGCAGCCCTCGAATGGCTGGCGGCTGAGTTCACGAACAACACCCAGCTGCCATGCACCGTGCATGTCGACCCCGACGCGCATCAGCTGCCGCCGCAGACCGCCACGATGGTGTTCCGCATCGCCCAGGAATCGTTGACGAACGTACGCAGGCATGCCGGAGCTCGCAGCGCGAAGGTGAGCTTGACGCGCGAAGGCGAAGCGTGGGTGCTGGCGGTCAGTGACGACGGCCAAGGCTTCGATCCGTCGGCCCACCGACCCGGCTTTGGTCTTCTCGGGATGGAGGAACGCGCCCGCCTGCTCGGCGGCAGCCTCGGCGTTCAGAGCACGCCGGGTGCCGGCACCCGGATCGTGTTGCGCATAGAGGCCGCTTCAATCAGCGAGTAGGCCGCTGGGTGCATGTCGCTCCTGCACCTGGTTCTGAGACCTCGCCCTACTGTCCAGGCGGCGGCTGCCAAAGCTCCACCTTGTTGCCCTCGGGGTCCATCACCCAGCCGAACTTGCCGTACTCGGAGTCGTCCATCTTCTCGAGGACCTTGCATCCTTCGTCCCGTAGCGCCTGAAGGACAGCGGCCAAGTCTTCGACGCGGTAGTTCACCATGAAGGTCGACTTGCTTGGCGCGAAGCCCGCGCCGTCTGCGGCGCCGATGGACCACACGGTCGTTCCCTGGGTCGGGTTGCCCGCCGCGTCGGTCCAGCTGAATGCGGTGCCGCCCCACGCCTGCACGTCGATGCCCAGGTGCTGCTTGTACCAAGCCCGCAATGCGACCGGGTCGTTCGCGTTGAAGAAGATTCCTCCGATGCCTGTGACTCTCTTCATCTGAGCCTCCCGAGTGCGATCAAGTTGAACGGCATTGCTTTTGCGACGCCCGACGATTGGCGGAACTAGGCCGCCTCTTCGCTGAGCGCAAACCCAGTGTATTTCTCAGCTGCGGTGACCTCTCTGCCCACGAACGGTGGGGCGATGTACTTCGCCGCGGCCTCACGGCTAATGAACTCCATCTCGAAGATGACCAGCGCATGGTTCCGTGCTTCGTACACATCAAGCGCCCCACCTTCAACCGAGTACCTCACTTTGGTTGCGGTTCTGCCGGGAAGCACCGAGAGAGATTGGTACTCGGCTTCCGACAGATAGATGTTCACGACCGATTCGGGCTCCGATCCGATTCGCTCGTACTTCTTGCCGAGCTTGAAGACGGGTGGACAGCGCTGCTCGCAAATTTTGCGGAGCCTCAGACGACCAGCAGTGAGGTATTTGTCTTCGATCGTCCGCGCCCGCACAGCAGATAGGTGAAGACCGTCGATTGTTTCGACAAGCCACCGACGTTCGATCTCGGCGTATGAATACTTGGGTGGCATGATGTCTTTCAGAGCGCTCCAGCGCCTTGGTTCAAAGCGAGACAGGGGAGTCAACGTACAAGCAAAGTATTCGCCAAACCGGGTCGGCGAAAAGGACTCCAACAATATGCCGTTGTCAGATCCCCAGAAGCTCGCGGACCATGCGGCGCGTCGGCGTCAACGCAGCGTCGTGATACTTGTTCTGTCGAACGCGGGCGTCGGGTTGCTACTCGCGTTCCTCGTCTACTCGGTTCTCTCTGCGTCGAAGGCCTCGTACACACAACAGGCGAATGACCTGGCAGAAGGGATGGTCGCGATTGCGCAAGTCAGCATTGCGAGCGACCTTGGCCAGATCGATGCGGTCATCCGCGCCACAGGTTCGGAGCTGACACGGGTTCTGAGCAATCAGCCAACTGACAGAGCGCCCGTGCAAGGCATTCTGACCTCGAATCTCAAACTGCTCAGTGGCGTGGAAGCGCTGCGTTTCTCTGATGACACGGGCCGCGTGCGCTGGGGAAACGATCTTCCGCCGGGTGCACCCCCAAGCGTTTCAGACCGCGAATATTTCAAGCAGGCGCTGCTTCACACGTCTGACGACACGCTTGTGACGGGCCCGCTTCGTTCACGGGTCTCGGGCAACTGGGTCGTCGTCTTCATTCGGCCACTTCGCGTCGATGGCCAGTTCAAAGGCATTCTTTACGTCAGCGTTGCTGCATCTCACTTCTACGAACTGTTCGAACGCTATGACCTGACCGATCAGGACGCAGTCACCTTGCGCAACAGCCAGCTGGAGCTGATCGCACGCCGCGCGCCCGGCAGTTCCGTGCAGGGGCAAGTCGGATCGACGACGGTTTCAGAGCAGCTCAAAGCTGCCGTCTTGAACCAACCATCGAATGGAACGTTTGCTTCGACGGTGGCCGTGGACGGCGTCGAGCGCATCACTGCCTATCGAAAAATCGAGGGCTGGCCTTACACCGTGTTTGCCGGCATCTCCCGCGACCGGTTCTTCAAGCCATGGGCGGCCCAGGCGTGGACGGTTTCCCTCCTGGCGGCCCTGGCCTGGGCACTCGTTGCAGCCGCATCCATTGCCGTCTACACGGCGAGCTTGAGAGAAGGTGCCGCCATGCAGGCACTCGTTGGGCAGACACGCCGCGTCCAGGCGCTGCTGCGAATCGCAGGCGACGGAATACACATCGTCAACCGCGCAGGAATGCTGGTCGAGTTGAGTGACTCCTTTGCCGAAATGCTGCGCTCTTCTCGCGCCCGTTTGCTGGGGCGCCACATCTCGACCTGGGACGCCAATCAGAACGAAGCAAAGGTTGGCGCCTGGCTCTCCAAGGTGAAGGACGGCGACAAGCAGCGGGTCGACGTTCAGCACCGTCGTGATGACGGCAGCGTCTTCGATGTCGAGCTCAACATGCGCGTGGCCGAAATCGACGGTCAGCTCTTTGTGTTCGGGTCCGGGCGCGATGTGACGGAGGCTCGACAGCTCGTTCGCGAGCAGGCAGCCGTGCTCGAAAGCGATCTCGTCGGCATGGCGAAGGTCGAGAAGCGCGTCATCAAATGGAGAAACAGGGCGTTCGAACGGATCCTGGGATACGGCCCCGGCGAGCTGGAGGGCACGTCGACGCTCGCTCTCTATGAGAACGAAGACGTGTTTCGCCAGATCGGCGAGGAGCTCTACCCCGTCATCGGCGCAGGAAAGCAGTACCGCACCCATGTCCGCATGCGGCACAAGCATGGCGAGGTGCTGTGGATCGACCTGAGCGCCACGCGGCTGAGCGACACGGAGACCTTGCTGATGGCCGTCGACATCACGGCCATGAAGAACGCTCACGAGCAGATGGCGCATGTTGCGTTTCACGATGCCCTGACCGGGCTGCCGAATCGTCTGCTTCTCGCCGATCGCCTCGGACGGGCACTGAGCATTTCAAAACGAGAAGGCTTCCTGGTGGCGGTTTGCTACCTCGACCTGGACGGCTTCAAGGCCGTCAACGACACGCTCGGCCACGACGCTGGTGATGCATTGCTGGTGGAGATAGCGCGCAGGCTTCAAGCCAACATCCGCCCATCGGACACGGCGGCGCGTCTGGGGGGCGACGAGTTCGTGCTGGTCCTGCAATTCGTGCCCTCCGATGACTGGCACCGTGGCTTGGAGCGCGTTGTCGAGGCGCTCGCCGAGCCCATCGTGCTGCCCAACGGCGAAGTCGCGAAGATCGGAGCAACGTTCGGCGTGGCGATCTCGTACGACGCAGACCGCTCCAGCGCAGAGGAGCTTCTGCAGCGTGCGGACCGCACGATGTTGACCGGCAAGCGCACCGGCAAGGGCGGGATCTACGTCGACTGACTGTGCACCGGGGTCATGCCTCCGACGGCCTTGACGTCGAGGCAACGGCGACCAACTCCCGCCAGCGGACAATCGCCCCACCGCACCCAGCATGCCTCCCGCAGGCGAAGCCACCATGCCCACCTTGGACGACCCTCTCCACGACCGCGAAGTCGGCGCACGCGACAGCACGCTCGACACCACCCGCATCGACGACACGCGCATCGGCGCCGTCCGCCCGCTGATCACGCCGGCGCTGCTGCAGGAGCGCGTGCCGGTCGGCGACAACACGCTGGCGCTGGTGGAGAACAGCCGCGTCGCCATCGCCAACGTGCTGCATGGCCGCGATGACCGGTTGATCGTCGTCGTCGGCCCCTGCTCGATCCACGACCACGACCAGGCGATCGAATACGCCCACTTGCTGAAGGCGCAGGCCGATGCCCTGGGCGCCGACCTGCTGATCGTGATGCGGGCCTACTTCGAGAAGCCGCGCACCACCGTCGGCTGGAAGGGCTACATCAACGACCCGCACCTGGACGGCAGCTTCGCGATCAACGAAGGGCTGGAGCGCGCGCGCCGCCTGCTGCTGGAGCTGACGACGCTGGGCCTGCCGACGGGTACCGAATTCCTCGACCTGCTGAGCCCGCAGTACATCGCCGACCTGATTGCCTGGGGCGCCATCGGCGCGCGCACCACCGAGAGCCAGAGCCACCGCCAGCTCGCCTCGGGCCTGAGCTGCCCGGTTGGCTTCAAGAACGGCACCGACGGCAGCATCAAGGTGGCGGCCGATGCGGTGCTGGCCGCACGCGCCCCGCATGCCTTCATGGGCATGACCAAGATGGGCGTGGCCGCGATCTTCGAGACGCGTGGCAACGACGACTGCCACGTGATCCTGCGCGGCGGCAAGGAGCCCAACTACAGCGCGGCCCATGTGGCCGCAAGCTGCGACGCCTTGCGCGCCGCCGGCCTGCGCGAGCAGGTGATGATCGACGTCTCGCACGGCAACAGCAGCAAGCAGCACCAGCGGCAAGTGGTCGTGGCAAACGACGTGGCCGCGCAGATCGCCGCTGGCGAGCAGCGCATCACCGGCGTGATGATCGAAAGCCACCTCGAAGAAGGTCGGCAGGACCAGGCACCGGGCGTGCCGCTGAAACGCGGTGTGTCCATCACCGACGCCTGCATCGGTTTCTCGCAGACGGTGCCGGTGTTGCAAACCCTGGCCACCGCCGTGCGCGAGCGCCGCAACCGCGGCACCCGCTGAGCCGGGCACCACAGAAAGAGCTCACCTCATGCAAGAGATTTCAGGCCACATCAACGCCAACCCGGCGGCAACGCTGCTGCTCGCGGCGATGGTGATCGCAAGCCTCGTCGGGCTGTTCGTGTCACCGCCAATGATCGAGCGCAACCTGTTCCGGCCGCACTGGCTGCTGCCGCGCCGCGAGTACCTCACTCTCGTGACCAGCGGCTTCCTGCATGCCGACCTGCCGCATTTGCTCTTCAATGCGTTCACCTTCTGGGCGTTCGCGTTCTCGCTCGAGCGCACGATCGGCACCCAGGCCTTCGTGGCGCTCTACGCCTTCGGGCTGTTGGCAAGCGACCTGGGCACCTACTTCGCGCACCGCAACGACCCGGAGTACCGCACGCTGGGTGCCTCAGGCGCCATCCTGGCGGTGCTGTTCGCCTCCATCGTCTACCACCCGAAGGCGTCGCTCTACATCCTGCCGATCCCGATCCCCATCCCGGCGCCGCTCTTCGCGGTGGGCTACCTGGCCTACACGTACTACGCGTCGCGGCAGGCGCGTGGGCGCGTCAACCACGATGCGCATCTGTCGGGCGCACTGGCAGGCATCGCCTTCGTGGCCTTGGCGGACCCCGAAACGCTGGCGAACGCGGTTCGCATCGTGTTCGGTTGACATCCGCTGGAGCTTCGGATGCGCAAAGCAGGCAGCGGCGGGCTCGTCTACTCCACCGACAGCGGCCGCATGTGCCCGAACTGCCGGCAGCCGGTGGCGGCGTGCACCTGCAAGCAGCCATCGGCATCGGCTGGCGACGGCAAGGTGCGCGTCAGCCGCGAGACCAAGGGCCGCGGCGGCAAGGCCGTGACACTGGTGCGTGGCCTGGGCCTCGACGCCGCTGCGCTGGCCGAGCTGGGCAAGCAGCTGCGCACGCTGTGCGGCACCGGCGGCACCGTGAAAGACGGGGTGATCGAGCTGCAGGGCGACCACGTCGAGCGTGTGATGGAGCAGCTCAAGGCCAGCGGCCGTGTCGTGGTGAGAACCGGCGGCTGAAGCGTTTACGCTTTCGGCTCAGTGACGCAAGGTCAGCCCGATCAGCCGCGACACCACCGCGGCGAGGTACATGACACCGGCAAACATCTCCACGCTGGCCAGTGCGCGCGCTGGCGGCTTGAGCGGGATCACGTCGCCGATGCCGGTGCTGGACAGAAGCGCGAAGCTGAGGAACATCAGCTCCGTCCAGGTGCGCGGCGAGTCGGGGTTCACGGCTGCCGAGAAACTGCCCGGCTGCAAGGCCTGCAGCACCACGAAAAGGTAGGTGAAGCCCCAGGCTACCAGCGTGAAGGTGGCACCCGCAGCGAACAGCTCGTCGGTGGTGGCGCGCTGGTCTTCCATCATGTAGGCGATAAGGCTGCCGGCGGCATAGAAGTAGAAGACCGCTTCCAGCGCAGCCGACCAGGGCAGCAGCCAGGTCATGTGAAGAATCGCCTGAAGCAGCAGCAGCACGATGGCCGGCAGCGCGATGCAGGCGCTGATCCACGTGAGGCCCGGCGTGCGCCGCACCATGCCGGTGGTGATGACCAGCACCACGATGCCGAAGGCGCCGAGCGCCATCGGCCCCACGCGTGTGGATTCGATGAAGGGGTACAGCAGCAGCCCCGCCAGCTGCACGACGAGCAGGATGGCCGACGGGTGGCGGCGCGTCAGGGCAAGCAGGCGGACATAGTGCATGGCCGCATTGTCGGACGCAGCGGCGGTGCAGGAACAGCACCGCCGCTCGATCACCTCATGGCTGTCGGGTCACGCCTTCTTGCTGATGACGCGGTAGGCGACCAGCAGCAGGATGGCACCGACCACCGCGCCGATGAAGCCGGCGGACTCGCCTGAGTGGTACCAGCCGAGCGCCTGGCCCAGGTAGGTGGCGGCGAGCGAGCCGCCGATGCCGAGCAGGGTGGTGATGATGAAGCCGCTCGGGTCCCGGCCGGGCATGAGCATCTTCGCGACGAGCCCGGCGATGAAGCCGATGAGGATGGTCCAGATGAGGTGCATGGTGGGTTCTCAGGCGGGGATGCGCAGCAGCTGGCCAGGGTAGATCTTGTCCGGGTTGGAAAGCATGGGTTTGTTGGCCTCGAAGATCTTCATGTACTGGTTGGCGTTGCCGTAGTAGGTCTTGGAGATGGCCGAGAGGGTGTCGCCCTTCACCACGGTGTGGAACTTCGATTCGTCGGCCGGCGTGGCCACCGTCATCTGGTCGTTCACCTTGGCCACGCCCGAGACGTTGCCGCAGCACAGCACGATCTTCTCCCGGGTGGCCTGGTCGTCGGCAGCGCCCGACACGGTGACGGTGCCGGTGGCGCCATCGACCACCACGCTCAGGCCGGTGGCGCTGAGGTTCTGGGTGACGATGTAGGCCACGATCGCCTTGGCCGCCTTCTCGTTCGCGGCCGCCGAGGCCGCCTTCAACGCCTCGTTGTCGGGCGCGGCCTCGGCCTTCTGCGCAGCGGCTTCCGTCTCCTTGTGGCCGAACAGCTTTTCGCCAGCGTCCTTGAAAAAGCTCACGATGCTCATGATTGCTCTCCTGTGAGGGTTGAGGGATTGATCGGCCGCATCATGCACCCGAAGCCATCGCGCACGTGTGACGATTGGCCGACCTTGCGCTGAACCGAGCATGACGGGGGGCAGCCCATGCGCGTGCAAGACCCGGCAGAATCGCTTCTACCAACACCGACCCCCAGGGCTTCCATGATCACTGCCGAACAATTCAACCAACGTGGCGCCAACAACCTGCCGGGGCACCTCGGCATCGTCATCAAGAAAGTCAGCGGGACCGAAATCCGCTCGGAGATGCCGGTGACGCAGTTCCTGATGGCGCCCAACGGCTTCCTGCACGCCGGCAGCGTCGTCACGCTCGCCGACACCTCGGCGGGCTACGGCTGCATCGCCAACCTGCCCGAAGGCGCCATCGGCTTCACCACCATCGAGCTCAAGTCCAACCACCTCGGCACAGCGCGCGAAGGCACGATCGAGTGCACGGCCAAGCCCGTGCACCTCGGCAAGACGACGCAGGTCTGGGACTCGGTCGTCACCCACCGCGAAACCGGCAAGACCATCGCGCTCTTCCGCTGCACGCAGCTGGTTCTCTATCCCAAGCAGGGAAGTTGAAGGGTAGCGACGCGTCTGGGGCAGCAGTGAACCTGGCACATCACCGCACGGCAGGAGGGAGAGGCTGTTCGTGCTCGGCGTCTCTAGCCATGCCGTAATCGGCCTCTCAACAGCCTTCTTCTGCCGCAGGTGAATGCCCCAATACTGACCTTCTCAACGACCGACAGATGTCGATCAGCTCGCGATCGAGCGCCGCATTGTCGAACTTGGATTCCACTTTCAGGCGGGCCTCTGTACGCATGCGCGCTACGTCAATCTCGCCAGCTGCGACGCGGTCAAGGGCATTCGCGATGGCCGCGGAATCGCGCTCGGCGACCAGCAGGCCCGATACGCCGTCGTCGATCAACTCGGGAATGCCACTGTGGCGAGTCGCCAGCACGATTACGCCTTTGGCCATGGCTTCCATCAGCACCACGGGCACGCCTTCCATGTCGCCGTCCGCTGCAGTGACCGAAGGCAGCAGGAACACGTCTGCTTGTTGGAGTGCTTCAAAGACCTTGTGTTGTGGCTGCTCGCCAGCAAAGTTGATCACTCCTGGCTTTGCGCTGCCGGCAAGCTCGCGCAGCGGTTGGTCGAGCGGGCCGGTGCCGATGATGGTGCAGGCGATGTTCGACCGCGCTTGCGTCACGCCTGCCAGTGCGTACTCGAGCCCCTTCTTTTCGGTCAACCGGGCAACAGACAACACCTGCAGTGGGTCGATCGGCTGCCGCGTGGTCGCGCTCATTTGCAGCTGGTCGAGATCGACACCCATGCGCAATACGCGCAACTTGTCTTTCGGAGCGCCCCACTCGAGCAGCCGCTGCTTCCACAGCTCGCTGATAGGCAGCAGCACCTCGGTTTGTTCGAACAGCCTGTGGTAATTGCCGAGGTGCTTCTTGATGATGTCTGACCTGCTGACGTCGAAGCCATGAAACACCGTCGCGACCGGCCCATCGACGAGGCCTGATTGCCGCAGGTACATCGCGCGCACCCCGGTCGGGCCGAAGTGCGCCACGATGGCGTCGAACCGGCCGATAGGGCCTTGCCGTGATTGCGCCGCGATGTCCATCAGCGCTTCTGGGCAGCCCGTCCATGCAGCCCGCAAGCCAGTGCCCAACGCCTTCCAGCCTTGCCGTGACAACAGGCTGCCGGAAACAAACCGCACCAGCAATACGGCACGCGACAACCGGCCGCCCACCTCGTGCCGCAGCGGGTGGATCAAACGGTCCAGCCCAAGCTGCTCGTATTTCTCGTGCTTGAATGGTTTGTCCGCTTTCTTTCCAACCACGATGCGCACCTCGTGCCCAGCCTCGACCAGCCCGACGATTTGCCGCAAGACGAAGGTCTCTGACAGAACTGGAAAGTCCCTCAGGACAAAGGCGATTTTCATCAAGGCGAGCGTACCTTCGGAACTCGCGATCGCCGGAGTAAGCCCGAGCCGTACCCGTGCTTCATTCACACTTTCTGAGCACACGCCGACAATCCGGTGCGCGGGAATCAACACCCGCTGATTCCCAACCGCTTCCCGATGACGAACACCAGCACCTCCCGAACCCTCGGCCTCGACACCCTGCGCGCGCTCGCGATCACGCTGGTCTTCATGTACCACTACATGGTCTTCGTGAGCGGCACGCCGACCTTCGGCTGGCTCAGCGTGGTCGGTTGGGTGGGCGTCGACCTCTTCTTCGTGCTGAGCGGCTACCTCATCGCCAACCAGCTGTTCGCCGGCATGGCGCGCGGCGAGACGCTGTCGCTGAAGGCGTTCTACGCCCGCCGCGGCCTGCGCACATGGCCGGCCTTCTGGGTCGTGCTGGCGGCGTACTTTTTGTTCCCTGCGGTGATGGGCGGCAAGACGCCACCCCCGCTGTGGCGCTTTCTCAGCTTCACGCAGAACATCGGCCTGCAGCCCGGCACGGCCTTCTCGCACGCGTGGTCGCTGTGCATCGAAGAGCAGTTCTACCTGCTGCTGCCGGCGGCCTTGCTGCTGGCCAGCCGCGTGAGCTCACGCCGTGCCCACGCCTGGGCGGCCATCGTCGGGCTGATGCTGGCGGGCATGGCGATCCGCGCCGTGCTGTGGTCGCTCTACGGCCGCGAGGACTCCGGGCAGATCGAGCACTACTATCCGAACGTCTACTACGGCACCCTCTGTCGCATCGACGAGTTCCTGCCCGGCGTGGCCGTCGCGTTCTTCAAGAACTTCCATCCGCGCAGCTGGCAACGCGCGATGCAGCATGGCCAGGCATTGTTGGCCGCCGGATTTGCGGCGACTGTGCTGATGCTCGTCGGCGTCTACCACTTCTATTACATCGACGGCTATGGCTACGGCTTCTTCATGTCGGCATTCGGCTACTCGCTGGTCGCGGTGGCGTTCTCGCTGCTGGCGATGGCGGCGCTGAGCCCGAACTCGTGGCTGCATGTGTTGAAGATTCCCGGCGCCCACCACCTGGCCGTGTGGTCCTACTCGATCTATCTCACGCACAAGGCGGTCGGCGTGATCGTCAAGAACTATGCGAAGACAGCGGCGTTGTCGCCCAGTGTGGTGCTGCTGGTCACGACCGTGCTGTCGGTGCTGGTGGGCGCCTTGCTGTACCGCGTGATCGAAGCTCCGTTCATGGCCTTGCGCGAGCGCTGGTTCCCGAGCACCTTCGGAGCGGCGCGATTGCCAGCGGCCCAACCCCTCACCCGATGAATCGCTTGATCACCATCACGCTCTGCCTCATTGCCCTGGCCTATGCCGCCGTCTGCGGTGCGTTGTTCGTTTTCCAGCGTTCCTTCATCTACTACCCGCAGCCGAGCCGCGTCGACACACCGCTGATCCGCGTGCCGACCGGCAGCGACGACGGCGTCACCGTGCAGGCGAGCGTTCGCGAGCATGCAGGCACCCAGGCCGTCGTCTACTTCGGCGGCAATGCAGAAGACGTGTCGCAAGACCTGCAACCGCTGAGCGAGGCGTTTCCCGACCACGCGCTCTACCTGCTGCACTACCGCGGCTTCGGCCGCAGTGGCGGCAAGCCGACGGAAGAGGCCATCCAGCGCGATGCACTGGCGCTGTTCGACCTGGCCCACCAGAAGCATGCCAACGTGATCGCGATCGGCCGCAGCCTCGGCACCGGCGTGGCAGTGCGGCTGGCGAGCCAGCGCCCGGTGTCGCGGCTGGTGCTCGTCACGCCCTACGACAGCCTGCGAGAGCTGGCCGTGCGGCAGTTCTCGTACTTTCCGGTTCGCTGGCTGATCACCGACAGGTACGAGTCGTGGAAGTACGTCCCGCAGATCAAGGCACCGGCTCACCTCATCATGGCCGAGCACGACGAGGTGATTCCGCGCGCCAGCACCGAGCAGCTCTTCTCGCGTTTCGCGAAAGGCCGCGCCACGCTGAGCGTGATCCCCGGCGTGTCGCACAACACCGTGATGCAACATCCTGGCTATCTGCGGATGTTGGGCAGCATGCCGTGAGCGACGAGCTCAAAGCACAGCCAGGCGCGTTACGCAGAGGACGCGCCGGGTCCCGTCAACCGAGGGCGTCAGCCCAGATGTTCCTGGCCCATGCCGATGCATAGACGCCTTCGGCCTCGCTGCGCTGCGCCGACACGCCGCCGGCACCCGCCACCGGCTTGAAGGTCTTCTCGGCTGCCACGTACTCGTGGACGCTGGCGACATGGATGGCCTGGTTGGCGTCGACGTAGCTGTAGCAGGTGTTGATCAGCATCGGGTGCGCGTCGACCTCTTGGCCGTTGAGCTGGGCCACGATGGCGGCGGCCGCCACCTTGGCATGTGCGTTCGCCATGTGGCCGCTCTTGGGCATGCCCGGCGCGATCTGGATCGAGTCGCCGAGCACGTGGATGTCTTTCGCCGCGGTCGATTCGAAATCGAGGTAGTTCACACGGCACCAGCGGCCCGCCGCATTCGCAAGCCCGGCCTTCACCGCGAGCGTGCCGGCACGCATTGGCGGCAGCACGTTGAGCACGTCGGCGCGCACGTCGTCGTGCAGTTCGATGCGGACCTTGCTCGCCGCCGCATCGACACCGATCACCTTCTGCAGCGGCCGGTACTCGACCATGCCGGGGTACAGGTCGGCCCAGGCCTTCTTGAACAGCGCGGGCTTGGACGTGACGTCGGCATTCGCATCCAGGATCAGCACCTTCGAGCGCGGCTTCTCGCGCTTGAAGTAGGCCGCGATCACGCTGGCGCGCTCATAAGGCCCCGGCGGGCAACGGTAGGGGGACTCGGGCACGGTGATGGCGTACACGCCGCCATCGGGCATGGCCTCGAGCTGCCGGCGCAAGGCCAGCGTCTCGGGCCCCGCCTTCCATGCCTGCAGCACGCGGCCGCTTGATTGTGCTTCGCGCAGGCCCTGCACCTCATCGAACATCAGTTCAACACCGGGCGACAGCACCAGCTTGTCGTAGCGGATGCTTGCTCCGGAGGACAGCGTCACCGTCTTCTTGTCGGCGTCGATGCCCGCTGCCTCGTCGCGTACCCACTTCACGCCGTGGCGCGACACCAGCGTGTCGTAGCTCACCGTGATGTCGGCCAGCGTGCGCGTGCCACCCAGCACGAGGTTCGACCCCGGGCACGAGACGAAGCTCGCCTGCGGTTCGATCAGCACCACGTCGATCTGATGGTCGGACCACATCCGCACGTACTTGGCTGCCGTGGCACCGCCGAAGCCGCCACCGATCACCACGACCTTCGCGCTCGCCGGAACGGCCGTCGATGTGGCGCAGGCGCCGAGTGTGAGCAAGGTGCCGCCGGCGAGCCCGGCCTGGATCAGATCACGACGCTTCATGCCGGCCCCTTTCATTTCTGCGCCGCGAAGTACGCGGCCAGCTGGTCGATCTGCTCGGGCGTGTAGCCCTTAGCGATCTGGTGCATCACGGTCGCGGGGCGCGTGCCGTCCTTGAAAGCGGTGAGCTGCGCGGCCAGGTAGTCCTTGTCTCTGCCGCGAAGCCCGATGAGGCCGGCACCGGCCTCGGCCTTGCCGTCGGTGCCGTGGCATGCCGCGCAGGTGGCGGCCAGGGAGCGCACATGCGACGAAGGGGCGGCTTGGGTTTGCGCGTGGGCGCTCGCGGCGGCGCAGCAGATGAGCAGGCTCAACGCTCGGCACGTGCTCGTGGGCAGCAAGGTCATGGGGTCTCCTGTTTCCTGTTGTGCGAACGGCGGCATCTTGCACCCGATCAGCGGTTTTGTCTGGCGAGTGGGTTGTGGTGGATGGCCAGCTTGCATCGGCTTCCGATGACAAAAACGTCATCTGCCGGACAGCTTCGCGCGCCGGGCCGATTTCTACGATGCCTTCGTTCGACCGTTGATCGTTTGACCTGTTATTGCCAGGGCACACCCACGCTGCCCAACTTATCCATTGGAGAAGAATCGAATGAAGCTCGCCGCTTTTGCCTTGAGCGCTGTTGCGCTTGCTGCGTCCACCGCAGCCCATGCCCAGGATGCACAACCATCCACCACCAACGTCACGCTGTACGGCATCGCCGACGCCTATGTGCAGTTCGCCAGCGGTGCCAGCAACTTGACGCGTGCCCAGTCGGGCGGTCTGTCGGGCTCGCGCTTCGGCATCCGTGTCAACGAAGACCTGGGCGGTGGTTTGCTTGGCCTCGCCGTGCTCGAAAGCGGCATCAACCTTGACGACGGCACCAATGGCCAGAATGCCTTCTGGGGTCGCCAGTCCTACGTCGGCGTCGCTTCGCCCTACGGCACGCTGAGCCTGGGTCGCCAATACGGCAGCGTCTACACGCTGTCGAGCGACTTCAGCGAGTTCTCGAATGTCTCCACCGGCGCAAGCACCGCGGTGATCGGCGGCTTCGGCGGCTACGAGCCGGTGCGCGGCGGCACGACCTACAGCGCCACCGGCAACGGCGGCCCGGCCCGGGTCAACAACTCGGTCAAGTACGAGACGCCGACGTTCAGCGGTTTCAAGGCCGGGGCACTGTGGGGCTTCGGTGAAGCCGCCGGCGGCACCAACGACCAGCGTGTCGCCGATGTCTACGCGCGCTACAGCGGCTACGGCTTCGACGCGATGGTCTCGTTCGTCGACGACAAGCAAGGCCTGACCTCGCAGGACGTGCGCACCACCTCGGGCGCGGTCGGCTACACCTATGGCGACTGGCACGGCACGGCCGGCCTGATCTCGGTGAACGACCGCAGCGCGGCGGATGCAGACGGCCAGGGCTACTGGGTCGGTGGCGACTACCGCTTCGGCCGGCAGCTGGTGCGTGCGCAGTACCTGCAGAACAAGGCCAAGAACGTCCACGAGGGCAAGACCCAGGCCTTCGGCGTCGGCTACCAGTACGACCTGTCGAAGCGCACCAACCTGTACACCGCGCTGACACGCTTCAAGAACGACGGCGCCAGCTACGCCAACCGCTGGGCCAGCGCGGTGCCGGCTGGCCTCACGACCGTCGACGACCGCAACATCACCGAGTTCACGGCGGGCATCCGCCACTCGTTCTGAGCAGGCGGGAGCTAGCAACGAATGAGGCCACTCCCATCAGGATCGGCCTCTTCGTTGCCTCGTTTCCATCGACACCCAAGGTTCGCCAGCGCCGAAGGGAGCACACCACAACCCAGCCATCAATCCCCATCCCAATCAGGGTCTTCAATCGCCCCGACCATCCATGTCGCATGCTCCCGCAGCAGCCAACCCTGTCCCCGCTCGAACCACAAGCCAACCAGGACCGCACATGGCCATCACCTTGAACGTCAACGGCAAACGCCACCAGGTCGACGCCGAACCCGAAACGCCTTTGCTGTGGGTGCTGCGCGAACAGCTCGGCCTCACCGGCACCAAGTACGGCTGTGGCGTCGCGCAATGCGGCGCCTGCACCGTGCACCTTGACGGCGAGCCCACGCGCAGCTGCGTGCGCCCGGCTTCGACGATCGAGGCCAAGCAGAAGATCGTCACCATCGAAGGCCTGTCGCCCAAGGGCACACACCCGATCCAGAAAGCCTGGGCCGCGTTGGACGTGCCGCAGTGCGGCTACTGCCAGTCGGGAATGATCATGGCGGCTAGCGCCCTGCTGAAGGCCAAGCCGAACCCGACCGACGCCGACATCGACGAGGCGATGACCAACATCTGCCGCTGCGGCACCTACAACCGCGTGCGCGCCGCGATCAAGATGGCTGCGCAAGGCGGCACGGCCGCGCAGGCGGGCATCGACATCCAGCACATCGGCGGAGGTGTGGCATGAGCGCGCCGACCCTCGACATCTCGCGGCGCGGCTTCCTGGGTGGCGCCGCGGCAGGCGGACTGGTCGTGGCCTTCCACATTCCGTTCGCAAGCAAAGCCGAAGCGGCCGAAGCCGCCGCCACACCCGAGATCAACGCCTGGGTCGTCGTGAAGCCCGACGACACCGTCATCATTCGCATCGCCCGATCGGAGATGGGTCAGGGCTCGCTCACCGGCCTCGCACAACTGGTGGCCGAGGAGCTCGACTGCAACTGGGCCAAGGTGACCACCGAGTACCCGACGCCGGGGCAGAACCTCGCGCGCAAGCGGGCCTGGGGCAACTTTTCCACCGGCGGCAGCCGCGGCATCCGCGAGTCGCACGACTACGTGCGCAAGGGTGGCGCCACGGCCCGCGTGATGCTCGTGCAGGCCGCAGCCGATCAGTGGAAGGTGCCTGCCTCCGAATGCAGCGCCGCGGCCAGCGTGATCACGCACGCGCCGACCGGTCGCAAGACGAGCTACGGCAAGGTGGCGCTCGCCGCCGGCAAGCTCACGCCGCCCACCGAGGTGGCGCTGAAGGACCCGAAGGACTGGAAGCTCGCCGGCAAACCGCTCGCGCGGCTCGACACGCTCGACAAGCTCACCGGCAAGCAGGTCTACGGCTCCGACCTCAAGTTGCCCGGCATGCTCAACGCGGCCATCCGCGACTGCCCGGTGTTCGGCGGCAAGCTGAAGAGCTTCGACGAAGCGGGCGCGATGAAACGCCCCGGCGTGAAGAAGGTCGTGCGCGTGGGCGACAGCGCGGTGGCCGTGGTGGCCGACACCTGGTGGCACGCCAAGAGCGCGCTCGAGGCGATGACCGTCGAGTGGGACGAAGGCCCCAACGCACAGGTCAGCAGCGCGAGCATTGCCGAGATCCTCAAGGCGGGCCTCGACGCGCCCGAAGCGGTGGTGGGCAACAGCAATGGCGATGCCCGTGCGGCGCTCGCAACGGCCGCGCGCAAGGTCGAGGCGGTGTACTCGTACCCGTTCCAGAACCACGCGACGATGGAGACGATGAACGCGACGGTCCGCTTCTCTTTGTCTAAGGACGGAGCGCCCGAGCGTTGCGAGGTGTGGACGCCCACGCAGAACGGCGAGGCCGCACTCGCCGCGGCTTCCGAGGCCTCGGGCCTGCCGCCCGAGAAGTGCGAGGTCTACAAGCTGCTGCTCGGCGGCGGCTTCGGCCGGCGCGGCGCCGTGCACGACTGGGTGCACCAGACGGTGCAGATCGCAAAGCAGATGCCGGGCACGCCGATCAAGCTGATCTGGTCGCGCGAAGAAGACATGACGCACGGCCGCTACCACCCCGTCACGCAATGCAAGATGACGGCCGGGCTCGACGAGCAAGGCAATCTCACGGCGCTGCACATGCGCATCTCGGGCCAGTCGATCCTCGCGGGTGTGTTCCCTCAGATGATCAAGGACGGCAAGGACCCGGTGGTCTTCCAGGGCCTCAACCCGCCGGGGCCCGAAGCATCGATCGGCTACACCGTGCCCAACCTGCTGATCGACCACGCGATGCGCAACCCGCATGTGCCACCGGGCTTCTGGCGCGGCGTGAACCTGAACCAGAACGCGCTCTACCTCGAATGCTTCATGGACGAGCTGGCGCACGCGACCCACCAGGACCCGCTGGCCTTCCGCCGCAAGCTGATGGACAAGAGCCCCAAGCACCTGGCCGTGCTCAATGCCGTGGCCGAGCGCGTGGGCTGGGACAAGCCCGCACCGGCCGGCGTGTACCGCGGCCTGGCACACACCATGGGCTTCGGCAGCTATGTGGCCGCCTGCGCCGAGGTGTCGGTCGACGCCGAGGGCAAGCTCAAGGTGCACCGCATTGTGGCCGCGACCGACAGCGGCCATGCCGTCAACCCGCAGCAGATCCAGGCGCAGGTGGAAGGCTCGTTCGTCTACGGGCTGTCGGCCGCGCTGTTTGGCGGCTGCACCGTGAAAGACGGCCGCATCGAGCAGCAGAACTTCGACACCTACCCGGTGGTGCACATGGAAGACATGCCCAAGGTCGAGACCATCGTGATGCCCTCGGGCGGCTTCTGGGGCGGCGTGGGCGAGCCCACCATCGCGGTCGCCGCACCGGCCGTGATGAACGCCATCTTCGCGGCCACGGGCAAGCGCATCCGCGACATGCCGCTGAAGAACCACAGCTTGAAGAAAGTCTGATGCACCGCGCCGCCGCCATGCTGGCCTTCGCAGCAGGCGCAGCGTTTGCGCAGACGGAATTGAACGTGGTGGGCGATGCGATCCCCGAGCCGCTCACGGCCACGCCGGGAGACCCGGCGCGGGGCCGCGAAATCGTCGCCAGCCGGCAGACCGGGCTGTGCCTGCTGTGCCACACCGGCCCGTTTCCAGAAGACCGCTTCCAGGGCAACCTGGCGCCCGATCTGGCGGGCGCCGGCTCGCGCTGGTCGGCCGGGCAGCTGCGGCTGCGCATTGCCGATGCGCGCCAGCTCAATCCACAAACCATCATGCCGGCCTACCATCGCAGCAGCGGGCTGCAATGGGTGGGCCCGGCCTGGCGCGGCAAGAACTTGTTGACCGCTCAGCAGGTCGAAGACGTGGTGGCCTATCTCGAAACCCTCAAATAGCTTGGCGATGCAACGAAGAGAACTCCTTCAGCTCGGGGTGGCCCTCGGCACGGTGGTCACCGTGCCGGCCGTGCGCGCCACCTCGTCCGAGATGCAGGACGCCATTCGCGGCTATGCCAACGGCGCGCCGGTGAAACCGGGCAAGGTGAAGCTCGACGTGCCGCCGCTGGTCGAGAACGGCAACGCGGTGCCCATCACCGTCAGCGTGGACAGCCCGATGAGCGCCACCGAGCACGTGACCGGCATCGCCGTCTTCAACGACCGCAACCCGCAGCGCGACGTGGTGCGCTTCACGCTCACCCCGCGCTCGGGCAAGGCGCTGGTGTCCACGCGCATCCGCCTCGCCACCTCGCAGCAGCTGGTGGCGGTGGCGCGTATGAGCGACGGCAGCTACTGGTCGCACAGCGTGGATGTGCTGGTCACGCTGGCGGCATGTCTGGAGTGAGGTGAACATGGCACGCACCCTCCTCACCGTCCCAACCACCGCCAAGCGCGGCGAGGTCATCGAGTTGCGCACGCTGATCGCGCACATCATGGAGACCGGCTTCCGCCCGGATGCCAACGGCCAGGTGAAGCCGCGTGACCTGATCACCCGGTTCGCCTGCCGCTTCAACGGCGAGCTGGTGTGCAGTGCCGAGCTCTACCCCGCGGTCGCCGCCAACCCGTACCTCTCGTTCACGATGCTGGCCACCGAGAGCGGCACGCTCAGCTTCAGCTGGGAAGGCGACAACGGTTTCTCGCAGAACGAGAGCGTGGTGCTCACCGTCACATGAAGCGCTGGGCTGCAGCCCTTTCGGTGGTGGCCTGCTGCCTGAGTGCCACCGCCCAGCCCACGGACCCACGCCGCTCGGGTTTCGACGACATGAGCCCGCAGACGCAGGCCATGCAGCGTGACGACATGCAGAACCCCGCGATGCTGACAGTGCAGGACGGCGCCGCGCTGTGGGACCGTGCCCCGAGCGCATCGGCCAAGGCCTGCTCGGGCTGCCATGGTGCGGCGGCCACCTCGATGCGCGGCGTGGCCACGCGCTACCCCGCGTTCGACAACGCGCTCAAGCGGCCCATCGACCTTTCACAGCGCATCAACCAGTGCCGCGAGCGACGCCAGCAAAGCGCAGCGTTCGCGCCCGAAAGCGCGGAACTCTTGGCCTTGGAGGGCTACGTCGCACTCCAGTCACGCGGCATGCCGATCACCCCGCCCACCGACCCGAAGCTGCAGGCCCCGCGCGCCCGCGGTGAGGCGCTGTACCGCCAGCGCATCGGCCAGCTCGACCTGTCGTGCGCACAGTGCCACGACGAGCGGGCAGGCGGGCGGCTCGGCGGCAGCCTCATTCCGCAAGGGCATGCCACCGGCTACCCGCTGTACCGGCTCGAATGGCAGTCGGTGGGTTCGCTGCAACGGCGCCTGCGCAACTGCATGAACGGCGTGCGCGCCGAAGTGCCGGCCTACGGCGCACCCGAGCTCGTCGAGCTGGCGCTTTACCTGGCGTGGCGCGACCGCGGCATGAAGCTCGAGTCGCCGGCCGTGCGGCCCTGACCCGCCACTACGCGTACGCGTTCGGGTAGCGGTCGACCGTGAGGCCGCTCATGTCGATGCCGGGCGTGCGGCCCGAGATGATGTCGGCCATCACGCGGCCGGTGCCGGCTGCCATGGTCCAGCCCAGGGTGCCGTGGCCTGTTGCGAGGTAGAGGTTGGGCAGGCGCGTGGCGCCGACGACCGGCGTGCCGTCGGGTGTCATCGGCCGCAGGCCGCACCAGAACTCCGCGCGCGACACGTCGCCTCCCCGTGGGAAGAGATCGGTGACCACGTGCTCCAGCGTCTGGCGGCGGGCGTTGTGCAACTGCAGCGTGTAGCCGGCCAGCTCGGCCGTGCCGCCGACGCGGATGCGGTCCCCCAGGCGCGTCACCGCGACCTTGTGTGTCTCGTCCATCACCGTCGACTCGGGCGCGCCGGTGGCCTCGGCGATCGGCACCGTGATCGAGTAGCCCTTAACCGGGTACACCGGGATGCGGATGCCGATGTCTTTCAGCAGCAGCGGCGAGTAGCTGCCGAGCGCCACGAGGTAGGCGTCGGCCTTCAGCAGGCCGACATTGGTGAGCACGCCCTCCATGCGGCCGCTTGCGGTCTGCAGCTGCTGGATCTGCGTGCCGTAGCGAAACTGCACGCCGCGTTGCACCGCGAGCGCGGCCAGGTTCTGCGTGAACTTGAAGCAGTCGCCGGTTTCGTCACCGGGCAGCAGCAAGCCGCCGACGAACTTGTCGCGCACCTGCGCGAGCGCGGGCTCGTGGCGAATGCAGCCCTCGCGGTCGAGCAGCTCGAAGCCCACGCCGTAGCGCTTGAGGATGGCGATGTCGGCCGCCGTGCCGTCGAGCTGCGCCTGTGTGCGAAAGAGCTGCAGGGTGCCCTGCATGCGCTCGTCGTAATGGATGCCGGTCTGCGCGCGCAATTCCTTCAGACAGTCGCGGCTGTACTCGGCCAGCCGCACCATGCGGCTCTTGTTTTCCTCGTAACGCGCGCTCGTGCAATTGCGCAGCATGGCCAGGCCCCAGCGCACGAGGTTCATGTCGATGTTGGGGCGGATCACCAGCGGGCGGTGGTGCATCAGCAGCCACTTCACTGCCTTGATCGGCACGCCCGGCCCGGCCCACGGTGCCGAATAGCCGGGTGAGACTTCGCCGGCATTGGCGTAGCTGGTTTCCAGCGCCGCTGCGGGCTGCCGGTCGACGACGGTCACCTCATGGCCGGCCAGCGCCAGCTGATACGCAGACGCGACGCCGATCACGCCGCTGCCCAAGACCAACACCTTCATGTGCGAAACCCTCTTGTTATGAGGCGCCTGCGCGCCGATCCGTGCGCGCATTCTCCGACGAAGCCTGGCCGCCAGTTGCGTGCCGACCAGGGCGAGGCGATTTTCATGTCGAGGTTTCAGGGCGGGTGTAAGTTTGCGGCCCCGGCGGCGACCCACCTTCTGCTGCTGGCCTTTGCAGGCCTGTCCCCGGGGTCGCCGTTGAAAGGAATCGCCATGAAATCTCTCGTCAAGCTGATCGCGTCACTCGCCTTCGCGCTGTTTGCCATGGCAGCGTCTTCCGCTTCAATGCCCTTCGAGCAGGCCGCGTTCGACAAGGCCGTGGCCGCCGGCGGGCCGGTGATCGTGCAGTTCCACGCCGACTGGTGCCCCACCTGCCGTGCCCAGGCGCCACTGGTGAAGCAGGAACTGGCCGAACCGAAGATGAAGGACGTGAAGTTCTTCGTCGCCAACTTCGACACCGAGAAGGACCTGAAGAAGGCGCTCAAGGTGTCGACGCAAAGCACCTTCGTCGTCTTCAAGGGCGGCAAGGAAGTGGCGCGCTCGACCGGACAAACCACGCTCGGCGCAATCGACGCCACGTTCTCGAAGGCGCTCTGACGCTTCTGGATCGAATGCAGCATGGACTTCGGTTTTGCCACCTTCGGGCTGGGCTACCTGGCGGGTGTGTTGTCGACGCTGTCGCCTTGCGTGCTGCCGCTGATTCCCATCCTGCTCGCCACCGCGGTCGGCGCACACCGGCTCGGCCCCTATGCGCTGGCCGCCGGGCTGGCCCTGTCCTTTGCGATCGTCGGCGTGTTCATCGCGACGCTCGGTGCATCGCTCGGGCTCGACGCGTCGACGTTCCGCAGCGTCGCTGCGGTGGTGTTGATCGGCTTCGCCGTCGTGCTTCTGTCGTCGCGCCTGCAGGAGCGATTTGCCACGGCCACCTCGGGCTTGAGCGCGGTGGGCGACCAGTTGCTGTCGCGCATGCACCTCGAAGGCTTGACGGGCCAACTCGTGATCGGCCTGGTGCTCGGCATCATCTGGAGTCCGTGCGTCGGGCCCACCTTGGGAGCGGCCACCACGCTCGCCTCGCAAGGCCAGAACCTCGCGCAGATTGCGCTGCTGATGCTGGTCTTCGGTGTCGGTGCGGGCACGCCGCTGGTGGTGCTGGGCTCACTCTCGCGCAGCACGGTGATGCGGGTGCGCGGCCGCATGATGGCGGCGGGCCGGGGCGGCAAGGTCGCGCTCGGCCTCCTTCTGCTGGCCGTGGGTGTGTCCATCCTCACCGGGTGGGACAAGCAGTTCGAGGCCTGGGCTGTCGATGCTTCGCCGGCGTGGCTCACGGCGCTCACCACGCGCTTCTGAGCCCTTCTTCCTGAACCGAACATTGCTGCGCTGAATGCGGCTGGCGGCAGTGTCCTACGAGCGCAACCGCGTGGGGCCGACAGAGTCTCAAGACATCCGCCGCTAAGGTGACCCGTTCACCCACTCGCGCAGGAGTTTCTCGATGGCCGCCTCTTCTCTCCCACCACGCCGCTCGGGTGCCAGCACGGCCTGCGGCATTGTGCTGATCCTCATCGGGCTCGTGCTTGCGGTGGGTGGCGTCTGGCTGGTCTCGCTGGGCGGCAGCGGCTACTACCTCGTCGCCGCACTCGGCTGCTGGATCACTGCGGTGCTGCTGTTGAAGCAGAGGGCTGCGGCCTGGTGGGCCTATGCGCTGCTGCTCGTCGGCACGCTTGTGTGGGCGCTGTGGGAAGCAGGGCTCGCGTGGTGGCCACTGGCTGCGCGGCTCGATGTGTGGTTCGTGATCGGCTTGGTGTTGTTGCTCCCTTCGGTGTCGCGCTCTTTGGGCAGCGCTTCATCGCGACAGGGCGGCCGCGTGGCCCTGGGTGCCGTGCTGGCGGTCTACGCAGTGGTGGCGCTCGCATCGATGGCTTCTGACCCGACGACCATCGAGGGCACGCTGCCGACGGCATCCGCGGCACCTGCCACTCCCGCGGCGGCCATGCCGGCCGGCGAGTGGCAGGCCTATGGCCGCACGGGCGAGGGCCAGCGCTATTCGCCACTGAACCAGATCACACCGGCCAACGTGAGCGACCTGAAGCTCGCGTGGACCTTCCAGACCGGCGACGTGCGCGGCCGCGAAGGCGACCCGGTCGAGACCACCTATGAGGTGACGCCGCTGAAGATCGGCAACCGCCTCTTCCTGTGCACGCCGCACCAGTCGGTGATTGCGCTCGACGCGACCACCGGCGCACAGCTGTGGCGCTACGACCCGCAGATCCGCGGCCAGCTCGCGCTGCAGCATCTGACCTGCCGCGGGCTCTCGTACCAGCCGCCTGCCGATGCCGATGCAAGCGCTGCCACTGCAGCAGCCTCGGCCGCGAGTGCAGCCACACCTGCCGTCGCCAACGCATCGCCTGATTGCGCAGCCAAGCTCTTCATGCCGACGGCCGACGCGCGGCTCATCGCACTCAACCCCGACACCGGCGCTGTGTGCAAGAGCTTCGGCGGCGGCAAGGGCGAGATCGACCTGTCGGCCCACATGCCCAACCTGATGCCGGGCTCCTACTACTCGACCTCGCCGGTGGTCGTTACGCGCCAGTACGTGATCGTCGGCGGCACCGTGCTCGACAACGCGTCGACCAAGGAACAGTCGGGCGTGATCCGCGCGTTCGACATCAACACCGGCGAGCTGGTGTGGAACTGGGACTCGGCCAACCCGGATGCGACCACGCCCATCGCGGCCGGGCAGACCTACACAGCGAACTCGCCCAACAGCTGGTCGATCTCGAGCGTGGACGAAGCGCTGGGCCTGGTCTATGTGCCGATGGGCAACCAGCCGCCCGACCAGTGGGGCGGCAAGCGCACGCCGGCCGTCGAGCAGCATTCGTCTTCGGTGGTGGCGCTCGACATCGCTACCGGCAAGGCGCGCTGGGTGTTCCAGACGGTGCACCACGACCTGTGGGACTACGACGTGCCGGCACAGCCCAGCCTCATCGACCTCAACATCGGCGGCAACACCGTGCCCGCGCTCGTGCAACCCACCAAGCAGGGCGAACTCTTCGTGCTCGACCGCCGCACCGGCAAGCCGCTGCTGCCGGTGACAGAACAGCCCGCGCCGCAGGGCGCCGCCGAAGGTGACCGCACCGCCGCCACGCAGCCCAAGTCGGCCCTCTCGTATGAACCCAAGAAACTCGAAGGCCGCGACATGTGGGGCGGGACACCGTTCGACCAACTCTACTGCCGCATCGCCTTCCACCGCCTGCGCTACGACGGCCGCTTCACGCCGCCGTCGACGCAGGGCTCACTCATCTACCCCGGCAACTTCGGCGTCTTCAACTGGGGCAGTGTGGCGGTCGATCCGGTGCGGCAGATCGCGTTCACGACGCCGACCTACCTCGCCTTCACCTCGAAGCTGGTGCCACGCCCGAACGACACCGAGCTGATGGTGCAGGACGACGGCCCGCCCAAGGGCCCGCTGCCGGCGCTGAACGAAAACTTCGGCGCCCCCTTCGCGGCCAAGATGGGCGCCTTCGTGTCGCCGCTCGGCATCCCGTGCCAGGCGCCGCCTTGGGGCTATGTGGCCGGTGCAGACCTGCGCACAGGCCAGATCGCGTGGAAGCACCGCAACGCCACGGTGCGCGATCTGTCTCCCTTGCCGCTGCCCTTCAAGATGGGCGTGCCCAACATCGGCGGGCCGATGCTCACCGCCGGCGCCGTGGCCTTCTTGTCGGGCTCGCTCGACAACTACGTGCGCGCTTATGACGTGACCAGCGGCCGCCAGCTGTGGGAAAGCCGCCTGCCCGCCGGCGGCCAGGCCACGCCGATGACCTACACCGGTGCCGATGGCCGCCAATACCTGCTGGTGGTGGCTGGCGGCCACGGCTCCACCGGCACCAAGCCGGGCGACTACGTGCTCTCCTACGCCTTGCCGGCGAAGTGACTTGACGGCGACTTCGCCATGGCAGGTGCCTTTGTCGCAATACCGCAGTAACCTCGGGCACGCCGTCCAACCGGCTGGCGCCCCTCACCCAGGAGACTCGCATGATGAAGTCCGGCATCGATCAGAAGGCTTTGGCCGACATGTTCACCAACGCCACCAGCAAGCAGGGCGAGGCGCTGCGCCAGGCGGTGAGCAGCGCGACGCTCAAGGCCTTGCAGGGCCGAGAGATGACGGTGAAGAACATCCAGGGCGTGTTGAAGTCGGTGACGCAGGCAGCCTCGGCCGGTGCAGCGGGCAGCAGCCTGCCTGCGGTCGACGTGGAGGCCCTGCTCGGCAAGGCCCTGGCCGGCATGGACTCGGCCCTGCTGCAGGCCGTGGAGGCACAGCGCAAGGCGCTGGAGCAGTTCGTCGAGCAAGGTGTGAGCACGCAAGAGAAGCAGCTGAAAGGCGCACTCGGTGACCTCGAGAAGATGGAAGACATGTTCTTCAACACCGTCACCAAGGCCGCGCAGGCCGCAAGCGAACAGCTGCAAGGTCCGTGGACCCAGGTGCTCGAGAGCATGCAGATGAAGGGCTCGGCCTCCGGCACGCAAGCCACCGCTACGGTCGAGCAATTGATGGCCTCGGCGCAGCAGGCCAGCCGCGAAGGCCGCGCTGCCGGTGCCAAGGCGGCCGAGGCCCTGATGAAGGGCTATGCCACGCTGGTCAGCGGTGTGTTGATCGGCATGTCCGAAGGCCTGCGGCAGGAGTCGCCGGCCGCCAAGCCGGCCGCCAAGACCACGCGCAAGTGATGGGAGGGAACACCATGCCGCGCACGGCCCTGCTCGTCATCGATGTGCAACGCGGCGCCTTCGATGGCGTGCGCTGCGAACCCATTACCGACGCGCAGCGCCTCGTCGACCACAGCGTTGCGCTCATCCACGCCGCGCGTGAGGCGGCGGTGCCCATCGTCTTCATCCAGCACTGCGCCGAGCCGGGAGATGCTTTCGAAGAAGGCTCGCCGCATGGGGAGCTGCACGAGGCGCTGCAGCCCCTGTCCGGTGACAAGGTGATGAAGAAGCATGCGTCCAGTGCCTTCCAGGGGACCGACCTCGCCGGTCTGCTCGACGGCCTGGGCGCCGAGCGCCTGGTCGTGTGCGGCCTGCAAAGCGAGTTCTGCGTCTTCAACACCAGCCGCTCGGCCCTCGACAAAGGTTTCGCGCTCACTGTGGCCGAAGACGGGCACAGCACCTGGCCGTCGAAGACCGAAACGGCGAACGCCATCTCGGCACGCATCAACGAGGACTTGCAGAAGCGTGGTGCCGAGCTGCGTTCCACCGCAGACATTGCCAGTTCGTGGCGGGAAGCCAAAGCCTGAGTGTTCGAGCGCGGCTCGGGGCTGTCGCAGAACGGCAAGCGTGAAGAGGCATCATGGAGGTCGACGTGCTTGCGCAAGGTGCAGCACGGTGATGCCAACCTGAACCTCCATCGCAGCCGACCATGACCGACAACCCGTACGCACCGCCCAACGCCCCCGTCTCCGACATCGATCCGAGCGAGGTGGAATACGCCGGCTTCTGGGTTCGCACGGGCGCGGCCCTGATCGACACGGTGCTCATCCTCGCGATCAGCTTCCCGCTGTTGTTCGCGCTGTACGGCTGGGCCTATTTCGACAGCCAGAAGAGTGGCTTCGTCGCAGGCACCGGCGACTTCATCATCACTTGGCTGCTGCCGGCGGCCGCATCCATCGTCTTCTGGCTGACCCGCCAGGCCACGCCGGGCAAGATGCTGTTGTCCGCCCGCGTGGTCGATGCGCGCACCGGCAACACGCTGACCGTCGGCCAGTCGATCGGGCGCTATCTGGGCTATTTCATCTCGACGCTGCCGTTCGGCCTCGGCCTCATCTGGGTGGCTTTCGACCCGCGCAAGCAGGGTTGGCACGACAAGCTGGCGGGCACCGTCGTCATCCGCTCCAAACGCGGGCGGACTCAGCCAGTCTCGTTCGACAAGGCCGGCCGCTGACCAGCCATCAAGCTATCGCAAGGCCGCGTCGCGAATCTCCCGCGCCACGCTTTGCAACCGCGTGAAGGCACCGAACCGCGCCTCGTGCAGCATCGACAACTTGCCGCCGGCCGGCTCGTAGCTGCGACTGACCCTCGACATCCTCACCATCGCTGACGCCACGTCGTCGAAGATCCCACCGGCAACGCCGCCGAGCATCGCGGCGCCGAGCAGAACCGGCTCATCCGCTTCGGTGGCGACCACCGGCTTGCCCGTGGTGTCGGCCAGCAGCTGGCGCACGAAATCGCTTCGACCCGCGCCACCGCTGATCACCACCCGCTCGACCGGCGCGCCGGCTGCCGCCTGCACATCGATGATCTGGCGCAGCCCGTAGCCGATGCCGCACAGGCCCGCCACGTACAGCGCGACCAGGCTGTCCAGGTCGGTGTCCATGCCGAGGCCGACGATCACGGCCCTCGCGTGCGGGTCGGCCAGCGGTGCGCGATTGCCGAGAAATTCAGGAACCACGTGCAGGCCGTCGGCCAGCCGCGCGGCCTGCGACAGGCCTCCAGCCTCCTGCTCGGCGAGTGCGCCGAGCATCGTCGGCAAGGAGTCACCGGTGCTCTCGGCACGGCGCCGCGCTTCAGGCGTTGCGGGGTGCAGCGACAGCAGGCGTTCGATGGCCGCGCCGGCCACCGACTGCCCGCCCTCGTTCAGCCACCGGTCCGGGACCATCGCCGAAAAATACGGCCCCCAGACGCCGGGCACGAACACCGGCTGCTCGGTGGTCGTCATCGTGCACGACGAGGTGCCGAACACGTAGGCGAGGCACGCTTCAGCCCGGCCTTGCGCGCCCACGCTGCCAATGCCACCCGCATGCGCATCGATCACGCCGGTGGCCACCGGCGTGGCGGCGCGCAGCCCGAGCTCCGCAGCCGCTTCGGCCGTGAGCCCGCCACCGAGCCGCGTGCCCGGGTCGACCACGCGCTGACCGATGCGCACGAAGGCCTCGTCGGCGAGCACGCCGAGGCCGATGGTGCGGAAGTAGTCCGCGTCCCAGCGCCGCTCGTGCGCGAGGTAGGTCCACTTGCAGGTCACCGTGCAGGTCGAGCGTGCAAGGTCGCCAGTGGCACGCCAGGTCAGGAAGTCGGTGAGATCGAAGAACTGCCACGCCGCGGCAAAGACATCGGGCTTGTTCTCGCGCAGCCACAGCAGCTTCGGCGTTTCCATCTCGGGCGAGATGCGGCCGCCGACGTAGCGCAGCACCGGGTGGCCAGTGGCGTTGATGCGCTCGGCCTGCGCGACGGCGCGGTGGTCCATCCAGACGATGATGTTGCGCTCGGCTTGCCCGGACGGGCCGACGGCCAGCGGCTGCCCGCCGGGGCCGAGCACGACGAGCGAGCACGTGGCGTCGAAGCCGATGCCGGCCACCTGTTCCGGCGCCACGGCCGATTGGGCCAGCACGTCTTTCACCACCTGGCAGACCGCGCGCCAGATCTCGCCGCTCGACTGCTCGACGATCGAGCCGCTCGCCTGGTACAGCGTGATGTCGTGCTTCGCCGAGGCGAGCATGCGGCCTTCGGCATCGAAGATGCCGGCGCGGGCGCTGCCGGTGCCGACATCCACGCCGATGACAAAGCGCGCGTCGGCCATCGCTGCGGTGGAGCTCGGGGCGGCATTCATCGGGCACTCAGCCTCTCAGAGGTCGACGCTGTTGGGCAGGATCACGAGGTCGCGCACCGTCACGTTGCGTGGCCTCGTCAGCATGAAGAGCACCGCATCGGCAACCTCCTTCGGCTGCATCAGGCTGCCCGACGCGAGCGCTTCGTCCATCTTGGCCTTCGGCCAGTCGTCCAGCAGCGCGGTGACGACCGGGCCCGGCGCGACCGCGCCGACGCGCACGCCATACTTGGCCACCTGGCGCCGCGTGGTGTGGACGAAGGCCTGCACCGCGAACTTCGACGCGGTGTAGATCGGCTCCCACACGACCGGCACGATGCCGGCGATGGAACTCGTGAAGATGATGTCGCCCGACTTCTGCGCCACCAGGTGCGGCAACACGGCGTGCACCGAGCGGAAGGCGGCGTTGATGTTCAGGTTCAGCACGCGGTCCCATTCGTCGGGGTCGCCGGCCAGCACCTCGCCGCCGACGTAGGCGCCGGCGTTGGCGTGAAAGATGTGCAGGCCCCCAGCCAACGCCAGGATCCTCGGCAGGATGGCCGAGACCTGCGCCGGCTGCAGCAGGTCGACCGTCAACGGCAGCGCGTTCGGGCCGAGCTCGGCACACAGCCGTGCGAGCCGGTCTTCTGCGCGGTCGATCAGCACCACCTTGGCGCTCTCGGCGAGCAGCGAGCGGGCGCACTCCAGCCCGATGCCCGATGCGGCCCCTGTGATCGCAGCCACCTTGTCTTTCATGCGTTCGCTCATGTGTGCTGTTCTCCTGGAATCGATCGACGACGTGAAACTGCTACGCGCGACCATGGGTGACGCGGGATTGGCGCGCCAGCGAGTCGACGATCACCGCGATGGCAAGCACCGCGCCGGTGATCATGAAACGCAGCGATGACGACAGGTTCAAGAGCGTCAGCCCGCTCGCGATCGACTGGATCACGATGACGCCCAGCACCGCCGAGTACGCGCTGCCCCGCCCGCCGAACAGGCTGGTGCCGCCGATCACGGCCGCGGCGATCGCGTTGAGGTTCACGTCGCCGGTACCGGCCTGCTGGCTCGCCGATGCCAGCCGCGCTGCAGACAGCACGCCGCCGAGTGCCGCGAGGCTTGCGCACAGCACGAAGGCGCTGGTGTAGACGTGGTTGACGTTGATGCCGGCGCGCCGTGCGGCCTCGCGGTTGCCGCCCACGGCGTTCATCGAGCGGCCCCACCGCGTGCGTGTCAGCGCGTAGTCCATCGCCACCGCCAGCGCGAGGAACACGCCGAACATCAGCGGCACGCCGCGCCCGCGGTTCAGGTACGCGACGATCACTTCGAACAGCAGCGTGACCACCACACAGCGCGTGACGAGGCCGCCCACCGTCGCGGCCGACAGGCGCGCGGCCATTCGGCGCGAGCGTGTGTGCAGGCCGATGGCCAGCATCACTGCGCCCGGCACCAGCGCCAGCAGGTACGAGGCACCGGCCGGGATCACCATCATCTGCCCGAAGTTCACCATCGGCGATCCGTACGGCAGGTTGATCGACCCACTCGTGCCGAGCACGTAGAGCTGCAGCCCGAGGATCGCGAGCAGGCCCGACAACGTCGCGACGAAGCTCGGCATGCCGAGCCGGTTGAGCAGCAGCGCATACAGCGCGCCGATCAGCGCACCCACGCCCACCGCCACGGTGATCGCCGCCAGCAGCGGCCACTCCTGGTTGACCCAGAGCATGCCGACCATTGCCGACGCGAAGCCGCTCATCGAGCCGACCGAGAGGTCGATCTGCCCGACCATCAGCACGCAGACGATGCCGAGCGAGATCACGCCGACCGTCGAACAGTCGAACAGCAGGTTGACCAGGTTGTCGGCCGACAGGAAGACCGGGTTCAGGCTCGTGAAGACGGTCCAGATGATCACCAGCCCGACGAGCACCGGCAGCGAGCCGAGGTCGCCCGAGCGGACGCGGTCGACAAACGCGCTGACGCTGCCGCCGATGCCGGTCGCGTGCTTGACGCGGACGTCGCTGCGGTCGAGCAGCGGCGCGGCGGACGCTGCCGGTGCACGGGCGCCTTGCATGTCTTGGCTCATCGCGGCACCTTCGTTCATGCCGTCGCTCATGTGTGCGGCTCGGCCTGGCGCCGGCCGGCGCGGCGCGACACGGCGTTCTCGGTGGCGCCCGTGATGGCAGCCACCAGCTGCTCGTTCGACGAGTCGGGATAGAAGACGCCGTTGTTGCGGCCGAGCCGCAGCACGACGATGCGGTCGGCCACCGCGCGCACGTCTTCCATGTTGTGGCTGATCATGATCACCGCGTGGCCGCGGTCGCGCACCCGCTCGATCAGGTTGAGCACCTCGGCGGTCTGCGCGACACCGAGTGCGGCGGTGGGTTCGTCGAGCATGATGAGCTTCGGGTCGAGCAGCAGTGAACGCGCGATCGCCACCGTCTGGCGCTGCCCGCCGGACAGCGACGCGACCACATCGCGCACGCTCGGGATGCGAGCCGATAACTCGTTCAGCAGCGTCCAGGCCCGCACTTCCATCGCGACCTCGTCGAGCCGCAGCGGGTTCAGCTCGCGGCCGAGGTAGATGTTCGCGACCACGTCGAGGTTCTCGCACAGCGCGAGGTCCTGGAACACCGTCGCGATGCCGAGGTCGAGCGCCGCGCCGGGGTCGGGCAGTGTGACCGGCTTGCCGTCGAAGTGGATCGTGCCGGCGCTCGGCTGGTGGACGCCAGCGAGCACCTTCACGAGCGTGGACTTGCCCGCGCCGTTGTCACCCACCAGCGCCACCACCTCGCCGGCATGCACGTCGAGCTCGATGTCCGTCAACGCGGAGACGGCGCCGAAGTTCTTCGAGATGCCGCGCAAGCTCAGCACGAGCTTGCCCGGCGCCGGACGGGTGGTGGAGTTGTCTGCCATGGCGTCGCTTCAGTTCGCGATGCCCAGCCGCTTGCAGCCTTCGGCGTAGCGGCCGGTGCACAGTTCCTTCGCGCTGAGGATGCCCTTGTCGATGATCTCGGCCTTCAGGTTCTTGGCGGTGACCACCGCCGGTGTGAAGAGCTGCGACGGCGTCTTGTAGAGCATCATTTCGGACTTCGGCGTCTGGCCCGACAGGAAGCCGACCGCCACCTTCGCCGCTGCAGCCGCAACGATCTCGCTCGGCTTGGAGATGGTGTTGTATTGGTCGCCCGCAACGATGAGCTGCAGCGCCGCGGTCGTCGCGTCGTTGCCGCTGACCGGTGGCACCGGGTTGACGCCGGCTGCCTTGAAGGCCGCGATCGCGCCGCCGCCCGTGCCATCGTTCGCGGCCACCACGCCGACGATCTGCGCGCCGAAGCGCGTGATCTGTCCGCTGACCCATTGCTGCGCCTTGGGCGGCGCCCACTCCGGCGTGTCGAACTCGGCGAGCGTCTTGTATCCGCTGCCCTCCAGGCCGGCGTGGATGCCCTTCTTGATCAGCCCGGCCGCCGCGTCGGTCGGCGAGCCGTTGACCTGCAGCACGCCGCCCTTGTCGGTGGGCACGCCCATGGCCTTGAGCTGCTGCACGAGCGATGCGGCGATGGCCTTGCCGATGCCTTCGTTGTCGAACGACACGTAGTAGTCGGCGGGCGTGGACGGCACCGGCCGGTCGTAGGCGATCACCTTGATGCCCTGGCCTTGCGCCATGCGCACGAGCGAGGCTGCGGCGGTCGAATCCACCGGGTCGAGCACGATGACCTTCGCACCCTGCGAGATCACCGAGTTGAACTGCTGCTGCTGTTGCGCGGCGTCGCCGTTGGCATTCTGGTAGAGCACCTTGCAGTCCGGGCAGAGCTTGGACATCTCGGCCTTGAAGCCGGGGAAGTCATGCTGCTCGTAGCGGGTCGACGCCTGGTCGGGCATCAGGAAGGCGACGGTGCCGCTCGGCGCAGCCAGCACCGCGGTGGCGCTCGCCAGGCCCAGCGCCGATGCGCAGAGGGCGCGTCTCATGTGTTGAGTAAGTCGTGTCATGTCGTTGTCTCCGTTCTGGTTGGTATTCGGCGTGCGGGTGCCGCCGATGATGGGAACTGGATCTGGAACTGGACTAGGGCAGGCGCCAACGCCTCAGGCGGCGTCCTCCATCACGGCGTTCTCGGCGAGCAGCGCCCTGAAGCGCGAGGGCGACATGCTCTTGTGGCGCAGGAACTGCCGGTTGAAGTTGGAGATGTTCTTGAAGCCCGCCGCGAAGCAGATGTCGGTGACCGACATCGCGGCCTCGCTCATCAGCAGCTGGCTCGCGAGGTTGATGCGCAGGCGGTTCACGTACTGGCTCAGCGCCATGCCGGTGTGGCGCTTGAAGCTGCGCGAGAACCCGCTCGGGCTCAGCCGCGAGATCTCCGCCAGGTCCTTCTCGCTGAACGGCTCGGCCAGGTGGCCGCTGATGTGCGCCAGCGCCTCGTTGATGCCGGTCGCCATGAAGCCCGACGGATCGGGGTGGTAGCTCTCGCTCGTCAGCAGGCGAATGCCCTGCGCGCGGCTCAGCGTGCCGACGATCGACATGAAGAGCTCGATCCGGCGGACCTCGGACGCGCGGATCAGGTCGGCCATCATCGGGGCCACGCGGGCGGCGGTCTCGGCCGAGAAGAGCGCGCCGCGCCGGCTCGCCTCCAGCACCGGCACAACCGCGGCGAGCTCGGGCAGCAGCTGCGTCGCGTCGCGAATGAAGGTCTCCGAGAACTGCAGCACCCGGCTGCGCAGCGGCACCTCAGTGCCCGGCGGCAGGTGGCTGACCCAGTTGTGCGGCAGGTTCGGCCCGGTCAGCACCAGGTTGCCCGGCGCGAAGTTGCCGATGAAGTCGCCGACGAAGTAGCGCCCGGTCGTCGCGACGACGTGGTGCAACTCGA
Source organism: Rhizobacter sp. P2_G4 (assembly GCF_056403575.1). Classification (NCBI taxonomy): domain Bacteria; kingdom Pseudomonadati; phylum Pseudomonadota; class Betaproteobacteria; order Burkholderiales; family Sphaerotilaceae; genus Rhizobacter; species Rhizobacter sp. P2_G4. The sequence goes on along the minus strand of NZ_JBFUFG010000001.1, from coordinate 312,584 downwards.
ACTCCGGGTGGAAATGCCAGCGCACCGTGCGAAACGGATAGCCGTGTTCCCACGCCTTGAACGATTCCGCGCGTCCGATCTGGACGACCTCGAGGTCCGGCTTCATCGGTATGGCCTCCTGGCCCGGCCGCGGGCTCAGAGCCTGTGAATGGATCCGGCGCGCCCGAGCGGGTGTGTCGGTTTTGTTCACAGGCTCTCAGGTCCGTGGTCGAGCCACTTGTCTCATGGCACTCTGTGGTGACGCCTGTTGTCCGGCATCTGTTGAACAGAATGTAGAGGGGGCCGTGCCGGGCAGCTACTACATTCCCGGCCGCCGGCTAGTACTTTTTTGACTTTTCGCGCGGCAGGAACGACGCGATTGCGCGGCTAACCCGCAGCTGGGCGCATGCCGATGCTCAGGCGACGATCTTTTCTGCCGGCTCGGGTTCTGCCAGGCTGCCGCTCTGCATGGCCGCGAAGAGCGGCTGGCGCTCGGCCAGCTCGGCCGGTGTGCCGACGTCGACGATGCGGCCCGCGACCATGAACACCACGCGGTCGAAGTGCGCGAGCAGGCTCATGCGGTGCACCGCAGCCACGATGCAGGCCTTGGCGTAGGCGCGGTCCAGCCGTTGGTGCACGAGCTGCTCGGTCAGTGCGTCGAGCGCGCTGGTCGGCTCGTCGAGCAGCAGCAGCGAGCTGTCGCGCGCGGCGAGGAAGCCGCGTGCCAGGGCCAGGCGCTGGCGCTGGCCGCCGGAGAAGTTGAAGCCGCGCTCCGACATCGGCGTCTCCAGCCCCATCGGCAGCTCGGCGAGCACGCCGTCGAGTGCGCTGACGAAGACCGCCTGATGCAGCGCCGTGTCGGGCTTCTCGTCACCGAGGGTGATGTTGTCGCGCACGGTCAGCTCGAAGATCTCGGCCTCCTGCGGGATCAGCGTGGACAGTGCGCCGAGGTGGCGGTGGCCGAGTTGCGGCACGCCGTCGACCGCCACGTGGCCGTGCTCGGCGGTGTAGAGGCCGGCCAGCACGCGCAGCAGCGTGCTCTTGCCGGAGCCGCTGGGCCCGACGAGTGCGATGCGTTCGCCGCGCACAAGGCTCAGGCTCAGCTCTTCGATGCCGCCGCGCTCGGCGCCGGGGTGCTTGAAGGCAATGCCTTGCATGTCAATGCGTTGCCAGTCGGGGTCGAGGCCGAAGGCCGGCGCCGGCGATTGGGGCGAGTTGCGGATCAGGTCGGCACTGGCGAAGTCGGTCTGCGTGCGTGCGAGGTTCTGGTAGTTCGACGCCATCGAGCACAACACGCCGGCCGCCTGCTGGGCGTACTGGTAGATCATGAACAGGCTGCCGATCAGCAGCGCGTTGCCGGCGGCACCGGCGCCGCTGGTCGACCAGGCATAGACGATGACCAGGCCCCAGCTCAGGCAGGCGGTGAGCAGGTCGACGGCGCACCACTTCCATTCGTTCAGCACGATGCTGCGGCGAAGCGGCTCGAAGACGGCGACCAGCCGGCTGTCGAGCAGGCGGCGGGTCGCGTCTTGCAGGCGGAGGCTGGCGATGGACGAGATGTTGCCGACAAAGTCGAGCAGGCGCGAGGCATAACGGCGCTGCGCCGTGTTCTCGCGCTCGGCCAGCCGCATCAGCGCGCCGTCGAAGCGCACGATCGCCACCGCGATCAGCACGAAGCCGACCAGTGCCATGGTGCCTGTGACCTTGGACAGCAGTGCCAGCGCGATCAGCGGGCCCGCCACGTTGATGAGGTTCTGCAGGTAGATGAACTGGCTCTCGGTGAAGCACGACAGCGCACCGCTCGCCTGGTTGACGCGGTGTTGGAGGTCGCCCGAGTGGTGGCGCTCATGCCAAGTGAGCGGCGCGTGCGTGAGTCGTGAATATAGGGCGTCGGCCACGCTGCGGCGCACGCGCAGGGCGACCGAGCGCTCCATCACGCGCGCCGGCCCGTGGAAGGCCCAGACGAGCATCTGCAAGCCGAGGATGCCGGCGATCCAGCGGCCGGCGATGGCCAGGCCCGCGATGCCGGCGGTCTGGATGCTGTTGATCGCCTGCGCGGCCATCCACGGCATCGCGAGCTTGAGCATCTGCGAGCCGCCGAGCATGGCGAGCGCGGTGGCCATGCGTGCACGAACGCCATCGGCGTGTTGCCACACGTGGCGGTAGAGCTGGACGAGCGGTGTGGCGACGGCGGGGAGAAGCGGCTGGGTCATGAAAGTAGGTGAATGCAAGCGCGCGTGGACTGTAGGTTGAGCCGTCTTGCGCACCCAGTCGGGGCCTCGCCAGATCGGATGTCAGAAGTTCTCTGACATGACTCCACCGTCAACGCACGATGCGTTCCACCGGAACACCGATTGCTCGTTTCTGATGTCACGGCAACCGCGAAGGAGCGAAAAAATGCACAGATCCCGCATCGACATCGCCGGTCTCAGCCTGGGCGCGACGCTGGCCGGCAGCCCCGAGAAACCCGCCCTCGTGCTGCTGCATGGCTGGCCGCATTCGAGCCGCGTCTACGACGGGGTGGCCGACGAGTTCGGGCAGCACCATTTCGTCATCGCATTCGACCTGCCGGAGATCGGCGACTCACGCGGCGCGCCCGCCTCGGCCGAGAAAACGGTGCTGGCGGATGTGATCCTCGGTGCCGCTGAGCGGACCGGCGCCAAGAGACCCGTCATCGCGGGCTTCGACGTCGGCGGCATGGTGGCCTACGCCGCGGCGCGAGACCACGGGCAGCGCATCAGCGGCGCGGTGGTCGCGAACACCGTCATCCCTGGCATCGACCCGTGGGCCGAGGTGCTGGCGAACCCGCACATCTGGCACTTCGCCTTCCACGCGATCCCGGAGCTGCCAGAGAAGCTGGTCACCGGGCACCAGCGCGAGTACTTCGACTACTTCATCGGCATGCTGGTCGGCAACAAGCGTGCAGTCACCCCGGAGCTGCGCGATGTGTTCGCGCGAGCCTACGAGCGGCCCGCAGCGCTGAAGACGGGCTTCGACTGGTACCGCGCGCTGGAAGCCGATGCCAAACACAACGCGCAGCCCGTGCAGGTGAGCACTCCGCTGCTCTACCTGCGCGGCGATGCCGATGGCCGCACGCCGGAGCCCTATGTTGCCGGCTTGAAGCGGGCCGGCGCGCAGCGCATCAGCAGCGACGTGATGCGCGGCGGCGAGATCGCGCCGGTCGAAGCGCCCGAAGACTTCGTGCGCATCGTCGGCCGCTTTGCGGCCGACTGCCAGCGCTAGGCTAGCTCGGCGAAGAGCCTTCAGTCGTTGTCGCGAAACAAGCGCAGGTCGACGGCGTTCGCCATGGCGCGGTAGCCCGCGTCGTTCGGGTGCAGGTGGTCGCCCACGTCATAGGCCGGCAGGATCTTCGTCGGGTTGGCCGGGTCGCGCACCACGGCGTCGAAGTCGATCACCGCGTCGAAGGCACCGCTGCTGCGGATCCAGGCGTTGACCGCCTGCCGTTTTGCCTCGCCCTCGGGCTGGTAGTAGCCGGGAAAGATGGTGCCGACGTAAGGCGTCAACGTCGCTCCGTAGACCTTGATGTCTTGCGCATGCGCCCGCCGGATGATCTGGCGGTAGCCCGCGATGATGTCTTCGGCACTCACGGCCTCGGGTGTCCCGGGCGGGGCGTGGCCGAAGTCGTTGATGCCTTCGAGCAGCACCACGAACTTCACGCCCGATTGCGCCAGCACATCGCGGTCGAAGCGCGACAGCGCGTTGGGTCCGAACTCCGGCACCTGCCCGTCGTGCAGCACGCGGTTGCCGCTGATGCCCTGGTCGAGCACGCCCACGCGCATGTGCCGCGCCTGCAGGCGCTCGGCCAGCACGTTGGGCCAGCGGCGGTTGGCATCCACCGTCGAACCATAGCCGTCGGTGATCGAGTCGCCGAAGGTCACGACGGCCACCGCGTCACGCGCCAACACCTCGATGCCCGACAGCAAGGCCCACGACAGGCGGGTGCTTGCGACCGGCATGTTGCCGGCCTCGGTGTAGTTGCCTGGGGTGGACGCGTAGTTGGTCTGCACCGCCAGCGAATGCTCGGTGACCGGCCCGGTGGCACCGGGCAGGTAGACGCTGACCGCCAGGTTGCTGAGCGCCGGCACATCGAGGTCGACCGGGTCGCTCACGACCAGCGCGCCGGGTGGAATGGTCACGGCGGTTTGGCCGCCGAACTTCAGCGGCCGGTCGGTCCCCGGGTTGATGATGGGGCCCTGGGCTTGCAAGGCCACACGCGCCTCGCCGATCTTGAGCGAGGTGGTGCCGAAGGTGTTCGACAGGCGCACCCGCACGCGCTCGCCACCGATGCTGGTGTGCGCGATGAGGCGCAACGTCTGGTCGTTGAACCCGGCGGTGAAGAGGTTGGACGGGGCGGCCGTCCAGGTGCCGACCCATTCGGCATCGGCGTCGCCATGACCGCGGCCGTGGCGGTCGCGATCGTGGGCCAGCGCCGACGGTGCGATGCCCGCCAGCATCGCGACCGACAGCAATGCGGCAACGGCGCGGCGGCGCGAAGCCCAGACTTTCAAGCGGGACGTGAGTTGAACCATGGTTGTCTCCTGGCTGGTGTTTTTGACGAAACGCGTTGCCACGGTGAACTCGGCAACGCGCGGGAGAACCGGCAATCGATGTGCCGCTACGTCAAACAGGCCAGGCCCTCACGGGCCACTCACGGCTGCTATGAGGCGCTGTGCAGCGCGCGAACCGCCTCGAAGCGCTGGTCGAACTCTTGCCGCAATTGCTTGCGCACCTGCGCCGCGGAGAAGCGGCGAATCTCATCCGGCGTGGACGGCTGCAAGGGCGGCACGGCCACCGGCTTGCGGTCGTCGTCGACCGCCACCATCGTGAAGAAGCAGCTGTTCGCGTGCCGCAGCACCTGGCTGCGGATGTCTTCGGCGATTACCTTGATGCCGACCTCCATCGATGAGGTGCCGGTGTGGTTCACGGCCGCCATGAAGGTCACCAGTTCGCCGACGTGGATGGCTTGGCGGAACATCACCTGGTCGACCGACAGCGTGACGACGTAGCGGCCGGCATACCGGCTTGCACAGGCGTAGGCCACTTGGTCGAGCAGTTTCAGGATGGAGCCGCCGTGCACGTTGCCGGTGAAGTTGGCCATGTCGGGCGTCATCAACACCGTCATCGTCAGTTGGTGGGCGGGCCGGTCCATGTGCTTCTCCGTTCTGTGAGGTGGCCGATTGTCGACCGCTTCACCGGAGGCACCTGCATGTTCCAAGCCAGCGGCGAGATCGAAGGGCCGCATGCCCCATCGACTCGCGGATCGGTGCTTATCCCGCGTCGCCCCCGCCCTGCGGAAAGACCTGGCTCGCCTCGCCCTTGATGTGCGCGCCGGGTGCCATCAGCTTGGCGGCGTGGGTGCGCAAGGCGTCCTTGACCACGGGCAGCATCTCGCCGCCGGTCGGGTGGTCGAGTTCTTCAAGCAGAAGTGCGCGCATCTCGGGCGCCCAGAAGAGCTTGAGGTGGCCGGCGACGGCCTGCGCGGCGACCTCGGGTCGGTCTTCGGTCTGCGATTCAAAGAACGTGGCGATCTGATTCGCCATCTTCACCAGGTTTTCGGATCGGGCTTGCACGGCAGTCTCCAGGAAACACACGGAAGCCCATGCTAGCCATACGGCCCGAAAGCCGTGTCATCCAATCACTGCGTTGGCGAGTAGGACAAGGCGCGAACCGATGAATCGGTGGCGCGCCGCCTCAACTCACGCAGCAGCTACAGCAGCGGGCGCGCGCCGCGCCTGCCACACCGCTGCGCCGAACACCGCCATGCCGGCGAACGCCAGCAGCGTGCCGACCCAGCCGGTCGAGGTCCAGCCCAGGCCGGCGGCGATGGCGGTGCCGCCCAGCCAGGCGCCGAGCGCATTGGCCACGTTGAAGGCCGAGTGGTTGAGGGCGGCGGCCAGCGTCTGCGCCTCGCCGGCCACGTCCATCAGGCGGATCTGCAGTGCCGGCCCGATGGCAACGATGGTGCCGACCAAAAAGACGTTGATGGAGATGGCCAGTGGATAAGGCGCGGTGAAGACGATGGCGCCGAGCACCAGCGCGTCCCACACCAGCACGCCGGCGATGGTGCGCATGAGCGACTTGTCGGCCAGGCGCGAGCCGACGAGGTTGCCGACCACCATGCCGACGCCGAACAGCGCCAGCACCAGCGGCACGGCGTCGACCGAGATGCCGGTGACTTCGGTGAGCAGTGGCTTGATGTAGCTGAACACCGAGAAGAGGCCGCCGAAGCCGATGGCGCCGATGCCCAGCGTGAGCCACACCTGCGGCTTGGCCAGCGCGCTCAGCTCGCGCAGCGGGCTCGCGCCGTGCGCGGCGGGCAGGTCGGGCACGCCACGTCGGATCAGCACGCAGGCCAGCGCGGCGATGGCGCCGACGAGCACGAAGGCAGCGCGCCAGCCCAGGTGCTGGCCGAGCCAGGCCGCGATCGGCACGCCGACCAGCGTGGCGCTGGTGAGGCCCAGCATCACGAGGCCCACGGCACTGGCACGGCGCTGTGGCGGCGCGAGCGAGGCAGCCACCAGCGCGGCCACGCCGAAGAAGGTGCCGTGCGGCAACCCGGCGATGAAGCGCAACAGGTTCAGCGACAGGTAGCCCGGTGCCAGCGCGCTCGCCAGGTTGCCGACAGCGAACAAGGCCATCAGCGCGATCAGCAAGGCGCGCCGCGGCCAGTGGGCGGCCAGCACCGCGAGCACCGGCGCGCCAATCACGACGCCGAGCGCATAGGCGCTGATCACATGGCCGGCCTGAGGGATGGAGACGCCGATGTCTTTGGCCACCTCGGGCAGCAAACCCATGATGACGAACTCGCCTGTGCCGATGGCAAAGCCGCCGACACCGAGGGCGATCACCGCCGGCCAGAAGCTCCGCTCCCGGCTGGCGACCGCGGACAAGGGTGAGGCGGTAGCAACGGTCGAGGTCGAAACGGAAGTCATGGCGGGGCGGGAGTGGGAAGGCAGACGGTGCGGGAGGGCAGCGACGGTGCGCACCGTCCCGCCATTGTGCTGCGCTGCAGCAATCTGCGCCGGCCGAGGGCTTCTGCGCCGCCCGCGGGCGTGACCGCGTTCACGCACTTTCTGGGCGGTTGACGAGATAAGGCCCGAGCGTCAGAGCAACGTCCCGCCAAAGACTTTGTCCTGACATACCCGCGGTTGTGGATTGCAGGGCCAGTGGATAGATTCGAGCGATCAGAGGCCCCACACGCAGGGCCATCACCTCTCGATATGGAGACAACCATGCCGCAAACCCCCACCCCTCCCCAGGTTCCGCTGCTGATCGGCGGCAAGCTCGTTCAATCGCGCTCCGAGCGCTGGCGCGACATCGTCAACCCTGCGACGCAGCAGGTGCTGGCGCGCGTGCCGCTCGCCACGGCCGACGAGGTCAACGCAGCCGTGGCCGCGGCGAAGGAAGCCTTCAAGACTTGGCGCAAGACGCCCATCGGCGCGCGGGCGCGCATCTTCCTCAAGTACCAGCAGCTGATCCGCGAGAACATGAAGGAACTCGCGGCCATCCTCACCGCCGAGCAGGGCAAGACACTGGCCGATGCGGAAGGCGACGTGTTCCGCGGCCTCGAGGTGGTGGAGCACGCGGCGAGCATCGGCAACCTGCAGCTCGGCGAACTGGCCAACAACGTGGCGAATGGCGTCGACACCTACACGCTGCTGCAGCCGCTGGGCGTGTGCGCCGGGATCACGCCGTTCAACTTCCCCGCAATGATCCCGCTGTGGATGTTCCCGATGGCGATTGCCTGCGGCAACACCTTCGTGCTCAAGCCCTCGGAGCAGGACCCGATGGTCACCATGCGCCTGTGCGAGCTTGCGATGGAAGCGGGCGTGCCGGCCGGTGTGCTGAACGTGGTGCACGGTGCCGAAGACGTGGTCAACGCGATCTGCGACCACCCCGACATCAAGGCGATCTCGTTCGTCGGCTCGACCAAGGTCGGCACGCACGTGTACCAGCGCGCCTCGCTCGCCGGCAAGCGCGTGCAATGCATGATGGGCGCGAAGAACCACGCCATCGTGATGGCCGACGCGCACAAGGCACAGACGCTCGACGCGCTGATCGGCGCCTCGTTCGGCGCGGCCGGGCAGCGCTGCATGGCGGTGTCGGTGGCGGTGCTGGTGGGCGATGCGCGTGGCTGGATTCCCGACCTGGTGAGTCGCGCGAAGAAGCTGGCCATCGGCAGCGGCACCACCGCCGGCGTCGACGTGGGACCGCTGATCTCGTGCGCCGCGAAAGACCGTGTCGAGACGCTGATCTCGCGTGGCATCGAAGAAGGCGCCAAGCTCGAACTCGATGGCCGCAAGCCGCCGATCGACAGCGCATTGAAAGAAGGCAACTTCGTCGGCCCGACCATCTTCTCGGGCGTGAAACCCGGCATGAGCATCTACCACCAGGAGATCTTCGGCCCGGTGCTGTGCATTGCCGAAGCGGCCACGCTCGACGAAGCCATCGAGCTGATCAATGCCAACCCGAACGGCAACGGCACCGCGATCTTCACGCAGTCGGGTGCGGCCGCGCGCAAGTTCCAGGAAGAGATCGACGTCGGGCAGATCGGCATCAACGTGCCGATCCCGGTGCCGGTGCCACTGTTCTCGTTCAGCGGCTCGCGCGCGTCCAAGCTCGGCGACCTGGGGCCGTATGGCAAGCAGGTGATCCTGTTCTACACGCAGACCAAGACGATCACCGAGCGCTGGTTCGACGACGACCTGTCGAGCGGCGTCAACACCACCATCAGCATGCGCTGAGCGGCAGCACCGACACATGGACTTCGAGCTGTCTGAGGATCAACGGGCCTACCAACAAGCCGCACGCGAATTCGCGGCCAGCGCGATGGCGCCGCATGCGGCCGAGTGGGACGCGCAGGGCTTTTTTCCGCGCGACACCTTGCGCCAGGCCGGTGAGCTGGGCTTTTGCGGCCTGTACGCCGACACCGCGCACGGCGGGCTCGGCCTGCCACGGCTGGACGCGAGCATCGTGTTCGAGGAACTGGCCGCCGCCTGCGCCTCGACCGCGGCCTACCTGACCATCCACAACATGGCCACCTGGATGGTCAGCCGCTTCGCGCGCCCCGAGGTCGCAGAGGCCTGGGTGCCGACGCTCGCGCGCGGCGAGAAGCTCGCTTCGTACTGCCTCACCGAACCCGGTGCCGGCTCGGACGCCGCCTCGCTGCGCACCACCGCGCGCCGTGAGGGCAACGAGTACGTCATCGACGGCGGCAAGGCCTTTATCTCCGGCGCCGGCGCGACCGACGTGCTGGTGGTGATGGCGCGCAGCGGCGGCTCCGGCGCAGCCGGCGTGTCGGCCTTTGCCGTTGCGGCCGACAGCCCGGGCATCGAATACGGCCGCAAGGAGAGCAAGCTCGGCTGGAACAGCCAGCCCACCCGCGCGATCACCTTCGACGGCGTGCGCATACCGGCCAACCAGTTGCTCGGCGAAGAAGGCGAGGGCTTCAAGATCGCACTGCGCGGGCTCGACGGCGGGCGCATCAACATCGCCACCTGCTCCGTCGGTGCCGCGCAGGCCGCGCTCGATGCAACACAGCGCCACCTGCACGAGCGCCAGCAGTTCAAGCGGCCGCTGGCCGACTTCCAGGCGCTGCAGTTCAAGTTCGCCGACATGGCCACCGAGCTCGTGGCGGCACGGCAGATGGTGCGGCTGGCCGCCTCGAAGCTCGATGCCGGCGCGCCCGATGCCAACATCTACTGCGCGATGGCCAAGCGCGTTGCCACCGACAACGCCTTCGCCATCTGCAACGAGGCGCTGCAGATCCACGGCGGCTATGGCGTGATGCGCGAGTACCCGCTGGAGCGCTACCTGCGCGATGCGCGGGTCCACCAGATCGTCGAGGGGACGAACGAAATCATGCGGGTGATCGTCGCGCGCCGCATGCTGCAAGCCGACGCGACTGAAAGCATTCGATGACCGGTGTGATGGAAGACTCTGTGATCTTTGGCGAGGTGGCCACCGCAGGCGGCCACCGCTTCGGGCGTGCCACGCTGAACGGGCCCGCCACGCTGAATGCGCTGACGCTCGAGATGATCGACCGCATGGCGCCGCAGTTCGAGGCCTGGGCAGCAGACCCATCGGTCGTCGGCATCGTGCTCGATGGCGCGGGTGAAAAAGCGTTCTGTGCGGGTGGTGACGTGGCCGCGCTCTACCGCGCAATCCGTGCGGAGAAGCCGGGCGATGTGCCGGCCCTGGCGGAGGCGTTCTTCGAGCGCGAGTACCGGCTCGATTACCGCATCCACACCTTCGCCAAACCGGTTCTCTGCTGGGGCCACGGCATCGTGATGGGCGGCGGCATCGGTCTGCTCGCCGGTGCGTCGCACCGCGTGGTGACGCACCGCAGCCGCTTGGCCATGCCCGAGATCGGCATTGGTCTGTACCCTGACGTTGGTGGCAGCTGGTTCCTGAACCGCATGCCCGGCAAGCTGGGTGAATTTCTCGCGCTGACCGGGGCGCCGTTGAATGCAGCCGATGCGCGCTTCGCCGGGCTGGCCGACTTCACCGTGCCGCAGGACGACAAGGCGCGCGTGCTGGAGGCGATCGCCGGCACCGACTGGTCGAGTGATTCGGATGCGAACGCCGCGCAGCTGAGTCGCCTGCTCGCCGGCTTCGAGTCGCCGATGGCTGCTGAGACCTCACCGCTGCGCCGCCACTTCGACCTGATCGACCAAGCCATCGGGCACGACACGCTGGCCGAGACGGTGGCGCGGCTGCAGGCCTTCACCGACCACGCCGACCCGTGGCTAGCGGCCGCGGCGAGCAGCATCGCCAAAGGCTCGCCGACCTCGCTGGTGCTCGCCCGCGAGGTGCTGCGTCGCACGCGCGACCTATCGCTGGCAGAGGTGTTCCGCCTTGAGTACCAGCTGTCGGTGGGCTGCTGCACGCAGCACGACTTCGCCGAAGGCGTGCGCGCGCTGCTGATCGACAAGGACCGCACGCCGAAGTGGCAGCCCGCGACGCTGCAGGAGGTGACAGCGGCCCTGATCGCCGAACACTTCAAGCCCCGTTACGCCGGTGCGCACCCGCTGGCCGACCTGGGCTGACCCTCCCCTAAAAACAAGCACGGAGACACGCATGAGCACACACCCCATCGCCTTCATCGGCCTCGGCAACATGGGCGCGCCAATGGCGCAGAACCTGTTCAAGGCCGGCCACACGGTGCGCGCCTTCGACCTCAGCGCGGCGGCGTGCAAGGCGGCTGCGCTGCAGGGGCTGACGGTCAGCACCTCGGCGAGCGATGCGGTGAATGGGGCCGACATCGTGATCTCGATGCTGCCTGCGAGCCGGCATGTGGAGTTGCTCTACCTCGGTGACACCGGCCTGCTGCGCAAGCTGCCGAAAGGCACGCTGGTGATCGACTCCAGCACCATCGCACCAGCAAGCGCACGCAAGGTGGCCGAGGCCGCCAGCGGTGCCGACCTGGCGTTCCTCGACGCGCCGGTGTCGGGCGGTACCGCGGGTGCGGCGGCCGGCACGCTCACCTTCATGATCGGTGGCGACGCCGGCGACCTCGAACGCGCCACACCGGTGTTGCGCAACATGGGGGCCAACCTCTTCCACGCCGGCGGCCACGGTGCCGGCCAGGCCACCAAGCTGTGCAACAACATGCTGCTCGCGGTGCTGATGATCGGCACCTCGGAAGCGCTGTCGCTCGGCCAGGCCCTGGGGTTGGACACCAAGGTACTGTCCGAAGTGATGCGCCGCAGTTCGGGTGGCAACTGGGCGCTGGAGAAATACAACCCGATGCCCGGCGTGATGGACACCGCACCGGCCTCGCGCGGCTACAGCGGCGGCTTCGGCACCGACCTGATGCTGAAGGACCTGGGCCTCGCGGTCGAAGCCGCATTGGCCAGCGGCAGCTCGGTGCCACTGGGCGGCCTGGCGCGCGACCTGTATGCCGCGCACAGCAAGGCCGGCCATGGCGGGTTGGACTTTTCGAGCGTGATCGGGATGCTGTCGCCGGACACCTTGCGCAAGTAAGGTCTCCGCCGCTGCCGTCAGGCGGCGGTGTGCTGCAGGATGGCCGGCACGAGAAGATCCCACGTCGCAGCCGGCGGCATCTCGTGGCCGACGCCTTCGAGACGCAACAGGCGCGCGCCCGGCACCTCGCGCGCGGTCGCCTCGGCATGGGCGATCGGGAACAGCGGGTCGTCGGTGCCATGAACCACGAGCGTCGGCACGCGCACCTGGTTCAGGCGCGGCCGAAGCGGCGGGCCTTCGCCACCCACGCTCCAGTGGTTGTTCAGGGTCGCCACGTTGGGCGTGCGGTCGAACGACCGGCCGATGAGTGTGCGCATGCGGGCGTCGTCGAAACCTTGCGGGCCGGCGAACAAGCGGAGTTGCTCGAGTTGATGGTCGATCACGGCGTCGCGATCGGACCAGTCCAGCGGCGGAGCCGGCTGGCTGAACGCCGCCTGCAGCCGGGGCGACATCGGTGGCAGGCCCGGGTTGTTGGGGCCGCCGGGGCCACCTGGGCTCGTCGACATCAAGATCAGTGTGGCGACGTGTTCTGGATGGTCGAGCGCGAGGTGCAGCGCGATCGCACCGCCCATCGAGATGCCGACGACATGCGCACGCCGCACCTCCAGGGCCTGCAGCAAGGCCACCGCGTCGTCGACCAGGTCGTCGAAGCTGAACCCAGGCTGCCCTGGCGGGTAGCTGGTGGAGCGGCCGGTGTCGCGCAGGTCGTAGCGGATCACGAAGCGCGAGCCCTCGGCCAGGCGCTGACAGAAGCCGTCTTCCCACCAGTCCATCGAGCTGGCCGCGCCGGCGATCAGCAGCAGCGCCGGGTCCGTGGCTGCACCGAAGGTCTGCACGCACAGGTCGACGCTGTTGGCATGAATGATTCGTTCAGGCGTCATGGTGCGTTCTCCCAGTGAGGTTGAAGAGGCTCAGCGCGTGCCCTGGACCCACAGCCGCTGAGGGCCGGGACCGTTCTCGGCCAGCGTATCGAGCGGGTTGCGCAGCTTGCAGCGGTCGATCGACAGGCAACCGCAGCCGATGCAATCGTCCAAAGTGTCGCGCAGCTTCTTGAGCTGCGCCATGCGCTCGTCGAGTTCGGCGCGCCAGCCGGCAGACAGGCGCGCCCAATCGGCCCGCGTCGGCGCCGCCGACACCGGCAGCGTGGCGAGCGCGGCCTCGATGTCGGCCAGCGCGATGCCCACCCGCTGCGCCACGCGGATGAAGGCCACGCGACGCAGCACCTCGCGCGCGTAGCGGCGCTGGTTGCCGGCGCTGCGGGCGCTGCTGATCAAGCCTTTGGTCTCGTAGAAGTGCAGCGTCGACACCGCCACGCCGCTGCGGCGCGCCACCTCGCCCACCGTGAGCGTGGGCGAGATTCCGGCTTGTTCGAGCGGCGTCTTTTCCATCCCGGCTGTCCATCAAAGTGCTTGACCTCAACTTTACTTGAGGTTGCAGACTGCCGTCTCCTTTACCGAACCCATCTAACAGGAGATACCGACATGCACAACTCATCTGCAACCGTGTTCCGCGTCGACAAGTTCATCGTTCCCGCACCAGTGCTCAGCGCCTTCGTCGACCAGATGCAGCAGATCCAGCGCACGCTGCGCACCCTGCCCGGCTGCCTGCGCGCGACGGTGCTCACGCAGACCGGCGGGACGGGCGAGTTCAACGCGCTGACCCTCGTCGAGTGGGAGAACGACGAGGCCGTGGCCGCAGCCCAGCAGACCGTGCAGAAGAAGTTCGCGGAAGAGGGCTTCGACCCGAAGAGCTTCGTGCAACGCCTTGGCGTGCGCAGCGATCTGGGGCTCTACAAGAGCGCCTGATCGGCAGGCTGACCCTGCAGGCCACCTGCAAGGCGTACCGAGGCCCGGCAACCCTGATGCCAGCAGGGAAGAGCTCAACAACACGGCCTAACGGCGCTACGGTGTGCACATCGCCACCACGGAGATCGCCGCCATGTCGCCCTATGTCGATGGATTTGTTTTGCCTGTGCCGACTGCCAATCTCGAGGCCTATCGCCGGATTGCAGAACAGGCGGGCAACATCTGGAAGGAATACGGCGCGCTGGCTTACTGGGAAGGCGTGGCCGATGACGTGAAACCGGGCAAGCTGACTTCGTTTCCACAGAGCGTTCAGCTGAAGGACGACGAGACGGTGGTGTTCTCGTGGATCGTCTTCAACTCTCGCGAGGAGCGCGACGCCATCAACGAAAAGGTGATGGCCGATCCGCGCCTGGAGGACATGATGGACCCGACCAACATGCCCTTCGACGGCGCGCGCATGTTCTTTGGCGGCTTCAAGACGCTCGTGAAGCTATAGGGCGGCTCACACCCGATGAGCACGCCGGAATGAAGGTGTCCGAAAACGGCTGATCCCGCCGCCTATGCTGATTTCAGCAACTTGTCGGAGGAACGGACCATGGCTTCGATTCGCAAAGAGATATCCATCGCAGTGCCGACCGAGCAGCTGTGGGATGCGATGCGCGATGTCGGCGCGTTGCACACGCGGCTGGTCGCGGGCTTCGTGGTCGACTGCCGGCTGGAGGGCGAGAGCCGAACCGTCACCTTCGCGAACGGCATGGTGGCCACCGAGCTGATCATCGACGTCAACGATGCTGATCGTCGCGTGGCCTGGTCGGCGGTGGGCGGCCGCCTGACCCATCACAACGCCTCGGCGCAGGTGTTTGCTGAAGACGACGGGAACAGCCGCGTGGTCTGGATCGCCGACCTGCTGCCGCACGAGCTGGCCCCGAGCATCGCTGGCATGATCGAGCAGGGCCTTGCTGCGATGAAACAAACGTTGGAGAGGGCCGCTTCGTCCCCTGACATTGAAAGCACTGCAACGCCATGAACAAACGCGCCCTCCTGTCGACCGCCTTTTGCCTGCTGCTGGGCACCGCCTTTGCGGCCTCGATGCCTTACAACGAGGCCGCCGATGCGAAAGCCGACGTGCGCGCCGCGCTGGCCGAAGCGCAGCGCGCCAAGAAGCCGGTGCTGGTGATCTTCGGTGCCAACTGGTGCGAAGACTGCCGCGCCCTCGACGCCTCGCTGAAGACGAGCAAGAACGCCGAACTCATGGCGAGCCACTTCGTCGTCGTGAAGGTCGACGTGGGCCGCTTCGATCGCAATCTCGACATCAGCTCGGTCTATGGGGAGCCAACAAAGAAGGGCATTCCGGCGGCGGTGGTGCTGTCACCGGGCAATGACGTTCTTTACGCCACGCGGGCCGGCGAGCTGTCGAACGCCCGGCGCATGAGCGACACCGGCGTTTATGACTTCTTCCAGGCGGCCGTGACCACGGCGGCCAAGGCCAAACCCTAGCGACTAGGGAAGTCTCCGTAGGAGTTCGACTACGGCGCGAGAGGCCGTTGCCCGACAGCGTGGGCGCGAAGCCGCTGCTCAGAATGACGCCAATCTAAACGCATCGGAGAGCAGTCCCCATGAGCAAGAAGGCCCGTGTCAACGGCAAGATCGAATACCGCGAAGGTGATGGCATGAACCTGGCCATCCCCCGGGGGCCCGTCGAGATCGAGGAGACCGTTCTTGACGTGACGATCAGCTGGGTTGACGGCGAGACCCATGGCTCGACGGCCATTCCGCTCGCGGACTTCAAGCGCCACGTGGCCAACAAAGCCATCGAGGTGGTAGACACCACTCCGGCCTAACTCACCTCGTTGATTCGAACCGCCATTGCATGGCCATCGACAAGCGCTCGCCTGTCTTCAAGGTGCGCAGCCCGGGTTGGCCGGGCAGGTGAAAGGCATCGATCGGCTGCGTGATCGGCTCGAAGCAGAAGGCCGGGCCCTGCAGCGGGCGGTAGACGAGGCAAAAGTTTTCAACGTCTGCTGAGAACTCCGGCATCGCGAGCGTGACGCGCCGCTTGTGTTCGGGCCAGTCGATGCACGCCGTGCCGCTCCAGCCGGTGTAGCCGTTGTCGATCAGGCTGCCGTTGGCTTCGGCTCCTTCGCTGAGGTTCCAGCCGGCGGGAAAGTCATGCGTGTGCTCTGTCGGGATCATGTCCGCACCACACAGCCAGACGCCCTTGACCGGCGCGGTGACGCGCGTCTGCGGCGTTCGTGGAAACCATGGGTGCACGCCCAGGCCGTAGGGCAACGACTCGTCGCCCAGGTGCTGCACCTCGACGCGCTGGTCGAGCCCGCCTTCGACCAGGCGGAAGGTCTGCGTCGCCGTGTACTCGTGCGGGTTGCCATCGAAGCGGCGCGACGTCAGCGTCATCACCAGCGTGTCGGCGGCCGGCTGCGACAGCTGCCAAGCCTGCCGCCAGCCATCGCCGTGGATCGGATAAGGCATGCCGGCGCGGTTGGGCTTCAGCGCGTGGAAGCGGCCTTCGTGCGCGAAGCCGCCCTGGCTCACGCGGTTCGACCACGGCAGCATCGCGAATGAAGCCAGCGACGAAATGATGAGCGACTGGCCGTCCCACGGCCGCCACAGGTCAATGGGGCCTGACGGGTCGTCGATCTGCCATGCGGCCACGCCGCCGCCGAATGAGGGCACGAGGCCTAGCCGTTGGCCAGCGTGTTGCAACCAGGTGATCGGGTGCGGGCTGTCTTGCAAGTGCGTTCTTTTCAGGCGCTTTTCAGGCACCAAAGCGGTGGGCCGAAACGCCGGTGATGTTCGTCTCGAGGGCAAACAGGCCGCCCGCCAGCGGCTCGGCCTGCAGCTGCTCGGGCGACAGGCCGAAGCGCGCGCTGGTGACATACAGCGTTTGCAATTGCGGCCCACCGAACATCACGTTGGTGATGTGGCTGGTGGGCAGCGCGACGCGGGCGAGTTCCGCGGCTGTCAGCGGGTCATGGCAGGTCACGCAGGCGGCACCCCAGTGTGCGATCCACAACCGGCCGGCAGCATCGGTGGTCATGCCATCGGGAAAGCCGTCGCCCTCGGCAAACTGCAGCCACAGGCGGCGGTTCGACAAGGCAGCGGTCTTGGGGTCGAAGTCCCAGGCATTCACCCGGCCCTGCACCGTGTCGTTGACGAAGATCGTGCGACCGTCGGCCGTCCACGTCGGGCCGTTGGTCACGGCGAAACCGAGTTCGTGCCGCACGCAGGTGCCGTCGGCGCTGTAGGCGTACAGCATGCCGGTGGGCGCGACGCAATCGAAGTCCATCGTGCCGCCCCAGAAGCGGCCGGCGGCGTCGCACTTGCCATCGTTGAAGCGGTTGCCTGCGGGCTCTTCGGGCGGCCGATGGAGATAGTGCACAGCGCCGGCACCGTTCGGGTCTAAGCGGGCAAAGCCGCGCCGCATCGTCACGATCAAGCCGGGTTCAGAAACCTGTTCAGAGAGTGCCGAGATTTCTTCATCGAAGGACCAGCTGTCGCGCCGCTCATCGGCTGGGCGGTAGCGGTAAAGCTGCCGGCCGAGGATGTCGACCCAGTACAGCGATTGCTCGCGTGATGACCAAAGCGTGCCCTCGCCCAAGGTGGCGCCTGCCGGCCACACGCACCGCGGCGTGCCAACTTCGTAAGTGGTGTTCACTGCTTGTCTGTCTCCATGCTGAAGCCACGCGTGGGCCCTTGACGCAGCGGATGGTATCTGTGCATATTGATAAAGGAAATCACGAATCTTCCTATTGATCCATACAGATTTAGCAATGATGAGCAAAACGCCAACACCCGAGACAAACACGCTTGCCACCTACCCGAGCCTCAAGGACCGTGCGGTCTTCGTGACCGGCGGCGCCACCGGCATCGGCGCCGCCATGGTCACCGCTTTTGCCGAGCAAGGCGCACGCGTGGCCTTCATCGACGTGGCAGCGGCAGAGGCCCAAGAACTGTCGCAGCAGTTGGCTGAGCGCGGCTTGCCGAAACCGTGGTGGCGGGCGTGCGACGTGCGCGACATCGCGGCGCTGCAGACGGCCATCGCCGATGCTGCCGCCGAACTCGGTGACTTTGCCGTGCTGGTCAACAACGTTGCCAGTGATGACCGGCACACGCTCGAGTCCATCACGCCCGAGTACTACGACCAGCGCATGGCCATCAACGAAAGGCCGGCGCTGTTCGCAATCCAGGCCGTGGTACCAGGCATGAAGCGCCTCGGCTTCGGCTCGGTCATCAACCTCGGCTCGACCGGCTGGCAGACCAAGGGCAGCGGCTACCCCTGCTACGCCATGGCGAAGTCGTCGGTCAACGGCCTCACCCGTGGCTTGGCGGTGAGCCTGGGCCAGGACCGCATTCGCATCAACGTCGTGTCACCCGGCTGGGTGATGACGGAGCGGCAAGTCCGCCTGTGGCTCAACGCCGAGAGCGAACGCGAGTTGGCTCGTGCGCAGTGCCTGCCGGACAAGCTGCAGCCAGGCGATGTTGCCCGCATGGTGCTGTTTCTGGCATCGGATGACGGCGCCATGTGCACGGCGCAGGAATTCAAGGTCGACGCCGGGTGGGCATAAGGAAACGGCCCCCCAGTCGCTGCGCTCCTGCCCCCAAGGGGCGCCACCTTAGGCCCGGGAGACCCGGGCTTCGGCGTTGCTCTGTGCGCGTCGCTTCGCTCGCTTTGCCGGGATGGCACCGGCACTCTTGGAGCGACTGAAGACTCACACTTCTACGTCGAACTTGCGGCCGTAGATGGATTGGCTTGATGTTTTGAGCGCCTTCATCATGACCTTGACCGCGGGCGACAGCAGGCGGTCGGTGCGGGTGATGATGCCGAAATCGTCCATGTGGCAGGGCATGTCGATCGGGACGAGCGACACGATGCCGTGGGCGGCGTAGTAGCGGGCCACGTCGGAGCCGATGACGGCGAGCATGTCGCTCTGCTGCAACATGCGGGTCATGAAAAGCAGGGCTGAGGTTTCGACGACGTTGATCGGCGGCGCGAGGCCTTCTTCCTGGAACATCAGCTCGAAGCGATGCCGCAACACACTGCCGGCCGGCGGCACGATCCAGCTCGCGGCCACCACATCGCGCAGCGTCAGGCCGGCCACACCGAGCATCGGGTGACCGGGCCGCGCCACCGCGCACACCGGCTCGGAAGACAGCCGCTCGTAGCGAAGCTGAGACTTGTCGTGCTGCTCGAACAGCCGCGCGACCAGGATGTCGAGCTTGCCCTGCGCCATGCGCTCCATCAGCACGTCGCTGGTCTCGATCTCGATGGCCACCCGCAGCGTGGGCTGCTCCTGCTTGACCAGCGCCACCGCCGGCGGCAGCAGCATCAACCCGGTCGAAGTGATTGCTCCCACGCTGACTTGGCCAAACCGGCCGGCCTTCAGAGCGGTGAGCTCGTCGTGCGCCTGGTTCAGGCTGGCGAGTGCCACGCGGGCATGGCGGATCATGGTTTCGCCATACCAGGTGGGCTGCATGCCGCGCGGCAGCCGGTCGAAAAGCGAGACTTCGAGCACGTCTTCCAAGTCCTTCAGCAGCTTGGAAGCGGCCGGCTGGGTCATGTTGAGCACCTGGGCGGCGCGGTGCAAGTTGCCTTCTTCGGCCAGGGCCACCAGCAAGAGGAGCTGCCGCGTCTTGAGTCGGGCGCGAATGAACCAGTGGCTGTAATGCGTCATCGGGTTTTCCAGAATTCGGCTAGTGATATCAATTGTGTCTAAATTCTGATTGGATTGATATTCGTTTTGTTTTTAGACTTGCGGCCTCTTCAGACACTCAGGGCGGTTCTTCAAATGCAGGGCAACGTTCCCCTCACAGCTCGGCACTACATCAATGGACGCTGGGAAACCGGCGTCACCACCGGCAACAGCGAAAACCCGTCGGACACCCGTGAAGTGGTCGCTACCTACGAGCGCGCTGACCGCAACCAGACCGAACTCGCCATCCGTGCAGCCGCCGAGGCCTTCGGCGCCTGGAGCGTGAGCACGCCGCAGCGCCGTGCCGACGCCTTGGACCAGATCGGCAGCGAAATCCTCGCTCGCAAGGACGAGCTCGGCTCCCTGCTGGCGCGCGAAGAAGGCAAGACCCTGCCCGAAGCCGTGGGCGAAGCAGCCCGTGCCGGCAACATCTTCAAGTTCTTCGCCGGCGAGGCCTTGCGCGGCGGTGGCGAATCGGTTCCTTCCGTGCGCCCGGGTGTGGGTGTCGAGATCACCCGCGAACCGGTCGGCGTGGTCGGGCTGATTGCCCCGTGGAACTTCCCGCTCGCGATTCCCGCCTGGAAGATCGCCCCCGCGTTGGCTTATGGCAATAGCGTGATCTTCAAGCCCGCCGAGCTGGTGCCGGCCTGCGGCTGGGCACTGGCCGAAATCATCAGCCGCGCGAGCCTGCCGGCCGGTACGTTCAACCTGGTGATGGGCAGCGGCCGCGAAGTGGGCCAGACCCTGGTCGACAGCCCGCTGGTCGACGCGCTCAGCTTCACCGGCTCGGTGCCCACCGGCGAACGCATCCTTCAATCCACCGCCGCACGGCGCGCCAAGGTGCAGCTCGAGATGGGCGGCAAGAACCCGCTCGTCGTGCTGGCCGATGCCGATCTCGACCAGGCCGTCGAGTGCGCGGTGAACGGCTCGTATTTCTCGACCGGCCAGCGCTGCACGGCGTCGAGCCGGCTGATCGTCGAAGCATCGATCCACGACGCCTTCGTCTCCCGCCTGCGCCAACGCCTGTCGGCACTCAAGGTCGGCCACGCGATGGAGCGTGGCATCGACATCGGGCCGGTCGTCGACCGCAACCAGCTCGACCAAGACCTTTCTTATATAGAGATCGCCCGCGGCGAAGGTGCCGAGCACGTGTGGGGCGGCGAGCGCCTGGAGCGCCCGACCCCCGGCTATTACATGAACCCGGCGCTCTTCCTCGCGAAGCCCGAGCACCGCATCGCACGCGAAGAAGTCTTCGGCCCGGTGGCCTGCGTGTTGCGCGCCGACGACTACGAGCACGCCTTGGCGCTCGCCAACGACACTCCCTTCGGCCTGTGCGCTGGCATCTGCACCACCTCGCTCAAGCACGCGACGCACTTCAAGCGCCACGCGCAGGTCGGCATGGTGATGGTCAACCTGCCGACGGCCGGCGTGGACTTCCACGTGCCTTTCGGCGGGCGCAAGGGTTCCAGCCACGGTCCGCGCGAGCAGGGCCGCTATGCCGCAGAGTTCTACACCACCGTGAAGACGGCCTACACGATGGCTTGATCCGCGGCGTTGCCGCGATTTCCGTTCGGCGCACCCCGCGCACTTTTTCGATCAATAACAGGAGACAAACGCATGACCTCGAACAGAAGATCCCTGCTGGCCACCGCGGCTTTGCTGGGAGTGTTGCCGCTGAGCGCCCTGGCGCAGAAGAAGATCGTGTTGGGCTTTGCCCAGGTCGGAGCCGAAAGCGAATGGCGCACCGCCAACACCGAGTCCATCAAGTCAGCGGCCAAGGAAGCCGGCATCGAACTGAAGTTCTCCGACGCGCAGCAGAAGCAGGAAAACCAGATCAAGGCCATCCGCTCGTACATCGCGCAAAAGGTCGACGTGATCGCCTTCTCGCCGGTTGTCGAATCGGGCTGGGAAACCGTGCTGATGGAAGCCAAGGCCGCCAAGATCCCGGTGGTGCTGACCGACCGCTCGGTGAACGTGAAAGACGACTCGCTCTACGTGTCGTTCATGGGCTCGGACTTCGTCGAAGAAGGCCGCAAGGCTGGCCGCTGGCTGGTCGACAAGATGAAGGGTGCCACCGGCGACGTGAACATCGTCGAGCTGCAAGGCACCGTGGGCTCGGCACCGGCGATCGATCGCAAGAAGGGCTTCGAGGAAATCATCAAGGCCGACCCGAAGTTCAAGATCATCCGCTCGCAGACCGGTGACTTCACCCGCGCCAAGGGCAAGGAAGTGATGGAAGCCTTCCTGAAGGCCGAGGGCAAGAAGATCAACGTGCTGTTCGCGCACAACGATGACATGGCCATCGGCGCCATCCAGGCGATCGAAGAAGCCGGCATGAAGCCCGCGAAAGACATCGTGATCATCTCGATCGACGCCGTGAAGGGCGCCTTCGAAGCCATGATGGCCGGCAAGCTGAACGTCAGCGTGGAGTGCAGCCCGCTGCTCGGCCCGCAGCTGATGAGCGCCGTGAAGGACCTGAAGGCAGGCAAGCCGCTGGCCAAGCGCATCGTCACCGAAGAGGGTATTTTCCCGATGGAAGTGGCTGCGAAGGAATTTCCGAAGCGGAAATATTGATTCGGCTCATTACCTGAGTTCGAATAGGAGCATCGGCCCCGTGCTAACCGCATCGGGGCCGATTGCTCGATCAACGAAACCTGGAGACATTTCTCATGAAACGCACTTTCCTCAAGTCCCTGCTCGCTGTTGCAGCCGTCGCCATCACTGGCGTGGCCACGACCGCCCACGCGCAGGACAAGGGCCCCGTCGCCATCTCTATGCCGACCAAGTCGTCGGCCCGCTGGATCGATGACGGCAACAACATGGTCAAGTACTTCAAGGAAAAGGGCTACAAGACCGACCTCCAGTACGCTGACGACGACATCCCGAACCAGCTCGCACAGATCGAGAACATGGTCACCAAGGGCGCGAAGGTCCTGGTGATTGCAGCAATCGACGGCACCACGCTGTCCGACGTGCTGCAAAAGGCTGCCGACAAGGGCGTGAAGGTCATCGCCTATGACCGCCTGATCAAGGGCTCGAAGAACGTCGACTACTACGCCACGTTCGACAACTTCCAGGTCGGCGTGCTGCAGGCCAGCTACATCGAGCAAGCCCTCGGCCTGAAGTCTGGCAAGGGTCCGTTCAACATCGAACTCTTCGGCGGCTCGCCGGACGACAACAACGCCTTCTTCTTCTACAACGGCGCCATGTCGGTGCTGAAGCCGTACATCGACAGCGGCAAGCTGGTGGTTCGCAGCAAGCAGCTCGGCATGGACAAGGTTTCCACGCTGCGCTGGGACGGTGCTGTTGCCCAGGCTCGCATGGACAACCTGCTGTCGGCCTACTACACCAACGCCCACGTCGACGCTGTGTTGTCGCCGTATGACGGCCTGTCGATCGGCATCATCTCGTCGCTGAAGGGTGTGGGCTACGGCACGCCGAAGTCGCCGATGCCTGTGGTCACCGGGCAAGACGCCGAAGTGCAGTCGGTCAAGTCGATCCTGAAGAAGGAACAGACCTCCACCGTGTTCAAGGACACGCGTGAACTCGCCAAGGTGACGGTCGCCATGGTCGACGCGATGCTGAGCAACAAGAAGCCGGAAGTGAACGACACCAAGACCTACAACAACGGCGTGAAGGTTGTGCCTTCGTACCTGTTGAAGCCGGTCAGCGTGGACATCAACAACTGGCAGAAGGTGCTGGTCGAAGGCGGCTACTACAAAGAGTCGCAGATCAAGTGATCCTTGGCACGCGTGGGCCGGTTTCGGCCTGCGCGTGTCTGGCTACTGAGTACCCCCAGGCCCGTCGCTTTTTTTGCGCTTGGCCTCGAGGGGTCAAGAAGACTCGGGAACGGTCCTTCGTTTCCTTGAGAGCAGCAGTTCATGACTGAACAAGACAAGGCACCTGCCATCCTCGAGATGCGCGGCATCAGCAAGGATTTCCATGGCGTGAAGGCCCTGGACAACGTGAACCTCACGGTGCGCATGGGCGAGATCCATGCACTGGTGGGCGAGAACGGCGCGGGCAAATCCACGCTGATGAAGGTATTGAGCGGCGTGTACTCCGCCGAAGAAAGTGCGGGCGAGATCCGCTTCGAAGGCGAGGTTCGCCGCTTCAAGGGCATTGCCGACAGCGAAGCGCTGGGCATCATCATCATTCACCAGGAGCTGGCGCTGGTGCCTCTGCTCTCGATCGCCGAGAACATCTTCCTCGGCAACGAGATCGCAAGCGGCGGCGTGATCGACTGGTTTGCGGCCTACGCGAAGACGCGCGAGCTGCTGGCCAAGGTCGGACTGAAGGAATCGCCCACCACGCTGGTGACCCACCTCGGCGTGGGCAAGCAGCAGATGGTGGAGATCGCCAAGGCGCTGTCGAAGCAGGTCAAGCTGCTGATCCTCGACGAGCCCACCGCCAGCCTGAACGAAAGCGACAGCGACGCGCTGCTCGAGCTGCTGCGCGGCTTGAAGGCGCAGGGCGTGTCGTCGATCCTCATCTCCCACAAGCTCAACGAGATCGCCAAGGTGGCCGACTCGATCACGGTGCTGCGCGACGGCAGCACCGTGGAAACCATCGCCTGCAGCATCAGCGAGCCGGTGAGCGAAGACCGCATCGTGCGCGGCATGGTCGGGCGCGACATGGCGCACCGCTACCCTCCGCGCTCGCCCAACATCGGCGAGACGGTGTTCGAGGTACGCGACTGGCGCGTGTTCCACGCGCTGCATGCCGATCGCGAGCAGATCAAGGGCGTGAGCCTGCACGTGAAGCGTGGCGAGATCGTCGGCATCGCCGGCCTGATGGGCGCGGGCCGCACCGAGTTCGCGATGAGCGTGTTCGGCAAAACCTACGGCCAGCGCATCAGCGGCAGCGTGTCCATGCACGGCAAGCCGGTCGACGTGAGCACCGTGCGCAAGGCCATCGACCACGGCATTGCCTACGTCACCGAAGACCGCAAGGGCTTCGGCCTGGTGCTCGAAGAGAACATCAAGAAGAACATCAGCCTGGCCAACCTCGAGGCCGTGGCCAACCGCTCGGTGGTCGACGAAGGCCTGGAGCACAAGGTCGCGACCGACTACCGCCGCGCACTCAACATCCGCTGCTCGGGCGTTGACCAGACCGTGGTCAACCTGTCCGGCGGCAACCAGCAGAAGGTGGTGCTCAGCAAGTGGCTGTTCACCCAACCCGAATTGCTGATCCTCGACGAACCCACGCGCGGCATCGATGTCGGCGCCAAGTTCGAGATCTACACCATCATCGACAAGCTTGCCAGCGAGGGCAAGGGCGTGCTGATGATCTCCAGCGAGCTGCCCGAGCTGCTCGGCATGTGCGACCGCATCTACGTGATGAACGAAGGCCGCTTCGTCGCCGAGTTCACCGCTGCTGAAGCCTCGCAAGAGCGAATCATGCATGCCATTGTCAAATCCGGAGGCTCCGTTCATGCAGAGTGACAAAGTGGCGGCAACGCCGCTCGTTCCCCCCACACCCGCGTCGGCCACGCCCGCGGCCGCCAACGCGCCCGCCGCGCCCACCTCGTACACGGGCTTCATGAAGAACAACCTGCGCGAGTACGGGATGTTGATCTCGCTCGTCGCGATCATGGGGCTGTTCCAGTACCTGACCGACGGCACGCTGCTGCGCCCGCTCAACCTCACGAACCTGGTGCTGCAGAACAGCTACATCGTGATCATGGCGCTGGGCATGCTGCTGGTGATCGTGGCCGGCCACATCGACCTCTCGGTCGGCTCGGTGAGCGGTTTCATCGGCGCGGTGGCCGCGGTGCTGATGGTGCAGTACGACTGGAATTTCGCGAGCGCATCGCTGGTGTGCATCGCCGTCGGCGCAGCCATCGGCGCAGCGCAGGGTTGGTTCGTCGCCTTCGCACGCATCCCGTCGTTCATCGTCACGCTGGCGGGCATGCTGGTGTTCAAGGGCCTGGCGCTGGCACTGCTCGCAGGCCAGTCGGTCGGGCCGTTCCCTGAGCTCTTCCAGAAGCTCAGCTCCGGCTTCATCGCCGACCCGCTGGAAGGTGAGACCCTGCGCACCACCTCGCTGTTGATCGGCGTCGCGGCCGCCGTGCTGCTGGTGTTCTTCAAGGTGCGCGGGCGGGCCAATTTGGCCAAGCACGACATGGTCACCGAGCCCTACCTCTTCTTCATGCTGAAGAACGGTGCGTTCGCCTTGATCATCCTCGCCTTCAGCTGGTTGATGTCCACCTACAAGGGCCTGCCCAATGTGTTGATCGTGATGGCCGTGCTGATCGTGGCCTACGACTTCATCACCACGCGCACCACCGTCGGCCGCCGCATCTATGCACTGGGCGGCAACGAGAAAGCGGCACGCCTGTCGGGCATCAAGACGCAGCGCCTGTCCTTCCTGACCTTCGTCAACATGGGCGCGCTGTCGGCACTGGCCGGCCTGGTGTTCGCCGCGCGGTTGAACACCGCCACCCCGAAGGCCGGTCTGGGCTTTGAGCTCGACGTGATTGCTGCCTGCTTCATCGGCGGCGCATCGGCTTCGGGCGGTGTCGGCAAGGTGATGGGCGCGGTGATCGGCGCTTTCATCATGGGCGTGATGAACAACGGCATGTCGATCCTCGGCATCGGCATCGACTACCAGCAGGTCATCAAGGGCCTGGTGCTGCTGGCGGCCGTGTTCGTCGACGTCTACAACAAGAACAAGTGATGACCTCGCCGATCCTCGAGTTGTCGGGCATCGACAAGCAGTTCGCTGGCGTCAGCGCGCTGCGCGACGTGCAATTGCGCCTGTTCCCCGGCGAGATCCATGCGCTGATGGGGCAGAACGGGGCAGGCAAGTCGACGCTGATCAAGGTGCTGACCGGCGTTCTCGAATCGAGCCGCGGCGACATGCGCCTGGCCGGCGCAGCGATTCGTCCGCGCTCGCCGCTGGACGCGCAAAAGCTCGGCATCAGCACCGTCTACCAGGAAGTGAACCTCTGCCCCAACCTCTCGGTGGCAGAGAACGTGTTCGCCGGCCGCTACCCGCGCTGTGGCGCGCTGCAAGGTTTTCGCATCGACTGGGCAGAAGTGCACCGGCGCGCCCGTGAGCTGCTGGCACGCATTGGGCTCGACATCGACGTGACGCAACTGCTCGGCAGCTGCTCTGTGGCAGTTCAGCAGCTTGTGGCCATCGCCCGCGCCCTGGGTGTCGAGAGCAAGGTGCTGATCCTCGACGAGCCGACCTCGAGCCTGGATGAAGACGAAGTGCAGAAGCTCTTCGCCGTGCTGCGCCGCTTGCGCAGCGAGGGCATGGCGATCCTTTTCATCACGCACTTCCTGAACCAGGTGTATGCGGTGTCCGACCGCATCACCGTGCTGCGCAACGGCCAGTGGGTCGGCGAGTGGCCGGCGGCCGAGCTGGGCCCGCAAGCGCTGATCTCGGCGATGCTGGGCCGCGAGTTTGCCGCCACTGCCGGTACTGCGGCCCCGATGGCCGAGGCCGATGCGAACACGCCGGTCTTCCTTCAGACCGAAGGCCTGGGCCAGGCCGGCCGCCTGCACCCGATCGACCTGAACCTCAGAGCCGGTGAAGTGCTGGGGCTCGCCGGCCTGCTGGGCGCGGGCCGCACGGAGCTGGCCCGCCTGCTGTTCGGCCTGGAGGCGCCGGACAGCGGCACGCTCCGCATCGATGGCAAGAACGTGCGCCTCACCAATCCGGCCGATGCGGTCGATCACGGCTTGGCGCTGTGCCCCGAAGAGCGCAAGACGGACGGCATCGTCGGCGAGCTGTCAGTGCGCGAGAACATTGCGCTCGCGCTGCAGGCCCGCCAGGGCGTGCGCCGTTTCATGTCGCACGCCGAGCAGACGGCGCTGGCCGAAAAATTCGTGAAGGCACTGGGCATCAAGTGCACCAATGTCGAAATGCCGATCGGACTGCTCTCGGGCGGCAACCAGCAGAAGGCAATGATCGCCCGCTGGCTCGCCACGGACCCGCGCCTGCTGATCCTCGACGAACCCACGCGCGGCATCGACGTGGCCGCCAAGCAGGAAATCATGGACGAGATCCTGCGGCTCGCGAAGGCCGGCATGGCGGTGCTGTTCATCTCGTCGGAAATGAGCGAGGTGGTACGCGTGTCCAACCGCATTGCCGTGCTGCGCGATCGCCGCAAGGTTGGCGAGCTGCCAGGCGGCAGCAGCGAAGCGGCTGTCTATGAATTGATCGCGGCGGAGCATGAGCATGCGTGATTTGATGAAGCACCGCCTGGCGTGGCCGGTGATCACGCTGTTCGTGCTGCTCGCCATCAACGCGGCGTTCAACCCCGGCTTCCTGCACATCGAATGGCGCGACGGTCACCTGTACGGCAGCCTGATCGACATCCTCAACCGCGCGGCACCGCTGATGCTGGTGTCCCTCGGCATGACGCTCGTGATCGCCACGCGCGGCATCGACATCTCGGTCGGCGCCGTGGTCGCCATCGCCGCCGCGCTCGCGGCCTGGATGATCGGCGGTGCGCTGGTCGTCGTCGATGGCGTTGCGACGCACGTCACGCGCTTCCCGATGCCGCTGGCCCTCTTCGCGGCAGTTGCAGTGGCAGCGCTGTGCGGGCTGTGGAACGGCATGCTGGTCGCCCGGGTGGGCATGCAGCCCATCATCGCCACGCTGATCCTGATGGTGGCGGGGCGCGGCATTGCGCAGCTCATCACCAACGGGCAGATCATCACGATCTACTACGGACCGTACTTCTTCCTCGGCAGCGGCTACCTGTTCGGCCTGCCGTTCTCGCTGTTCATCGTGGCGGCAGTGTTCATCGCGCTGTACCTGGCGATCACGCGCAGTGCGCTGGGCCTGTTCATCCAGTCGGTGGGCATCAACCCGGAGGCTTCGCGCGTCGCAGGTGTCAAGGCGCGCGCCATCATCGTCGGTGTCTACGCCTTCTGCGGCGCTTGCGCCGGCGTGGCAGGTCTCTTGATCAGCTCCAACGTGAAGAGCGCCGACGGCAACAACGCCGGACAGTTGATCGAGCTCGACGCCATCCTCGCCGTCACGCTTGGGGGCACCCTGCTCACCGGCGGCAAGTTCAGCCTCGTCGGCAGCATGCTTGGCGCGCTGATCATCCAGACACTCACCTATGCCATCTATTCGCTGGGCGTGCCGCCCGAGATCAATCTGGTGGTCAAGGCCGTGGTGGTGTTCGCGGTGATGCTGATGCAGTCGGCCGAGTTCCGCGACAGCATCCGCTCGCTGGTGCAAAAGCCTGCGCGCGGCGAGGTGCGGGCATGAACGCCGTCGTGTCGCCCACCGTCCAGGCCAGCAAGCCTGCCGCTGTGCCATCCGCGATGCGGATTCAGCAGAAGTATCTGCCCCTCACCGCGACGATCTCGCTCTTCGTGGTGATGGCCACGCTGGGCTCGGTGTTCTACACCGGCTTCTTCGCGCCGCAGGTGTTCCTGAACCTGTTCATCGACAACGCCTTCCTGATCATCTGCGCGGTCGGCATGACCTTCGTGATCCTGGCCGGCGGCATCGACCTCTCGGTCGGCTCGGTGATCGCGTTGACGACCATGGTCTCGGCATCGCTGGTGCAGCGCCACGGCTGGAACCCGTTCGCGGTGCTGCCTTTGGTGCTCGCGATGGGCACCGCCTTCGGCGCGTTGCAAGGCTTCCTGATCGAGCGCTTCCGGCTGCAGCCCTTCATCGTCACGCTGGCCGGCATGTTCATGGCTCGCGGGCTGTGCTACCTCATCAGCATCGACTCGATCGACATCACCAATCCGGTGTACTCGGCCATCTCGCAGGCACGCATTCCGGTGTGGGCGTTCGGTGAAGAGACCGCCTCGATCTCGATCGGCGCGCTGATCGCCATCGCCGTGCTGCTGGCCGCCATCTTCATTGCGCACTGCACGCCCTTCGGCCGCGCGGTGTATGCGGTGGGCGGCAGCGAGCATTCGGCCGTGCTGATGGGCCTGCCGGTGCGCGGCACGCTCATCGGCGTGTACACGCTGTCGGGCTTCTGCTCGGCACTGGCCGGCGTCGTGTTCACTTTCTACATGCTCTCGGGCTACGGCCTGCACGCGGTGGGCCTGGAGCTCGATGCCATCGCCGCCGTCGTGATCGGCGGCACGCTGCTCACCGGCGGCGTGGGCTACGTGTTCGGCACGCTCTTCGGCGTGCTGATGCTCGGGATCATCCAGACGCTCATCTCCTTCGACGGCACGCTCAGCTCCTGGTGGACGCGCATCGTCGTCGGCGCCCTGCTGTTCGTGTTCTGCCTGCTGCAACGGGTGTTCGCAGCGCGCACCGCCAAGCCTTCCTGAAGACAATTCCATGACCACCGACACCAAGAAAAAACTGCGCTCTGCCGAATGGTTCGGCACGGCCGACAAGAACGGCTTCATGTACCGAAGCTGGATGAAGAACCAGGGCATCCCCGACCACGAGTTCGACGGCCGCCCGATCATCGGCATCTGCAACACCTGGAGCGAGCTCACGCCCTGCAACGCGCACTTCCGCAAGATTGCCGAGCATGTGAAGCGCGGCATCTCCGAGGCAGGCGGCTTCCCGGTCGAGTTCCCGGTGTTCAGCAACGGCGAATCGAACCTGCGCCCGACCGCGATGCTGACGCGCAACCTCGCGAGCATGGACGTCGAAGAGGCGATCCGCGGCAACCCGATCGATGCGGTGGTGCTGCTCACCGGTTGCGACAAGACCACGCCTGCGCTGCTGATGGGCGCGGCCAGCTGCGACGTGCCCGCCATCGTCGTCACTGGCGGGCCGATGTTGAACGGCAAGCTCGAAGGCAAGGACATCGGCTCGGGCACCGCCGTCTGGCGCCTGCATGAGGCGATGAAAGCAGGCGACATCAACCTGCACCAGTTCCTGTCGGCCGAGGCCGGCATGTCACGCTCGGCCGGCACCTGCAACACCATGGGCACGGCCTCGACCATGGCCTGCATGGCCGAGGCGCTCGGCACCTCGCTGCCGCACAACGCGGCCATTCCGGCCGTCGACGCCCGCCGATACGTGCTGGCGCAGATGTCGGGCATGCGCGCCGTCGAGATGGCACGCGAAGGCCTCACGCTGTCGAAGATCCTCACCCGCCAGGCCTTCGAGAACGCGATCCGCGTCAACGCGGCCATTGGCGGCTCGACCAACGCGGTGATCCATTTGAAGGCCATCGCCGGTCGCCTGGGCGTGCCGCTGGAGCTTGAAGACTGGACACGCATCGGCCGCGGCACGCCGACCATCGTCGACCTGCAGCCCTCGGGCCGCTTCCTGATGGAAGAGTTCTACTACGCTGGTGGCCTGCCTGCGGTGATCCGCCGCCTGGGCGAAAACAACCTGCTGCCGCACCCCGATGCGCTGACCGTCAATGGCCAATCGATCTGGGACAACGTGCGCGAGGCGCCGAACTTCAACGACGAGGTAATCCGCCCGCTCGACAAGCCACTGATGGCCGATGGCGGCATGTGCATCCTGCGTGGCAACCTCTCGCCGCGCGGCGCGGTGCTGAAGCCCTCCGCCGCCACGCCCGAGCTGCTGAAGCACCGCGGCCGCGCCGTGGTGTTCGAGGACTTCGACCACTACAAGAAACGCATCGTCGACGAGACGCTGGAAGTCGACGCGAACTCGGTGCTGGTGATGAAGAACTGCGGTCCCAAGGGCTACCCCGGCATGGCCGAGGTGGGCAACATGGGCCTGCCGCCCAAACTGCTGAAGCAGGGCGTGACCGACATGGTGCGCATCTCCGACGCTCGCATGAGCGGCACCGCCTACGGCACCGTGGTGCTGCACGTCGCGCCCGAGGCGGCCGATGGCGGCCCGCTGGCAGCAGTGCGCGACGGCGACTGGATCGAACTCGACGCCTTCGCCGGCCGACTGCACCTGGACATCAGCGACGCCGAACTGGCCGAGCGCCTGTCCACCTTCAAGGCGCCGGTCGCGAGCATGACCGGCGGCTACCAGCGCCTCTACGTCGACCACGTGCTGCAGGCCGATGAAGGCTGCGATTTCGACTTCCTCGTCGGCTGCCGCGGCGATGCCGTGCCGCGCCACTCTCACTGAATATCCATCATGAGCACAGCACCAAGATACCGCGGCATCTTCCCCGTCGCACCCACCACGTTCACCGAGTCGGGTGAACTCGACCTCGTCAGCCAGAAGCGCTGCATCGATTTCATGATCGACGCCGGCTCCGACGGCGTCTGCATCCTCGCCAACTTCTCCGAGCAGTTCCTGCTTGCCGACGACGAGCGCGAGCTGCTGACCAAGACCATCCTCGAGCACGTGGCCGGCCGTGTGCCGGTGATCGTGACGACCACGCACTTCAGTACCAAGGTCTGCATCGAGCGCAGCCGCCGCGCGCAGGCCATGGGCGCCGCGATGCTGATGGTGATGCCGCCGTACCACGGCGCCACCTTCCGTGTCGGCGAGCCGCAGATCCACGAGTTCTATGCACGTCTGTCGGACGCGGTGGGCATCCCCATCATGATCCAGGACGCACCGGCTGCCGGCACGCCGCTGTCGGCAGCGTTCCTCGCCCGCATGGCGAAGGAGATCGAGCACGTGTCGTACTTCAAGATCGAGACGGCCGGTGCGGCCTCGAAGCTGCGCGAGTTGATCCGCCTCGGCGGCGACGCGATCGAAGGCCCGTGGGATGGCGAAGAAGCCATCACGCTGCTGCCCGACCTCGACGCCGGTGCCACCGGCTCGATGACCGGCGGCGCCTACATGGATGGCATCCGCCCCATCATCGAAGCGCACCGCAACGGCGACCGCGAGACCGCGTACTCGCTCTACCAGAAGTGGCTGCCGCTCATCAACTACGAAAACCGCCAGGCCGGCCTGCTGGCTGCCAAGTCGCTGATGAAAGAAGGCGGTGTGATCGCGTGCGAAGCGCCGCGCCACCCGCTGCCTGCCATGCACCCCGATACGCGTGCCGGCCTGATCGAGACCGCAAGAAGGCTCGACCCGCTGGTGCTGCGCTGGAGTCCCCAGATCCGATAAGCGTTCCCCCTGTGGAAGAGGCGCCCCCGGCCTCTTTCAATCTCAACTGAAACCAAGAAACCAAACCGGAGACTGAACCATGAAAACCATCCGCCAACTCGCGCCGCACGCACTGGCGCTCGCCGCCTCCATGGTCGCGTCGCAGGCCTATGCCGTCGACTTCGACGGTTACTTCCGCACTGGCCCTGGGCTGACGTCCAAGAACTCCGCGCGTGCCTGCTACGACCTCGGGATCTCCGGTGGTCACTACCGCCTGGGCAACGAGTGCGACCTCTATGGTGAGTTCGGGCTGGCCCAGACCGGCACGTCCGAAGGCGTGTCCTGGAAAGCCAAGGTCATGTTCAACGAGTACAACAACGGCACCGACATCGGTGGCTCGGCGTCCTCGTTCGAGCAGATGTACGTCGAAGGCAAGGGCTTCGACATCGCCCCCGGCACCAACTTCTGGATCGGCAAGCGCTTCTA
Source organism: Rhizobacter sp. P2_G4 (assembly GCF_056403575.1). NCBI lineage: Bacteria > Pseudomonadati > Pseudomonadota > Betaproteobacteria > Burkholderiales > Sphaerotilaceae > Rhizobacter > Rhizobacter sp. P2_G4. The sequence goes on along the minus strand of NZ_JBFUFG010000001.1, from coordinate 279,664 downwards.
CGGTCGTAAAGACGTKCACATCCTCGACACCTTCTTCGTGCGCATGGACGGCGTGGGCGCYGGTGCAGACCAGATCGAGCTGGGCGGYGGYGCCAAGCTCGGCGTGGCCGCCTTCACCAGCGACACCGGTTCGGGCTTCGGCGACGGTGGCAACGGCAAGTCGACCAACCCCGGCGCRCGCCTGAACGTCGACGTGCAGGAGATCCCGGTCGGCATGGGCGCTCTGCGCGTGACCGGCACCTACACCCAGGGCCGCTATGACAACGCAACCGATGGCAAGGGCACCAGCGGCTTCGGTCTGAGCCTGCAGCACACGGTCGACATCGCCGCACTCGGCACCGGCAGCGGCAACACCCTGTGGCTGCAGTTYGCCCAGGGYTCGGCTGGTCTGGACGGCAACTTCGGCACCATGACGGCACCGAGCAGCGTGAAGAAGTGGCGCCTGGTGGAAAGCCTGACGTGGCAGCTGGGCGCCTTCGGGGGCCAGGCGGTGGCGCTGTACGGCCAACACGACAAGGACGATGTGGCCGGCACGACGAAGTTCAACGAAGCCTCGATCGGTGGCCGTGCGTCGTACGCGCTGACGAACAACTTCAAGCTGGTGAGCGAGCTGGGCTACATGCAGAAGAAGCCTGACGGTTCGGGCACGCAGAAGCTGACCAAGTTCACCTTCGCACCGACGCTGTCGGCCGGCCCGGGCTTCTGGAACCGCCCGGAGCTGCGCCTGTACGTCACCACCGCCAAGTGGAACGACGCTGCCAATGCCGCCGCCGGCCCGAACGGCCTGACCGGTCTGGCCAACGGCAAGACCAAGGGCACCAGCTTCGGTGCCCAAGCGGAAATCTGGTTCTGACCTGACTGTCGACGCAAAGTACGCCGGGCCGCTTGGCCCGGCCTCTTTCACCATCACCAAGCCCCGAGATGCTCGATCTTTCGCGTTTGATCGCTGTTGATTGGGGAACCAGCAGCCTGCGTGCCTGGTGTTTCGATTCGAGCGGAACGGTGATCGGCGAACACAGCAGCGACCAAGGTCTGCTGAAGGTCGCACCCGGTGGATTTGCCGACGTTCTGCGCGCCGCCGTAAGCCCCTGGGTGCGCGGCGACAGCGTGGTGCTGATGAGTGGCATGGTCGGCAGCAAGCAAGGCTGGGTTGAAGCGCCATACGCGACGATGCCATCGGGCGCGGACGAATTGGCCGCTGGGCTGATCGAAGTGCCCTTCGATTGCCGCTGCCTCATCGTTCCTGGAGTCAGGCGCACGGGTGCAACGCCCGATGTGATGCGTGGCGAAGAGACACAACTCGTCGGGCTCGAAGGTGAGCTCGATGGCAGGTTGGTCGTGTTGCCCGGCACGCACAGCAAGTGGGTCTGGCGCAAGGCTGGGCGCATCACCTGGTTTCGCACGTTCATGACAGGCGAGTTGTTCGATCTGCTGGGCAAACACAGTCTGCTCGGACGGTCGATGGCTGGCGAACAGATTGACCCGGATGGGTTTGCTCGCGGTCTCGCACAGGCACGCGCGCCCGGGGGTCTGCTGGAGAAGATGTTCGCCATGCGAGCGCTGTGGCTCAGCGGCGAGCTTCCTCCGAACCAACAGCGCGGCTATCTGTCAGGCCTGCTTCTCGGAACGGAGTTGGGCGATGCGCTCGCGGCGTTGAAGCGTGAAGCAGGGCCCGACGCCGGCGCGGCGCGGCGGGTTGACCTCGTCGCGAGCCCTGCGCTGAAGAATGTGTATCGCTCGCTGCTCGAGTCCGCCGGCCTCGAGGTACGCGTGGCCGACGGAAGCATTGCTGCACGCGGCCTGATGCGCATTGCGCTGCAGGCCGAGTTGCTCATCTGAAAGGAGCCGACATGGATCTGACGAACACCGATCTCGCGAAGCACCTGCCGCTGATTGCCATCCTGCGTGGCGTGAAGCCCGACGAGGTGATCGGCGTGGCCGACGCGCTGATGGCACACGGCTTCACGCTGATCGAGGTACCGCTGAATTCCCCGTCGCCGCTGCAAAGCATCCAGGCCCTGGCGCGCCATGTCGGCGCGCGGGCCCTGGTCGGTGCCGGCACGGTGATGACCGAAGCACAGGTGCGCCAGGTGAGGGAAGCCGGCGGCAAGCTGATAGTGATGCCGCATGCCGACGTGGCCGTCATCCGCGCGGCCAAGGCGGCCGGCCTCGTGTGCCTGCCAGGCGTGGCCACGCCCACCGAAGCCTTTGCCGCGCTCGCGGCGGGTGCAGACGGCCTGAAGATATTCCCTGCCGAAGCCATCGCGCCACCGATCCTCAAGGCCTGGCGCGCCGTGCTGCCTGCCGAGACGCGCCTGTACCCCGTCGGCGGTATCCAGCCGCAAAGCATGCGGGCCTACCTGGAAGCGGGCGTGGCTGGCTTCGGCCTCGGCTCGGCGCTCTACCGCCCCGGGGATTCACCGGCGCAAGTCGGCATGCACGCAGAACGCTTCGTCGAGACCTGGGCCGCCTGCGGCGGTCAGCCCGTCTCACCACCCTGAACGCCCTCTGACCGTAGCGAGTTCATCATGTCCGCTGACACCCCCTCCAAACCCGGGCGGCGCAGGCTGCGCTCTGAATCCTGGTTCGCCGGCACCGACCGCGACGCCTTCATCCACCGCAGCTGGATGAAGAACCAGGGCCTGCCCGACGACGCCTTCGACGGCCGCCCTGTCATCGGCATCTGCAACACCTGGAGCGAACTCACGCCCTGCAACGCGCATTTCCGAGACATCGCCGAGCGCGTGAAGCGCGGGGTGCTTGAAGCGGGGGGTGTGGCCTACGAGTTCCCGGTGATGTCGTTGGGCGAGACCAACCTGCGGCCTACCGCCATGTTGTTCCGCAACCTCGCGAGCATGGACGTCGAGGAATCCATCCGCGCCAACCCGATCGACGGCGTGGTGCTGCTCGCCGGATGCGACAAGACCACGCCTGCGCTGCTGATGGGCGCGGCCAGCTGCGACCTGCCGACGCTCATGGTCTCGGGCGGGCCGATGCTCAACGGCAACTACAAGGGCGAGCGCATCGGCTCGGGCACGCATGTGTGGCTCTTCTCCGAGAAGGTCAACGCCGGCGAGATGAGCATGGACGATTTCATGCAGGCCGAGAGCTGCATGTCGCGCTCGGCCGGCCACTGCATGACCATGGGCACGGCCTCGACCATGGCCTCGATGGTCGAGGCCCTGGGCGTCACGCTGCCCGGCAATGCGGCCATTCCCGCGGTCGACTCGCGGCGCTATGCGTTCGCGCAGATGTCGGGCCGGCGCATCGTCGACATGGTGCGTGAAGACCTGCGCCTGTCCAAGCTGCTGGTGCGCGACGCCTTCGTCAATGCCGTGCGGACCAACGCCGCGATCGGTGGCTCGACCAACGCCGTGCTGCACCTGATGGCGATTGCCGGCCGCGTACATGCTGATGCCGGCGCCAGCCTGAACCTCGACGACTGGGATGCCCTGGGCCGCGACGTGCCGACGCTGGTCGACCTGATGCCTTCTGGCCGCTTCCTGATGGAAGACTTCTTCTACGCCGGTGGGCTCCCCACCGTACTGCGCGCACTCGGCGACGCCGGCCTGTTGAACAAGGACGTTCTCACCGCCAACGGCAGCACGCTGTGGAACAACGTGAAGAACGCGCCCAACCACAACGCCGAAGTGATCCGCCCGCTCGACAAGCCACTCGTCGAGAGCGGCGGCATTGCCGTGCTGCGCGGCAACCTCGCGCCGCTCGGCTGCGTGCTCAAGCCCTCGGCCGCCACGCCGGCGCTGATGCAGCACCGCGGCCGCGCGGTGGTGTTCGAGAACATCGAGCATTACAAGGAGCGCATCGTCGACGAGGCGCTCGACGTCGACGCCAACTCGGTGCTGGTGCTGAAGAACTGCGGCCCCAAGGGCTACCCCGGCATGGCCGAGGTGGGCAACATGGGCCTGCCGCCCAAGGTGCTGCGCCAGGGTGTGACCGACATGGTCCGCATCTCGGATGCGCGCATGAGCGGCACCGCCTACGGCACCGTGCTGCTGCACGTGGCGCCCGAAGCCGCTGCCGGCGGCCCGTTGGCGTTGGTGCAGGACGGCGACTGGATCGAGGTCGACGTGGCCGGCCGCCGCCTGCACCTCGACGTGCCCGATGCCGAGCTTGCGCTGCGGCGTGCGAAGTGGAAGCCCGAGCCCGTCGCGATGAGCACCGGCTACCAGGGTTTGTACGTGGAGCGCGTGATGCAAGCCGACAAGGGTGCCGACCTCGACTTCCTCGTCGGCTGCCGCGGGCACGCGGTGCCGCGCGAGTCTCACTGAAGCGCGTCGGCCGTGAACTGCGTCGCCTCGTTCAAGTCTCACCACGCGGAGCGGTGCTGGCTCGGCAAGGCGTTCTCAACGATTCCCGCCTGATCAGAGCGGGCCTTGGCCCTGTGCGCACGCGAAAGCATCGCGCACAGGGTCTTATTTAGGGCAACGCTGAACAAGTCCCTTGCAGACGGCGCATCCTCGTTTTGGGTGGTCTGCGGCGTTGCAAATGCTCGCTATACCTGCGGGTATCGCTGCGCTTTGCGCCTTGCAGCCCATCCCAAACCGAGGCGCCCCGCCTCGCAGGGATTTATTCAGCGTCGCCTTAGAGCGTGGCGCCACCGTAGCTCATGGGTGATCCGCCGTCCCAACCGGGGATGGCGGCGGCCTGTTCGATCCAGCGGGCGAACTGCGCCTCGTCGAGCTCGTCCGACTCGCGCACATCCAGCGAGCGCACATCCTTGAACTGCCCGACGGGTGGAACAGGTGTCAGCGACGCCCCCTTGAAGAAGCTGAACTTCACGTGGCGCTGGAAGGCCGCGATGGCGAGGAACCAGCCTTGCCCCTCGACGCCGTAGAACGGGCTGTGCCACCGCACCGCCTTGCGAACGCCGGGCACCAGCTTCACGACCAGCGCGTCGACCCGCTGGGCGACTGCCGCCTGCCAGGGCTCCAGGCTCGCGATGTAAGCCTGCACGCCGGCGTCTCCATCGGACTTGGGCAGCACCGCGGGCTTGCGGGCCTTCGGGCGCGAGGCCTTCGCTGTGCTCGGCACGACGGCGCGAGTGGCGCGGGCTTTGGAAGTTGCCACCGTCGCAGCCCCCGTAGCCTCTAGCCGCGGGCCGTAGATTTGTTGAAGGCCACGGCGGCTCGAATGAGCGCCTTCAGGGCCTTCGCGTCCGGCTTGTCGCCTTCATGGAAGTCGATGGCGCGCCGGACGTTGCCGTCGAGGCTGGAGTTGAAGAGACCGGACGGGTCCTCAAGCGCAGCCCCCTTGGCAAAGGTCGTCTTCACGGCCTTCTTGTAGGTCTCGCCGGTGCAGATCAAGCCGTGGTGCGACCAGACGGGGTTGCTCCACTTCCACTCCTCGACCACCTCGGGGTCGGCCTCCTTGATGATGGCGCGCAGGCGGGCCAGCATCTCGCCGCGCCAGTCACCCAGCTCCTCGATTCTTCTGTCGATGAGGTCAGAAGCAGACTCGGCTGTTGTCATCGTGCTGTTCTTCATCTGAACTGCCTTTCAATCAGTGGGTTCAAGCCGAGCGGCGTGCCTGGATCATCTTCCACCCGTTGCCGGAGGGGTCGCGAAAGCCCGCGTCCACCGTGCCATAGCGGTCTATTGGCTCCTGCGTGAATTCCACGCCGCGGGTGAGCAGCCGATCGTAGGCCGCCCGGCAGTCGTCCACGGTCAGCACGAGCGGCGGCATCGCGCCCTTGGCCACGATGGCGCGCAGCGCCTGCGCGGTGGCCGCGTCGAGCACCGGCGGCCCGGGCGTGAACAGACCGAGCTGGAACGAGGGCTGCTCCGGGTGCTGCACCGTGAGCCAGCGGTAGTCGCCATTGCCCACGTCCGTGTGGACACGGAACCCCAGCTTCTCGACATAGAACGCGAGCGCTTCATCCTGGTCTCGCACGTACACACCCACCACTTCAACACCTTGACTCATAGGACCTCCTTTGGTTCGGACGTGTTTATATCGCCAGCCTCCTGGCGGCGCTTCTCCGAAACTGCTGTCGTGAGGTCGGGCCGATGGGCGGCGCTGAGGATGCAGGCCGGCACGCGGCCCAGCTCGCTGGTGTGGTTTCGAGCGGCGCCCTTCACGGCTCGCACAGGGGCCACCTCGGTGGGCTCATGGCCCGCAGCCCTCTCGCGTGCGCGGACGGCGCCCGGGCTCTCGCCGGTGATGTCGCGAAAGGTGCGGCCGAAAGTGCCCAGGCTGCCCCAGCCGGTCTGGAAGGCGATGTCGGTGATGGGCAGGTCCGTGTCGCGCAGCAGCGCCTTCGCCCGCTCGATGCGCCGCGTGAGCAGGTACCGGTGGGGCGGGACGCCGAAGGCCTCCTTGAACGAGCGCGCGAAGTGGGCCTCGGAGACGTCGCTCACGCTCGCCAGCCGAGGCACGGGCCAGTCTTCGTGCGAGGCAGCATCCATCCGGTCCTTGGCGCGCAGTAGTCGGCGCAAAAGGCCTGGGTCCTGGCTTGCCAGGTCGGCACTCAGGCCGCCTGCGGGCGCGGCCTTAGGGGACGGTTTCCTGCCTGCCGCCTTCGCGGGCAAAGGCGCTGACGGGGTGGTCTTGGATGTCGGCATCACGGTTCCTGCAGGGCTCGATTCTCAGCCAGCCCACGCGCCGGTTCGCGCGGCAATGCACCCGGACATCGCAGGGTAAATCCGGGGACGCGGCCCATCCTTGATCGGCAACTCTCGTGGGCCAACGCAAGGGGATTCGACAGATGAACACCTATGACTTCAAGGGCCAGACGGCGGTCGTGACGGGTGGCGCGCAAGGCATCGGCTTCGCGGTGGTGCAGCGCCTGCTCGCCGGCGGCGCGAAGGTCGCGCTGTGGGACCAGAGCGCCGACGCCTTGCAGTCGGCCAAGGCATCGCTCGGCGGGCGCTCCGAGGTTGCGACCTTCCAGGTCGACATCACCGATCTGACCCAGGTCGAGGCGGTGGCCGAGGCCACCGGCCGCACGCTCGGGCCCATCAGCGTGCTCGTCAACAGCGCGGGCATCGCCGGGGCGAATGCGCCGGTCGCGAGCTACGCGCCCGACGAGTGGCACAAGGTGATCAGCGTGAACCTCACCGGCACCTTCAACGTCAACCGCGCCGTGATCGGCGGCATGGTGGCTCGTAACTACGGGCGCATCGTGAACGTCGCGTCGATCGCCGGAAAGGAAGGCAATCCGAATGCCGCCGCCTACAGCGCCTCGAAGGCCGGCGTGATCGCACTGACCAAGAGCCTGGGCAAGGAAGTCGCAGGGCACGATGTGGCCGTCAACGCCATCACGCCCGCCGCCGCGAAGACGAAGATCTTCGACCAGATGTCCCAGCAGCACATCGACTACATGCTCGCGAAGATCCCGCGCGGCCGCTTCGTCACTGTTGAAGAAATCGCGTCGATGGTCGCGTGGTTGGTGTCGGCAGAAAACTCGTTCACGACCGGCGCGGTGTTCGACCTCTCGGGCGGGCGCGCGACCTACTGACGAGCCTGCCAGCAAGCCACCCTCGCGCGCCTAAAATCCGCCCCCTCTGCAGGTGCCCAAGCACGGGCAGGCCCAATCGCCGGCATCACGCCAAGGCGGTGGGGGACACCGAAATAGACGAAAACCGAAGGGGACATCGCGATGGGCGCGCAGTGGAAAGCAAAGCACAAGGACGTGGCGGCCAATGCCAAAGGCAGGCTGTTCGGCAAGCTGTCGAAGGACATCATGATCGCCGCACGCCATGGCGCTGACCCGGCAGCCAACTCGCGGCTGCGCCTGGTCGTCGAGCAGGCGCGCAAGGTGTCGATGCCGAAAGACACGCTTGAGCGCGCGATCAAGAAAGGCGCTGGCCTCACCGGTGAGGCGGTCCATTTCGAGCACGCGCTGTACGAAGGCTTCGCACCGCACCGCGTGCCGGTGATGGTCGAGTGCCTGACCGACAACGTGAACCGGGCGGCCTCTGAAATGCGGGTGCTGTTCCGCAAGGGCCAGCTCGGCACCTCGGGCTCGGTGGCCTGGGACTTCGACCACGTCGGCATGATCGAGGCCGAGCCCGCCCCGGCAGGTGCCGACCCCGAAGTGGCCGCCATCGAAGCGGGTGCGCAAGACTTCGAGCCCGCGGAGGACGGCGCCACGATGTTCATCACCGATGCCACCGACCTCGACCTGGTGAGCCGCGCGCTGCAGGCGCAGGGCTTCAACGTGCTGTCTGCCAAGCTGGGCTACAAACCCAAGAACCCCGTCAACCCCGCGAGCCTGAGTGCCGAGCAGCTGGAAGAGGTGGAATCCTTTCTCGCGGCGCTGGATGCGAACGAAGACGTGCAGAACGTGTTCGCCGGCCTGCAAGGCTAGAGGGTGTGAGCGGCAATCGTGAACCTGGAATCTCTCTCATGAACGACAAGACCGAAGACATCCCTCAAGACGCTAGCGACAAGCCCGCTCTGCCCGACCGCCTGTCGATCGACCCGCGCAGCCCGTTTCACATTGCCGCGGTGTTCGCGCATGAGATCGGCATTCGCCTCAACGACAAGGAGCGCTTCGACGTCGAGGAGTACTGCATCAGCGAAGGCTGGGTCCGGGTACCTGCCGGCAAGACGCTGGACCGCAAGGGCCAACCCCTGATGATCAAACTGAAGGGCCGGGTCGAGGCGTTCTACCGCTGAGGCTGCGGGTGTGACGAGCACCTGAGGCACGAGACGAATGCCCGAGCGTGCGAGTCGTGTGAGTCGTGCGAATGTTGTCCCGCCCGAGATCGTCGCGAAGCTGCGGGCTATCTGCAGCGAGCTGCCCGAGACCATCGAAGAGCCGGCCTGGGTCGGCACGCGGTGGCGCATCCGCAAGCACACATTCGCCCATGTACTGATGATCGACGCCGGCTGGCCGCCGGCGTATGCAAAAGCCGCGAAATCCGAAGGGCCGCTTTGCGTGATGACCTTCCGCTCGGCACTGCCTGAGCTCGACGTCTACGCCTACAGCTGGGCGCCGTTCTTCAAGCCCGGCTGGTGGCCCGACATCGTCGGCATGGCGCTCGATGCCCACACCGATTGGGATGAAGTCGCCGGGCTGGTTACCGCCAGCTATTGCCGGCTCGCACCGAAGAAGCTGGCCGATTCGGTGCGCCCGCCGAAGGGTGGTTCGACGGAAAAAAGTTAAGGGAGTTTGCCTTGACGCAGCCGCCTCGTTTTTTATACTGTTCATCCATACAGTATCAGCGAGGTGCCCCATGCAACACGCCGTTCTCGAGTCGTTCGCGAGTCAGTTTCAGATTCCTCTTCCGGTCGCTCGGCAGCTGGCCGGCGTCATCGCCCAGCGCTGTGCGCTGGTGGCCAATCGTTATGAGCCCGAAGGCTCATTCACCGTCGATCAACGCACTGCCGTGGAGGCGGTCGGTGCCGGTATCGGTGCGGCCATCCTGGAAACTTTTCCGCTCGATGTGGAGGCAGAACCGCCGTCCACACAGCTGGAACTTCATGTCTGATCGCCGCATTCGTGTCGACGACCCATTGGAAGGAGAAGCCTGACGAAGCAGGCTTCGACCCACCGCGTTACGCGGCCGCCTTTGCTGGCGTGCGGGCGCGCTTCGCCTCTTTCTTCTTGTCCTTGGCCCGCTTCTGTTTCTCTCGGCGGGTCCCGCGATCTCTGTCAGCACTCATTTCAATCTCCGGTCAGTTAGGCAGATGCCTCGCTGTTTGTACCAGAAGCTGTACCGGAGGCGGTACCAGAGACGCTGGCGGTCACGCGAACGAAGCGCATCTTCCAGTTGACCTCCCAGGTGGCGCCGCCGTCGGGTGAGAAGGCCTGCTCCCAATGCGGTGATGCGGTGTGCGTGTGCGTCCACCGAAAGCGCACCCGGATCGGCTTGCCGTTGAAGCTTTCGTCGGCATAGAAGCTGCCGACGCCGTTGTCGAAACTGCCGATCACCGGCGTGTCAATGGTGTGCGCGGTGCGCGAGTCCAGCCACCAGATCGCCCAGCGCCGGGTGGCCGGGTCGAAGGAGCGCAGGCCCACGCCGCGGTAGGTGCCGCCCGGCAGGTTCATCACGTTGTCGTCGACATTGCCCTGTCCACCGAGCAGCGTGTGCATGGTGCAGGTGCCGTCGAACTCCTGCCATTCGTCGTTGCCCGCCAGGCGCTTGCGCAGGCGTTGGTGGAAGACGCGCCAGCTGCCGATCAGAAAGTCGAAGTCGTGCTCGCTCGATGGGGTCATCGGTTTCTCCTTCAGGGTGGGTAGAGGGGTGCATGCGGCCAGGAACGCAAGCTGGCCCGCAAGAATGAAGAGGTCGCGGCGTGACGGCACGTGGGTGCTCGCGGTGTCGTCGAACGGAGCGCGCGGCGTTTCATTGGCCATGCTGCCAACCCTTCCATGCCGTCCACATTGCCACCAGCAACAGCAGCGCACCGACGCTTCGGCCCATCAAGACCTGCGCCGTGGCGTTGCTGCGCAGCCAGCCCCGCAAGCCGGCGGCTCCGACCGCCACGCCCCCGTAGACACCAGCCTGCGTCAACGCGGTGATCGTCGACAGCACCACCGACTGGCCCACGATCGAGCCGTAGTCAGGGCGCAGGAATTGCGGGAACACCGCGATGGTGAAGATGTAGGCCTTGGGGTTGAGCAAGCAGGTGAGCACCGCACGGGTGAAGATCGAGCCCAGCGGGCGTGAAGCCCGTTCGTGTACCTCGCCGAATGCGCTCGCGCCACGCACCAGCGACCAGCCCATCCAAGCCACGTACAGCGAGCCTGCCAACAGCAAGATGTTGAAGAGCCGCGGTGCCGACATGAGCAGCAGGCCGACCCCGAGCGACGCCATGGCGACGTGGATCACGCCGCCCGCAACGATGCCGGCGACCGCGGCCGCGCCGGCTCGTCGCCCGCCGACCAGCGAGCTGGCCATCACGAACGCCATGTCCATGCCGGGCAGGGCGATGATGCCGGCCACGAGCACGAAGTAGAGCCAGAAGTGGCTGGTGTGAGAGAGGTCGAACATGGGCGGCAGACGTTGTTGCAGGCGATGAAGGCATCATCTCGCCCATAACATGACAACGTCTGGCAGGTTTGAATCTGCCGCGGAGGGAACTACGAACTTTTCGTGTTCGCCCGCACCATGCGCTGCATCAGCCGCTCAAGCGCGGCACCCAGGTCGTCGCAGAGCCCGCTGTGCACAGCCGAGGTCTGGATGCTGGTGCTGCGCGGGGCGACCAGCCAGTCGAAGCGCTCGCGCGACGACAGCCGCCCGAGCGCGCCCGCGGCCGCACCCCCTTCGCAGATGGCGGGCAAAGTGGCCAGCGTCGCACGGATGGCGTCGATGTCAGCAGCGGGATCGAGCGCCAGCAAACGCGCTTCATCGAGCTCAATGCCGGCCTTCAGGTAGCCCGCGCTCTTGCATGACAGCACCACACCGGCGTTGATGAACTCGCCCCGTTCCACGCGCGGTACGACCCGCACGATGGCGTAGTCATACGTGTGCAAGGTGGGCACGGGTGGCCTCCTCCACGAACGCACGCGGCGCCAGCAGGCGACGGACGAAGTAGTCGACGTAGGCACGGCGTTGCGCGGCCGGGCCCGAGAACATCGGGTCGTCGGCGAGCCAGCTGTCGGGGATCAGCGCCACCACGGCTTGCAGGCGCTCGGGGGTGACGAGCGCCGCAAGCGCGGCATCGACTTCGTCGAGCCGGCTGGCGAAAGGCAGCAGCACGTGGTCCTTCACGAGCGCGAACGGGCTTTGCGCGCGCTCCATGAAACCGTCCCACTGGTGATGAAAGTAGAGGGCGGCACCGTGGTCGATCAGCCAGAGCTTGCGGTGCCACATCAGCATGTTGGCATTGCGCGGCGTGCGGTCGAGGTTGGTGACGAAGGCATCGAACCAGACGATGCTCGAGGCGAGCGTGGCATCGACCGGCTCGGCCAGCGGGTCGTAGGTGACCGAGCCCGGCAGGTAGTCGAGCGCGAGGTTCAGGCCATCGCTCGTGCCCGGCAGGTCGGCGCTCGCGCGGATGAGGTCCTGGATCTCTGGGTCGGGCTCGGTGCGGGCGAGTTCGGCGTCGAGCCGGGCGAACACGATCTCCGGCACCGGCAGGCCCAGCAGGCGGCCGATCTCGCCGGCCACCAGCTCGGCGATCAAGGCCTTCGGGCCCTGCCCGGCTCCCCGGAACTTGAGCACGTACAAACCGTCGTCGTCGGCTTCGACGATCGCCGGCAACGACCCGCCCTCGCGCAACGGCGTGATGTAGCGGGTGGCGGTGACGGTGCGAAGCTGCATGACCCGCCGATTGTCCCTGCAATCAAGCCCTCGCTAGACTTGTTGCGATGCGCAAGACCTCCACCTCGCCTGCCCCAGCTCGCCCCGCGCCAGAACATTGGGAAGCCGACGCCGAAGACGGCGATGTGGCGCAGCTCACCATCCCGCCCGACGCGCTGCGCGACCGCGACTTCGAACTCTTCTGCAGCCTGACCGTCGACGCCCGCGGGCGGGATGACGCCTGGCACGCGATGCGCGTGCTGGTCGATGGCTCGCAGGAGTGGCAGCGCCGCGAAGACACGCAGCCCAGCGGGCGCGATTCGCTCGACTACCGCTTCCGTCGCACGGTACCCGCCGGCCAGCCGCTGCGCGTGGTGGCCAGCACCGACGTGCATGGCGCCCGGCGCGTTGCGCTGCGGATCACCGCCGACGAAGACTGAGCGTTCTCGCGAGTTCGGATGCCAACGTTCAACGCGTGGTAATTGCACGTACGATGTATCGTAAGATATATTCAACGACATACCACGCAACTCCTGGAGCCGCCATGCGCTTCTTTGAACGATTCCACATGCTCAGTCATCACCTTCACCACCACCATCATCACGCGGGGCGCCACGGCCACCGCGGCTTTCACGGCTTCGGGTTCGACCGCGGCTCCGGCTTTCCCGGCGAGCCGGGCCGCAGCGGCGGCGGGCTGGGGCCGGGGCGCAAGCTCGGTTCGGCCGACCTGCAGCTGCTGATCCTGGCGCTGCTGGCCGAGAAGCCGCACCACGGCTACGAGATCATCAAGGCGCTGGACGAGCGCTCGAACAGCTACTACAGCCCGAGCCCCGGCATGGTCTACCCGGCGCTCACCTACCTGGAAGAAATCGGCCACGCCACCGTCGAGGCCGAGGGCACCAAGAAGCTCTACAGCATCACCGTCGCCGGGTTGGCCCACCTCGACGAAAACCGGGAGGCCGCCGACACGCTGCTGAAGCAGCTCGTGTGGATCGGCCAGAAGATGGCCAAGATGCGCGCCGCCTTCAGCGAAGGCGCTGCACCGTCCGACGAAGGCGACCCCTTCGCGATGGAACGCGGTGCCCGGGGTGGCCGCGGGGGTCGCGGCGAGCGCCACAGCTTCGGGCCGGAGTTGCACGACGCGGTTCACGCGTTACGCGGCATGCTGCACAGCCTGCACGGCGCATCGGCCGATGAGCAAAAGCGCATCGCGGCCATCCTGCAACGCGCCGCTGAAGAGATGCGCGCTGCAGGCAAGGCTCCCTGAGGAGTCGGCTGCCGCTCAAGTTAACTCTTGCAGCGCGTCTTCGCGCCACGCGTGCGCGGCTGAAAAATAGCCTTCCCACACGCAGCCGCTGCAGCCTCGACCGCAGCAGGTGGTGGGCTCGGGTGGCGGTGCGCGCAGCGCCACGCCCTGCGCCGTCGCGCGTTGCTGCAGGTGGCGAAAGACCGTCAGCGCAGACGCGAGGTCGGTGATCGGTGGTGCGTCCATCGCAAAGAGGTGAACAGAGGGTGACGTGAAAGCCGCGAGGATAGCCTCGTACGTCAATCAACGTATTCGCTCGCATCGACGCCGTTTTCACAATGGATTCGGTTCATTGAATTCATTGCAGAGGGCGAGGCATACATGATTCACGGCGACATCTCGAGCAGCAAAGACACCGTCGGCGTGGCCGTCGTCAACTACAAGATGCCGCGCCTGCACACACGCGCCGAGGTGCTGGCCAACGCGAAGAAGATCGCCGACATGGTGGTCGGCATGAAGCAGGGGCTGCCGGGGCTCGACCTCGTGATCTTCCCTGAGTACAGCACCCACGGGATCATGTACGACAGCACCGAGATGTACGAGAACGCCGCCAGCGTGCCTGGTGCCGAGACCGAGGTCTTTGCCGCCGCCTGCCGCAAGGCCAAGGTCTGGGGGGTTTTCTCGCTCACCGGCGAGCGGCATGAAGAGCACCCGAACAAGGCGCCGTACAACACGCTCATCTTGATGAACGACGAGGGAGAGATCGTTCAGAAGTACCGCAAGATCATGCCGTGGGTGCCCATCGAAGGCTGGTACCCCGGGAACTGCACCTACGTGAGCGACGGCCCCAAGGGCCTGAAGATCAGCCTCATCATCTGCGACGACGGCAACTACCCCGAGATCTGGCGCGACTGCGCGATGAAGGGCGCCGAACTCATCGTGCGCTGCCAGGGCTACATGTACCCGGCGAAAGAGCAGCAGATCCTCATCAGCAAGGCCATGGCCTTCGCCAACAACGTGTACGTGGCGGTGGCCAATGCGGCTGGGTTCGATGGCGTGTACTCGTACTTCGGCCACTCGGCCCTGATCGGCTTTGACGGCCGCACGCTGGGCGAGTGCGGCGAAGAGGAGATGGGCATCCAGTACGCCGCGCTGAGCAAGAGCCTGATCCGCGACTTCCGCAAAAACGGGCAATCGGAGAACCACCTCTTCAAGCTGGTGCACCGCGGCTACACAGGGCTCATCAACTCCCGCGAGGGCGACAAGGGCGTGGCCGCCTGCCCCTACGAGTTCTATTCGCAGTGGATCAACGACCCCGAGGGCACGCGCAAACGCGTCGAGTCATTCACCCGCAGCACCGTGGGCACCGACGAGGCGCCGATCGAGGGCATCCCGAACGCCGCCACACCGCAGCACGGCTGATGGGCTCGGTGATGGGCTTGCTTATGGACGCCCACGCGGACGCTCACGCGCTGGCGTCCGAACCCTACTACCACCCGGCCGCCGACGAATGCACGCTGTTCGAGGCTGCCTATGCGCAGCGCCTGCCCGTGCTGCTGAAAGGCCCGACCGGCTGCGGCAAGACGCGTTTCATCGAGCACATGGCGTGGCGCCTGAAGCGCCCGCTGATCACGGTGGCGTGCAACGACGACACCAGCGCCGCCGACCTCACTGGCCGCTGGCTGCTCGATGCCAACGGCACGCGCTGGCAAGACGGGCCGCTGACCCTGGCGGCACGCAGCGGTGCCATCTGCTATCTCGACGAACTGGTCGAGGCGCGCGCCGACACCACGGTCGTGATGCACCCGCTGACCGACACGCGGCGCATGCTGCCGCTGGACAAGCGCAACGAGATCGTTCAGGCCCATCCCGACTTCCTCCTCGTGGCTTCGTACAACCCGGGCGGCCACAAGGAGCTGAAGCCGTCGACACGGCAGCGCTTCTGCGCGCTGGCCTTCGGCTATCCCGCCACCGAGATCGAGGTCGCCATCGTGTCGCATGAAGCCGGCCTCGACATGGAGACGGCCGCACGGCTGGTGGCGCTCGGCGTGCGCACACGACGGTTGCAGGGCCACGGGTTGGACGAAGGTGCATCGACGCGCATGCTGGTGCATGCGGGCCGGCTGATCCGCAAAGGCGTACCGCCGATCGCCGCCTGCCGCGTCGCTGTGGCAGCACCTCTTTCGGACGACCCCGAGGTGTCCGCCGCGCTGCTCGCCACCGTCGACGCATCGTTCTGAAAACACACACGCCATGAACCCTGCGCTCTCGCCCTACCTGCGCAGCCTGTGGAATATCACGCCGACGCTGCTCGACATCACAGAGCCGCAGTCAACACGCCCGTTCCTCTCGCCACTGGGCATGCACCTGCCGCTGCATGCGCCGGCCGACGTGCCACAGGACCACTGGTTCCAGGCGGCCGCGGCACATGCGGCAGCGCACCTGGTGTTCTCGCAGCACCGCTTCGACCCGGCGGGCCTGCGGCCCGTGACGCAGGCACTGGTCGGCGCGCTCGAAGATGCGCGCGTCGAATGGCTGGCCTGCCGCGAGCTGCCGGGTTTGCGGCGGCTGTGGTTGCCGTTCCATGCGGTGAGGCTCACCGACACGCCGAGCTTCGAAGACCTGCTTCGCCGGTTGGCGCGCTGCCTGCTCGACCCGTCGCACCACGACCCGCACCCCTGGGTACTGAAAGGTCGGCAGCTCTTCTTCGTCGACGAGGCGGGCCACATGCTGGCGCTGCGCCAGCCCGAGGTGCTGCGGCATGCCGCCTCGCTGCTGGGCAACGACATCGGGCAGATGCGCATGCAGTTCAACGCGCGGCTTTACGAAGTGATGCCGAGCTACCGCGACGACAACAGCTGCCTGTGGCCGAACGATGAGCGCCGCGTGAACGCCGAGCACGAGATTGCATCGACCGCACAAGGTGGCGCTGCAGCCGGGGCCATGCAACGGACGGCGCCGGCAGTGCAGCGGCACAGCTATCCCGAATGGGACCGCCTCGTGCCGATGTACCGGCGCGACTGGTGTGCGGTGCACGACGCTCCGGCGCGTGCTGCTGATGCGTCGTCTCTCCGGATGCCGCGTTCGCTGCCGCAACGACATCGACAGCGCATGCGGCTGATGGCGCAACCCGATGGCGATGAGTTCGATCTCGATGCCGCCATCGATGCACGCATCGCACTGCGCAGCGGCCATGCCGCCGAGCTGCGCGTGTACCGCCGGATCGAGCCACGGCGCGCGACCGACACCACCTTGCTGCTGATCGACACCTCGGCCTCCACGGCCGGCGTGATGCCGGCCCTGCAAAGCGCGGCGCTGGCAATCGAGAAGACCGGCCCGTTCGCGATCCACAGCTTCTGCTCCGACGGCCGCCACGCGGTGCACTACGAGCGCGTGAAGGACTTCGACGAGCCCCTGGACGCAGGGTGCATCGCGCGCCTGATGGGTTTGCGCAGCCGCCTGTCGACACGCCTAGGCGCCGCGCTGCGCCACGCCACCCACCTGATCACTGCGCGGCGCGGCACGCTCCGCCGCGTGCTGCTGCTCACCGATGGAAAGCCGCACGACGTCGACGTGTTCGACCCGCACTACCTGCTCGCCGACGCGAAGCAGGCCGTGCGCGAGGCCGCACGCCGCCACGTGCGGATCGAGTGCCTGTGCGTAGACGTGCAAGCCCTGCGCGCATTGCGCAGCGTGTTCGGCGCCGGGCTGCGGCATCTGCGAGCCGACACCCGCTGAAAGTGCCAAGATCGCCCTTCTGGAGGTGATCCATGGCTTGGTTCGACGGGTTCGAGGCAAAACAGCACGCGGTCAACAACACACGCATCTTTGCGCGCACCGGTGGCCGCATCGGCGGGCCGCCCCTCTTGCTGTTGCACGGCTTCCCGCAGACGCATGCCATCTGGCACCGCGTGGCACTGGCACTGAAGGACCACTTCTTCCTGGTGATGCCCGACCT
Source organism: Rhizobacter sp. P2_G4 (assembly GCF_056403575.1). Classification (NCBI taxonomy): domain Bacteria; kingdom Pseudomonadati; phylum Pseudomonadota; class Betaproteobacteria; order Burkholderiales; family Sphaerotilaceae; genus Rhizobacter; species Rhizobacter sp. P2_G4. The sequence continues at coordinate 262,248 of NZ_JBFUFG010000001.1, read as the reverse complement.
GCGCGGCTATGGCGACTCGGCCAAGCCCGCCGACGATGCCGAGCACGCGAGCTACAGCAAGCGCGTGATGGCCGCTGACATGGTGGCGCTGATGGCGTCGCTCGGGCATGCGCGCTTCGGCCTGGTCGGCCACGACCGCGGTGGGCGCGTGGCGCACCGGCTGGCGCTCGATCACCCACAGGCAGTGAGCAGGCTGTGCCTGATCGACATCGCGCCCACGCTCGACATGTACGACGCGGCCGACACGCGTTTCGCATCGGCCTACTACCACTGGTTCCACCTGATCCAGCCCGCGCCCCTGCCCGAACGCATGATCGGTGGCGACGCGGTGTTCTACCTGCACGCGAAGCTCGGCGGTCTGGGCAGCAAGGGCATGGCCTACATCGAACCCGAGGCGCTGGCCGACTACGAGCGCTGCTTCACGCCGGCGACCATTCACGCCATGTGCGAGGACTACCGCGCGTCGGCCGGCATAGACCTGCAGCACGACCGCGCATCGCGTACGGCCGGCGAGCGCATCGCCTGCGACACGCTCGTGCTGTGGGGCTCACGCGGTGTGGTGGGACGCATGTTCAAGCCGCTCGAGCTGTGGCAGGCACAGTGCGCCGGCCGTGTGAGCGGCCAGGCACTGGAGAGCGGGCATTTCATTCCGGAAGAGGCCCACGCCGAGGTTGCGGCTGCCGTGCGCGCCGCGTTCGGCTGACGCAGACGGTCAGGTGCGCAGGACCCCGTCCGCGGCGAACACGCCCATCTTGACGGCGGTCATGCCGACGTACGGGCTGGCGTTGGTGAAGTTGATCACCACCTCGCCCAGCTCCAGGCCGTGGATGCTGGCCAGGGCCACGCGCAACTTGTCGCGCGTGATGTCGCGCCCCGCGCGGCGGATGCCTTCGGCCATCACCTGAGAGTTGACCCAGCTCTCGAGGCCGAGAGAATTCGGGTTCTTGAGATTCGCTGCCTCGAGCGAAGCCTTGTAATTGCGCACGACTGCGAACTTCGTTGCGTTGCCGCTCGGGAACACTGAGGCCACCGCCAAACCGGTGAGTGCGGAGCCCAAGCGCTTGGTCTCCGTGAACGAGACCGACAGACCGATCATCGGAAGGCCCGCTGCCTTCTGGCGCAACGCCAGCACGTAGTCGGTGGTGCCGGTTCCGGCGGTGCCGAGGAACACCGCGCCGGCCTTGCAGTCGAGCGTCTGCTGAACGGCTTCAGCGGCGTTCTTGCCATCGACGGCAAGCGGAATCACGCCCACGGCCTTCAGCTTGTGCTCTTCGAGCACGCGCTGCATGTTGGCCAGCACTTCCTTGCCGAAGGGGTTGTCGAGGTAGACGATGGCAATGTCGTGCAGGCCCATCTGAGCCAGCTGCTGCACCATGCGCGACACCTCGTCCGTGTAGCTGGGGCGAATGTGGAAGACAGACTTGTACTCGGCCTTGCGCAGAGAAGCCGCGCCGGTGATCGGGCCCAGCACGGGGATGCCGGCCTTCTCGGTCATCGGCAACGCGGCTGCGTTGTTGGGCGTGCCGATGATCGACATGAACGCGGCGACGCTGTTGTCGTCGATCATCTGCTTCACGTTTTCGGCGGTGCGCGCGGCGGTGTAGCCATCGTCTTTTGAGACGAGGCGCAGCTCTCGCCCATTCACGCCGCCAGCCTTGTTGATCTGCGCAAACGCGGCCTGGATGGCCGACGTGTGCTCCTGTCCGGCGGCGCCCAGCGGGCCGGTGAGCGCCAGCGAACTGCCGATGGTGATGGCCTTGGCGGTGATGCCTTCTTCGGCCGCCCACGACGGACCGACCCAGCTGGTGGCGCCGATGACGGCGGCACCGCGGCCTGCGCGATGGAGAAAGAGTCTGCGATTCATCATGGGTTTGTACTTTTTCTGGCGCGCGCGGCGCTGCGCGGGAGTGCGCTGCCGAGGCCTGTGGGTGGAGGGGGAGCTTCGATCGACCCGGTAACGTTCATTACCAAATCATGACTGCGAGGCTAGTGTCTCGATTTGTCCTTGTCGATATCGCACACCCTGAGAGGTGCTCATTCAATGCGTTATCGCGACACCTTTCACGATGCATACGCAGCGGTCTCGCCACGCACCGTGGCAGCCGCCGCGGCACTCGCTGTCTGTGTGCTGCACTGCAGACCATTTGCACCTGCGTGGAGCGACGAACGACTACCATGGCGCGCCGCCCCGCAGCGGTATCCGTCGACGAGAGGTTTCCATGAATGTCTGGCTGCTGAAGCTCAACCAGTACTTCCCGATTCGCTACACCGCCTGGCTGCTGTGCTCCGTGGGGCTGCTGCTGTGCGCGTTCACCGCCATCGCCTTTCACACCGGCGGCTGGCTCGCACTTCTGTTCGCGTTGTTGCTCGGTGTGGGGCTGCACGACATCCTTCAGTCGCGGCATTCGGTGCTGCGTAACTATCCGGTGATCGGTCACCTGCGCTTCTTGCTGGAATTCATCCGGCCCGAGATGCGGCAGTACTTCATCGAGAGCGACAACGAAGCCGCACCGTTCTCGCGCCAGCAACGCTCGCTGGTCTACCAGCGCTCGAAGGGCGAGCCCGACAAGCGCCCCTTCGGCACGCAGATGGATGTGGGCGCCACCGGCTACGAGTGGATCAACCATTCGCTGGTGCCGACCGTGCTGCCGACGCACGACTTCCGCATCACCATCGGCGCGGAGCGCGAGCAGCCCTATCTGGCCAGCGTGTTCAACATCTCGGCGATGAGCTTCGGCGCACTGTCGGCCAACGCGATCCTGGCGCTCAACGCAGGCGCCAAGGCGGGCGGCTTTGCGCACGACACCGGCGAAGGCTCGATCAGCGCGCACCACCGCGTGAACGGCGGCGACCTGATCTGGGAGATCGGCTCGGGTTACTTCGGTTGCCGCAATGACGATGGCAGCTTCAACGCCGAGCGCTTCTCTGCGAATGCACGCGATCCGCAGGTGAAGATGATCGAGCTGAAGCTGAGCCAGGGCGCGAAGCCTGGCCACGGCGGCGTGCTGCCCGGCCCCAAGGTCACCCTCGAGATCGCCGCTGCGCGCGGCGTGCCGCCCTGGGTCGACTGCGTTTCGCCGGCGAGTCACAGCGCCTTCGACACGCCGGTGGGCATGATGCATTTCATCGAGCGGCTGCGCACGCTGTCGGGCGGCAAGCCCACCGGCTTCAAGCTGTGCATCGGTCACCCGTGGGAGTGGTTTGCCATTGCCAAGGCCATGCTCGAGACCGGCATCACGCCCGACTTCATCGTGGTCGATGGCGCCGAAGGAGGCACCGGTGCAGCGCCACTCGAATTCACCGACCATGTCGGCGCGCCCTTGCAGGAAGGCCTTCTGCTGGTACACAACACACTGGTCGGCCTGAACCTGCGCGACAAGATCAAGCTCGGTTGCGCTGGCAAGGTCATCAGCGCTTTCGACATCGCCCGCATGATGGCGCTGGGGGCTGACTGGTGCAATTCGGCACGCGGCTTCATGTTCGCGCTCGGCTGCATCCAGGCACAGAACTGCCACACCGGCATGTGCCCGACAGGCGTCAGCACGCAAGACCCGCAGCGCGAGCGCGCGCTGGTCGTTTCCAGCAAGGCCGAGCGCGTCGAACTCTTCCACGAGAACACGCTCAAGGCCTTGAAGGAACTGGTGCAGGCCGCCGGGTTGACGCACCCCGGCGCCATCACGGCGTCGCACATCGTGCGTCGCTGCAGCGACCACCAGGTCAAGTTGATGGCCTCCTTGTTGCCCTTCGTGAAGCCCGGCGAGTTGCTGCGCGGCGAGGTGACGCAGAACGTCTTCAAGCTGTACTGGCCCATGGCCAGCGCGCACAGCTTTGCCGCGACCCCCTGAAACGCGGGGATGAGCCCGAGATTCAGGGGATGCACCATGCACCCCTTCACACAACAATGCGTGCAGTCCAGCCCAGCACACCATTGCCTTCATGCCGTCCGTCCTCCTGCTGCAGAGAGACCACGAAGCCAGCCCCCGGCTGCGCGCGCTCATTGAGGCCTCTGAAAACTTCTGGGTCTGCGGCACCGTCCACACCGTCGAGCAAGCGACCAAGTTGCTGCGCAACAGGACGCCCGACGTCGTCGTGACCGACATGCGTGTGCAAGACGGCGATGTGCAGCCGTTGTTGGTCGAGCTGCGCCAGCGCAAGGGCGTACCCGGCCCGCATGTGCTCGTGACCATGGTCGCGCACGACGACACGCTGTTGCTCGAAGCCCTGTGCTCTGGTGCCGATGGCTATTGGGTCCACACCAGCGAGCCCGATGCATTGGTCAGCGCGCTCGAGCAGGTTGCTCGCGGCGAATCACCCATCTCACCAACCATTGCACGCCAGGTGCTGTCGCACTTCCGCTCGCCCGAGCGGCCGGAGTTCGACACCATGACCGAATCACTGAACCCGCTCGTGCTCACCGGCACCGAGCAAGAGATCCTGCAATGGGCCGCTCAGGGTTACCTGATCGACGAGATCGCCCAGCAGTGGCAGGCCAGCGTGCACAGCGTGGCCTGCGGCATCCGCCGCGTGTATCACAAGCTGCAGTTCGATCGCCAGGCCAGCCGGCTTTCACTCCGCGCGGCTTGACACGGCCCCCCAGTCGCTTTCGCTCCTGCCCCCAAGGGGCGCCACCCATCGGGCCGGGGAACCCGTCCTTAGGGCGTTGCTTGATCAGAGTCTGCTGCGCGACTCGTTGGCCGTCTTCGGTGCTCTTTCGTCAGGCTGCTGGGGGCAGCGTGTCGATGAAGCTCTGACGCTGGGCCAGCTTTGCTTCAAGCTTCGCGAGGTTCGGGTACTGCGAGCGCCAGTCGATGTGGCTGAAGCGGAAGTCGAGGTAACCCAGTGCGCAGCCGGTTGCGATGTCGGCGAGCGAGAAGTGGATGCCGGAGCAGAAGGGTTTGTCGCCCAGGCCCTTGCTCATGGCCGAGAGCGAGGCATGTACCTTGTCCATCTGCCGGTCGATCCAGGCGGGGCTGCGCTGGGCTTCTGTGCGGCCGGCCCATTTCTGCTCCAGGCGCGCGAGGATGGCTGCATCCATCACGCCATCGGCCAGGGCTTCCCAGGTGCGCACTTCGGTACGCTCGCGGCCGCGGTCAGGGATCAGCTTGCCGACGGGCGACAAGGTGTCGATGTACTCGACGATCACGCGCGAATCGAAGACCGCTTCGCCACCTTCCATCACCAGCGTCGGCACCTTGCCGAGCGGGTTGGACTTCATGATGGTGTCGTTGTTCCAGACGTCTTCCAGCTCCATCTGGAAGTCGAGGCGCTTCTCCGCCATGACGATGCGCACCTTGCGGACATAGGGGCTCGTGAGCGCGCCGATGAGTTTCATGTGTGAGAAATTCCCTGTTTCAAATCATTCTAGCCAAGGGCCTCATCACGGCGACGCAACATTTCAGGCGTCGGCTCGACACCACGCCATCGCTTGACCGCGCTACGTTGCCGTGTCGGGCGACGTAGCGCGGTCAAGCGTCCAGTCGATCTGCGCAGGCCGCCCCGGCAGGCTGAGCGTGGCCGTGGCCGCCGGGGTACGCGACACCACCGCGCCTCGCCGCACCACCGCCAGCCGCGTGGCGCGCAGGCGGATCGCCTCGGCGGGCGAATGCGCCTGCAGCAGCACGAAGTCGGCGTTGCAGCCGACCTCCAGCCCATATCCCTCGAGCCCGAGAATCTTCGCGCTGTTGGCGGTGACGGCATCGAAGCACGCGCGCATCTGCTTCTGCGAAGTCATCTGCGCCACGTGCAAGCCCATGTGGGCCACCTCGAGCATGTCGCCCGAACCCATGGAATACCACGGGTCCATCACGCAGTCGTGTCCGAACCCCACCGTCACGCCGGCCGCCATCAGCTCGGGCACGCGCGTCATGCCGCGCCGCTTGGGGTAGGTGTCGTGGCGGCCTTGCAGCGTGATGTTGATCAGCGGGTTCGCAATGGCATTCACTTGTGCTTCGGCGATCAACGGGATCAGCTTGCTGACGTAGTAGTTGTCCATCGAATGCATCGACGTGAGGTGCGAACCCGTCGTGCGGCCATGCAGGCCGAGGCGCTGCGTGTGGAAGGCCAGCGTCTCGATGTGCCGGCTCAGCGGGTCGTCGCTCTCGTCGCAATGCATGTCGACCCGCAGGCCGCGCTCCGCGGCGAGTTCGCACAGCAGGCGCACGCTCTCGGCGCCGTCGGCCATGGTGCGTTCGAAGTGGGGGATGCCACCGACCACGTCGACACCCATGTCGAGCGAGCGCTTCAGGTTGGCCAGCGCCGTCGGGGAGCGCAGCACGCCGTCTTGCGGAAAGGCCACCAGCTGCAGATCGAGGTAGGGCTTCACCCGCTCCTTCACATGCAGCAGCGCTTCGACGGCAAGCAGCCGGTCGTCACACACGTCCACGTGCGTGCGGATCGCGAGCAGGCCCTTGGCCACCGCCCAGTCGCAGTACTGCATCGCACGCTCGACCAGCGCCTCTTGCGCGAGCAGCGGCTTGAGCTCGCCCCACAGCGCGATGCCTTCGAGCAGCGTGCCGCTCTGGTTGATGCGCGGCAGGCCGTGGCTCAGCGTTGCGTCCATGTGGAAGTGCGCATCGACGAAGGGCGGGCTCAGCAGATGGCCTTGCGCGTCGATCACGGTCACTGCGTCGGGCGCTGCCAGTCGCGGGCCGACCGCAGCGATGCGCCCTTCCTGGGCCAGCACGTCGATGCCGCTTCGGCCATCGGGGAGCGTTGCGTTGCGGACGAGCAGGTTCATGGGGCGGCTCCTGGTGTGCGCTCGGGGTTCGAGGCATTCTGACGTACGCTTGCCAGCCCCACGCAAAACACGTTCCCGAGACACGTTTCCATGATCACCAAGCGACACCTGCTGCGCGCCCTTGCCGTCAGCCCACTCTTCGCACACACCATCGGCCGCGCCCAGGCTGCTTGGCCGACCAAGCCGCTGCACCTGCTGGTCGGCTTCCCCGGCGGCTCCACGCCCGACCTGATGGCGCGCTCGCTGTCCGACGGCCTGTCGCGCGCCCTGGGCCAGCCGGTGGTGGTGGAGAACAAGCCCGGCGCATCGGGCAACATCGCCGCCGACCAGATCGCCAAGTCGACCGACGAGCACACGCTGGGCGTGCTGATCAACGGCAATCTGACCGTCGCCAAGCTGGTCAACCCCGCCACGCCCTTCGACCCGGCACACGACTTCGCACCCATCTCGCTGCTGGGCACCTCGCCGTTGGTGCTCACGGCCGCCAATACCGCCACCGGCAGCACGCCGGCAGAACTGCTGCAGTGGGCGCGCGCACTCGGTGACAAGGGCAACTACGGTACGCCAGGCCCCGGCACGGTGGCCCACCTGGGCATGGAGTTGCTGAAGAGCAAGGCCAGCATCGCCGCGGTGCACGTGCCGTTTGCCGGCAACCCGCAGGTGGCCAATGCACTGCTCGCCGGGCAGATCCAGCTCTCGCTGCTGCCGCCGGCCATTGCGATGCCGCAAGTGCGCGCGGGCAAGCTCAAGGCCATCGCCGTCACCTCGCCGACACGCAGCACGCTGGTGCCCGAGCTGCCCACGCTGCGCGAGAGCGGCATCAGCGGCACCGACCTCGAGGTGTGGACGGCGCTGGTCGGCCCCGCGTCGCTGCCCAAGCACATCATCGCGACGCTGTCGGCCGCCATTGCTGAAGTGATGCGCCAACCCGAAACCCAGGCGCGCCTGCTGGCCGCGAGCTGGCATGCGGTGGGCAGCAGCCCCGAGGCGCTGGCCCAGCGCATGAAGGCCGACACGGCATTGCTGGCCGACATCATCCGCACACGAGGCATCAAGGTGGACAGCTGAGCCGATCCGCCGCCATGACCTCCCACGTCATGGACGCTGCGCAGCCGGAGCGAGACCATCTCCTTGCCAACCGATTCATCAACGCAAGGAGAAACAACATGGAAAGCCTCAACCTCGTCCCTCTCGCCGTGGGCCACATGATCGGCCTGGGTGCCATCGGCTCCTGCCTCGGTGTGGGCGTGATGGCGAGCAAGTACCTCGAAGCCTCTGCCCGCCAGCCTGAGCTGATGGAGCCGCTGCAAAGCAAGGTCTTCCTGCTGGTCGGCGTGCTCGACGGCGCTTTCATCATCGCGACCGGCATCGGGCTCTGGTTTGCGACTGCCAACCCGTTCAAGGGCTGATCAGGCGCCGGACCGTCGTTTTGTCCTACAGGGCGTTTCTCCCGCGGACGACTTCACAGACTCCGCGGCGAGGTCTACGCTCGGTGCATGCCACTGAGCCGACTCATCGGGCGATTTGCCTTTGCCCCGTTTTCCAAGGCCTTGCCGCCGATGGGCGACACCGAGCGTGCAGCGCTTGAGGCGGGCACGGTCGGCTTCGAGGGGCAATTGTTCGCCGGGCGGCCCGATTTCGACGTGCTGCGCGGCATCGGCCCCAACCAGCTGACCGAGGAAGAACAGGACTTTCTCGACGACGAGGTGGTCGAACTCGCCGCAATGCTCGACGACTTCGCCATCGATCAGGCGCGCGACCTGCCCCCCGAGGTCTGGCAGTACCTGCGGCAGAAGAAGTTCTTCGGGATGATCATCCCCAAGGAGTACGGCGGCCTCGGCTTCGGCCACTACGCGCATGCCGCCGTGGTCACGCGCATTGCCACCGCCAACGTGGCCTGTGCAGTCACGGTGATGGTGCCCAACTCGCTCGGCCCCGCCGAGCTGCTGCTGCACTACGGCACCGACACGCAAAAGCAGCACTACCTGCCGCGCCTGGCCGACGGCCGCGATCTGCCCTGCTTCGGCCTCACCTCGCCCTACGCCGGGTCGGACGCAGCCGCCATTCCCGACCGCGGCGTGCTCACCGAGCGCGTGATCGACGGCCGCCGGGTGCGCGGCTTCATGGTCCGCTTCGACAAGCGCTACATCACGCTCGCGCCGGTGGCCACCGTCGTGGGCCTGGCCTTCCAGGCCGTCGACGAGAGCCTGCCCGAAGACCGGCAGATGCTGGGCATCACCTGCGCGCTGATCCCCGTGCCCACGCCCGGCATGACGATCGGCCGCCGCCATCGGCCGATGGACTCGGCCTTCATGAACGGGCCCATCCACGGCGATGACGTCTTCGTGCCGATGGACTGGATCATCGGCGGCGAGAAACAGGTGGGCCAGGGCTGGCGCATGCTGATGGAAAGCCTGGCCGCGGGCCGCGCGATTTCGCTGCCGGCGCTCGGCTCGGCCATGCAGCAGACCACGCTCTTCGTGCTCAACGGCTACGGGCAGATCCGCGAACAGTTCGGCCTGCAGATCAGCAAGTTCCACGCGATCGCCGGGCTGATCGCCAACACCTCGGCCCGCCTCTACGCCACCGATGCGGCGCGCCGCTACACCGCCGCCGCGCTCGACGCCGGGGCACGGCCCAGCGTGGCCAGCGCCATTCTCAAGGTGCACCTCACCGAGGCCGGGCGGCGCGCCGTCAACGACGGCATGGACGTGCTCGGCGGCAAGGGCATCATCTCCGGCCCGAAGAACCTGCTCGGCATCTCGTACCGCCATGCGCCGATCGCCATCACCGTCGAAGGGGCCAACCTGCTGACGCGGGCGCTGATCATCTTCGGCCAGGGCGCGATCCGCTGCCACCCGCATGTGCTGAACGAGATGGCGGCCGTGCAGGCCAAGGACCCCGAGAAGCTCGGCAAGGCGCTGCTCGCGCACGCCGGGCATGTGATGCGCAACGTGTGGCGCAGCCTCGTGCATGCGCCGGTGCTGGGCATGCCGCCCGAAGAGCTGTTCAAGGAAGCCGAACTCATCGCCTCGCTGTCGGCCAAGTACGCGCTGACGGCCGACCTCGCGATGGGCCTGCTTGGCGGCAAGCTCAAGCGCATGGAGCTGCTGTCGGCGCGGCTGGGTGATGTGCTGTCGTGCCTGTACATGGCCTCAGCCAGCGTGTGGCGCTACGAGATGGAAGGCGACCCGAAGATGCTGCCCTTCGCGCGGGCCGCCATCCGCGTGCAGCTCGACCAGGCGGCCGCCACTCTGCGCGACCTGTACGCCAACCTGCCGTCGACGCTGCTGCGCATGGCCGCGCCGGCGATCCTGCGTGGCACGCGCCACCTGGCACCGCTTCGCGACCTCGACCTGATCGCCTTTGCCGACACGCTGCGCGCGAACCCCGGGCTCATCGCGCGCCTGTGCCCCGACCTGTCACGCCCGAAATCGGGCGGTTTGCTCGACTTGATGCAGGCGTTGGAGTTCGCGCAGGCCGTGGGCGACGAGCTGCCCGAGTTGAACCAGGCCCTGCGGCGCACCCATTCACTTGAAGCCGTGGCACGCAACGCACGCAACCCGGCTGCGGCGCTCGCTTACCTGCGGGCCGCCGACCGGGTGATTCAGGTGGATGACTTTGCCGACGAAGTGGCCGGCACGAAGCGGGAGCCGGCGGCCTCGTCGCCGCCCGTGCGCTCTCTCGCGTAAGAAAAGATCAGGCCGCCGCGCGCTGGCAGCGTGCGATCAGCATGTCCGTCATGTGCTTGATCTCCTGGCCGCTCACCGTGGGCAGGTGGCCGGTGTTCTCGAAGCACATGTTCGCCAGGGCCTCTTCCAGCACGCCCCACACCGTGGCGGGGTGGCCTTCGAAGCCGGCTTCGGGGTAGGTCATCAAGGCGCGGCGCAGCATCTTGGCGTTGACGCGGTAGGTCAACGGCTGCATGGGCACGCGACCCGATTCGATCGCCTCCAGCTTGTGAGCCAGGCTGTCCACGTAGAGATGACGGCCATCAAGGCGCTGCTTGGGGGTTTTCAATGCACGCTCCAACGAGTTTGCGGTGTTCAAGCCTGTACGTTACGCAAGCGGGGCAGTCCCCGATCCGCGGATCAGACGGGACAAAACTGCCGTTTTCCGAACCGTCGCGGCCGGCGGCTTACTGGACCGATCCGTTGTCGGTGGACAGCGCCTCGCGGCAGCGATACGGCATCACCATGCCGCGGGCCAAGTCTTCCACGGCCCAGGCACGAATGGCCGGCGCCTGGGAGCGCACGCCGCCGAAGATCGTGGCAAATGCCACATCAGCGGCGTCTCTGCCGGTGCCGAAGCGCACGAAGGCCATCGGGATGGCCGTGCCGGACGGGTCGAAGATGTACCAGCGGTCGCCCAGGTACACCTCCACGTAGGCGTGGAAATCGGGCGGGCCGAGCACCGGGTCGGCGCCGTAATCGGTGCCGGTTGCAAAGCGCGCGGGGATGTTGACCGCGCGGCACAGCGCGATCATCAGGTGCGCGAAATCGCGGCACACGCCCACCTGCTCGATCAGCGTGTCGACCGCCGACGTGTTGGAGTTGGTGGTGTTCGAGGTGAAGCTCACGTGCCGGCGCACCCACTCCTGGATCGCCTGCACGCGGCTGTGCCCCTGCCAGAGCTGGCCGAATTCGTTGATCGCCATCTTCACCAGCCGGTCGCTCTGGCAATAGCGGCTGGGGTAGATGTAGCCGATGACCTCGGGCGGCAGGTTGCGAATCGGCACCTCGGCCAGCTGCATCGGCTCGGCGCGGTGGTGCTCCATGTCCACCGTGGCCATGTACGACAGCTTCAGCTCGCCCGGCAGGCCGCGCAGCCGCATGTAGCGGTTGCCGGTGACGGGGTCGGTGTGGATCTGCGGCGTGATGGGCTGGCTCAGCACCAGGCTCTCGGACGAGATGGTCTGCCGCGCCGTGTGCGCCGCATGGATGTTGAAGACGAAATCGGCGCCGCCCTGGTCGATCTCGTAGGTCAGCTCAATGTGAAGTTCGATGCGGATCATGTGCGGCGCTCCTGGTCGCTCTGCCGGGTGGCAGCAATGCAATGCGCTCCCTGGAGGCTGTCGCTCACCAGCGGAGTATGCGCGTCCGACCATCGCATGCAAGGGTCGAGCCCGAAAGGTGGTATATCGGGCGATGACCGAACCTTTGTTGCTGGCCGCCACGCAAATCTCCACCTTCGACGGCACGCGCCTGCTCACCCGCGCGAGCGGGTTTTTCTTTCTTCGCGATGAACGCCTGTTCCTCGTCACCAGCCGCCACGTGGTGATCGACAAGCCGAGCAAGCACTTCCCCGACCGCATCGAGATCGAGCTGCACACCGACGCCGGCAACCTCACGCGCTCGACCGGCCTGTCCGTGCTGCTGTACCTCGAGGGCAAGAGCATCTGGCACCAGGGCAAGGACCCGTCGGGCGAGATCGACGTCGCGGTGATCGAGCTCGACCGGAGCGCGTTGCCAGCATCGGTCGCGCTGCGCGCCTTCACCCCCAGCCACCTGCAGGCCTCGCTGGGCGAGATCGAGGTCGGCACGGCGCTCCTGATCGTCGGCTTTCCGCTGGGCTTTCACGACACGCTGCACCACCTGCCGGTCGTGCGCCAGGCCGTCATCGCCTCGTCGTTCGGGCTGCGTTTCCAGGGCCAGGGTTTCTTTCTGACCGACGCGCGCACGCACCGCGGCACGAGCGGCGCACCGGTGGTGATGCGGGCCCCGGCGTCCGACACGCCCGAGGGCGACTTGCCGTGGAAGCTGCTGGGTGTGCACTCGGCGCGCATGGACATGCGCACCCGCGACCGTCAGGAAGACGAGTCGCTCGGCCTCAACTGCGCCTGGTACGCCGACATCCTGATGACGCTCACCGAGGAGGCAGATCGGCCGGCGGTGGCGGGTTCGCTGGCAACGCTACGTGATCAAGATCAGGCCGATGCCAAGGATCAACGTGTGTCATCAGATTGAGCACGCGGTGGTGCTGTAGCACGCGCTGCCGCGCCGCCACCGCGATGTCGTGGCCAGCCTCGACGGTGAGCGAAGCGTCAACCTCGATGTGTGCATCGACGATCACCATGTCGCCCATCTTGCGTGTGCGCACGTCGTGCACGCCGCTCACCCCGGGCGTCTCGGCCAGGGTGCGGCGAATCGCCTCGACTTCCTGTTCATCGACTGCGCTGTCGACCAGATCAGATAGGGCGCTCCACGCAAAACCCCAGCCCATGCGCATGATCAGAAAGCCGACGATCAGCGCCGAGATCGGATCGAAGATCGGGTAGCCGGCGAGGTTGCCGACGATGCCGGCCGCCACCACCAGCGACGAGGCCGCATCCGAGCGGGCATGCCAGGCATTGGCCACCAGCATGCTGGACTTCACCCGCTTGGCCACCCGCAGCATGTAGCGAAAGAGCAGCTCCTTCGCGACCAAGGCGGCCACCGCCACCCACAGCGCGGCCACGTGCACCTGGGGCACCTTGTCGGGCTCTTCCAGCTTGAGGAAGGCCGACCACAGCAGGCCCACGCCAACAGTCAGCAACAGCAGCCCCAGCACCAGCGAGGCCGCGTTCTCGAAACGCTGGTGGCCGTACGGATGCTCACGGTCCGCCGCCTTCTGGCTGTGGTGGTTGGCGAAGAGCACGACGAAGTCGGACACCAGGTCGGACAGCGAATGCAACCCGTCGGCCACCAGGCCCTGCGACTTGGACAACACGCCCACCACGATCTGTGTGGCCGACAGCACCACGTTCACGACCACGCTGACCCAGGTGCTGCGTGATGCGGCGGCGGCGCGCAGTTCAGGGCTGCGCCCACTGTCTTCTGGCTCGTCGTGTTCGATGTATTTCATGCGGGGCGGCCCGGTGAGGTGGCCGCCCAGTGTCGCGCAGTGTTCGGCTTCGCGTCCGAGGACGCCTCCGGTTCAGTCGCGACGCCGGTTCATCACCAGGGTGAGCAAGGCCAAGCCGGCCAGCAAGGTGGCATAGGTCGATGGCTCCGGGACGACGCCCGTTGTGGCGTCGTTCACCTGCACCGGCGGCACCTGGTTCTCGATCGTGCTCGCCGACAGTGGCAGGCGCCCATACCGGCCATCCGCCAACGCGAGCTTGAGCACGCTCTGCTTGTCGCTGAGTTCGGCGAATGCTGTCTCGGCTGCATTTGTCTTCTGCATCGCCAACCCAGCGTGGGCGCCGTCCGTCGGCAAGGCGATGAAAGAGGCCTGGGCGCTGACCGCGAAGCTGGCGATCAGTACACCCAGTCCAGCGATCTTGTGGAGGAAGTGCATGGGCCTCTCCTTTAGTGTGAAGAAGAAGCCACTGTGCGCGGCAGCGATGACGCTGGCGTGACGCCCCGGTATCACCAAGGGGCATCGACCCTCAAACGCTCTGCTCAGTGCGTGAACAGCGCGATCAGGATGATGATGGGGATGGGAATGCCGAGCAGGTACAAGAGGATGGAACGCACTGCAGTCTCCTGATGTCTGGTTTTAGAGATCGCGACGACGGCCGCCGTAAGTGGCCGACAGGCTCGCGACGAAGGCGCCGATGAGCAGCGACACGAAGAGCCACAGCGCGGCGTACGACGAGGCCTTGCGTGCCTTGTCGGCCGCGTCGCGAGCGGATGCTTCGGCGCTCTTCAGCTTGGCTTGCGCGCGGGCGAAGGTGTCGGTCACGCGCTTCTGCGCATCGGCTTGCGACAAGCCGGTGCGTTGCGCCACCAGTTGCCCGAGGTAGCTCGCGTCCTCGGGAGGCAGGCTGCCGCTCGCCAGTGCGCTGGTGAGGATGCGGCCTGCCTCGGCTGTCGACGCAGCCCGGGCGCCCGCATCGCTGCTGCCGGGGTCGGTGGCTGTTGGCGTGGCTGTGGGTGCCGAGGCCGCGGCTGCGCTCGCATCCCGACGGAACAGCGAATCGACAAAGTAGCCGGTGACGTCCGTCGACCCCGATCCTTCTGCCCGGCTGGCCTGCGCGGCAGTTGCGACCGTGGCGCCGGTGGTGGCCGTGCCCGCGACCGAAGCGGCCGCCTGCGCGCCGCCACTCACGATGCTGCCGATCACCGAACTCAACAACGCCGCTGTGAGCAAGGTCGCCACGCCCCAGGCAAGAAAGCCGTGGGCCGTGTCGCGGAAGTAGACCTCGTCGGCCTGTGCGCCGGCCCAATGCGTGCGCAGCCGGCCGGCCAGGTAGCCGCCGATGCCCGAGGCCGCGAGCTGCGTGAAGCTGAGCCACAGGATGGTCGACACGCCGAACGCGGTGGCGCCCGCACCTTGCCCTGAGAAGGGAGAGACAGACGACAAGCCGAGCCCGGTGCCGAGGATCAGAAGAATCAACGAGAGTGCCGCCGCGCTGGCGGCGCCCGCGAAGATGGCACCCCACGAGACAGCCGAGGCACCAGCGTCCGCTGCCACCACGGTGTTCGCGGCAAGCGGTGAGCGAATGCGATGCGGGTCTCCTGGAACACCAGCCAATCTCACGTCGTCGTTCATGTTCGCCTCCGATGAATCTGATGAGCTGATCATGGAGATCAGCGCCGGCGCAGAACATCGGAACGCAGGGGTTTTTTCTGTAGGACACGCGCAGGACTCGACAAGTAGGACAGCTACTACAACGATTTCGCACCCACGCTGGCAGGCGCAGTTGCGACGAAGGCACACCATGAGGAAGCAAGTGCATTCCAAGGAGCCTTCGATGACCAAGCCCTTCAAAAGATGGACCGTGCTGCCGCATGGTCAGCTCTCCGAGATCGACGACAACATCCTCACCGTGGTGGGCCAGCTCCACATGCCGCTCACCGACCTGCCGCGCCGCATGACCGTGGTGCGGTTGAAGGACGGGCGGCTGGTGATCTTCAGCGCGATCGCGCTCGACGAAGACGAGATGGTGGCGCTCGAGCAGTACGGCCGGCCCGCCTTCCTGATCGTGCCGAACGACATCCACCGGCTCGACGCCAAGGTCTGGTACGACCGCTACCCGTCGATGGAAGTCGTGACGCCCGAGGGGTCGCGCCACAAGGTCGAAGAGGTGGTGGGCGTCGACTCCACGACACCGAAGTTCGACGACCCCAACGTGATCTTCATCACCGTGCCGGGCACGCGCAAGCGCGAGGCGGCACTGGTCGTGCGCACCCGCAACGGCACCACGCTCGTGCTGAACGACCTGGTCGGCAACATCCGCAGCGAAGGTGGCTTCGGCAACTGGCTGCTGCGCGTCGCTGGCTTTGCTGGCGACGAAGCACAGATCCCGCGGGTGGTGAAGATGGCGATGGTGGAAGACAAGAACGCGCTGCGCGCACAGCTGCTGCAGTGGTCCGATATCCCGTCGCTGCAGCGCATTCTGGTGTCGCACGGCGCGGTGATCAACGAAGACCCGCGGCAGACGCTGCGAGAACTCGCGGGGTCGCTGCTCTGACGACCTTCCGCTGACGCCAGCCCGCACGTCGCATGCAGCGGAACACCGTTTGCTGCGCAGCGCGGGCATGCACACCGATCTCGAACGAAAGTCTTTCCTGCTGCTGCTGGCCGCCGTGTCGGTGGCGTTCCTGTGGGTCGTCTTTCCGCTGTCGGGCGGCATTCTTTGGGCGGTGACCTTTGCGATCCTGTTCGACCCCTTGAACCAGGCGATGAAGCGCCGCCGCGGCGCCGGCAACAAGCTGCCTGCCATCGTCACCACCTTGCTGGTGCTGATCGTCGTGATCCTGCCGGCGGTGATCACCGCCGGCTTCATCGTGCAAGAGGGCACCGAGCTGCTGCAGAAGCTGCGCTCCGGCGAGATCGACCTTTCGGCGTACTACCGGCGGCTGATGACGCTGCTGCCCGGGTGGGCCTCCAACATGCTCGAGAACGCCGGCATGAACGATCTTCCGGCCGTGCAGGAAAAGCTGCGGCAATCGGCCGCCGGAGGCTCGCAGCCGATCACCCGCCAGATCTGGACGGTGAGCCAGAACACGCTCGACTTCTCGGTCAATTTCCTGGTGATGCTGTACCTGCTGTTCTTTTTGCTGCTCGACGGCGACAAGCTGATGCGCCGCATTCAGCGCGCCGTGCCGCTCGACCCGAAGGTGCAGCAGCGGCTTTACCGCAACTTCACTTCGGTCGTCCGCTCCACGGTCAAGGGCAACGTGGTAGTCGCCGCCATCCAGGGTGCGCTCGGCGGCATCGCGCTGATGGTTTTGGGCATTCCCGGCGCGCTGCTGTGGGGCGTCATCATGGCCTTGCTCTCGCTGCTGCCGGCCGTCGGCGCCGCGCTGGTGTGGGGGCCGATCTCGATTTATCTGCTGGCATCCGGCAAGGTGGCGCAGGGGCTCGGCCTCATCGCCTGGGGCACGGTCGTGATCGGCCTGGTCGACAACCTGCTACGGCCCATGCTCGTCGGCAAGGAAACCCGCATGCCCGACTACGTGGTGCTCATTTCCACCATCGGCGGCATGAGCCTGTTCGGCATCAGCGGGTTCGTCATCGGCCCGGTGATCGCTGCGCTCTTCATCGCGGCCTGGGACCTGTCGGCCGCCGAGGCCGAGAAGAACGGCGAATAGCGCCGGTACGTCGATTGCTGGTTTCAAATCTCACACCAAGGAGGTCGAGCCATGGCCAATGCCCTTTTTGCTTTCGATGACCGAAACGCCGGTCGGCTTGCTGCCCGCCGATTGATCGAGGAAGGATTGCAACCCGATGCCGTTCGCCTGCGCGCCAAGGAAGGCGCCGCAAACGACGCGCTGGCCCACAAGGTCGACGAACAGGTGAGCGGCGGCCTCGTCAGCAACCTCGTCGACCTGTTCCAGGGCGTGCTCGACTGGGGTTCGTCGCCTCACGACGCGAGCTCCTACGAAGAAACCGTCATGCGCGGCGGCGCCGTGGTCAGCGTCGATGCGAGGACCGAAGACGAACGCGACACGGCCGACGAGGTGATGCTGGCCGCCGGCTGCAACAAGCACACCGGCTGGAGCGAAGTGCCGACCCGCTGATCCGGCCTTGCGCCGCTGCGCCTCGCTGGCGCGCCGGCAACGATCCATTGGTAACGATTGAGTCACGCTCTTGAAGCGAGCGGGTGGATAGACTTGCGCGAGTTTTCGCGGACCCACCTGCATGACCACACGAACGCCGCTCCGGCAGCTTGGTAGCCTCTCTCTTCTCACGACTCTTCTTTCGGCATTCCTCGCGACATTGACGTCGGGCTGCGCCGGCCCCTCCGGCGATGTGTTCAGCCGCATGAAAGCGGCCGACGCGCAGGCCGTGCCGGCCGAGAAGCTGGTCATCGTCGACTGCCTCACCATCGGCCAGGTGCGTCGCCTCGGCGCCTTCGGCACCACCATCTCGCCGCGCCGGCCGCTGCGCATCTCGATCGCGGAATGCGAGTCGGCCGGCGGCGAATACGTCTCGTCGAACACCGACCCTGGCGGTGCGATGAAGGTCTGGCTGCCCTTCGCGAACGAGGGCGACACCGAAGCGCAGGTCAACGTCGGCGAGCTCTACGAGCGCGGCGTGGCCGGCGGACCGGACTACGTGGCCGCTGCGCTCTGGTACGAACGCGCCGTGGCCAAGGA
Source organism: Rhizobacter sp. P2_G4 (assembly GCF_056403575.1). Taxonomy (NCBI): domain Bacteria; kingdom Pseudomonadati; phylum Pseudomonadota; class Betaproteobacteria; order Burkholderiales; family Sphaerotilaceae; genus Rhizobacter; species Rhizobacter sp. P2_G4. The sequence goes on along the minus strand of NZ_JBFUFG010000001.1, from coordinate 243,984 downwards.
CGACGTGCGCGCGATGGTCAACCTGGCCGCGCTGTACGAGCGTGGTGCCGGTGTGCCGCGCGATGTGCCGCGGGCGCGGGCGCTCTACCGCCGCGCATCGGGCATCGTGCCCGCCAACGACAAACCGCGCATCCAGTTGATCGACCCGCCGGCCGTGATTTCCACGCTGGCCCAGCGCAGCAACGAGGTGGTGTACGTGAAGGCCGCGCCAGGCCCGTTCACGATCAGCGGCCGCGTGAGCGCAGACACCTCGCTGCGCGGGCTCAGCGTCAACAAGCGCGAGCAGACGGTTGCGGCCAACGGCCTCTTCAGCAGCAGCGTGACCCTGGGCACGAAGCCCACTCGGGTGGACATCACCGCCACCGACGCGCGCGGCAACGTGACGCAGTCGAGCTTCCTGATCGCGCTCGAAGGCACGGGCACGCCTGCGCCCCTCGCCGCCGCGCCGATCACCGGCTCGGGTGCGCGTTATGCGCTGGTCATTGCCAACCAGAACTACCGCCACCTGCAGAGCCTGCACACGCCGGTGGCCGACGTGACGGCGATCAAGAGCGTGCTCGAACAGCGCTTTGGCTTCAACGTGACGGTGGTGAAAGATGCCTCGCGCCGCGAGCTGCTCGCCGCGATCAACCAGCTGCGCTCACGCGTGACCGAGAACGACCAGGTGCTGATCTACTACGCCGGCCACGGCGAGATCGACAGCGTGACGCAGCGCGGCTACTGGATTCCGGTGGATGGCGAGCAGCGCGACGTGGCCAACTGGGTGTCGATCATCGACGTGACCGATCAGCTCGCGGCCATGTCGGCACGCAGCGTGTTCGTGATCGCCGACTCGTGCTACTCCGGCACGCTGACCCGCTCGGCCGTGCCCGAGATCGACAACGCGCTCTCCGAAGAAGCGCACCGCACCGCGCTGCGCCAGCTGCAGAAGAACCGCTCGCGCATCGCGATGACCTCGGGCGGCCTGGAGCCGGTGGTCGACGGCGGGGGTGGCGGCCATTCGATCTTCGCGCGCAGCCTGATCGACGTGCTCGCCAACCTGCGCGAGCCGGTGCAGGCCCAGCAGCTGTTCAACGCCGTCAACGCGCGCTTTGCGCTGCTGGCGCAGCGCCTGAAGGTGACGCAGCAGCCCGAGTACGCGCCGATCCGCTTTGCCGGCCACGAGTCGGGTGACTTCGTGCTGACGCCGAGCCAAGCTGCACGCAGCCGTTGAACATCTTCTCTCTCCACCTGAAGCCATGAACCTTTCTCACCTGCCGTTCCCATCGTGTGCTCGCCTGGCCGCCGGCCTGGCACTCATGCTTTCCGTTCACGCTGCCATGGCGCAGTCGGTGCTGCCGCCCGGCACGAGCATTCGCGTGCTGGCGCCCGACGGGTTGGTGATCGATGGCAACGGCCAGACCAACGGCGGCAGGCTCGAGGTCCGCGACGCACAAGGCCAACCGCTGGCCAATGCGGCGCTGACGCGCACGCGCATCGACAGCGCCGGCGCGCAGCAAGGCTCGGCCGGTGGGCTGGCCACCAATGCCAATGGCGTGTTCTCCCAAGGCACCCTCTCGTGGGGCACTACAGATGAAGACCGCAAGGGCGGAAGCAACCGCTACTGCCTGGCCAACGTGCTGCCGGCCGAAGCAACTCAGGCCTGCGTCGACGTCACCGTGCTGGGCACCGTGATCACCAGCGTGCGAGGCACCAAGGCCTACACGCTGGGCGGCACCGCGATCGGGGCACAGGCGCTGGCCGCTGCACGTACCAACACCACCACGGCGATGCAGGGCGTACGCATTCAGCTCGACCACGCACAGGCCCGCATGCGCACGCTGCGCCAGGGCAGCCGCGCCGCATGGGTCAACGACACCACGGTGCAGATCAACGGGCGCAACGTGCCGCTGTCGTCCGAGGGTGCGGCAGGGCCAGGCGAATCCGGGCCGGACGCGACGCGCAGCGAAGGCTGGGGTGCCTACATGATGGGCACGCTGGCCGTGCAGGAGGCCAAGACCGGCAGCGCGTTGAAGGTGAAGACCGATGGCGTGTCGATCGGCACCGACTACCGGCTGAGCCGGCGCGCGGTGCTGGGCGCTTCGCTCGGCCACGCGCGCTCGAACTCCGACCTGTCGGGCCTGTCGGATGCGCAGACCTCGAGCGGCAACAGCCTGACGCTCTACGGTTCGTTCGAACCCGCGGCCGCCTGGTACGTCGACGCCGCGCTGTCACTCGCGCGGAACGACTTCTCGCTGAAGCGCAACACCTCGACCGGGGGGCAGGCGTACGCCGACACACGTGGCACCGGCACCGGCATGAGCCTGACCACCGGCTACCAGCTGCTCGGCCGCGCGACGGTGGTGTCGCCGTATGTGCGCATCGAGACACTGCGCGTGAAGGTCGACGGCTACACCGAAAGCGGCGACACGCCGTTCTCGGTGAATGAGCAGCGCGTGCGGTCCAACGTGATCGCGCTGGGCACCGAGGCGCAGTTCATCTTCGCCACGCGCTACGCCATCGTCGTGCCGCACGGCCGGGTGGAACTGCAACGCCAGAGCGAGCGCAACGGCGGCAACCTGAACGCGACGCTGGTGGGTTCCGACCTGCAGCTGGTGAGCGAGCCGAATGCCGAACCCGACAAGAATTTCGGCCTGTGGAGCCTGGGCCTCTCCGCCCAGTTCAAGCGCGGCGTGGCCGCCTTCATCGACTACGAGCAGCTGTTCGGCAAGTCCGACCTGTCGGATCGCCGGCTGAACCTGGGGCTGAAGGTCGAGTTCTAGACCTTCGTGCTATCGGCCTACTTCTTTGTCTCGGCCTTGCGGATCGCGTCCGTGAACTGATCGACCAGTTCATTTGGCACCGCGAGCGACAGCTGGTAGTGCAGGATCTGCAGGCCGCTCGCCGTCCGCTGCACCACGCCCGAGGCCTGGCACACGCCCATCTGCGTGTCGAGCTGTTCGTCGAACCAGATGAACTGTTTGTCGGCCGAGAAGGCCACGTGGCGTTTGATCGGCGTGAAGGCCCAGGCCGACGGCCGCTCGAAGTACTTCTTCGACCAGGCCTTCAGCTCGTCGCGCGTCCAGCGTTCGGTCTTGTCGGTGCCGATGTAGACGGCGCCCGGTGCCATCTTGTCGAAGAAGCGCGAACGCGCGTGGGCCGCGTCGTCGTGCCATTCGTCGATGAAGGCGTTGACCTGCTGGGTGTCCGTGGCAGAAGCGGCATCGGCGGCTGCCACGGGGCCTGAGACGACGCTCAGCCACACGGCCAGCGCAGCCCAGAAGGCGAGCAGCGTCCCGCGCATCTACTTGGTCCCGAACAGCCGGTCGCCGGCGTCGCCGAGGCCCGGCACGATGTAGCCGTGCTCGTTGAGCTCGCGGTCGATGGCCGCGGTATAGACCGGCACGTCGGGGTGGGCCTCGGTGAAGTTCTTCAGCCCTTCAGGCGCGGCCAGCAGGCAGACGAAGCGGATCGACTTGGGCTTGGTTTCCTTCAGCCGGTCGACCGCGGCCACGGCCGAGTTGCCGGTGGCCAGCATCGGGTCGAGCACGATGGCGTCGCGCTCGTGCATGTCGGCCGGCATCTTGAAGTAGTACTCCACCGCCACCAGCGTCTTCGGGTCGCGGTACAGCCCGATGTGGCCGATGCGCGCGCCGGGCACCACGTTGAGCATGCCGTCGAGAAAGCCGGCACCGGCGCGCATGATGCTCACGAACACCGTCTTGCGGCCCTCGATCACCGGCGCCTGCATCTTCTCGAGCGGGGTCTCGATCTCGATCAGCTGGGTCGGCATGTCACGCGTGACTTCGTACGCCATCAGCATGCTGATCTCGTTCAACAGGCGGCGGAAGCTGTTGGTGCTGCGGTCTTTCTCGCGCATCAGCGTGAGCTTGTGCTGGATCAACGGGTGGGTGATGTGGTGGACGGGCGCGGTCATGGCAAGGGTCTCCTGGGAGTGATCAGCATATCGGCTTCGGCGCACGATGACGCTGCGCTTTGTGACAGTTCTGGCATTTGCCGCTTCAAGTTTCGGCGGCGAGCGGTCGAAAATGACCATAGGACGGTTCGGCCGATGGTTGGCTCGTCGCTTCTTCGCAATAGGCGTTCCACCCCCGATCGAGGTTTCATTTCGTATGAGCCGGATTCTGTTCACTCGCATGCGCGCCCGAGCGCTGCTGCTGGCGACCTTGGCCTGCCTGTCGGTGCATGCCGCCGCCGCAGACGAGCTGCGCATCGTGACGGAAGAACTGCCGCCCTACAACATGACCCAGAACGGGCAGGTCACCGGGCTGAGCACCGAGGTCGTGCAGGCCGTGCTGAAGGAAGTGGGCATGCAGGCGAACATCCAGTCGATGCCCTGGGCCCGCGCCTACGACATCGCGCTGAACAGCGAGAACGTGATGATCTATTCGATCACCCGCACGGCGCAGCGCGAGAAGCTGTTCAAGTGGGTGGGCGTGATCGCACCGACGCGCATGCTTCTCTTCGCGCGCGCCGATGCGAACCTGCGCATCAAGACCCTCGACGACGCCCGCAAGTACCAGATCGCCACCGTCAACGAAGACGCCGGAGAGCAGTACCTCGTCTCCAAGGGCTTCGTGATCGGCAAGAACCTGCAGTCGAGCAACAAGTACGAGTTCAACTACGAGAAGCTGCGGCTGGGCCGCGTCGACATGTGGGTCTCCAACGAGTTGAACGCCTACTACCTGGTGCGCCAGGCCGGCGACAACCCTCATACCGTGCTGTCGCCTGCGCTGCTGCTGGACGACATCAGCCGCGACGGCGGCGGCCTGGACATGGCCTTCAGCCTCAAGACCCCCGATGCCGTGGTCGAGCGTTTCCGCAAGGCGCTGGAGACGATCAAGAAAAACGGCACCTATGAGAGCCTCCAGAAAAAGTGGCTCTGAGGCCGCCGATGCGGCCGCTGCGGTGAACGCCGCTGAGGCGGTGAAGTCCGTCGAAGCGCCCACGCGCTCGCTGGGCCGCCGGCTGGTGCTGGGCACGGTCGCCTTCAGCATCGTCTTCACGCTGGCCGCCGTGGCGGTGCGCACCTGGTCGGCCTGGAAAGGCAACCTGACCGCGATGACGGCCGAGCTGGCGCTGATCGACAAGGTGTTCCAGCGCACGCTCGCCAAGGCCATCTGGGAGATGGACCGCGACGAGCTGCAGAGCCACGTCGACAGCGTGTCGCACGTGAGCCCGGTGGGACGTGTCGAGCTGCGCATTCCACGGCCTGGGCGACCGCCCGAAATCATCGAGCGCCATGAAGAAGGCGAGCCTGCCTCCACGCTTGCGCCGTCGCTGAAGCGCCAGCTCACCTATTCGCCATACGCCGGGTCGACCGAGCTCGTGGGCGAGCTCACGCTGCAGGGCGACGAACGTGTGCTGTGGGCGCGGCTTCGCAGCGAGTTGGCGGGCATCATCGTCACGCAGGTGATCCAGTCGGTGCTGCTGGCCGGGCTGATCATGTGGCTCTTCAACCGCATGGTCACGGTGCACGTGCAGCGCATCGCGCGTCACCTGAATGCGGTCACTCCCGCCAACCTCGACGAGCTGCTCAAGCTGGAGCGACGCACCGCGAGCCGCGACGAGCTGACTCTGCTCGAAGGCGGCGTCAACCAGCTGCAGGGCAAGCTGGCCGAGTACCTGGAGCGGCAGCGCCTCGACGAGCGCGACCTCGCTGCTCACCGCGACCGGCTGGCCGAGCTGGTGGACGAGAAGACCGCCGAGCTGCGTGCTGCCAATGCGCGGCTCGAAGACCTGTCGCGCATCGATCCGCTGACCGGGCTCGCGAACCGCCGCCACTTCGACGAGGTGAAGGACGCCGAGTTCCGCCGCGCGCAGCGCCTCAGCCAACCGCTGTCGGTGCTGCTGTGCGACGTCGACTACTTCAAGCGCTACAACGACACCTACGGCCACGCACAGGGTGATCTGTGCCTGAAGCACGTGGCCGATGTGCTGAAGCACACCTTCGCCCGCGCCGGCGAGTTGACGGCACGCATCGGCGGCGAAGAGTTCGCCGTGCTGCTGCCTGGCGTGGATGCGGCCGGTGCCCGCAGCGCGGCCGAGCGCCTGCTCGCCGCGATGAAGGCACAGGCGCTGCCGCACAGCGGATCAGAGGTGGCGCCGCACGTCACGCTCAGCATCGGTGTCGCGGAGTTCGACCCGCAGACCATGGACCGTTTCGAGACCCTTCTTCACCACGCCGACAAGGCGCTGTACCGCGCCAAAGACCAGGGCCGCAACCAGCTTGCCGGTTGATCTGACCCGCCACGGAGAACCCCGATGAAACAACGCCTGTTCACCGCCGCCTTGCTGACCCTGGCCTGCGCCTGGGCTGCCGCCGAGCCCATCAGGGCCGTGACCGAGACGTCGGCATTCACCTTTGCGAAAGACGGCAAGGTGATCGGCCCGGCGAGCCAAATTGTGGAAACCGCGCTGCAGCGCGCAGGCCTCACCGACTACAGCCTCTCGCTCTACCCCTGGGCGCGGGCCTATGACATGGCGCTGCGCGAACCCAACGTGCTGATTTACCTGATCGCCCGAACGCCGGCGCGCGAAGAGCAGTTCAAGTGGGCCGGCGAGTTCATGCGCATCGACTACCACCTGTACAAGCTGCGCAGCCAGAAAGACATCGTGGTGCGCAGCCTGCAGGACGCCAAGACCTACACCATCGGCGTGATGCGCGACGACGTGCGCCACGAGTACCTGCAGGCGCAGGGCTTCAACAAGCTGGTGGTGTCGTCGCAGAACGCCGACAACTTCAAGAAGCTCGTCAACGGCCAGGTGCAGCTCGTGCCCATGCCCGAGCGCGACGCGATGCTGCTGTGCGAAGAAGCGCACGTCGACTGCAACAGCCTGGAGAAGATCTACCTGCTCGACGCCATGTCGACTGGCATCTACATGGCCTACAGCAAGTCGACGCCCGACGACATCGTGCAACGCACCCGCACCGCGTTTGACAAGCTCAAGGCCGACGGCACGGTGGCCCGGCTGATGAACCCGAAACGCTGACAGCCTCGCCCCCGAGGCATACCATCCGGCCTTGCTTTCAATGGAGGCAGGCCATGGACACATCGGCACTGGCGAGCCCGTCGTCTTTTCAGGGTGTGGGCGGGCTGAAGATCTTCACCCGTTCCTGGCATTCGGCCACCGAGAAGCCGCGCGCGGTGGTGGTCATCGTCCACGGATTCAACGCGCACAGCGGCCAGTACGGCTGGGTGGCCGAGCAGCTGGTGGCCAGCGGCTTCGCGGTCTATGCGCTCGACCTGCGGGGTCGCGGCCAGTCTGAAGGCGAGCGCTTCTACGTCGAGAATTTCTCGGATTACGTCAACGACGTGGCAAGCTTCGTGCGGCAGGCCAAAGCAAAGGAACGCGGGCGGCCCGTCTTTCTGCTCGGCCACAGCGCCGGCGGTGTCATCTCGTGCGTGTACGCGCTCGAGCACCCGAGCGAGATCGACGGCCTCATCTGCGAGAGCTTTGCCCACCAGGTGCCGGCGCCCGACGTGGCGCTGGCCATCCTCAAAGGCCTGGCCCACGTGGCGCCGCACGCCCATGTGCTGAAGCTGAAGAACGAAGACTTCTCGCGTGACCCGGTGGCCGTGGCGGCGATGAACAACGACCCGCTGATCGCCGACGAAGTACAGCCCACGCAAACCGTGGCCGAGATGGTGCGCGCCGACGAGCGGCTGAAGAAGGAGTTCCCGCTGATCCAGCTGCCGCTGCTCATCTTGCACGGCACGCTCGACAAGGTCACCCGGCCGAGCGGCAGCCAGTTCTTCTACGACACCGCTGGCTCCACCGACAAGACACTGAAGCTCTACGAAGGCCACTACCACGACCTGCTGAACGACCTCGGCAAGGAAGCCGTGATGGCAGACATCCAGCAGTGGATCGCGAAGCGGATTCCCGCCTGAACGCGTCAGGCTCTTTGTAGAGCCTGCCCGTCAGAACACCGTGCCGTCGCTCTCGATCCTGAGCGGCGGGCTGCCGCCCTCGCGCAACGACTTGGCAATCTCGCGCCCGGCCGCCCAGGTGCCGCCTTCGAGGATGCACGCAAGCGGCATCTCCTCGGCTGATTTGCTCAGCCGCTCGCGCACCAGCGGCGCCACTTCGTCGAGCAGTGCCACGGTGAGCGCGCGCCATTCGATGATGGCCTCATCGGCCGCGGTGTGGGTGCGCGATGCGAAGGCTGGATCCTTCGGCAGGATCACGCGCGCATCGAGCAGCAGGCCGCCGTTGCGGTATTCAGGCAAGCCCGTCAGACCATCGATCTCGGTCAGCGTGATGCCGGCCCATTCGAAGGGTTCGAGCAGCGAATAGGTCAACCACTGGCTGAGTTTGTGGAAAGGCACCCAGCCGGCGGTGAGGCCGGTACCGCCCGCGAGCGGGTGCTGCCAACAGTCGCCGAGCGGGATACCTTGCAGCTGGTTGCCGGTGAGCCAGATGGCACTCAGGTGATCGAGCAAGGCCTGCAACACACGCGGCGCGGGCAGCCGGTCGAGCTGGCCTTGCTGCGTCAGCGCGTCGAAGAGACCGCCCGGGCGGCCATCGGCGCCGAAGACCTCGGGCTGCGCACGCATCGCGCTGCCCAGCCGCTGCAGCAAGGCCAAGCGGCCGTCGAGCCCGACCAATGGGTTGTCGCTGCGCAGCTGGAACACCTGGGCCAGCTCGGCGGCATCGATCTGCCGCAGTGCCTCGGCTTCCACCCGCAGCGGGTCGGCGGCATCGGAAGAAAAACGGCCCTGCATGAAGGCGCGAAAGCTCGCGACCCCCAGGCCTTCGGAGCGGCTGAAGGCCTGCCCGCTTTCCGCCTCGGCGTAGCGCCACGACGGGCCGGCGCCGGCATCGAGCAGCACGCTCACCAGCGTGAGGTCGATGCGTGCGCGCGCCTGTGCGGCGGCATCACGGCCGGCGAGCTGCGCGTCGAGCGCGGCCTTGCGGTCGATGCCACCTGACTCGAAGTGCCGCCAGCGGCTGTGGTACGGAATGCGCAGGCTCGGATAGTTCTGCCGCGTGACGTGTTCGACGCGGCGCGCCACCTCGTCGAGCTGGCTGCGGTTGAGCGTGAAGTGGCGCGAGCGGCCTTCTTCGACGGCGCGCAGGATGTTCTTGCAGCGCTCACGGATGGTCGCCGTGGAGCGCAGTGACGCACCCAGCTCTGGCCGAGTGCCGGGTCGCGCAGCGCCGGCCGGGCTCCCCTCGGGGGGCGACGCCGCAGGCGTCTTGGGGCTGTCATCACGCAAGGTCGCGTCCCTTGGTGGCGGCGAGTTTCACGTCATCGGGCACGCTGCCGTCGGTGAAGTACCCCGCGGCGATCTTGGCCTCGATCTCGACCTTCGCATCGGCGGGCACCAGCTCGTCAGGGATCTTCACCCGCTCGCCGACCTCGATGCCGCTGCCGGTGATCGCGTCGTACTTGTCGTTGCTCATGCTCACCAGGCGGTGGATCTTCTGGATGCCGAGCCAGTGCAGCACGTCAGGCATCAGCTCCTGGAAGCGCATGTCCTGCACGCCAGCCACGCACTCGGTGCGCAGGAAGTACTTGTCGGCGCTGTCGCCACCCACCTGCCGCTTGCGCGCGTTGTAGACCAGGAATTTCGTGACCTCGCCGAGCGCGCGGCCCTCCTTGCGGCTGTAGGCGATGAGCCCGACCCCGCCGCGCTGCGCGCCCAGCACGCATTCTTCGATGGCGTGCGTGAGGTAGGGGCGGCAGGTGCAGATGTCGGAGCCGAACACGTCGGAGCCGTTGCACTCGTCGTGCACACGCGCGGTGAGCGTGATGCTCGGGTCGGCCAGGTGGCGCGGGTCGCCAAAGATGTAGAGCGTCTGCCCGCCGATGGGCGGCAGGAAGATGCCGATGTCGCTGCGCGTCACGAGCTCGGGGTACATGCCGCCGGTCTCTTCGAACATCACGCGGCGCAGGTCGGCCTCGCTCACATTGAAGCGCTTGGCCACGCCTTCGATCCACCACACCGGCTCGATGGCGATCTTGGTGACCATGGCCGATGAGTCCTCGAGCAGGTACTTGCCATCGGGCTTCAGGCGCTGGAAGGCGATGGCCTGCTTGATCTCAGGCAGGTGCACATGCGCCTGCGTCACCGCGATGGTCGGGCGGATGTCGTAGCCCTGTGCGAGGTAGTCGGCGAAGACCTCGCCGACGGTCGCGCCCCACGGGTCGAGCGAGACGATCCTGTGCGGGTCGCTCCACTGCGGGTAGGGGCCGATCGGCGTGGTGGGCGAAGTGTTGGTCAGGTCGGCGCGGTGGCCCTTCGCGAGGTTGCCGGCTGCGACCGCGAGCGCGCGGTACACGCCGTAACTGCCGCTGTGCGTGCCGACCACGTTGCGCTGCGAGCGGTTGGTCGTGGTGCCCACCACCGGCCCGCGAACTTGCGGGTCGGCATCGCCCCAGTTGATCGTGGGCGCGCCGCTGACCCCTTGCTGGCCAGGGTGCGAGGTGAGGCGAATGTGCTTGGTGTTCACCTTGGCTTCGCCTGCCTTGTCACTGCTCATCTGCGTCGCTCCTGAGTTGCTCAACGACGCAGCCAGCATACGCCGTCACGGTGCGTGTTGTCGCGCCTGCCACCAGCGTTGCAAGGCCTGCGCCACCTCGGGCAATGAGGAATCGTTCACGAGCGTGAGGTCCGCGCGCACCGGCGGCGTGTCGCGCTGCAAACGCTTGGCCACCTCGGGGGCGTCTTCACGACCGCGGCCGGCAAGGCGCTGCGCACGCAACTCGGCGGGCGCGGTAATTTCCACCACCCTCAACTTCGGTGCCTGCGCACGCAAGGTGGCGAGGTGCGCACGCGAACTGTTGAGCACGACCCATTCGTTGGCCGCCAGCGGCGCGAGTGCGCGGTGGCGCACGCCGTAGCGCAGGCCGTGCGCATCCCAGTGGGTGGCGAACGCGCCCTCTTGCAGCAGCGTGGCAAACGCTTCTTCGCTGACGCTTTCGTGCTGCTCGGCACCGCCATCGTGCGGCCGCGTGACGACGCGCTGCGCCAGGTGCACGTGCTGGCCCGGCCCGCGCAATGCGGCCCAGGCTTGCAGCACGCTGTCCTTGCCGGCACCCGACGGGCCCACGACCACGATCAGCCGTTCGCTGTGTGCGATGGACTGGTTCATGCGAGCGCGAAGCGGTGCACCAAACGGAACGGCTGGCCCGGCGCGGACTCAACGAACAGGCTCAGCGCATCACAGCCGAGCGGCTGCTGCGACAAGGCCCCGGCGAAATGCTCGACGGCCGCGGGCAGCAACACGTCGGCATGGCGGTCGGTCAACGTCATGTGGAAGCGCCAATGCTCCAGCACATACGGATAGCCGTAGCGCTGCAATGTCTCGCGCTCCCCTTCGCTCAGCGTGAGCGCAGCGCGGCGCTGTTGTTCTTCGGGCGAGGGTCGGTCGCGCCACGCATCGAGCTCGGTCACGCAGGCATCGGCCAGGCGGCGCAGCGGGTGATCGGGTTGCAGCGGGTCGACCGGGCGCAAGGCGATGAACTCGCCCAGCGGCTGCACCGACAGGCGCGGCATCTCGAAGCGTGGCGTGCGTTTCGCCAGGTCGGCAATCGCGGTGCGCAGGCTCTCTTCATCACGACTGTCGATCAAGCGCATCGGCGGCTTCAGCGTGGCATGGAAGCCGTAGCGCCACGGCTCGTTGACTCCCACGCGTGCCGGCGGCGTGACGGCGGGCACGGACGGGTCGCGGCCCAGCCATTCGCAGCCGGCACGCCACAAGGGGTGATCGGGCGGCGGCGTGTAGTAGATGCCGTAACGGATGCTCATGCTTCTTTGCTCATGCTGGGTTGTTCACGTCTCGTCGGGCTCCACCGTGAGCTGGATCGCATCGCCGGCGAACAGCGTCTGCCCGGCACTGACGGGTAACCCCTCCGCGTCGACATTCAGGTAGCGCACCACCAGCACTGGCTGCGTGGCCGGCCGCGCCAGCGCATCGGCCTCGGCTGAACTGGGCAAGCGGCACGACACCACGCTGCGTGCACGGGTGTAGTCGGCCACGCCCAGCCGCTTGAGTGCGCCGGTGATGCTGGCCGCCTCGGTGAAGGCCTCCACGATTCCGTCCAACCGCGGCAGGGGGTAGGCGGCGGTCGAGATGCCCACCGGCCGGCCGCGCACCAGCGCGCGTGTGTACATCAGCTGCAGCGGCGCAGCGGCGGGCAGGCCCAGCTCGCGCGCCCATTCGCCACCGCGCACCCGCTCGTGCGCCACCAGCTCGCGCTGTGCCGACTCGCCCGCCACCGCCAGGTTCTGCGACAGGCGCGTGCGGCGTTGCAGCGCGTAGTCGAGCACCAACTCGCGCACATAGGTGCCGCTGCCATGGGCCACGCGCACGAAGCCGTCGCGCGCCAGAGCCTGCACCGCTTGCCGCAGCGTATGGCGGTTGACGGCGAAACGCTCGGCCAGCGCCGCTTCATTGGGCAGGCGCTCGCCGGCTTGCAGCCGGCCCTCGGTGATGTCGCTGCGCAGCTCGGCGGCAATCGCCTCCCAGCGGCGCGGCGCGGGCGTGTCGTCGGTCGCTTCGGCCGAAAGATGGGTCGAGCTCAGGGTCATGTCAAGAATTTGTCATGCGGAGGGTTGATACTGGCAGCCATCCTACAGTCATCTAGATGACATCCGCATGACCAAAACCCTGTTCACGGTGGCAGATCGCCAGGCCTGGCTCGCTGTACTGGCCCATGCGCCACGCCCGGGGCTGGCCGAGAAGGCCGAGCGCTTCGTGCCGCCGCATCGTTTCGACTGGCTGCGCGAACCCGAGACCGGCCTGGCCCTGGTGCGGGCACGCATCGCCAACCGCGGTGACCGCTTCAACCTGGGCGAGGTGACGGTCACGCGCTGCATTGCCCGCGTCTCTGTGGACGAGAACACGACGGCCGGTGTCGGCCATGTGCTGGGGCGTGACGAGCAGCGCGCACGCTGGGTAGCGCAGTTCGATGCCTTGCTGCAGCAGCCTTCGCTGCGCGCAGAGTTGCTGGCCGAGGTGATCGCACCGCTGAGCGCCGCTCGTGTGGCTGCACTGGACCAGGAGCAAGCGCGACACGCGGCCAGCCGTGTGTCCTTCTACACCTTGCAGTCGGAGGCCACGGCATGAACACGTCTTTGTCGAGCCCCGACCTGCTGGCCAGCATGCCGCGCGGTTTTGCCGATGCGACGCACGATTCGCAAGCGGTGTTTCGCAACGTGCTGGATGCGTTGTCCCTTCCGGGCCGCCTGCAGACGCTGTCGGCCAGCGATGGCCTGCAGCCGCCGGCACCGTTGTCGCGCGGCGTCACCGCGCTGTTGCTGACGCTGCTGGACACCGAGACCTCGCTGCACTTCAGCGACTCGCTGGCCAGCGATGCGGCATGGATGTATGCGCGCTTCCACACCGGCGTGCAACCGGCGCCGTTCGAGCTGGCCGATTTCGTCGGCACCCGTGCGGCCGATGCGACGCTCGACGGACTGCGCCTCGGCAGCGACGAAGCGCCACAGCAAGGGGCCACACTGATTGTCGACACACCGAGCCTGGCGATCGAGCGCCACACCTCCCTGCGCCTCACCGGCCCCGGCATCGAGCACGAGCAGCGCATGGGCTTGTGCGGCTTGCCGATCACGTTCTGGCAACAGCGCATCGCGATGCAGCGCCTGTTCCCGTGCGGCATCGACCTGCTGCTGGTCTGCGGCTCGCAGCTCATCGGCGTGCCGCGGTCCACGCTGCTCAAGATCGAGGAGTCCTGATGTACATCGCCGTCAAGGGCGGAGAGGCCGCCATCGAAGCCTCGCGCCAGCTGCTGGCCGAGGCGCGCCGTGGCGACCCTGCGGTGCGCGAGCTGGAAGTGATGCAGATCCGCGAACAACTCGGCCTTCTGGTCGACCGCGTGATGGCCGAGGCCTCGCTCTACGACCCCGAGTTGGCCGCACTGGCGTTGAAGCAGGCACGCGGCGATGCCGTCGAAGCGATCTTCCTGTTGCGCGCCTACCGCACCACCCTGCCGCGCGTGGCCGCCACCGAGCCGATCGACACCGCGCAGATGCGCGTGCGGCGACGCGTCTCGGCCATCTTCAAGGACTTGCCGGGTGGCCAATTGCTGGGCCCGACTTACGACTACACGCAGCGCCTGCTCGATTTCTCTTTGCTCAGCTCCGATCGCGCTGAGCCCACGAGAGAGAACTCTGCGCCAACGGAGACGGCGCACACGGAGCGTGTCTCGATGCCCAACGCGCTCGACACGCTGGCAGACGAAGGCCTGATCGAACCCTCGCTGCCGAGCGCAGGCGATCCGCCGCCACCCGACATCACGCGCGACCCTCCCGTCTACCCGCTGCCGCGCAGCGCGCGACTGCAGATGCTCGCGCGCGCCGACGAAGGCTGGGTGCTCGGCATGGGTTACGCCACGCAGCGCGGCTATGCCTACACGCACCCGTTCGGTGGTGACATCCGCTTCGGCGCGGTGGCGGTGGAACTCGTGCCCGACGAACTGGGATTCGCGATCGAGATCGGCGAGATCGACGTGACCGAGTGCCAGATGATCAACCAGTTCGGCGGCAGCGCGACCGTCGCGCCGCAGTTCACAAGGGGCTATGGCTTGGTCTACGGCCACGGCGAGCGCAAGGCGATGGCGATGTCGCTGGTCGACCGCGCATTGCGTGCCGACGAGTTCGACGAAGAGGTCACCGCGCCGGTGCAGCAGCAGGAGTTCGTGCTGCCGCAAGGCGACAACATCGAGGCCTCGGGCTTCGTGCAGCACCTGAAGCTGCCGCACTACGTGACCTTCGAGTCGGAGCTGCAGCTGATCCGGCAGTTGCGCGAGAAGCATTTCTCGGAGGGGGATGACAAATGATCCACGGCTACAACTTCGCATACCTGGATGAGCGGACCAAACGGATGATCCGCCGCGCCATCCTGAAGGCTGTCGCCATCCCCGGCCACCAAGTCCCCTTCGGGTCCCGCGAGATGCCCCTTGCCTACGGCTGGGGCACCGGCGGCATCCAGGTCACCGCCGCGGTGCTGGGCCAGCACGACGTGCTCAAGGTCATCGACCAGGGCAGCGATGACACCACCAACGCCGTCAACATCCGCCAGTTCTTCGCACGCACCACCGGCATCGCGACGACCGAGCGCACGCGCGAGGCCACGCTGATCCAGACGCGTCACCGCATCCCCGAAGCGCCGTTGAAAGAAGGCCAAGTGCTGGTCTACCAGGTGCCGCAGCCCGAGGCGCTCTACAAGCTCGAGCCGCGCCGCAGCGAGACGCTCAAGCTGCATGCCTGCGAGGAGTACGGGCTCGTCAACGTGAAGCTCTACGAAGACCTGGCGCACTGGGGCCGCGTGGAAACGACCTACGACTACCCGGTGCTGGTGAACGGCCGCTACGTGATGTCGCCTTCGCCGATCCCGAGCTTCGACAACCCGAAGATGCACCGCATGCCGGCGCTGCAGCTCTTCGGCGCCGGACGCGAGAAGCGCATCTATGCCGTGCCGCCCTACACCGACGTGAAGAGCCTCGACTTCGAAGACCACCCGTTCAAGGTCGAACCCCAAGGTCATGCCTGCGCTCTGTGCGGCTGCACCACGAGCTTTCTCGACGAGGTGCTGCAGGCCGAGGGCGAACGCCTGTGGACCTGCTCCGACACCGACTGGTGCCGTGAACAGCGGGAGGCCGCATGAAGAAAACAGATCCTCTGTTGAGCGTGCGCGTGCTGAGCCACCACTTCGGCAGCCCGCGTTACGCCGTGCGCGATGCGCAGCTCGATCTGTTCCCGGGCGAGGTGGTCGCCATCGTCGGCGAGTCCGGCTCGGGCAAGAGCACCTTGCTCAACTGCATCGCCGGCCGCCTGGCACCGACCCACGGTGAGGTGCTGTACCGCAGCGCCGACGAGCAGCTGCTCGACGTGCACCGCCTCAGCGAGCGCGAGCGTCGCCGGCTCGAGCGCACCGAGTGGGGCTTCGTGCAGCAGAACGCCAGCGACGGCCTGCGCATGAACGTGAGTGCCGGCGCCAACATTGGCGAGCGGCTGATGGGGCAGGGCGAGCGCCACTTCGGCCGCCTGCGGGCGGCGGCGACGGACTGGATGACACGCGTCGAGCTCGATGCCGAACGTATCGACGATTCGCCACGCGATTTTTCGGGCGGCATGCGCCAGCGCCTGCAGATCGCCCGCAACCTGGTCACACGCCCGCGGCTGGTGCTGATGGACGAACCCACCTCGGGCCTCGACGTGTCGGTGCAGGCCAAGCTGCTCGACCTGATCCGCCTGCTCGTGGCGCGCATGCACCTGTCGGCACTGATCGTCACGCACGATCTCGGCGTGGCGCGCCTGCTGGCGCACCGCACGCTGGTGATGCGCGAAGGCCGCATCGTCGAGCAGGGCCTCACCGACCGCGTGCTGGACGATCCGCAGCATGCGTACACGCAGCTGCTGGTGTCGTCGGTGGTGGCGCCGTGATGCCTGTACTTCTTCTGAGCTTGAGCGGCCTGTGAGCCACGACTGACACCAAACAAATGCTGCACGTCGAATCCCTCTCCAAACACTTCACCCTGCACCTGCGCGGCGGGCTCGAACTCCCCGTGCTGAAAAGCGTCTCGCTCCAGGTCAAAGCAGGCGAATGCGTCGCGCTGCTCGGCGCCTCGGGCCAGGGCAAATCGACGCTGATGAAGTGCCTGTACGGCAGCTATGGTGCCGACAGCGGCGCGATCTGGCTCGAAGCGCAAGACGGCCGCGTCGACATCGCCCAGGCCACACCGCAGCAGATGATTGCGCTGCGACGGCGCGACATCGCCTACGTGAGCCAGTTCCTGCGCGCCGTGCCACGCGTGCCCGCGCTCGACGTGGTGGCCGAGCGCTGGCTGCAGGCGCGGCCCGAGACAGACGCTGACACAGCACAAGAGCAGGCCCGCGATGAAGCACGCGCCCTGTTCGCGCGCCTCAACCTGCCCAGCAGCCTGTGGGAGCTGCCGCCCGCCACCTTCTCGGGCGGCGAGCAGCAGCGTGTCAACATCGCCCGTGGCTTCATCGAGCCGGCGCGGCTCTTGCTGCTGGACGAACCCACGGCTTCGCTCGATGCCGCCAACCGCCGTGTGGTGATCGAGCTGATCCACGAGGCGCGTGAGGCCGGTGCCGCGGTGGTCGGCATCTTTCACGACGAAGAAGTGCGCGACGCCGTGGCGAGCCGCTGTGTCCCGATTCAGTAGAACGAAAGATCCGCATGAATGAACTGGTGTTGAGCAATGCGCGGCTGGTGCTCGGCCACGAGGTGCTGTTGGGCAGCGTGGTGATCCGCGACGGGCTGATCGCCTCCATCGACGGCGGCGCCACCGCCGTGCCGGGCGCATTGGACCTCGAAGGCGACTACCTGCTGCCCGGCCTGGTGGAGGTGCACACCGACAACCTCGAGCGCCACGTGACGCCGCGGCCCAAGGTCAACTTCCCGATGCTCGGTGCCGTGCAGGCACACGACGCCGAGGTGGCCACCGCCGGCATCACCACCGTGCTCGACGCCATCGGCGTGGGCGACCCGTACGGCGATGGCTTTCGCTCGCGCGACCAGAGCGAGCTGCTCCGGGTGCTGGACGCCTTGCAGGACGCCGGCCTGCTGCGCGCCGACCACCTGATCCACGTGCGCTGCGAGCTGCCGGCCTCCAATGCGCAGGAGCTGTTTGAGCCCTTCGCACGCCACCGCCGGCTGCGGCTCATCTCGCTGATGGACCACACGCCCGGCCAGCGCCAGTGGAACGACGTCGAACAGGCCCGTATCTACTACACCGGCAAGAAGGGCTGGAGCGACAGCCAGTTCGACAACGAAGTGCGCATCGCACCGCAGCGCCAGGCGCAACATGCACAGCCGAACCGTGCGTGGTTCACCGACTTCGCACGCACGCATGCGGTGGCGCTGGCCACGCACGACGACACCACCGTCGAGCACGTCGACGAAGCGCACGCGCTGGGTGCCGGCATGAGCGAGTTCCCGACCACGCTGGCCGCCGCGCGCCGCGCCAAAGCATTGGGCTTGAGCACGGTGGCCGGTGCGCCCAACGTGATCCGCGGCGGCTCGCACTCGGGCAACGTCTCTGCGCTGGAGCTGGCACGCGAAGGCGTGTTGGACGCGCTCTCGTCCGACTACGTGCCGAGCAGCCTGTTGCAAGCCGCCTGGCGCCTGGTGCGCGACGGCGGCTTCTCGTTGCCGGAAGCCGTGGCGGTGGTCAGCCGCAACCCGGCGCGCGCGGCAGGCTTGGCCGACCGCGGTGAGATCGCAACCGGACTGCGCGGCGACGTGATCCGTGTGAAGGCGCTGGGCGATCACCCGATCGCGCGTGAAGCGTGGGTGAGTGGCCGACGGGTGGTGTGAATCGGCGTTCTCCGTCGGCGTCGGGGCCCATCAAGCGATGGAAATCCCCGCAGCCTTGATGATCCGGGCCCATCGCTCGGCGTCGGTGCGGATCGCCGTCATCAGTTCAGCGGGCGAGCTCGAACGCGGCTCGATGCCGTCGCGCTGCAGCCCATCACGCACCGGCGGTTGATCGAGCATCTCGACGACCAGCCGGTTGAGCCGGTCCACGAGGGATCTCGGCGTCCCCGCCGGCGCAACCAGGCTCTGCCAGGCGATGGCTTCGAACTGTCTCAGTTCGGCCACGCCCGACGCCGCGAGCGCGGGCACGTCCGGCAAGGTCTGTTGGCGGGTCAGCGAGCTCACGCCCAGTGCACGCAAGCGCTTGGCCCGCAGATGCGGCAATGTAGGCGCGAGGTCGACGAACATCATGTCGACCTGGCCGCTCAGCACATCGGTCAGTGCGGCTGCGCTGCCGCCGTAGGGCACGTGCCGCAACTCGGCGTCGGTCGCGGCCTTGAACATCTCCGCGGCCAGGTGCTGCGGACTGCCGTTGCCCGCCGACGCGTACGACAGGCCACCGGGCCTGGCATTGGACAACGACACCAGGTCGCCCACGTGACGCGCATTGATCGACGGGCTGACAACCAATGCGAGCGGCACCAACGCGATCATCGCGATGGGCGCGAAGTCCTTCAGCGGGTCATAGGGCAACTTGGGGTACAGCGACGGGTTGATGGCCAGCGTTGAACTGGTGGCGATGAGCAGCGTGTTCCCGTCGGGCGCGGATCGGGCCACCTGGGCCGCCCCCACGGTGGAGCCGGCGCCGGGCCGGTTTTCCACGACCACGGTGCGCCCGAGCGGCTCTGCCATCTGCCGGGCCAGCAGGCGCCCCAGCATGTCGGAGGTACCGCCGGCCGCATAGGGCACGACGAGGGTGAGCGGCTTGTCGGATTGGGCCCGTGCCTGCGTTGCGAACGCACTTAGGAACGGTGTGCCGAGCAGCGCGGCGATCGTGCGGGTGGCGAGTCTTCTGTTCATAGGGTTTCCTCATGCATCAGTGGAGTGAGGGACCGCTGAACCGCGGTCCGGCGGATGGAGACGGACCGACGGCTCCGCGCAGTCGATCGATCAGGTTCAGTGGTTGGGCCGGCGCGGCAGTGCCTCGCCATGCGACGTGCCGGTCCGGGCGGCTGATCACGAGCGCGTGGCCGTAGAGCGCAGCGGCGTCCGGCACATCGACGTCGAGCAGTGCGAGCGGTACGCATCGGCGATGCGCCGCGTCGAGCAGCGAGGCCACGTCGACGCGTGAATCGAAGCGCAGCAGCGAATAGGTGGGTGACTCCGCGGCCAGCGCGTCGTAGAGGGAGCGTCCGTCGCGCAGCCATGCATGGGGCGTGCGGCAACCCGGCACGCTCGACGGTGTGTAGCTTGCCATCGTGTACGCCGGTGCGCGCTCGGCGTCGTAGGCAATGAGGGGCGAGTCGTCGTAGTGGTAGCCGAAGTTCAGGCCGGCGCAGCAGTACTGCTGCACGTTGAGTTCGTACAGCGCGCGCCCCGCCGCGGCCCGCGCGGCCTCGCCTTGCGGCGTCTCGGCTTCGATGTCTGGCGGCACCGCTTCGTGCTGCCGCCGCAGCGCGAGCGCATGGTCCATCGCGAAGCGCGACACCTGTTCGGTGATCGGCAGGCGCTCTCGCTCGTACGCATCGAGAATGACTTCGGGTGCCCAGCCGCGCAGGTGGGCCGCCAGCAGCCAGGCCAGGTTTTCCGCATCGGCGATGCCGGCGTTCATGCCATAGCCGGCCATCGGCACCCAGATGTGCGCCGAGTCGCCGCAGATGAAGATGCGCCGGTCGCGGAAGCGGTCGGCCACCAGGCGGCGGGCGATCCAGTCCTCCTGGCCCAGAACCTCGTAGCGGAACTCGCTGCCGACACCGAGGATCTGGCGAATCGCACGATCGCGGTCCACTGCATCGAAATCCGCTTCGTCATGCCGAAGGTAGTTGTGCACCAGCCAGCGCTCGACACCGTCGATCGCATAGACGTTGCCGCAGCGGCGCGGATTCACCGAAAACGTGGCCCACGCCGGCGGGTGCTTCAGCCGCTTCAACAGGTCGGGTGCGCGGATGAAGGTCGACTGGGTGCGGCCGATGAAGTCAGTGCCGCTCAGCGTGGCACCGATCTTCTTGCGCACGAGCGAGCTCCCGCCATCACAGCCGATCAGAAACTGGCAGCGGATCTGCACGCGTTCGCCGGTGCCGAGGTCCCCCGCCTCGGCGGTGACGCCCTGGTCGTCCTGCGCGACATCGAGCACCTGCAGGCGATTCGCGATGCGTAGCTTCGGCATGGCCTGCGCAAATGAGGCCAGCACCGGCTCCAGATAGAGCTGGTTGATGCGGTGCGGCGGCTCGGGCGTCGGCCAATGGCCGTCAGGGCCGTGGGTGTCGCTGAATCGATCTTGCCGGCACGGAATCGGGATGCGCGCGAGTTCCATGCCCGTCGTGGTCGTGCGGTAGGCCACGTCGTGGCAGTGTTCCGCCGGCAGGCCGCTGTCTCTCACCCTGGACGCGACGCCCAGTTGCCGGAAGATCTCCATCGAGCGGGCCGACACGTGGTTGCACTTCACGCTGGGCGGCTCGCCGCGGTGGCGCATCTCGGCCACGAGCACCTCCACGCCATGCCGGGCCAGGCACATCGCGAGCACGAGGCCGACAGGCCCGCCTCCAACGACGAGCACGGGAGTGACCAGCGAGCGGGTCATGGCAGCCGACGACGCGCCGCGTCAGGGTTGTGAGGTCTCTGCGGTGGCGCCGAGCAGCAGGGAGTTCAGCGGCTCGGTGCGGCGTTTCGGGCGCACGCCGGGCGGCAGGTGGGGCGCGACGTGCGTCGCGAAGAACCGGTCCGATTCTTCTTTCGAGCGCCACACTTCGAGCACGCGAAACCCGCCGCCTTCGACCGGCAGTGCGGTGTGCATGATGAAGCCCGGTGCCTGCCGCAGCGCAGGCTCGAGGCCGCGCAGCATCTGGGCATAGAGCTCGGGCGTGAGGCCGCTCGCCTCGCCGGTCATGAGGATGGGCATGAAAGACTCCTGGTGGTGGGTGACACATGGCCGTTTTGGCCGAAGAAAGCCACTGCACCAGCGTGTCGTGCACGGCAGAGAAAGCGAAGTGTGGGTGTCATGACGCGGCAGAGGCTGGTGGTGGGCTGCAAGGCCGCCATGCTCTGCGCAATCAGGGCGCGGGTCGATTCCCGATCGCCGCCCAGCGCTGTGCATCGATGCACAGCGCAGTACCTGCTGCATCAATATCGAGGACACGCGCGGGCCGCCGAGAGGCGACCGACAGTGCGGTCACGCCCACGCTGAGTCAGGCGTGGCAAAGGGCCGTGAGCGCACGGTCACCTCGCCACGCCGCACCACGCTAAGGCTGGCGCGTCCAGTCCTGGTTGAGCCCGCGGCTGCAGGCCTGTTGGCGCACGTCGGCACCGTCGGTCGTCGCGCTGCCGCTCACGTCGGCGCACTTGCCGCTGTGCCGCGCCTTCAGCAGGAAGTAACCGTTGTTCGCGACCCATTGCCACTGCTGGTTGGTGCCGCCGTTGCAGGCCCACTGAATGATGTCGGCGTTGTCGGCCGTCGAGGCACCGCTCACGTCGAGGCACTTGCCGCTGTTGA
The DNA here is from genome assembly GCF_056403575.1 of Rhizobacter sp. P2_G4. NCBI lineage: Bacteria > Pseudomonadati > Pseudomonadota > Betaproteobacteria > Burkholderiales > Sphaerotilaceae > Rhizobacter > Rhizobacter sp. P2_G4. The sequence continues at coordinate 222,020 of NZ_JBFUFG010000001.1, read as the reverse complement.
CGTTGACGACATTGAAGTAGCCGTTGCCCGCGTCGAAGAACTGCCACTGCTGCCAGGCGCCCGAATTGAGCGTGTACTGGCCGACGTTCGCGCCGTCGTCCTTGTTCGGGTTCTGCACGTCCAGCACCTTGCTGCTGTTGCGGTTCTTCACGTACTCGACGGCGGGCGGCTGGCCGGCGGTGTAGTTCGTGTCCTTCAGCACCGTGCCGTGCCGATACGGGCCGACCGAGCTGAGGCCGGTCCAGGTGTAGAGGTCGGAGCTGGTCGCGCTCCAGATGCCGCCGTTGGTGTACTTGTCGATGTAGATGCGCCAGTTGCCATCGGTCGTCTGCACCAGGGCCGGTGCTTCGTAGCCGGACCCCCAGCCCGACCAGTTGCCGGTGCCGACCCAGCTCCACGGGCCGAACAGGCTGCTGGCGATCGCGTGCTCGATGTACTTGGTCGTTTCGTTCTTGGCGAAGGCGTGGTACGTGCCGCCTGACTTGACGACGAAGGTGTCGATCTTGTTGGTGCCGATGCCCATGTCGACCGGGGCACTCCAGTGGGTCAGCGTGCTGTCGCTTGCGGTGTAGACATAGGGCTTGAAGGTCGAGCCCTGCGGCCCGAGCGTCACGATCAGCCGCACCGTCGAGCCTTCGACGTACCACTCGGGCGCCCAGGTGTAGTACGTGCCGGACACGCCCGCATCGATTGTCGCGACCTGCGTCCAGTTGATGAGGTTGGTGCTCGACGCAATCGCGAAATAGGTCGACGAGGTGGTCCACGATTGCACGGTGTACGCGATGTAGTACTTGCCATCGGTGTGCTTCATGATGCTCGGGTCGCGCAACACGCCGGTGGAGCCACCGAAGTTGGTGTTCGACAGCAGCCTGAAGCTGGTGGCGTTGTCGGACAGGTAGACCCACAGCTTCTCGTCCGCCGCAGCGTCGCCCTTGAAGGTGGCGAACACGTAGCTCGTGGCCGCGCTGACGTTGACCGCATTCGCGGACAAAAGAAGGCCTGTCGCGCTGGCAAGCAGCGCGCTGCGAAATGAAAGTTTCATCGGTTTGTCTCCGTGGTGCGCGTGCGTGCGCGCTGGTTTTATCGCCGGGGCATGCTAGCGACGGCGATGTCTGCGGGCCAATCGCTTTTTCTCGCGCTGCGATGCCAGGAACGAAATGCCCGGAGCGGCACAGGGTCATGGGTGACGGAGATATGACCAAGCTCTGACGTACAGGCGAGCGATAAAGTTCGGCATGTTCCGACTCCGCCTCTCGCTTGCATTCGCCGCCCTGGTGGCCCTCGTCTGCATCCAGGCCGCGTTCGTCCACTGGGGTTCGGTCCGCGTGCACTCGCACGCGCAGCACAGCCGGCTCGCAAGCGACATCCTGTCCGAGCTGCTGGCGCTGTCGGCGAACAAGCAGCGCCTGCGCGTCTGGGCATCGCAGCAGCTGATGGGCGCCGATGCATCGCTCGACGTGCGCGACCGGCTGCTCGCGCAGATGCAGTCGAGTGCGGGCAACCTGAAGGAACTTGCGGCGCGCGACCTCGACGCACAGAGCGAACTCGCGGCCCGCGACGGCGCGCCTGTGCCGCCCGAAGTACATCAGCTGGTGGCCGTCACCGAGCTGCTGGACGACAACATCGCCGCGGTGCGCTCGCGGCTCGTGCAGTTGACGCCGCTCGAGCGCGGCGCCGAATTCAGCACCGTCTGGCGCGAACTCAACGAGGTGTTCGACAAGGCACGCGGCCGCGACCTGCGAGAGCTCATCAACGGCGCGATCGAGCGCCAGCGCGAAGCGGTACCCGCCGCGCGCGCCATCACCGAACGCGGGCTCGACTTGCTGCGCCTGCAGGCCGGCATCATGGTGCTGGTCACGCTGGTGGCAGCCGCGGTGCTGGCCATGCACATGGGCCGGCGGCTGCAGCGGCCGCTCGACCGCCTGCTCGCCGGCATCAAGGCTCTGCAGGCGGGCGAGCTGGAGCACCGCGTCGCACTCGGGTCGAACGACGAGTTCGACCGCGTGGCCGGGCACTTCAACGCGATGGCCGCCGAGCTGCAGCAGCACCGCAGCGACGCCGACGCGGCACGGCACCGGCTGGAAGATGCGGTGCAGGCGCGCACCCGCGAGTTGAGTTCGGCGCACGACGCGCTGCAGCACGTCGACGCGCGCCGCCGCCAGCTCTTTGCCGACCTGGGCCACGAGCTGCGCACGCCGGCCACGGCGATCCGCGGCGAGGCCGAGATCGCGCTGCGTGGCGCGGACAAGCCGGCCGATGAATACAAGCAGACCTTGTCGCGCATCGTCGGCGGCGTGAAGCAGCTGGCTGGTGTCATCGACGACCTGCTGCTCATCGCCCGCGCCGAAGCCGAGCAGCTGTCGATGCACTTCGATGCGGTCGACCTGCTCGCCCTGCTGCGCGACGCCGCCGAGCAGGCAGAGGCGCTCGGTGCGCAGCATGAGGTCAGCGTGCAGCTCGATGTGCCGGCGAATGCCAGCGGCATGCCGGCCACCGTGCATGCCGATGCCGACCGGCTGCGCCAGGCAGTGGTGATCGCGCTCGACAACGCGGTGCGCTATTCGCGGCGCGGCGGCACCGTGCGGCTGGGCTGGCAGCCCCGCGACGACAGGATGGACATCATGGTGATTGACGAAGGCATCGGCATCGACGCCGAAGAACTGCCGCTCGTGTTCGAGCGCTTCGTGCGCGGGCAGCGTGCGCGCGTGCACCGGCCCGACGGCACCGGCATCGGGCTGTCGATCGCGCAGGCGATCGTGCGGGCGCACCGCGGCGAGATCCGCATCGAGAGCCGCATCGACCGTGGCACCACCGTGTGGATCGAGTTGCCTTGCCACGCAGAGCTGGAGGCACAGTCATGAACCTGCTGGTGGTCGAAGACGACGTGCGCGTCGCCGATTTCCTGCTGCGCGGCCTGAAGGCCGAAGGCTACGGCGTGCAGCTAGCCCGCACCGGTCCGCAGGGCCTGGAGCTTGCGCGTGCCACCGAGCCGGCGCTGCTGATCCTGGACCTGATGCTGCCGGGCCTCAGCGGGCTTGAGTTGTGCCAGACGCTGCGTGCCGAGGGCAGCCATGTGCCGATGCTCATGCTCACCGCGATGAGCAAGCTCGAAGACAAGGTGAACGGCCTGCGCCTCGGCGCAGACGACTACCTCACCAAACCCTTCGCCTTCGAGGAGTTGCTGGCGCGCATCGAGGCGCTGCTGCGCCGCGGCCGCGAACAGCGCCCGCGCGCGACCACGCTGCAGGTGGCCGACCTGCTGCTCGACCGCGAGCGCATGCAAGTCAGCCGGGCCGGCAAGCCGATCGCTCTGACGGCACGCGAACTCGCCTTCCTGGAGCTTCTGATGAGCACGCCGGGGCGTGTGTACAGCCGCGAACGCATCCTCTCGAACGTGTGGGGCACGAACGAAGACCCGCTGACCAATGTCGTCGACGTCTATGTGCGGCGCCTGCGCAGCAAGGTCGACGAAGGCCACCCGGTCGCGCTGATCAAGACCGTGCGCGGGTTGGGCTACCGGCTCGATGCGGATGCGGGCTGACGCCGCGCCGCGTTCATCAGATGTTCATCAAAACATCACCCATTCATCACCTTCGGTGAGGGTCGCCGTTCATCGCTCGTCGAAACAATGACGCCATGCATCGATTGCGATGCAGCACCGAAAAAAACACGGTGTCATTCAACCCTAGACGAGGACTTTCATGAACCTGCTCCGCGCAGCTCTCCTTCCCGCAGCCACCATGGTCGCCATCGGCCTGGCCTCTCCCGCTTTCGCACAGGCACCGGCTGGCGCCACCTGCAAGCCCACCGATGAGAAGCAGGTTGCCGCGCTGTTCGACCGCTGGAACGACTCGCTTCGCACGCTGGACGCCGACAAGGTCGTCGCCAACTACGCGAGCGATGGCGTGCTGCTGGCCACCGTGTCGAACACCCCGCGCACGAACCCGGCGGAGATCCACGACTACTTCGTGAAGTTCCTGAAGAACGCGCCGCAGGGCAAGATCGACAGCCGCACGATCAAGATCGGCTGCAACATCGCGCAGGACATCGGCACCTACACCTTCAAGTTCAAGGACGGCAAGACGGTGCACGCCCGCTACACCTATGTCTACGAGTTCGAGAACGACAAGTGGCTGATCGCGCACCACCATTCGTCGGCCATGCCTGAGGCTGTCAAGGGCAAGTAAGCGTGGGATGACGGCCGGGGTGTTTCACGCCCCGGCCGTTCTGCTTGAACCTGGTCTCAGATCGGGAACTGCGTCGTCGACAGCACCTGCTTCAACACCATGAACGACCGGATCTGCCGCACCCCCGGCAGGTGCAGCAGCTGCTCGGCGTGCAGGCGGTTGAAGCTGTCGCTGTCGCGCGTGCGCAGCAGCATGAAGTAGTCGAACTCGCCGGTCACGATGTGGCATTCCATGCAGCCCGAGACCTTCGCGGCGGCTTTCTCGAAGTCGGCGAACGAGTCAGGGGTCGACCGGTCGAGCACCACGCCGATCATCACCAGCATGCCGGCGTCGAGCGCACGTGGGTTCAGCAGCGCAACGATGCCGGTGATCAGGCCCATCTGCTTGAGCCGCTCGACACGCCGCAAACAAGCCGGCGCACTCAGATTCACCTTGGCCGCCAGCGCCACGTTCGAGAGCGACGCGTCGCGTTGCAGCGACCGCAGGATGGCCTTGTCGGTCCGGTCGATCTCGTGCGTGAGCGAGCCAGGCGGCGATGTGGTGGCACGAACTTTTGTTGCGCTCATGGTCGACTTGCAGAAACTTTTCTCGCCGGGATGACGAGATACCAGGGCAATGTTTCTTCAGCGCAGCCGATTTTGCAACCCTGAAAACAGGCATTTTTTCTACCATGGAGCGATCGTCCGCAGCGATGAAAGCGATCCGAGCATGCCTTCCCTGTTCGCCAGCTTCGATGCCTGGGCGCCGCCCCCAACTCCACAGTCACGAGCCATGAACCTGAAACGCTTCCCCCGCCACGCATTGACCTTCGGCCCCACGCCGATCCAGCACCTCAAGCGCCTGAGCGCGCACCTGGGCGGCGAGGTCGAGCTGTACGCCAAGCGCGAGGACTGCAATAGCGGCCTGGCCTTCGGCGGCAACAAGACGCGCAAGCTCGAGTACCTGATCCCCGAAGCGCTGGCCCAGGGCTGCGACACGCTGGTGTCGATCGGCGGCATCCAGTCCAACCAGACGCGGCAGGTGGCGGCCGTGGCAGCGCACCTCGGCATGAAGTGCGTGCTGGTGCAGGAGAACTGGGTCAACTACTCCGACGCCGTGTACGACCGCGTCGGCAACATCGAGATGTCGCGCATCCTCGGTGCCGATGTGCGGCTCGATGCAGCCGGCTTCGACATCGGCATCCGCCCGAGCTGGGAGCAGGCGATGGAAGACGTGCGCAAGGCCGGCGGCAAGCCCTTCCCGATCCCGGCCGGCTGCTCGGAGCACCCACTCGGTGGCCTGGGCTTCGTGGGCTTTGCCGAAGAGGTGCGCGCGCAAGAGGCCGAACTGGGCTTCAAGTTCGACTACATCGTCGTGTGTTCAGTCACCGGTAGCACGCAGGCCGGCATGGTGGTGGGCTTTGCCGCCGATGGCCGCGCCGACCGCGTGATCGGCATCGATGCGTCGGCCAAGCCGGCGCAAACGCATGCGCAGATTCTTCGCATCGCGCAGAACACCGCGAAGCTGCTCGACCTCGGCCGCGAGATCACCGCGCAAGACGTGGTGCTCGACACCCGCTACGGCGGCCCCGAGTACGGCCTGCCCAACACCGGCACGCTGGAAGCGATCCGCCTGTGCGCACGCCAGGAGGGCATGCTGACCGACCCCGTCTACGAGGGCAAGTCCATGCACGGCATGATCGACAAGGTGCGCCGCGGCGAGTTCCCTGCGGGCTCGAAGGTCCTGTATGCCCACCTGGGCGGCGTGCCGGCGCTCAACGCCTACAGCTTCCTGTTTCGCAACGGCTGAGGGCGGCGCGGCGCTCGGTTGATTGAGTCCACAGCGCTCGCCTCCATGGCGAGTCAGCTCGCCAGGCCCCAGAAAATGTCTTCTGCGTCCTGGTCGCTTGAGAACAAGCGCACCTCGGCGATCTTGCCGTTGTCGATCTTCAAGAGATCGATCCCCGGCTGGGCCAGGCTGATGCCGTCGCGCTCGGCAGCGAAGTCGAGTTCGATCGTGACCCAGCCGCCGTTCTCCATGTAGCGGCTCGCGCGCTCGATGCGGAAGGATCCGCGCGACACGCCCATCATGCCGCCGAGCATCTCGACGACGGCGTGCAAGCCGCGGTGCGTGCCGGAGAACCGATTCTTGCCTGGCTGGTGCCATACGACATCCGCTGCGAAGAGCGTGCCAAGCGCCGCTTGATCTCCGGTTTGCACCGCGCGGATGTAGGTCTGAGCGAGTTCGATGGGCATCATCTGATGTTTCTCCGTTCAACGATTGAGAGGGGTTTGAGATTGCGCGCCGCGCCCGTCGTCCGGGGGAGCAACGTGTTTGGCACAACGCAGCGCATGCGGTCATTTTGCGAACAAATGGCGGCAGACTCACGGTCAGAATACGGGGGACTTATGGTGATAAACGGACAATGAGACGCACACGCCCCTCCGCGCCGAGCGATGACATCGAACGCATCGGCTACCGCCCTGCGGCCCCATACGCGCTCGACATCGAAATCCTGTCGATGCGCAAGCTAAAGGCGCGCATCGCTGCGGAAGAGCTTCGAAGCGCGCATCGGCTCGAGTTTCACCAGCTCATGTGCGTCACCGAAGGCAGTTGCACGCATGTGATCGACTTCAGTCCGATTCCCTGCGAGCCTGGATCGCTGGTCGTCCATCAACCGTCGCAGACCGAGCAGTACGACGTCACGAGCGATTGGGACGGCTGGCTGGTGCTCTTTCGTCCGGAGTTTTTGTTCGCAGCGCCCTCGGGTGCCGCGAGCGACAAGACCGCCGAGGTGAACCTGATCGGAATTCTTGCGGGGCTGCCTCGGCATCTCGCGCTGCCGGCCGCCGAATTCCGTGTCGTCAGAGACGCTCTCTCACGAATGCATGCGGACTCGCAACAGGAGGGCCTGGTGCCCGAGATCCATGCGCTGCTGCGGCATCAGCTCTGCGCGCTGCTGATCCGGCTGCACATGGTGCAGCGGCATCGTGAGGACCTGCAAGCCGCAGCGCCATCGGAATTGCGTCGATTCCGGCGCTTCCAGCAGCTCCTGGAGCAGTCCTTCACCGAGTGGCATCAGGTCGCTCTGTATGCGAACGCGTTAGGGTGTACCGAGAAGACACTGTCGCGCGCGACCCTAAGCGTGGCCGGCCTCACGGCCAAAGCGTTCATCGCGTCGCGCGTCGGCCTGGAAGCGAAGCGCCTGTTGGTCCACACGACGCTCTCGGTGACGGCGATCGCCGACAGCCTCGGTTTCGACGATCCCAGCAACTTCGTGAAGTTCTTCAGGCGCGAGGCGGGCTGCACGCCGCTCGAACTTCGCAGGCAGCACCAACCGGCTTGACGCTCCCGCGGCTTCCGCCGCTCAGATCTTGCCGACCCCGGCGTGTGCTCGCACCGCGGTCGGCACGTCCTCGGTGGCGTAAGGCGTGACGAGGCGCGTGGCCTCGCTCTTCATCGCGTCGATTGGGGCGCTGTCCTGCGCCATGTAGTCGGTCTTGGGCGCCGGCAAAGCGATGTTCGCTTTGCACGGCCGGCCGAAGGCCGCGTTGCACGATGCTGTCGCCGCCGTAGCCGCAGTGGTCGATGCATAGAAGCCGAACAACTTGCCGCGGTGTGCCGGGTCGGCCGAGCCGGCGACGGGCGACGGGACATTCAGGAACTGGTTGCCCTCGAGCAGAACGAGGGTGGGGTCGCCTTCGTAGTCGAGCGCGTGTCCGCCGCTGTTCTCGAACAGGTTGTTCACCACTTGCGCGACGGCGCCGGTGCCCTGCGAGATGATCTTCGGCGCACGGCCGTCGAAGTCGTGCAGCCAGTTGCCGCTCATCGTGACCCGGCCGTTGGCGTAGAGCAGGATATTCCAGTAGTGGCGGCTGTTGCAGTCGATCGAGTAGTCGGTGCGGCCGTCGAACTCGTTGTTCGAGACGGTGAGCATGTCGACCTTGGCTGTGGCCGTTCCGTCGCCGGTCACCAGCAGCTGCCGCCCGATGCGGGCAAAGCGGTTGTGGTCGACCCACACGCCGGTGGCATCGTTGATGGTCAACGCATCGCCGCCCCACACCTTGCCTTCGTTGATGTCGGTGATGGAGATGTTGCGGATGATGACGTTGGTGACGCCCTGTTTCAGCAGCAGGCCCCGGCCCTTGATGCCGGCGTTGGCGCCGACGCCTAGGAGGGTCTTGTTCGAGCCGATGCGAATGCCGCCGGTACCGACGGGGTCGTAGTTGTAGGTGGACTTGGTCTGCCCGTCGCAGTAGGGCAGCTGCCAATCCTGGGCGGTCAGCATGATCTCGCGCTGCTTCGGCGCAGCGCATGTCTTGGTCGGCGAGGCCGTGTTCGGCGTCAGGCAGCCGGCCACCGGCGTGAGCGACTTGCTGGTGAAGTCGATCGTCGACTCGATCTTGATCGTGCGCGCAGCGGTGTCGGTGCAGCCCGTGGAAGCCATCGTGCGGCAGAGTTCGTGCACCAGCTGATCCGCCGTGCTCACGGTCACCACCTCGCCGCCCGCACCCCCTGTCACGCCTGCAGCGAACCCCGCCGGCGAACTTGCAGTGGCTGTCGGGTCGGTCGGCGTCGATCCCGTCGGGGCAGAGGCTCCCTGGTTGGGCGCACTTGGCGCATCGACCGTACCGCCGGATGAGTTGCCGCCGCCGCAGGCTGCGACCGATACGGTGATGGCAACAGCAGCAATGCCCGCCGCGATCAGGGTCGACAGGTTGAGTCGTATGTTCACGAGGGCTCTTCTTTCACGGCGGTTTGAGGGCGGCGCGGAATGTACCTGCCAGCCACCGGCAAGTCATTCCCGAATCATTGCCAACTTCTCAACGGCCACCCTTCCCAGTCGTTTCCGTGACACCCTGCGCGTAAACAGGAAGGGTTCGCGGCTCCCTGCTGCGGGGCTCAAGGCAGGAAGTAACCGGCCTCGTTCATGTCTGCAAGAAGGCCAGGGCCCGTGGGCTCCCACGCGAGCCGGGACCGCGTGTGATCGCTCGATGTCGGCGCGTCCATCGCCGCAAACATCGCGAACCAGCCGAAGTGCGCGGCGGCCTCTTCGCGGCTCTTGGCCACGACCGGCACACAGAGTTGTTTTCCGATGGCGTCGGCGATGATCTTGAAGACCACACCTTGCTCGGCGACCGCATGAAAACGGTCGCCGCCGTTTGCGCCCTTCTCCAGGGCCAGACGGTACAGACGGGCGGCGTCGAGGCGATGAACTGCTGGCCAGCGGTTCTGCCCATCGCTTGCATAGACGGAGATGCCCTTTTCGCGAGCGATGTTGATCAACATCGGCACGAAGCCGTGGTCTCCGCGCCCGTGAACCGAGGGCGCCAGCCGGACCACCATCGCCCGCACGCCTTTCTTCACGAGTAGGTCAGCCGTCGCTTCGGAGACGCGCGGGAATATCGCTGGGTCGGCCACCGGGCGATCGGCTTCCGTTGCGAGACGGCCGGGCGCCAGATGGGCCAGGCCAGACGTCACGACCAATGGGCGATCAGAGCCTTCGAACGCCGCGCCGAGTGCTTCGATCGCACGCTGATCCAACACGCAGTTCTCGCGGAAGCGCGAGAAGTCGTGGTTGAAAGCAGTGTGGATGACCCCATCGCAACTCGCCGCGGCTCGGCGCAGGCCATCGAGGTCTTCCAATGAGCCTCGTTGGGGCTCGGCGCCCGCCGCCACCAGGCTCGCCGCGGCAGCCTCGGTGCGGGCCAGGCCGAGGATCTGATGGCCCGCACCCAGAAGTTCCTGAACCACTGCCGAGCCCACGAACCCCGTGGCGCCAGTAACGAATACACGCATGAACAAACTCCATCGTTGTGATGGAGATGACTTTCGATTCAGAATCCAACGGCGTAAAGGCGTGACCTTATACAGGTATAAGAACCAACTGGATGTCGACCTCTTCTTCGCATGACCCGGCACTGAGCGCCTACCTCAAAGACCGCCGGATGAAGCTGGACCCGGCCGACTTCGGGCTGGTCGGAACGCGTCGGCGAACGCCTGGTCTCAGGCGCGAGGAAGTGGCGCAGCGGGCCAGCATCAGCGTGACCTGGTACACCTGGCTCGAGCAAGGCCGAGGCGGTGCACCGTCGGCCGAAGTGCTCAACCGGATCGCGCAGGCCCTGGTGCTCACCGACGTCGAGCGCGAGCACCTGTTCCTGTTGGCGTTCGGGCGTCGCGCTGAGTCCGGCGTCCGTGCCCCCGAGGGCATCTCTCCGCGCCTTCGGCGCGTGCTCGATGCGATGGAACGCAGCCCGGCGTATGTGAAGACGCTCACCTGGGACCTGGTGGCATGGAACCGCGCCGCATCGGCCGTCTTCGGCTACGACGCGCTGGAACCGGATCAGCGCAACATCCTGCGCCGGATCTTTTGCGACCCGGCCGTGCGGAGCAAGCAGGACGACTGGAACAGCGTCGCACGCTTCGTGGTGGCCGCGTTTCGCGCCGATGCAGCGCGTGCCGGTGCCGCAGAGAACGTCAAGACGCTCGTGTCCGAGATGTGCGAGCGCAGCCCCGAGTTCGAGGCCCTGTGGCGCGAGCACGATGTTCGCGGCTATGGAGAAGGAACCAAGCGTCTCCATCTCCCGCGGGTCGGGCCGCTCGATCTCGAGTACTCCGCGTTTGTCGTCGACGGCCGGCCCGACCTCACCATGGTGATCTTCAACCCGATCACACCGACTGATTCGGATGTGGTGCGGTCATTGATCGACGCCATGCCGGCATCCTAGCTGGGCCGTCGCTCACGAACGCTCTTTCATCACCGCCGGCCCTTCTTCGGCCAGGTCCCAGAACAACCCCGCCATGATGTGCAGCGACTCGCGCGTGAGGTCGGCGAGGATGTGTTCGTTTGGCGCGTGCTGCGAACACGCCGCATACGAGTGCGGCACCCACAGCGTCGGCAGGCCCAGCGTTTCGGAGAACACGTCGTTGGGCAGCGAGCCGCCGAGGTTGGGCAGCAAGGCCGGCCGCTTGCCGGTGCTGCGCTCCATCGACGCCAGGCCCCAGCGCACCCACGCGTCGTCTGGGTCGAGCCGGGTTGCGGCCATGTGCATCTCGGTGCCGCGCAGCTCGACGTCGTCGAAGCCCTGCGCGTCGAGGTGCGCGCGGATGTGCGCGAGGAAGTTCGCCACGTCGCTGCCGACGACGTAGCGCATGTGGCAATGCGCGCGCGCCTCGGCCGGAATGGCATGCACCGGCATGGCAGGGTTGCCGGTGGTGAAGGCCAGCACCTCCAGGCTGTTCCAGCCGATCACGCGCTCGGCGGGCGAGAGGCCGGGCTCGCCCCAGTCGGGGTCGATCTCCGGGTCGCCGGGGCCGCCGCCGACCTCGATGTCTTGCAGCGCACTGCGCACGCTCTCGGGCAGCTCGGCCGGCAGCAGGCCCGGCACGAGGATGCGGCCCTTCGCGTCGACCAGGCTTGCGATTGCATGCGCCAAACGGATGCCGGGGTTGCGCAGCAGACCGCCCCAGTTGCCCGAGTGGTGGCCACCATCGCGCAGCTTCAGGTGCAGCCCGAAATTGAACACGCCGCGCGAGCCGAGGAACATCGTCGCGCGCGAAGCCGCCACGCGTGGGCCGTCGGAGGCAAGGAAGAGATCGGCCGCCAGCAGCTCGCGGTGCTGTGCGCAGACCTCGTTCAGACCGGGGGAGCCGGCCTCTTCGCCCATCTCGAGAATGATCTTCACGTTGTAGCCGAGCGTGCCGCCGCGCACCGCAAGCACCTGCTCGAGCGCGACGAGGTTGATGGTGTGCTGGCCCTTGTTGTCGGCCGTGCCGCGCCCGTACCAGCGGTTGCCTTCGACGACGATGTCCCATGGGTTGAGGCCCGCGCGCCACTGCGCATCGTAGCCGCGCACCACGTCGCCATGGCCATAGGTCAGCAGCGTGAATGCGGCGCCCGGCTCGATGCGCTCGGCGAGCAGGAAGGGACAACGTGGCGTCACCGGGTTCTCGACGATGCGGCAGCTGAAGCCCAGGCGCTCCAGGTGCGGCGCGATCTCGTCGCTCAGGTAGGCGTGCAGTGCAGGGCCGCTCGCCTCGTCCTGGCTTTCAGTGCGCATCGCGACGCGGCGCGCCAACGCCTGCTGGAAGCGGCCGTCGTCGAAGCAGGCAAGGGTTTGATCGATGGCGTGCTGACGGGTCATGCAGCGATTCCTTCCGGGACAAAAATTTCAGGGATGCCGAGACCAGGCTCGGGCGACAACGCAGAGGCCAGCAGCGCACGGGTGTAAGGGTGTTCGGGCCGCGCGAAGATCTGCTCGCGCGTGCCCAGCTCCACGATGGCGCCGCGGTGCATCACGGCCACGCGGTCGACCAGGTGCTCGACGACGCCGAGGTCGTGGCTGATGAAGAAGTAGGTCAGCCCGAACTCGGCCTTCAGGTCCATCAACAGGTTCAGGATCTGCGCCTGCACCGAGACATCGAGTGCCGAGGTCGGCTCGTCGCAGACGAGGATGTCGGGCCGCAGCACCAGCGCGCGTGCGATCGCCACACGTTGGCGCTGCCCGCCCGAGAGCTGGTTCGGGTACTGCTGGTGCGTGCGCTCCGGCATGCCGACGAGGTCGAGCGTCTCGCGCACCAGCCGCTGCTGCTCGGCGCGCGAGCCCACCTGGTGGATGCGCAGCGGCACGCCGACGATGTCGGCCACCGTGCGGCGCGGGTTCAGCGACGAGTACGGGTCCTGGAAGATCGGCTGGATCTGCCGTGCGCGTGCACGGCGCTGGCGCGGGTCGATCTCCTGGCCATGCAGCAGCACGTTGCCCGACGTGGGTGCGAGCAGGCCCAGCAGCATCTTCGCGAGCGTGCTCTTGCCGCAGCCGGATTCGCCCACCAGCCCCAGCGTCTCACCCTTGGCGACGCGCAGCGAGACGTTGTCGACTGCCTTGATCTCACCGGGCTTGCTGAACAGGCCGCGCTTGAGCGTGAAGGTGCGGCTCAGCGCACACAGCTCCAGCGCGTAAGCCGACTTCATCATGCTGCCTCTGAGTACATGTGCGACGGTCTTGCAGCGACGCATCGCACCACATGGTGTGAGTTGAGTTCGACCCGCGGCGGCGTCTGCACGCAGGCGTCTCGCACTTCAGGGCAACGGTTCGCGAACGCACAGCCCGACACCGCCCCGATGAGGCTCGGCACGACACCAGGAATGGACTGCAGCCGGCTGCCGGGCAGCGTCTTGCCGCGCACGGGAATGCAGCTCAGCAGCCCGCGCGTGTACGGGTGCGACGGTTGCGCGAACAGCTCGGCGACCGGCGCGGTCTCGACGATCTCGCCGGCGTACATCACCGCCACGCGGTCGGCGATGCGTGCGACCACGCCGAGGTCGTGCGTGATGAAGACCACCGCGGTGCCGAACTCGCGCTGCAGCTCGCGGATGAGCCTCAGGATCTGCGCCTGGATGGTCACGTCGAGTGCCGTCGTCGGCTCGTCGGCAATGATGAGGTCGGGGCCGCACATCAGCGCCATCGCGATCATCACGCGCTGACGCAGACCACCGGAGAGCTGATGCGGGTACTGGCGCAAACGGTCCGCAGCCTGCGGCACGCCGGCGCGTTCGAGCAGGTAGACCGCGCGCTCGCGCGCCTGCGCTGCGGTGCTGGGGCGGTGTGCCCGCAAGGCCTCGCACAGCTGGTCGCCCAGCGTGTATGAGGGATTCAGCGAGGTCATCGGCTCCTGGAAGATCATGGCCATGCGTGCGCCGCGCAGCGCATTCATCTCGCGCTCGGGCAGGCCTTGCAGGTCGACGCCGTCGAAGCGGATGTGGTCGGCGCTACGCTGCGCCTTGCGCGGCAGCAGGCCCATCAGCGCAAGCGAGGTCATCGACTTGCCGCAACCCGACTCGCCAACGAGGCACAGCATCTCGCCGCGCCGCACCTGGAAGTCGATGCCGCGCACGGCGCGCAGCAGGCCGCGTTCGGTTGGCAGGTCCACCCGGAGGTTCTTCACGTCGAGAAGCAATGAGTCCTTGGGAACGGTCATGGCGGGTTCCTCAGTTGCGGCCATCCGGCGCCGTCACGTCGCGCAGGCCATCGCCGACGAGATTGATGCCCAGCACCAGCACCGCCAGCACCACGCCGGGAATCACGATGACCCAGGGCTGGAAGAACATGTAGGCCTTGCCCTCGGCCACCATCAGTCCCCACGACGGCGTCGGCGGTTGCACGCCCAGGCCCAGGAACGACAGCGTGGCCTCGAGCAGGATCGCGTGCGCCATCTCCAGCGTTGCAACCACGGTGAGTGCGCTCATCAGGTTGGGCAGCAGCTCGCGCAGCAGGATGTACGGCGTGGAGGCACCCAGCGCCTTGGCTGCCGCGATGAACTCGGCGTCTCGCAGCTGCTGCGTGGCAGAGCGCGTGACGATCGCGAAGCGGTCCCACAGCAGAAGGCCGAGCAGCACGATCACGACCTTCAGCGAGCCACCGACCAGCGCCGCCGTGGCCAGCGCGACCAGCACCACCGGCAGCGCCAGCCGCGTCGTGATGATGTAGCTGACCACCGCATCGACGCGCCCGCCGTAGTAGCCGGCGAGCACGCCCATCGTCGTGCCGATCAGGCCCGAGATCAGCGCCGTGGCGAGGCCGATGAACAGCGAAACACGGGCGCCGTACAGCAGCCGGCTGAGGTAGTCGCGGCCGAGCTTGTCGGTGCCGAGCAAATGCTCCCAGCTGCCCTTGGCGTACCAAGCCGGCGGGATCATGCGCTGCGTGACCTCTTGCGCATACGGATCGTGCGGTGCGAGCCAGGGCGCGAACAACGCCGCGAGAGCGATCAGGCCGAGGATCACGCTGCCAAGCACCAGGCCTCGGTGGCCGAGGCTGCGGCGCAAGCCGCGGCGCCACGCGGGGATCGGCGGCAAGGGCAAGGGCGCGGACATGATGAGGTGGCTGCTCGACATCGTGTGCCTCAGCGGGTGCGCACCCGCGGGTCGAGCGCGGCGTTGAGTACATCGGCGACGAAGGTCAGCCCGATGTAGAACACCGCGATGATCAACACCACCGCCTGCACCACCGGGTAGTCGTTGCGCGAGATCGAATCCCATGCGAGCTGGCCGAGGCCCTGCATCGAATACACCGACTCGATCACCACCGAGCCGCCGAGCATGAAGCCGAGCTCGACGGCAGCGAGCGCCATCACCGGGATGATGGCGTTGCGCAGCGCGTGCTTGAAGACCACGCGCGCCGGACTCAGGCCCTTGGCCCGCGCGGTGCGGATGTAGTCGGAGCCCAGCACGTCGAGCATGCCGGCGCGCGTGAGGCGCATCAGCGAAGGCATGGCGTAGTAGCCCAGCGCGATGGCCGGCAACACGAAGTGCTGCCAGCTCGTGTTGCCGGCCACCGGCAGCCACTTGAGTCCGACCGAGAACACCAGGATCAGCGTCAGCGCGAACCAGAAGTTCGGCATCGCCTGCCCGACCACGGCCACCAGCAGCGAGAGCCGGTCGACCCAGCTGTCGCGGTAGATGGCAGCCAGCACGCCGAGCGGGATGGCCACGAGCACCGCCAGCAGTAGCGCGACGCCACCGAGCTTCAGCGTGACCGGCAGGCGCTCGCCGATGAGCTCCATCACCGTGTTCTGGAAGTAGAACGAGCGCCCGAAGTCGAGTTGCACCGCTGCCCCCAGCCAGTCTGCGAACTGGAGTGTGATCGGGCGGTCGAGCCCGTACTGCACGCGCACCTTCTCGACGTCGGCCGCGGTGGACTCCGGCCCCGCGATCGCGGTGGCCAGGTCGCCCGACAGGTGCAGCAGCATGAAGCTGACGACGGCCACTGTGAGCATCACGCTCAGGCCCACGAGCAGCCGGCGAACGATGTAGGTCAGCATGACGGCGTTGGTGCCTGTCGTGCCTACTTCCAGCTCGCCTGGAAGAAGCGCGGCAACTCATCGGGCTGAGCCTCGAACTTCAGGTCCGACGTGAACGCGTAGTTGGTCGAGTACGAGAACAGCGGCGCCCACATCGCCTGAGCCGAGATGCGCTGCAGAGCCTGCGCGTACTTGGCCTTGCGCTCTGCCTTGTCGACAGTGGCGTCGGCCGTCTGCAGCAGCGCGATGACCTGCGGGTCTTTCGCGGTGTCGTCCGGCCCGCCCTTGAAAAAGTTGCCGGCAAAGGCCGACGCATCGTTGACGCCGAACGAGCCCCAGGCCTGGAACGTCAACGGTGCGCGGCCGGCGCGCAGTTCGGTGCGCAGGGCCGGGTACTGCACGAAATGCAGGCGCGCGCGGATGCCGATCTTGCGCAGGTCGCCGATGATGGCCTCGGCGTAGTCACGCTCGCGGTAGGCCCACAGGTCGGTGTCGAAGCCGTTCGCGTAGCCGGCCTCGGCCATCAATGCCTTGGCCTTGGCGGGGTTGTAGTCGTAGGGCGTCACCTTGGCGGTGTCGCAGCCGAACTGGGTGCGGAAGCAGGGCGCGTAAACGGCTTGGCTGCCGCCGCGCACCAGGCTGTCGGCCATGGCCTTGCGGTTGATCGCGTGGTTGACGGCTTGGCGCACGCGGGCGTCCTTGAACGGCGCGGCCTCGGGCGTTGTGCCGTTGTTGTTGATCGAGACGAAACCGACGCGCATGGTCTCGCCGCTCAGCACGTTCATGTTGGGCGTGGCCTTCAGCGACTCGGCCTGATCGGCCGGCACACGCCAGATCCAGTCGACGGCGCCCGTCATCAGCTGTGCCGCGCGGGCCTCGGGGTCGCGCACCACCGAGAACTTCACGGTGCCGATGCGCGGCTGGCCCAGCGGGCTGTCCTTGTAGTAAGCCGCGTTCTTCACCATCGTCACGCCCTGGCCAGGCACGACCGCAGTGATCTTGTACGGGCCGGTGCCGACCGGGGCCTTGCTGTAACCCTCGATGCCGACCTTTTGGAAGTAGGCCGCGGGGTAGATCGGCGTCGGGCCGGCCAGGTATTCGAACGCCGCCGGGAAGGGTGTCTTCAGGTTGATGCGCACCTGGTAATCGCTGACCTTCTCGGCGTTCTTGATCCAGTCGGTGTTCTGGCGGGTGGCGATCTTGGCCTCTGGCGCGGTGATCACGTTGAAGGTAAAGACCACGTCGTCGGCGCTGAACTTGTCGCCGTTGTGGAAGGTGACGCCCTGGCGCAGCGTGAGCAGCAGCGCGGTCGGCGACTCCCACTTCCAGGCGGTGGCGAGCTGCGGTTTGTACTCGCCGGTCTTCTGGTCGCGGTAGACCAGCGTGTCCCAGGCCATGTTGGCGAGGATCACGCCTTCGCGCATGTTGTTGTGATACGGGCTGACGTTCTCGACCTCGTTGTCCGAGGCGTAGACCAGCGTGTCGTTGGCCTTGCCGGCGTGCGCCGCGACCGCGAGGCCAGCCGCCATGCACAGGACAAGAACACGCAGAACACGTCGATGCACCGGGGTGGTGGACACATGCTTCATCGAGAACTCCTTCGTCATGCCGAAACGCGGGACCTGTGCAGTTTGAGCAAGAAGAAGGCCGAATGAGCGTTTCACCCGGTACAGAATATCGATGCGTCCGTTGCCGAACGGGCAACGCTGGAGAACCGATGACCACCGCCCCCATGAAGCCCCCGCCGCAGATCGCACGCCAGCTGCAGGACACGGCGCTGCGCTACTTTCTGGAGGTGGTGCGCTGCGGCTCGATCCGCGAGGCCTCGCAGCGCCTGAACGTGGCCGGCTCGGCCATCAGCCGCGCGATCGCGCAGCTCGAAGACCTGCTTGGCACCTCGCTCTTCGACCGCCACGCGCGCGGCATGATCCCGAGCGCGGCCGGCGAGGTGCTTGCCGTGCACGCGCTCAAGTCGGCACACGACTCCGAACGCGCGGTGCACGACATCCAGGCCTTGCAGGGCATGCGGCGCGGACGGGTGCGCGTCGTCGCGACCGAAGGCTTCGCGATGGAGTTCATGCCGCGCCTCACCAGCGACTTCGTGGCGCAGCACCCGGGCATCCAGTTTCACCTCGGGGTGCATCCACCGGCCGAGTGCACGCGCCGCGTCCTGCATGGCGATGCCGACATCGGCGTCACGATGAACCGCACGCCGGAGAGCGGCATCCAGATCGAACACACGCAGCCCTCGCCGGTGCTGGCGGTGATGCGGCCCGGCCATCCGTTAACACGCTTCAAGCAGATCAGCGTGTCCCAGCTGCTGGCCTACCCGATCGCGCTGCCCGAGCCCGACACGACCGTGCGCCAGCTGTTCGACATCGTGTGCAGCCGCCAGCGCCTGAGCTTCGAGCCGGCGCTCACCAGCAACTACATCAGCAGCCTGTTCGGCTTTCTGCGCCACACGGAAGACGGCGTGACGATCGCGGGCGAGATCTCGATCCGCTACCAGGTCGAGCGTGGCGAATTGGCCTGCGTCGGCCTGCGTGACCGCGGGCTCGACCTGCGCAACATCGAGGTGCAGACGCTGACCGGCCGCACGCTCTCGAGTGCGGCGCAGGCCTTCCTGGGCTTTCTCAAGGGAAGGTTGGCTGAATCGGCATCGTGAGCTGCGCCGCGGGCATCCTTGCCTCCGGCGCAGCTCACGTGCGCGGTGGATCAAACCTCTCCCTTCGGCCAATGCAGGGTGAGGTTCACCGGCTCGCCCGGCTTCAGGTCGACGGCACTGCTCTCCTGGACACCATCGCGGCGCGTGGCGACCACGCGGTAGTGGCCGGCAGGCAGGCTCACATCGGTCAGCGGGCCCGCATGGCCGAGACCGAAGGCCTTGTGGCCCTGGGCGTCGACGATGCGCAGCTTCAGGTCCGCCGCGTAATCCTTGTGGCCGCCTTCGGAGAAGGTCATGCGCAGGTCGTAGGGTTTCAGGTGGTGGTCCATGTCGGCCACCTGTTCTTTGCTGACGCCGCCGTTCTGGTACGCGTGGCCTTTGACCGTGTCGCGCGCAATGTCTGCCGAGGCGGAGAGGTCTCGCGCCGACGCTGCGGTGAAGGCGCCACCAAGTGCAGCGAGCGTGGCTGCGGCGATCAGGATTCGGGAGGTTTTCATCACGTTTGCCTTTCGAGTGGATGCGCGGTAGATGCCGCATTTGCATCGTGATCGGCGCTCGTGATCCTTGTGTTGCGAAGCCGTTCGATGCTGTGACAACTGACATGCCGTCTCGCGGTGCAGCGGTCGATCGAACCGGTCACTGCAATCTGGCCGACCGATCCAGGTAGAGATTCACCGTGGCGCCGTGCTCCAGCGTCACCGTGTAGCGCCGCTTCGCGTCACCCAGGCGAACGTTGACGTGGTACGTGCCTGCAGGGAGCGGCACTTCGAGCACCGATCGCGCGTCCTCGGTGGCGTAGAACTGCTGGCCGCGCAGGTCGTCGACGTGCACGTCGGCATGCGCGCAAGGCGCCTGGCCCAGCAAGCTCGCCACCAAGGCGCGCCAGGGCCGCAGCAGCGCGACGAAGTGGCCCCCGTCGCGGGCCGTCCCGTGGGGCGCATGGATGAGCAAGCGGGCCATGCTCAGAGCCTGTGAATGAATCCGGCGCGCCCCAGCGGGTGCCCCAAACGGTGTCGATCTAGGCGCAAAGCGCAGCTGTAGCTCGGGCTACAGCGAGCATTTGCAACGACGAGCGGCGCCGTTTGGGGCGCACGAGCGGGTGTGTCGGACTTGTTCACAGGCTCTCAGTCCCGGCGCGGCTCTGCGGCGTTGCCGCGAGGCAGGCCCGTCTCGCGCGAGCGAGCGCGCTTCAGGAGCAGGATGACCAGCAAGGCCGCAGCGGCAGACCCCGACAGAACGGGCGACGCGCTGAGCATCTGCGCCAACCCATCGACCGTCTCCACGCTGACCTGCTGGGCGTGGTCGACGAGGGCCATCACCTGGGGCGCGTCGATGTTCTGTATGTCTTCGATGCGCACGTCGTTCCAGCCACTGCGCAGGCGGAGGCTGGCGAACACGCCGCCCGCAATGCCGAAGAGGGACAGCACCCCCAGCGGCCGCATGAGCTGCTCGAGCAGGTGGCTGCGCTCGACCGGCGGCGCCCCTTCATAGACCTCGGCCACCAGTTCGGGGATCGAACGCTCGGTGACCACGGTTTCGGTGGCGGCCGCGGCGGAGGCAACTGGTGTGGCGCGTTGATGTTCCATGGCGGGCCCGTCAGCTGGTGAACGAAGTAGCCATCTTTGGCGGTGCTTCGATCACGTTTGTGTCTGCGCCGGTCGGCCTGTATTGCATTTGCAATGGAGGCGAGGCGTGGCCCTCGGGGACCGATGCATGCAGCACTCCGGCCTGCAAGTGCAGCACCCGGTGGTGCAGGCTGCGCAGCTCTTCGCGGTGCCCGGCATGTAGCACGGCGGCATTCGGCAATGCGCTGCGCAACCGCGCCAGCAGCAGTGCCTGCATGGGTGCCTCCAGCGCCGAGGTGGCCTCGTCCAGCAGCACGCAGTTCGGTCGGTGCAGAAAAAGCCTCGCGAACTGCAGGCGCTGCTGCTCGCCCGGCGACAGCCGGCGCGACCAGGCTTCGGACTGCTGCAGCTTGCCCACCAGCGTGCTCAGCTCGGCGAGCTTGAGTGCGCGGTTCATCGCATCGGCACTGAAAGTCTGCGGCGGATGCGGGTACGCGAGCACCTCGGCCAGGCTGGCCTGCGGCAGATAGCCGCGCTGGGGGATGACCATCGGCGGTTCTGGCGTTCGCACCTGGCCCTGTGGTGCCGTCCACAGCCCGGCGACAGTGCGCAGCAACGAACTCTTGCCGCTGCCGGATCGGCCGGTGAGCAGCACCCATTCGCCAGCGCGCAGCGCCAGCTCGGGCACGGTCACCAGCACTCGCTCGCCAGGCGGGGCGACGCTCAGCTCATGCAGCGCCAAGGCAAGGTCCGGCTCGCATTCCCCAGCGGCAGGGGCGACCGGTGGAATGTCGTGTGCGAGTGCATCGCGAAACGCCGCCAGGCGCAACACGGTCGCGCGCCAATCGGCCAGGTTGCCGTAGGCGTCGACGAACCAGCTGAGCGCGCCCTGCACCTGACCGAAGGCCTGGGCCGTCTGCATCAGCCCGCCCAGCTGGATCTGGCCCGCAAAGTAGCGCGGCGCCGCAGCCAGCAAAGGGAACACATTGGCGAGCTGGCCATAGCCCGCACTGAACCAGGTGAGGCGCTTGTTGTAGCGGATGAGTAGATTCCAGTTGTCGCGAATGGCCGTGAAGCGCGCGCGAAGGCGCTGGTGTTCAGCACCCTCGCCTCGCGCCAGCGCGATGGCCTCGGCGTGGTCGCGCACCTGAACCAGGCCGTAGCGAAAGTCGGCTTCGACCTGCTGTTGCTGCGCGTTGGTGGTCACCAGCGGCGCACCCAGTCGCCGCACGATCCAGCTGCCGGCAAAGGCGTACGCCACCGCCACCCACACCATGTAGCCGGGAAGCGTCCAGCCCGGTGACGGCCAGGCGACGTGCAGGCTGCCCGACAAGCCCCACAGAATGGCCACGAAAGACAGCAGCGTCACGCCGGAGTTCAACAGGCCCAGCGCAAGGTCGAGCGTGCTGCCGACGAAGGAGCGGATGTCATCGGCCACGCGCTGGTCGGGGTTGTCGAGCGTGCCGCCCGGTGCTGCGCTGCCGAGGCGGTAGGGCGTGCCTGGTCGCAACCATTCGGCCAGCATCTGCTCCGTCATGCTTTGCCGCCAGCGGATCACCAGGCGCTGTTGCGTGACCAGCCGCACCACCGCCAGCACGATGTAGCCGCAGGCGAGCAACCCGAAGATGGCGAGCTGGCGCCAGAAGGCCTGGAGGTCGTGCGCCTGCAAGGCGTCGTAGAAGGCGCTGTTCCAGGCGTTGAAGCGGACGTTGACCCAGACGATGCTGAGCGTCAGGGCCACCAGGGCGGCGAGCTGCCACCAGGCGCTGCGCTGGGCACGCCAGAAGGGCGTGCCCAGCGACCACGCTTCACGCAGGCCGTCGCGCCAGAGAGGCGGCTTGGTTGTGGTCACGTGGGCTCCTGCGGGCCGATGACTCGGCTCAGAAGCCCACCTTCACCCCGAGCGAATACTCGCCGACCTTCGGCTTGGCATCAAAGGCATCGGTGAAGTGGTAGTGCTCGTACTCGGCCCGCACCGCCACCCTGTCGGTGATGTCGTACTGCAGGCCGGCACCGAGTTTCAGAGCCGGGCTGCTGTCGTCCCCGTTTGTGGTGGTGAAGCGGCCTTCGGCAACACCAGCGCGCCCGAGCACCGACCACTTGGGCGCGAACTCGTAGCTGCCCACCGCGTCGGCATAAGCGCCACGCAGGTTGACCTTGCCGGTCTCGTTGTCGATGTGGCCCAGGTCGAACGCCCCGCCTTCAACGGCGAAGTTCGGTGTGATCTGGTAGCCGCCGAAGACCTTGCCGCCCACGCCGCTGCCATCGCCCGTCACGCCGTTGACGCTGCTCTTGTAGTCGGGGCTGCCGAGGCTGCCACCCACATAGAGGCCTTCCGCATGGGCGGCACCGATCCCACCGAGAACGATGGCAGCTGCGAGCACAGACTTGTTGAGGCGAGAAATCATTTGCAGAACTCCTTTGATGACGCATCCCTGTGATGCGGTAGAGCCATCATGTTGTTCGTCTCGCCTTCGCTCGTTGCAATGGCATCTGCTGCATATGACGGATGCAACATGTGTTGCCACATCCGCGCTCTGGGGTGCGCGCGTGCCTTGCTTGACGGTGCTCAGCGCAGCACGTCAGCCAGCACGCGCGCCAGCTCGCCGCGTTGCAACGGCTTGGACAAGACCCGCGCGACCCCTGCGGCGGCCGCGCGCTGTGCCAGCTGCGCGCCGCCATAACCGGTGAGCAGCAGCACCGGCAGGCCGGGTGCAAACTCTCTCAGTGCCTCGGTCAACTGCGTGCCGCTGAGCCTGGGCATCACCTCGTCGGTGATCACTGCGGCATAACGGGTCGGGTCGTCTCGCAGCGCCTGCAATGCATCGGCCGAGCTGGTGAAGCCCACCGGCGCGTAACCCAGCCCTTGCAGCAGCTCCTCGACCAGCCCGACCAGAGTGGGTTCGTCGTCCACCACGAGCACGGTCTGCCCGGCGCCGACGGGCGCCGCATCGCTCGCCGACTTGGGCGCCGCCGCTGCATCGAAGCTCTCTGGAAAGTACAAGGTGAATCGCGCGCCTTGCCCGGGTGTGCTCTTGACGTCGATGGCGCCGCCGAACTCGGCCACCACGCCATGCACCACTGCCAAGCCCAAGCCGGTGCCGGATTGCGCGCCCCGCGTCGTGAAGAAGGGCTCGAACAGGTGCTCCATCACATCCGGGGTGATGCCGCCGCCCTGGTCCGACACGACCAGCGCCAGGTAGTCGCCCGCAGCCAGTGCGCTGTGCGACAACACGCGGGCTGAGCCCACCTGCTCGCGCTTGAGCTGAACGCTGAGCATGCCTCCCTGCGGCATCGCCTGCATGGCGTTGGTGCACAGGTTCATCACGGCTTCGAAGGCCTGTGTCGGGTCGCCCCGCAAGTGGGCACCCGGTGCTTCAAGAATGCGCTCCAGAACGACACCTGGCCGCAAGGAGGCCGATAGCAAGGTGAGTACCTCTTCGATCACGGACTCGAGCTCGAACACCGTCGACACGCGAGCGCCGCCCTTGCTGAACGCGAGGATGCGTTCGACCAGGGCCTTGCCTCGCTGGGCGGCCTTCAACACCTTGTCGAGATGGCGTGCTTGCGCGGTGCCCGGCGTTGCGCCGTCTTGCGCCATTTCGCCGAAGCCGATGATGCCGGCCAGCACGTTGTTGAAGTCGTGGGCCACGCCTCCGGCGAGCGTGCCGAGCGACTCGAGCCGGGTGGCCCGGATCAACTGGGCACTGAGCGCGCGTTGCGCTTCGCTGCGCTTGCGGTTGGCACGCAGCACCAGCTGCACCGCCGCGGCCATGATTGCGAACAACAGCCCGAGCGCAATCACGGCGCCCTCTGCGGCCTCACGCCAGGATGAGAGCGCTGTGCCCAGATCGCGCGAGACCAGCACCTTCACGTCGAATCGAGGCACGCTCCGCACGGCCACCAGGTTGTCACGCCCGTTGCGGAACTTGCGCACCTCGATGAGCGGGCGATTCACCAGGCTGCGCGCCATGCTGGCTTCGTCGCGCATGGGCTCGCCCACGTTCTCGCTGCTCAGGCGGGCGCCATCGGCGCGCAGAACCTGTACGCGTGCGTCGGCAGCAGACAGAGCCGCACTGAAGGCACCCAGCAGGCTCTTCGCAGGCATGGCACCGACGATCCACCCGCCGGAGTTGCCCGGAATGTTTTGCAACGGCACGGCCAACGCGATCAGCGCCTCCCGGTCTCGCGGGTCGTTGAACGGGCGGCTCATGGAAACGGCATCCGCCGGCAGGCCATCCAGGGCCGGGGCGAACGAGCGCAAGTCGGGCAAGAGGGTGGCATCGGACGCCGCGATCACCTGGCCTTCGCGATCGACCACCCAGATCGTTTGCACCAGCGGCATCAGGCGGGCGCGCACGTGCAGCGCCTGCATGGCATCGTTGCCCTTGACCGGCATGCCCCCTTGTCGCAGCTCGCTTCGCAGCGCGTACAAGCCTTCCTCTGCGCCGCGCAGGCCGCGGTCGATGGCGTCGGTCAATGCGAGGGAGAGCAGCCCCAGTTCGCGCCGCTGGCTTTCGACGGCATCGCTCTTCAGGTGCCACAGCGCGAGCGATGCCGTGGCGGCCAGCATGGCCCACAAGCCCAACGCCACCAGCCATGGCCTCCATGGACTTGCCGAACGTGGTTGAGGGTCGGGCTGCATGCGTGGGATGGGATTCGAATCTTTCAGAGGGGGCTGATGCAAAAGCGGATCAGCAGTTTGCGGCAGATTGTGTGACCTGCGGCGACGCCGTGGCCGCGAGCCGTTCGCCGGCCAGATGACAAATGACATACAGCGCGCGGCGCCCGCAACATTCGCCACATGAGTTCGCCTGAACATGGCCTTGCCGTGCGGGCCACATCACTCTCGATGCGAACCGAGACCCGGCACACAACGAACAGAGGAACCACCATGAGACTGCAATACATCTCGAAGATTGCATGCGCCAGCGGGCTCTTTGCCATCACCATGGCGCAGGCCGCTACCGGCTACACCGTGACGTCGAACCAGGAAACACAGGTCATTCCCGGCATGAGCTCCGAGCAGGTGAAACAGGCGCTGGGTCAGCCTGACCGCCACGTCAAATTCCGCAACGAGCCCGGCCCGACCTGGACCTACCGCCTCATCGGCGGCGGCAACACCGTCTTCGATGTCGACTTCGACGCAGACGGCAAGGTCGCCACCACCAGCGAACACATGGACGAATCGGGAGACGGCGGATCTTGAGGTGCCCGCGGAGGCCCGGCGGCAAGAGGCTCGGCTTAAGGCAACGCTGAACAAGTCCCTCGCGGACGGCGCATCCTCGTTTTGGGCGGTCTGCGGCGTTGCAAATGCTCGCGATACCTGCGGGTATCGCTGCGCTTTGCGCCTTGCGGCCCATCCCAAACCGAGGCGCGCCGCCTCGCAGGGACTTGTTCAGCGTCGCCATAATCGGCGATGCCGAAGCCTTGCGACGATGGATTGAATCGCTACTGCAGTCGCGCACTGCCGCCTGACCTTCCCTGCACATGAACACAAGCACTGCTCCGCACATCCTCGTGGTCGACGACGATGCCGATGTCCGCGAAATCGTTTGCGAGTACCTGGGCGGCAACGACATGCGTGTCAGCGCCGCGAGCTCGGGTCACGAGATGTTCGAGCTGTTCGACCGCGAATCTATCGACCTCGTGCTGCTCGACCTGAAGCTCCCCGGCGAAGACGGCATGCAGCTCGCCCGCAGCTTGCGCGAGCGAGCCACCGTGCCGATCGTGCTGCTCACCGGCCGCAACGAAGAGGCCGACCGCGTGATGGGCCTCGAACTCGGCGCCGACGACTACGTCACCAAACCCTTCAGCCCGCGCGAACTCCTCGCGCGCGTGCGGGCCGTGTTGCGGCGCTACCAGGTGCAGGCCACCTTGCCGGAACGCGACAACTCGCGCCGCGCGTTTCGCTTCTCGGGCTGGGAGCTGAATCTGCGCACGCGGCGTCTGGTGTCACCCGACAGCACGTCGGTGGAGTTGTCGAACGGCGAATTCAGCCTGCTCAACGCACTGTGCCGCGCACCGCAACGGGTGCTGACGCGCGACCAGCTGCTCTCCATGTCTCGCCTGCACGAGGCCGAGGTCTACGACCGCACGATCGACGTGCAGATCCGCCGCCTGCGGCTCAAGATCGAGGCCGACACCTCGAACCCGCGGCTGATCATGACCGAGCGCGGCGCCGGCTACCGCCTGGCCAGCGACGTCGAGACGCTTTACTGATCGGCGGCGTTGCTCAGCGGCTGTCAGCCAACAGGTCTTGCTTGACTGGCGCTTGACCGCTTGCAGGTCTATGCTCTTTGTCCGCCTTTGAAACAAGGTGCGGTGCACCTTGCAAAGCTTGATCGGACAGAGCGAAAGGACTGCGTATGTTGGCCAAAGCCTCCGTGACGACGATGCTCCCCGTGATTGATATGGCTCGAGCGAGAACCTTCTACGAACGAAGCCTCGGATTGACGCCCAGCGGCTTCCGGCCCGACGGCAAGTTCATCTACGAGGTGGGTGGCAGCACGCTGGCGCTCTTCCCCAAGCCAGAGGGGACGAAAGCCGAGCACACGGCCCTCAGTTTCCGAGTCCCAGACATTGCCGCAAGCATCGCCGAATTGAAGCAGACGGGCGTCGTGTTCGAGAACTACGATTTCCCTGATTTCAAGACAGTGAATCATGTCTGCGTTCTCGGTGCAGAGAAGGCGGCCTGGTTCAAGGACACAGAGGGCAACTTTCTCTGTATTCATGAAGATCTCGAGTAAGCGACTCAAGATCGAAGCCGACACCTTGAACCTCAGCTGATCGGTTTTGGGGCAAGAAGCTCAGCGTGAGGCCACGTGCCCCATATCTCAGCGGCGAGCCCAGTGCCCTTCTCGCAACTGCCAGCCCGCACCGGTGTGCACCCACACGTGTGGCTCCCAGTAGTAGCCAGGTCGCGGAGCGTCCCAGTGCCCACCGACCCAGACGTGCCGGCCACCGACCCAGCCCCAGTAACCAGCGATCCAGATGTGTCCAGGCGCCGGTGGAACGCCGATCACTTCCACCTGCGGAGCCGGCGGAGCGACCATGACGACCTCACCGGCGAACCGGGGATGCACGGGCGTGACAACGCAGCCTGTGAGGCCCGTCAATGCGAGCGCCGATGCGGCGATGAGGATGCCGCCGGAGATTCGGCGCCAGTTGGAGCTTGAAGCGGTTCGGGCTTTGTTCATGTGCATGCCTTTGGATGTTGATTTGGTTGGAGCCGATGGCTCCGCTGAAAAGAACACCCTCAGCATCGGCGGCGCAGTGCGGTGCCGGATGACAGGGCTCATGGCGCTTTGTGTCGATTGCAATGTG
This sequence comes from Rhizobacter sp. P2_G4, assembly GCF_056403575.1. NCBI lineage: Bacteria > Pseudomonadati > Pseudomonadota > Betaproteobacteria > Burkholderiales > Sphaerotilaceae > Rhizobacter > Rhizobacter sp. P2_G4. The sequence goes on along the minus strand of NZ_JBFUFG010000001.1, from coordinate 194,499 downwards.
TGAGATCAACATCGAGTAATCAAAACGTCTTCACACAGCCTCGGCGCAAGGTGAAGTACTCGAGGCAGTTTCCAGTGCTTCGACGCAGACGTTCGGAAAATCGCTAACAATGTCAGTCGACAGTGGAGACTGGTGTGTCCACTGAACCGACAAGGTCCGACACCCGCGCGATTGATGCGTTAGACACCGCCTTCACCGGGAAGGATGTCGAAGTGAAGGACATCTTCTCGGATTCCCAGCTTGGTATACAGAGCGATTGCCGGGGCGTCGCCGTGATCTGCTTGAACGTAGATCACATAGGCGCCTTTGGCCTGAGCCAGCTGCTTGAGTTCTTCGATCATCGCGGTGGCAATGCCTTGGCGGCGATGCGCGTGCTCGACTGCCAGATCGTAGATGTAGATCTCCGAGCGAGCTTGCTCGAACTTGGGCAGCAGGTATGCGGCAAGCCCGCCGATAACCGTCGTGCCTGCCATCGCCGCTACAGCGATGAATGCCTTGCTGGAAAGCAGCTCGGTGAGATAGGCGTCGTCGGGCTGGTTTTGCGTGTAGGTTGCTCGCTCTCCGAACGCATCGCCGAACATGGAGAGCATGGCGCGCATGACGCCGACATCTTCGCGAGTGAGAGCCCGAACACGAAAGGGAGGCTGTTCTTGCATGTGAGGGTTCCGTCGCGTCTGGTTGGAATCGTTCACCGAATTCTGTGTTCAGTCTTGGCCGCGGACAACCAGCTCAGCGAACCCGGTCTTCGCGTCGTGCTGACGCGTGAGCGAGCCGCTAGGGAGCAACGCAAGGAGAATCTCAGCGGTTGTTCTGATCTCGTTGCCGTAGCAAACGTGGCCCCCGTGCACCTGGCCTGAAGCGTCGGAGACGGACATGTGCAGGTGGGCGCCCGCCGGACAAAGACTCCCCGAGACGCTCAGTACCTCCAGAGGGCCCGCGAGCTTGGTTTCCGTGGACTCGCCCGCATGGCGAAGCGTGGCTTCCACCAGGCTGCCGATGCCTGCGACCACGAAAGCCGAGTCTGTGCCACGACTTGCCAAGATGCCTTCCAAGGTGCGTCGAAGGTCAGCGCCTGGAGAGAGTCGGATGGGCAGGAGGTTCATGTGAGCGAACTGGCTTTGCGCTCGTCGAGCCGAGCTTTCCGGCCCTTGAGCAACTCGTTGCGTTGCTGCGTCTTCATGGTCATGGCGATGCCTTCGATGTCGATCGGAGATCAGTATGCGGCCAGCTCGATAGCTCGACTTTGATGGCGGGTCAGGCAAGTCACCCGCGAGTTCGATGAGGCGCGCGAGAGTTGGTATCCCGAAGTCGCCGTGTGCCCCTGCCCCGAGTCGAAGGCGCCCCCCGCCCCAGGATCGCCGCCCTCTAGAATCCGGCCCTGCCACCAACGAGGACCCACCTTGGACCTGAAGCTGCCCATCACCATCACCGACGAGTTGAGCGACACCGTCATCAAATCGACCGGCATGCTGGACCTGGCCAGCGGCGAGATTCGCAGCGTGGAGTACGAGGACTACGACCCCTCGACCATGGGCCTGCCGGCCGAGAACGAGGACTACGAATTCACCTCGGGCACGCTGTCCAACGGCAAGAAGGAAGTCGAGTTCGGCATCCAGGTCGACCTGATGAGCGGCCAGTATTCGGTGACGCCCAACGAGCTGCTCGAACTCAAGGGTCGCGCGGCCAAGCTCTTCACACTGGCCCCCGGCGAAACCACGCGGCCGGAAGCCCGCCCCGGCTCGGTGCCCGCTCCCGCGGCGCCTACCAAGCGCAAGCCGCGCTAGAAGTTCTGCGCGGCGGAACCGTGTAGTTCGGCTCGCGCAAGATCGAGCGCCGGCTGCACGAGGCTCTGCGTTTCGGAGGCTGGGCGCAGGCAACTTCCCGCGCCACCGCACGATCGGAGACTTCCGGGCCTTTCATCTGAAAAGGCTGTCAGAGTTGTTCGTGCAGGTGGTCAGGCTTGCCGTGAGCACTGCCAACTCCCTCGTCACACCGCTTGTCTTCCTGCTTCCATTCCGAGCGACTGGAACGACCACGGCGTTCGGAAAGTGCGTCGTAAGAGTCAGCCGACGAAGATTTCGTCTCCTCAACGAACTTTTCAGGGCATCACATGGCACGTCTACACCACCCGCGCTCACGCGCTTCGACTCCGCAATCAAGCGTGGCCCGGCTGGTCGCACTGGTCGTCCTCCTCGGCGGCGCTGTCTCCAGTGCCACCGCCCAGCAACAAGGCAGTGGTGCTCAGGGCGGCCCGGGGGGTGAGCAGGGCACGCAGTGGGGCTTGGGCATTGGCGTGATCGCCAAGCAGGATGCCTACAAGGGGATCGACCGGGAAACCAAGGCCGTGCCCTGGCTTCGCTTCGAGAACGAGTATCTGGAGTTCAACGGTCTGGGTCTGGAGGTCAAGTTGCCCAGCCTCCAACTTGGCGAGGGCAGCCGGATCAAATTCGGCATCGTGGCCAAGGCCGAGCTGAGTGGCTATGAAGCCAAAGATGCACCGATCCTCGCAGGCATGGCTGAGCGCAAAGGCGGGTTCTGGGCCGGCGGCAAGGCGGAGTGGGAGAATGAATTTGTCGATCTCAGCGCCGAGTGGACCGCCGACGCATCAGGCCACAGCAAGGGCCGGAAGTTCAGCCTGGGTGTCGAAAAGAAGTGGCATCTGGGAGAGCACACCATGGTCATGCCCTACGTGACGGCGCACTGGCTGGACAAGAAGTACGTGGACTACTACTACGGTGTCCGCGCCGCTGAAGCCACTGCGGGACGTGCTGCCTACGTTGGCAAGGTCGGGGTGAACGTGGATGTCGGCTTGCGCACCATGTACCGGTTCGACGAGCATCACTCGATGCTGCTCGATGTGGGCATCACCCGCCTGGCCAAAGAGATCAAGGCCAGCCCGCTCGTGGACCGCTCGCGCACAAACCGGGTGATATTGGGTTACATGTACAGCTTCTGATGAACCGGATCCTGCTGGTCGAGGACCACGAGCGCCTGGCTCAATTGGTGAGCAGCGGCCTGAACGCCGCGGGCATCGCGGTCGATGCCGTGCTGCGCATCGACGCTGCCTGGTCCGCGCTCCAGCAGGTGTCCTACGGCGCCCTGGTCCTGGATCGCGGCCTTCCGGACGGCGACGGACTGACGCTGCTGAAGCGGCTGCGCGACTCCGAGCTGAGCATTCCCTGCCTGGTTCTATCGGCGCAGGATGCGCTCAATGATCGTGTCGAAGGTCTGGACGCCGGGGCGGACGACTACCTGCCGAAACCCTTTGCCATGGACGAGTTGGTGGCGCGTGTTCGAGCGCTGCTGCGCCGGCCTGCCGAGAGCCTGCCGATCGAGCCAGGACACGGCGATCTGCAGCTACGACCCGCAGAAGGCATGCTCCACTGTGGTGAGGAGTGCGTGTCGCTGGCTGCGTCGGAGATGCAGATCATGCTGCTGTTGGCACGAAAAGGCGGCGACACGGTGCGCCGCTCGACACTGGAAGCCGCGGCCTGGGGCCTGAGCGAGGCGGTGACACCCAACGCCTTGGATGTGGCCTTGCACCGTATTCGCCGAAAGCTCGGCGTGATCGGTTCGCGCCAGAAGATCGTCAACGTGAGAAGTCTGGGCTATGCGCTTCGCGAAGATAACGTGGCTGAATAGCCTCAGCGTCAAGATCCTGCTCGCCTATGTCGTCGGCGCGGTATTGAGCATCCTTCTCATCGTCGCCATCGCCGTGACGGTCGTTTACTCCCAAGGCGACGTGGTGTCCGGTTTCGAAGTGGCGGACACCGCCAAGGACATCGCCGGCGAGCTCCGGTTCAACCAGGACGGCGTACCCGTCGGGATCGGCGCCCATCTACCGGACCGCGACTCGAAGTTCGACGATGAGGCTGCTCAGCTCTTCGAGAGTCTGAAGCACGAGACTGCCTATCGCGTTCTGGATGCATCAGGCAAGGTGGTGCTGTCCTCCGCACCGGGCGTGACCTTCTGGCCCGAGTCCGGCGCTGAGCGCATGCTGAAGTCCGGCCGCTTCGAGTTCCAACATGAAGGTGTCGCGATGCGCAGTGCCACCGAGTCTGTACAGCACGACGGTAGGGTCTGGTACGTGCAATTTGCGGTCAGCAGACGGTTCCTGCAGCTGATGTACCAGGAGTTCGGTTTGCCGTTTACCGGGGCCGGCGTCACGCTGTTCACGCTCGTGCTTTTGTTGGTCTTCGGACCTTGCGTCTATCTCACGCTGAGGTATGCCCTCAAGCCGGTGCGCCAAGCGTCAGACGCTGCCGCCGAGATCTCACCCCGGTCACTGCACGTACGGCTGCGCACCCATGCGGTGCCCAGTGAGGTTGCCCCATTGGTGGACAGCTTCAATCGGGTTCTCGAGCGACTGGAGGACGGGTACCGCATTCAGCGGGAGTTCCTCGCGACCACAGCCCACGAGCTGAAGACGCCGCTCGCACTCGTCCGAGCGCAGGTCGAACTGAGCCCCCCTTCTGCCCAACGTGGCATGTTGCTCCAGGATGTCGAACACATGAGTCGGCAGGTGCAGCAGCTGCTGCACCTGGCCGAGGCAAGTGAAGCGCAGAACTATCGGCCTACCGTCGTGGACATGCACGAGGCGGTGCGCGAAGCCGCTGGCTACCTGCAGCGGATGGCCGACGCGGCCAATGTGCGTTTGGAGCTGCCTGCGCAAACCGTGGGCGTCCGCTGGTTGGCTGACCGTGGCGCGCTGTTCACATTGTTGAAGAACCTGCTTGAGAACGCGATTCAGCACACACCTGCCGGCACGCTCGTGAGCGTTGAAGTGGATTCCACCTCCATGGCCGTTCGCGACTGGGGGCCTGGGGTACCTCAGGACCAGATGTCGAGCATCTTTGCCCGCTTCTGGCGCGGACCCCATCGCCGCGACAAGGGCGCAGGGCTGGGTATGGCGATCTGCCAAGAGATTGCACAGGCCCACGGATGGACGCTGACCGCAAGCCGGGCACAACCGGGACTTCGCGTCGTGCTGGAACGACCGGCCACAGCAGCCGAGGAAGTGCCGACCTGAGAGACAGCCTCGGACGGTGCAACGCCTTCGCCGGCGTCACGCCGAGTGCACGCCAACTGCCGCCATTCACGTTCAGGGTGGCCCGTTCCGCCTGTAGGACCTGGTCAGCTGATCGTCTGCGGGCCGACCTCAAGCTTGCCTCGGTCGGCACGGCTGCGCTGCAGGTCGTCCAGCAGCGCGATGTAGTAGCCGAGCGGCGGCGTGCGCTGGCCTGGTACCTTGGCCAGGTCGTCCCAGCGGCGCAGCTGCACTGCATCCATCGCGTACGGAGTGAGCTCGAAGGCGTCCACCTCGGCCGGCGTCATCGCGCCGCCCTGCAAACCCAGCGAGTGCACCGAGGCCGGCGACAAGCTGCCCAGGTAGTCGGGATCGGTGGCCACCAGGTAGCGCTTGGCGGCCACGTGCAGGCGGATGGGCTGCAGCACCTCGGGCCCGAAGAGCTCGTCGAGCAAGGGCAGCGCGCGCGTTTCGTGGCGGTCGTCGACGGCGTCGCCGACCTCGCCCCCTTGGAGCGGGAAGTGCCCGATGTCATGCAAGAAGGCGGCGGCCACCAGCGCATCGTCGGCATGCGCCCATTCAGCGAGCTGGGCACATTGCAGCGCGTGCTCCAGGGCCGTCACCGGTTCGCGCCGAAGCGATTCGTAGGCCTGTGCGCCGTGCAGCAGGAACAGGGCTTCGATGTCGTCGCAAGAAACGCCGCTAGAAAGAGCGCGGACCATGAAGGCTCCTTTCGATCGGGTTGGCAGTGCCGTCAGATCACCCGCTTGCGCAGCGTCGACGACACGACGTCGATGGCCGAAACAGCCACCACCAGCATGATCAGCACGGCGGCTGTCTGCGAATACTGGAAACCGCGGATCACGTCCCACAGCACCATGCCGATGCCGCCGGCACCGACCATGCCGACCACCGAGGCCGAGCGCACGTTCGACTCGAAGCGGTACAGCGCGTACGAGATCCACAGCGGCATCACTTGCGGGATGACGCCGTAGACGATCTCGGCCAGCGGGTGCGCCCCGGTGGCGCGAATGCCCTCCACCGGCTGCGGGTCGATCTGCTCCACCGCCTCGGAGAAAAGCTTGGCCAGCACCCCGGTGGTGTGCACCCACAGCGCCAGCACGCCGGCAAAGGGCCCGAGGCCGACGGCCACCACGAACAGCAGCGCAAACAGCATTTCGTTGATCGAGCGGAAGGCATCGAGCACCCGGCGCACCGGCTGGTGCACCCACCACGGCGTGATGTTGTCGGACGCCAGCAGCGCGAGCGGCACCGAGCCGAGGATGGCGAGCGCCGTGCCCCAGACCGCGATCTGCAGCGTGATCACCATCTCTTCGAGGTAATGCCGCCAGTCAGAGAAGTCGGGTGGAAAGAAGCCGCGCGCGTACTCGCCCATGTTGCCCGCGTCGCGGAACAGGTCGAGCGGGCGCATGTCGGCCCCCTTCCAGCTGCCGGCCAGCAGGGCGATCAGCACGCCCCACACCAGCAGCGTGGACAGCGAGGTGCGCGGCGGCCGCAGCGGCGGCTGCGGGCTCGCCAGGCTCAAGGACGACATGCGGCTCGGCCCTCTTACTTGACGCTGGCGATCTGGCGTGCGAGCTCGGCCTGGCGCTGCTCGATGTCTTGCAGCTTCTTGGCCTTGTCGTCGGCCGACATCGCGGTGTCGGCTTCGATCTTGCCGCGCTCACGGGCCAGTTCGAGCTGGCGGATCGGTGTGAGCTGGCTGTTGTCGGATGCCACGAAACCCGACCAGGTGAGCGTCTTCAGGATGTCTTTTTCGTGGGCGTCGCGGCCGTAGGTGATGAAGAACTCGCGCAGCTTCTTCTTGGCGTCGGCATCGAGGTCGCGGCGCCACACCAGCGGGTCGCTCGAGATCAGCGGCGAGCGCCAGATCTCACGCAGCTCGGCGGCCTTCTCGGGCTGCTTGATCTTCATGCGGTCGACGCCGTCGCTCGCGACCGTGGCCACGTCGATCTGCTTGTTGGCCACCGCGAGGATGTTGCTCTCGTGGTTGGAGCGCATGGCGCGCTTGAAGTCCTTCATGGGATCGACCTTGTTCTGGCCCCAGGCGTAGAAGCCCGGCACCAGCGTGCCGCTGGTGGAGTTGGTGTCGCCCATGCCGAGCGTGAGGTCCTTGCGGTTCTTCAGCACGTCGTCCAGCGACTTGAGCGGGCTGTCCTTGTGGACGAGCATCAGGCTCCAATAGCCTTGGGCGCCATCGGCCTGGGCCACCTTGGCGAACACCTCGCCCTGGGCGCGATCGACCGCCTCCATGCCCGACTTGTTGCCCATCCACGCGACCTGCACCTTGTTGAAACGCATGGCTTCGATGACGCCGGCGTAGTCGGGTGCGAAGAAGGCGTTCACCTTGAAGCCGGTGGCCTTTTGCATGTCGTCGAGCAGCGGCTGCCAGGCCGTCTTCAGGTTGGCCGATGACTCGGTGGCGATGATGCCCATGTTGATTTCACGGGTCTGCGCGTGGGCGCCGGGGAGCCACAAGGCGGCGGTGGTGGCAATGAGGGCGAGGGTGGATCTGCGGTTCATGGTGTTCTCCTGAAGGAAGGGGCAAGACTCACCGCCCGTTCGGGCAGAGGCTTGCCGGCATGTCAAGCCGCCAACAAGTTGGCCGGCACGGGTTGAAGAGAAGGCGCGTTCGCCTCGGGCGCTTGTTGAGGCAGCAGCTCGTCGCTCTGCGTGCCATACAGCTCGCGCAGGCGCTGTGGCGTGAGTTCTTGCGTGGCGCCGTCGTGCACCACCTGGCCAGCGCGCAGCGCCACGGTGCGCGGGCAGTAGGCAAAGGCGTAGTCGATCTGGTGCAGCGAGACGATCACCGTCACGCCGAATTCGCGGTTCACCTGCGCCAGCAGCTCCATCACGCGCCGGCTCGACTCCGGGTCGAGCGAGGCAATGGGCTCGTCGGCCAGGATGATCTGTGCACCCTGCACCAGCGCCCGCGAGATCGCAGCGCGCTGCTGCTGCCCGCCCGACAGCGTGGACGCGCGCTGCCACGCGCAGCGCTCGATGCCCACGCGGCACAGCGCCTCATGTGCACGCTGGTATTCGGCTTGCGGAAAGCGATGCAGCAGGCCGCGCCACAAGGGCAGGCGGTGCAGGCTGCCGGCGAGCACATTGCTCATCACCGACAGGCGATCGACCAGGTTGAACTGCTGGAAGATGGCAGCCACCTTGGCGCGCGTGGCACGGGCATCCGGCCCGAGCTTGCCGTTCTGCTGCAGCGTGCTGCCGAGCACGGTGATCTTCGAGTGGCTGTTCGCATCGGCGCGGTGCAGGCCGTTCAGGTGGCGAAGCAGCGTCGACTTGCCCGAGCCCGACGCACCGAGCAAGGCCACCATCTCGCCGCGCTGCACCTGCAGCGACACATCGCGCAGAGCCGTGTGGCCGCCGAAGCTCTTGCGCAGCTGCGAGACCTCAACCACCCAATCGCTCATGACCATTCCTCGACGCAACGATCGGTGGATTGTGGAAAGCGGGTGTGACGGTGGCGTGACGCCGTGTGCGCCACACGCAAATGAAGACGCCTCCCGCAGGAGGCGTCTCACAGCCCGTGGTGGGCTCGGGCGCGGCGCGAAGTGCTAGATCAGTCGCTCGACCTTGCGGTGGCGCCACACGAGGTTGAAGAAGCCCGTTTGCAACACCAGCATGGCGATGAAGGTGACCACGTAGGCCCACCAGATGCCGGCCATGCCCATCTGCGCATTGAGCAGCCAGGCGAGCGGCAACTCGATGCAGACGATGCCAAACACACCCAGGCCGGTCGGCGCCCAGACGGTGCCGCTGGCGCGCATCACGCCCACCAACACCATGCCAGCACCGCGCAACAGCATGGTCCAGGCCACCAGACGAAGCAGGTGCAGCGCAAGTGCAATGACGCTGTTGTCGGTGAGAAACCAGCCGAGCACCGTCGGCGCCATGGCGTAGGCCAGCGCCACGAACGCCCCAGTGAACAGCAGGTTCATCCACAGGCCGGTGCGCGCGATGGCGCCGAGCCGGTGAGACCGCCCGGCACCGATGGCATGCGACGCGAGGATCGTCGTCGCCATGCCCAGCGAGATGACCGGAAACTGCAACCAGTTCATCAGCTGCGTGACCGCACCGTAAGCGGCGGTGGCGTTTGAACCGTGGCGGTTTACGAGTCCGAGCAACACGAGTTCCGCGAAGGCGATGGTCAGCATCTGCAAGCCAGTGGGCATGCCGATGGCGAGCAGCTTGCGCAGGATGACGGCGTCGAACTTCACCTCGCGCAGCAACTGCGCAGTGGGCGCCAGCGGGTGGCCTTTGCGCCGCCAGTGCGAGAGCGTCCAGGCCATCGCGATCGCGAAGCCCAGCAAGGTGGACACGGCCGCGCTGCGCACACCCAGTTGTGGCAGACCGAACCAGCCGCGGATGAAGGCCGGCGTGCACGCCATGGCGATGACGGTCACGAGTGACAGCGTCCACAGTGGCGAGATCGCATCGCCAACGCCGCGGCTCAGCGACGTGGCGAGCCAGAGCAGGAAGAAGAGCGGCATGCCGATCAGCATCAAGCGGGCGTAGCCGCTGGCCTCGGCGAGCACATTGGGCGGGGTGCCCAACAACCGCATCAACTCAGGTGCGAACAAGCCCCCGAAGACGCTCACCGACAAGCCGAGGCACAGCATCAACGCCAGCGCCGTGCCGGTGACCGCTCGCACGGCGGTGTGGTTGCCGGCACCGAAGGCCTGCCCGACCAGCACCGTGGCGCCGGAACTCAAACCGATGATGAGTGCGAAGAACACGAAGAAGAGCGGGAAGAAGGCGGACACCGCGGCCAGCGCATCGACGCCCAGCATCTGGCCGATGTAGATGCCATCGAGCGTGCCCGACACCCCTTGCAGGGTGCTTGTGAGCAGCATCGGCACGAGGATGGAAACGAAAGCCTTCCACAGCGCGGGGCTGGCAGGCGGGGCAGTGGCGGTTGGCGCCGAAAGCGTGGTGGCAGACATGGATGGCTCCTCTGGAAAAACGATGGCAAAGCGGGGCCTGTCCGCGGCGACGAACGCGCACGGTAAGGCGGTGGGGTGGGGTTAGCGGCGCCGAAGCGCGCGGGCTATGAAGGCAGGCTGGGCGCGCTCTCCGGCGCGTTGTCACCGAGGCGCAGCCAGAGCACGTGTTCGCGCACGTCCTTGGGCCAGTCGGCCATCAGCGTGCGCAGGGCCGGCAGGTTGTCAGCGAAGAGCGCACGCGAGGACTCTTCGAAGCCGGCCCAGTTGCCGGCCAAGGCCGACATGAAGTGGTAGGCCCGCTCTTGCGCCTGGCGGCGTTGAAGCCGTTCCTCGGGCAGCTTGCGCGCGGCTTCCACCAGCTTGCGCAGCGCGACGCTGGCGCCGCCCGGCTGTGCCGCCAGCCATTCCCAGTGCCGGGGCAGCAAGGTCACTTCACGTGCGACCACGCCCAGCTTCGGGCGCCCGCGGCCACGCGGGGCGGCATCGCTCGCGGTTGCTTCTTCGCCGCCGCTCGGGTCGGCGTTTGCTAATGGTGTGGCCTGTTCCGCCTGGTGCCTCGCTACGCGGGCCAGCACGTCGTCAGAGGAGCCGTGGAAGTTGAGATCGACGCTGCGGCCGCTGTCGTCACTGAAGATCCAGACTGTCTCGGGCGTGTCGGCGTCGACGACACGCTTGACGGCCAGCGCGGTGGCTTCCAGCGTGCCTGAGGTGAGGCGGGTTGCGCCGTTGAAGGCGGTGTAGCGAGACGAGGCGGTCATGACGGGCAGGTTTCTCAATGGAAGCCTGAATTTTGCCCGGGCATAAATGCCTTGTCAATATCATCCGGGTAAATAAAAACGCCTCCCGCAGGAGGCGTTAAAAGTCAGCGCTTGCTCGTTACATAGGCGCTGCGAAATCGGCAAGCTTCGTGTCGAACTTGATCAACCACAAGCGGGTGGGCCGCTCGGTGTCGCTGCCCCGGGTGAGTCGCGCCCCGACCGCACCGGCCGGGCAGCCGGAGACGATGGCACCTGCCGCGTCCACGGTGCAGTCTTCGATGCTGCCGGCCACGGTGGCGCCGTTGGCGTCGAGCAGGATGGTGCGCAGGCCGAAGTCATCGTCGTTGACGAGCGCCAGCGTGTGTTCGTCGACCAGCGTCAGGCCTTCGGCCTTCTCGGCCAGCCAGCCGGCGGCGTTGAGGTCGAGCAGCTCGGTCTTCTTCAGCGTAATGACTGTCGAGTAGTCCGCGCCGTTGGATGCCGCCTGCGTGATGCTGCTGACCTCGAGGTTCTGGTCCATCGCGGCGATGTCGGTCGCGTCGGGCGGAATCTCCACCAGCATCAGCTTGTTGAAGACCTTCGCGTCGCCCTTGCGCGCGCCCTGCTCGATGACGATGAACTTGCCGTTACCCAGACTCACCACGTCGCCGAGCTTGGCGTTGCCGGTGCGGTCCTTGTCGTACAGGCTGCCGTCGATCGGGTAGGCGTAGAGCTTGGACGTTTCGGTGGCCGGGTCGAATTCGAGCCAGCGGGTGAACTTGGCGATGTGGCGCACGTCGGTGTTGGTGCCGCCGGGCGGCTTGGCTTTCAGCGACTTGCCGGCACCGTCCTTCGGGTCGATGGGGCTTTGCAGAAAGCCGTGCAGCTTGCCGCTGGCAACGTCGAGCGTCAGGCCTTCCATGCCGCGGTTGACACGGCGCAGCGCCATCACCGCCGGCAGGTCGGCCGCGCCGGTGCCGGGGCCGTACTTCTTCTGGATGATGCCGGTGGCGATGTCGATCTTGGCGATGAAGGGCCCGTATTCGTCGCTGGTCCACAGCACGTTGCGCGCGGTGTCGAGCACCAGGGTCTCGGGGTCGAGGCCGTTGGGGTCGTAGTTGGACTTGCTCACATCGAACACATAGGCGTCAGTCAGCGGCGTCTCGCCGGTCGACCCGAGGCCCGACTGTGGCGGCAGGCCGGTGATCTTCTTGTCGGCGCTCAACTTGAGCGGCGTGCTTGACTTCAGCACCGCGCCCGTCTTGCCCACGCTCACGAGGCCAAAGCTCGGCGCGAACGACGGCGCCGGGAACACCTTGCTGATGTTGAGCGTGCCCGCGGCGGCACCGGGCACCGGTGCGGTGGGGCCGTCGCCGTTCGGGCCGCGGTCGGTGATGGCGTAGAACTCGAGCGTGCCGTCGGCCGCCTTGCCCTTGAACGCGAGGCCCGAGCCGTAGGCCGGCAAAAAGCCGTCGGCGAAGTCCGCCTTGATGGCGGCGTTGCTGCCTTCGTAAGGCACGTTGAAACTCTTGTCGGCCTGCAGCTGGTAGCGGGTGATGCTCACGCCGACGCTGCCCAGCGTGTGGGTCTGCGTCGACGCCTCAGCGACCGGCGTGCCCAGCGCGGAGCCCAGGGTGTTCTCGAAGTGTTCGCGAGCCAGCATGCGGCGAGTGTCGTCGACAACGCGGGTGTTGTACGGCGCGGGCAAGGCGGCCAGCGTGGCGTTCAGGGCGGCGTTGAAGGTGGCAGATGGCGCGCTGAAATCCAGCGACTTGCCGGCCAGCGCGGTCTTTGCGGCCGCGGTGAGGCGAATGCCGTTCGACGGGTCGAGGTCGTCGTCGAGAGATTGCAGTGCGAGCAGGCGGTTGACGACGGCGTCGGCCTTCACGTCCGCGCTGCTGGTGGTCGAAAGACCGGCCAGCGTCAGCGGCGTGATGGTGGTGGCGCAAGCTGCCGAGCCGAGTGCCAGGCCTCCGGCGCTGAAGCTCAGCGTCTGGCCAGCCTGGCAGCTGAAGTGGCCATCGGCCGTGGTTGCCGTGGCCGTGCCCCCGGCAACGCTGTAGTCGAGCCCTTCAACCGCGGAGTCGAGGAAGCTGCCGACCGTGGTGGCAGGTGGCGGAGCCGGCGCGTCGTCATCGCTGCCGCCGCAGGCGGAGAGCAGCATCGCCGTCGCAGCGAACGCGGCCCAGGTCTTCTTGTGTGTGTTCTTGTGATGTGTGTTCATGGTGGGGGCGATGTGCGCGACATGCGCACGCCCCGGGCATTGAACGCACGGCGTGTGAAAGCCGTGTGACACCGAACCTATCGTTCACCCTTGCGGTAGGGCTTCATCAGCGCCTGCGGGTACGCCGCGCGCCGCGCCATCACGACCAGCGCGACGATCGATAGCAGGTAGGGCAGCATCAGATAGACCTGATACGGCACCGCCACGCCGAAGAGTCCGCTGCCCGACTGCTGCAGGCGCAGTTGCAGCGCATCGAACAACGCGAACAGCACGGCACCGAGCAAGGCCTTGCCCGGCCGCCACGACGCGAAGACGACCAGCGCCACGCAGACCCAGCCCCGGCCGTTGACCATGTTGAAGTAGAAGGCGTTGAAGGCCGCCAGCGTGAGAAAGGCGCCGGCCACACCCATCAGCGCCGAGCCGGCGACGATGGCACCGATGCGCACGCGCGCCACGCTCAGGCCCTGGCCCTCTGCGGCGGCGGGGTTCTCGCCGACCATGCGCACGGCCAGGCCGATGGGCGTGCGGTAGAGCACGTAGCCGATCAGCGGCACCAGCAGGAGCGCCAGCAACGTGAGCGGTGTCTGCGCATTCAGCACCGGGATCGGCAACCACGCCATCTCGGTAAACGGCTGGATCGTCGGTGGGCTGTCGACCTTCGGAAAGCTCACACGGTAGGCATAACTAGCGATGCTGGTGGCAAAGAGCGTGATGCCAAGGCCGGACACGTGTTGCGACAGGCTCAACGTCACCGTCAACAGCCCATGCAGCAGACCGAACGCTGCACCGATTGCCGCCGCCGCCAGCACACCCCACCACAGGCCGGCACCGTGATACACCGCGAGCCAGCCAGCGAAGGCGCCTGCCACCATGATCCCTTCGATGCCGAGATTGAGCACGCCGGCGCGCTCGCACAGCAGCACGCCGAGCGTGCCAAGGATCAGCGGCGTGGCGATGCGCAGCACGGCGACCCAGAAGGGCATGCTCAGCAGCAGGTCGAGGGTTTCAGCCAGCATGAACGGCTCGCCGATTGAAGACAACGCGGTACTGGGCGAAGAGCGTGGCCACCAGCATCGACAAGAGCGACACCGAAACGATCACATCAGCAATGTAGGTCGGCACGTTGACCGCGCGGCTCATGCTGTCGGCACCGACCAGGATGCCGGCGACGAACACCGCAGCGGCCACGACACCGAGTGGGTTCAGCGCTGCCAGCATCGCGATCACGATGCCGCTGTAGCCGTAGCCTGGCGACATGTCGAGCGTGAGGTAGCTGGTGCGGCCGGCCACCTCGATCGCACCGGCCAGGCCGGCCAGCGCCCCCGACAGCAGCGCCACCTTCACCGTGACCCAGCCGACCGGCATGCCGGCGAAAGCTGAGGCGCGTGCATTGGCACCGACCGCGCGAATCTCGAAACCGGTGGTCGTGAACCTGAGCAGTGCCCACAGCAGCACCGCCAGCACCAGCGCCCCCAGCAAGCCCGTGTGCACGCGGCTGCGCTCGATGAGCTTGCCGAGCTGCAGGGTATCCTGCAGCGCCACACTCTGCGGCCAGCCCATCGCGGTCGGGTCTTTCATCGGGCCGTCGAGCATCATCGAGACGAAGAGCAGCACGATGAAGTTGAGCAGCAGCGTGGTCACGACCTCGTCGACACCGAGGCGGCTCTTCATCAACGCCGGGCCGAGCAGCAGCAGCGCACCGGCGAGTGCGGCCGCGAGCATCATCAGCGGGAACAGCAGCCAAGGCGACAGCTCGAAGCCGCTGCCGCCATGCAGGCCGCCCACGGCCACCGCCGCCAGCGCACCGACGTACAACTGCCCTTCGGCACCGATGTTGAACAGCCGCGCACGAAACGCCACCGCCGCCGCGAGGCCGGTGAGGATCAACGGCGTGGCGCGCGTGAGCGTCTCGCCCCACGCGAAGCGCGAGCCGAAGCCGCCTTCGATCAACAGCGCATAGGCCTGCCCCACCGGCGCACCGGCCCACAACACGAGCAGCGACGACACCGCCAGCGTGAACGCGATGGCGATCAGCGGCGCGGCGAGCTGCAGCGCACGCGAGGTTTGTGCGCGCCGTTCAAGGTGCATGAACGGCTTCTCCGGTCATGGCGAGGCCGATGTCGGTCAGTCTCCATTGCGCGGCCGATCTGGCTTCGCTTAAGTGCCCGTGGTGCATCACCGCGATGCGGTCGGCCAGGGCAAAGATCTCGTCCAAGTCTTCGGAGATCAGCAGAACGGCCGAGCCCTTGGCGCAGGCGTCGAGCAGCTGCCGATGCACGTAGGCCACGGCGCCGATGTCCAAGCCCCAGGTGGGCTGGTCGGCGACGATCAGCACCGGGGCCTTGTCGCCATCTGTCATCAGAGCCCGACCCAGGATGAGCTTCTGCATGTTGCCGCCCGACAAGCCGCGCGTCGGCGTGTCGACGCCGGCCGCCTGTGTGCCGCGGACATCGAAGCGCTCGATCAGCGCCTTCGCATGCGCCCGCGCGACGCCGCGCTTCATCACGCCGCCGCGCGAGAACGCCCGCGTCGTGAAGCGCTCCAGCACTGCGTTTTCCCACACCGGCAGGTCACCCACCACGCCGACCGCATGGCGGTCTTCGGGGATGCGGGCAACACCGGCTTGCACCCAGGCACTGGCCCGCGCCGGCATCGCATGGCCTTGAAGGCGCAGTTCACCGGCATCGAGTTGGCGCAGGCCGAACAGCAGCTCGGCCAACGCCTGCTGCCCGTTGCCCGCCACGCCAGCAATCGCCACGATCTCGCCGGCGCTAAGCGACAGATTCACGCCCTCGATTGCGGCACGGCCGTTCTCCCCGCGCACCGTCGCACCGCGAAGCGTGCAGACCTCTGCCTGCGGCACCGCGGCGCCGGGTTCACGCCGCGGCATCTCGACACGGCGGCCTACCATCAGCTCGGCCAGCATCGCCTTGTCGGCCTCGGCCGCGGGCAGTGTGGCGACGAGCTTGCCGCCGCGCAGCACCGCGATGCGGTCGGACACACGCAGCACCTCGTCGAGCTTGTGGCTGATGAAGATCACGCCCAGGCCTTGCGCGACCAGCTGCTTCAGCGTGGTGAAGAGCGACTCCGCCTCAGCCGGCGTGAGCACCGCCGTGGGTTCGTCGAGGATCAAGATGCGCGCGCCTTGACGCCTGCCCACCGACACCAGCGCCTTGAGAATCTCGACGCGCTGCCGCTCGCCCACCGACAGGTCGGCCACCCGCGCATCGGGGTCGACCAGCAGGCCGAAGCGCTGCGCGGTGTCCACCAGCGCGGCACGCGCTTCGCGCCGCCTGGAGAACGGCAGCCACAGCGGCTCGGTGCCAAGCAGCACGTTGTCGAGCACGCTCAGGTTGTCGGCCAGCGTGAAGTGCTGGTGGACCATGCCGATGCCGGCCGCGAGCGCCGCCTTCGGCTGGCCCGGCGGCAGCGGTTGGCCGAAGACCTCGACCGTGCCTTCATCCGCGCGGTAGTGCCCGAAGAGGATGGACACCAGCGTGCTCTTGCCGGCGCCGTTCTCGCCCAGCAGCGCCAGCACCTCGCCTTGTGCGAGCGTCAGCGAGATCGCATCGTTGGCCACCAAGCTGCCGAAGCGCTTGGTGATGCCGGTCAATGCGAGCGCGGTGCTCACCGCAACGGCGGCCGGTGTGCCACGGTCACTTCGCCGTCGGCTTGGGCTGGCTGTCGTCGACCTTCACCGTGAGCTTGCCGTCGGCGATCGCCTTCTCGGCCGCCTTGACCTTGGCCACGATCTCGGCCGGCACCTTCTTCTCGAAGGTACCCAGCGGCGCGAGCTCGGAGCCCTTGTGCTTCATCATCGAGTAGGGGCCGTAGTCTTCGGCCTTGAAGCTGCCGGCCTTGGCGTTCTTGATGGCGAGGTCGATGGTGGGCTCCATGTTCCACAGCGCCGAGGCGACCACGGTGTCGGGGTACTTGTCCTGCGTGTTGATCACGTTGCCGATGGCGAGCTTGCCTTTTTCCTTGGCGGCGTCGCTCACGCCGAAGCGCTCGGCGTAGAGCAGGTCGGCGCCCTTGTCGATCTGCGCGAAGGCGGCTTCCTTGGCCTTGGGCGGGTCGAACCACGAGTTGATGAAGGTCACCATGAACTCGACCTTGGGGTTGACCTCTTTCGCACCGGCCATGAAGGCGTTCATCAGGCGGTTCACCTCGGGGATGGGGTAACCGCCGACCATGCCGATCTTGTTGGTCTTGGTCATGCCGCCCGCCACCATGCCCGACAGGTAGGCCGGCTCCTGGATGAAGTTGTCGAACACCGAGAAGTTGGGCTCCTGCGGCTTGCCCGAGCTGCCGAGCAGGAAGCTGACCTTGGGGTAGTCCTTCGCGACCTTGCGCGCTGCCGCCTCGACCGCGAAGGCCTCGCCGACGATCAGCGTGTTGCCTTTCTCGGCGTAGCCGCGCATGACGCGTTCATAGTCGGCGTTGGTGACGTTCTCGCTGAACACGTATTCGATCTCGCCACGTGCAACGGCGGCCTTCAGCGCCTTGTCGATGCGGCTGACCCATTGCTGCTCGACCGGCACGGTGTAGATCGCGGCGACCTTCAGCTTGGCCTGGGCCAATGCGGCACTGCCCACGGTGGACAAGGCCAGGGCGGCAAGCACACCGCGCAGCGCGGCACGGCGGACGAATGGCAAGGACATGGGAATCTCCTTCGATGGGTGAGGGGCGTGGCAGGTCGTATCAAGCACGGTCGCATTAAGCAAGAGCTGTTCCGCCAGCGTCAATTGGCATGCACCCAGCAGGGCGGGGTTTCGAAGTCTCGGGCGACTAAAATTGCGCTGCTTCGCCCTGCCCCGTCTTCCACCTCAGCCGCTCGGCTGCCTCACGCATGAACCTGTCTGCCCTCACCGCCCTTTCTCCGCTCGACGGCCGCTATGCCCCCAAGGTGGCGCCGCTGCGTGCGCTGCTGTCCGAGTTCGGGCTGATGCACCGGCGCGTGCAGGTCGAGGTGGAGTGGTTCATCGCGCTGTCGGACGCCGGCTTCGCCGAGTTCAAGCCCTTGTCCGAAGCAGGCCGCGGCCTGCTGCGCGGGCTGGTGACGCGCTTCTCGGAAGCCGATGCCCAGGCCATCAAGGACATCGAGAAGACCACCAACCATGACGTGAAGGCGGTCGAGTACTGGCTGAAGAGCCGCTTCGACAACACGCCCGAGTTGAAGGCGGCCGGCGAGTTCGTGCACTTCGCCTGCACCAGCGAAGACATCAACAACACCAGCCACGGCCTGATGCTCAAGGCCGCGCGGCAAGAGGTACTGCTGCCCACGCTCGACAAGATCATCGCCACGCTGTCCACGCTGGCCAAAGACCTGGCCGATGTGCCGATGCTGGCGCGCACGCACGGCCAGACCGCGAGCCCCACCACCGTGGGCAAGGAAGTGGCGAACGTGGTCGCACGCCTGGCCAATGCACGCAAGCGCATCGACAGCGTGGAACTGCTCGCCAAGATGAACGGCGCGGTCGGCAACTACAACGCCCACCTGTCGGCCTACCCCGATTTCGACTGGGAGGCGTTCAGCCGCAAGGTCATCGAGAAGCAACTGGGCTTGGCCTTCAACCCGTACACCATCCAGATCGAGCCGCACGACTACATGGCCGAGCTGTTCGACGCGATCACGCGCACCAACACCATCCTGATCGACTGGTCGCGCGACGTGTGGGGCTACATCAGCCTGGGCTATTTCAAGCAGCGCACGAAGGAAGGCGAGATCGGCTCGTCGACCATGCCGCACAAGGTCAACCCAATCGACTTCGAGAACGCTGAAGGCAACTTCGGCCTCGCCAATGCCCTGCTCACGCACCTGAGCCAGAAGCTGCCGATCAGCCGCTTCCAGCGCGACCTGACCGACAGCACGGTGCTGCGCAACATGGGCGTGGCGATCGGCTACGCGCTGCTGGGCTACGACAGCCTGCTGCGCGGCCTCTCCAAGCTCGAAGTGAACCGCGATGCGCTGGCAGCCGATCTCGACAACGCCTGGGAGGTGCTGGCCGAACCGATCCAGACGGTGATGCGCCGCTACAAGCTGCCCAACCCGTACGAGCGCTTGAAGGAGCTCACGCGCGGCAAGACCATCACGCGCGAAGCCATCCAGCAGTTCATCGGCACGCTCGAGATCCCCGAGGCCGAGAAGACGCGGCTGCTGGCGATGACGCCCGGCAGCTACACCGGCATCGGCGCAGCGCTGGCCAAAAGAATTTGAGCCCCTCAGTCGCTCCGCTCGGCCTTGCAGGCCGTGCTGGCGGCTCAGGCATATGAGGACTGACATGAAATTCACCGACCAGCTCAGCGCAGCTCAGCGTGCCAACGATTCAATGCTCTGCGTGGGCCTCGACCCGGAGCCGGCCAAGTTTCCGGGCTCGTGGAAGAACGACGCGAGCCGCATCTACGAGTTCTGCGCTGCGATCGTCGACGCCACCAAAGACCTGGTGATCGCCTACAAGCCGCAGATCGCCTACTTCGCCGGCAATCGCGCCGAAGACCAGCTCGAGCGGCTGATGGCGCACATCAAGCGCGTTGCACCGGGCGTACCGGTGATCCTCGATGCGAAGCGCGGCGACATCGGCAGCACTGCCGAGCAGTACGCGCGCGAAGCCTTCGAGCGCTACCAGGCCGATGCGGTGACGCTGTCGCCCTTCATGGGCTTCGACTCGATCGAGCCCTGGCTGCGCTACACCGACCGCGGGCTGATCTTGTTGTGCCGCACGTCCAACCCTGGTGGCTCCGACCTGCAGGCACAAAAGCTCGAAGGCGGCAGCATGGTCTACGAACACATCGCCCGCCTCGCGCAGGGCGAGTGGAACCAGACCGGCCAGCTCGGCCTCGTGGTCGGTGCGACCTTCCCGGGCGAGATTGCGCGTGTCCGCGAGCTGGCGCCGACGCTGCCTTTGCTGATTCCCGGTGTCGGCGCGCAAGGCGGTGATGCGCAGGCCACGGTGCGTGCCGGTTGGCGACCTGATGCGCCCATCGTCGTGAACTCGTCGCGCGCCGTGCTCTATGCATCGTCGGGTGCCGACTTCGCTTCGGCCGCGCGCACGGCGGCGCAGCAGACGCGCGCGGCGTTGAATGCGGCACGGTCGTCACCGTCCGCACACGGGGAAAACGAGGCCACGCGCGCGCTCTAGCGCAGGCCACACTGCAGCACCCTTCGCGTCGGGGCTCCTGCATGAACGAACCTCGCGAATCCCTGCTGGACCATCCGGTCGCGGCCTACCCCCTGGGGCTCAGCCGCCGCGTCGCCAGGTTGCTCTTCGGCATGGGTTGTGGCATCTCGATCACCGGTGCCCTGTTCTGCGCCAGCTCCGCGATGCCTTCCCAACCGGGCATCAAGCCGCTGCTGGTCGGCACCTGCCTGCTGCTGGCGCTGTGCTTCGCCGCGGCGATGGTCATGCTGCAGCGTGCCGCGGTGGAAGCGGCCGAGCGTGAGCAGCGCTTTCGCGGCCTGCTGGCCATTGCGGCCGACTGGTACTGGGAACTCGACGCTGAGCTGCGCTTCAGCCGCATCGTCAACCGCCCGCTCAGCGGTGCGTCTGCCGCGACCGACGCAAGGCTTGGCCTGCACCCCTGGGAAGCGCCCGACATGGAGGTCGACCCGGCCGCGTTGTCAGCGAATCGCCAGGACCTGGAAGCACGGCGCGGCTTCAGCGACCTGTTCATTCGCTATCGCGCCCCGTCGGGCCGCATGCTGCATTTCAGCGTGAGCGGGCGGCCGCACTTCGACGACAAAGGCAACTTCACCGGCTACTGGGGTGTGGGCCGCAACGTCAGCGCCGAAGTGCTCGCACGTGAAGCGCACCAGCAAAGCGAGAGCCGCTACCGCGAACTGTTCTCGCTGTCGCCAACCCCGCTCGTGCTGCACCGCGACGGCATCACCCTGCTTGCCAATGACAGCGCCGCGCGCCTGTTCGGCTTCAAGTCGGCCGAGGAGATGAACGGCTTCGAATTGGCGCAGCTCTACCCCGCCTCCTCTCACGAGGTGTTGCGCGAACGCCGCAAGACGCTGCTGGCGCAACCGATCGGCAAGAGCCTGGACCTGGCCGAGGTGCAGCTCCACGCGATCGACGGCCGGCGCATCACCGTGCAAGCCAACGGGGTGCGCGTGAACGCACCCGATGGGCCGGCGGTTCTGGCGCTGTACCACGACATCACCGAACGCGTGACCATCGAAGCGGCGCTGCGGCGATCGGAAGCCATGCTGTCGCACCTGTTCGCCACCAGCCCCGACCTGATCACGCTCACCGACATGGAGACCGGCACCTACGTGATGGTCAACCCCAGCTTCACGCGCGTGTGTGGCTACGCTGCCGACGAAGTGGTGGGCCGGAGCTCGCTCGATCTGGGCATCTGGCGCGACATCGAACAACGCCGGAGCATCCTTTCGGCGGTGAAGTTGGGCGACGAGGTCGTCGACGTGGAAACGCTGTTCCGCACCAAGGCAGGCCAGACGGTCACGGTGCTGGTCTCGGCGGGCAGGTTCTCCATGGACGGGCGTGACTACCTGGTGATGAATGGCCGTGATGTCACGGAGAGCCAGCGGGCTCGGCTGGAGCACGCGGCCATCCTCAAGAACGCGTCGATCGGCATCGCCCTCACGCGGGACCAGCGCTTCCTGCAGGCCAACCCGCGCTTCGAGAGCATGTTCGGCTGGGAAGCGGGCACGCTGGTCGGTGCGCCGGGGACGGCGGTGTGGGGCAGCCAGGAGGACTATGAAAACTTCGGCCGCCTCGCCTCGCCGCTGCTCATACAGGGCAAGCTCGTCGAGTTCGAGCAGCAGATGGCGCGGCGCGATGGCAGCCTCTTCTGGTGCCGCCTGCTGGCCCAGGTGGTGGACCCGACCCACCCGACGCGCGCCGGCACCATCTGGATCGCCGAAGACGTGACCGAACGCCGCCAGATCGACCAGGCGCTGGCCGCAGCGCGCGACGTGGCCGAGGCCGCGAGCCGCGCCAAGAGCGCCTTCCTCGCCAACACCAGCCACGAGATCCGCACGCCTCTCAACGGCTTGCTGGGCCTGGCCAACCTCGCCATGCAGCCCGGCATCGAGGCTGCGCGGCGCCAGCAATACCTGGAGCAGATCCAGGACAGCGCACAGAGCCTTGCGGGCATCATCTCCGACATCCTCGACCTGTCGAAGATCGAGGCCGGCAAGTTCAGCCTCGAAGCCGTGCCCTTCAACCTGCATGTGCTGCTGAAGGCGGTGCACCATGCCTATCACTCGTTAGCTCAGGCGCGCTCGCTCGAGCTGGAAATCCACATCGCCGACAACGTGCCCGCCACGGTCAGTGGCGACCCGGTGCGCCTGCGCCAGATTCTCAGCAACTTCATCACCAACGGCCTTAAGTTCACCGAGCGTGGCCGAGTGCAGATCGGCGTGGCGCGATCCACCGACCCGGCCTGCCCGCACCACATACGCTTTACCGTGAGCGACACCGGCGCAGGCATCGACGCGGCCACGCAGCAGCGCCTGTTCCAGCCCTTCACCCAGGCCGACGACTCGACCACCCGGCGCTTCGGCGGCACCGGGCTGGGCTTGTCGATCTGCAAGGAGCTGGCCGCGTTGATGGACGGCCATGTCGGCATGCACAGCGCGCCAGGCCATGGCAGCCGCTTCTGGGCCGAGGTCCCCCTCCCCGAGACCGCTGCGCCGCTGATCGACCCGCACCTGGAGGCGCAGGACATCGAACGCCTGGCCGGCATGCGCGTGCTGATGGTCGAAGACAACGCCGTCAACATGATGATCGGCGTGGCCATGCTGGAACAGTGGGGCGTCGAGGTGACGCAGGCGGTCGATGGCGTTGAAGGCGTGGCCGCAGTCGAGCGCGCGTTCGCAGCGCAGCGGCCGTTCGATGCGGTGCTGATGGACGTGCAGATGCCGCGCCTGAGCGGGCACGAAGCGGCCAAGCGGCTGCGCGGAAAGCATTCGGCCGAGCAGCTGCCGATCATCGCGTTGACGGCCGCGGCGTTGGTGTCTGAGCGCGACGAGGCGTTGGCCGCAGGGATGAACGACTTCCTCACCAAGCCGGTGGACGCGCATCGGTTGAGGCAGGCGTTGATACGGGCGGCCGGATAGCTTCGGGCTCTCGCACCGCTGTTCGTCCGAGCAGCCGTTGCTCGCAACGGGGCGGGCCTATACTCACCACGCGCTGATTTGTTCCGGCTTGCGGGCGCTTTATAAATTCGGCTAAAGACAGGACGCACTACCCGGTGTCCCGCTTTGGCGGTGCCGGGTTTTTTCTTTTGGGTGCGTCATGGGTTCAGTGGGGTTGGTCACACCGCAGTCGATGTCGTTCGCAGAGCCGCTGCCGTTGCAAAGCGGTGCGAGCTTGCGCGACTACACCTTGGTCTATGAGACCTACGGCACGCTCAATGCCGACAAGAGCAACGCGGTGCTGGTGTGCCATGCGTTGAACGCGTCGCACCATGTGGCCGGCACCTATGCCGACCAGCCCAAGAGCGAAGGCTGGTGGGACAACCTCGTCGGCCCTGGCCAGCCTCTGGACACGAACCGCTTCTTCGTGATTGGCGTCAACAACCCCGGCTCGTGCTTCGGCTCTACCGGGCCGATGCATACCAACCCCGCCACTGGCACGCCCTATGGCGCCGACTTCCCGGTGGTGACGGTGGAAGATTGGGTCGATGCCCAAGCCAGGCTGCTCGACGGCTTGGGCATCAAGCAATTGGCCGCCGTGCTCGGTGGCAGCCTGGGCGGCATGCAGGCGCTGAGCTGGTCGCTGCGCTACCCCGAGCGCCTGCGCCACTGCGTGGCCGTGGCGACCGCACCGAACCTGTCGGCTCAGAACATTGCCTTCAACGAGGTGGCGCGGCGCGCCATCATCACCGACCCGGAGTTCTACGGCGGCCACTTCTACGCACACGGCGTGGTGCCGCGGCGCGGCCTGCGTGTGGCACGCATGATCGGCCACATCACCTACCTGAGCGATGACTCCATGGAGGCCAAGTTCGGCCGCAGCCTCAAAGGCAGCCAGCCTGCCTACAGCACGCAAGACATCGAGTTCGAGATCGAGAGCTACCTGCGCTACCAGGGCGACAAGTTCAGCGAGTACTTCGACGCCAACACCTACCTGCTGATCACCCGCGCACTGGATTACTTCGACCCGGCGCGTGCGCACGGCGGCGACCTGAGCGCCGCCTTCGCCGCCGCGCGCTGCAAGTACCAGCTTGTGAGCTTCACCACCGACTGGCGCTTCTCGCCGGCGCGCTCGCGCGAGCTCGTGAAGGCCTTGCTCGACAACCGCTTCGACGTGAGCTACGCCGAGATCGACGCGCCGCACGGGCACGATGCCTTCCTGCTCGACGACCCGCGCTACCACGGCGTGCTGCGCGCCTGCTTCGACAACATCGCGAAGGAGGTGACGCGATGAGCGATCTCAAGACGATGGAGCTGATTGCACAACTGGTGCCGAAGGGCTCGCGCGTGCTCGACTTGGGCTGCGGCAATGGCGCCTTGCTCGCCCACCTGCGCGACACGCGGCAATGCAACGGCTACGGCATCGAGATCGCCGATGACAACGTGCTCGCCTGCACGCAACGCGGCGTCAACGTGATCCAGCTCAACCTCGAGGAAGGCCTGGCCATCTTCGAAGACCAGAGCTTCGACGTGGTGCTGCAGCTCGACACCATGCAGCACTTGCGCCATACCGAGCGGCTTCTTCGCGAGACGGCGCGTGTCGGGCGCGTAGGCGTCATCAGCTTCCCCAACTTTGCACACTGGCCGAACCGCCTGCGCGTGGCGACCGGGCGCATGCCGGTGACGAAGGCGCTGCCGTATCAGTGGTACGACACGCCCAACATTCGCGTCGGCACGTTCACCGATTGCGAGGTGCTGCTGCGCAAGGATGGCTTCCAGGTGCTGGACGCGTTCGGCATGCAGGATGGAAGGGCTGTGCGGCGCTTTCCCAATCTGATGGCGAGTGTGGCGGTGTTCAAGTTCCAGCGGGGGTGAGGCCCTCCGCGGCGGGCCGACGCGCGCGATAAAGCATCGTCCCCCTCGACTGCAACACACCAACGTTCCCTTCCGGGTTCATCCCCCTCTGCCCTGAATCGAAGCTGGCTACGATCCCGGCATGGCCGATGATCCCCTTGTCTTGCGCCCCGCCACACTGGCAGATGCCGAGGCGCTCGGCCGGCTCAACCAGGACCTCATTCGCGACGAAGGCCCTCGCACCCGGATGAGCCTTGCCGAACTCACCGAGCGCATGCGCAACTGGCTGGCGTACGAAGGGTATGAAGCGCTGCTGGGGTTCGATGGCGATGCAGTAGTGGCCTACGTGCTGTGGCGTGACCTGCCCGACAGCGTCTACCTGCGCCAGATCTACGTGCAGCGCGAGTACCGTCGACAGGGCACCGCGCGGCAACTGATGCTCACGCTGTTCGAGCGCTGGCCCGACAAGCGGCTCACGGTCGACGTATTGGCCGGCAACGCAAGGGCGCTCGCCTTCTGGCGGCGCATGGGCTACCAGGACTATGCGGTGATGCTGGAACGTTTGCCGGTGGACGACGAAAAGCGCTGATGCTGAAGTTCAACGCGCACCCGACAAGCGCGCGCGTCGCCCCCACAGCGCGGCGACCGTCCACCACACGCAGAGAAACACGAGCCAGATCGACAGCCCGAAAGCACCGGCCATCAGCAGGCTGTCGGCGGTGATGCCGAACGACGGGCGGAACGCGTCCCACGTGGCTTGCGCCATGGCGGGGTCGGGCTGACGAAGCAAATAGGCGAGCTGATGGAACACGTCGGTGTCGAGCGCGGTGAGTGCGCTGCGCAAGGACGCGACCGAATCGGCGATGGCCTGGATGGCAGCGCCCTCGGCGTGGAAGGTCGGGTCGGTGCTTGCGAGGTGGTGCTGGATCAGTTTGGCCAGGCTGCCCTCGTGAAAGCGGTCGGCAATCTGCTGGAAGGGCGCGAGGTCTTGGAGGGCCTGGCCCAGTGCGCCGCCGACGCGCTGGCGGTATTGCGCAAGGTAGCTCGGCACCATGCCGCCGGCCACCACGCCGACGATGAGCACTGCACGATCGAGAAGCCCTCGCAACAGTGCCATGAGCATCAGCCGCCGCCGGGCCGGCCCAGCGGGTGCCGGCAAAGCGACGTGGGGGCTGGCATCTCAGCCGCTGCCGGGCCGCCCCAAAGCGGCTGGCGCCCCCCCGGGGGGCAGGAGCAAAGCGACGTGGGGGCCGACATCCCTAGCGCTCGTTGCCGAGCAAAGCGTCTTTCAGGTTGCTGTCGGCCGGCGAGGGGCCGACCCAGATCTTGAGCACCATGCCGAAGAACTCGGCATCGCCCACCGGGTCGCCTTGCGGCTTGCCGACGATGTAGAACTGCGTGCCCTTGCCGGGCAGGTAGTCCATCGCGAACGAATCGCCCGGCATCAGCTTGGAGCGGCCCGAGAAGATCTCGATCAAGCGGCTGGTGGAGATGCTGTGCTTCTGCACCGTCTCCTTCGGCGTGTTCTCGGACATGCTCTTGATGAACAGCAGGCCGAGGTCGGTCCCGGGCAGCTCGCGCAACGCCACGAACTGCAGGCGCTTGGGGCCGGGCGTCGCGAGCAGTTCTTCAGGGGTGCTGACCTTCTTGGT
The DNA here is from genome assembly GCF_056403575.1 of Rhizobacter sp. P2_G4. Classification (NCBI taxonomy): domain Bacteria; kingdom Pseudomonadati; phylum Pseudomonadota; class Betaproteobacteria; order Burkholderiales; family Sphaerotilaceae; genus Rhizobacter; species Rhizobacter sp. P2_G4. The sequence goes on along the minus strand of NZ_JBFUFG010000001.1, from coordinate 167,922 downwards.
GGTGTACAGCGCCATGTCGTACACCTTGAAGACTGCCTTGTAGCGTGTGCCGGCACCGTTCAGCTGCAGCGGCGTTCCCTGCAGCTGCGCCGTGGGTTCGAACTTGGTGGACGGTGCGGCTTGTGCCGTGCTCACCATCAGTGCCAGGGTCAAGGCCAAGGCCGCATGCACAGGGGCAAGAGCTAGGGCTGCGGGTCTGCGCATGAAAGCCTCCAACGAGTTCGAGTTTTGAGTACGGGCCATTATTCTGGCTTGCCGCGCGGTAAACAAGCCCGAAAACCCGTTGCACGCATCACGCCTCGTGCGGTATTGCTTGCGTTTGCGCCGGCTGCGCGGGTGCCTTGACAGTGCGCTCGATCAGCACCGAATCTCCGAACTCGTGGGTGCGGTACGCATCCGATTCCAGCGTCTGGTCGACGCGCTGCAGCAATGCTTCGCTCGCAAAAGCCTGTAGCAACTCGTGGTGGCTGGTGCCGGGCTCGTGCGTGCCGCTGATGAGCGCGTCGACCACGCGCAAGCGTGTGTGGGGGCCGATGCGTTGCGTCGCGACACCCATGCCGCTGCGCAGGCCGCCGAGCGAGGCCGCATGCTCCAGCGCACGGGTCACGGTCGTGCCCAGCGCGACGATGCGTCCGCCGCGGGCTCGCGCCAGCTCGATGGCTCGCACCGTGGCTTCGGGCAGGTGGTAGGGCTCGTCGAAAGGCAGGCGCGCATCGAGTGCCGCATCCCCCGTCGACGAGATGCCGGCCGCGTGCGTGAGCGTGGCGAACGCGACGCCTCGCTCATGCAGCGCATGCAGCATCTGCCCGTCGAGCACGAAGCCGGCCGATGGCGGTTCGAAGGCGACCGGCAAGGCCGCCACATGCGTCCACACATCCCACAGCGCCAGCGGTTCGGCGACGTGCGCGTACTGGATGGGCCGGCCGTGGCGGGCGATGCCGGCCCAGATGGCATCGGGCGTCCCGTCAAAGCGCAACAAGATCAGCCGGGGATGGCCGAGCGTATGCACGACCCGCGCACGCAGCGGCCCCAGCACCAGCGTATCGCCGCGGTGCAGCGACGGGGGCGGTGCGCGGTCTTCGGTGCGTGTGCGGTGATCTCCTTCGCCAAAGACGATGGCGGTGAACTCTTGCACGTCGTCGACGGCGAGCGAACGGCGGCCGGCCAGGCGCACTTCGATAGGCCAGCCGGTCGGCCCGTGCAAGCCGCTCAGGCTGGCCGGCAGGGTGGCCGCATCGTTGGCGACCAGCAGGTCGCCCGGGCGCAGGAAGTTCGGCAACGCGCGGCGTGGCGCGTGGTGCAGTTGGCCTGTGGCGTCGACGACCAGCAGTCGCGCGTCGCGCGGGCGTTGAACCGGGGTGGTGGCGGCTTTCATGTCGAGGCCTTTTCGATCAGTGCGGCGACCTCGCGTGCGGCCTGTGTTGGGCGCTTTAGCGTGGCAGGGTCGGCATCGGGTACGGCCAGCGCGTGCAACGGCGTGTCCATGTCGCCGGGGTCGACGGCGATCACCTGTACGCCCTGTTCGCGCAGCTCTTCGTCCCAGATGCGGCTCAGGTGCTGCAGCGCGGCCTTGCTTGCGCCATACGCGCCCCAGCCCGGGTAGGCGGACACGGCGGCATCGCTCGTGATGTTGATGACCAGCGCGGGCCGGCCATCGCGCGCGGCCGAGCCCAGCGCCCCGAGCAGGGCCTTCGTCAGGCGAAACGGCCCGAGCAGGTTGGTGGCCAGTGCGGCTTCTAGGTCCTCGCATTCGGTGTCGGCGAGCAGGGCCAGCGGCTCGGGGCCGAGGCTGGAGGCGTTGTTGATGAGCACGTCGAGCCCGTCGAGCGCCGCGGTGATCTGCAGCGCGAGCGGGTAGATGTCGTTCTTGCGCGAGACGTCGCCGACCAGCCCGTGCGTGCCGGGCAAGCTGCGTGCGACCTCGGCCACGCGTGTCGCATCACGTGCGACAAACGCGACGCGGGCGCCGTGCTCGCTGAACAGCCGGGTGAGCGCGAGGCCGAGGCCCGAGGTGCCGCCGGTGATGGCCACGCGGAGGTCGCGGGGAATGTTCAAGGTGGTCATGATGAGAGGCTTTCGTGTTTCGATGACGCGAAGATAGGACGCGGTGCCGCGCGCGGCGAGCCCCATGTCCAGCGCATTGGCACAAGGTTGGCGGGGTGGACAAAGGTCGTCGCACAATCCGGTTGCCATGGCCACCGATGACTCCTCTCCCGTCGCATCCCACCTCGCACGCAACCTGGTGAGCCTTCGCCACACCCGTTCGCTCACGCAAGACGGGCTGGCCAAGGCTGCCGCGGTGCCGCGCTCGACGATTGCCAATCTTGAGTCGGGCGAGGGCAATCCATCGCTCGCGGTGCTGGTGAAGGTCGCGGGCGCGCTGGGTGTGCCGATCGATGAGCTGCTGGCCTCGCCGCGCGCGATGGTCCGCCGATGGGCGAGCGGTGAAGTCGCCAGCCGCACCAAAGGCCGCGGCGTCAGCATTCGTGCGCTGGTGCCCGAGCCGGTGCCCGACGAGATGATGGAGGTGATGGACTTCGCCCCCGGCGCGGTGATGGGCGGCACACCGCACCTGCCGGGCACGCGCGAGTTCTTCACCTGCCTCGACGGGCGCGTCAACCTGATGGTGGCTGGCGAGCGCTACACCCTCGATGAAGGCGATGTGCTGGCCTTCCCGGGCAACCTGCCGCATTCGTACCAGAACGCCGACGCCGTTGCCTCGGCTCGCGGTGTGTCGGTGGTGGTGCTGGCGAAGGCGGGCGTCTAGCGCCTCACAAACGTGAGATGCCGGGCAGCAGCTGGAAACTGCGGTCCTTCAGCGTCTCGACGAAGGCGCGCACGTAAGGCCGTTGTGACAGGCCGGCCTGTCCGGCGGCATACAGGCGCGAAGTCAGGCCGCGTTTGCCCACGGGGCGGGTGCTGATGTAGCCGCGTTCCACGTAGGGCTGCAGCGTCCAGCTCGGCAGCACCGCGATGCCGCGGCGGCTGGCCACCAGCTGCAGGATCGCCACCGTCAGCTCGGACGTGCGGCGCTGCGGGTTGATGCCCGCGGGCCCGAGCACCCGCATGATGTCGAGCAAGGCATCGGGCACGGGGTAGGTGATCAGCGTCTCGTCGGCAAAGTCGCGTGGCGTGAGGTGCGTGCGCGCCGTGAGACGGTGGTCGTTGGCCATCACCGCCAACATCGGGTACTGGAACAACGGCGTGAACTCGATGCCGCCGCTGTCATCGATCTCGGAGGTGATCGCGAGCTCGGCACGCTGGCTCACGACCAGGCCCACCGGGTCGGCGTGAAAGCCCGAGACGATGTCGAGTTCGACATCGGGCCAGTGCGGGCGGAACGCGTCCATCGCCGGCATCAACCAGTCGAAACAGGTGTGGCATTCCACCGCGATGCGCAACGTGCCCGCGCTGCCGCCGGCCATGTTGGCCAGGTCGCGTTCGGCCAGCTGCACCGCTGCCGTGACTTGCTCGCCCAGTTGCGCCAGGCGCAGTCCGGCCGGTGTGAGCCTCACCGGCTGCGTGCGCCGCTCGAGCAAGGGCACGCCGTACACGCCTTCAAGCAACTTGAGCTGGTGAGACAGCGCCGACTGCGTGAGGTGCAGGCGTTCGGCTGCAGCGCTCAGGCTCGATGCTTCGAGCAGCACGGCCAGGGTGCGCAGATGGCGCAGCTCGAGAGGAGTCGTCATGGCGGTATGAGCAAGATTCAAGTGAAGGCTGAAATACTTTCGCTTGAATCATAAAGGTGAGCTGCCTAGCATTCGCGGACTTTGCACATTCGAGGCCGACGATGAAGACGCACACCCTGGGTTTCCCGCGCATTGGCGCACACCGTGAACTGAAGTTCGCGCTCGAGCGCCACTGGCGCGGCGAATCGCAACCCGAGGTGCTGCCGCAGATGGCGCAAGACCTGCGCGCACGACATTGGCTGGCGCAGCGCCATGCGGGCCTCGACTTCGCGACGGCCGGTGACTTCTCGCTCTACGACGCGATGCTCGACCACGCGCTGATGTTCGGTGCGGTGCCTTCTCGATTCGGCTTCGAGCCCGGCACGCTGAGCCAGCAGCAGTACTTCGAGCTTGCGCGCGGCAATGCGGCGCAGGGTGCGATGGAAATGACGAAGTGGTTCGACACCAACTACCACTACCTCGTGCCCGAGCTCACGCCGGACCAGAGCTTCAGCCTGCATGCCGGGCCGCTGCTCGACGCGGTGCGCGAGGTCGAGCACCGCAGCTTCACGCCCAAGCCGGTGGTCATCGGGCCGCTGACCTTTCTGTGGCTCTCCAAGATGCGTGGCCTGCCGGCCGGGGCCGATGAAGCCGAGGCCAAGTTGGCGTTGTTGCCGCGGCTGTTGCCCGTCTACCAAGAGCTGCTGGCCAAGCTCGGCGCGAAGGCCGTGAGCTGGGTGCAGATCGACGAGCCGGTGCTGGCGCTCGACCTGCCGGAGGCCTGGGTCAATGCGCTCAAGGGCGCTTATGAGGCCATCGCGCCGCAACACCTGCAGGTGTTGCTCGCCACCTATTTCGAGTCGGTGGAACGGCATCTGCCCTTGCTGGCCACGCTGCCGATCAACGGCCTGCATCTCGACCTGGTGCGAGCCCCGCAGCAGGTAGCCGCGGCGCTTGCGCACTGGCCGCGCAATAAGGTGCTGTCAGCGGGCGTAATCGATGGCCGCAACATCTGGCGGGCCGACCTGCGCAAGGTGCTGACTCAGCTCAAGCCGCTGCATGAGCACTGGGGCCATCGCCTCTGGCTCGCGCCGAGCTGCTCGCTCCTGCATTGCCCGGTCGACGTCTCGGTGGAGTTGCGCCTCGACAGCTCGGTGCGCAGCTGGCTGGCGTTTGCGGTGCAGAAGCTCGACGAACTGGGCACGCTCAAGCGCACGCTGCTCGACGGCGAAGCGGCCGAAGCCAAGGCGCTGGACGGGAGCGACGCCGCTCAGCGCTCGCGCCGCGAGAGCCCGACGGTTCATCAAGCGGAGGTGCGCCGCCGCGTCGACGAGCTCAAAGCGGCCGATGCGCAACGCGCGCAACCCTACGCCGGGCGCAGCACCCAACAGCGCCAGCGGTTGGCCCTGCCGCCGTTCCCGACGACGACCATCGGCTCGTTCCCGCAGACCAACGAGATCCGTGTGGCGCGCGCGCGTTTCAAGCGCGGCGAGCTGCGCGAGCCGCTGTACCGCGAGCAGATGCAGCAGGCCATCGAGCAGGCGGTGCGTGAACAGGAAGCGCTCGGGCTGGACGTGCTGGTGCACGGCGAAGCCGAGCGCAACGACATGGTCGAGTACTTCGGCGAGCAGTTGTCGGGCTACGCCTTCACCGAGAACGGCTGGGTGCAGAGCTATGGCTCGCGCTGCGTCAAGCCGCCCATCATCTATGGCGACGTCGCCCGCCCCGTGGCCATGACGGTGGCGTGGACGCGTTACGCGCAGAGCCTGACCCCGCGCTGGATGAAGGGCATGCTGACCGGCCCGGTGACCATGCTGCAATGGTCCTTCGTGCGTGATGACCTGCCGCGTGAGAAGGTGGCGCTGCAGCTGGCACTGGCCTTGCGCGACGAGGTGGTCGACCTCGAAGCGGCAGGCATTGCGGTGATCCAGATCGACGAACCCGCGTTCCGCGAAGGTCTGCCGCTTCGCCGCGCCGACTGGGCGGCCTACCTCGAGTGGGCGGCACGCGCCTTCCGGGTGAGCGCCAGCGGCGTGCGCGACGACACGCAGATCCACACCCACATGTGCTATTCGGAGTTCAACGACATCTTGCCGTCGATCGCGGCGATGGACGCCGACGTGATCACCATCGAGACCTCGCGCTCGCAGATGGAGTTACTGCGCGGCTTTGGTGAGTTTGCGTACCCGAACGAGATCGGCCCGGGCGTCTACGACATCCACTCGCCACGCGTGCCCGACGCACAGGAGATGCTGGCGCTGCTGCGCAAGGCACGCGAGGTGATCCCGGACGATCGACTGTGGGTCAACCCCGACTGCGGCCTGAAGACACGGGGCTGGGAGGAGACACGTGCCGCCTTGCAGCACATGGTGCAGGCGGCGAAGGCGCTGCGCGAGGAAGCCGGCGCAGCGTAGCCGCTACGGCTTGGCGTCGGGCTTGGGCTCGGCCACGAACCCGATGCGGTTCAGGCCGGCCTTCTGCACCATGCCGATCAACTCGGCCACACGGCCGTAGGGCACGGTCTTGTCGGCGCGCAGTTGCACCTCGGTCTGCGGATTCTTCTTGGCCGCTTGCGTCAGGCGCTCGGCGAAAGCGTCGGGCGCGACCGGCTGGTCGGCAAGGTAGAGCTGGCCGCTCGGGTCGATCGCGACGGCAATGAAGTCGGGGGTGTCGCTTGCGGCCGCCGCGTCGGCCTTGGGCAGGTCGAGCTTGAGGCTGGCCGTCATCAGCGGCGCGGCGATCATGAAGATCACCAGCAGCACCAACATCACGTCGATCAGCGGCGTCATGTTGATGTCGCTCATCGGCGGCGGGGCCGTGCTGCGTTCGAGTCGGCCGAAAGCCATGGTCAGGTCGCCGTGTCGGCCATCATCTCGCGCAGGTCGTGCGCAAAACCTTCGAGCTCGGCCTCGCACGCACTCACGCGCTTGTTGAAGACGTTGTAAGCGAGCACGGCGGGAATCGCGACGGCCAGGCCGGCGGCCGTCATCACCAGTGCCTCGCCCACCGGCCCGGAGACGCGGTCGATGGTGATGCTGCCCGCGGCCGAGATGCTCAGCAGCGCGTGGTAAATGCCCCAGACGGTGCCGAATAGGCCAATGAAGGGGGCGGTGCTGCCAATCGAGGCGAGCACGACCTGGCCGAACTGCAGCTGCGTGAGCACGCGGTGCAGTGCATCGCGCAGACGGCGTGTGAGCTGCGAGGCGAGCTGGCCGCGGGCTTCAAGGGTCTCGCCTGTCGGGCTGGCGGTGGCGGCAGCCAGCAGGGGACGAAGCACTGCTTCGCGGTCGAACGCAGCGAGCTGATCCCGGCCGTTGTCGAGCGAGGGAGCGGACCAGAAGGCCGGCACGGCACGCGCGATGTCGGCACGCACGCGGTGCAGCAGCCAGCCTTTCCAGAAGATCAGCACCCAGGCGCTGATGGACATCAACAACAGGAGGGCAGCCACGCCGCAAGTGATGGCGTCGCCTTGCTGCCAGAAGCGGAGGAGGCCGCTCATGCCTCAGTTCAACCCGAGCACGTCGTTCATGCTGAACAGGCCGGTGCTGCGATCGGCCAGGAAGCGCACCGCGCGCAGGCTGCCCTGGGCATAACCCGCGCGGCTGCTGGCCTTGTGCGTGATCTCGATGCGTTCACCGGTGCCGGCGAAGAGCACGGTGTGGTCGCCGACGATGTCGCCACCGCGGATGGCGGCGAAGCCGATGGTCGACGGGTCGCGCTCGCCGGTGATGCCTTCGCGGCCGTAGACGGCGCATTCCTTGAGGTCTCGGCCGAGCGCGGTGGCCACGACCTCACCCATCGCGAGCGCGGTACCGCTGGGAGCGTCGACCTTGTGGCGGTGATGGGCTTCGATGACCTCGATGTCATAGCCCTGGTGCAGCGCGCGCGCCGCAGTGTGCAGCAGGCGCATCACGACGTTGACGCCCACGCTCATGTTGGGCGACATCACGATGGCCATGTGCTGCGCGTACGCGGCGATCTCGGCCCTTTGCGCATCGCTGAAACCGGTGGTGCCGATCACCATCTTCACGCCCAGCTCGCGGCACGCGGCGAGGTGCGCCATCGTGCCTTCGGGGCGGGTGAAGTCGATCAGCACTTGGGCATTTGCCAGGCCGCTGCGCGCATCGGCGCTGATGTGGACGCCGCTCGTGCGGCCGAGAAAGGCTGCGGCATCCTGGCCCAGCGCGGGGCTGCCCGCGACATCGAGTGCGCCAGCGAGAACGCAGTCGTCGGTGTTCGTGACGGTTTCGATCAGCATGTGGCCCATGCGGCCGGAGGCACCGGCAACCGCCACGCGAATCGCGCCGCTCACGTGCTGGGCTCCAGCGGCGGGTAGGTGCGTTGCGGCCCTTCGGGCGCCGATGCAGCGGGTTCAGGCTTGGGCGGAATCGGCAGCGCCTTGATCTCTTCGGGGCTCAGCGAGAGCGGCGGAATCTTGCCGGGCTTCTTGAAGGTGTCGATCGACGCCACGAAATCGCGCTCGGAGGGCAGGTCTTGTGCGCTGATGCTCTTGAGCTTGTCGCCGTCGAACATCACGACCACCTTGCGCTGCTGCGGCTCGGCACCTTGGCGGCGGATGGTGAAGACGTAGTCCCAGCGGTCGGCATGGAAGGTGTCGGTGAGCAGCGGCGAGCCGAGGATGTCGCGCACCTGGGTGCGGTTCTGGCCCGGTTTGATCAGCGCGACCTGCTCCTTGGTGAGCACGTTGCCTTGCACGACTTCGACGCGGTAAGGCGTGATGAAGCCGAGGAAGTTATCGCTCGACTGCAGTGAGGCGCAGCCGCCCAGCCAAGTGGCGGCGAGCAGGCCGGCTGTACACAGGATAGGAATGCGCATGATGATGGTGAGAGGGCGCGCACGGCACGCCAACCTCGATATGATTCATCGATTCTAGCGGCTGACCCTCTCCCGGCCGACCGCGTTCCACGCTGAGAACCCCGCTATGTCCAACGCCGAAGACCTCAAGAGCAGTGGCCTGAAGGCCACCTTGCCACGCATCAAGATCCTCGACGTCTTCCAGCACACCAACCAGCGTCACATGACGGCTGAAGACGTGTTCAAGGCCTTGCTCACCGAAGGCGCCGACATCGGTCTGGCCACGGTGTACCGGGTGCTGATGCAGTTCGAGCAAGCCGGCATCCTGTCACGCAACCATTTCGAGTCTGGCAAGGCTGTCTTCGAGCTCAACGAGGGCAAGCACCACGACCACCTGGTCTGCATCGACTGCGGCCGCGTCGAAGAGTTCTACGACCCCGAGATCGAAAAACGCCAGAACTGCGTCGCCCACGCCAGAGGCTTCGAGCTGCAAGACCACGCGCTCAGCCTGTACGCCGTCTGCACCAAGAAGAACTGCCAGTACAAAGGTAAATAGCACCCTGCCAGCGCTAGCGAAGCAACGCGCCCATCAAGCAACGCCCGCGGAACCGGCTTTGCCGGGCCGCTAGGCGGCGCCCCTCGGGGGCAGGAGCGCAGCGACTGGGGGGCCCTATTCCGATTTCTGCATCGCCTTCTGGTGCCGCTCGATGAACTCGCGGTAGGTGTCGATGCCGCGCAGCTGCAGGATGGTGTTGCGCACCGCTGCCTCGACCAGCACGGCCAGGTTGCGGCCGGCGTCCACCGCGATCACCACCTTGCGGACGGCGATGTTCAGCACGTCTTCGTTCAGCGGCTCGTAGGGCAGGCGCTCGAAATCGCGTTCCAGCGTCTCCTTGCGCACCAGGTGCACGATCAGCTTGAGCCGCATCTTGCGGCGCACCGCCGTCTCGCCAAAGATGGACTTGATGTCCAGCAGGCCGATGCCGCGCACCTCGAGCAGATTCATCAACAGCTCGGGGCAGCGACCTTCGATTGCGGTTTGCGAGATGCGGTACAGGTCGACCGCGTCGTCAGCCACCAAGCCGTGACCGCGAGAGATGAGCTCCAGCCCGAGTTCGCTCTTGCCGAGACCTGATTCCCCGGTAAGCAGCACGCCGACGCCGAGAATGTCCATGAAGACACCATGGCGGGTGGTGCGCTCGGCGAACAACTGGCCAAGGTAGCCGCGCACGACGTCGATCACGTGGCCGGCCGAACCGTCGGTGACGAACAGCGGGATGTCCGCTCGGTCGCACAAGGCCACGAGTTTGTCGGGCGGCGTCTGGTTGTCCGCGACGATGACGACCGGCGGCTCCAGGGTCACGATGCGCTGAATGCGCCGCTCCTGGTCTTCGGGGGACGAATCCTGCAGATACGCCACCTCGCGCCGGCCGACGATCTGCACCCGGTAGGGGTGGATGTAGTTCAGGTAGCCGACCAGGTCAGCGGCCGACTGCGCATTGCGCACGGCGGCCTCATCGAAACGCCGCTCTGGGTGAGCGTGCCCGGCGACCCATTCCCAGCGCAGGGCGGCGCGGTGTTCCTCGAACAGCGCTTCTGCGCTGATGACGGTGGGTTTCACGCGGAGAGGTCGGGTCTCGTCATCAGGCGACGGACTTCAACGGTTCCCAGTTGGAGATGAGTTCGTGCACTTTGCCGGCAGTGCCTTCGGTCTTCAGGCGCTCGCGCAACTCGCGGTCGCTCAGCATCTCGGCGATCTCGGACAGGATCTCGAGGTGACGCTGGGTTGCCGCTTCGGGCACCAGCAGGAAGATCAACAGGCTGACGGCTTCGTCGTCGGGTGCGTCGAATGGGATGGCCTGCTGGACTCGAACCACGGCGGCCAGAGGGTTCTTCAGGCCCTTGATACGACCATGCGGAATGGCCACACCGTGACCTAGGCCGGTCGAGCCCAGGCGTTCGCGGGCGAACAGGTTGTCGGTGACCGTGGCACGTGCAATCGCATGCTGGTTTTCGAACAGCAGGCCTGCGTGCTCGAACGCGCGCTTCTTGCTGGTGGCCTCTACGTCAACGAGCACGTTGCTGAGAGGCAAGATCGCGGAAAGTCGGTTCATCTGCAGGTCACGTCAGCGACGGGGTGGTCAATTATAAAAATCGCCCCCATGCGGGGCTAGGTCTGGTTGGACCGATCGGTGGAATTGTGCACTCGCTGCTGTATCGCAGCAACGAATACGGCCCCGCATCCACAGGGCTGCTGTTCCCAAGCGTGAAAAAAGCGGCCCGAGAGCCGCTTTTTGCGCCAGGAGGAGGCTGTTTAAGCCGTCGCGTCGAGCCGCTTGGCGGCCACGTGATGATGATCCTGCAGCTTGTCTTTGTGGCGGCACACCTGCCGATCCAGCTTGTCCATCAGCTGATCGATGGCGGCGTAAAGGTCCTCATGCGAGTTCTCCACGAAGATGTCTTTGCCCTTCACATGCAGCGTGACCTCGGCCTTCTGCCTTCGCTCCTTCTCTTTTAGCTTCTCCACCGACAGCAGCACATTGATGTCTACGACTTGATCGAAATGCCGCGTGATGCGATCCAATTTTGTAAGCACATACTCACGCAATGCAGGCGTCACTTCAAGATGATGGCCGCTGATCGTCAAATTCATGAGGGCTCCTTTCGCAGGGGGTGGGGGAAGCGGGAAAGGCGGGGAGTTGGAAGCGAGGATGGGGTGGAACCGAAGTCCCGTGCGAATCAGTGTGCGCCCGAACAGCCGGTGTGACAAGCGGGTGACAGCGCCGCGAGTAGGCATGTTGATAGAAGCATTTTTGCAAGCTGAATAAGCGTTTATTCGTCACATTTCGAGTTGAAGCGAAGTAAAGACGAGGGCGATCTGCGGCTTGATGGGTGTTTGAGGCGGGTGTGATAATTCGACGTTCCATTCACGGAGTGCGAATCACGCATATGGACAGCAGTCACCCTCGGTGACCGTCCGCTCTGAATTCCCTTGCGGCGCGTGAGCGCCCTGGGCCGGGGCGAGTCGGTTCTCCCACGATCTACCGTCTTGTCTTCCCTGGCCATTGCAGCAGCGCGCTCAGCGCCTGCCGGCCCCGTCGGAGCCCCCGCATGCTGAATGTGTTTTCTCTGGCCAATGGCCGGCTGTTCCAAGAAGAAATCGAAAGCCCCGATGCATTGGCCAATGTCCAGCCGGTGTGGGTGGATCTGGAGTCGCCCACTCCGGAAGAGAAAAGCTGGATTGCCCAGCACTTCGGCGTCAGTATTCCGGAAGATGTGGTCGACGACGACCTGGAAGAGTCCGCACGCTTCTACGAAGAAGACAACGGCGAACTGCACATCCGCTCAGACTTCCTGATCGATGACGACGAGACCCCGCGCAACGTGCGGGTGGCCTTCATCCTGCACAACAAGGTGCTGTTTTCTATCCACGGCGAAGACCTGCCGGTGTTCCGGTTGCTTCGCTTGCGGGCACGGCGAATCCCGGCCTTGATCGAAGATGCGAAGGACGTGCTCCTCAAGCTCTACGATGCCGACGCCGAATACAGCGCCGACGCGCTGGAGAACATCTACGAAAGCCTGGAGAAGGTGAGCGCGCGGGTGCTCAAGGAAGAGGTGAACGACCAGGCTGCTGGCCAAGCACTGGCGGCCATCGCGCGTGAAGAGGACCTGAACGGCCGCATTCGCCGCAACGTGATGGACACCCGCCGCGCGGTGAGCTTCATGATGCGCAGCCGCATGTTGAATGCCGAGCAGTTCGAAGAGGCGCGGCAGATCCTGCGCGACATTGATTCGCTCGACAGCCACACCGCGTTCCTGTTCGACAAGATCAACTTCCTGCTCGATGCGACCGTCGGCTTCATCAACATCAACCAGAACAAGATCATCAAGATCTTCTCGGTTGCCAGCGTGGCGCTATTGCCGCCGACGCTCATTGCCAGTATTTACGGCATGAACTTCAAAGCCATGCCGGAATTGGAGTGGCGGCTCGGTTATCCGTTCGCCATCGCGTTGATGCTGGTGAGCATCGTGTCGCCTTTCTGGTACTTCCGGCGCAAGGGCTGGCTCAAGTAGACCGGTGTGTCAGCTCGGGTTCACGAGAAGTGCGCAACCATGGCACGGCGAATGCTCGTTGGCGCCTACTGACAGACAAAGGGGGGCGAATGGTACCGAGCATCTTCCACCTCACGGCTCCCACCAAGCAGTTGACTTGGGAGGAGCGCAAGGTGCGGGCTCGCTTGCAAAAATTGCTGCCCGATTGGACCGGGCACCTGTGGGACGACGCAGACAATTCCGCCCTCGTCCGCGACGCCTTTCCCCACTACGCCACGCGCTACGAGGCCATCCGGTTTGGCGTCATGAAAGCAGATATCGCCCGGTGCGCTTATATGCACGCATACGGCGGCTTTTATTTCGATACCGACTACAAGCTGCTGAAGCCCATCTCCAAGGAGTTGCTCGAATGCAACTGCCTCCTCCCCATCGAGGAGGGTTCGGTCGGCAGCACGGACTTCAAGATCGGCAACGCCGTCTTCGGCTCTGCGCCCGGGCATCCCTTCTGGGCTGCGTTCATCGGCCACATCTTCGACGTGCACGCCCCGGAAAACCTGGTGGACCATCGCGGCATCCCCGACATCTCCGGCCCCCGGGGCGTGACGCTGTTCTATACGGCCAACCAGCATCGATTCCCAGACATCGTCTTCCCGAATCGCAACCTGTTCCACCCGTCGCGCACCTGGTTTGGGCTGTCGCACCGGGGCGGGCCCGACACGTTCGGCTCGCATCTGTGCTGGGCGTCCTGGCGAGGCAAATCCAAGCGTCACGCGGTGACCAATTTCTTGCGGCGCAAACTGTCTGCACCGCTTTGATGCTCAGGCGTTGGCGCGTCTTTTGAGCCAGCGCATCAACGAGCCCAGCAGCGGCAGCTTTTCATAAAGCTCCTCGGCGGCGTCCCAGTAGTCGCGGTGCAGGGTGATCAGCCCGATGGCGTCGAGTTGCAACTGCGAGCCACCTCGCACGGTCTGCAGCCCTTGGCGCAGGCGCTTGAAGCGGAAGCTGAAGTCCCAGCTGAGAAAGCACTGGTCACCTTGCACGATGATGTCGCGGACCCTGAAGCGCGGCTCATCGAGCGCGACGTACATGTGGCGGAACACGTCCTGAATGGCGGCGAGGCCGACGACGTCGTTGAACGGGTCCTTGAAGTGCGCATCGCGCGCGTAGAACTGGTCGAGCCGCTCGATATCGGCTGGCTGCAATTGCTCGAACAGATCAACGATGCGCGCCACCCGCGCATCGCTGCAGCGTGCCTGCGTCACAGGCCGGTGCTCCGGCGGATGGCACGGAAGTACAGCGCGTCACTCACGTGCGTCAACGCCTTCAGCCACAGGGTGAAGCGCTTCGGGAAGTGGATCTCGAAGCGGCCCTGGGCCCAGCCCTTGAGAATCTCCTGAGCTGCTTGCGCAGGCGTCAGCAAAGCCGGCATCGTGAACTCATTGCCTGCCGTGAGAGGTGTCTCGACGAAGCCTGGGTTGACCACCGAAGTGCCGATGCCAATCGGTTGCAGATCCATGTACAAGGTCTGCGCAAGGTTGATGAGCGCGGCCTTGGTTGGCCCGTAAGCCAGCGAGTTGGGCAACCCGCGGTAACCCGCCACGCTGGAAACCAGGCTCAGGTGGCCCGCCTTCTGGCGCAGCAGGACCGGCAAAACGGCGCCGAGCATGTGCAGCGCACCCACGTAATTCACTTGCTGATGCCGCAGCGCTTCGGCCATGTCGAACTGCGTAGCGCGCATCGCCTTGTAGTAGCCGGCGCAGTACAGCGCGAGGTCGATGCGCCCGAAGCGCTGCTCCACCTGCTGCGCTGCGTCGGTGAACGCTGCAGCGTCGGTGACGTCGAGCACCAGCCCCAGGCTCCCGGGGTGGGCTGCCTCGAAGGCCTGCAGGGCCAACGCGTTGCGCGCAGACACCACCACCTTGGCGCCGCGAGCGTGCAGCAAGCTGGCCGTGGCGCGGCCGATGCCGGTGGATGCGCCGATCAGCCAGACAACGCGGCCGTTCCAGTCGGTGATGCGGGGATTGAGTGACATGTCGGATTCAGCGTTTGTGGAAGGAGAGCGTCACTTCACCCAGGCGAATGCCGAACTTGCTCATCACCGCCTTGTTGAGCATCACGTGCTCGTCGATGAGGTACATCCAGTCGTCGAACTGCACTTCGTAGACCTTGTCGTCGACCGGCAGCTTGAGCGTGTAGGCCCACTGGAAGGCGTTGCCCGCAGCCAGGCCTTCGGCTGCGCCGACCACGTCACCGGCGGTGCCTGTGTAGCGGCCGCCCGGCAGCTTCTTCAGCTTCCAAATGCGGCGATCGGTCTTGCCGTCGCTGTAGCTGAAAGCTTCATCGAGCACGCCCTCATCACCGGTCCACTGGCACTTCATCAGCACGGTGAAACGGCGCACCACCTTGCCGGACCGGTCTGTGAAGATGCCGTGCGCGGTGACGTCGCCATTGAAATAGCGTTGCAGATCGAGCGCCGGCTTCTCAGCCGCGTAGTCCGCTGGTGCAGGTGAGGCACAGGCCACGAGGCCGAGTGCGATGGCCATCAGGGCGAGGATTTTTTTCATGTCGGAGCCTTGATCCATTGAAACCATAAAAGCGCCGCTGCCGCGAGTTTCAGCAGGCAGGGCAGCACGCAGTACGCGACCGTGAGCGCGCTCAACGCCTGCAGACTCTGGCTGCCGGGTGCGTACCCGAACGCCTGCAACACTGGCAAGGCCACGCCGGCGGCGAGCGCCAGATTGAGCTTGGTCGCGAAGTTCCACCAGCCGAAGTAAGCCCCTTCTGCGCGGCCGCCGTGGCCGGCTGTCTGGATAACACCGGCCAGCAACGCAGCCGGCAGGCTGAGGTCGGCACCGAGCGCGATGCCGCTCAGCACGCACACCACGGTGTAGGCGGCGACGTCGCCCGCGCCGAGCAAGGCCGCCCAGGCGAACACCGCGATCGCGAGCAACATGCCGGCGAGCCACGCCCGCGCGAGCCCGAAGCGGGCCACCACGCGCACCCACAACGGAATCGACAGGGCCGCCGCGGCGAAGTAGCTGGCCAGAAAGAGCGGCTCATAGCTTGGTGATTGCAAGCGGTCGCGAATGAAGAACAGGACCAGCGTCGCGGGCACCGCACTCGCGATGCCGTTGAGCAGATAGATCGCAAGCAGGCGGCGAAACGCAGAGGTCTGCAGCGGCAGCTGTAGCGAGGGTGTTGGTGAGCGCAGCAGAGCCACAGGCTGCGGCGCTTGGCGCAGCATGAACACGCCTGCCGCGAGCGCGAACGCAAACACCAGCGTGGTCGCACCCAGCCCGGCCACCGAAGGCAGCACGCTGGCCACCAGCACACCGCAAAGCGCCAGGCCTTCTCGCCAGGCGACCACGCGGGCGCGTTGGGCTTCGTCGCCACCGAGACGCGCCCCCCACGCCTGGTGGATCACCGTGATGACGCTGTAGCTGAGGTAGGTGACGGCCAGCAGGGCCGAGCACCAGATCAGCAAGGCGGAGGTAGTGTGTGGCACCGCTGGAAAGAAGAGGCCGTGAAAGCCCAGTGCCAGCACGATCGCGGCGATCGCCATCGCTCCCCAGGCCGCTGCCGCCGAGCGATCGAGCAGCTTGTCGGCCCAGCGGCCGATCAACGGGTCGACGACGGCGTCGAACAGGCGCGCACCCAGCAACACGGCGCCGAGCAAGGCGAGCGGAACGCCAAACTCGCGTGCGTAATGGTTGGGTAGCACCACGTAAAGAGGCAGCGCGACGAAGGCCAGCGGAAAGCCCGGCGCTCCGTAGCTGAGGCCGTTCTGCCAGCGCTTGGTCCAACCTGATGCGCTTGGGGCGATGGCGCTCATGAGTTGCCCAGCAGGGCTCGCCGCAACTGCGGTTCCGACGTGCGCGGCGAGAGCCAGATGCCGACGAACAGTCGCGCGAACTCCGGGTCGCGGACCTCACCGCTCGGCTTGCCGTTAAAGTAGAAGCGCATCCCCTCATCGGGCTTGTGGACGCCGGTGATGCGATCGCCCTTGGCCACGTCGGGGAAGGTCTGCGTCATCGCGGCCAGCCAGGCGGCGCTCTTGTCGTCGCCGACCTTGCCGACCTTCTTCATCTCGACCAGCGAACGCTCGGCGATGAGCTTGCCGACCAGCGAGCGGGCGTATTCCAGCTCGAGCGCCAGGGGGCGGCGCTCGAAGTCGTCGGCCTGGAAGCCTTCGGCCACCCACAGCTTCGCGCTGTAGACGTTGAGGCCGAAGTAGGTCAGCTTGCCCTGGCCAAGCAGGCGGACACCGGGGATTTCGCTGCCGAGTTCAACGGGCTGCGCGTTCGCACGTGCCCACGGCAGCCAGGCCAGTGCCAGCAACGTGCTTCGGCGTGAGAGCCCTGTCATCTCAGTCGCGCTGCAGCGTGAACTGCATGACGCCGGTGTTGCCGGTGGCGAAGGCCGCTTCGCAGTAGCCGAGGTAGAACTCCCAGATGCGCATGAAGCGAGTGTCGAAGCCGAGGCGGCGCACACGGGCCTCTTGCGACAGGAAGCTGTCGCGCCAGCGCCGGAGCGTCTCGGCATAGTCCTCGCCGAAGGAGAGCTCGTTGACGACCTTCAGGCCGGCCTTGGCGGCTGCTTCGCGGAAGGCCTGAGGGCTCGGCAACAGGCCGCCGGGGAAGATGTACTGCTGGATGAAGTCGGTCGACTTCACATAGCGGTCGAACAGGTCGTCGCGAATGGTGATGCTCTGGATGCAGGCCTTGCCGCCCGGCTTGAGCTGGCGCTTGAGCGTCTCGAAGAAGCTCGGCCAGTACTCGCGTCCGACGGCTTCGAACATCTCGATGGAGGCGATGGCGTCGAAGGGGCCGTCATCGATATCGCGATAGTCTTGGTAACGCAGGTCACCCTCGATACCGGCGTTCTTCAGGCGTTGCTGGCCCCAGGCGAGTTGTTCATGCGAGAGGGTGACGCCTGTGACGCGGGCGCCGAACTCCTTCGCTGCGCATTCGGCCAGCGCACCCCAGCCGCAACCGATCTCGAGCACGCGGTCGCCTGGTTTCGCACCGCATTCCTGGAGCGCACGCCGCACCTTCGCCCACTGCGCGTCGACCATGCTGCCGCTGCGGTCGCCTTCGAACCAGGCGCTCGAGTAGTTCATCGTCGGGTCGAGCCACAGGCGGTAGAACTCGTTGCCCAGGTCGTAGTGGGCGTGGATGTTCTTCTTGCTGCCGCTGCGCGAGTTGCGGTTGAACAGGTGCTTGGCGCGGTAGAGCAACGAGCCCCACCAGGTGCCGTAGACCACCGACTCGATCTCGTCGCGGTTGGCGATGAAGAGCGTGAGCAGGCTCGCGAGGTCTGGCGTGGTCCAGTCGCCGGCGATGAAGCTCTCGGCAAAGCCAATGTCGCCCGACCGGAGCGCGGCGGCGCAGACGTTCCAGTTGCGCAGCCGAATGGCAGCGCGCAATTCGCCGCCCGCCGGCGAGCCGAAGCGCGCGTGGCTGCCGTCGGGCAACTGCACATCGCAGCTGCCATGCTTGAGGTTCTTCATCAGCCGGAAGACGGCGCGCGCAGCGGCCGGCGCGCTGTCGGGCAGGGCAGACTCGGGCGTGGCGAGCGGGCGGAAGCGGGATGGGCTGCTGGTCGTGTTCATCGCGGTCTGTTCTCAGCGAGTGACGAATGCCTTCGGAGGCGCGGGCTTGCGGAAGAACGGCACTTGCTTGGTCCACAGCTTCAAGGCCTGCCAGTGGATGCGTGCGACAACGAAGAACGTCATCAGTGGCATGCCGAAAAAGGCCTTGAGGGCGCTGTGCCGCGACAACGGCACCAGGTGGCCCGAAACGCTGGTTTGCAGCAGCGGGCCGTTGTCGTCGTCGTGGTCGATGCGCACCACCGTTCTCTGGGAGTCCATACGCAGGCCCTCTGCCGCTGGATGCAGATGGGTCCGCAGGAAGCGGAAGCGGTAGCTGCCGGCCACATCACAGAAGGGCGACACATGAAATACCTTGGCGGCAGTCAGTTCACGGCCGAAGGCGAGTTCGGGGCCGTACAGCAAGTAGCAGTGGCGCTCGCCGAAAGTGTTGTTGACCTCGACGACGATGGCGGCGAGCGACTCGTCGGCACGGTGGCAATACCAGAAGCTCACCGGCTTGAAGGCGTAGCCCAGCACGCGCGGATAGCAGTGCAGCCAGGTCTCTCCGACCGCGTCGGTGATGCCTTCGTGGGCGAGCAGTTCGTCGAGCCATGCCAGGCTGTCGGCCCGGCCGTCGCCGTGGTCTCTGTCGTTGAAACTGAGCAGGCCGAAGCGGTTGCGCTTCAACTCCGCCGAGGGCTGTGCGCGCAGGCGGCGCATCGGCAGCATCAGGAAATAGGTGCCATAGGTGAAGCTGTTCAGGGCGGGTCGCAGGCGCGTGTGGCGCACGTGACCGGTGCCGATCAGCGGCATGGGCGGCGTGGTCACGTTCATGTGGCAACCTCTTCGGCCAAGGGCGCTTCGGCGACCCATCGCCGACGCAGCTGATCCACCACGGCGAGACCCGACATCAGGCCGTCTTCGTGGAAGCCATAACGCGTCCATGCGCCGCAGAACCAGGTGTTGCGTTGACCCTGCAATGAAGGCACGCGCTGCTGGGCCGCGATGGCAGCGGTGTCGAATACCGGGTGGGCGTAGTCGAACTCGCCGTGCACGCTGGCGGCCGAAGGCTCGCGCACCGGGTTCAGCGAGACGATCACCGGCTGGTGGAATGGCAGCGGCTGCAGGCGGTTGATCAGGTAGTGCAGGCACACGGCGGCCTGTTCGCGAGGGCCGTGCGCGGCGCGCTCGTAGTTCCAGGCTGCCCACGCTAATGGGCGCTTGGGCAGCAGCGAGGTGTCGGTGTGCAGCACCGCGCGGTTGCGGTGATAACGAATGGCGCCCAAGACCTCGCGTTCGGCTTCGCTGGCATCGGCCAGCAGCGCAAGCGACTGGTCGCTGTGGCAGGCGAGCACCACGTCGTCGAATTGCTCGGTGCTGTGATCGGTGATGACGATGGCACCCGCGGGTATGCGCCGCACGCTGCGCACCGGCGTGTTCAACCGCGCGTCGTTGATGCGCGGCAGCATCTTGCGAACGTAATTGCGTGCCCCGCCCGTCACGGTAAACCAGCGCGGCCGATCGGCCACCTGCAGCAGGCCGTGGTTGTGGCAGAACCGGATCATCGTTGCGATAGGGAAGCGCAGCATCTGGTCGGTCGGGCAGGACCAGATGCAGCCGATCATTGGCAGGAAATACCAGTCGCGGAACTGCGCCGAGAAGCGGTGCTCCGCCAGAAAGTCGCCGATCGGCTGTTGCAGCGAGGCCTCTTCCCCGCGCTCGGCCAGCGCCGTGGTCAGTTTGTTGAAGCGAAGAATGTCGGCCAGCATCTTCAGGAAGCCGGGGCGGACCAGGTTGCGCCGCTGGGCGAACACCGTGTTGAGGTCACTGCCGCTCCACTCCAGGCCGGTGTCGGGCACCTTGACCGAGAACGACATGTCGGAGGCGGTGGTCTGCACGCCCAACTCGCCGAACAGACGGATCAGGTTCGGGTACGTGCGCTCGTTGAAGACCAGGAAGCCGGTGTCGACGCCATGATTCACACCATCGAGCGTGATGTCGACCGTGTGGGTGTGGCCTCCGAAGTAGCTGCCGCCCTCAAAGAGCGTGACCTGTGCTTCCAGCGCCAGCGAATGCGCGACCGACAGGCCCGAGATGCCCGAGCCGATGACGGCGACGCGGCGCATCAAGCGATGCTCCGCGGTGTGCAGGCAGTGGGGGTTCGGGGAATGCCGCCGTCGGCGACACCCCGCTGAATAAAGATTGCTGCACAGCGCCCCAGGGGGAACAAGGGAGGGAGGAGGGAGGAGGGAAACCGCCCTGGGATTCCAGCCGGTGAAACCGACCGGCTGTGCAGCATAGAACTCGTTATGGCCGATGCACTCAGTGCGCCGACGCCGGGTTTGAGGGCTCGACTCGCCTGGAGTTCCTTCAATTTGATGAAGTTTTTTTGCACCGACGCCGCCTTGGTTTGCGAGTTGAACTTGTCGGTATCAAATATAACTCATCAGTCTTTATTTTGCATCCAGTAGTTTTTCGACGGTTTTCACGAAGCTGGCGCTGTCGGGCGAGATGCTGGTGCCGAAGCTCTGAACCGTCTTGCCGTCGCGGGCGATCAGGTACTTGTGGAAGTTCCACTTCGGGGCTTCACCGGTGACCTGCTTCAGCTCGGCGAACAGCGGGCTCTTCTGCGCACCGGCCGACTCCGCCACGCGCGACTTGATGAACATCGGAAACTTGACGCCATAGGTGTTCTCGCAAAAGTCAGCGATCGCCTTGCCGTCACCCGGCTCCTGAGAGAAGTCGTTCGACGGAAAGCCCAGCACGACGAAGCCGCGCTCGCGGTACTTGCTGTACAGCGCCTCCAGGCCTTTGTACTGGGGCGTGAAGCCGCAGAAGCTGGCGGTGTTCACCACCAGCACCACCTGCCCCCTGTACTGGCAGAGGTTTTGCGGCTTTTCGTCTTGCAGTCGGGGGATCTCGCGGTTCAGCAGTGCCGGGCAATCGGCGGCTCGGCTGGCGCCGCTCGCGGTGCACAACGCAGCGAGAACGAAGGGAAGAATGGCGGAAGCGTGGCGCATGGATTTGTCCTCGGGTGTGAAAGATCGGCCGATGTTGCGCTGAAGGCCTTTCTTACGCATGCCGGGGTTTTCTGGATGCGGTATGAGGGTTTGCGCTGGCCGGCGTGTGGGGTGAAAGACGACTTGTCATGAAGGGCGCGTCTAAAATGCCCGGTCAACCAACCAAGGCTGAACCATGCTTTACCCCGAACTCTTCAAGCAACTCGAAGCCGTGCGCTGGAACATGGACACAGACATTCCATGGGATGAGTTCGATGGCAGCCAGCTCTCCGAAGAGCAAGCCCAGACCATCAAGATGAACGCCATCACCGAATGGTCTGCCCTGCCTGCCACCGAGATGTTCTTGCGCGACAACCGCGATGACAGCGACTTCTCTGCCTTCATGAGCGTCTGGTTCTTCGAGGAACAGAAGCACTCGCTGGTGCTGATGGAGTACCTGCGGCGCTTCCGCCCCGACATGTGCCCGACCGAAGCCGAACTGCACGAAGTGCGCTTCGAGTTCGACCCGGCGCCGGCGCTCGAGACACTGATGCTGCACTTCTGCGGCGAGATCCGCCTCAACCACTGGTACCGCCGTGCCGCCGAATGGCACACCGAGCCAGTGATCAAGGCCATTTACGAGACGCTCGCGCGTGACGAAGCCCGCCACGGCGGCGCCTATCTGCGCTACATGAAGCGTGCGATGCAGAAGTTCGGCGACGAAGCCCGTGCAGCCTTCGCCAAGGTGGGCGTCCTGATGGCCAGTGCGCGCCGCACGGCGCAGGCACTGCACCCGACGAACCTGCACGTGAACGAGAAGCTGTTCCCGCGCGACACCATCCAGAGCCGTTTGCCCAATCCGCAATGGCTGGAGCAGTGGCTCGACAAGCAGATCCAGTTCGACGCCGTGTGGGAAACCAAGGTCGTCGAGCGCATCCTGCACAACATGAGCCTGTTGATGGAGCGCAGCTTCGCCAGCGTCCAGGAGCTGAATCGCTTCCGCAAGGAAGTGACGGCCGCCGTGGCCGCCAAGGTCGCTGCCGGCAAGCAGTCTGGCGTGCTACCCGCCTGAGCTTCAACGCTCAGTCAACAACGGCCCGCCTCGTGCGGGCCGTTTGCATTGACGCCCCACTCAACCCGCTTGAGAGGCCTTGCCCTTGTCCTGATCCGCTTTGCGGTCCGCCTTCACCTTCTGTGCCGAGGCCCGTTCGTCGATCACCTTGGCGTAGGCCTTGACGTCGATGCCGGCCTTGGCCAGCAGGTCTTCACCGTAAACCGCCTTGGTGGCCATCACGACCAGCGGCAGATTGGCCCAGGCTGCGCAATCGGCCATCGTGAAACTGTCGCCCGCGACGTAGGGCGAGAACCTGGCCAAGCGCTTGAAGCCGGCGATCTGCTTCTCGAGCAGCGTGCGGATGCGGACCGCGTTGCCCTCGCTCAACTCGCCGCCGAAGAAGGCCTTGGGGTAGAGCTGACGCGCAGTGAGCTCGAGGTGGGTGTCGATGAAGGTGACGAGTTCGCGCACCTTGGCGGCCTGCCATGGGTCGGCAGGAATCAGCGCCGGTTGGGGGTGCGTGGCCTCGATGTACTCGAGGATCACCTGGCTCTCGCACAAGCTGCCCTGCGCTGTGAGGATGAACGGTATCTTGCCCAACGGCGAGGCGCTTAGCACCGCTTCGTCAAGGCTGTGCGTGGGCACCTTTTCTTCGGTGAAAGGCAGGCCCTTTTCCAGCAACGCGAGTTTGACCTTGTTGTAGTAGTTCGAGGTGGTACTGCCGCACAGTGTGATCATGTCGTGTCTCCAGAATCTTGTGGCCGAAGTCTATGGCGACGAGCTCGCGGCACGTGCCACGCAGGTGACAATCCGCGCCATGACGACCTTCCTCGACAAGCTCTGCAGCCGCGATCAACTGCCCATTCGGCTCGCCGCACTCGGCCGGCCGATGGTGTTCACCAACGGCGTCTTCGACATCCTGCACCGCGGCCATGTGAGTTATCTTGAGGCGGCGCGCGCCTTGGGTGGCAGCCTGGTGATCGGGCTTAACAGCGACGCATCGGCTCGCATGCTCGGCAAGGGTCCCGACCGCCCGTTGAACGCAGAGGCAGACCGGGCTTGCGTGCTGGCCGCACTGGAAAGCGTGAGCCTCGTGACGCTCTTCGACGAGCAGACGCCGGTCGAACTGCTCAAGCTCGTGCGCCCCGACCTGTACGTGAAGGGCGGCGACTACGACATCGAAACGCTCGCCGAGACAGCCGTGGTGCGCAGCTGGGGTGGTGACGCGCGTTCGATCCCGTTCATCGACGGCTACTCGACCACGTCGCTGGTCAAGCGCATCCGCAGCTAAGGGACTTGTTCAGCGTTGCCCGAACGCGGCTGGCGGTTCACCAACACCATTCCCAGCGTCACCCCAGCCAGGGCCAGCAGCAGCCTTGCGGTGATCGGCTCGCCCAGCAGCACCACGCCCATCAGCAGGCCGAACACCGGCGTCAGCAGCGTGAATGCGGCAAGCCGCGTGGCGGGATAGTGGCGGACCAGCCAGAACCACAGCAGGTAACTGGCGAACACCACGATGACGACCTGGAACGCCAGTGAGCCGATGGCGAGTGCTGACAACCGCTGCGGCCAGGCATCTCCGTGCCACAGCGCACCCAGGCCGAGCAGCACGCCCGACACACCGAGCTGGTAAGCGAGCGTTTTCTCCGCCGACGCGCTCGCCAGCTTGGTGGCACGAATGCTCAGCGTGGTCGCCGCCCACAGGAAGGCGGCCAGCACACCGAGCGAATCGCCGATCCACTGCCGCGGCCCGATAGCCGGCTTCGTGAAGCCTTCCGCGAACGCGCTCGCGACACCGGCGAAGGCGAGCACCAGCCCTGCTGTCTGCAAAGCAGACAAGCGCTCGGAACGCGCGATGAAGGGCATGCCGAGCGCCACCAGGAACGGTGAGAAGTAGATGAACACCACCATGCGTGACGCGCTGGTGTACTGCAATCCGATGAAGACACACGCGAACTCGGCTGCGAACAACGAACCCGCGAGCACGCCGCCCGGCAAGGTGCCATCTCGCTGAAAGAGTGGGATGCCGCGCAGCCGTGCCCACAACAGCACCAGCGCCACGCCGCCGATCGAGCGCACAGTCGCCTGCACCAGCGGCGAGACTTCGCCGAACACCGCCTTGGCCGCCACGCCGTTCAAGCCCCACAAGAAGCTGCAGGCAATCAAGGAGATGACGGCGAGCCCGTCGAGATGAGATTTGCGGTCAGACATGTGAGTTTGTCGTCGGTTGGCGCAGCGACCATGCGTACGCGATCAGCACGCAGAGCGCGCCCGACAGCACACCCGTCACGTGGGCGATCGGCGCGATGCCGATGTCCCAGCCTTCGAGGTGCTGCACCGGAGCGCGCCACGGGGTCTCGGTGATGATCTTGGCGATCAGGCCGACGAGCACGCAGCCGACCACGAAGCGCTGGCCACGTGTGCCGGTGATGAGCATGTGCGCGATGACGATGGCGACGCCCGCGTGCACCACGCCCGACAAGCCGCCGTAGTGCATCAAGCCCGGCGCCATCCACAGGAAAGCCAGGTGTGTGAGCGGCCATGCGGCAAGCCAGGCGACGGCCGTGCGCGGCGGCACCCGTGACACCCAGCCGAACGCAGCCGTCAACGCCAGGCCGGTGAAATTGCCGACCACATGCATGGTGCTGTAGTGCACGAAGGCCGCTGTCCACCAGCGCCAGGGTTGCAAGGTGACGAGGCTCGGTCGCCACTCCAGCGCGCCCGACGCATCGAAGACCAGCGACAACACGCTGCCCGCCAGCAACAGCAATGCAAGAGCACACCAGGCGGCGCCGGGCCGGCGCAACACGGCGAGCGGCATCAGGCGGCAGGCGGGAAGACAGCGCGCCACACGGCGAGCACGGCATCACGCTGCGCGGCCATGCTGTCGGGGACGACCTGCGTCGGCCGCTCGTCGAGCCGCGCGCGGTGCTGGGCGCGCCGCAGTTCGCGGTAGGCATCGGCCGCTGCGCGGCCCACGCCACTTGGCAACAAGCCGCAGGCTTCAGCGCGTTGCAGCAAAGCGATGTTGCCCACGTTGTCGACCAGCTCCAGGTTTTTGCCACCATGCGCGAGCACGAGGTACTGCACGGCGAACTCGGCATCCATCATGCCGCCGGCGCTGTGCTTCACATCGAACAGGCCCGCCTTCACCGGGTGCGCAGCACGCACCTTCTCGCGCATGGCCTGGATCTCGGCGCGCAATGCGTCGTGGTCGCGCTCGGCGCAGATCACTGCTCGCCGCACGGCCTCGAAGCCGGGTGCCAGCTCGGCTGTCCCGGCGCAGAAGCGTGCACGCGTGATGGCCTGGTGCTCCCACGTCCAGGCCGTGTTGCTGCCGCGGCCCTTCTGGTAGTTCTCGTACGACTTGAGCGACGTGACGAGCAGACCCGAATTGCCGTTGGGCCGCAGGGCGGTGTCGATGTCGAACAGCTCGCCGCCCGCGGTGCGCGTGGTCAGCCAGTTGATGAGCTTGCGCACGAACGCGCCGTAGACCTCGGCGGCGCGGTCGGTGTCGGTTTCGTCGGAGTCGTCGTAAAGGAAGACGACGTCGAGGTCGCTGCCGTACCCGAGCTCCTTGCCACCCAGCTTGCCGTAAGCGATGACGGCGAAGCGCGGCAGCTCGCGGTGGTGCTGCTTCAGGTGGCTCCAGGCCCAGTTGATCGTGCACTGCAGCGTGGCGTCGGCCAACGCGGACAAATCATCGGCCACCTGCTCGACGGTGATGTGGCCCTCGACATCGCGCACCAGCGTGCGGAAGACCTCGGCGTGGTGGGCGCGGCGCAGCGTGTCGAGCAGCAGCTCTTCATCGGCCTGGCTGAAGCGGCTCCAGGCTTCGTGGCGCGCCTCGAGTTCGGCGATGAAGCTCTCGCGCTCGAAGCGCAGGTGCAGCAGGCGGTCGTCGGCCAGCTCGTCGATCACGCCGGGGTGGCGCATCAAGAACTGCGCGGGCCAGCGCGCCAGGCCCAGCAGGCGCAGTAGGCGGTTGTGCACCTCGGGCCGTTCGACCAACAGTGCGAGGTAGCTCTCGCGGCGCAGCAGCGGCTCCAACCAGTCGATGAAGCGCGTGGCGGCTTCCATCGTGCAGACGCCATCGGCCACGCCTTGTGCGGCACGCGTCACCAGGCGGGCCAGGCGCAGCTTGCTCTCTTCGCGCAGCACCCTGATCTTCGGGTGGTCGACCCACGGGCGCACGCGCTCGGCCAACTCGGGCGGCAGGCGCTCGAGGAAGAGGGCACTGTCCACCGGCTGCGGAGCCGGACCACAAGTGCGGCAACCGCCGCCGGAGCCTCCACCCACCGCCGGCGGGCGGCCGTCGTGCAGCAGGGCATCGAACTCCATGGCAACGAACTCGCGCGTCTCGCCCAAACATTCGAGCAGGTCGCAGGTGTCGCCTTCGCAGGCCATGCCGAGGCTCTGGGCGATCCAGTCGAGATCGCCGTCGGCCGTGGGCAGCACATGCGTCTGTTGGTCGTCGAGAAACTGGATGCGGTGTTCGACGCGGCGCAGGAAGGTGTAGGCCTCGGCCAGACGCACGGCGCTCTCGGGCTTCATCAAGCCGCCAGCGGAAAGCTTCTCGAGCGCCTTCAGCGTCGAGCGCGTGCGGATCTCCGGGAACTGCCCGCCGCGCACCACCAGCAGCAGCTGCACGATGAATTCGATCTCGCGAATGCCGCCGCGCGACAGCTTCACATCGTTGGCGCGCTCAGGCCGGCCGGCCGCACGGCGCTGCGCTTCTTCACGCACCTTGCGGTGAAGCTGGCGCAGGCCTTCGAACACGCCGTAGTCAAGATAGCGGCGGTAGACGAAAGGCGTGACGGTGGCGCTCAGCGCCCGCGCGCGGCCGTTGCGCACGCTTTCATAAGGCGCGACCACGCGGCTCTTCAGCCACGCAAAGCGCTCCCACTCGCGGCCCTGCACGAGGAAGTATTCCTCTAGCATCGCAAGGCTGACCGCGGTGGGGCCGGAGTTGCCGTTGGGGCGCAGCGCCAGGTCCACGCGGAAGACGAAGCCGTCATCGGTGCTGTCGCCGATCAGTCCGTACAGGCTGCGCGCCACCTGCGAAAAATACTCGTGCGCACTGATGACCTTGGGGCCGGTGGTCTGGCCGTCTTCTTCGTAAACGTAGATGAGATCGATGTCGGACGACACGTTGAGTTCGTGCGCGCCGAGCTTGCCCATGCCGACGACCCAGAAGTCGATGCGCTCGCCGGCCGGGTTGAGCGGAGGGCCATGGCGCGCATCCTGGTCGGCGAACGACTGCACCAGCGCCCGGTTGAGCGTGGTCTCGGCCAGCTGCGTCATCGAGCGGGTGATGTCTTGCATCTCGGCGCCCTGCTCGATGTCGAGCACGGCGAGGCGCTCGAGCACCAGGTGGCGCGCGACGCGCAAGGCGCTGGCCAATGTGCGGCCGCCTGCGAGCAAGGTGTCGATCAGGGCCTCGATGCTCTCGCGCATGGGCAGGCCCGGCGCAAGCAGCGTCAGTTCATCGCCGAAGCGGCGGCGCACGCGCTGCACGAAGCGGCTGTAGTCGGCGCTGGTAGAGGTGGTCTCAGGGCCCATGGCGGGCGAATTCTGCCCCACATCCTTCGCCACTGCCCGGTGGTGGCCTTGCAAGCAAGGGCGTAAGCTGCCTGCGCTGTCTCGCCGAGGGCGGCAGCGGCTTGAACGGAGAGATTTTTCATGTGGATTGCTGCGCTGCAAACCGTCGCCACACCGAGCGTCGAACGCAACCTCGACATCGCTCGCCGGCTGATCGCCGAGGCGGCCCAACAGGGCGCCGAGCTGGTGGCCCTGCCCGAGTACTTCTGCCTGATGGGCCTGAGCGACCGCGACAAGCTGGCCATCGCCGAAACGCCAGGCGAAGGCCCGATCCAGGCGATGCTGGCGAGCGCTGCGCGAGAACACGGCGTGTGGGTGATCGGCGGCACGCTGCCGCTGCGCACCGCGAATGCCGACCGCGTCTTCAACGCCTGTTGTGTCTACTCGCCCGAAGGGCAGCAGACCGCGCGCTACGACAAGATCCACCTCTTCCGCTACGACAACGGGCGCGAAAGCTATGACGAAGGCCGCGTGCTGCAAGCCGGCAGCACACCGGTGGCATGCGACGTCGGTGCCTTGCGGTTGGGCTTGAGCATCTGCTACGACCTTCGCTTTCCCGAGCTGTACCGCCGGCTGATGCTCCCACCCTGCGACCTGATCACCGTGCCGTCGGCCTTCACCCACACCACGGGTCGTGCGCACTGGGAAGTGTTGCTGCGCGCCCGCGCCATCGAGAACCAGTGTTACGTGATCGCGCCGGCGCAGGGTGGCCTGCACGAGAACGGCCGCCGCACCTTCGGCCACAGCCTGATCGTCGACCCCTGGGGCGAGGTGCTGTCGCTGCTCGAAAACGGCGAAGGTGTGGTGATGGCGAAGCTCGACGTCCAACGCATCGCCGAGGTGAGGGCGCAGCTGCCCGCACTGACGCATCGGCAGGCTGAGTTGATGTAAAGCCCCTCATGGCGGCTGGGGTCGAACTTCGGGTTTCCCATTAATAAATCGAATTGATTTATTAAAGATCGGCGCCGATACTTTGGGCAGTGCTGCATCGACGGCACCCTGATCGGTGCGGCGCGAGCTGCGCTTCCCTCACTCAAGAGACTGGAGACAAACCATGCGTTTGAACGCCTTCGTGACCCTGTCCGTTCTGCTCGCGGGTGGCGCTGCCGCCGCGGCAGATCAACCCGTCATCGGCCTCATCACCAAGACCGAGACCAACCCTTTCTTCGTGAAGATGAAGGAAGGCGCGACCGAGGCGGCCAAGGCAAGGGGCGCCAAGCTGCTGAGCGGGGCAGGCAAGGCCGACGGCGACAACGCGGGTCAGGTGACGGCGCTCGAGAACATGATTGCAGCCGGTGCCAAGACCATCCTGATCACGCCCAACGACTCCAAGGCCATCGTGCCGGCCATCAAGAAGGCTCGCGACAAGGGCGTGCTCGTGATCGCACTGGACAGCCCGACCGACCCGGTGGACGGCGTCGACGCGCTGTTCGCCACCGACAACTACAAGGCCGGCGAGCTGATCGGCCAGTACGCGAAAGCGGCCTTCGCTGGCAAGCCCGCCAAGATCGTCACCCTCGATCTTTTCCCCGGCCACCCGGTCGGCGCCCAGCGGCATAACGGCTTCATGAAGGGCTTCGGTCTGACCGCGCCCGATGCCAAGAGCAACGATCTCGGCAAGAGCGTCGAAGTGGTGTGCATGGCCGACAGCTTCGGTGACCAAGCCAAAGGCCAGACCGCGATGGAGAACTGCCTGCAGAAGAACCCCGACGTGAATCTCGTCTACACCATCAACGAGCCGGCCGCGGCCGGTGCGTACAAGGCGCTCAAGTCGGCCGGCAAGGAAAAGGGCGTGATGATCGTCTCGGTGGACGGCGGCTGCCAGGGCATCAAGGACGTCGGGTCGGGCGTGATTGCTGCCACCTCGCAGCAGTACCCGCTGAAGATGGCCGCGATGGGCGTCGAGGCCGGCGTCGAATACGCCAAGAGCGGCAAGAAGGCCGCCGGCTACACCGACACCGGCGTGACCCTCATCTCCGGCAAAGCGGTGGCAGGCGTCGACAGCAAGGACGTGAAGACTGGCACCGAACTGTGCTGGGGCAAGAAGTAAACGCCGCTCTGCGTTGAGCGTGTCGCGGAGCACCCACGGTGCTCCGCTCTCTTCACAAGCCACCGTTGGAGTGACATGAACACCTGGAAAGACAGGCTGCCCCCCCTGGGCACGCTGGGGCCCTTTCTTGCGCTGCTTGCCGCTTGCGCATTCTTTGCGTCGCAGAACAGCCGCTTCCTGACGGGCGAGAACTTCTCGCTCATCCTGCAGCAGGTGATGGTCGTGGGCGTGATTGCCATCGGCCAGACGCTGATCATCCTCACCGCCGGCATCGATTTGTCGTGCGGCATGGTGATGGCGCTGGGCGGCATCGTCATGACCAAGTTCTGCACCGAGCTGGGCTTGCCGGTGCCGCTGGCCATCGTGTGTGGGCTGACGGCGACGACCTTGTTTGGCCTGATCAACGGGCTGCTGGTGACGCGCATCAAGCTGCCCCCTTTTATCGTGACGCTGGGCACGCTCAACATCGCGTTCGCGATCACGCAGCTCTACTCGAGCTCGCAGACCGTGACCGAGGTGCCCGAATCGATGACCCTCCTCGGCAACACCTTCAACCTGGGCGGTACCGCTGTGTCGTACGGCGTGGTGTTGATGCTGATGCTGTACTTCGCAGCCTGGTTCGGCTTGCGTGAAACCGCATCCGGCCGCCATGTCTACGCCGTGGGCAACAGCCCGGAAGCAACGCGCCTCACCGGCATCGCCACGCACCGGGTGCTGTTGGGCGTGTACGTGCTGGCGGGGCTCTTCTACGGCATTGCCTCGCTGCTGTCGGTAGCCCGTACCGGCGTGGGCGATCCGAATGCGGGGCAGACAGAGAACCTGGACGCGATCACTGCCGTGGTTCTGGGTGGGACCAGCCTCTTCGGTGGCCGCGGCATCGTCCTGGGCTCACTGGTCGGGGCCATGATCGTCGGCGTCTTCCGCAACGGGCTCACGCTGATGGGCGTGTCGTCGATCTACCAGGTGCTGGTGACCGGCGTGCTGGTGATTCTTGCGGTGGCCGCCGATCAGCTGTCTCGCAAAGGAGGGCGTTGAAGTGAGCCAACCGCACATCGTGATGCAGGCCAAGGGCCTGGTGAAGCGCTACGGCCAGGTGGTGGCGCTCGACGGGGTCGACTTCGAACTCCGTGCCGGCGAGATCCTCGCGGTGATCGGCGACAACGGCGCCGGCAAGTCATCGCTGATCAAGGCCTTGTCGGGAGCGACCATCCCCGACGAAGGCGAGATCCTGCTCGACGGCAAGCCGATCCACTTCAAGAGCCCGATCGACGCACGCCGGGCCGGCATCGAGACGGTCTACCAGGACCTGGCCGTGGCCCCGGCAATGACCATCGCCGAAAACCTCTTTCTCGGCCGTGAGCTGCGCCGCCCGGGCTTCCTCGGGACGGTGCTGCGCATGCTCGACAAGAAGAAGATGCTGGCCGAAAGCGTGGCGCGCATGAACGACCTGAAGGTCGGTATCCGCTCGATGACGCAGGCGGTCGAAACGCTGTCGGGCGGCCAGCGGCAGTGTGTTGCCGTCTCGCGCGCGGCAGCATTCGCGCAGCACGTGGTGATCATGGACGAGCCCACGGCTGCACTGGGCGTGAAGGAAAGCAACATGGTGCTGGAGCTGATCCGCCGCGTTCGCGACAGAGGTCTACCCGTGATCCTGATCAGCCACAACATGCCGCATGTGTTCGAGATCGCCGATCGCGTCCACATCGCACGCTTGGGGAAGCGTGCAGCCGTGGTCGACCCGAAGAAGATCAGCATGAGCGATGCCGTGGCGGTGATGACCGGCGCCAAGTCTGTCGCCGAGCTGCCGGCGGAAGCGCTTGCCTGACGGTGCCACATGCTGAAGAACATCGACCCGCTGCTGTTCCCCGATCTGCTCAAGCTGCTGTGCGAAATGGGCCATGGCGACGAGATCGTCGTGGCCGACGCTAACTTCACCGCCGAGTCGCTGTCGCCTGGGCGTCCGGTGCTGCGCCTGCCAGGCATCGGCCTCGCCCGTGCTTGCCGTGCGGTGCTGTCGGTCTTTCCGCTGGACGAGGCTGTGGCTTGCCCGGTGGCCTTCATGCAGGTCAGCGGCTCGGCGCCCGGCAGCCACTCGGCGCTGCAGCGCGAGGTGCTGGCAGAGATGGCCTCGCGCGGCGAAGTGCGGGCCGAGCAGTGCGAGGCCGTGGAGCGCTTCGAGTTCTACAAGCGCACCCGGGCCGCCTTTGCCATCTTGCAAGTGGGTGAGATGCAGCCCTATGCCAACTTCCTGTTCAAGAAGGGCGTGATCGCCGAGGCGTTGCGCCCATGAGCGATGTCGGCGCGCGGCTGCGCCCGCGCGGTTCGAACCACGTGGGCATGCGGCAGTTCAACGAGCGCGTGGTGCTGCAGGCGATCCGGCTTCATGGCAGCCTGCCCAAGGCCGAGATCGCGCGCCTGACCAAGCTGACGGCGCAGACCGTGCAGCTCATCATCGGGCGGCTCGAGGGCGACGGCCTTGTGGTCAAGGAGGCACCCCTTCGCGGCAAGGTCGGGCAGCCCTCCGTGCCCATGGCGCTCAACCCCGACGGCGCCTTCTCCATTGGTATCCAGATCGGTCGGCGCAGTCTCGACATGCTGTTGGTAGATTTCCTGGGCCAGGCGCGCGAGCGGCTGTCGCTCTCGTATGACTTTCCCGATCCCGACACGCTGTTCGACGAAATCGAAACGCGCCTGAAAGTGCTGCGCAAGTCGCTCGGCTCGACGCGTGCCCGCGCATTGCATGGCGTCGGCATTGCAGCGCCCTTGTCCCTGGGCGGCTGGCAGACGTTGCTTGGCTCGGCGGCGCCGATCGCCGGCAAATGGGCGCAGATCGACATCCGCGCCCGCGTGGCCGCCATGACCGATGTGCCGGTCACGTTCGTGAAGGACACGGCCGCGGCGTGCGTCGCCGAACTCGTGTCCGGCTCGGGCCGCAGCATCCGCAGCTACCTTTATGTGTTCGTCGACACCTTCGTCGGCGGCGGGTTGGTGATCGACAGCCATCTGCATGCCGGTCGCCATGGCAACGCGGGTGCCATCGGTTCGCTCCCGATCGCCGTGCCCCGGGCTGGTCGCGGCGGTGTGCCCGAGCAGCTGCTCAGCGTGGCCTCGTTGCTGACGCTCGAGACCCGCTACGCAGGCGCCGGACTGGACCCCAGCGCGGTGGCGGACGAGCGCGCCATGACTGCGCCCTGGCGCACGCACACCAACGCCTGGCTGCGCCAGGCCTCCACCGGCGTCGCCATGGCGGTCAACAGCGCCGTGTGCCTGCTGGACCTGGATGGCGTCATCGTCGACGGTTCCTTCAGCCGGCCCCTGCTGCAGGCGCTGCTCGACGAGTTGTCGACTGCGCTGGACCATCACAACTGGGAAGGTGTTTCGCGTCCCACAGTGCTGCCGGGAACCATCGGCTCCGATGCGCGAGCCCTAGGCGGCGCCTTGCTGCCCCTGTACGCCAACTTCGCGCCAGACCGCGACCTCTTCCTCAAGCTCGAAGCCTGAGCGGCCGTCTCAGCGCGAGCCGTACATCATCTGCCGCGCCAGCGCGGACTTGATCGGTCGCAAGGCTTGCAGCGCTGCCAGGCCGAGCCCGCGTGCGGCGCCTGCGCCGGGCAGCTTCCAGGTGAAGCTGCGGGCGAGGAAATCGGTGGCAGCGATCATGGCCCAGCGGTCCGGGCCGCGTTGCCATTCGAGCTTGCGCAGCACGCCGTCCACGTCGGAGGAACGCGACAGACCCTGGACCAGATCGAAGGCATCGCGCAGCCCGAGGTTCAAGCCCTGCCCGGCGACCGGATGCAGGGTCTGAGCGGCGTTGCCGATGCGCACCGTGCGGCCTTGAGTCAGCGTGCGCTCGGCAATCAGCCCTAGTTCGAAGCGCTTGAGAGGCGACACGGCGGTGAGGCGGCCGACCTCAGGGTGGAAGATGGTGTTGAGCACAGCCAAACGCTGCGCGTCGTTCAACTCGCCCACCGGGTCGTCGTCGCGGTTCACACACCAGACCAATGCGGATCGTCCGTCTTTCAGCGGCAATAGCGCGGCCGGGCCGTGGCGGGTGAAGCGCTCATAGGCCACGCCGACGCGCCCGCCGGTGTGGCTTACGGTGCCGACCCAGGCCAGCTGCGCGTAGTCGTGGCGCAGCGGGGCGCGAACGGATGTCGACACCGTGGCTGGGGTGGCGGCGCTGAAGACGCCGCCCTCGGCCACCACCGCCAAGTCGAAGCTGTCGACGATGCCGGCGTCGATCTCCACACTCGCGGGCAACGGTTTCATGGCATGGACCGGCGTGTCGAAGCGAGTGACCAGCCGCGAAGGTTCGCGCTCACTGGCGGCCAGCCACGCCGTCTGCAGCGGCGCCACGATGGCGCCGTAGCTCAATACGGCACCGAGCATCGGCACATGCTCTTCGGCCGCCGAGATGCGCACTTCGGGTTCGCCCATCACATCGGCCAGCAAACCGCCGAGAGAAGGCGCCTGTTGCGACACGTGCACTTCCAGAATGGGCTGGGCTGTATCGGCCTGCCATGCGCCCAAGCGCTGCAGTAGTTGCACGCTTCCCAGCGACACCGCGAGTGTGCGCGGGTCGGCTGAAACGTCCTTCGTCAGCGGGCGACTGTCGAACAAGCTGATGTGCGCCGCGGGCAGCGCCTGTGCAGCCTGGAGCGCGAGGCCCAGGCCGACCGGTCCGGCACCCACGATGGCCAGGCGAAGAGGGATGTTTTGGTTGGGCATGAGGCAAAGCATACCCAGGTGCGCAAGCCAACTTGAACGGGTAAGAAATTGCGCCGTTTGAGACTTTTGTCACACCCTGCGGGCGGTGCTCACGGTTACCCGAATTGCCACCCACTTACTTGGGGGTGTCCCGGTTCGATGTTCGGTCCCGTGAATCGGGGGGACCGAAATGAGACTTCCACGAGGGCAAATGGCACATTGGCTTACGCGTTTCAGACGCACCAAATTTCCCCTCAGGAGCTCCCATGAAATCAAAGTTGTTTGCAGTTGCACTGGCATTGGCGGCAAGCGCCCCGGCCATGGCGGCATGCACCAGCACGTTCGAGTTGGGTGTGTTGAGCACCCCATCCGTTGAGGTACTCGGCAACAGCTTCAAGTCGGTCCAGCATTTCAACGACTGCTACAACTTCACGCTCGACGGCTCGGCAAACGCCGGCGGTATCGTCCTCGGGCTGGATGCCTCGCTGCGTCGCGACATCGATCTCGGCGGCATCACCTTGAGTGGCGGCGGCCTTTCGGGTTCGCTGAAGGACCCGACGGCCTCGGCCTTCAGCTTCAACGACCTCCTCGCCGGTGTCTACCAACTGGTGATCTCCGGTGATGTCACGGGCAATAATGGCGGCCTCTTCGGTGGCGGCCTGGTGGGTTACGGTGGCGTGCTCGTCGCGACGGCATCCTCGGTGGTGGCCCCGGTTCCAGAACCCAAGACCTACGCGCTGCTGGCCCTCGGCCTGCTTGCCATGGGCTGGGTGGTTCGCCGACGCAACGAGGCTTGAACTTCGTGATTCAAGTGATCTGAGAACTTGCCTTCACCGGCAGTTCTCAGCGATCAAACAAGGCGGACTTCGGTCCGCCTTGTCGTTTGCGGCCGTCGTGACTGCCCCTATGATCCACAACATCTTCATGGGAGATTGACATGGGCCTGATGGATTTCATCAAGAAACAGTTCATCGACATTCTGGAGTGGACCGAAGCCGGCGATGGCGTGCTGGCTTGGCGCTACCCGATGGCCGACAACGAAATCCAGTACGGCGGCTCGCTCACCGTGCGCGAGTCGCAGATGGCCGTCTTCGTGAACGAGGGCAAGCTCGCCGATGTGTTCGGCCCGGGCATGTACAAGCTCACCACGCAGACGCTGCCGGTGCTCACGTACCTGAAGAACTGGGACAAGCTGTTCCAGAGCCCGTTCAAGAGCGACGTGTACTTCTTCAGCACGCGCCAGCAGATCGACCAGCGCTGGGGCACCACCCAGCCGGTGACCATTCGGGACAAGGACTTCGGCGCCGTGCGCCTGCGCGCCTTCGGCAACTACGCCTACCGCATCGCCGACCCGAAGCTGTTCTACACCGAGATCTCGGGCACGCGTGCCACCTACACCGTGGCCGAACTGGATGGCCAGTTGCGCGGCCTGATGCTGCAGCACATCTCCGACGCCGTGGCGTCCAGCGGGGTTGCCTTCCTCGACCTCGCGGCCAACCAGATCGAGTTTGCGAAGGCCTTGCAGGAAGCCACCGCGCCTTCGTTCGAGAAGCTGGGCCTGAAGCTCGAGTCGGTGACGATGCAGAGCGTGTCGCTGCCTGAAGAGCTGCAGAAGATCCTCGACCAGAAGATCGGCATGGGCATGGTCGGTGGCGACATGGGCAAGTTCATGCAATACCAGACGGCGCAGTCGATCCCCAAGTTCGCCGAAGGTGCGGGCTCCAGTGGCGGTGGTATTGCTGGCGACGCAATGGGCTTGGGCGCCGGCGTGGCGCTCGGGCAGGTGATGGCGCAGCAGCTCTCGCAAGGCCTGCAGGGCCAGCCAGCGGCTGCGGCCCCAGCCGCAGTGAAACCCGACGACGTGATGGCCACGCTCGAGAAACTGGGTGAACTCAAGGGCAAGGGCATCCTGACGCAGGAAGAGTTCGACGCGAAGAAAGCCGAGCTGCTGAAGAAGCTCGTCTGATTCAGCGCCGATTCGGTTCGTGCAGGCCGGCAACGCTGGCCTGCTGACAACGCCTACGCCGCCCGCCCTTGGCCACAGAACCCAGCCCTCAACGCGCCTACCGTGCTGCGTGCCCCAACTGCGGCGCGCCGGTCGACTTTCGCTCGGCGGCTTCTGCCTTCGCGGTTTGCAGCTTCTGCCGCAGCACCGTGGTGCGCGAAGGCGATGCGCTGCGCAAGATCGGCGAGAGCGCTGAACTCTTCGACGACCACTCTCCTCTGCAGCTCGGCGCCGGCGGCAAGTACCAGGGCGCTGCCTTCACGATCGTCGGCCGCCTGCAGTACCGCTACAAAGACGGCACCTGGAACGAATGGCACGCGCTGTTTGACGGCGGCCCCGACAACCAGAAATCGGGTTGGCTGAGCGAAGACAACGGCCGCTACGTCATCGCCTTCGATGCGCCGCTTGAAGGCGACACCCCTGCACCCGACGCATTGCGGCCGGGGTCGCCGCAGATCGTCAACGGCCAGAGCTGGTCGGTCGGCTCGGTCACCGTCGCCAAGCTGATCGCGGCGCAAGGCGAACTGCCCTACAAGCCGAACACCGAGCGTGGCTTCGTGGTCGCCGACCTGCGCAGCTCGCGCGACGAGGTGGGCACGCTCGACTACAGCGATGCAGCAGCGCCCAAGTGGTCGGTGGGCCGCTCGGTGGCCATCAGCGAACTGACGATGACCGGCCTGGCCGACAGTGCCGAAAAGACGCTGAAGGCGCGCACCATCGAGTGCCCGAGTTGCGGCACCTCGCTCGAGGTGAAGCTCTCGACGACGCAGTCCATCGTCTGCCACCAATGCCATGCCGTGGTCGACCTGACGTCGGCTGGGCAAGGCGTGGGCGGCGACCTGGCTCACTACGCACAGGACAACGGCAGCGAGCCGCAGATTCCGCTCGGCACCGTCGGCACGCTGGCGCTCGGCGGCAAGCCTGCGCGGCCGTGGCAGGTGGTCGGCTACGTCGAGCGCTGCGAGGTGGGCGAGGACGAGCAGAGCTTCTGGCGCGAATACCTGCTGTACCACCGCGAAGAAGGCTTCGCCTTTCTCGTCGATGCCGAAGACGGCTGGAGCTGGGCTGCGCCCATCACCGGCGTGCCCACGCAGGCCGGCGAGAACATGCGCTACCAAGGCGCGCTGTACCGCAAGCTCTACAACTACGCTGGCCGGGTGACCTATGTGCTGGGTGAGTTCTATTGGCAACTCAAGCGTGGTGAGCTCACCGACAACACCGATTACCGGGGCACCGGCAATGCCAGCAGCAAGCGCCTGAACCGCGAAGTGACCGACGGCGAGGTGGTCTGGTCGGCCGGCGAAACCCTTGCCGCAGATGCCGTCGTCAAGGCCTTCCGCCTCGCACCTGACAAGAGCGCCGCCCTGCAGCGCGACGCGACGCCCACGTCGGGCAACGCCGCCAGCTTGCTGGCCAAGGTGTTCTTCTGGGTGTTCGTCATCGTGGTGTTGTTGATGCTGTTCCGCTGCAGCGACGACAACGATTCCAACTGCGACAGCCTGCGCCAAAGCTACGGCCAGGCCTCGCAGGAGTACCAGAATTGCCTGGCCAGCAACCGCAGCGGCGGCTACCGCACCGGCGGTGGCTCGTTCGGTGGTTTCTCGAGCGGTGGCGGCCACAAATGAGCGCCCTGCATCCGCACAGTTTTTCTCAAAGGAGAGTCTCATGTTGGGAATCGAATGGCTGAAGCCCGCCGTGTTCTTCGGCTCGATCCTGTACGCGCTGATCGGCGTGCTGGTGTTCTGGATCAGCTTCGTCATCGTCGACAAGGTCACGCCCTATGACTTGTGGGCCGAGATCATCGAGAAGAAGAACGTCGCGCTGGCGATCGTGGTTGGCGCGATGTGCATCGCCATCGGCCTTATCGTTTCTGCGGCGATACATGGCTGACTGTGTCGGCGACTGACACCGACACCACGAAGCGCATCCGCCCGGCCGAAGTCGCGCTGCTGGCGTCGGTCTTCGTCGTGGCTGCCTGCGGGCTGGTCTACGAGTTGGCGGCGGGGGCGCTCGCGAGCTACCTGCTGGGCGATTCGATCCTGCAGTTTTCCACCGTCATCGGCAGCTACCTGTTCGCCATGGGCATTGGCTCGTGGCT
This sequence comes from Rhizobacter sp. P2_G4, assembly GCF_056403575.1. Lineage (NCBI taxonomy): Bacteria > Pseudomonadati > Pseudomonadota > Betaproteobacteria > Burkholderiales > Sphaerotilaceae > Rhizobacter > Rhizobacter sp. P2_G4. Next base: position 129,282 of record NZ_JBFUFG010000001.1, on the reverse strand, counting down.
GTCGCGCTTCTTCGAGCGGCAACTGGTGGCGCACTTTCTTCGCATCGAGCTGCTGGTGGGTCTGGTTGGCGGGTTGATGCCCGCGGCCTTGTTCTCGCTGCAGACAGTGGCGGCGCCCTCGTTTCGCTTCGCGCTCTACGCCATGGTGCTGCTGGTCGGCATCCTCGTGGGGTTGGAGATCCCGCTGGTCATGCGCATCCTGAAGCGCCACTTCCGCGAGCGTTACGCGCTGAAGGATCTGGTCTCGCAGGTGCTCACCTTCGACTACCTCGGCGCCCTCGCGGTGGCCATCGCCTTCCCGCTGGTGCTGGTGCCGCAGCTCGGACTGGTGCGAACCGGCGCGTTCTTCGGCCTGTTGAACGCCGGCGTGGCGGTGTGGGCACTGTGGCTGTTCCGTGGCGAGCTGCGCCGCGTGTCGACGCATGTCATCGCGTGCGTCGGTGTGATGGCCGCGTTGCTCGCAGCCATGGCAGGTGCCGACCGCATCAGCACCTGGGCGGAAGACCGCTTCTACGCCGATCGCATCCTCTACAGTAAGACCAGCGCCTACCAGCGTGTCGTCGTGACGGCCAGCCGTGTTGGCGTGCGGCTTTTCCTCAACGGCAACCTGCAGTTCCACTCGCGTGACGAGTACCGCTACCACGAGGCGCTGGTGCACCCCGCGATGGCCGCCCACGGTGCGCCGAAGAAGGTACTGATACTGGGCGGCGGCGACGGCATGGCTGCGCGCGAGATCCTCAAGTACCCGAGCGTTGAAGAGGTCACGCTGGTCGAACTCGACCCGCACATGACGACGCTGTTTGCCGAACAGCCGCTGCTGCGCCAGCTCAACGGCGACTCCTTGCGCTCGCCCAAGATGCACATCGTCAACGCCGACGCGTTCACCTGGCTCGACCGGGACAACGGAAAAGCCGCAGGCAGCTTCGACGTGATCGTCATCGACTTTCCCGACCCGACCAATTTCTCCATCGGCAAGCTCTACACCTCGAGCTTCTATTCGTTGATCGACGCGCACCTCTCGGCATCGGGCTATGCCGTCGTGCAGACCACCTCACCACTGATCGCGCGCAAGAGCTTCTGGACGGTCGCCACCACCATCGAGGCCGCCGGCTTGCAGACCACGCCGTACCACGTGCACGTGCCGAGCTTCGGCGAGTGGGGGTTCATCCTCGCCAGTCGCAGGCCGTTCCGCACGCCCACCCAGCTGCCCGCCGGGCTGCGCTTTCTTACGCTTGCGGGCTTCCCTTCGTTGATGGAGTTCCCGCCCGACATGGCTCGCGTGCCCACCGAGGTGAATCGCCTGTCCAACCAGGTGCTGGTGCAGACCTACGAGGAAGAGTGGGGACGCACTCACCAATGAGTACGCCGAGCCGCCCCAAGTGCGAAAGCTCCCGCGTGGCGGGACGGCGCGCAGCGCCCAGGGCGCTGCCATGAAGTGGCGATGAAACTGCGTCGGCGCGCCCTGCTGGCTGCGGCGGCGTCGCTGCCCTTGAGTGCCTGCCGACGATCCGCTGAGCCGCACTACGACGGTGGCTGGGTCGGTGCACAGCACGAGCGCGGCCACCGTGTGCGAGACCTCAAGAGCGGCAGCCTACCAACACCTACCGTGCAGCGCCGCGTTGGCGTGCTGATCGTTGGAGCCGGTGTGGCAGGCCTTGCGTGCGCGCGGGCACTGTCCAAGGCGGGCGTTGACGACGTGCACCTGCTTGACCTGGAAGACGCGGTCGGCGGCAATAGCCGTGGCCACCAGATCGCCGACATGGCGTGCCCGCTCGGCGCACATTACCTGCCCGTTCCCAGTGAGCGGGCGACCGAAGTCATCGAGCTGCTGGAGGAGCTGGGGCTGAGTCGCATCGAGCACGGCAAGCGCGTCTACGACGAGCGCCATCTCTGCCACAGCCCGCAGGAGCGTTTGTTCATCGACGGCCAGTGGCAAGAGGGCCTGTTGCCCGTCCATGGTCAGAGCGACGAGACGCTCGCGCAATACCGCCGCTTCAGCGAGGCCGTGTCGCAGGCGAGCGAGACGCTCGGCTTCAGCATTCCCACCGCGCGTTCGCCGTGGACAGCGGGTCTCCAGGCGCTCGACGCCATCACGTTCAACAGCTGGCTTGATGCGCAAGGTTTCAAGTCCGCCGCCTTGCGTGGCTACCTCGACTACTGCTGCCGTGACGACTACGGAGCCGGCTCGGCCCAGGTCTCGGCCTGGGCCGGCCTGCACTACTTCGCGAGTCGCCACGGCTTTCGTGCACCTGGCTCGCGCGACCCCGAAGAGCGCGACGGCATCCTCACCTGGCCGCAGGGCAACGGCTGGCTCACCGAGCGCCTGGCCACGCCGTTGCGCGAACGCCTTCACACCGGCAAGGTGGTGCTTCGCGTCGACGAAGGCCGGCACGATGTGACGGTGGATGTGTGGGATGCGCGCGAGCAGCGCGCCGAGCGCTGGACGGCCGCGCAGGCCGTGCTGGCCACGCCGCTCTTCGTCGCCGCGCGCCTGATGGTGTCAGTGCCCTCCGCGTTGCAAGCCGCCGCGTCGCAGATGCGCTATGCCCCGTGGCTGGTGGCCAACCTGCACATCGACGAGGTGCTGCACGACTTGGGTGGAGCCCCACCGTCGTGGGACAACGTGATCCACGGCAGCGCGTCGCTCGGCTACGTCAACGCCATGCACCAGAGCCTGCGACCCTACCCCGGCCCCACGGTGCTCACGAGCTACTGGGCGCTGGGTGGCGACACGCCCGCGCAGCTGCAAGCACAGCGCGCTCGCCTTCTGAGCGACGACTGGTCGAGGTGGTCACGCACCGTGCTGGACGATCTGTCTTCTGCCCACCCGGACTTGCCTGCCAAGGTCAAGCGCATCGACCTGATGCGCTACGGCCACGCGATGAGCATCCCATTGCCCGGCGTCCGCAGCAGCCCGGCGCTGAAAGCCCTGTCTCGGACCGAAGGCCGAGTGCGTTTCGCCCACAGCGATCTGTCGGGCTACTCGGTGTTCGAGGAGGCGTACTTTCACGGCCACCGAGTTGGGCGAGCGCTCACCACGTAGCCGCCATCACCCCTTGTTCGGCCGCGAGCCAGCGCTCCACTGCGGGCGGCAATGGCTTGGCCAATGGGGCGAGGTTCATCGCGGCATACGACTCGGTGTTCGGGACCAGCCCGCTCTGTGCGACGGCGGCGCCTTTCATGTAGCCGGCGGCGTGCACGCGGCCGTCGCGCACGAACTCGAAGCGCATGTAGTTCCAGTGGGCGTCGCTCGCGTCGAGCCGAAAGCGCAGCTGATAGGTCTGGAAGGGGTTCAGGCCGCGTCGATAGCTGATGATGGCGCCGCCCGACATCGGGCGCCAGCCCTTGCTCAGCATCACGCGGGCGAAACCGGTACGCACGAAGTACTCGACCAGCATCAGGTCGATGAGCGTGAGGTAGCGGCCGTTGTTCATGTGGCCGTTGATGTCCAGGTCGTTGGGCAGCACGCGGAGCTGGCGCTCCAGCGTGTCGCCGAGCTGCAGTGGCGGCAGGCGCCATGAACGCAGCAAGGTCAGCAAGAGGCGAAGATAGAGATTCATGAAAGCACCCGAAATCGCAGCCACGCTGCGCCGCCATATTAGTTCAATAATGAACCATATGCCTCGATCAATCTTGTTTCAAATGCTGTGGACGTGACATGAAGACACCCTCATCCCCTCACGGTACGGCGGCATGGTTGGCCGTGGTGCGCGCGTACAACCTCTGCGACGCCGTCATCACCAAACGCCTGGCCAAGGTCGGCGTGCGTGTGGCCGAGCACGAGGTGTTGGCCAACCTGAGCACGGCGCCAGGCATCACGCAGCAAACCTTGGCACAGCGCTGTTTCGTCGCCAAGAGCCACACCAGCATGCTGTTGAAGCAGATGGAGGCCGATGGCCTGGTGCGCCGCGAGGCCGACCCCGCGGATGCGCGTGCGAAGCTGCTATTCCTCACGCCCTCGGGTGCGGCGCTTGCGCGCAAGACGATGAAGGTGCAGGCCGAGGTGGTGAGCGCGATGGCGTCCACGCTCACCGTGAAGGAACTGGCCCTGGTCGAGAAGCTCATGGCCCCCGCGTGCGAGGTGCTGCAGGCGATGCTCGCCGAGAGCTGAGGCTTCAGCCGAGATCAGCGCGCACTGCGGCTCAGGCCGTCGACGCCATCCAGGCTTCGATCTCGTCCGCCTTCACCGGCACGCCGCGGCTGATCAGTTCGCAGCCGTTGGCCGAGACGACCGCATCGTCTTCGATGCGGATGCCGATGTTCCAGTACTTCTCGGGCACGCCCTCCGCGGGCCGCACATAGATGCCGGGTTCGAGCGTGACCACCATGCCGGGCTGCAGCACGCGCGAAGGGTGCTTCACCACGCGCCCGCCGAGCCCGTCGGGCTGGTCGAATGCCGCTTCGTCGAGCGCGAGGTACTCGCCGGCGTCATGCACGTCGCGTCCCAGCCAGTGGCCGGTGCCGTGCATGTAGAACTGGCGGTAGGCGGCACTCGCGATCACGTCATCGAGCTGGCCATGGGTGTCGCGGCTCAGCAGCCCGGTGTCGAGCATGCCCTGCGCGAGCACACGCACGGCGGCATGGTGCGCGTCGCGGTGGCGGGCGCCGGGGCGGGTGACGGCGGTCGCTGCGTCTTGTGCCGCGAGCACGATGTCGTAGAGCTCGCGCTGGGCCGTGCTGAAGCGGCCGGCCGCGGGAAAGGTGCGGGTAATGTCGCTGGTGTAGCCGTCGAGCTCGCAGCCAGCGTCGATGAGGCACAGCTCACCGGCTTTCAGCAGCGCGTCGCTCGCGGCGTAGTGCAACACGCAGGCATTGGCGCCGGCCGCCACGATCGATGTGTAGGCTGGGCTTTGCGCGCCTTGGCGGCGGAACTCGTGCAACAGCTCGGCCTCGATCTCGTACTCGCGCACGTTGCCCGTGGGCTCGGCGCGGAAGCGTTGGGCGCTGTAGCGCATCGCGCGCAGGTGCGCATCCGCGGAGATGGTCGCCGCGCGCCGCATGGTCGCGATCTCGTCAGCGTCTTTCACGAGCCGCATTTCATCGAGTAGCGGCGCCAGGTCGCGGTGGGTGCCAGGGTTGCTGCTGCCGTGTTGCGAGCGATCACGTGCGGCCGCCAGCCAGCCGGTGACGCGCTGCTCCAGGCCGCCGGGTGCACCGAACAGCGTCCACACGGTGCTCTGGTGTTTGATGAGTTCGGGAAGCCGCGCATCGAGCCCGTCGATTGGATAAGCCTCGTCGATGCCAAGGGCCTGCGGCGCGGCTTCGGGGCCTAAGCGGCGGCCTTCCCAGATCTCCTGCTCGACGTCCTTGTTGCGGCAGAAAAACGTGCAGTGCCCGTCGGCGCGCAGCACCAAGCCGCTCTTCGGTTCGTCGAAGCCGGTCAGGTAGTGGAAGTAGCTGTCGTGCCGGTACGGGTACTCGTTGTCACGGCTGCGCATCGCTTCGGGCGCAGTCATCACGATGGCGAGCCCGCCGCCGGCAGCGCGCAGGCGCTCGGCGAGTTGCGAACGGCGCCTGCGGTACGTGTCGATGTTCATGCGGGCGATTGTTGCACCGCGCCCGGCGGGTCTGACCCTGCTAGACCTTGCCGGTCCGCTTGACGGCCGCAGGCACGTCAGGGGCCGTGGCGCGCTGGCGCAGGCGCTTGAGCTCGCGCATCATTTCGCGGTCGACCGTGGCCGGCTGTTGGGCCACTTCGGCGGCCACCTGCGTGCCGCGATCGCTCGACTTTTTGACCGCCTCGCGGTCGCCCGCCAGCTGCTGGCGCGTGCGGATGTGGTTGGCCAGGGTTTCCACGGCCTCCAGCTCGCTCTGCGCGTCGGTCTTGGGCAAGGCGACGATGCGCTTGTCGTTCATGCGCATGCTGAGGCGGCACACACGGTTGCGGTTCAGGTGGCGCAGCGTGAAGCCCGGCGCCTCGGCTTCGCTGACCGTCACGTCGCGGATGTTCTCGATCGCGACCTGGTGCACCTTGTGCCCGATGCCGCGCTGAAACCACACATAGCTGGCACTGACGGTGACGCGTTCCCAGCGGGACAGATCGAAAGCCACTGCGCCGAGCAGTGCCAGGAAACCGATGAACGTGACCCAGCCCAGGCTCCAGGCCACGCCCACCCACATGACGAGGCCGGAGGCGATCACGACGCCGACCACTTCGAGCATCGCGCGGTCGGCCGTGCCATAGACACGACGCTCATAGCCGCTGATTTCGAGTTGGCCGCTGGCCAGCGGTGCCACCACGGCGGCCAGGGCCTTGGCGCCGCGGCCCAGGAGCACATGCCCGGCCACGGCAATGGCCAGCATGAAGGGGAGTATGAGTACGTGTGTCACAAGGCGAAAGGTAACGCGAAGTTGTACGAAGGGAAAGGGCGGAGCAGAAGGCCGGCGTTTTACCGCTGACATGCGGTCGATTCCACGTGCCGAGTGGGGAAAGCCCTGTGGCTAAGATGCCGCAATTCTTAACCAGGGGTAGCCATGCAATATCGTCGATTGGGCCGCAGCGGCTTGCAGGTGAGCGAGTTGTCGCTGGGCTCGTGGGTCACGTATCACAACCAGGTGGACACGAAGTCCGCCACCGAAATGCTGGCCGCGGCCATGGATGCCGGCGTCAACTTCTTCGACAACGCCGAGGCCTATGCCGCCGGCCAGAGTGAAGTGGTGATGGGCGAGGCCTTCAAGGCCTTGAAGTGGCCGCGCATGAACTACGTGGTGTCGACCAAGTTCTTCTGGGGCCTTGACCAGGGCGGCAACCGCATCAACCACAAGGACACCCTGAACCGCAAGTACCTGTCGCAGGCGATCGACGGCTCGCTCAAGCGCATGCAGCTGGATCACATCGACTTGGTCTATTGCCATCGCCCCGATCCGCACACCCCGATCGAAGAGACCGTGTGGGCCATGAGCGACATGATCACCCGCGGCAAAGCGCTCTACTGGGGCACCAGCGAATGGAGCGCCGACGAGATCCGCGCTGCCTACGAGATCGCCGAGCGCCATCACCTGCACAAGCCGCTGATGGAACAGCCGCAGTACCACCTGTTCCACCGCAAGCGCGTCGAGGCCGAGTACGCGCGCCTCTACGAAGACATCGGGCTGGGCCTGACCACCTGGAGTCCACTCGCCAGCGGCTTGCTCACCGGCAAGTACCGGAGCGGTGTTCCGGCCGGCAGCCGTGGCGCACTGGCCAACATGGGCTTCCTGGTGAAGGGGCTGACCGACGCAGAGAAGAACGCGGCTGTGGCCAAGCTCGAGCCTATCGCGCGCGACCTGGGCGGCAACCTGGCGCAACTGGCCATCGCGTGGGTCAACCACAACCCGAACGTGAGCACCGTGATCCTCGGCGCGTCGAAGATCTCGCAGCTGCAAGACAACCTCGGCGCCTTGGCGCTCACGCCGAAGCTGACGCCCGAGGTGTTGGCACGCATCGACGACATCGCCAAGCCGTTGGCTGGATGAAGCAAGCCACCATTAATCGGAGCGAGCGGGCCGAGGGGCGCACATGAATCACTCCCACGACCTGAGCCCCTGGCAGCACGGGCATGTGTTTGACACGGGCAACCGGCGCGGCGAGCAGCGCACGCACTGGGTGCTGGCGATCACACTGATCACGATGGTGGTCGAGGTCGGCGCAGGCTGGTGGACGGGTTCGATGGCGCTGCTGGCCGATGGCTGGCACATGGGCACGCACGCACTGGCGCTCGGGGTCACCGCCGCCGCGTATTACCTGGCGCGTCGACATGCCAGCGATGCGCGTTACGCCTTCGGCACCTGGAAGATCGAGGTGCTGGGCAGCTTCGCCAGTGCCTTGGTGCTCGGGCTCGTGGGTGTGGGCATCGTCTTCGAGTCGGCCATGCGCCTGTGGAAGGCCGAGCCGATCGATGCGAAGGCTGCATTGATCATCGCGGTCAGCGGCCTGGTGGTGAACGTGGTGTCGGCGTGGTTGCTGCATGGAGCACAGGGCGGTGACCACGGACACGATCACCACGGCCATGGCCACGCGCACAAGCACGACCACCATGACCATCATGACGACCACCACAGCCATGACCACGGCCACGACAAGCACGGCGGCGAAGACCTGAACCTGCGCGCCGCCTACGCCCACGTGGTGGCGGATGCGCTGACCTCAGTGTTCGCGATCGCGGCGCTGTCTGCCGCACTGTGGCTGGGCTGGACCTGGCTCGACCCGCTGGTCGGCGTGATCGGCGCGGTGGTGATCGGGGTGTGGGCCTGGGGCTTGATGAAGCAGTCAGCGGCCGTGCTGCTCGACCGCGAGATGGATCACCCGCTGACCGAGGCCGTGCGGACGACGCTGGAGTCCGATGGCGACGCCAAGGTGGCCGATCTGCACGTGTGGCGTGTCGGCCGCGAGAGCTTCGCGGTCGAGGTCTGCATCGTGGCCGACCGCCCGCTGGCGCCCTCGGCCTACCGTGAGCGTCTCGACGTGCACAAGGAACTCGCGCACGTGTCGATCGAGGTCAACCGCTGCCCGCACGCTCCCGCATAAGCGAGAGCGAAGTCAGGTCAGAACACGCTCGACGTCAAGAAGCGGTAGCGCAGCTCCTGCTGATAACGCTGCCCGGGGCGCAGCACGCAGTCCGGCCACTCGGGGTGGTTGGGGCTGTCGGGTGAGAACTGGGGCTCCAGTGCCAGGCCGGCGTACTGGCCGTACTCGCCCACACGGGCCGGCGTGCCGGCCAGGTAGTTGCCGCTGTAGAACTGCAGGCCCGGCAGCTGTGTGTAGAGCTGCAGGCTGACGCGGCCATCGCCGGACTCCAGCTCGGCGGCCGGCTGCGAACCGTCGGCACACGACGCATCGAGCCAGTACGAGTGGTCGTAACCCCGGGTGAGCTGCTGTTGCTCGTCGCGCATGAGCGCCGCGTCCACGCGCTGCGGCTGGCGGAAGTCGAAGCCGGTACCGGCCACCGAGCGCCGCTCACCGGTGGGGATGCATCCGGCGTCCACCGGCAAGAACTCCTGCGCGGCGATGCGCAGCCGGTGTGCGCGGCAGTCGCCATCGGCGGCGTCGCCGTCGAGGTTGAAGTAGGCATGGCTGGTCAGGTTCACCGGGCACGGCGCCGTGACGGTGGCCTCGAAGCCGATGCGCACGCACAGGTCGTCGCCCAGCGAGTACTTCACGAACGTGGTCATCTGGCCGGGGAAGCCCTGGTCGCCTTCTTCGGAGACGAGCGACATCACCAGTTCGGCCGGCGTGTGCGATTCGAGCTGCCACACGCGGCGGTCGAAACCGACCGGGCCGCCGTGCAACTTGTTCTTGCCTTCGTTGGCCGTCAGCTGGTGAGCTTGGCCGTCGAGCACGAAGCGCGAGTTGCCGATGCGGTTGGCGTAGCGGCCGATGGTGGCGCCGAGGTAGGCCGTCTGGCGCTGGTAGTCGGCCAGACTCGCGCAGCCCAGCAGCACCTCGCGGCGCGAGCCGTCGGGCAGCGGCACGGAGCACGAGACCCAGGTCGCGCCGTGGTCCATGACCTGGATGCGCAGGCCGGCGGCGTTTTCGAGCGTGAAGAGGCGGGTGTCGGACGAGAGTGTCATGCGGGGTTCGATGTCTTGAGCAATTGCTCGATGGCTTGCAATTCTTCGCTGGAGAGCGCCGTGGCACCCGCCGCTTTCACGGCGTCCGTGATCTGCGCCTCGCGGCTGGCACCGATCAGCACCGAGCTCATGCCCTCGTGGCGCAGCACCCAGGTGAGCGCCATTTGAGCGAGGGTCTGCCCGCGTGCGAGCGCCAGTTGGTTGAGCCCGCGGATCGTGGCCAGTTTTTGCGGCGTGATGTCTTGCGGTTTGAGGAACAGACCCCGCGAGGCACGCGAATCGGCGGGCACGTCGCCACCGAGGTAACGGTCGCTGAGCAGGCCCTGCGCGAGCGGCGAGAACGCGATGCAGCCGATGCCTTCGTCGGCCAGCGTCTGCAGCAAGCCGCCTTCGACCCAGCGGTCGAGCATGCTGTAGCGCGGCTGGTGGATCAGGCAAGGCGTGCCCAGCTCGCGCAGCAGCTTGGCGGCCTGGCGCGTGAGCTCGGGCGGGTAGTTGGACACGCCCACGTACAGCGCGCGGCCGCTGCGCACGGCGTGGTCGAGCGCGGCCATCGTCTCTTCCAGCGGCGTGGCCGGGTCGGGGCGGTGGTGATAGAAGATGTCCACGTAGTCCAGCCCCATCCGCTTGAGGCTCTGGTCGAGGCTGGACAGCAGGTACTTGCGCGAGCCGCCATCGCCATAGGGGCCGGGCCCCATCACGTAGCCAGCCTTGCTGGAGATGATGAGCTCGTCGCGGTAGGGCGCCAGGTCGGTGCGCAGCAGTTCGCCGAAGGTCTGCTCGGCCGAGCCGGGTGGCGGGCCGTAGTTGTTGGCCAGGTCGAAGTGCGTGATGCCGTGGTCGAAGGCGCAGCGCACCAGCGCGCGGGCGGTCTCGAGGCGGTCGACGCCGCCGAAGTTGTGCCACAGGCCCAGCGACACCGCGGACAGCTTCAGGCCGCTGCGTCCGCAGCGGCGATAGGGTTGCGCCTCGTAGCGCGCATCGTGTGGCAGGTAGGCAGTCATGGGTCAGTCTCAGTGGGCGGGGCCGGCTCCGGCGCTGGCGCGGCAGACATACAGGTGGGCGGCCTCGTTTTCGGGCGAGCGGTAGTGTGCCTCGACAGCCGCCACGGCGCTCTGCAGTTTGCTCTCGGGCAGCAGCGCCACCACGCAGCCGCCGAAGCCGCCGCCGGTCATGCGCGCGCCGCCTTCGCTGCCGATGGCGGTCTGCAGAATCTCCACCAGGTGATCGATGGCCGGCACGGTGATTTCGAAGTCGTCGCGCATGGATGCATGCGACTGCGCCATCAACTTGCCCATGCCTTGCAAGTCGCCGCTCGTCAGCGCCTCGCAGGCATCGACAGTGCGTTGGTTTTCGGTGATCACGTGGCGCGCGCGGCGCAGCACGACGGCGTCTAGTTCATGCGCGCGGGTGTTGAGTTGATCCAGCGTCAGGTCGCGCAGCGCCTTCACACCGAAGTGGCGAGCCGCCGTCTCGCACTGGGTGCGCCGGATGTTGTATTCGCTGTCGACCAGGCCGCGGCGCACGCGCGAGTGTGCGATCAGCACCGCCACGCCGGCCGGCAGCGGCACGGAGCGGGCGTCGAGCGAGCGGCAGTCGATCAGCAGCGCGTGGTCTGCCTCGCCGCGCGCCGAGATGAGCTGGTCCATGATCCCGCAGTTGCAGCCGACGAAGCGGTTCTCCGCCTCCTGGCCGTTGAGCGCGATCTCGGTCGGCGTGATGTCCAGCGCGTAGGCCTGGCGAAAGAACTGGCCGAGCGCGACTTCGAGTGCGGCCGACGACGACAAGCCTGCGCCTTGCGGCACGTTGCCCGACGCCGCGAGGTCGGCGCCCCCGAATACCTGCCCGCGTGCGGCCAGGTGCTTGAGCACGCCGCGCACGTAGTTGGCCCAGCCGGCGTCTGCACGCGGCGTGATGGGCTGGTCGAGGTCGAATTCGTCGAGCGCGTTGCCGAGGTCAGCCGCGACCACGCGCACGCGGCGGTCCGCACGCCGGCTGCCGGCGACCACGGTGTGGAAGTCGATGGCGCAGGGCAGTACGTAGCCGTCGTTGTAGTCGGTGTGCTCGCCGATCAGGTTGACGCGCCCCGGAGCGCGCGCGGCGAGTTCAGGCGCGTGGCCGAAAGCGGTGGTGAAGGCTTGCTGCGCGCGCAGCAGCGGGGTGAGGTCGTTCGTCATGGGGCGGGCTGGGGTTCGAGGTAGTGGATGTCCGACACGGCGCGCAGGCGCTCGGCGGCTTGTTCGGGGGTTAGGTCGCGCTGGGCCTCGGCCAGCATTTCGAAGCCGACCATGAACTTGCGCACGCTGGCGGAGCGCAGCAGCGGTGGGTAGAAGTGCGCGTGCAGTTGCCAGCCGGGGTGGTCGGCATGGTCAAAGGGCGCGCCGTGCCAGCCCATCGAGTAGGGGAAGGAGCACTGGAAGAGGTTGTCGTAGCGGCTGGTCAGCTTCTTCAACGCGACGGCGAGGTCGACGCGGGCGGCGGCATCCAGATCGGGCAGGCGCTGCACCGCAAATTTGGGAAGCAGCAGCGTCTCGAACGGCCAGGCAGCCCAGAAGGGCACCACCGCAAGCCAGTGCGCCGTCTCGACGACGGTGCGCTCGCCATCCGCGGCTTCGCGCACCGCGTAGTCGGCCAGCAATGCGCGGCCGTGTTGCGCGAAGTAGGCGGCCTGGTGGGTGTCTTCGGCCGCAGCCAAGTCGGGCACGAAGTCTGTGGCCCAGAGCTGGCCGTGAGGGTGGGGGTTGGAGCAGCCCATCATCGCGCCCTTGTTCTCGAACACCTGCACCCAGCGCCATTGCTGGCCCAACTCGCGGCTTTGCGCGCACCAGGTGTCGACCACGGCCTCGATGGCCGGCAAGGGCAGCTCGGGCAGCGTCTTGCCGTGGTCTTCGGAGAAGCAGATGACGCGGCTGGTGCCGCGCGCGGCGTGGGTGGCGAAAAGAGGATCCGCTTCGGCGGGTGGCGACGGGGTGTCGGGCGCTAGGGCCGCGAAGTCGTTCGTGAAGACGTGGGGGCCGTGGTAATCGGGGTTGCGCTCGCCGCCAACACGCGGGTTGCCGGCGCACAGGTAGCAGCTGGGATCGTGCGCCACGCGTGGGCGGAGGTCGGGCTCGTCTTGCTGGCCTTGCCAGGGGCGCTTGGCGCGGTGCGGCGACACCAGCACCCATTGGCCGTTGAGGGCGTTGTGCCGGCGGTGGGGGTGGTCGTCTCGGTGGAAAGGGGTGTCAGTCGTCATGGGGATGCAGATGTTGCCAGTGCCAAGTGTCCTCGCACATTGGGTCCAGCGGGCGCAGCAGGGTCACGCGCGCCTTCGCTTGCTGTTGGCGGAGTTGTCGAATGTCACCGGCGTGAAGCCGGCCGCAGAATCCTCATGCCGGTTTCCCGGTGCTGGCGTCGACCCACCAGGCGGCCACGCCGGCGGGCGGGATCGTCGGGCCGCCGAGCACGAAGCGTGCGCCAGCCGGGGCTGGCACCGCCACCGGCTTGCTGCCGTAGTGGATGGCGAACTGCAACCGGCCGCGCCGGCGCAAGCGCAGGCCGCGCGGCAGCGGCTGCACCGCCAGCTCGGCCTCGGCGGCCAGGTGGGCCATCAGGTTGTCCAGGCCGTCGTCGTCGAGCCAGCCCGACAGGTAGCGGGTGTGGCCATGGCGTACCAGGGCCGGGGCGCCGTCGGCGTAGTGGGCTTCCACCTCGAGTGCGGGCGGTGCGTCCAGCAGGTCGCGCCAGCGGGTGACGGTGCCGCCAGTGGCCAGCGCGGGTGCGTCGCCCTTGGGCTGCAAGGCCAGCGAAACCCCCGGCCGCAGGCCTTCGACGCTGACCACACGCAGGCCCGGCAGCAGCGTTCGCAGCGCGCCGGGTGGCAGGCCGTCGGGAATGCGCACGTTGGCTGTCTTCGCGCCGCTGCGCGGGCCGAACAGCACACGGGCGCCGCTGCGCTGCAGGCGCTGCACCAGGTCGTCGCAGGTCTCGGCCAGCGTGGGCAACACCACCAGCGCATAGCCGCTGAAGTCGGCTGAGGCGGGCACGATGTCGATGTCCAGCCCGAGGCGGCGCAACGCGCTGTACCAGGCCAGCTGCAGGGCATGCACGTCGAAATCGGCGCTGTTGGGCAGGACGTCGGTGATCCATTTGCTGGCGTAGTCGACGACCAGGGCCACGCGGGCTTGCTGCGTGGCCTCGGTGGGCACGTCCACCAGCTCGCGGGCTACGGTGCCGGCCTCTTGGCCGCCGACGTCCACCTTGTTGTCGGGCGTGTTCAGGCCCGAGTGCATCTGCTCCTGCGCGTAGGGCACTTGCCGCCAGCGGAAATACGACACCAGTTCGGCGCCGTGGGCAAAGGCTTCCCAGGTCCAGGCGCGCACCATGCCCGGCAGGGGCAGCGCGTTCCACGACGCCCAGTTCACCGGGCCGGCCTGCTGCTCCATCACCCACCAGCGGCCCTTGCACAGGCCGCGGTAGAGGTCGTGGTGGAAGGCCGAGATGTCGGGGTGGCCGCTGCGCCGGTAGGTGAGCCGGTCCTCGTCGGGCAGATTGCGCTGGTTGTCGAGGAAGCCGAGCGGGTAGTTGTCCCAGGCGGCGACATCGAGGTCGCGGCCCATCTCGTGGTGCTCGAACTCGCCGAAGAAGCCCATGAAGTTGTGCAGCACGTCGCGGCCTGGCGCATGCGCGCGAAGGATGTCGACCTGCATGCGGTTGTAGCGCAGCACCTCGTGCGAGGTGAAGCGGCGGAAGGCCAGCAGGTGTGCCGGATTGGGCGGCGCCGGCGTGGCGATGGGCAGGCCGACGTCGTCGAAGCGTGCGTAGGCCATGCTCCAGAACACGTTGCCCCAGGCGCGGTTGAGGTGCTCGATGTCGTCGTACTGCGTGGCCAGCCATTGGCGAAAGCGCTGCAGCGCCGACGCCGAATACGAAACCGCCGTGTCGTGGCAGCCATATTCGTTGTCGGTCTGCCAGGCGATGACGGCGGGGTGCTGGCCGTAGCGCTGCGCCATGGCGGTGACCACGCGGCGGCTGGCTTCGAAGAAGGCTTCGCTCGAGAAGCAGTAGTGCCGGCGTGAGCCGAAGTTCTTGGTGCGGCCCTGTGCATCGACGGCCAGCACGTCTGGGTGCTGCTCGACGAGCCACTGCGGTGGCGCAGCCGTGGGCGTGCCCAGCACCAGCTCCAGGCCAGCACCGGCCAGCACCTCGATGGCGCGGTCGAGCCATTCCCATTGGAAGTCCCCGGGCCGCGGTTCAATGAGTCCCCAGGCGAACTCGGCGATGCGCACCGTCGACAAGCCCATGGCGGCCATGCGCTGCGCGTCCGTCGCCCACAGCGATTCGTCCCAGTGTTCGGGGTAATAGCAAACACCCAGCTTCATGCGCCGTGGCCTTTCGAGGTTTGTTGGTGGAGGCCCGTTTCCGCGTGGCGCGGGCGAGCTGTTTGGTCTTGATATGAGCAGAAAGATTAATCGCTTAACTCTGGCGGGTCAAGTTGTGAACTAGTCCTCAGCTCGAGCTCGGATTGCGGGTTTTCCCCTGTGGCGGCGCCGATTGCGTCTAGGGTTTACCCGCTTGATGAGCGTTGAGTTGGCTCCAGACAATCACGCCATAGATTAAGCGATTAACCTCGATAGAGTCAGCTGTCACCGAGACTCACCCTTCTCTGATTCCTGTCCATGACCTTGCCTGCCTCGCCACTGCCGATCACCTTGACGCTGCCTCTGGCCGCGGCGCGCGCCGAAGAGTCTTACCTGCGCCTGGGCGACTTCCAGCCGGCCCAGCACCGCCTGAACGTGAACAGCCGCTGGATCGAGCGCGATGGCCGGCCCTGGGTGCCAGTGATGGGCGAGTTCCATTACTCGCGCTTCCCCGAGGCCGAATGGGAAGTCGAGCTGCGCAAGATGGCGGCGGGCGGTGTCGACATCGTCGCCAGCTATGTGTTCTGGAACCACCACGAAGAGATCGAAGGCCGATTCGACTGGGAGGGTCGCCGCAGCTTGCGACGTTTCGTCGCGCTGGTGCAGCAAGTCGGCATGTGCTTCTACCTGCGCCCGGGCCCGTGGGTGCATGCCGAGGCGCGGCTGGGCGGCTTCCCCGACTGGCTGCCTGCGGGCGGCCCGGTGCGCTGCAACGATGCGCGCTACCTGCAGCACGTGCGGCGCTTCTACGGCGAAATCGGTGCCCAGCTGCAAGGCCTGATGTGGTGCGACGGCGGCCCGGTGATCGGCGTGCAGCTCGAGAATGAGTACGACCAGATCGGTTCGGGTCGCGGAGCAGAGCACATCACTCGTCTGAAGCAGCTGGCCATCGAAGCCGGCCTCACGGTGCCGCTCTACACCGTCACCGGCTGGCCCACGCTGGACATCCCGGCGCGCGAGGTGATCCCCGTGTCAGGCGCCTATGCCGACGGCTTCTGGAGCGGCGCTGCCGGTCCGCTGCCGGCTTCGGGCGTGTTCCTCTTCGACACCAGCCGCGCCATCGGCGAGATGGGCAATGTGGGCGGCACGCCCGCCACCGAGCAGATCGACAAGGTGCACTACCCCTTCTTCCTGGCCGAGGCGGGCGGCGGCATGCACGTCTCGTATCACCGCCGGCCGGTGGTCAGCACCGACGACGTGGCCGCCACCGCGCTGGTGCAGATTGGTTCGGGCGCCAACCTCTACGGCTACTACATGTACCACGGCGGCGCGAACCCGCAGGCGCTGGTGGCCGGCGCCACGCTGAACGAAACGCAGGCGAGCGGCTACCCCAATGACGTGCCGCAGATCGGCTACGACTTCCGCGCGCCGCTCGGTCAGTACGGGCAGCAGCGCGAGTCCTATGGGCGGCTGCGTTGCCTGCATCAGTTTCTGGCGGCATTCGGTGCCGAGCTGGCGCCTATGGAAGCCGTGCTGCGCAGCGACCCACCGAGTGGCCCGGGCGATGCGAGCCGGTTGCGCGTTTCAGCGCGAGGTGACGGCACGCAGGCGTTCCTGTTCGTCAACAACCACGTCCGCCACCATCCTCTGCCAGCCTTCGACGGCGTGCAGTTCCGTCTCGAAACCGGCGCCGGTGTTGCAGCCGTGCCGCATCAGCCGGTTATGGTGCCCACCAGTGCGCATTTCATCTGGCCGGTCGGCCTGCGCGTGGGTGCGGCTCGCTTGCACCACGCCACGGTGCAGCCGCTCACGCGCTGGAAAGAAGGCGAGCGCGAGGTGCTGATCGTCTTCGCCCATCCGGGCATCGCGCCAACCCTGTGCTTCGACGCCGCCGGCGTGCGCGCCATCGACGCACCAGCGGGACAACTCACGACGCTCGACGACGGCCGCCTGCTGCTGAGCCCGCCGCTCGGTGACGCGCCACTCGTGTTCGCGCTGACCGACGCGCGCGGCGTCGAGCACCGCATCGTGCTGCTGTCGCGTGCCATGGCCGAACAGGCACTCCACACCCGCGTGAACGGCCGCGAGCGCTTGCTGATCAGCACGTACCTGCGCTACGTGCAAGACGATGAACTCGTGCTGTCGGTACCGCACGATGCGGCATCTGCCCAGGTGCAGGTCTTCCCATGCGACGACCTCGCAGGCGGCGCAAGCAGATTCATGAGCATCGACGCCGGCCTTACCAGCATTTCGTTCCCCAGCATCGCCACCGAGCAGCTGCGCGAAAGCGCCCAGGTGCCCGTGCCGCAGATGGGGCCGCACATCGCCTGGCGCCAGCGCGCCGTGCCGATGGCGCCGGCCGATGCGTTCTACGACACCGCGACCCGCGTGCGCCTGGCCGTGCCGGCCGAGGTGCCGTGCAACCAGGGGCGTGTGCTGCTGGCCATCGACTACGTTGGCGATGCGGCACGCCTGTATGCCGATGGCGTGCTGGTTGACGACCATTTCTACGACGGCGAAACCTGGTGGGTGGGAATCGATCGGTTCGCACGCGAGGGCCGCTGGCCCCAGCTCGAAGTGGCGATACTCGCCGCCGACCCCGAGGCACCGATCTTCCTGGAAGAGGCTGCACGGTTGCGCCTGCGCGAGGCGCCCAACCGCGCGTGCCTGACGGGCGTGGGTTTGCAGTGGTGGCGCAGCCGGCGCATCGCGTTGACGCCCTTGGCGCATTGAGACGAGAAGACCTCTTATGGCTGGCGTAACCCTGAAGAACATCTACAAGACCTACGAAGGTTTTGTCGAAGTGATCCGCGATGTGTCGCTCGAGATCGCCGACGGCGAGTTCTGCGTCTTTGTCGGGCCGAGCGGCTGCGGCAAGTCCACGCTGCTGCGCATGATCGCCGGGCTGGAAGACATCTCGCGCGGCGACATGCACATCGGCGGCCAGCGCGTCAACGAACTGGCGCCATCGGAGCGCAACGTCGCGATGGTGTTCCAGAACTACGCGCTCTATCCGCACATGAGCGTGTCGCAGAACATCTCGTTCGGCCTGCGCCTGAGCGGCGTGCCCAAAGCCGACATTCACAGCCGCGTGCAACAGATCGCCAAGGTGCTAGAGATCGAGCATCTGCTCGAACGCAAGCCCAAGGCCTTGTCGGGCGGACAGCGGCAGCGCGTGGCGATCGGGCGTGCGCTGGTGCGCGACCCGGGCGTCTTCCTGTTCGACGAACCGCTGTCGAACCTGGACGCCGCGCTGCGCACGCAAACGCGCGTGGAGATTGCGCGCCTGCACCGCGAATACGGCCGCGCCAGCACCATCTACGTGACGCACGACCAGGTCGAGGCGATGACGCTCGCCGACAAGATCGTGCTGCTGCACACCGGCACCGACGTGGCCCACCACGGCAGCGTGGCGCAGGTCGGCACGCCCATGGACTTGTACGCCAACCCGTGCAACCTCTTCGTTGCCGGCTTCATCGGCTCGCCCAAGATGAACCTGCTGCCGGTGCAAATCGATGCCCTGCGCGACGACGGCGTGCAGCTTCGCCTGCGCGACGGCAGCACCGTGCTCGCCGCGGTGCATCCCGGCGTCGGCCCGATCGGCTCGCCCGCGACCCTGGGCGTGCGCAGCGAGCACCTCAGCCTCGCGTCCGGCCCCGGCGAGAACACCTTGGCCTGCCGCATCCAGTGGGTCGAACAGCTGGGCGACACGACCTTTGCCTACCTCGAGACGGCAGGTGCGCAGACGCTGGTGCTGCGCCTGCCCGGCGAAAGCGCGGTCAGCGTGGGCGACGCCATCCACGTGCGGGTGTCGCCGTCGCGCGCCCATGTGTTCGACGAGCACGGCACCGCCTTGGCGAAATTGAGTTGAACGGCAGCGCAGAGGCTGCCACCGCGTGCCGTCCGCGTGTTGACGGCGTGAGCGATCAAGGAGACAAGACATGACACATACAAGCGCACAGCGCACGAGCAAACGCAGCAGCTTGCGCCGGTTGACCGCCATTGCCGCGGCGCTGGCCACCACGTGCCTGTTGCCGGTCGCTCATGCGGCCGAGAAAGGCAACCTGCTGATCTGGATCAACGGCGACAAGGGCTACGAAGGCATCGCCAAGATCGCCGAGAAGTTCACCAAGGACACGGGCGTTGCCGTCACCGTCGAGCACCCGGAGAACGCCATCGCCAAGTTCGAGCAGGCAGCCGCCGCCGGCAAGGGCCCGGACATCTGGATCTGGCCGCACGACCGCGCCGGTAGCTGGATCACCGCCGGCCTGATCACACCGGTCACGCCGTCGAAGAAGACCGTCGATGCGATCGACCCGCTGGCCTGGAAGGCCTGGAACATCGCCGGCAAGACCTGGGGCTACCCCTTGTCGATCGAAGCCGTCGCGCTGATCTACAACAAGGACATCGTGCCCACGCCGCCGGGTTCATGGGACGAGGTGATCGCCCTCGACAAGAAGCTGGCGGCGCAGAACAAGCGCGCCATCATGTGGCCGATGACCGAGATCTACTACTCCTACGGCCTCATCTCGGCAGGCGGCGGCTACGCCTTCAAGCGCAACGCCGACGGCACCTACGACCCGAAAGATACCGGCGTGAACAACCCCGGCTCGGTGCGTGGCGTCGAGACGCTGATGCAGCTGGTCAAGGCCGGCGTGATGCCCAAGACCGCCACTTACGCCGAGGCCGAGGCAGGCGTCAACGAAGGCCGCCTCGCGATGATGATCAACGGCCCGTGGAGCTGGAACAACCTCAAGAAGAGCAAGATCAATTTCGGCGTCGCACCGTATCCGAAGGTCGACGGCAAGCAGGGCGGCTCCTTCGTTGGCGTGCTGGGCGCGATGCTGAGCACCGCCAGCCCCAACAAGGAGCTGGCCAATGAGTTCATGGAGAACTACCTGCTCTCGATGGATGGCCTGAAGGCGATGAATGCGCACGTGCCGCTGGGCGTGCCGGCCAACAAGTCGTACTACAACGAGCTCAAGGCCGACCCGTTGATCGCCGGCACCATGGCCGCCGCGCAGGCAGGCACTCCGATGCCCAACAACCCCGAGATGACGCGCTTCTGGTCGGGCATGCAGGCCGCGCTGCAAAACATCACGCAAGGGCGCGAAACGGTAAAAGACGGCCTCGACCGTGCAGCCAAGCGCATCAAGGGCGGTGAGTGATGGCGGCCCCCCAGTCGCTTCGCTCCTGCCCCCGAGGGGCGTCGTCCGGCTTGGGGCGGCCCGGCGCCGGACAGGGCCAATCTGTTCTCTGATCGCCAGCAGACGAAAGTAGAAGAACGATGAAACGAGGAGGGATGCACGTCGCGCTGGCTGTGCTCGGCGCCCTGGCGCTGCTTGCGGGCTTGGCGCTGGTCGTGGTGATGTACGCCGCGCGCCAGCACGTGGCCGCCGTGCTGACGCTGGCGGTGCTGGGGGTGGCCGTGCTGATCTACGTCAGCCCGCGCTTCTATGCGTGGCGCTACGTGGTGCCTGGCGTTCTGGCCGCCCTCGTCTTCATCGTGCTGCCGATGGCCTACACGCTGGCCATCGGTTTCACCAACTACAGCTCCAGCCACCTGCTGCCGCAGGAGCGCGCGACGGCTGTGCTGCTCAGCCGCACTCTTGCCGGTGGCGCGGGCATGGACTTCCGCCTGCTGGCTGCCGATGCCGGCCGGCACCGCGTAGCGTTGACTGCCGAAGACGGCAAACGATTCGTGTCCGAGCCGGTGAAGCTTGGGCCGCAGCAGCGCGTGCCGCTGGCCGAGACAAGCACCGACACCGACGCCAACGCGCTTCCGTTGAAAGACGTGATCGCACAGCAAGCCGCGCTCAAGCTGGTGACCGCTGTGCTGCCCGATGGCACCGAGCTGCAGCTCAGCAGCCTGCGGCGTTTCGCCGCCAGTCGCCCGGCCTTCACGCGCAATGCCGACGGCAGCCTCACCGACACCAGCGACGGTGCTCACCTCACCGCCAACCGCGCCACCGGCTACTGGGAGAGACCCGACGGCACGCCGGTGGAGCCGGGCTTTCGCACCTCGGTTGGCTGGGAAAACTACGTTCGCATCTTCACCGACCACCGCTTTCTCAACCCCTTCGTGCGTGTGTTCGCATGGACGGTCAGCTTCGCCGGCCTGAACACTCTGTTCACCTTTGCGCTGGGCCTCTTCCTGGCCGTGGCGCTGAACTGGGACGCGCTGCGCTACCGCAACTTCTACCGCGTGATGCTGTTCCTGCCCTACGCGGTGCCGGCCTTCATTTCGATCCCGGTGTTTCGCGGGCTGTTCAACGAGAACCTGGGTGAGATCAACCTCATCCTCGACCAGCTCTTCGGCATCCGCCCGAGCTGGTTCTCTGACGCCACGCTCGCGCGCAGCATGGTGCTCATCGTCAACACCTGGCTCGGCTACCCGTACATGATGATTCTGGCCATGGGCCTCATTAAGGCCATTCCGGGCGAGCTGTACGAAGCCTCGGCGCTGGCGGGAGCAGGGCCGTTCACGAACTTCTTCCGCATCACGCTGCCGCTGATCGCGCGGCCGATCGCGCCGCTGCTGATTGCCTCGTTCGCAGCCAACTTCAACAACCTCACGCTGATCGCGCTGCTCACCGCCGGCGAGCCGGACTACCTCGACACCGAGGTTCCGGTGGGTGCCACCGACCTGCTCGCGTCGTACACCTACCGCATCGCCTTCCAGGATTCAGGGCAGAACTACGCGCTCGCCTGCGCCATCTCGTCGATCGTGTTCCTGATCGTCGCCACGCTGGCGGTCATCAACTTGCGGCTGTTCAAGGTCGGCCAGGAAGCGAGGTAAGCGACATGGCCATCGTCCTCAAGAAAACCCACCGCTGGCGCGTGCTCTGCGTGCACGTGGCGCTGATCACCTTCATCACGCTGACGGTGCTGCCGTTCCTGATGATCCTCTCGATCTCGCTGCGCCCGGGCAACTTTGCCGGCGGCCACCTGATCCCCAGCCACATCAGCTTTGAGCACTGGAAGCTCGCGCTCGGCATCTCGTATGTCGATGTGGATGGGCAGCTGGTCAAGCCGCCATTCCCGGTACTGCAGTGGATCTGGAACTCGCTGAAGGTGGCGTTCATCTCGGCGACGGTGGCACTGCTGCTTTCGATCACCAGCGCCTACGCTTTTGCGCGCATGCGCTTTCGCGGCCGCACCGCCTTGCTCAACGGTTTGCTGCTGCTGCAGATGTTCCCGTCGGTGCTCGCGCTGGTGGCCATCTATGCCCTGTTCGACCGCATCGGCGAACTCGTGCCCTGGCTGGGCCTGAACAGCCACTGGAGCCTGGCGCTCGCCTACACCGGCGGCGTGGCGCAGCACATCTGGCTCATCAAGGGCTACTACGACAGCGTGCCGCGCGAGCTCGAAGAAGCCGCCGCCGTCGATGGGGCCACGCCGTTCCAGGCCTTCATCTACGTGCTGCTGCCGATGGCGGTGCCGATCCTGGTGGTGGTGTTCGTGCTCGCCTTCCTGGCCGGAATGATCGAGTACCCCGTCGCCTCGGTGCTGATGCACGACGAAGCCAACCTCACGCTGGCCATCGGCTCGCGCCTGTTCCTGTTCAACCAGCGCTACCTGTGGGGTGACTTCGCCGCCACCGCCATCCTTGCCGGCCTGCCGCTGACGCTGCTGTTCCTCGTGACCCAGCGCTGGCTGGTGTCCGGGCTTACCTCCGGCGCTGTCAAAGGCTGAACCCTGAACGCCATGCAACGCCCGCTCGCACCCCATCACCCAAGAAGTTAAGCGCTTCACCCCCTGGAAGGACGACACCTTCCATTTCAACGACCCGGCAGAGGACCTGCCACCAAGGAGACTGACGAATGAAGAAGCTTCCCCCCGTTTCGATCCGCGCCTGCGCGGGCGCAGCAGCGCTGCTCTTGGGCAGCGCTGCCCACGCGCAGTTCAGCACCGACGGCTACTTCCGTTCCGGCACCGGTGCTGGCACCAAGGACAACTCGGTGCAGTGCTTCGCCCTCAGCGGCGACGGTCTCAAGTACCGCCTCGGCAATGAATGCGACACCTACGTCGAAGTCAACCTGAAGAACACCTTCAAAGTCGGTGACCTGCAGTTCAGCGGCAACATCATGCCGGTGTACGCAGGCGGCGGCACGAGCGCCAGCGACGCCGGTCTCGGCCAGGCCTTCATCGAAGGCAACGGCTTCGACTTCGCACCCAAGGTCAACTTCTGGGCCGGCAAGCGCTACTACGGCCGCTCGGAAATCCACATCACCGACACCAAGTACACCCAGCTCGACGGCACCGGTGCTGGTGCGGACAACATCGAGGCGCTGGGCGGCAAGTTCGGCGTGGCGTACTTCCGCCGCGACACGGCCACGAACGGCGCCACCCCGCCCGCGGACACCGGTTGGGGCACCGCCTCGCGGGTCAACCTCGAATACAGCACCAACAACGTCAACCCCGGTGGCTGGCTGCGTTTGCTGGCCGGCTTCGTCAACAGCGAAGAGACCTATGTCGACGGCACGGGCAACACGGTCAAGGGCCGCAAGGGCGCATCCCTCACGATCCAGCACTACCAGCACAACCTGTTCGAGCTCGGTGGCGGCAACACGATCTGGCTGCAGTACGCGCAAGGTTCGTCGGGCCTGAACGGCGGCTTCGCCAAGGCCTTCAACAACCCGGGCACCGATGGCAACGACTGGGTGCCTGACCAGACTGGCAACAACTGGCTGGAAGACCACAGCACGGCCAAGAGCTACCGCATTGCCGACACCTTCACCTGGCAGGTCGGCGCGTTCGGCGGCCAGGTTCTGGCGCACCTGCAGGAGAGCGACAACGTGCACCCCACGTCGCCGTTCAAGACGCGCGGCACGACCGTCGGTGGGCGCATGGCGTACTCGTTCACGACCAACTTCAAGCTGGTCGGCGAAGCCGGCGTGTCGACCAAGAAGGTTGGCGACAACGACACCCAGCGTCTGGCCAAGTTCACGATCGCCCCGACCCTGGCCACCGGCACGGGCTTCTCCGACCGCCCCGAACTGCGCCTGTTCTACACGCGTGCGAAATGGAACGACGCGGCAGCGGCCGGCGGCAACGGCCTGCCCACCGACAAGACCAGCGGCAACCGCTACGGCGTGCAAGCCGAAATCTGGTGGTAAGCCGGGTGCGGATGGTTCGATAGGCAGAGCGTTTCTCAGGGGTTCGGCGGGCGCTGCCCAGCGCCCGCCTTTTTTGCCGACACGGCGCAGGAACACAGTCATGCGGATCTTCGCAAGCAGGGTGGCGGCCATCGCCGTGGGTTGGAGCATGGCGGTGGCTGCGCTGGCGGCACCGGCAGCGGTCACCGTGCAGCCCGTGAAGGACTTGCGCGCCGACTTCATCATGGGCGCCGACGTGTCCATGCTCGACCAGCTCGAGCGCAACGGCGGCAAGTTCTCCGACCAGAACGGCGAGCGCAAGGATGCGCTGCAGATCCTGCGCGAGAACGGCGTCAACTGGATTCGCCTGCGCCTGTGGCACACGCCGGTCAACGACAGCGACGTGATCGCGAACGGCCGCACGCTGTCGCGCCGCGGTGAGCCCAAGGGCGGCGGCAACAACGACCTCGAAACGACCATTCGCCTGGCCAAGCGCGCCAAGGCACAGGGCTTGAAGTACCTGCTCGACATCCACTACAGCGACTTCTGGGCCGACCCGGAGAAGCAGGACAAGCCGGCCGCGTGGCGCAAGCTCAAGGGCGCCGAGCTCGAGCAGGAGGTGCACCGCTACACCGCACAGGTGCTGGCCGCGCTGCGCAACGCAGACGCCTTCCCGGACATGGTCCAGGTCGGCAATGAACTCAATGGCGGCATGCTCTGGCCCGACG
The DNA here is from genome assembly GCF_056403575.1 of Rhizobacter sp. P2_G4. NCBI lineage: Bacteria > Pseudomonadati > Pseudomonadota > Betaproteobacteria > Burkholderiales > Sphaerotilaceae > Rhizobacter > Rhizobacter sp. P2_G4. Next base: position 104,568 of record NZ_JBFUFG010000001.1, on the reverse strand, counting down.
GCAAGACTTGGCAGGCCAGCGCGAGCGAGAAGATCGGCGGCGACGCCGGCTTCGTGGCGCTCATCAGCCAAGGCATTCGCGCCGTGCGCGAGGCCGACCCGAAACGCGGCACCAGCGAGCGCGTGAAAGTGGCCGTGCACCTGGCCAACGGCGGCGACAACAAGCTGTACCGCCGCGTGTTCGACCTGTTCACGCAACAAGGCGTGGACTACGACGTGATCGGCCTGTCGTTCTACCCGTACTACCACGGCACGATCGACGACCTGCGCAGCAACATCGACGAGATTTCATCGCGCTACGGCAAAGAAGTGGCCGTGCTCGAAACCGCCTACGCCTACACCACGGCCGATGGCGACAGCTGGCCCAACCTCTTCAATGCCGAGATGCAGAAGAGTGGTGGCTACAAGGCCACCCTGCAGGGCCAGACCAGTCTCGTGCGCGACGTGATCGACGCCGTCGCCCAGGTGCCCGGCGGCCGCGGCCTCGGCGTCTTCTACTGGGAGCCCGACTGGATTCCCGCGCCGCGCAGCGGCTGGCGCACCGGCGAGGGCAACGGCTGGGACAACCAGGCCATGTTCGACACCAAGGGCCAGGCGCTGGCGTCGCTCGCGGTGTTCAAGCGCGTGCGCGAAGCCGGCACGCCGCAAGACGTGCCGCAGATCCTCGCCCGCGAGCCGATGAAGCTCAACGCCTTCGTGGGCGAACTGTGGGCCCCGCCCGAGATGGTCACGCTGCCCTTCAGCGACGACGCGCAGCGGCCCGTGTTCGTGCAGTGGGAAGACGTTCCGGCCGACAAGCTCGCCACGCCCGGGCACTTCTCGCTGTTCGGCGAAGCGGTGGGCCGTTCGGTCACGCTGGTGGCCGAGGTCGACGTCACGCCACGACGCAACCTCATCGATGACTCGAGCTTCGAGAAGGGCACGCTCGAGGGCTGGACGGTGGTGGGCGAGGCCGGCGTGCTGAGCAACGAACGCAACCCCGGCAACGCGCACACCGGGCTGCACTCTTTGCATTACTGGCGCGGCGAGTCCTTCAAGGTGGAGCTGCTGCGCAAGTTCAGCGGCATCAAGGACGGCCGCTACTCGCTCAAGGCCTGGGCGGCCGGCAGCGGCGGCGAGAAATCGCTCCAGCTGTTCGCACGCGACTGCGGTGACGGCGCGCCGAAGACCGCCGCCATGGGCAACACCGGCTGGCAGAAGTGGAAGCAGTACGTGGTCTCGGGCATCCAGGTCAGCGGCGGCAATTGCACCGTCGGCGTGGCCATCGACGGCGTGACTGGCAACTGGGGCAACGTCGACGACATCGAGTTCCTGCGCGAAGACGGCGCTCCGGCGCGCTGAGAAGCAGAAGCCCACAACACTTTTCCTGGAGGCCTTCATGCCCACGTCTTTCTCAACGCGGCGCGTCGCCGCCATCGCGCTGTTGTTCGCAGCGAGCCTGTTCGCCGGCCTGGCGCAAGCCAAGGTCAAGGTGCGCCAGGTGGGCACCGAGGTCGAGGTGGAGTTTCAGTACCGCGGCGGCGCAGGCGGCGCAGTGGTGGCCGGCAACTTCAACGATTGGTCGGTCGCGTCGGCGCCTATGACACGCAATGCCGAGGGCCTGTGGATCTACGTGCTGCGCGGCGTGAAGCCGACCGACGTGCTGCAGTACAAGTTCGTCGTCGGCACCAGCCGGCAGTGGGTGATGGACCCCGAAGCACCCGACGTCGTCACCGACGGCAAGGGTGGCCAGAACGGCCTGGTGGCGGTGCGCCTGTTCCTGCGCCCGGTGGGTGCGGAAGAGATCCCCGGCGACATCGAGAAGCCCGACGCCGACCGCCCCAGCGTGGCGGTGTCGAGTGCGGCCGACGTGCCCGCCACGGTCGTGCAAGGCCAGCCCGAAGGCGGCAAGAACCTGCTGGCCAACCCGGGCTTTGAGACCGGCAGTCTGGACGGCTGGGTCTGGCGTGGCGACGCCACTGCCTCCGGCGTGGAAGACAAGGCCGAGAACGCGCACGGCGGCGCGTTCTCGATCAAGTACTGGCTCGACAAGCCCTTCAAGGTGCTGCTGCTCAAGCGATTCACCGGCCTGAAGAACGGCACCTATGCCTTCAAGGGTTGGATGGCCGGCAGCGGCGGCGAGCCCACGGTCAAGCTGTTTGCGCGCGACTGCGGCGGCGCCACGGTGTCCACCACCGTGGTCAACAGCGGCTGGAAGCGCTGGAAGCAGTACGCGGTGCGCGGAATCCGAGTGACGCAGGGCAGCTGCACGCTCGGGCTGTACGTCGACGGACAGGCAGGCCAGTGGGGCAACCTCGACGACATCGAATTCTACGAAGACGCGACCTTCACGCGCATCACCGCGGAGCCGGTGCGCTGAGCGCCATTACCTAATGCACTCAGCACCCTCCGAAGCCTGGACCAACCCCCAGTGGCGGCGCCGTGCCGTCCTGGCTGCGCTCGGCGGCGTGGCTGGCGTGACACTCGCCGGCTGTGGCGGTGGAAGCGGCAGCAGCGCCGCGCCATCACCGTCGCCTGCACCGCGCAGCGGCGGCACGCCGAGCAGCGACTTCCACACCGGCGGCGACATCTCGCTGCTCTCGTGGATGGAGACGCACCGGCAGGTGTACCGCGCAGGCGGCCAGCCCGAAGACCTGCTCACGACCCTCAGCAACCACGGCTGCACGCTGATGCGCCTGCGCCTGTGGGTGAACCCGAGCGGCAGCGACATCTTCGTCAACGACCTGGCCTACACCGTGGCGCTGGCGCAGCGCATCCAGGCCGCAGGCTTCGCGTGGCTGCTGGACATCCATTACTCCGACACCTGGGCCGACCCCGGCGCGCAGGCGATCCCCGCCGCCTGGGCCGGCCTTTCGCTGAGTGCGCTGGCCGCGCAGGTGCGGGCCTACACCGCGCAAGTGATCGCTACGCTGCGCGATGCGGGCGCCATGCCTGCCATCGTGCAGATCGGCAACGAGACGACGGACGGCATGCTCTGGCCCACGGGGCAGATCTCGAAGACGGGTTGGGGGCCCTATGCCACGCTGGTGAAGGCGGGCATCGCCGGTGTGGGCGACGGTATCGGCACGGCCGCTGCGCCGAAGATCATGCTGCACATCGACCGCGGCGGCGACTGGGGAGCCACGCAGTGGTTCTTCGACAACGTGGCCGCGCAAGGTATCGCCTACGACCTCATCGGCCTGAGCTTCTACCCGCAGTACCACGGCCCGCTGAGCGGCGCGAAGACCGTGCTCACCAACACCGCGACGCGCTACGACAAGGGTGTGATGGTGGTCGAGACCGGCTACCCCTTCGAGGGCAGCTGGAGTGGCCCCTGGGTCACGTACCCCGTCACGCCCGCCGGCCAGCGCCAGTTTCTGATCGACCTCGTGGCGCATGTGCGCACCCTCCCCAACGGGCGTGGCCGCGGCGTCTTGTTCTGGGCTCCCGAGTGGCTGCCGATCGCGGGGCAGGGCTCCAACTGGGGCGAGAAGACGCTGTATGCCGACAACGGTTCGGTGCTGCCTGGCCTGGCTGCGCTGGGCGGCCTGCTCGACCCGGCGTTGAGCTACCGCATCGTCAACCGCGCCAGCGGCATGGCGCTCGACGTGCAGGCGGCGTCGGCCACCGCAGGTGCGCAGGTCGTGCAGACGACCATCGGCAGCGCAGCGAGCCAGCGCTGGGCCGTGACGGGCAACAGCGCGGGCTTCTTCAACCTGACCGCGCGGCACAGCGGCCTGCCGCTCGACAGCGAGGGCGGCGAGGGCGCCGCGCTCATGCAGGCGAACGGGAGCGGCAGCGCCGCGCAGCAGTGGGATGTGGTCGACGCTGGCGTGGGCTGCTTCCGCATCGTGCAGCGCGCGAGTGGCCTGGTGCTCGACACCGACGCTTCGGTGGCCGACGGCGCGTTGGTGCGCCTGCGTGCCGCAGTCGATGCCTTGCCGCAGCAGCAGTGGTCTCTGGTCGCCGTGAACTGAGGGCCTGCATCCAACGCATCTGGAGAGAACCCCGTGGTCTGCCAAACCCATCGGGGCATTAGAAAGACTTGGCAAAACGACAGGAGACAAACTGTGAACAAGAAATCGTTTTTGCGCTGGGCCGCGAGTGGCCTGATCGCTGCCTGCGCCGCACTGACGCCGCTCGTGCAAGCGGCCGACTTCGCGAACGGTGCCGACGTGAGTTGGGTCGACCAGGAAGAGGCTGCCGGCTATTCGTTCTACAACAGCAGCGGCGTCAAGACGGACCCGTTCGTGCTGCTGAAGAACTTGAACGTCAACGCAATCCGCCTGCGCGTCTGGGTCAACCCGTCGGGCGGCTGGAACGATGCGGCCGACACGCTCTACAAGGCCAAGCGGGCCAAGGCGCAGGGCCAGCGCATCATGATCGACTTCCACTACAGCGACAGCTGGGCTGACCCGGGCCAGCAGACCAAGCCCGCGGCCTGGTCCAGCCACAGCCTGTCGCAGCTGAACACCGACGTGTACAGCCACACGCACGATGTGCTCAATTACCTGAAGACCAACGGCATCACCGTCGAGTGGGTGCAGGTGGGCAACGAGATCAACAGCGGCATGCTGTGGCCCGAAGGCAGCACGTCCAACTTCAGCCAGCTCTCGGGTCTCATCAACAGCGGCTACAACGCCGTGAAGGCGGTGTACCCGAGCGCACTGGTGGTGCTGCACTTGGCCAACGGTTATGACAACGCGGTGTTCCGCTGGTTCTTCGACGGTGTGAAGAACGGCGGCGCCAAGTGGGACGTGATCGGCATGTCGCACTACCCGACCGCCAGCAACTGGGCCAACCGCAACATCAGCATCGCCAACAACATGAAGGACATGGTGGCGCGCTACGCCAAGCCGGTGGTCGTGGCCGAGGTGGGCATGGACTGGCAGCAGGCTGCCGCGACCAAGAGCATGCTGGGTGACCTGCTGACCCGAACCAAGGCGCTGGGCTCCAAGGGCCTGGGCGTGTTCTATTGGGAGCCGCAGGCCTACCCCGGCTGGCAGAACTACACCTTCGGCGCGCTGGACGGCTCGGGCCGGTTCACGGTGGCGCTGGACCCGTTCTGAGCCACTGACGAGAGGGCCATCGCCATGATCCACGCCGTGTGCAAGGAATCGGCCTTCTCGGCCCGCGGGCGTGCGTACGCCCCCGTGCTGTGGCTTGCGCTGCTGCTCGGCGTTCCCACGGCCGCGCGTGCGCAGGTGTCTGCGGCCGATCAGGAGGCGATGGAGCGTGCCAAGCGCGCTGCCGAATCGCCGATGCGCTGGATCAAGCTGCAGGCCGACAGTGCCAAGGCTGCGCCGGTGTCTCCCGCACCAGCCAAGCCCGCGGCCCCAAGCCCGAAGCGCGCGGTGAGTGCAGCCAAGCCGAACGCGCCTGCGAGCCAAGGTGCTGCAGCGGCAGCACCGCCATCTGCGGCGGAAGCGGCCGCGCCACCGGTCGCGAGCAACCCGCCCGCATCGGCTGCCGCGCAGGCCGACGCAGGCTTGCCCAGAGCGCAGGAGATCGTGACGCTGGAGCGCGTCGACCCGCAGTGGGGCGACGCGCTGATGCAATCGCTGCGCAAAGGCCGCGTGGTGGTGTCGTTCGAGGTCAATGCCGAAGGGCAGCTGTCGCGCTCGCAGGTCGTGTCCAGCACCAGTTCACGGCTCGATGCCGTGGCGCTGGCCGTGTTGAAGCAGTGGCGCTTCCAGCCGATGGACATGGGGCGCAGCGCCACCGCCGAGTTCGGCTTCGACCTCGCGCGCGAGCAAGCGAGCGCGCCTGAAGAGCTGGTGCTCATCGACCAGGTCGAACCGCTGTGGGACCCGCCCCTGATGCAGACGATGCGCCAAGGCCAGGTGCGCGTGCGCATCGAAGTGGACGTCGACGGCCGCCTGGCGCATGCCGAGGTCGTCTCCAGCAGCGACAAGCGGCTCGACCCGGTGGCGCTGGCCGCGGTGAGGCGCTGGCGCTTCCAGCCGCTGGAGCAGCGGCGTGCGGCCACCGTCGAGGTCGGCTTTGACCTGGGCCGCCGTACGCCGTGACGCGTGACCTATGCTCCGGGCAATGAGTACCCACCGTGTTTTGACGTGCCCCGCCTGCTGCTGCCATGACCACGCTCGCTGAGGTCGCCCGCCAGGCCGGCGTGACGGCTGCCACCGTGTCCAACGTGCTGCGCGGGCGCGGCAAGGTCGGCGCCGAAACACGGCAGCGTGTGCTCGCGATCGTGCAGCAGCTGCAGTACCGGCCCAACCTCACGGCGCGCGCGCTGGCCGAAGGCCGCCCGCCGACGATCGCGCTCATCGTCTCCAGCATTGCCAACCCGTTCTACCCCGAGTTCGCACTTGCCGTTGAACAGGCGGTGCGCAAGCTGGGCTACTTTCTGCTGGTGTGCAACACCAACGACGACCCGGTGCAGGAGCGCGCTTACCTCGACGCAGTGGGCGGCTCGCTGGCCCACGGCGTGCTGGTGATGAATGCCGACTTCGTGCAGATCGACGAGCTGGTGGCGCTGCGCGCACGCGGCGTGCCGGTGGTGTTGTGCATGTGGGAGAAGCCCGACCAGCCACCCGCGCTGCCCAGTGTGGCGGTCGACTTCTACCGCGCCGGCGCGGTCGCCGCTGAGCACCTGATCAAACTGGGCCATCGGCGTATCGGCGCCGTGGTGGGCAGCGAGCGCAGCGGCAACCACATCTGGCGCTACCGCGGCTTTGCCGAGGCGCTGCAGCGTGCCGGCATCGCGCACGACGATGCCGATGTCTCCTTCGGCCACGACACCATCGACGCCGGCCGCAGCTCGGCCCACGCCCTGCTCGCCGGCGCGCCCGACCTCACGGCCGTGTTTGTCTCGAACGACCTGCCTGCACTGGGCGTGCTGCAGGCCGCCGCCGACATGGGCCTGGACGTGCCCGCAGACCTCTCGGTCATCGGCATCACCGACATCCAGCTTGCTCACCAGGTGCGGCCTGCGCTCACCACGGTGGCCGTGCCCACGCAGGAGTCGGCCGAGCTTGCGGTGGAAATGATCATGCACATGATCCGGCAAGACGACAGCTCGGCGCCGCTGCAGCGAGAGACTTCATTGCCGAGGCTGGTGGTGCGTGCGTCCACGGGGCGCGCACCGGTCTCGCAGCCTGCGCTGCGGCGCTGACGCCTTCGATCAGCTGCTCGGCGTGTTGAGCGCTTTCAGCCGCTCGACGGTGCCCACATCGGTCCACGGCCCGTCGTAGCGTTCGGCGCTGATGCGGCCTGCGTCCGCGCCGGCTTGCAGCAGCGGCGTCAACGGCAGCTTCTGGCCCACCGCCACGTCGGCCACCATCGCGGCGCGAAACAATCCCACGCTGGCCCAGGTGAGGCGCGGCTCGGCGCTGCGCGACGCGAGCCCGTGCTCATCGATGCCGAAATCGCCGGTCGGGTGGTGTGGTGCATTCGCCACCAGCCACAGGTGGGCGAGCGCGCCGCCAAGTGCGAAGCGTTGTGCCGAAGCGGCGTCGAAACGAAAGCCGGGCAGGAATACGTCGCCCGAGACGACCCAGAAGCAGTCGCTCGACGCATCCACCAGCAGCGGCAGCGCCTTGGCGATGCCGCCGGCGGTTTCGAGCGCGCCGCCATGGTCGCGGCCTTCGAGCGAATAGCGGATGGAGGCGCCGTAACGCGAGCCATCGCCCAGTTCGTCGACGATGCGGTCTTCGAGCCAGGCGGTGTTGATGACGACCTCGCGCACGCCGTCCCGCACCAGCGCTTCGAGGTGCCACACGATCAGCGGCTTGCCGCGCACCACCAGCAAGGGCTTGGGTGTGTGATCGGTCAACGGGCGCATGCGGTCGCCACGGCCTGCGGCGAGGATCAGAGCTTTCATGCGATGCGGCCTCGTTCGATGGCGTGCCGCTCGACCTGCGCGGGCTGGAATGCGGCCAGCAATGCATCGAGCAAACGATGCGCCTTGTGTGTGTTGTCGGCGCCGAAGTTGCACACGTAGACGTCGAGCGTCACCGCCTGCAGCTCGGGCCAGGTGTGGACTGCCAGGTGCGATTCGGCCAGCAGCACCACACCCGTCACACCGCCCGCGGCAGGGAAGGTGTGGAACAGCTCGCCCACCGGCTGCAGTGCGGCTTCGCGCACGGCATGCAGGCACAGATCGCGCAGTGCCGCCGGGTCAGTGAGCGGGGGCAATTCGAGGGAGCATCCCCTCAAGTCGGCGGTGAGGTGCAGGCCATGCATCGGCGGATTATCAGGGCCCGTAAAATGCGGGGTTTCCCCATTCAGCCGCGAGCCCATGACCGCCATCGCTTCCAACACTTCCTTGATGGCGAACGCCATCCGTGCCCTGGCGATGGACGCCGTGCAGCAAGCCAATTCCGGCCACCCCGGCGCCCCGATGGGCATGGCCGACATCGCAGTCGCGCTGTGGGGTCGCCACCTCAAGCACAACCCCGGCAACCCGCGTTGGGCCGACCGCGACCGCTTCGTGCTGAGCAACGGCCACGGCTCCATGCTCGTCTACGCGCTGCTGCACCTGAGCGGCTACGACCTGCCGATGAGCGAGCTGCGCAACTTCCGCCAGATGCACAGCAAGACGCCGGGCCACCCCGAGGTCGGCATCACGCCCGGGGTCGAGACCACCACCGGCCCGCTCGGCCAGGGCTTCAGCAACGCCGTCGGCATGGCCTTGTCAGAAAAGCTGCTCGCCAAGGAATTCAACCGTGACGGTCACGCCATCGTCGACCACCACACCTACGTGTTCCTGGGCGATGGTTGCCTGATGGAAGGCATCAGCCACGAAGCCGCCGCGCTGGCCGGCGCGTGGAACCTGAACAAGCTGATTGCGCTGTACGACGACAACGGCATCTCGATCGACGGCAAGGTCGCACCCTGGTTCATCGACGACACGCCCAAGCGCTTCGAAGCCTATGGCTGGAATGTCATTGCCAAGGTCGACGGCCACGACGTCGACGCGGTCGACAAGGCCATCGCCAAGGCCAAGAAGTCCGACAAGCCCACGCTGATCTGCTGCAAGACCACCATCGGCAAGGGCTCGCCCAACCGCGGCGGCACCGCCAAGGCGCACGGCGAAGCACTGGGCAACGACGAGATCAAGCTCACGCGCGAAGCGTTGGGCTGGGGCCACGAGCCTTTCGTCGTGCCCGAAGAAGCCTACGAAAACTGGGACGCGCGCCAGAACGGCCTGGCTGCCGAGTCGCGCTGGGTCGACGCCTTCGAGGCCTATGGCAAGGCCTTCCCCGAGCTGGCCGTCGAGCTGGTTCGCCGCATCGATGGCGAGCTGCCCAAGGGCTGGACGCAAGCGGCTGTCGACGCTGCCGTGGCGGCCCACACCAAGGCCGAGACCGTCGCGAGCCGCAAGGCCAGCCAGATCGCGCTCGAGGCCTTCACCAAGACCTTGCCCGAGCTGCTCGGTGGCAGTGCCGACCTGACCGGCTCCAACCTCACCAACACCAGCAGCACGCCGGCCCTGCGCTTCGACGAGAAGGGCGAGTCCAACGGCGGCCGCCACATCAACTACGGCGTGCGCGAATTCGGCATGGCCGCCATCATGAACGGTGTGGCGCTGCACGGCGGATTCATCCCTTACGGCGGCACCTTCCTCACCTTCAGCGACTACAGCCGCAACGCCATCCGCATGGCCGCGCTGATGAAGCAGCGCGTGATCCACGTCTTCACGCACGACAGCATCGGCCTTGGTGAAGACGGGCCCACGCACCAGTCCATCGAGCACGCTGCGTCGCTGCGCTTGATCCCCGGCCTCGACGTCTGGCGTCCTGCCGACACGGCCGAGACCGTCGTCGCCTGGGCATGCGCGATCGAGAACAAGCAGCGCCCGAGCGCGCTGCTGCTGTCGCGACAGAACCTCACCTATTCGCCCAAGAGCGGCCTCGAAGACATCTCCAAGGGCGCCTACGTGCTGGCCGAGCCGAGCGAAGTGGGCCTGAAGAAGAAAGCCCAGGCCGTGATCATCGCCACCGGTTCCGAAGTTCAGCTCGCATTGCATGCACAACTGCAACTCGCCGTGTCAGGCATTGCAGTCCGCGTGGTCTCGATGCCATCGACCAGCGTGTTCGACCGCCAGAGCACCGAGTACAAGAAGTCGGTGCTGCCGGCCGGCCTGCCCCGCATCGCCGTCGAAATGGGCGTGACCGACGGCTGGTGGAAATACGGCTGCGCCGCCGTGGTCGGCATTGACACCTACGGCGAGTCAGCCCCGGCCGGTGTGCTGTTCAAGCACTTTGGGTTCACGTCAGAGAACGTCGTCGACACCGTCAAGGCGGTGCTGCAGGCCAAGCGCTGAGCGTGCGTTTGAATGGCAACAACGAGCCGACTGTGACGTTCGTGGTCAGGTTACTCTTCGCTGTATCGGTTTTCCTGGGGCTAGTGTCCCTAGAGGCGCGTGCTCAGAATCTAACGTTCCAAAGCAATGACTCGACTCTCTCGTGCCTGACCCCGGCGAGTTCGGAGGCAAAACCGATCTCTTATCCGAAAAGCTTGCTTGAACGCAAACAAGGCGCGTTGATCAGGCTGCAGATCACCTTCAAGGGCGGCGACCTTGAACCCGAGGTCGAAGTGATAGCCAATACGGGCGATGATGATTTCGCTACCCTTGCCAGACGGCGTGCAAGCGAATACCGACTGCCTTGCATGAAGCCGGGGCAGGCTCCTGTCGTTGCGAGGCAAGAGTTTGATTTCAGACCCACAGACAGTCGGCCTGTCAGTTGGAGCGGAGTGGAGCGCCAAACGGAATCTTTTCGTGGGTGCGCCATGCTGGATGGTGAGCCGTTTCCATGGCGTCGATGGCCGGCATATCCCGACTACCTGATCAGGAAAGACGTTGAGGGTGTGGTGCTGGCCAGCATGACATTCAACTCGTCCGCGCAGCCGCCGCAGGTTCGGATCCTCTTCGACTCCGGCAGTCCTGCGTTGGCGAACGAGGTTATCCAGTACCTGCAGGGCGTGCGGCTCTCTTGCTTGCCTGCGGGTCAGTCCGTGACGGCGCGCATCCCGTTTCATTTCCGGATCGAAGGCAACAGGAGGTTCAACCTCAAAGACCTGACACTGCAGCAATTCGTGGGGGCCATCGAACCCAAGGCCGTGGAGGCGCCTTCCGGCAAGGTTCGCTTCGATCTCTCTTCGATGGGTTGCCCGTTCGATGTACTTCTCGAGCTTTGGCAACCCTACGACGAGAACATCGTGGGGGCGGTCGGGGAGCGTGATCCTCGCCGCGAGCCCTTCCTAAAATGGCTCAAGACGGTTCCTCTGGCCTTGAAGCCAGATCAACTCAAACACGTTCTGGGCGGCCACACAAGGATCTCTGTGCCTTGTGGTTCGCTGGATCTCACCTGAATCTTTTCTGTCAACTGGAGAAACGAACATGACCATCAAGATCGGCATCAACGGCTTCGGCCGCATCGGGCGCATGGTGTTCCGTGCAGCGGTTCAGAACTTCAAGGACATCGAGATCGTCGGCATCAACGACCTGCTCGAGCCTGACTACCTGGCGTACATGCTGCAGTACGACTCGGTGCACGGCCGCTTCGAAGGTGATGTGTCGGTCGATGGCAACACGCTCATCGTCAACGGCAAGAAGATCCGCCTGACCGCCGAGCGCGACCCGGCTACGCTGAAGTGGAACGAGGTCGGGGCTGACATCGTGGTCGAAGGTACCGGCATCTTCCTGACCAAGGAAACGGCTCAGAAGCACATCGACGCGGGCGCCAAGAAAGTCGTGATGACGGGTCCGTCGAAAGACGACACACCAATGTTCGTCTTCGGCGTCAACGACAAGTCGTACAAGGGTGAGGCCATCATCTCGAACGCCTCGTGCACGACCAACTGCCTGGCTCCGCTGGCCAAGGTGCTGAACGACAAGTGGGGCATCAAGCGCGGCCTGATGACCACGGTGCACGCGGCCACGGCCACGCAGAAGACCGTCGACGGCCCGAGCAACAAGGACTGGCGCGGCGGCCGCGGCATCCTCGAGAACATCATTCCGTCGAGCACCGGCGCTGCCAAGGCCGTGGGCGTGGTGATCCCTGAGCTGAACAAGAAGCTGACCGGCATGTCGTTCCGCGTGCCGACCTCCGATGTGTCGGTGGTCGACCTGACCGTCGAGCTGATCAAGGAAGCCAGCTACAAGGAAATCTGTGCCGAGTTCAAGGCGCAGTCTGAAGGCGCGCTGAAGGGCGTGCTGGGCTACACCGAAGACAAGGTCGTCGCAACGGACTTCCGTGGCGATGCCCGCACGTCGATCTTCGACGCCGACGCCGGCATGGCGCTCGACAGCACCTTCGTCAAGCTCGTGTCCTGGTACGACAACGAGTGGGGCTATTCGAACAAGGTGCTCGAGATGGTTCGCGTGATCGCCAAGTAAGCGCATCGCGGGTCTCTGACGCCCGTTGTTCTGCTCGTGACAAAGTGCCGCTCCTGCGGCACTTTTCGTTTCTGAGGGCGTTGTTCATGTGCATGCATGAGCGTGTGTCTGTAATGTGTCATCGCAGGGTGTATCCAGGCGTATGGCAGCAACATGCCAGCAACGCAACAGCCCTCACACTCATGCCATGTTTGCCCGTTCTGCCCCACGCTTTGCTGCTGTTGTCTTCATGACGCTGGCCGTGGCAGCGTGCGCACAAACGCAGACCCGCCAAGCCCTAGCGCCGGGCCTTCGTGTGCAGGTCGAAACGCAAGCCGAGTGGACGAATGTGGCCGACGTGGCCGCCCGCGTCTCGCTGATCGCCGGCCTGGCGGTGCGTGATGCCGGTGCCTCGACGACGCAGTTGTTCGCGATGACGCTCATCTGCCCGGACGAAGCCACCTGCAATGCGGGGCTGCAGCGCCTGATCGATGCGCGCGATGTATTCACGCAGGCGCGCGTCGATGCACGCCGCACGATCCCTCGGCCCATTTCTCCATCTCCTTCTGCTTCGGCCGTGCGCTGAAAGGTTGTTCGCCATGAAATCAATCCGGTCGCTGCCTTTGCCCCTGCTGGCCTCGCTCGTTCTGGCCTTGTCGGCAGCCTCCGCATCGGCGGCCGACGCGGCGCGGGTGATCGTCAAGTTCAAGACTTCGACGAACGCGCAAGCCATGTCGGCGGCGAGCAGCACACAGGCGGCCACGCATCATGCGCAAGCCTTGTCGCAGCGCACCGGCCTGGCCTTGACGGATGGTCGGGTGATCAATTCGCGCCTGCAGGTCGTTCGTGCCGCTGGCTTGAGTTCGGCACAACTCGCGGCGCGGCTCGCGAAAGAGACTGACGTGGAATATGCCGTGGTCGATGAGCGGCGCCACGCGGCGGCTGCACCCAACGATCCGCGTTACGCGGCGGGCCAGTCGGTTTCGACACCGGCCGTTGGGCAGTGGTATCTGCGTGCGCCGACATCGACCGTCCTGTCGGCCATCAACGCCGAAGGCGCGTGGACGCAGGCGACCGGCGCGGGCGTCGTGGTCGCGGTGCTCGACACCGGCGTGCGCTTCGAACACCCGGACCTGGCCATGAAGCTCTACCCTGGCTACGACTTCGTCAGCGATGCCACCATTTCCAACGATGGGGACGCGCGCGACAGCAACGCCGCCGATCCGGGCGACTGGATCACCAGCGCAGACGTCAGCGCTGGCGGCGACTTTGCCGACTGCACCGCCGAAGACAGCAGCTGGCATGGCACGCAGACAGCCGGCCTGATCGGCGCGGCGGCCAACAACGGCATCGGCATGGCGGGCGTGGGCGGCGACGTGATGATTCTTCCGCTGCGCGTACTGGGCAAATGCGGCGGCTTTGACTCCGACATCATGGCCGCGATGCTGTGGGCCGTGGGGCAACCTGTGAGTGGCGTTCCTGCGAACGCGCACCCTGCCAAGGTGCTCAATCTGAGCCTCGGGTCTGCTCCCTCTTCCAGCGGCTGCCCGCAAAGTTATGTCGACACCATCAAGGCCGTGAACGACGCAGGCGCCGTTGTCGTGGCGTCCGCGGGCAACGACGGCCTGGCCGTCAACATGCCCGCCGCATGCGCGGGTGCCATTGCGGTGGCCGGTGTGCGGCACGCTGGTACCAAGGTCGGCTACTCGAGCCTGGGCCCGCAGGTCGCCATCAGCGCGCCGGCCGGCAACTGCGTGGTGACCTCGGGCCCGTGCCAGTACGCGCTGCTGACCACGACCAACAGCGGCACCACAGGGCCTGCGAGCAGCACCTACAGCGATGCCACCAACCCGTCTCTCGGCACCAGCTTCTCCGCGCCCATGGTGGCCGGCACGGCAGCGTTGATGTTCTCGGCCAAGCCGTCTCTCACCCCAGCAGAGGTGCTCACCTACCTGAAGAGTTCGGCGCGGGCGTTTCCCAGCGTGTCGTCCACCGGTGTGGCGAGCTGCCAGGCGCCGACCAGCACGGAGCAGGACGAATGCGCCTGCACCACCGCCACCTGTGGCGCCGGCTTCCTCGACGCCAGTGCGGCGGTTGCTGCTGTGGCCACCGCCGGCCAGATCATTCCCGTGATTTCGTTCGACACCAGCACCGCGACCGTCGGCGGCTCGTTCACGCTCGACTCGTCGCGCAGTGTGCTGCCGAGCGGGCGCAGTGTGCTGGCCTACGACTGGAGCATCGTCAGCGGTGGCACGAATGCGACGGTCACCAGTGCGGCCAACGCGGCCACCGCCACGCTGTCGGGCAGCGCGCAGGGCACGGTGGTGGTTCGCCTGTCTTTGACCGATGACCTGAACAGCGTGACCACGCGTGACGTGTCGATTGCCGTGGGCGGGGCTTCGTCCTCCGGTGGCGGCACGACACCCACCACACCGACGACGACCCTGCCGCAGGGCCAGAGCAGTGGCGGCGGCGCATTGGGGCTGCATTGGCTGCTTGGCCTGACGCTGGCCATCGTCGTGTTGGCCGAGCGCAATCGGCGCCTGCGCCTGCAGAAAATCTAGCCCAGCGCGTTTGCCACCCGGGCAGGCGCTTGGTGGGGTCTTGTGCCCTGGCGCAAGATAGGCGCTTTCTCAAAAGGGTCCAACGCATGGCTGGTGTCTTTCGCGTTCGTTGTTTCGCTGCGCCCCGTTTCCTGATCGGCCTGTGCCTTGCACTGGGCATGACCGGCATGGCTTCGGCGCAATCGCCGGTGCGGCAGGCGCCGCCGGTCAGCGGCCTGATCGTCAAGATGAAAGACGCGCCATCGCATGAGCGCATGTCTGCCTTGAGTGCGGGCAGTTTGCGTGAGGCCGAGACCGGCCGCGTGCGACGCATCCTGGCGAGCGCACGCATGAGCGAGGCCCGCACCCGGCCCGTCGGCCGCGATGCATTGCACCTGGACCTCGGACGGCGCCTTCCGGTGGCCGAGGCTCAGGCGCTGGCGGAGCGCCTGCGCAGCCAGCCCGATGTCGAGTGGGTCGAGTTGAACGAGCGCGAGCACCTGCTGGCGGTTCCCAACGACCAGTACTACCGATACGTTGCTCAAAATGACACAGGACAGTGGTGGATGCGCCCTCCTGGAGAGACAGCTGGCAACTGGGTGGAGAGTTGGGGTGCGCCGGGCCTCGAAGGCGCGTGGAACGTCGAGACCGGGCGGCCGTCAGCGGTCGTGGCGGTGCTGGATACCGGCACGACCAACCACTCCGACATGAATGCGCACTATCTGCTGGGCTACGACTTCGTGTCCGACGTCACGTACTCCAACGACGGCAACGGTCGCGACACCGACCCGTCCGACCCAGGGGACTGGGTGCCTGCCGCCCAAGCGAACGATCCGAACAGCGAGTTCTACCAATGTGAGACGACCAGTTCATGGCACGGCACCTCGGTCAGCGGGATCATTGCTGCAGTGACCAACAACACCACCGGCATAGCCGGGGTGAACTGGAACGGACGTGTGCTGCCGGTGCGCGTGGCCGGCAAGTGCGGCGCGACCCTCGAAGACATCGTCGATGGCATGCGATGGGCCGCAGGGCTGCACGTGGACGGCGTCCCTGACAACGCCAACCCCGCACGCATCATCAACATCAGCTTCGGCGGCAGCGCCGCATGCGGCAACCTGTACCAATCCGCCATCAACGAGCTGGCCGGCGTCGGCGCCGTGGTCGTGGCAGCGGCTGGCAATGAAGCGAGTGGTCTGTCGCGTCCAGCCAGCTGTTCGGGAGTGGTGGCGGTGGCCGCTTTGGCACGCGATGGCCTCAAGGCCTCTTATTCCAACTTCGGCGCGGGCGTCACGGTGTCGACACTGGGCGGCGACAGCGCTGTCGACGACGGGATACTGACTCTGTACAACACCGGTGCCGAGTCGCCCGATGTCGAAGACTATTTCAACCGCGTCGGCACCAGCTTCTCCACACCCATCGTCTCAGGCGTCATCAGCCTGATGCTCAGCGCGAACCCGAACTTGACGGTGCCGCAGGTCATCGCCGGCCTGCGCTCAACTGCGAGGCCGCATGTGACCTCGAACCTCGCCGTCTGCTCGTCGACCAACAGCGGAGCTTGCAAGTGCACCACCAGCACCTGCGGTGCCGGCATCCTGGATGCCGAAGGCGCTGTCCGTTATGCGGCTGCCCCGACGCTCCAGAGCGGCGGCGGTGGTGGCGACAGCGGTGGCGGGGCGCTCAGCTGGATCTGGCTGGTCGGCCTGGGCCTGGGCGTGCTGGCCCTGGCCGGGCTGTCACGACTTGCTCGCGCAGGCCGCGAAGGGTTTGCCCAGTAGCGCTTCGGCGCGCAGGCCCGCCAGTCGGGCCTGCAGGCTGGCATCGGCGTGCTCCACACGCAGACTGTGCGACACGGCGGCCGGCAACAGCGTCGCCACCCGTGCGGTGCGCACGCCCCGTTGGGCGACGTCGTTCAAGGCCTTCTCGGCGGCCGGGCGGCTCTCGTAGCGGCCCAGTGCCAGGCCATCTTCGAGTTCGGGCGGGCTGCGCACTTCCTCGAAACTGATCTTCAGGCGCTTCAGTTCGTCGGCCTTCTTCTGCAGCGCTTCGCGGTTCGGGTACTTGCCCATGTAGACGATCCACACCGGCGGTGTCTCGGTCTTGAGCGTGGTCCAGCTGCCGGCCGGCAGCACGGTTTGCAGCACGCCCTCGGCGGCCGCGATCTGCGCTGGCGTGTAAGGCCCGGCCTCGAGGCAGGCGGGAGCCGCTTCCGTGACAGCGACGGCACTGACGGGCGGCAACACCCGCACGGCGTCGGGGTTCACCTGCTTGGCCATGCGCTCGGGCTCGCGGTCACCGGTAGGGCGCGCGCCGACCACGCCGTCGAGCATGCCTTGTGTCCATGCGTAGAAGCCGATGTTGGCTAACACCAGCACCAGCACGAACAACCTCAACATGATGGTGGGCCTTCTTCAGCCGAGGTGGCGCTGCCCTTGAGCCGCACGCTCACTTCGCCGCTGCTCACTTCACGCAGGCCTTCGTTGGTCTGGACAAGCAGTGTGCCGGTGGTCGAGACACCGCGCGCCACGCCACCCGGCAGGTTGGTTTGCGTGGTGGTGATCGCGCGGCCGCGCAGCAGGTCGCGTGTAGCAAAGCGCTCAGCAAACGGCGCGAAGCCGTGGGCATCGAATTCGAGCAGGGCCTTCACCAGCGGCTCGGCCACGCGGGCGAGTGCGGCCGGTGCCGTGGTCGTGCTGCCGAGTTCTTGCAGGCAGGCGTAGCCGCTGGGCAGGTCGTCGCTTGGCTGCACGGGCAGCACGTTGAGCCCCACGCCGACCACGGCCAGCCGGGTCGAGCCGGCCATCACCGTTTCGATCAGGATGCCACCCAGCTTGCGGCGCGCCGGCACGTCGGTGTCCACGTCTCCGGGCGGCGTGTCCATCAGCCACAGGTCATTGGGCCACTTGAGGCCGATGTACGGCGCGCCAGGCGCGGGGTTCGGGTCGAGCGCATCGGCGAGTGCCACGCCCACCGCCAGCGACAGGCCGGACCAGTCGGCCGGGTTCATCGGCAGCGAGAGCGAGAAGGTGAGCGATGCACCCGCGGCGGACTGCCACACCCGGCCCAAGCGGCCGCGCCCACCGGTCTGCTGCTCGGCGACCAGCAGGCAGGGCTGCACGTCGGCGGCGCGGCGGCCGAAGGCGGCGCTCTCGATGCTGTGCCGCACCTGCACCAGCTCGTCGGTGGCCGGCTCCACACGCACCCGAGCCCGCTCGAGCAGCGCGGTGTTGGTGGAAACGCTGCGCGCGACCACCTCGACGCTCAGGCCCGGCAGCAGCGGCTCCAGCTGCTCCCACAGCGCCTCGGCACCCCACTGCAGCGGTTCGTTCATGGGCATCGGTGGCTATCTCTTCTTCGGCGCAAGCATGGTGCCGCGGCAGTTCTTCGCCCCGCAGCGGCATTCGTATTCTTTCTTCAGCTTGGCCGTGTAGGGCGCGTCGATGCTCAGGCCGTAGTCGTAGAACAGCTCTTCGCCCGGCTTCAGCGCGCGCAAAGCCTTGATGAAAACGCGGCCATTCGTTTCATCGGCTTCGCAGTTGGGCTTGCAGGCATGGTTGATCCAGCGGGCAGCGTTGCCACCATACTTCGCGTCGATGGCGTCACCGCTTTCGAGTTCGAAGTAGAAGGTATGGTTCGGGTCCGTCGGATCGTGCGGGTGACGGCGCAGCGCCTCGGGCCACGAGATGACTTCGCCCTTGTATTCGATGATGGTCTCGCCCTTGGCGATGGGAGCCAGTGCGAACACCCCCTTGCCGTGGACGCCGCTGCGGCGCACCTGGATCCGGCGGCCGCTCGTCTTGGCCTCAGGTGCCGGTACCGCGGTGGAGGTGGTTGAATGGCGGGTCTTGGCGCTGCGGGCTTGCGTCATCGAATTGTTTGGGTACATTGAATTCATGGGTGCGCGTGTGTGTGCGTGTGCCCGCACATGTGTGCGTACGCGTATACGCGCGAGAAGACTGGATTGTAGATAGAGCGGGCGCCGATGGTCTGGCGCCTGCAACACAGAAAGAACCATGAGCAAAGCTTTGATCATTGCGGAGAAGCCCTCCGTCGCCCAAGACATCGTGCGTGCACTGACGCCCACGGCGGGCAAGTTCGAGAAGCACGACGAATACTTCGAAGGCGAACACCACATCGTCACGTCGGCCGTGGGTCACCTGCTGGAGATCAAGGCGCCGGAGGAGTTCGACGTCAAGCGTGGCAAGTGGAGCTTCGCCAACCTGCCGGTGATCCCGCCGCACTTCGATCTCAACCCGATCGACAAGAGCAAGAGCCGGCTCGCCGCCATCGTGAAGCTCGTCAAGCGCAAGGACGTGACCGAACTCATCAACGCCTGCGACGCGGGCCGCGAAGGCGAGCTGATCTTTCGCCTGATCCAGCAGCACAGCAAGAGCAAGCACCCGGTCAAGCGGCTGTGGCTGCAGAGCATGACGCCGGCCGCCATCCGTGATGGCTTCGATCACCTGCGCAGCGATAAGCAGATGCTGCCGCTGGCCGACGCGGCGCGCAGCCGCTCCGAGGCCGACTGGCTGGTCGGCATCAACGGCACGCGGGCCATGACGGCCTTCAACTCGCGCGACGGCGGCTTCTTCCTCACCACCGTGGGCCGTGTGCAGACGCCCACGCTGTCGATCGTGGTCGAGCGCGAAGAGAAGATCCGCAAGCACGTCTCGCGCGACTACTGGGAAATCAAGGCCACCTTTGCTGCACAAGCCGGCGAGTACGAAGGCAAGTGGTTCGACCCGAAGTGGAAGAAGAACGCCGACGACGTTGAGCTGCGTGCCGATCGCCTGTGGAACGAGAAGGACGCCAAGGCCATCGCCGACGCGGCCCGTGGCCAGCCGGCCACGGTGACCGAAGAGTCCAAGCCCAGCACGCAGAGCTCGCCCGGCCTGTACGACCTGACCACCTTGCAGCGCGAAGCCAACTCGCGCTTCGGCTTCAGCGCCAAGACCACGCTCTCGATCGCGCAGGCGCTGTACGAGAAGCACAAGGTGCTGACCTACCCGCGGACCGACAGCAAGCACCTGCCCGAAGACTATGTGGCCGTCGTGAAGAACACGATGGAGATGATCGCGAGCGAAGACCTGCCCGGCCCGTTGCGCGCGCTGGTGCCGCACGCAAAGAAGGCGATCAAGGAAGGCTACGTCAAGCCCAACAAGCGCATCTTCGACAACGCCAAGGTGTCGGACCACTTCGCGATCATCCCGACGCTCATCGCACCCAAGAGCCTGACCGAGATCGAGGCCAAGCTCTACGACATGGTGGTCAAGCGCTTCCTGGCGGTGTTCTTCCCGCCGGCCGAGTTCCAGGTCACTACGCGCATCAGCGTGGCCGCCGGCCACAGCTTCCAGACCAACGGCAAGGTGATGGTCAAGCCCGGCTGGCTCGCGGTCTACGGCCGCGAAGCGCAGGAAGACGATGCCAACCTGGTGGCGGTGGAAGCAGGCGAGAAGGTGCGCACCGAGAGCGTCGATGTCAACCCGCTCAAGACCAAGCCGCCGGCGCGCTACACCGAAGCCACGCTGCTGAGCGCGATGGAAGGCGCCGGCAAGCTGGTGGAAGACGAAGACATGCGCGAGGCCATGCAGGAAAAGGGCCTCGGCACCCCGGCCACCCGCGCGGCCATCATCGAAGGGCTGATCATGGAGAAGTACATCTTCCGTGACGGCCGCGAGCTGGTGCCCACGGCCAAGGCCTTTCAGCTGACCACATTGCTACGCGGCCTGGGCGTCGAAGACCTCACCAAGCCCGAGCTCACCGGCAACTGGGAGTACCAGCTGTCCGAGATGGAGAAGGGCCTGCTGAGCCGCGAGGCCTTCATGGCCGAGATCGCTGCGATGACGCAGCGCATCGTCGCCAAGGCGAAGGAATACGACCGCGACACCATCCCCGGCGACTACGCGACGCTCAAGACGCCGTGCCCCAATTGCGGCGGCGTCGTGAAGGAAAACTATCGCCGCTTCACCTGCACGGGTCCGAAGGGCGAGGGCGGCGAATGCGGTTTCTCGATCGGCAAGATTCCCGGCGGCCGCAGCTTCGAGCTGAACGAGGTGGAAGAGTTTCTCGCCAATAAGAAGATCGGCCCGCTCGAAGGCTTCCGCTCCAAGGCGGGCTGGCCCTTCACTGCCGAGCTCAAGCTGGTATTCGACGACGAGATCAAGAACTGGAAGCTCGAGTTCGACTTCGGCGAAGACGCCAAGAAGGAAGGCGAGTCCGGCGAGCCGATCGACTTCTCGGGCCAGGAAAGCCTTGGCCCCTGCCCGAAGGACCAGGGCCGTGTGTTTGAGCGCGGCAGCAGCTATGTGTGTGAGCACGCCGTCGGTGCCAATGTCACCTGCGACTTCAAGAGCGGCAAGATCATCCTGCAGCAGCCGGTGGCGCGCGAGCAGATGACCAAGCTGCTGGCCACCGGCAAGACCGATCTGTTGGAAAACTTCGTCTCCAACAAGACGCGGCGCAAGTTCAAGGCCTTCCTCGCCTTCGACAAGAAGGAAGGCAAGGTGAGCTTCGAGTTTCAGCCGCGCGCTGCCAAGGCACCTCCAGCCAAGGCGGGCGCAGCCAAGGCAGCGGCGGCCAAGACGGCCGAGGCGGCCGAGGCGAAGAAGGCAGCACCCAAGCCATCTGCCAAAAATGCCGCGGTCAAGAAGGCGGCGTCGAAGAAGGCCGCCTGAAGTTGCGCCGTGCTTTGGCACAATTTGCCCCGAGCCCAAGGGAGGGCTTGAATCAACACAACGGGGAGTGATGGCATGAAGAAGAGAATGTTGTTGGCCGTGGCGCTGCTGGTTGCCACGACCGGAGCCTTTGCACAGGGCGTGAAGGTGCGTGGCGTGGTGGGCGGCGGCTTGACTTTTGGTGGCGACACCATCGCCACCATCGACTACGTCGATGACGATGTGAGCGATGCCAAGGTGCATGCCGGCGGCCTGTTCGCCCTCAACGGCGGCATCGAGCTGCAGTTCACCGACCTGGTGTCGGCACAAGCCTTGATCGGCTACCACTTCGACCGGGCCAATGCCTCGAACGGCAGCGTGCGGTTCGAGCGCTATCCGCTGGACCTGCTGGGCCACTTCAGGGTGAACAACTGGCTGCGCTTCGGCGGCGGCGCGCGTTACACCAACAACGCCAAGATCCGCGCGACCGGGGCTGCGCACAACTTCATCGACAACGTCAGCTTCAAGCCGACCTGGGGCAGCGTGGTCGAAGCCGAGTTCTTCCCGGTCCAGTCGTGGGGCATCAAGGTTCGCTATGTGTCGGAGAAGTTCAAGGCCAAGGACTATCCGGATGCGCCGCAACTCGACGGCAGCCACGGCGGCGTCTACTTCAACTACTACTTCTGATTCGGCCCGCCTGCGGCGGGTAGCAGGCCGCCGCACCGACCGATGTTTTCGCTGATCCTGCTCAAGCTTGTCGCCATCTTGCTGGTGGTGGCGATCGGCTATGTGGTGGGGCGCATGCGCCTGCTGGGCCCCAACGACCCGGCGCGCGTGCTCAGCTACGTGGCGTTCTACATCTTCGTGCCGGCACTGCTGTTCCGCACCACCTCGCGGCTCGACTTCGCCACCATGCCCTGGGGCACGCTGGCCGCGTTCTTCGTGCCGGTGATGGCGCTGATGCTCGGCGTCTACCTCTGGCAGCGCCGGCAGCACGATCTGCCCACCGCAGGGCCCAGCGCCCGCGCCCTCACGGCCACGTTCGGCAACACGGTGCAGCTCGGCATTCCGATGGTGGTGGCGATGTTCGGCGAAGCCGGCCTCGCGATCCACGTGACCATCGTCAGCCTGCATGCGCTGGTGCTGCTGACCGTGCTCACGGCGGTGGTGGAGGTCGACCTCGCGCGCGAACGCGCGCGGCAGGGCGTGGCCGATGCACACATCGGCCGCATGCTCGTCGACACCGCGCGCAAGACCGTCATCCACCCCGTCGTGCTGCCCATTCTCGTGGGCCTGGTGTGGAACGCGCTTTC
This sequence comes from Rhizobacter sp. P2_G4, assembly GCF_056403575.1. Lineage (NCBI taxonomy): Bacteria > Pseudomonadati > Pseudomonadota > Betaproteobacteria > Burkholderiales > Sphaerotilaceae > Rhizobacter > Rhizobacter sp. P2_G4. The sequence goes on along the minus strand of NZ_JBFUFG010000001.1, from coordinate 81,738 downwards.
GGTGCCGATGCCACCGGTGCTCGACGAGGTGCTGGTCTCGCTCGGCCAGGCGGTGGTGCCGCTGTGCCTGGTGCTGATCGGCGTGTCGCTCGCGCAGTACGGCCTCAAAGGCGCGGCGCAGGGTGCGGTGATGCTCACGCTGCTCAAGCTGCTTCTCTTGCCGGCTGTGGTGCTGGCGGTTGGCCATTGGGGCTTCGGCCTCAGCGGGTTGCCGCTGTCGGTGGTGGTGATGGCGGCGGCGCTGCCGACCGGCAACAACGCGCTGATCTTTGCGCAGCGCTATGAAGCGCAGGAGGCCGAGACCACCGCGGCGATCGCGCTGTCGACGTTTGCATTTGCGCTGACCGCGCCGGCCTGGCTCTGGGCTGTGTCGCACCTGCATTGAGCTGCTGCATGCCTGCGGTCGAAACACGCCATCCACTTGCTGCCGGCGACGGCTACCCGGTCGAGGTGTTCACTTGGGACGACGCGTTGTCGCCTCGTGCCGTGGTGCAGATCGCGCACGGCATGGGCGAGCACGCGAGGCGTTATCGCCCGCTGGCCGAGGCACTGGTGCAGGCCGGGTGCGCGGTCGTGGCCAACGAGCACCGCGGCCACGGCGAAGAGGCCGCGCGCTGCGGGTCCAAGGGCGATCTCGGGCCGCGCGGGTTCACGGGTCTTGTCGACGACATGGTTGCCGTGAGCGACTTCGCCAACGTCCGATACCCCGGTGCGCCGCTGATCCTGCTCGGCCACAGCATGGGCTCGTTCGCCGCGACGATCTACCTGCTCGACCATGCGCACCGCGTGTGCGCCGCGGCCCTGTCGGGCACCATGGCGCTGGACCTCGCCGAGGCGGGCAGCAGCTCAGCCTGGAAGCTCAAGGGCGCGAGCGCTGCGCCGGCCGTGGCACGGCGCACGCCGTACGACTGGCTGAGCCGCAACGAGGCCGAGGTCGACGCGTACATCGCCGACCCGCTGTGCGGCTTTCGCCTGCACGTGGGGTCGCGGCAGGCGATGTATGCGGCGTATGCACGCACGACATCGGCCGATGCGCTGCGCGTGGTCCCCGCCAGCTTGCCGATCTATCTGTTCGTCGGTGGAGAGGATGCGCTGCATCGCAAGCTGGCGTACTTCCATCCGTTGGTGGAGCGGTTTCGCGCGGCTGGCTTGAGCGATGTGTCGGTGAAGATCTACGACGGCGCCCGGCACGAGGTGCTGAACGAGATCAACCGAGATGAAGTGGTTTCCGATCTGGTGCGTTGGATCGACCGCGTGTTGGGCGACTTGGCTGTTCGGGCTGACCGACGGCCCGAACAGCCTCGAGCTCACGCAACCGGCACGTGAATGTCGGTGATCAATTCCTCCGGCGGCACCACCGACGCATCGCTCACATACAGCTCATAAGGCGCCGCATCCCGCAGTGAGGGCCGGGCCGCGGGCACCCAGTCGCGGTAGATCGCTCGCCACGTCTGCCACAAGGTGTTGTATGGCCCGATGTGGCGGAACACCGCCCACTTGCCGGCGTCGATGCGCTCATACGTGATGCCTGGCGTGGCCGCCAGGTCTGGCACCGGCCCATCGAACGACAGCGCCGCAACGAAGCGGGCATCCGGGTCGTCGGGCGATTTCACTTCGTCCGGGCACACCGCCAGGCAGCCGGTCTGGCGCGGGAGAACACCCAGTGTCTCGGCCGCAGGGAACAGGCGCGCAAACGCGCGCTTCGCCGTGGCCGACATGTCGTTGTTGATGGCGCCGCGTTCGGTGGCGCACAGCAGTTGCTGGGATGGCAGTTCGCGAATCGTGGGTTGAAGCAAGGTCTTTCTCCTTTGAGAGCGTGCAGGGATTGCCACCGGCCCTGGGTCGATGCGCGGGTCCAGCAAGGCCTCTCGCGCGCCGCTCGGCGACACGCCGAACTCGCGCCGCAGGGCCTTGGCCAACGAGGCTCCGCCGTCGAAGCCGTAGTCCAGCGCGATGCTGCCCACCGGTGCTGCGGTACTTCGCAAGGCCTCGATCGCGGCGGCGAGCCGCGTGCGCAGCACGTAGTAGGCCGGCGTCATGCCGGTCATTGCAGCGAACACACGGTGAAAGTGAAAGCGCGACATGGCCGCGACGTCGGCCAGCACGCTGCCGTCGAGGTCCTCGCCCAGATGGGCCTGGACGTAGGCGACGACGCGGTTGACGCGTTGGCGGTACGAGAGTTCGGACTGGTTGCGCATGGCTCAGGGGTGATGGTGCCTCCACTGTAGGCAGGCCACCCCTGGCCGCGCGCGTCCGCGATTGCTCAGTTGCGCGGCGACGCTGTCGCCGCTACCAGCAGCCGGTGCGCTGCTGGTTCCTTGTCGCGAGTTAGCGCAAGCCGCTACTTGAGCAGCGCTGTCAGGCCGCCCAAGCGTGCCGTGTCGGCCTTGATGCCCTCGGCCACGAAGCCGGCCAGCTTCACCGCCCCCGTTTCCTGCGAGTGGGTGCGGTCGGCATTCAGGTAGTGGCCGGTGGTGGTGGCCGACGCGTAGAAGGGATACGTCGTGGCGTCGCTCACCGCCAGGTAGTAGTCGCGCCAGCCACCGGTGGCATTGGCCCCGCCCGTTCCCACGCCGATGCTGTTGTAGAACGCGATGCTCATCGCATCGGCATCGACCAGCGCCACGTCGTTGGCCTTCGCCGTGTCGATCACGGTTTGCGTGTAATTGCCCGGCGCATCGCCCTTGGTCGTGATGTGCGTGCTCTTGGTGAGGGGGAACAGGCCTTCGACGTAGGCGGTGACGGCCTTGTCCTGGTTGATGCGGGTCACCGGGGTGATGAGCACCGGCGTTGCGCCCTTGGCCTTGGCCAGCGCCACGTATTTCTCCAGCGAGCGCTGGAACGACAGGTCCTCTGCCACCGTGCCGGCGGTCAGCTTGTCCAGCGTCTTGGGTAGCTGGACTGCGCCGCTCGCATCATTCGCGTAGGTGCAGCGGTTCACCCAGTCGAGCGAGCCGGTGGTGTCGCACTTCTCGTCGTTGTGGCCCCACTGGATCAGCAAGTAGTCGCCGGCCTGGAGGTTGTCGGCCAGCAGCTGGAACCAGCCTTCGGTGATGAAGCTGCGCGAGCTGCGGCCCGATTGCGCGAGGTTCACCACGCGCGCCGTCGCGTCGGGCTTCAGCAGGCGGCCGAACACCTGGCCCCAGCCCATGCGCGGCGCCACTTGCTGGGTGTAGTTGCTGGCGGTGGAGTCGCCGACGACGAAGATGCGCGTGGTCGCGGTTGACCACGGCTTGAGCGCCGGATCGAGCGCCACGTTGCTGGTGGAGATCTCGCGCATCTCCAGGTCGTAGAGCTTGCTGCCGCGAAGCTGGTCGTCGGTGCCGCTGCCGAAGCCGTCGCGGTTGTGGCGCACCCGGTCGAGCACGGCGTCGATGCCTTGGTGGTTCGCCGCCATGGGCGTGCTCACCGGGTCGAAGCTGGCGGCATCGGCCACGCCTTCGGCTGTCAGCGCCGCGAGCACCAGGCCACGCAGTTCCGCGGTCTGCTGGGCAATGCGGGCCGGCGTCACGCCCGCGGTGTTGCAGGCGTTGATGAGCTGCACCGAGCCCTTCAGTGCGAGGTCGCTCTGCGCCACGTCGGAGGCGATCTTGTCGCTGAGCGGGTTGACGTTGGCGGTGTTGGCCGCGCTGGCCGCCACTGCTGGCAGCAGGGCCGCGTAGGCCACGGTGCCGTTGGCGGGCTGCGGCACTCCGTTGATGCTGAGAAATGCGCCGGTGGTGGCCGCTACCAGCAGCGGCGCCTTCAGCGCCGACACATCGGCGGTGTAGCTGCCGTCGGCCGCGGCCGTGGTGCTCACGCTGGCCCCCAGCGCGTCGCAGACCTTGATGGTCGCGCCCGCCAGCGGTGCGCCGGTGGCGGCCACGCCGACGAGGCGGGTGCGGGTGTCGGTGGAAGGGGTGGGTGCTGCCGGGTCATCGCCGCCGCCGCAACCCCAAAGCAAAGCAGCGGCCAGCGCGGCCGCCAGCCGGGAGGTGGTGTTCATCTTGTCTCCAGTCGTGCCGGTGCGTTGCCCGGCAGGTGTTGTCAAAGCCGGCGCGAGCTTAGACAGGGACTCGGGAGACGTCTTGACCGCGATTGCGGTTTTTGAAGCAGGTTCTTTGAAGCAGAGTCAGCGCCGCACGACCGGCACGTGGAACGCTGCCCGCCGCTCGTGGTCGGCCGGCAGGTACATCGGGTTGTCGAAGCGGCGCAGCACCGGGCCGTCGACCACGCGCCATTCGCCTTGCATCGCAAGCGCGCCATCGATCTGCTCGCGCGACGGCGCGTCGTGGCTGCCTTGCAGTTCGAACACCGCATAGGTGCCACCGGGCAGCCGCCCTCGCTGCAGCCCGGGAACCTGCATGCCCAGCGGGGCCGACAGCAAGGCCGCTCTCAACACCGCAGCGTGCGGCGCGGCCCAGGTGTGCGCATCGCCCTCCAGGTGCACCGCCCAGCCCTTGCGGCGCTCGCGCGCGATGCCCTGGGCCAGCGCGCGGGCGCGCAGCTCGTCGAAGCTGAGCCAAGCTTCGTCCATGCGTCCCTGGAAGTCGAGGTACTGGATCTCGTGCGCCGGCAAGCGGCTCACAGTGAACGACAGGCCCGTGGCCGGCCGCACAGGCACGCAGGAAGGCGACAGGCCGAACTGCTGCTTGAATGCCCGCGTGAAGCCTTCATGCGAGTCGTAGCCGCAGTCCAGCGCGAGCGTAAGCACGGAGTTCACGCCGCCCTGTTCCAGCTGCTGCTTCGCGCGCGCCAGCCGCAACCGTCGCACACGCGCCAGTGGCGTCTCGCCGGCGTAGCCCGCGAACACCCGCTCGAAGTGGAAGCGCGACATCGCCGCCAGCTCGGCCAGGTCGGCCAGGCGCAGCTGCTCGAACAGATGGCGATCGATGTGCTGGGCCACCCGCCGCAGACGGTTGAGCTTGCGCGTCGCGGCGTGGATGTTCATGCCTTCTCAGTGCTTGGCCACCGCCAGCCAGCGCTCCATCTGCGCCGGGTCGGCCAGCAGCGAGGGGCTGTCACTGCGGTGCACCACCGTACCGCGGTCCAACACCACAGCGTGCTGTGTGATCGGCAGGATCATGCGCGGGTTCTGCTCCACGATGATGGCCGACATGCCTTCGTCGCGCACCACGCGGGCGATGCTGCGCAGCAGCTCCTCCACGATGATGGGCGCGAGGCCCTCGAGCGGTTCGTCGAGCAGCAGCAGCTTCGGGTTCAGCACCAGCGCGCGTGCCACCGCGAGCATCTGCTGCTCGCCACCGGACAGCTGGTTGCCCATGTTCGATTTGCGTTCGGCCAGGCGCGGGAACATCTCGTAGGCGCGCTGCACCGTCCACGGGCCGGGTCGGGCGACGGCACTGAGGTTCTCGTCGACAGTGAGCGACTTGAAGATGTTGCGCTCCTGCGGCACCCAGCCGATGCCGGCGGCGGCGCGCTGGTAGGGCACGAGTGATGTGATCTCCTGGCCGGCCAGGAAGATGCGGCCTGCATGGCGCCGCGTCACGCCGATCAGCGAGTTCATCAGCGTGGTCTTGCCGGTGCCGTTGCGGCCCAGCAGCGCGAGCGACTGGCCTTGTTCGAGCGTGAGGTCGACGCCTTGCACCACCACCGCCTCGCCGTAGCCCGAGCGCAGGCCTTCGACCTTGAGCAGCTCAGCCATGACCCGCTCCTTCGCCTTCGCCAAGGTAGACGGCCTTCACCCGCGGGTCGGTGGAGATGCTGGCCACGTCGCCTTCGGCGAAGAGCGCGCCGTTGACCAGCACGCTCACGGTCTTTGCAAAGTTGAACACCAGGTCCATGTCGTGTTCGATCAAGAGGATGGACACCTCCGCCGGCAGCGCGTTGATGGTGTCGAAGATCTCCTGCCGTTCGCCTTCGGGCACGCCGGCCACGGGCTCGTCGAGCAGCAGCACACGTGGCTCGCAGGCAATCGCGGTGGCAATCTCCAGCAGGCGGCGCTTGCCGTAGGCCAGCACGTTGACCTTTTGGTCCATCACGTCGTCGAGGCGGAATTGCTTGAGCAGAACTTCGCAGCGCTCGGCGACCCGCGCGTCGCTGCCCAGCCGCTTCCACCAGGTGTGGCTGATGCCGAGCTGGGCGCTCACCGCGAGGGCCAGCGACTGCAGCGGCGTCAGATCGTTCCACAGCTGGTTGATCTGGAAGGTGCGCACGATGCCGCGGCGCACACGCTGGTGCGGCGCGAGCTTGGTGATGTCGTCGCCGTCGAGCGAGATGCGGCCTGAGGTCGGCTCGACCACGCCGGTGAGCAGGTTGACGAGTGTGGTCTTGCCCGCGCCGTTGGGGCCGATCAGCGCGTGGCGTGCGCCCTTTTGCACCTTGAGCGAGACGTCGTTGGTCGGCACGATGCCGCCGTAGCGCTTCAGCAGATTGTGGGTTTCCAGAACGATGGTCATTTCTTTTTCCACCACGTCCAGGGGCGGATCAGGCGATCACGGCCCACGAGCATCAGCACCACCAGGAACAACCCAAGCCAGAAGGTCCAGTACTGCGGCGTCCAGGCTGAGACCACATCGTGCAGCACCTTGAAGGCGATGGTGCCGAAGATGCCGCCGTACAGATAACCGGTGCCGCCGATGACCACGGTGAGCATCACGTCGGCGCTGCGGTGGAAGTCGAGCCCGTCGAGCGAGGCGAAGCCCGAGGTCTGCGCCATCAGCGCGCCAGCGCAACCGGCGAACGCTGCCGCCAGCGTGTAGACCGCCGCCAGCCGCAGGTTGACCGACAGACCGACGCTCGTCGCACGCAGCCGGTTGTCGCGCAGTGCCTTCAACGAATAGCCGAAGGGAGAGTGCACGATGCGCCTCGCGATCAGCATCACGATGACCAGCACGATCAGGCTGTACGAATACGCCACGCGGCCGTAGAGGTCGAACTCGAACTTGCCCAGCAGCGGACCCATCACCACGCCCTGCAGGCCATCGGCGCCACCGGTGAGCCAGTCGAGCTTGTTGGCGAGTTCGTAGAGCACCGCCGCCACGCCCAGCGTCACCATCAATCGCGTGAGGTCGGAGCCGCGCAGCACCAGCACGCTGCTCAGCGCGCCGAGCCCGGCCGTGGCGGCGATCGCCACCACCAGGCCGACCAGCGGGTCGGGCATCACATGCTTGGCGAAGAGCGCGGCCACGTAGGCGCCGAAGCCAAAGAAGGCCGCGTGGCCCAGCGAGACGATGCCGGCGAACCCGAGGATCAGGTCGAGCGACACCGCGAACAGCGCCAGGATGGCGATCTCGTTGAGCAGCAGCGCATGGTTGCCCGCCAGGAACAGCGAGGCGAAGGCCACGATGCCGAGCGCGATCTCCCACCAGCGCCAGGCCGAGGCGGCCCGCAGCGAAGCTTGCACGGCGCTCATTTGGTCGACCTCGTGCCGAACAGGCCTTGCGGCCGGAAGGTGAGGATCACGATCATCAGCGTGTAGACGATGAAGGAGCCCAGCTTGGGCGCGTAGTACTTGCCGAACACGTCGGCGATGCCCAGCAGCAGCGCGGCCAGCAGCGGGCCGGTGATGGTGGTGGTGCCGCCGACCGAGACCACGATCAGGAAATACACCATGAACTTGAGCGGGAAGGTCGGGTCGAGGCCCAGCACCTCGGCGCCCAGCGCGCCGCCCAGGCCGGCGAGGCCGGAGCCCACCGCGAAGGTAAGCAGGAACACGCGGTTGACGTTGATGCCCAGGCCCTGCGCCACGCGCGGGTCATCGACCGCGGCGCGCAAGCGGCTGCCGAAGCGAGTGCGCGACAGCACCATCTGCAGCGCAATGGTGAGCAGCCCGCAGATCACGATGATGAAGAGCCGGTACTTGCCGATGCCCACCGCCGCCAGGTCGAAGCGGCCTTGCAGCCACGAGGGCACCGAGATCATCTGCTGCTGGGAGCCGATGACGTAGTCGACGCCGGTGACGGCCATGAAGACGAGGCCGATGGAGAACAGCACCTGGTCGAGGTGCGGGCGCGCATACATCGGCCGGTACAGCGTGCGCTCGAGCGCTGCACCGAGGATCGCGGTGAACACGAAGGCCATGGGCAGCGTCGCCAGGAACGGCACGCCCAGCTTGTTCATCAGCAACACGGTGGTGTAGCCGCCGGCCATGGCGAAGGCGCCGTGGGCCAGGTTGATGAAGTTCATCAAGCCCATGGTCACGGCCAGCCCGACGGCCAGCACGAAGAGCAGCATGCCGTAGGCGATGCCGTCGAAGAGGAGGGTCAGCATGTCGACGTGTCAATGAGGCACACCGTCATTCCCGCGGGGGCGGGAATCCACGATGTGCCGCGATTCTGGATTCCCACCCCGGCGAAGCCAAGCTTGCTCAGGCAGACGGGAATGACAAGCAAGATTACTTCGCCTTGCCCGGGTCCTTGACCGCTTTCTGAACGTCGAACTCCTGGTTGTAGAGCTGCCCGTTCACGCGCTCGACCTTGCGGATGTAGATGTCCTGCACCACATCGCGCGTCTGCGCGTCGATCATCACCTGGCCGCGTGGGCTCTCGAACACCTGGCCCTTCATCGCGGCCAGCAGCGCGTCGCCGCCGCCCTTGCCCTTGGTGGCTTCGAGCGCGCTGTAGATGACACGCATGCCGTCGTAGCCGGCCACCGCCATGAAGTTGGGGCGGAACTTGTTGGCCGCCTCGAAGGCGGTGACGAACTTCTTGTTGGCCGGCGAGTTGTGCGAGGCCGAGTAGTGCTGTGCGGTGACCACGCCGAGCGCCACGTCGCCCATGTCGTTCAACTGGTCGTCGTCGGTGATGTCGCCCGTGCCGATGAGCTTGATGCCTGACTTGTCGAGTCCGCGCTCGGCGAACTGCTTCATGAAGGCCGCGCCCTGGCCGGAGGGCAGGAAAACGAACACCGCATCGGGGTTGGCGTCACGCACCTTCTGCAGGAAGGGCGCGAAATCGGGGCTCTTCAGCGGCGAGCGGATCTCGGCCACCACCTCGCCACCGTTCAGCTGAAACTGGCTCTTGAAGAACTTCTCGGCGTCGATGCCCGGCGCGTAGTCGGCCACCATGGTGACGACCTTCTTGATCTTGTTCTTGCCTGCCCACTCGCCCATGCTCACCGCGGCCTGCGGCAGCGTGAAGCTGGTGCGCACGATGTAGGGCGAGGCGGTGGTGATGACTGAGGTGGCCGCAGCCGTCACGACCATCGGCGTCTTGCTCTGCGTGGCGATGGGCGCGGTGGCCATGGCCAGCGGCGTGAGGCCGAAGCCGGCCAGCACGTCGACCTTGTCGTTCACCACCAGCTCCTGTGCGATGCGGCGGGTGGAGTCGGCCACGCCGGCATCGTCTTTGATGATGAGCTCGATCTTGCGGCCGGCCACGGTGCTGCCGTTCTGCGCCATGTAGAGCTTGGCGGCGGCTTCGATCTGCCGGCCCGTCGAGGCCGATTGCCCGGTCATCGGGAGAATGAAGCCGATCTTGAACGGCGCCGTCTGGGCAAAAGCTGTCGAGACGCACAAGGCGAGCGCAGCGGCGGACAGTCCCTTCAGGACGTGGCGTTTTTTCATGGGAGTCTCCAAAGCGAAAGGCAGTGATTGCCAGTGAATGTGCGGCATCGTCGCACTCTCCGGCAATTGGGGTGTTCGACTATCAGCTATGCCGGGGCGACATAGCTGATAGATCGATTTCAATCGGCGCGATACGCCGTGTCGAGCACCACACCGCCGCCGTTCACGCGCGAGACACAGGCGCACAGGCGCTGGTTGCTCTGCTGTTCATGGGGGCTGAGAAACACGTCGCGGTGGTCGATGTCGCCCTCGACCGAGAGCACGTCCATCGCGCAGAGGCCGCATTCGCCGCGGCAGCAATCGAACAAGGTCTCGACGCCCGCCTCGTTCAGCACGTCCAGCAGGCTGCGGTCGGCCGGCACCTCGATGCGCAGCTGGTGGCGCGGCAGCTCGACCCAGAACGGCTGGGCCACATGGTGGCCGCTGTTGCCGAAGGTCTCGAAGCGCAGGTCGGCGCTCGGCCGCCCGGCGCGTTCCCAGGCCTCGCGCGCCGCGTCGAGCAGCGCAATCGGGCCGCACACCAGCATCTGCGCGCGCGGCGCGAGCGCGGCAATCTCGGCCGCCAGGTCGATGCGCTGGCCGGCGTCGCTGCAGAAGGTCTGCAGCCGCTCGCCGAGTGTCTGCTTCAGCACGTCGCCAAGCACCAGTTCGTCGGCGTTGCGTGCCGCGTAGCGCATGCGGAGGTCGGTGCCCTTGGCCGCCAGCATCTGCGCCATGCCGGCCAGCGGCGTGATGCCGATGCCACCCGCCACCAGCAGGAACTGCGGCGCGTTGAACGAGAGCTCGAAGTGGTTGTTCGGCTCACCGATCTGCAGCTCGTTGCCCGTTTCCAGGCTCCACATGAAGCGTGAGCCGCCGCGCCCCGGCTCGGCGCGCTTCACGGCGATGCGGTAGACCTCAGGGTTGTGCAACCCGACCAGCGAATACGAGCGCGTTTCTTCGCGGCCGTCGACCATCACGCGCAGGTTCAAGTGGCTGCCTACCGTCCACGGCTTCACGCCGCCTTCGGGGCGAATCTCGAACTCGCGCACCGTGGGGCTCAGGTTGCGGTGCGCCCGGATGTGGGCGGGGTGCCATTGCTGGTTGTTGCGCATGGGGACAGTCTCAACGGGTGGTGCGGCGGCGGATCAGGCTCGCGCCGGGCAGGCGCTGCAGACTCTGGTGGCTTTGCAGTGCATGCCGCAGGTTCTGGTGGGCGATGCGCGCGTGCTCGCGCATCAGGGCTTCGGCGCGCGCACCTTCGCGCTGCACGATGGCCTCGATGACGGCGCGGTGCTGCTCTTGCGCGACGACGAGGATGTCGCGCGCATCGGGCCCGGTCGAGCGTGCCATCACGAAGCCGTTGGGCGAGGCGAAGGGCAGTGTCTTGGCGCGTTCGAGCTGGCGCGCCACCAGGTCGCTGCCTGCCATTTCGGACAGCAGCGCGTGGAAGCGGCCGTTCTGCTCCACATAGCCGGTGAACGAGTCTTCGCTCAGCTCGGGTTGCGCCAGCAGGTCGTCGATGCGGGCGATGCAATCGCGCGCCTCGGCCAGCAGCACCGAGGTGATGCCGCGCTCTGCCGCCAGCCGCGCGGCCAGGCCTTCGAGCGTGCCGCGCACTTCGATCGCGTCGTGGATGTCGGCTTCGGAGAAGTCTTTCACCGCGAAGCCGCCGTTCGGCAGCGCTTCGAGCAAACCCTCTTCCTGCAGCCGCACCAGCGCCATGCGGATCGGCGTGCGCGAGGCGCCCAGCATCTCCACCAGCGCCAGCTCGGCGATGCGGCTGCCGGGCTTGAGTTCGCCGCCGACGATCAGCTCGCGCAGCTTGAGCTGGGTGCGAACGGTCTGCGAGGTGCCGGCGTCTTCCGCTGTTTCCAGTTTGGTCGTCATGCGGCGCGCAGTGGAATCACCTTCGGCGTGCCCGGCGGCGGGGCCTCGGCCTTCACCATTTTCTCGATCAGCTTGCGGGCCCACATCGAGCCGGCGTCGATGTTGAGGTTGTAGAAGGTGTAGCCCGGGTGTTCGTCGATGGCCTGTTGCTGCGCTTCGAGAATCAACTCGTCCTCACGGAAGATGTTCGCTACGCCTTCGCGCAGCTCATGCGTCAGGCGCTGCTCGCCCAGGCAGTAGTTGCGCGCGAAGGCCCAGAAGTAGTGGCAGGTGCCGTCCGTCTCGGGGGTGATGGTGTTGAGCACGAAGCCGTTGACACCCAGGGACCGGTCGCCAGGGTGGTCGCCCTTCGGCGGCGCACCGGTGCCGGTGGGCGCCACGCCCACGTCGATGGCAATCGTGCACGGCGCTTCGAAGCGAATGATCTGCCAGCGGTCGACCTTGCCTTCGTAGCCGGTGGCGTGCTTCAGTTGGCCGGCCCAGAAGGGCGGCGCGTCGATGCCTTCCATCCAGCGCGTGACGGTCGCCGTCTTGTCGCCATGCGTGGCCACGAAGGGCGCCTCGGCCACGGCGCGCTGGCCGATGCTGGAGCCGTGCACGAAGGTCTCGTGCGTCAGGTCCATCAGGTTGTCGAGCACCAGCCGGTAGTCGCACTTCACCGTGATCAGCTTGCCGTCGCCGGCCCAGGCCGGGTCGTCGTTCCAGTGCAGGTCGGGCACCTTCGATTCGTCGGCCAGCGCCGGGTCGCCCGGCCAGACCCAGATGAAGCGGTGCTTCTGCACCACCGGGAAGGAGCGCACGCAGGCCGAGGGGTTGATGGTTTCCTGCGAGGGCATGTGGGTGCAGCGGCCGTCGCCGTTGAACACCAGGCCGTGGTAGCCGCAGGTGATCTCGTCGTTGTGCAGCGTGCCCTTGGACAGTGGTAGCAGGCGGTGCCAGCAGGCGTCTTCGAGCGCGGCCACCGAGGCGTCCTTGCGGCGGAACATAACAATCTTTTGGCCGCAGATGGTGCGACTCAGCAGGGTGGCCTTGACCTCCACGTCGTAGGCCGCGGCGTACCAGGCGTTGAGGGGGAATGACGCAAGAGCGGACGGAAGAGCAGACTTCATGACGACGACTTTCTGAATACGCGTTGTATACAGAGAAAGTCTATTCGCGATGCCCTGACCCATAAAACAAGGGTTTACCCGCGCCATATGGAGTCAGATGTATCCAGTCCATGGCCTGCTGGCTAATATCGACCCTTTCCGAGCCACGTCAGGAGACCCCATGAGCACCCGCACCCACCCTCCGTTCCGCGCCGACCACGTGGGCAGTTTTCTTCGCCCCAAGCGCCTGCTCGAAGCGCGCGAGAAGAAGGCCAAGGGCGAGATCTCGGCGACCGAACTGCGCCGTGTCGAAGACGACGCCATCACCGAGATCGTGAAGTTCCAGGAAGACGTGGGCTTGAAGAGCATCACCGACGGCGAGTTCCGCCGCACCTATTTCCACATCGACTTCCTGGAGCAGCTGGGCGGCGTGAAGACCGACATCCCGGTCACCGTGATCCGCCCGGACGGCACCGAAGAGCTGGCCCCGCCGGTGATGCGCGTGATCGACAAGGTGCGCCACATCAAGGACATCCAGCTCGCCGACTTTCAATACCTGAAGAGCCAGCTCTCGCCCGGCAGCACCGCCAAGGTGACGATCCCGTCGCCGACGATGCTGCACTTCCGCGGCGGGCGCGCTGGCATCAGCCGCGAGCACTACCCCGAGCTCGAGCCCGCGTTCTATCAAGACGTGGCCAACGCCTACGGCGACGAACTGCGCTCGCTCGCCGCCGCCGGCTGCACCTATGTGCAGATGGACGACACCAACATGGCCTACCTGTGCGACGAGCACATGCGCGAAGCCGCCCGCCAACGCGGCGACGACCCCAACGAGCTGCCGCACCGCTACGCCAAGTTCATCAACCTGGTGGTCGCGCAAAAGCCGGCCGGCATGACGCTCGCGATGCACCTGTGCCGCGGCAACTTCAAGAGCACGCACGCGGCAGCCGGCAACTACGAGCCGGTGGCCGAGGCCTTGCTCGCCGAGATGGACCTCGACGCCTACTTCCTCGAGTACGACGATGACCGCTCCGGCGACTTTCGTCCGCTGCGCTACCTGCCCAAGGGCAAGACGGTGGTGCTCGGCCTCGTCACCACCAAGTTCGGCGAGATGGAAAGCAAGGACGCGCTGAAGCGCCGCATCGACGAAGCCGCCAAGTACGCGCCGATGGAGCAGCTGTGTCTGAGCCCCCAGTGCGGCTTCTCGAGCACGGTGCACGGCAACAACATCGCGGTGGAAGCGCAGCGCGCCAAGTTGAAGCTGGTGGTGGAGACGGCGCGTGAGGTGTGGGGGAGTTGATTCAGCGGCAGGGCGCGGGAGTGATGCCCTGGCACGTCAACGAGGCAGAGGACTCGACCAATCGTGCAGCCGGCTGTTGAGTAGCTGCGCGCGCACGTCACCCGACGGCTACTTGCCACCGTGCCGCGCTGCTCGCGCTTCCGGGGGCTGACCTTGGCCGGCATACCCGCGCAACCGCTTGAGACTGATCTGCAGCCGGTCGAGCATGATGATCGCGATTGTCAGTTTGCTTCAAAAGCGGACCTTGGCGGCGCTTTGCTGCGAAGCGCTGGGCTACTTCAGAAAACGGGCTCGACAGCCTTGGTTTACTTTTCCGAGTAGGGCTCCGTTCGCCCGAAGAAGCTCGCCGTCAAGCGGCTTATTAGAGGGCGCTCACGCTCTGCTGCGACGTACTTCTTTACCGCCTCATAGCCTTCCGTGGCCGGAATGACTCCTGAGTTAATTCGGCCTACGAATCGCGCTAGTCCGATCGCTTCGATTGTCTTCTCAAGGTCCGATGAAGAGAAAGATCTTGAATCTTCGTAGGTGCTCGACACGGCAAGAATCTCCCGTTCGGTGTCACTCATTGGGCCTCCAATCTCGCCAAAGGCGACGATTGCTCAAGCAATCGCTGGATTAAGGCAATGTATGGCATCGAACGATCCAGCGCAACGTTGGCAAATCCGCCTGTGGACTTCTTGTGATCGCCCCATCTCCAGAAGCGGTAGGGCTTCACGCTGTGCACACATATGACGCCGACGCACCTATCAACTACGCGATATTTTGGGGCTGTACCTGACGTCTCCAGTGACTCCCGTCTTGAGCACATAAGGGGCATGTACAACACACTTCGGTATCCAACTCTGGGTGAGCCGCGAACCGTGAGTCGGGTTGCGGGGAAGGGATTGCTTGCCTTCAAGAAATCGTGCTCTACATAGCTTCTTTGCTCAAGGGCAACGTAGTACGCCATGAACTGCGCAGCGGGAACGGGGCGGCAAACCTCCTCATGATCCGCGGTGCGACAGCGGACCTGCATGAATTTACCTTCGTCGTCACAGAATTCGAGCAGCGTCACGCCGGTCACTCGCTTCTTTGACTCGTCACCAACGAGATGAGAAAGCTCCTCCTCAAGTGCCTGAAGCGCCAACTTAATCGCCGCATCTACGGGCCCACTGTCGGAGGTCAGCGTAGGCATTGCATGGAGTGCGGCAGCCAAGCGGTAGTAAGGGGCATGCTCCACGCTTTTTGGGCTTCGTCTAACCGAATCAAGAATCTTGGGGACGAAGGCCAGTAGCAGGGCAAGTGCGCCTAGAACCACATCGATCGGTGCTGGGCTTCTCACTGCGTTCGCGATCTGTACGAGCGCGTCAACTGTGGTTGGGGGAAGCACCGGCCCGACAAAGACGGCAGGAGTCGTGGGACCGCTGACGAGAAGTTTCCGGACCAGAAGAGGATAGATCGCGATTGCGATGACCATCACAACCCGCGTGAGCGTTGCGAGCAACCTCGGGATAGTCATCGAAGTCTCTAAGCCCGCAACAAACGGGAGCGTGTGGTGCCACACCCCGCATACGCCCTCTCGCCAGCCTCCCCGCTGATGGATTCCGTTGTGCACATATGCCCTGGCCACTTCCGCCGCAGGCGTGGATTTGTCCTTGGGTCTATGCGTAATTAGCGCCATTCGTCCCCCCATTGGCGGTCGACATTATTCAGATCAGTTTAGCGAGCACACTCGAAGACATTCCGCCTTTGACAGACTCAGACTCCATCCAGGGCGAGTGCGGAGACTCAGTTGCAGCTGAGAGCTACACGCTGGTGCCATCTATTCGGCCAAGCAAATCGCGTCAAGCCGCTCGGCTGGCGGCGCGCACCAACACTGCGGCTTTGCAGTAACGAACTTTCACTGGCGGCGGCTGCTTCCCCCTGTCGCAGGTGATCACTCGGAGCCTGCGGTGAATCTGCAACTCAACACTAGTAAGCTCGGCGCACCAACCTGCAGGAGTTCAGTTGTATGACGATCGTGGTGGCTGGTTACGATGAAAAGGGATGGGCGCGTGCGTACGGCAAACGCACCTTACAACCATTAGAGCTCCACGATCTGGCGGAGGCATACATCATCTCCGACAGCCGCCTGTCCTCCGGCTCGGGCGGCGATCGGCGCGTTGTGAGTGATGATGCGCCGAAGGTCGAGAGGCTCGGTGTAGAAGTCCGTCGACCACTGTTGGCTCCTCGTGGCTACGCCACCAACCAGACGGAGCCGCTCTTTTCGACATCATGTGGATTCGCCTACGCAGGCAACGAGTTTTTGGGAAGAACGATTACGGACCGCCTTCGTCGCGCACTGAGCTTTGAATACACCTGGATCAGCAAAAAACGGGAGGCTGGGCACTATGCGATCTGTCATCGCGACTCTCCACAGGCATTGCGCTTTTCGAATGCGAGTTACAACGATGACATCGACTTTGAGTTCAAGGATTTGCCCCCGCTTGCTAGTGCGCACGTGGCTGATACGTTAGGGGCGGTCATGCGAGAAGTCGCAGACGATATCCTGAAAAATGAAATGGAGAATCGTCGTCTCAAGGACTATCTCAAGACTAGCTTCGTCTTAGGCGCGGCATGTTACGCAAAGAAGACCGTCGCGATTCATCGGGGAAGCTACAGGCGCGACGAGTCAGTCGATCCACCATGGATTCAGCCGCTCGTTGAAGAAGTGAAACGAGACGACTTGGTCGTTTTAGGCCAAGAAAGTTGGAAGGCTGAGCTTCAACAGGTTCGCGACGAGGCAAGGAAGGTGCGAGGGCGGGTTCTAGGTCCGATGCAAGCTGCAGTGAAACGACTCATCGCAGCTGCGGAGCCTGACAATTTTGTCGGAGGCGGAGTTCAAGCTGGTGTGTTGACGGTGGAGGGATTTGAGCTGCGCACGTAGTCATGCTTCAGACTTTGCCCGGGTAGGGCCGCATCACCAATCGCCACCCCGCGTCAACGAAACGGCTTGCTGAGAAAGCGCGAGCCGGCCAGCCCGAAACGCCACGGCAGGTCCACCGCCTTGCTGATGCCGATGCGCGGCCCCGCCAACACCGACACGGGCTTCTCGCGCGGCCGCAACGCGAAGGGCGCACGATCGAGCCGCAGGCCGTTGAAGTCACGTGTGATGCCCAGCGCCTGAGCCAATCGTCCCGGCCCCGCGCACAGCAGGCGCTCGTCGTCCAGCCCGCGCCGTTCGCGCATCACATCGAGCCCCTGCAGCGGCTCGATGGCACGGATCAACACCCCCGCCCCATGCCCTTCTTCGCGGCACACGAAGTTCAGGCACCAGTGAATCCCGTAAGACCGGTAGACGTACACCCGACCCGGCGGCCCGAACATCACGCCATTGCGTTCCGTCGGCCCTGAGTAGCTGTGCGAGGCCGGGTCTTCGCGGTCGTAAGCCTCGGTCTCGACGATGCGGCCACCGACGCCGTCGACATACACCTGCGCGCCGATCAGCGCACGCGCCACCTCGTCCGAGGACGCGAGAAAGTCAATGCGGTGAGCGGCGGCAACCATGCGCGGGCACCTTAGCACCCGCGGGGCTTCGCCTAGGAGTGCAAGGCTTACGGGTACTTGCGCGCGCGGTAAGAGAAGTAGCCGTAGGTTCGGTAGCTCGGCAACAGCGTGAGCTGGAAGGCCAGCGTGCCGGTGGTGGTGTCGTATTCGGAGACGTCGGTGCTCGCGCCGTTGAACTCGCCCCAGCCCACCAGTGCATGCCCGCTGGCAAACAGCTGGGCGCTGCCGAGGTTGTAGCTGGAGTGGGCGTCGGTTGTGTACGGCGTGAAGCTGGTGACAGTCTTGCCGGCTTCGTCGAGGTCGAAGGCCAGCACGCGCGACAGCACGCCGGCCGCGCCGACGTCGAACAGGCTGAGCCGGCCATCGGCTGCGCGCCGCGCGTCGTGCGGGCTGGTGAACTTCTGCGCCGCGCTGAGGCCGAACTGGTCGCAGCTGCCGCCGAGGATCCAGCTGATCGAGCCATCGGTGCGGTTGATCTTCAGCACCGAGTCGAGGTGGCGGAACGACGTGACCCAGTTGCCGTTGCCATCGACCACCAGCGAATCCCAGTGCATGTAGTCGGCACCGTCGTTGGCGGCGTAGCCGTTGCCGCGCGCCGAGCAGGCGTACAGCTCGGGGTGGTCGGTCGACAGCCAGTTGAAGACGGCCGCGCCGTTGATGATCTCCTGCAGCCCCGTGCCGCGGACGAAGAGCGACTGGCCGACCAGCGAGGGGATGTTGGCCACCGTCTTCGCGGCACGCAGGCCGATGAGGTAGTGGCCGTCGTCGACGATCACGTGGTCGTGCCCGTCGACCGCATAGGTGTTGCCGTCGGACGATGGCAGGGCCTGCACCACGGTCAGCGTGGTGAAGCTCGCGTCCATCACGCGAATGCCGCCGGCCGCTTCGTCGTAGAAGCTGTAGCGCGTCGCACCGCCGGGGATCACCGTCTTCTTGAAGTCGAGGATGTCCTTGCCGGGCGTGCCGCGGTAGTAGTACGTGAGGCTGCCGTCGCCTGCGATCCGGTACGCGAACGAAGGGCCGTAGCCATCGGGGTCAAAGGGCGTGAGGTACAGGTCGCCCGGCTCGGCGCCGGTGTTGGTGCCGATGGTGTAGGGCGCGGCGTCGAGCGGACGGGCGCGCAGCACGTAGTTGGCCTTGGCGCCGCTGACGTTGTCGGTCACGGTGACCGGTGCGTCCGCCGCCGGCTCCAGCGTCGCAAACGTGATCGGGATGTACTGGTTGGCGCCCACGGTCACGTTGCCCGACGTGACGGTCAGGTTGCAGCCGCTGCACGAGAAGCGCAGCTGCACCGTGCCGCCGGCGAGGTTGGCGCGCAGCTGCAGGTCGTTCGACGCCGCGCTGCTCGACAGCAGGCCCGCACCGCCGACGCCGACGGCATCGACCGAGCTGATCAGCCGTGCAACGGTCGGGTTGGCCGGGTTGGCCGGGTTGCTCGGGCCTCGGACGTGGTCGAAGTCGTCATCGTCGCCACCGCAGCTCGCGAGGCCTGCCAGCGCCAGGCAGGCGACCGATGCAACAAGGAATTTCCTGGCGTGCAGCAACATGGCGGGCTCCTTCGGGTGACCGCCGAAAGAATAGCCCGATTCAGGCCGGCCGAACTAGCGGCCGAGGGAGAGCGTGGGGTTAAGCCGCCAGCCCGGTACGACGTTGACGACGCAGCAAAGCGGCGCCGGTGACGGCGTAGCAGCCCGCCACATTGCCCAGGCACACGAGCGTGTAGCTCAGGTCGTGGCTGACAAGGTGGGCATACAAAAGCGAGACCGTGGACGACGCGCACCACAGCCCCCAGGTGCCGAGCGACACATCGGCCGCGCCGTTGCGGCTGCGCCAGACGGCACGCAGCTGCGGCACATAGGCCACCACGAACACCACACCGAACAGCGCGTACAGCGCACTCACCAAGCCGAGCACAACATCACTCCGGGAAATGCGGGACGGACTGCCCGCAGGATCATCGAATCGTGTCGTGAGTGTGGGCTGCGGCGTGCTCCGGCAAAGCGCTGAAAAGCGCCGTGCGCCTGCCCTTAATCGCTGCTCTTAATCGCGCTTTACCGGCGCGCCTCGCATCAGGCGCTCGGCCAGCTCGAACAGCAGCTGCATTGCCACCGCCAGCACGGCCGCCGGAATGGCGCCCGCCAGCAGCGCCGTGTGGTCGTTCAGCGCCAGTCCGGTGACGATGCGCTCGCCGAAACCACCCGCGCCGATGAAGGCGGCGATGGTGGCCGTGCCTACCGTGATCACCGCCGCCGTCTTCACCCCGGCCAGGATCACCGGTGCGGCGAGCGGCAGGTCGATGCTGCGCCAGCGCTGCGCGGCGGTGAGGCCCAGCGCCGTGCCCGCGTCGCGCAGGCCGGCAGGCACCTGCACCAGGCCGGTCGTGGTGTTGCGCACGATGGGCAGCAGGGCATAGAGCGCGAGTGCGACGAGCGCCGGCGCGGTGCCGATGCGGCCCATCAGCGGGATCAGCATGGCCAGCAGCGCCAGCGAGGGCACGGTCTGCAGCAGGCCGGCCACCGCCATCACCGGCTGCTCAAGCCGTGGCAACGCGGCCGCCGCAGCGCCGAGCGGGATGCCGATGACGCAGGCGGCCAGCACCGTCACTGCCACCAGCAGCAGGTGCTGTGCTGCGAGGCGGCCCAGGTCTTCGGCGAAGAGCCGTTGCATCAGGCCTTGCTGACCAACCGCCTTGCCGCTGCCGCCCGTGGCGAGGAAGTCTTTTGCGATGTCAGCGAAGGCGCGGCCACGCAGCTCGGCGTCGCCGTTCATCGCGATCATGGTCGACACGTTGATGCGCCCCTCGAGCGCGGCGATCTTCTTCCATGCGGCCGGGAAGCGCTGTGCCACGTCGAGCCGGTACAGCAGCACCGCGTCGTAGCGCGGAAAGTAGCCCAGGTCATCGTCGAGCACGGTGAGCTTCAGCTCGGCGATCTTCGCGTCGGTGGAATAGATGTCGGTCAGCGCGATGCGGCCGGCGCCGAGCGCCTCGTACGCAATGCCGTGGTCGATGCCAACCGGCTTCTGCGGCAGGCCGTAGCGCGCCGCCAGCCCAGGCCATCCGTCGCGCCGCCCGAGAAATTCGTGCGACAGCCCCATCACCAGATCGGCGTGGGCCTTCAGATCGCTGATGCGCGCGATGCTCAGCCGCTTGGCGTCGTCGCCGCGCATCGCCAGCGCATAGCCGTCGACGAAACCCAGCGGCACCGCGATGCCCAGGCCCAGCGGCGCCAGCTCGCGCTGCATGGTCGCGAGGTCGGTCGGCTGCGGGTGCTTGAGAATTTCGGCATCGATGGTGCCCAGGTACTCGGGGTAGACGTCGATGGCGCCCGCCTTCAGCGCCTCGAGCACCACCGCGGTGTTGCCCAGCCCCTGCTTGTGCTCGGCGGGGCCGGCGGCGCGGGCCGTCTGCGTGACGATCTCGCCGAGGATGTACGACTCGGTGAAACGCTTGGAGCCGACCTTCAGTACCGGCTCGTCGGCCAACGCGAGCGTGCCGCAGCCGAGCGAGATGAGCGACAGCACGAGCGCGCGGCAGACAGCAGCAAGAGGCATCGTCGGGTCCAGGTGGAGGGGCCGGAACCGGCCCATGGCCCGCACGATACTTGGCAATCGCGCACGCTGCATGAGAAGCCCGCAAACCGCTACCGCGGCCAGGTGCTGCCCGTCCTGCGCGTTGCTGGTTCAGGCGTGGGCCGCGGCGCCGAAGCGAAAGCTCGACGCCGTCACGCCGCCAAAGATATCGGCCTCGTGGTAGACGCAAGTCCCGGGCTCCGCCTGCGCGGCTCCCACGGCGACCATCAACGGAAGCAGGTGGTCCTCCCGCGGGTGGGCGATGCGGGCGGCAGGCGCTTGGCGCCAGGCCACGAGCCGCGCCGATCTGTCGGCCGCGGTCGACTCCACGAGAGTCTCTTGAAGCCACCCGTCGAAGGCCTGTGAAGGTGCGCGTCCCTGCGGACCCATGAGGCGCAGGTTGTGGTAACTCAGCCCGCTGCCAATGATCAGCACCCCCTCTTCCCGGAGCGGTGCCAAGGCGCGGCCAAGCGCCAGGTGCTGCGCAGGATCGAGCGCGGTTTGCAGAGAAAGCTGAACCACGGGCACGTCGGCGTTCGGGTACATCACTGCGAGCGGCGCGAAGGTGCCATGGTCGAAGCCGCGTTGCGCATCCAGCCGAACCGGCAGGCTGGCCGCTTCAAGGAGGGCGCGCACACGCTCGGCCAGAGCTGGCGAGCCCGGCGCGGGGTAGCTCACGCTGTAGGTGTGCGGCGGGAAGCCCTGGTAGTCGTAGACCATCGGCGGCTTCGGGCTGGCCATCACGCTGAAGGCAGCTTCTTCCCAATGGCCCGAGACAACGAGCAGCGCCTTGGGAGTGATGCCGATCTGCCGGGGGATGTCTTGGAGCGACAGTTCCAGCACATGCATCATGCGGCGCATGTCCTCCATATAGGGCCACGGCCCGCCGCCATGCGAGATGAAGTAGGTCGGCAAAGTCATGGCACGTCTCCCGGCAATCGCTTGATGTTCACACACGTGGGCTGATCGGCGCCCGCTTGCTGCGGCCCCACAGCACGAAGGCGCTCAACGGCAGCAACACGAAGTTGAGCGGCAGCACCATGAATTCGCCGCGCGAGGCATGGAAGGCGATCGCAAGGATCTGCAAGACGACGCAGCCCAGTGCCGCCAGCACCGTGAGCCCCGGCTTGATGCGGGTCAGCGCCGGCAGCAGGATGCCCAGGCCGCCGGCCAGGTCCACGAGCCCGATGAACCGCACGAAGGCCACCGGCAGCTGGCCCGTCCACGGCATCATCTGGCTCAGCTCCGGGATGGGCGTGAAGAACTTGGTGAGGCCCGCGCCGCAGAACGCCACGGCAATCAGCACCTGGGCGACCCAGAGCCCCACGCGCAAGGGTGTGCCGGCAGCAGCGGGTGGGTTGGAAACGAACGTGCTCATTGGTTTTTCCTCGAAGTGAATGTCCGGCCGATGGGGTGGCGCCTGGGTTGCGACGTGCAAGGCAACGAGGTTAGTGATTCGTCCAGCGGAAATCGATGACGGTAAAGTCATTGAATCAATTCTCGAAACGGCAACGATGCAAGACCTCGACCTGAACGGCCTGCGCGTTTTCCGGGAGATCGTCGAGTCCGGCAGCTTCACTGCCGCCGCGGACCGTCTGGGCATCGCGGCGTCGATGGTCAGCAAGCACCTGGCAAGGCTCGAGCGCCAACTCGGCGCTCGCCTGTTGAACCGCACGAGCCGCCGCATGAGCCTCACCGAAGCGGGCAGCCTGTTCCACGAGCAGAACCGTCAGGCGCTCGACGTGCTGGACGCCGCCGTGGCATCCGTCGGCCAGGCCGCAGGTGCGCCGCGCGGTGAGCTGAAGGTCAGTGCGCCGGTGTGGTGTGCCACGCCGCGCTTTGCCCGCATGCTGGCCGACTACCGCCGCGAGTGCCCCGACGTGCGGCTCGATCTGCACCTGGACAACCGCATGGTGGACCTGGTCTCCGAGGGCTTCGACATGGCGCTGCGCATGACGGCCGAACCGTCGCAGAGCCTGATTGCGCGAGGCCTGTGCCCGGTCACGTTCCACTTTGTCGCGACCCCCGCCTATCTGCGCGAGCTGGGCTCGCTCGACGAGGCCGCTGCATCGCGGTCGCTGCGGATGATCTTGCCCAATTACCTCCAGATGGAGCGGTTCAAATCACCGCTGCCGGAGATCAACGCCGCCTTCAAGCTGCCGCCCGTCATGAAGTCGAGCGACAACACGCTGACCTACCAGGCGGTGCTCGCCGACATGGGCGCGGCCTTCCTCCCGGGCTGGCTGGTGGACGACGATCTCGCGGCCGGGCGCCTCGCGTTGATTCACGACGCCCGTTCAAGCTTCACGGCCACGCTGTTCGCCGTGTACACGAGTCACCGGCATCTGCCGCCGAAGCTGCGCAGCTTCATCGACTTTCTGAGCGCTCGCCTCGGCGCACCGGCCACGCAGGAGCCGGAGCCAAGCTGATCGAGGGACGGAAGACGGCGCTAGCTCTGTCGCCGTCTTCAGCCCCTCGCTCACCCCATCACCAAGCCATCCGCAACCCAGCCTGGACGACCCGGTTCTCGGTGATGTACTCCTTCAGGTCCCCGGTCGAGACCGAGAAGCCGGCGTAGAGGAAGGTTGACTTCGACAAGCCATAGCGCCCCGCAAAAGCCGCCTTGCCCAGCGTCACGTCCTGACCCGCTGCGCTCTCGTACTTCACCCCCGAGTAATTGACGCCCAAGGTCAGGGCCCCGACCGGGATCTCCACCCCCACCGTGTAGCCGTCGATCTTCGCCACCGTGAACGTGCCCTTGCCGCTCGTCACCGACAGGTTCGACCCGGTGAAGGCGCCATTGCCTGCGGTGGTCGTCAGGTCGTCATTGCGCTGGATGCCACCCAGCACCTTCAGCACCCCGAAGTTGTAGTTCGCCGCCAGGGTCAGCGACTTGTTCGTGTTGTCACCCGTCGTGCGCGACTTGTTCCACTCGTACGACACCGCCGCATTCAGTGGCCCCGACGAAAAGCCGAACTTGGTGCCATGGAAACGGTCCGCCGTTGCCTCGCCCGGAGCCAGCTGCGCGGCCACGTAGAAGCCGCCCATCGACGGCGTCTGGTACTGGATCACGTTGTTCGCACGTGGCGCATTCAGCCAGAACGGCAACGCCTTGCCCAGGTTCGTGACCCCGGTGCCCTGGTTGTTCACCGCCGCATTGCCGAACGGGTTCGACAGCCCCATCGTCGAGTCTTCCAGGATGTACTGGCGGCCCAGGCGCACCTCGCCGAACGAGGCGGAGGACAAACCCACATAGGCCTGGCGGCCGAAGGCGAGACCGCCCTGGCCCAAGGCGCCGGTGTCGGCCGACAAGCCGCCTTCCAGCACCGCGTTGGCACGCAGGCCACCGCCCAGGTCTTCAGCCACGCGCACGCCCCAGCGCGAGCCGTTCAGGCCGTTGACCACACCGTCGTTGAGCTTCCAGACGTTGGTGCCGCCGGCGGCACTGCCGGCCTTGTAGTTGTCCACGGCCAGGTCGATCAGGCCGTACAGCGTGACGCTGGACTGGGCCTGCGATGCGCCGGCCGCCAGCAGTGCGGCCGCGGCCAGGAGGGCCTTCTCGATGGTTCGGGTTTGCATGTCTCTCTCCTCGGGTTGAATGAAGTCGTTGGTCAGCACGATCTGATGAGCGCAGGGATTGCAGCACCGCGCGCGCGGTGCGGATAGCCGTGTCTCCCCCAACTGAGCGCTCATCGCGCTGCTTGAGCGATCAGCGCTCGAAAGCGGGGTTATTCCCGGTCTCGCGCGCCAGCAGCCACGCCATCAAAGCAACGGTCGCAGTGCCTGCGCCACTTCATACAAGAGCGGCAGCAGCTTGGTCTCCATCTGCTCCCGGGTGTACGAGATCGATTGCATCGTCATGCCGACTGCCCCCTTGCACTCGCCCTTGCGGTCGCGCAGCGCGGTGGCGATGCCGCACAGCCCGAGGTCGAGCTGCTGCTCGGTCACCCAGTGGTCGAGCGTGCGTGCCGCGCGCACGTGCTCGCGGAAGACCTCGGGCGTGGTGACGGTGTGCGACGTGAAGGCATGGAAGTCATGCGCGGCGATCCAGCGGTCGAGCTCGTTGTCACCCATCGCCGACAGCATCACGATGCCCGGCGTGACCACATGGGCCGGCGCACGCGCCCCCGCGTGGTAGCCGATGGACACCACGCGCGGCGAGTTGCTGCGCGCCACATAGACCACCTCATGGCCGTCGAGCACGCTGACGTTGACCGTCTCGCCGCACTGCATCGACACGCGCTGGATGAAGGGCTGCACCAGCCGCGGCAGGCGGGCCGCGCCGAGGTAGCTCTGGCTCAGCCGAAGCACGCGCGGCGTCAACCAGAACAGCTTGCCGTCGGTGCCGGCATAACCGAAGTGCACCAGGCTCAACAGATAGCGGCGGGCCGCGGTGCGCGTGAGGCCAGTGAGGTGCGCGGCCTCGCTCGGCGTGAGCCGCGGGTGGTCGTCGTCGAAGGCTTCGATCACGCGCAAGCCCTTGCCCAGCCCTTCGATCAGGTCTTTCTTGTCGATCTGAAACGCGGTCTCTTCCATGCCTTTGCTGTTGCCCTCGCTCGCCCGTGGAAACCCGAATAACGAGCGATGGTCGCTCAGCGTGAGCGATCGTCGCGCATTTCGCGGTCGACCCGCTTGTGGGTAACCCGATGCGTGCCTACGCTTCGCCTCCACTGCTGAACGAGCGCGACCACTTTTTTCTCATGAACATCTCCGGCACCACACGCGTCTTTCTGATCCTGGGCGACCCCGTGGCCCAGGTTCGTGCGCCCGAGGCCTTCAACCACCTGTTCGCACAGCACGGCGTTGACGCGGTGCTGGTGCCGGCGCACGTCTCGCCCGACGACCTCGACAGCTTTGCGCTCAACGCACTCAAGGCACGCAACATCGCCGGCCTGTGGCTGGCCATCCCGCACAAGACCGCGATGGTCAGCCTGCTCGACCAGTGCGACCGCCTGGGCCACAGCGCCGGTGCCGTGAACGCGGTGCGGCGCAATGCCGACGGCACGCTCGAAGGCGCGCTGTTCGACGGCGTGGGCTTCACCAAGGCGCTCAAGCACTTCGGCGTGCCGGTGCCGGGTAAGCGCGTGCTGGTGGTGGGTGTGGGCGGTGGCGGTGTGGCGATCGCCACCTCGCTCGCTGCCAACGGCGCGGGCCGCATCGCGCTGTACGACAGCGCCCACGGCCGCACGGCCGAGGTTGCGCAGCGGCTGTCGGCGGAGTTCGGCGTCGAGGTGGTGTCGGTCGACACACCCGACCCGGCGGGCCAGGATCTGGTGGTGAACGCCACGCCGCTCGGCCTGAAGGCCGGCGACCCGCTGCCCTTCGACGTGGCACGGCTGGATGCGAACACCGCCGTGGTCGACATCCTGATGAAGAACCAGCCGACCCCCTTGCTGCAGGCCTGCCATGCGCGCCACATCGTCGCCCACCCGGGCTTCGAGATGATGGTGCAGCAGGTGCCGGAGTACCTGTCCTTCTTCGGCTACGACGACATCGCCAGGGCGGTGCAAGCCGATCCGTCAGACGTCCGAAAGCTGTTTACCCCAGGCTGACTGAAGGGCCTTCACGAGTTCAAATCCAAACAACAGGAGACATGTATATGAACAAACTTCCACACAGCGTGACCTTCGCCGCCGCGCTAGTCGCCGCAACCACGGCCGCGCAGGCGCAGACCATCAAGCTCGCCGTGATCCAGGAGCTCTCGGGTGCCGGCGCCACCGCCGGCACCAACGCCAAGAACGGCATCGAGCTCGCAGTGAAAGAGATCAATGCCGCCGGCGGCATCCTCGGCAAGAAGCTCGAGACGATGGTCAACGACACCCAGTCCAACCCCGGTGTGGCCAAGGGCCTGGCCACCAAGGCGGTGGACGACGACGTATTCGCCGTGCTTGGCCCCACCTTCTCGGGCTCGGTGCTCGTGAGCATGGCCGAGACCAAGCGCGCGGAGATCCCCAACTTCACCGGCGGCGAAGCCACGCCGATCACGCAGCAAGGCAACCCGTACATCTTCCGCACCAGCTTCACGCAGGCCTCGTCGATGCCGAAGGTGACGCGCTACATCGCCAACAACCTCAAGGCCAAGACGGTGGCGGTGATCTTCGTCAACAACGACTTCGGCAAGGGCGGGCGAGATGCCTTCGACAAGGCCGCCGAAGCGAGCGGGCTGAAGGTGCTGGCCGACATCTCCACCGAGTCCGGGCAGGTGGACTTCGCGTCCCCCGTGCTCAAGGCCAAGCAGAGCAACGCCGACGTGCTGTTCGTCTACACCAACGAGGAAGAGTCGGCCCGCGCGTTGAAAGAACTGCGCAAGCAAGGCTGGAGCAAACCCATCATCGGCGAGACCACGCTGACCGGGCAAAAGGTCATCGACCTCGCTGGCGAAGCCGCCAACGGCGCCATCGCCCACGTGGGCCTCACGGTCGACGCGCCCAACCCCAACGTGCGCGCCTTCCGCAGCAAGTTCGAGAAGGAATACAAGTACGTCTCGGACCACAACGGCATCAAGGGCTACACCAGCGTCTACATGCTGAAGGCCGCCATCGAGAAGGTCGGCAAGCTCGACCGCGTGGCCACCGCGAAGGCTCTGCACGGCCTCACGATCTCGGCCGCCAAGGAACCCGGCGTGCTGATGGACGTGACCATCGATGCAAACGGCGACCTCGACCGCGAGAGCTTCATCGTCGAGGTGAAGAACGGCAAGCAAGAGGTCAAGGAAGTGCTGCCGCCTTTGGGTAAGAAATGACGAGCACCCCCGGAGGCCGCTTCGCAATGAGCAGCGAGCAAGTTATCAAGCAACGCCCCGTGGAACCGGCTTTGCCGGGCCACCGGGGTGGCGCCCCTCGGGGGCAGGAGCGCAGCGACTGGGGGGCCTCACCCCCATGACCGACTTTCTTCAACTGGTGCTGTCCGGCATGGCGACCGGCAGCATCTATGCGCTCGCCGCGTTGGGCTTCACATTGCTGTGGCAGGCCTCCGGCACGATCAACTTCGCGCAGGGCGAGTTCGTCATGCTGCCGGCGTTCACGATGCTGGGGCTCATCAGCGTAGGCCTGCCGCTGTGGGCGAGCTTTCTCGTCACGTGCGCGCTGGCCGTGCTGGTGCTAGGCTGGGGTTTCAAGCGCGGGGTGGCCGACCCGCTGCTGAAGTTCGGGCTGATGCCCATCGTGGTGGCCACCATCGGCCTCGCGATCGCGATGCGCAACGGCATCCGCGCCGGATTCACGGCAGAGGCCCACCCTTTCCCCAGCCTGTTCGCCGACAAGCTGTTCAACGTGGCCGGCGTGACCGTCACGCTGGTCGACCTGGGCACGTTGGTGATGGCGCTGGTGCTGGTGCTGGGCACGCAGGCCTTCTTGGCGAAGACGGTGACCGGCCGCGCGATGCAGGCCGTGGCGCAGAACACCGACAGCGCCACCGTGCTCGGCATCAACGTGCCGCGCATGGTGTTCTATACCTTCGCCATCAACGCGCTGCTCGCCTGCGCGGCGGCGCTGTTGGTGACACCAACCTACCTCGCCAAGTTCGACATGGGCGAGCCGCTTGGCACCAAGGCCTTCTTCGCCGCGATCATCGGCGGCTTCAACAACTCGCGTGGGGCGCTGCTGGGTGGGTTGATCGTGGGGGTGGCGGAGAACCTGGCGTCGGCGTACATCTCGCCGGCTTACAAGGATGCGGTGGCGCTGGTGGTTTTCATGTTGGTGATTTTGTTCAAGCCGCAGGGGTTGTTGGGTGTGAAAGAGGAGCGAAAGGTATGAGCTTCTCGGTTGTGTTTCCTCGCGTATCTCACACCGTTCGGGCTGAGGTATCGAAGCCTCGCTTTTGCGCATTTCTTGTTCACTGCGTGAGGCCGCGCCGGGATGTCGCCCCGGCAGGCGACCTACTTTCTTGTATCGACAAGAAAGTAGGCAAAGAAGCGACCCCTGCCGACTCGGCCCTTGCTGCGCAAGGGCTGCCTTGCGCTGCTCGGTCTTTGCAGCTCGCGCCCAACTCGCTTCGCGGCCTGCGGCCGCTGCGCTCAGACAAACGGCGCGAAGTCAGAGGACGAAGCGTGCTGCGCACGCAGCTGCAAAGCCCTGTGCTGCTCAGCTCGTCCGAAGGGGGAGACGAACACCAGACTCTGCTCGCTTCGCATCGCACGATGACGCGTCGCTTCGCTCGCCCGATGCGAAGCGAGGCGTCGGGAAGTTGCGAAGCAACGACCCGTATTGCTCTTGGGCCCCGTGGGTGGCGTCGAGGAGCGCAGGGGTTTGGGGCCGCGCGCGCAAGCGCGCTTCGTGAACTGACTTCGCGCCGTTTGTCTG
Source organism: Rhizobacter sp. P2_G4 (assembly GCF_056403575.1). Taxonomy (NCBI): domain Bacteria; kingdom Pseudomonadati; phylum Pseudomonadota; class Betaproteobacteria; order Burkholderiales; family Sphaerotilaceae; genus Rhizobacter; species Rhizobacter sp. P2_G4. Next base: position 52,581 of record NZ_JBFUFG010000001.1, on the reverse strand, counting down.
AGCGCAGCGGCCGCAGGCCGCGAAGCGAGTTTGGCGCGGGCCCCAAAGACCGAGCATCGCAGAGCAGTCGGCCAAAGGCCGACCGCCACCGTCGGGTCCCCCTTTCTTTGGTGACTTTCTTTCGGGGAAGCGAAAGAAAGTTACTGCCCTGTCGGGGGCACATCCCGACATCGGCCTCACGCAGTGAACAAGACCAGCATGCGAATGCAGGCACGCCGCCGGCAAACGCACGGAGCGAATCGACATCCGCAGACCCGACGACGCGCACGAGCAAGAAACTCCCATGAAACAACCACTCCTCGCCGGCGCCCTAGCCCTAGCGCTGCTCATCGCCGTCCCCCCCTTCATGAAGAGCTACGGCCTCTACCTCTTCAGCTACTGGCTGATCTTCGTGATCGCCAACATGGGCCTCAACCTCACCATCGGCTACGCCGGCCAGAAGTCGCTCGGCCACGCCGCCTTCTTCGGCATCGGGGCCTACACCGTCGCCATCCTGCTGAAGGCCGGCTTCAGCTTCTGGATCGGCCTGCCGCTGGCCATCGTCGGCTGCTTTGTGGTCGGCATCGGCCTCGGCTTCCCGGCGCTGCGGGTGCAGACCATCTACCTCGCGTTCGCGACGCTGGGCTTCAACACGGCCGTGTGGCTGGTCATGCGCAACGAAGAGTGGTTGACCGGTGGCACCTTCGGCATCAACAACATCGCGCGGCCTTCGCTCTTCGGCTTCTCGCTGGACAAGAACCTTCCGTACTACTACTTCATCCTCGGCACGACGCTGGTGCTCGGTGCGCTGCTGTGGAAATTGTTGAACTCGCCCTGGGGCAAGGCCTTCACCGCGCTGCGCGACAACCCGATCCGTGCCGAGAGCCTGGGCGTGAACATCCAGGCCTACACGCTGCTGTCGTTCGCGATCGGCGCGGCGTACGCGGGTGCGGCCGGTGCGCTGTTTGCATCGCTGGTGCAGTTCATCGAGCCGGCGCCGTTCACCGTGGGGGCGTCGATCATGATGTACCTGATGGTGGTGGTCGGTGGCTCGGGCTACTTCTTCGGCCCGCTGATCGGCTCGGCCGTGGGCGTGCTGCTGCCCGAGTGGTTGCGCTTCGCGCAGGGCTGGTACCTGTTCGTCTTCGGCAGCGCGGTGGTGCTGCTGATGCTGTGGCTGCCCGATGGGCTGCTGAGCATTCCCGACCGCATCAAAGCCAAGCGCGTGGCGCGTGAGGCTTCGGCGGCACGTGCTGCGGCCGCGGCTTCCGTCGGAGCTCAGCCATGAGCGTGCCGCTGCTGAAAGTGACGGACCTGAAGAAGTCGTACGGCGCGGTCGTGGCCGTGGCGGGCGTGTCTTTCGAGGTGATGCCCGGCGAAATCTTCGGTGTGATCGGCCCCAACGGGTCGGGCAAGACGACCATGTTCAACAGCGTGCTGGGCCAGATCAAGCCCAACGCCGGCAAGATCGAACTGAAGGGGGCGGACATCACCGGCCTGTCGCCGCTGCAGCTGAGCCACCGCGGCGTGGGCCGCACCTTCCAGACACTGCAGGTGTTCGGCAAGATGAGCGTGCGCGACAACCTGCTGGTGGCTGCGCAAGAGCACCACGGCAGCATGGGCAGCCGCATGTTCGCGCCGAGCGATTCGGGCCTGGGCGCGAAGGCCGACGCGTTGATCGCGCAGTTCCGCATCGGGCATGTGGCGCACAAGAAGGCGGGCGAGCTGAGCTACGGCCAGCAGAAGCTGGTCGACATCGCGATGGCCTTCATGAGCGAGCCCGACCTGGTGCTGCTCGACGAGCCCTGCGCCGGTGTGAACCCGAGCCTGGTGGGCGGCATCAGCACGCTGCTGAAAGACCTGAACCGCGACCATGGATCGGGCAAGGAGCGGAGTAGCTTCATCGTCATCGAGCACAACATGGACTTCGTGATGGACCTCTGCCACCGCATCATGGTGATGGTCGAAGGCAAGGTGCTGGCTATAGGCACGCCCGCAGAAATCCGCGCGAACAAGCAGGTGCTTGATGCCTACCTCGGGAACTGACGCGATGAGCACGGACATCTGCATTGAATTCGATGATGTTGTCGCGGGCTATGGCGACTTCATGATCCTCAACAACCTGAGCCTGAAGGCCAAGCGTGGTCAGATCACGCTGCTGCTGGGGCCGAACGGCGCTGGCAAATCCACCGTGCTGAAGACGCTGTTCGGCATGCTGAAGGTGCGCCAGGGCCGCATCAAGCTCGATGGGCAAGACATCACCGGTGCGAGCGCAAAAGACCTGCTGGTCAAGCACGGCGTGGCCTTCGTGCCGCAGGGGCGCAACCTGTTCGGCCAGCTCACGGTGTGGCAGAACCTCGAGCTGGGCGGCATCACGCTCGGCATGAAGACCACGCACGAGCGCATCCCCGAGGTGCTGGAGCGCTTTCCGCGTGTGAAGGAGCGCATTCACAGTCAGGCGTCTGCGCTCTCGGGCGGTGAGCAGAAGCAGCTGGAGATCGCGCGCGCGATGTTGCTAAGGCCCAAGGTGTTGCTGATCGACGAGCCCTCGATCGGCCTCTCGCCGATGGTGGTGGCCGATGTGTTCAAGCTGCTGCGCACGCTGGCCGAGCAGGGCACCACGGTGCTGATGGTCGAGCAGAACGTGAAGAGCGCGCTGAAGATGGCCGACGAGGCGATCGCGCTCGAATCGGGCCGGCTGGTGCTGCACCGCCGCGCCGACGAACTGCTGGCCGACCCGCACATCGAGCGGCTCTTCCTCGGCGGCGCGCACGCCATGGCGTCGAAGGTGGCGTGATGGCATTGCGCCTCGCGATCGCAGGCGCCGGCCAAGTCGGCCGCGCCCATGCCGAGCGAATTCGCGCGACGCCCGAATGCACGCTGGCAGCGATCGCCGACCCGTCGCCGGCTGCCGCGGCCTGGGTTCGCGAGATGGGCGTGCCGGGCTTTGCGACGCTGGACGAGATGCTCGCCGCCACGCAGCCCGATGGCGTGATCCTCGCCACACCCAATGCGCTGCATGTGTCCGGCGCGCTGGCTTGCCTGCAGCACCGCGTGCCGGTGCTGGTGGAGAAGCCGGTGGCCGACACACTCGCCGAGGCACAGCACTTGGTGGCGGCCACCGAGGCCAGCGGCGTGCCGGTTCTGGTCGGCCACCACCGGCGGCACAGCACCATCCTGCAGGCCGCGCGGCAGGTGATCGCCAGCGGCCGGCTCGGCAGGCTCGTCACGGTGAACGGCAGCGCCACCTTCCGCAAGCCCGATAGCTATTTCACCGAGGGCCCGTGGCGCACGCAGCACGGCGGCGGGCCGATCCTCATCAACCTCGTGCACGAGATCGACAACCTGCGCGCACTGGTCGGCGACATCGTCGAGGTGCAGGCGCTGGCCTCCAACGCCGCGCGTGGTTTCGAGGTGGAAGACACGGTGGCCATCAACCTGCGTTTTGCCAACGGCGTGCTCGGCACCTTCTTGCTGTCGGACGCGGCCGCCAGCCCGCGCAGCTGGGAGCAGACCTCGGGCGAGAACAAGCGCTACGACCGCCACGCCGATGAAGACTGCTATGTGATCGCCGGCGATCGCGGCTCGCTCGAGGTGCCGACCATGCGGTTGCGCCGTTATGCCGGCCCGGCGTCGTGGTGGGAGCCGATGGCCACCGAGGTGATCGCCGTGCCCGAACTCGACCCGCTGCAACAACAGCTGCTGCATTTCTGCGCGGTGATCCGCGGCGAAGTTCAGCCCCTCGTCACGGCTGCAGACGCCATGCGCACGCTCGAGGTCACGCTGGCCGTGGCACAGGCCGCCGCGACGCGCCAGCCCATGCGCCTCGCAGCCTGACTCCCAATGACCCAAGGACACCCATGAAGACCGTTCTCATCCTCAACGGCCCCAACCTCAACCTGCTGGGCACGCGCGAGCCCGGCATCTATGGCGCCACAACGCTGACCGACGTGGAAGCGATGTGCCACGAGGTGGCCGCGCGCCACGAGTTGGCCATCGACTTCCGCCAGAGCAACCACGAAGGCGTGCTGATCGACAGCCTGCACGAGGCCGGTCGCGCCTTCAAGGCCGGCACGCTGCTGGGCGTGGTGTTCAACGCCGGCGCCTACACGCACACCTCGCTGGCGCTGCACGATGCGATCAAGGGCATCGACGCGCCGGTGATCGAGGTGCACATCTCCAACGTGCACGCACGCGAGGCCTTCCGCCACCACTCGTGGCTGTCGCCAGTGGCGGCCGGCATCGTGGTGGGTTTCGGCACCGACGGCTATGCGCTGGCGATCGAGGGGCTGGTGATGCGCGCGAAGGCGCGCTCCTAGCCCGACGCTTCAGCGCCATCACATCAAGGAGCACGACCATGGACACCGCACTGCAACGCGAAGGCCTCCAGGCGGCCAGCAACCCGCTGGGCATGGACGGCATCGAGTTCATCGAATACGCCACCACCAAGCCGCAGGCGCTGGGCCAGGTGCTCGAGACCATGGGCTTTCATCCGGTGGCGCGCCACCGCTCGCGCGAGGTGCTGCTGTACCGGCAGGGCGACATGAACGTGATCGTCAACGCCCACGTGCCCGAGGTGAGCAGTGCCAACGCACCCGGCGCCACACCCACCATTGCCGCCATTGCGCTGCGCGTGCGCGATGCCGCCAGCGCCTACAGGCAGGTGCTGGAGCGCGGGGCCTGGGCGGTGCCGACACACGTGGCGGTGATGGAGCTCAACATCCCGGCCATTCATGGCGTGGGCAGCAGTCGCATCTACTTCGTCGACCGCTACAAGGAGTTCTCGATCTATGACGTGGACTTCATCCCCATTCCCGGCGTCGACCCGCGCCCGCCGGCACTCACCGGCCTGCACTTCTTCGGCGCGGTGCAGTACATCGGCGTCGACCGTTCCTACGACTGGACCGAGTTCTACGCCGAGCTGTTCGGCTTCAGCGCGCTGCCCGACGAAGAGCGCTTCGGCATCCTGCCCAAGGGCCATGTGCTGCGCAGCCCCTGCGGCAGCTTCTATCTGCAGATGATCGAGCCCGAGCCGGGCCAGCTCGACATCGACGGCAGCGAATACTTCACCCGCATCGGCCTGGGCACGCCCGACGTGCAGGCGAGCGTCGCGGCACTGCGCGCACGCGGCGTCGGCTTCTCCGGCTCGGCCGCGGTGCCGGTCGGGCCGCGCGGCGCGCTGACCGACACCCAGCTCGGCAGCGTGTCCTTCGAGCTGGTGCTCGACAGCCGCAGCTGAAGGAGCCAGCCATGAGCCAGTTCACCGGCAACATCGACGACTTCGGCATGGACACCATCTCGCTGGCGGGCCCGCTGCCGGCCAAGCTGCAGGCGGTGCGCGCGGCCGGCTTCACGCAGATCATGCTGTCGGCACGCGACCTCACCGGGCATGCCGAGGGCGTGGACGCCGCCGTGCAGGCCGTGCGCGACAGCGGCCTGCGCGTCACCGGCTTCCAGGTGCTGCGCGACTTCGAAGGCCTCACCGGCCAGCTGCGTGAGTACAAGGTCGACATCGCCAAGTCGATGCTGGAGATGTGCGCAGCGGTGGGCTCGCGCGTGCTGCTGGTGTGCTCGTCGACCTCGACGCACGCCAGCGAGGACCTCGACGTGATCGCGCGCGACCTGCGCCGCCTGGCGATGCTCGCGGTGCCGCACGGCATCAAGGTCGCATTCGAGGCGCTCTCGTGGGGCCGCACGATCAACGAGTTTCCGCAGGCCTGGGACGTGGTGTGCCGCGCCGATGCCCCCAACCTCGGCATCGGCCTCGACTCCTTTCACAGCTTCGCGATGAAGACCTCGCTCGACGAGCTGGAGCTCATCGACCCCGACAAGATCTTCCTCGTGCAGCTGGCCGACTTCATGTGGAACGAGATCCGCTCGGTGGAGGAGCGCATCAACACGGCGCGTCACTTCCGCGTCTTCCCCGGTGAAGGGGTGCACAGCGAGCAGGTGGCCGACATGGTGCTGCGCCTGGACCGGCTCGGCTACCGCGGCGACTACAGCTTCGAAGTCTTCAACGACGACTACCAGCAGATGCGCACCAACGTGGTCGCCGAGCGTGCGCTGCGCTCGGCGCAGTGGCTGGGCGAAACGATCCTGCAACGATCGGTGCCGTTGCCGGGGCAGATGCGGTTGAAGGCGGCGCGCTGACGCAACAGTGCGTGCTGAGCGCACTCCAACTCAGCGCCAGAACCCCACATGCGGCACCGAGGCCTCGCCGATCAGGCAAGGCCCGATCGTCTCGATCGCATGCGGTGACGCACGAAACACATCGCGGCAAGACAACTCCGCATCGCGCTGCTCGCTGACGTCGCCGCGAAACACTCGCAGCCGCACCGCATCGATGCCGAACACCACACGCGGGATGCCCGACCAGAAGATGGCGCCGGCACACATCACGCACGGCTCGCCCGAGGCGTACATCGTTGCGCCGGACAGCAGCTCGCGCGGGTGGCGCGGTGTGGCTTCGCGCAAGGCATTCACCTCGGCATGCGCGGTGCAATCGCCCGTTTCTCCGTTGCTGTTGATCGCCTCGGCCAGCACCTGACCATCGGCGGTCGCGATCACTGCACCGAAGGGCCGGTTGCCACGCTGCCGCGCCATTGCCGACATCTCGATCGCGCGGCGAAGGTAGAGCGCATCGTGCTCACCCAGCGCTTGTTCCAGGGGACCGCTCATGCCTTCACCATCCGCTCGGCCTTGGGCGGCAAGAAGCTCAGGTTGTAGACCGCTGCTGCATCCGGCTTACTCTTCAGCGCGAAGGTCTCGCTGACCTCGGCCACCTGCTGTTCTACAAACGCCCTGCGCACGTCGCCCACACCATGCTCGCGCGTGTCGGCGCCGAGCACATAAGCCTGCGTGATCTTCCAGCGCTCGGCCTCGACCTTCTCGTCGATCATCGGTTCACGCTGCTTCACGTACGCCATCGCGGCGATCGGGTTGGCGATGGTTTCCATCACGCCGCGGTTGGTGGCGCGCACGAACGCGGCCACCGCTTTCGGGTTCTCGTTGATCAGCTTGGTGGCGGCCAGCACCGCGTTGCCATACACCGCGAGGCCGGTGCTGGCGAACGGCAGCACGCTCAGCTCATCGGGCTTGATGCGCTGGAACAGCGAGACAGCGGAGTCGTGGAAGTAGGTGGCACCGTCGACGTCGCCGCGCACGATCACGTTGTCGCGCTGGCTGAAGTCGGTGGTGATCCATTCGAACGCGTCGGCCTTCACGCCCGCGTGCTTGGCGGCCATCGGCCAGCAGCGCTTAGTGGACTCGACCGCGGCCGCGGCGATGCGCTTGCCTTGCAGGCTCTTGAAGTCGGCGGTGATGCCACGGTCCTTGCGGCCGATGATCGCGAAGGGTGCGCGGTTGTAGTACTGGTAGACCGCTTGCACCAAGCCCGGCTGGGTGGCGTTGAACTCGATCAGCGAACTGATGTCGCCGAAGCCCAGGTCGTAGGCGCCGCTCGCGGTGCGGGTGATCGACGCGACCGAGCCGCTGCCGACGTCGATGCTCACGTCGAGCCCTTCGTCCTTGTAGTAGCCCTTGTAGAGCGCGAGCAGGAAGGGCGCGGTCTGGCCGCTGATGCGGAAGTCGAGCGTGAACTTGATGCGGGTGGGGTTCTGCGCGAAGACGAAGGGCGTGGCGATGGTGGCGAGGCTGGCGGCAGTGGATTGGATGAAATGGCGGCGTTGCATGGTGGGGCTCCGGTGGGTTGAGAAGAAACGGATGGCCAACGTCCTGTTCGGGGAAGTACCCGAACGGAACGCGCGCTGGCGAAAACTCAGGCCGCAGCCTGGATGGGAATGACCGCGTGCTCGTGGGCATTCCCGCGGTGGATCTCGCGCTCGCCATGCCGGCCGAGCAGCTCCAGCAGCTTCTTGCGGATCAGCATGCCGGGCCGGTCGCTGTCCATCGAATACTCGACGCCGCGGCGTCGGGTGTCGATCACCGCATCGGGGTCGGTGGACTCGAGGATGTCCTTGTCTTCACGTGTGATCTCTTCGTCGAAGTCGATCAGCATCTGCGCGGGGCAATCGGCCTCGGTGTCGTTGCGGAACAGCCATTGGCACAGCTGGATGTGCCCGTCGTCGATCGGCGTGAAGCAGTTGATGATGATGTGCCTGATGCCGGACGGGTACTCGATGTCCAGCCGCCGCGAGAACGGCAGGAAGTACGCGTTGCGCATGTGGCGCGTGGTGACCTCATCCGTCACGCCGCTGATGCGCTGGTAGCGCGCCGGGTTGGCCGCGGGGATTACCGTCTCGGCGTAGAAGCCGGTGTCGCTCTCCACCAGCTCGTACTTGCTCGGCGTGGGCTGCGCGGCCACGCCGAAGGTGGCGCGGTGCACGAAGCTGAAGTGCGAGTTGTCGAAGCTGTTCTCCAGCGCGCGCATCGGGCTCGTGCTCCAGCGCTCGTAGAACTGGAAGATGGTGCGCCAGCCCGGCGCGCCGAACTCGGGCACGGCGGGAATGTCGGCGATGGGCTCGTCGAGCGCCACCCAGGCGTAGCCGTAGCGCGCCGTGCAGTGATAAGCCGGCGTGCAGTAGTCGGGCGGGATCGGCCGGTCGTCGGCGTACTGCGGGATGCGCACCACACGGCCGCTGCGGTCGTAGGTCCAGCCGTGATAACCGCACTGCAACTGCCCATTCACGCATTGGCCCTTGGACAGCTTGGCGGTACGGTGGCAGCAGCGGTCTTTCAATGCCGCAGGCTGGTCCTGGGCATCGAGAAACAGCACTATGTTTTCGCCCAGCAGCGTGAACGGTTGCGGGCCATCGGCCAGCAGAGACAGCGGCATCACCGCATGCCAGTGCTTGCGGAAGACAGGTTGACGGGTGGTCAGCATGAGAAGCGCTCCTGGCCCGTGCGGGCCATCTCGAAGTGGAGATTCCCGTCAGGGCACAGCGCTTCACCGAGGGGGCATAAAGCGCGGCACTTCTTCAGGGCACTTCGAGAGCAATTTCCGGCCGCTTGGCGCTGATGCGGCACCGGCTGGTGCCGTGCTGGTGCATCTGCGCGTTGCGGTGAACGCTTCTACTCTCGTTGCGCCAGATCAAGCAGATGGCGTGCCAACTTGCTATTTCGAACGGCCATCGAAGTGATGCACCGGCACGGCATCGAGATCGATGTTCTCGAGGCATCGGATGTTGATGGCCGCCATGCGGTTGCCCTTCGGGTCGACGCCCTCGCCGTGCGTGTGGATGCCGCAACGCGTGCAGAAACGATGATGGATGACGTGCTTGTTGAAGGTGTAGTGGCCGGCTGCATCGTCGGGCGTCAGCAGCGTCATCGCGTCGCGCGGCACGAACCACAGCAGCGAACCTTTGCGAGAGCACATCGAGCAATTGCAGGCCATCGCGCCGGTCAGCTCGCCTTCGACCTGGAACGCCACTGCGCCGCAGTGGCAACTGCCTTGGTAGGTCATGTGAAGTCTCCTTTGTCGAGGTAGGCGGCGAGGCGGTCGGCGAACTGCTCCCAGCCGACCAGGTGCTCGTCTCGCGACGTCGCCGTCGGCAGCCCGCTCTGGCGAAAGCGCATCAGCGTCTTGTCGGCTCCTTGCTCGTTGAAGCTCACCTCGATGAGCGTGACGGTGTCGGCCACGCCATCGTTCTCCCACGCGAAGGTGAATGACAGACGCTCCGGTTCGACGATCTCGCGGTAGGTGCCGCGCTGCCACAGGTCCTGGCCCTTCGGCGAACGGATGCAGATGCGGTAGTGCCCGCCGGGGCGGAAGTCGATCTCGCACGAGGGCGTGGTGAAGTCGCGGCCTGACGAATCGCGAGGCCCCCACCAGCGCACCAGGTGCTCGGGCGACGTCCACACGCTGAAGGCGAGCGAGCGTGGCACGTTGAGCAGCCGCGTGATGATGAGTTCGTGCGCATCGGCCAGCTTGGCTGCGTCATTTCTTTCGGCCATGGGCGGTCTCCTTGGTGTGCAGTTCATCGAGGTAGCCGGCCATGCGGTCGAAGCTCGCGTCCCAGAAGCCTCGATAACCGTCCAGCCAGTCGGAAGCCTCCTTCAGCGGCGCGGCCTGCAGGCGGCGCGGGCGCCACTGCGCCTCACGGCCGCGCTCGATCAGGCCGGCGCGCTCCAGCACCTTGAGGTGCTTGGAGACGCTGGGCAGCCGCATGTCGAACGGGGCGGCCAGTTCGTTCACCGTGGCCTCGCCCTGGGTCAGCAGCCCGAGGATGGCGCGGCGCGTCGGGTCGGCCAAGGCGGCGAAGGTGGCGTTCAGGCGGTCGGGGTTCATGTGTATTTACCTGATCGGCTAAGTAGCCATCAAGATAAATACAAAGCCGGCCGACGTCAAGCGAAGTGCCGTGAGCAGCGGGGTCTTGAGGTGCAGGCCCCGCGCTTGGAACGAGATGCTGTCGATCTCGCGGGTCAACAGGGCCGGGCGCCGCGCTCGGCCTGGCGCGGCACCGGGCCCTGCAGTTCGGCGATCAGGCGGCCTTGACTGCCTCGTCGCCCGGTACCACCGTCACGACCGGCCGCCTCTGGAAGCCGCGGGCCTGCGTTTCCAGTTCTTTCAGCGGCTGGCCGCGCAGGGCCTCCTGCCCATGTGCGCCGTTGAAGTTGGCGGTGCGCATCTGCTGGAAGTGGCGCGAGGCCCAGGTGGTGGTGACATCGAGCGCGGCATCGGTGCCGCTGTCGGTGAAGAGCTCCGACTTGGGGTGCGCTGCGTCGTAGTGGATGTAGAAGTAGCCGGCCTCCTTGCGGAAGCCCTTGGTCGGTGCGTCGCGCCAATGCAGGCGGCCGAGCACCTGGAGCTGTCCCTTGCGGCCCTGTGGTGTCTTGAACACCCAGATGAATTCGGGCTGGCCGTCGGCCAGGATCTGCAGCTTCTCCGAGGTCGACTTGAAGTAGCCCGGCAGGCCGGCTTTCATGTCCTGCTCGAAATTTCTCCAGTAGTAGAAGGCGTCCATGGTCTCCTCTTTCTCTTCGTCAAGGGGTTGTGGCGTCCGCGACTCAGCGCTGCGGACATGGACCGAGTGTGACAGCACCGTGGCAGCTGCCCAATGGCCGCACCCCGCTCAGGGCAAACCCGGGGGTCGTACGCTCGGTCACTTCACCCTTTCAAGGATGCAGGCTCCATGAAGATCGACCTCTCGAACAAGACCGCCATCGTCACCGGCTCGACCGCCGGCATCGGTTTCGCCATCGCCCGCGGCCTCGCCGAAAGCGGCGCCAGCGTGGTGGTCAACGGCCGAACGCAGTCATCGGTCGAAACCGCGCTCGCCGAACTGAAGGACGCCTTGCCCGGGGCCAGCGTGCGCGGCGTGGCGGCCGACCAGGGCACGGCCGAAGGCGTGGTGAGCTTGCTGGCCGCGGTGCCGGAGGCCGACATCCTCGTCAACAACGTGGGCATCTACGGCCCGCAGGACTTCTTCGACACGCCCGACGAGCAGTGGCAGCGCTTCTTCGACGTCAATGTGATGTCGGGTATACGCGCCTCGCGCGCCTATCTGAAGGGCATGGTTGCCCGCGGTTGGGGCCGCGTGGTGTTCATCTCGTCGGAGTCGGGGCTCAACATTCCGGCGGACATGATTCACTACGGCTTCACCAAGACGGCCAACCTCTCGATCTCGCGCGGGCTGGCCAAGCGTGTGGCGGGCAGCGGCGTCACGGTGAATGCGGTGCTGCCGGGGCCGACGATGTCCGACGGCGTGGGCACCATGCTCAAGTCGGCGGCCGAGAAGTCGGGCCAGACCATCGAGCAGGTGGGCAACGCCTTCGTGAAGAGCCAGCGCTCCAGCTCCATCATCCAGCGCATGGCCACGGTCGAGGAGGTGGCGAACCTCGTGGTCTATGTGTGTTCGCCGCAGGCCTCGGCGACGACGGGTGCTGCGCTGCGGGTGGACGGCGGGGTGGTCGACACGATTGCGTGACGCCACGGGTTGGCGCCTATCCGCCTGACTGCGGCCAGGCGCGTGTTGTCGCCGAAGGCTCAGCCCTGAGCAGCCGGTGGCATCGACGCCGGATCCATCCACAACGCAGCCCACATGTGGCCATCGGGGTCGGCGAGGTCCCGGGTGTACATGAAACCCATGTCCTCGGCCGGGTTCACATCGGCCTGCCCGCCGTGGGCCGCGGCGGCACGGTTCATTTCGTCGACGGCATCGCGGCTGTCCAGGGCCAGCGAGAGCATCGACCCGGCCGACCCGGCCGCCGGGAATGGCCGCTGCGTGAAGGTGCGCCACTTGGGGTGGGTGACCAGCATCACGTAGATCGCCTCGCTCCACACCATGCAGGCGCCGTCGTCGCTGCTGAATTGCGGGTTCAGCGTGAACCCCAGGGCCTTGTAGAAGGCGGTCGAGGCGGTGAGGTCGGTGATCGGCAGGCTCAGGAAGATCATCTTTGTCATGGGGTTGTTCCAGTTGGTTGTCTGAGGGCCTGAAGCCTTCATTTGTGAAGCGCTCCAACCCCACGACGATCAACTACCGCCGGAATCGACAACAGAGCATCGCCCGTCTCGAAAATCCGGTCGGTCCCGCGCAGCGCGCTCCGATTCCGCTCAGAACCCCAGCGCCAACCCGGTGTTGCGCCGCGGGTCGTTCGCACCATAGAACCGGTTCTTGCCCACCGGCTTGCCGTCGAGCGACGGCGCGCCGACGATGATCGCTGCCACGTGGTTGGCCGGCTGCGGGTCGCTCAGCTTGTGCCCCATCGCGACCAGCAGCTTGCGTGTGTCGGGGCTCAGGCCGCGCGGCTCGACCGAGGTGGTCTCGGGCAGCCACTGCTGGTGGAAGCGCGGCGCGTCTACTGCCTCCTGGATGTTCATGCCGTAGTCGACCACGTTGAGGATGGTGTGCACCACCACCGTGATGATGCGGCTACCGCCGGGCGTGCCCAGCACCATCAGCGGCTTGCCGTCGCGCGAGACGATGGTCGGGCTCATCGAGCTCAGCGGGCGCTTGCCCGGCGCGATGGCGTTGGCCTCGCCCTGCACCAGGCGGTACATGTTGGGCACGCCCACCTTGACGGTGAAGTCGTCCATCTCGTTGTTGAGCAGCACGCCGGTGTTGCCGGCCGTCACGCGTGCGCCGAACCAGTCGTTCAGCGTGTAGGTCACCGACACGGCGTTGCCCGCCTTGTCGACGATGGAGTAGTGCGTGGTGTTGCTGCCCTCGTGCGGCGGCACGCCCGGCTTGATCTCGGCCGAGACGCCGGCCTTGGCCGGGTCGATCACGGCGCGGATCTTCTCGGCATAGGCCTTGTCGAGCAGGCGGGCCAGCGGGTTCTGCACGAACTCAGGGTCGCCGAGGTAGCTGTTGCGGTCCATATAAGCATGGCGCATCGCCTCGATCTGGTAGTGCACGCCTTGTGCCGCGCCGTAGCCCAACTCTTTCAACGGATAGCCTTCGAGCACGTTGAGGATCTCGCAGACCACCACGCCGCCCGAGCTCGGCGGCGGCGCCGACACGATGTGCACGCCGCGGTAGTCGCACTCCACCGGCGCGAGCTCACGTGTGCGGTACTGGGCCAGGTCTTCCCGCGTCACGATGCCGTTGCCCGCACGGCTCGAGGTCGCGATGGTCTTGGCCACCGGCCCGGTGTAGAAGCCGGCCTCGCCCTTCTGCGCGATGAGGCGCAGCGTCTTCGCCAGGTTCTTCTGCACCAGGCGCTGCCCGACCTCGAAGGGCTCACCCTTGTTCAGGAAGATCGCGGCCGAGTCGGCATCCTTGCGGAAGTCTTCGGTTGCGACCTGCAGCATCTCGATGTCACCCTGCTCGAGCACGAAGCCGCGTTCCGCAAAGCGGATGGCCGGCGCCAGCAGCGCGCCGCGCGACAGCGTGCCGTACTTCGCGCGTGCCATCTCGAAGCCCGACACCGAACCCGGCACGCCCACCGCGAGGTGGCCGCGTGTGCTCAGGTTCTTCACGACATTGCCGCTGGCGTCGAGGTACATGTCGGGTGTGGACGCGAGCGGCGCCTTCTCGCGGAAGTCGAGAAAAGTCTTGCGGCCGTCGGCGAGCTGAATGGTCATGAACCCACCGCCACCGAGATTGCCAGCGGCCGGGTAGACCACGGCGAGCGCATAGCCCACGGCCACGGCCGCATCGACGGCGTTGCCCCCTTTCTTCAGCACGTCGACGCCGACCTGTGTGGCCAGGTGCTGGGCCGTCACGACCATGCCGTTCTCGGCCGCCACCGGTGCCACCGAGGCGGCATGGGTGAGAGGTGACGCCAGCACTGACCACAGGCTGGCGAAGGCCGCAGCGAACGTGCGCAGCGAAGGGGCAATGCTCATGATGTCTCCTTGGATCGCGCGGCCGACGTGGCCGCCGAGGTCGAGGCAATGTAGCGCCGGCATACCGCTCGCGTTGCATCAAGGGGTTTCAGAGCAGACCCCGTAAGCGCTCAAGGAACGGCGCAGAGCCAGGCGCGCAGACTGCACAGAAACAGCAGCAAATACAATCGCTCCCCCACTGACGACATGACACTGATCTTGAACACGACCTTGAAAGCAACTCGCCCCAGCAAGAAACTCGCGCAAACCGCAGCGAAGACGGAAGAGGGAGTGAGTCACGCCGCAAAAGAAGCGCAAGCAGCCCAGGCCGCCAAAGCCGTCATAAAGACTGTTCTCGTGGCGTCGTATGGCTGGCCCACCGACGCCATGCTGCCTTCCACAAAGCAAACCTCGAAGCGCTGAGCAGCGAGCAACGGTGCGCAGGGCGCGGCATCCGACACAGCGCTCCGGTCTGAAACTGTCTCGGTCCTGAACGGCAGAGGAAATCGATGGCCTTGCACACCTGGTTGCTCTATCTCGTCGCTGCATTCGGCCTGTCGCTCACGCCGGGCCCGAACAGCCTGCTGGTGCTGACCCATGGTGCTCTTCACGGGCACCGCAAGACGCTGTTCACAGTGGCGGGCGGCGCGATCGGGTTCGTGGTGCTGATCGCGTTGTCGATGGTCGGCATCGGCGCCTTGCTGAAGGCCTCGGCCCACGCATTGACGGTGCTCAAGCTGATCGGCGGCCTGTACCTCGTCTGGCTCGGCATCCAGCTGTGGCGCGCACCGGCCATCCAGCTCCGGGCCGATGCGTCGAAAGAAAACACGCGTGGCACCGAGCTGTTCCGCCAGGGCCTTCTGACGGCAGTGTCGAACCCGAAGGCCTTGCTGTTCTACGGCGCCTTCATGCCGCAGTTCATCGACCCGAACCGCGACCTGCTGCTGCAGTTCGCCATCATGGCGACCAACTTCGTGGTGATCGAGTTTCTGGTCGAGTACCTGCTGGCATTGCTGGCCCACCGCATCCGGCCTGTGCTCGAACGCGTGGGCAAGAAGTTCAACCGGGTTTGCGGCGGCATGTTCGTCGCGATGGGCATCGCGCTGCCGATGACGAACTGAGGCCCGCGTTCAGGCAAACGCGCGGGGCGGCAGCGGGTTCGCCAAAGGTTCCTGAATGGAACACTGCCACCATCCCACGTCGTGCCAGGCGCCGCGCTTGAAGCCGACGTTGCGGTAGATCCCTATCGGCTTGAAACCGACCTACTCATGCAGGCCCACGCTGGCCTCGTTCGGCAGCGCGATGCCGGCGAAGGCCTGGAAGTAGCCGAGCCCGGCAAGCTCTTCGAACAGCGCTCCGTAGAGCGCCTTTCCGACACCTTGGCCTCGGCTGTCGGCGCGCACGTACGAGGTCGTGTCGACCGACCACTGATAGGCCGCGCGCTCGCGATGCCGCCCTGCGTAGACGTAGCCGTTCACCACGCCCTGCTCGTCGAGCGACACCAGCCAGGGCAGCAGCTTCAGCGTGGAGACCACGCGGGCGCGCATCTCCTCGACGGATGGTGGTTCGGTCTCGAACGAGATCACCGTGTCACGACGATCGGTGCGTAGATGGCGGCGATGGCCTCGGCATCGGTGGGGTTGGCAATTCGTATCGACATGGTTCAGGCGTTGGACGCGGGGGCTGTGGGCGCAAGGCGGCGCGGCTCGTTCAGGCGGGGCAGCGCCAGCAGCGCGCCGAAGGCCACGATACCGAGGGCTGCAGACAGGCACAAGGCACCGACACCCCATCGGTCCAGGCAGAGGCCAAACAGCCAGGGCGCGAAGGCTTGCGCGATGCGTGCCGGCACCATCAGCACGCCCTGCCGATGGCCATAGCCTTCATGGCCGAAGATCACCAGCGGCAGGGTGCCCTTGGCGATGGTGAGGATGCCGTTGCCGGCACCGTGGAGCACGCCGAAGAGGGCCGCCGCCGGCGCGCCGAACACCGCCAGCAGCAGCACGCCGAGCGGGTGCATCAGCGTGGCGATTCGCGCCGAGAGCAGCGGGTGCAGCCGGCGCAGAAAACCGAACTCCAGCAGCCGCGCTGCCACCTGGGCCGGCCCGACCAGGCTACCCACCAGCACCGCGGCGGCGAGCGTGGCGCCGCCGGCCATGAGCAGGCGCGGCAGGTGCGCGGCCATCGCGGTGCTGGTGAACCAGGTGACTGCAAAGACCAGGCTCAGCAGGTAAGCCGCCCTCGCAGGCGTGGCGGGCGCTGGTGTGTTGTCGACGGCGAGTTGCTGGTCGGTGGTGGGTGTGGCGATGGTGGTGGCCCGAGGCAACAAGGCGTTCAGCGGCAACCCGAGCACCAGGTGCAGCGCGGCCCACGTGAGGCACGCGCCTCGCCAGCCGATGTGCGCTTCGAGGAAGGTCGACAGTGGCCAGCCCACCGTGCTCGCAAAGCCGGCGAAAAGCGTGACGCCGGTGATCGCCCCGCGCGAGTGCTGGCCATACAGGCGGACCAGCGCCGCGAACGCCGCCTCGTACAACCCGCTGCCCATGGCGATGCCCAGCACGAGCCAGGCAGCGAACATCGCCAGCGGACTTTGCGCCATGCCGAGGCCGGCCAAGCCCAGCGCGAAGACGAGGTTGGTGCCCATCAGCACCGGGCGGCCGCCCCAGCGGTCGATGGCGCGCCCGGCATACGGCCCTAACAGCGCAGAGACCACGAGGGCCGCCGAGAACGCCGCGAAGACGGTGGGCACCGAGATGCCGAGGTCGCGCGCCATCGGCGCAGCGAGCATGGCGGGCAGGTAGTACGACGAGGCCCAGGCCAGCGTCTGCGCAAGGCCGAGCACGGTGACGGCGCGGGCGCGCGCGTCGAAGTTCATGCCGCTGATGTGATTGAGCGAACCATCAACGCCGCCGAGGCCGGGCACGCACCGCGAAATTCGGCCGAGGCCTGCAGTGCGGCCGGTGCGCTGTCTCGTGGTTGCGGCGTGAAGCCGAGGCCAGCAAAGTAGTCGGCCGCCGTGGTCGTGAGCAGGTACAGGTGCGACAGCCCAAGCGTGCGTGCGTCGGCCACCATGCGTTCGAGCATCGCCATGCCCAGGCCTTGCTTCTGGCGCTCGGGCAACACCGCCACGGACCGCAGCAGGCCGATCTCTCTATGCCGCTCGATGCCAGCTGTGCCCACCACGGTACCGCCGACCGTGGCCACGATGTAGGCCGCGAGGTGTTCACGTGCGCCGTCGATGGGCAGGCTGTTCACCTTCAACAAGGCTTCGATGGACGGCCAATCCAGCTGGGACGCAGGGCGCAGCGTCAAGCCGCCCGCGGCGCGCCGCACACCATCGTCTTGCACCGCCTCGCCGTCTTCCTTCACGAAGGGCGGCAGCCGGCCCACCGGCAGCAGCTCAAGCACCTCTTCGGACGGCCGGCACAGCTTGGTGCCCAGCGGCGAGACGACAACCGGCCGGTTCATCAGGATGGGGTGCTGGCCGATGAAGTCGAGCAGTTGCTCGTCGGTCCAGCGAGTCTCACCGAGGCCAAGCTCGGCGTACGGCGTGCCCTTCTCGCGCAGCAGCGAGCGCACCGGCACGCCCATCGAAGCGACGAGTTCGCGCAGCGTGTCTTTCGTTGGCGGTGTCTTCAGGTACTCGATGACGGTCGGCTCAATTCCCGCGTGCCGGATCAGCGCCAACGTGTTGCGGGACGTGCCGCAGGCCGGGTTGTGGAAGATGGTGACGTCAGGCATGGGTGGATGTGGGTTTGGCAATCGATGCATCGGCATTGGTGGCGGCAACAGAAGCTGCTGCTCGCCGGGTGAGGGCGCTGTTCACGGCCAGCGCCAAGGCGGCGCCCGCCAGTTCAGCCAGCACGAAGCTGGGTGCGCTTACCGGCGCAATGCCGGCGAAGCTGTTGCTGAACATGCGGCCGAGCACCGCAGCGGGGTTGGCGAACGAGGTGGACGCGGTGAACCAGTAGGCGGCGCCGATGTAGCACGCCACCATCGCGGCCACGCGCGACTGCGGTGCCCGCAAGATGACCAGCAGCAGCCCGAACGTGGCCACCGCTTCTGCAAGCCACTGGCCGCCACCGCTTCGCAGCTTGGTGGAGGTTTGCAGAATGCCCTGGTCGAACATCGCGTGGGCCAACCAGGCGCCGAGCACCGCGCCCAGCAGCTGCACCGCGATGTAGGGCAGCAGCAAGGGACGCGGCAGCGCGCCCCGCACGGCCATCGCGAGCGAGACCGCCGGGTTGAAATGCGCGCCGCTGACCGGCCCCAACACCTCGATCAGCACATACAGGCCGCCGACTGTGGCCAGCGCATTGGCCAGCAGCGCGATGGCCATGTTCCCGCCGGCCAGGCGCTCGGCCATGATGCCGGAGCCAATGACGACGCAGAGCAGCAGCGCCGTCCCCAGCCCCTCGGCCAAAAGCTTCTGTGCCGGAGAGGGCGCCGCAGGAGGCGGCGATTCAGCAGCCACGGCCCGCCTTCAGCAGCAGCGCGCGGCCGGTGCCGCGTTCACTGCGATGGGCACGGGTTTGCCACGCGGTGCCGCACCGGCGCAGCAGGCTGAAGCTGAAGCCTCAGCCGGTGCCTCGGCCTCGGGTGCCTTCTCGCTGAACACGGGGATGTTGCCCAGCGTGTGGAACTGCTCCCACGCAATGCCTTGCGGATCGGTGAGCCAGTACTTGTCGCTGCGGGCGTAGCAGCACGAGGTCTCGCCGACATCGAGCAAGCTCATGTCCGCCGCTTCGGCCTGGGCCTTCAGCTCGACGAGCTCTTCTTCGGTGTCGGTCTGGATGCCCAGGTGGTCGACACCGGTCTTGCCGCCGCGGGTGGAGATGGCGAAGTTGATGCGCGGGTCTTCGAGCATCCACTTGGCGTAGTCGCTCTCGACGCGCGTGGGCTCGGCTGCGAACATCTTTGAATAGAAGGCGACGCTGGTGGCGATGTCTTCGACGTGGGCATGAACATGAAATCGCTTCATCGGATTCTCCGGTTGAGGTTCAACATTTGCACGCAGGTGCCGCCTCGTCGACGGCGCATTGCGAGCCCTGGCAACAGTTCTCGGTGAGGTAGCCCAGAAGACCGTTCATCTGCTCGTAGGCCGCGCGGTACACCAGCGTGCGGCTGGAGCGCTCGACGCTGGCGAGGCCCGCAGTCGACAGTTCCTTGAGGTGGAACGACAGCGTGGTGGCGGGGATGCCCAGGCCTTCTTGAATCACGCCCGGCGTAAGCCCGCTCGGGCCGGAGACCACCAGGGCACGGAATACCTTGAGTCGCACGGGGTGGGCCAATGCGGCCAGGGCTTTGATCACTTGGTCTTCTGTCATGAAGACTACTATACGAGAATAGTCGAACTATTCAAGCGATAAATTTCACAGAGCCTGCAACGCCACTCACGAAGGGTTGGTGGCTCAGCCCGCCATCCCGGCGGCTGCAGCGCTTCGAGCGTCAGCTCGCGCTATCGCCAACGCAGCTTTAAAGCGACGTGTCTGGCGTTGTTTCTTGGAAGGGGGGCTCCTGGGCCGATGCGAAGCGGGCACAGGGTAGCGACGGCGAGAGGCCGAATGCCTTCGCGGGTGCTGGCCTTCAGCGGCCGAGAAGGGCCGATGGCTGGATGACCATCACCACCGGCGTGGGGTGCGCGCCGGTGGCTGGAGTGCGATCACGAAGGAGCGCGGTCGCGACGAACCTTGACGTACTTGGCGGTCGCAGCAGCTTGACCACGGTCGATACCGCGAGCGCTGCGCAGCGCTTCTTCCTTGCTGAGGCCGTTGACGCTCATCAGGTACTGGGCATAGGGGCCGGGCTGCGCGTCGGAGACCGATTGAACGTTGGTCACGACGCTCTGTGCGCGCTGCTGTTCGAAGAATGCAGGGCCTCCAGTGGCTTGAGCGAAAGCGCTGGGTGCGAAGACGGCAGCGAGTGACAGGGCGGCGGCGGATTGGCGAATGAAGCGGTTCATGGCATTAAGGTCAGAGTGCACCGTTGAAGGCGCGGGACTAAGTAGGTGATTCCGCTTCTGGATGCTTCAAGCGCCCGCCAAATCCAAGAGAGCGTTGCCAATGCCGCAACAATGTGCCGACGATGTGTTGTTCGTCGCCGACCTCGCGCCCTGTGCCGCTCAGGTCTTCACCAAGAGTTCATCGATCGCCGCGAGCAATGCATCGGGTTCGACGGGTTTGGAGAGATGCCGGTCGAAGCCCGCTTCGCGCGCCAGCTTCTTGTCGTTCTCTTTCCCGTAGCCCGTCACGGCGATCAGGCGGCACGAGACGCCGGCCGCCGAGGCATGGATGCGCCGCGCGAGTTCGTACCCGTCCATCTCCGGCAGCCCGATGTCGAGCAGCGCGACATCGGGCTTGAAGTCGGCCAGCAAGGCCAGCGCGTCGCTCGGCCGGTAAACGACCGTGACCTCGAAGCCGCTCAGCTTCAACAGATCGGCTGTCGAGTCGGCCGCATCCCGGTTGTCGTCGACCAGCAGCACGCGCACGCCCTCTTTGTCATTGGCGTTGGCCGTCACACGAACGCTGTGCTCGCCACCCGCCGGCAGTGGGGCGGGCGTCGCGAAATTCATGATCGGCAAGACGACCGACACGGTGCTGCCCAGGCCGACACCATCGCTCGATGCGGTGACGCGCCCGCCATGCGCCTCGACGATGCCCTTCACGATGGCCAGGCCGAGGCCCAGCCCGCCGGATGACCGCTCGATGGATTGCGGCGCCTGGTAGAACGGCTCGAAGATCCGCGCAACCACTGCCGGGTCCATGCCGGTGCCGTGATCGCGGATGGACACCGTCACCTCGCTCTTGCCTTCTTCTGCTTCTCTCGCATCGATGGTGACGATCAGTCGGCGCGAGGTGTCGAACTTGATCGCGTTCGTCAGCAGGTTGCTGAAGACCTGCACCAGGCGCAACTCATCCCCGAGCACAAAGGTGGCTCGCTGTGGGCCGGTGACCTGGGTCGACTCCAGCAGCTTGGGTGCGACCGTGAGCACGGCCTCGAGCGAACGCTCGACGACCACGCCGATGTCCACCGCCTCGCGCCGAATCTCGAGCTGCCTGCGCGTCACGCGCGAGATGTCGAGCAGGTCGTCGACCAGGCGCTTCATGTGGTCGACCTGGCGGCGAACGATGCGGCGTTCTTTCGCGGTCGACGCGTCGGCCTTCATGTCCATCAAATGCATGGCGCTGACGATGGGCGCCAGCGGGTTGCGCAGCTCGTGGCCGAGCACGGCGAGAAACTCATCCTTCACGCGAGAGGCTTCTTCGGCGCGCTGCAAGGCCTCGGCCTGCGAGCGGATCAGTGCCTCGCGATCGGCCGAGGCTGCGGCGAGCGCATGCCCCATGTCGTCCAGCTCGGGGATCTCGCTCGCCTGGATGCTGACCGGCTTGCCTTCGCGCAACAAGGCGGCCTGGCTGCCGATGGCCTCGATCGGGTCCAGGATGCGGCGCGCCTGGTAGAGCGCCAGCAGCACGCAGGCAATCAGGGATGCGAGCACGCCCATCGCGAAGGTGGTGCCCGAAGTCAACGCCACCGCGATCATGTTGGACTGCGGGGCGCCGGCCACGACCATCCAGTCGAGCCCGTTCACGCGGCTGTAGCCGGTGAACACTGTCTCTCCTTCGACGGTCGAGGTGATGCCCGTCCCCTCGGCGAGACCGGGGCTCAGCAGCTTGGCGAGCGACGGCACCGCGCGGGTGCCGATCGTGTGCTCGTGATCCCGCGATCGCGCCACCCGCAGCCCGGCCCCGTCGAAGACCGACATGACCCAGTCCTTGGGCCCTTTTTGCCGCGAGAGAATGTCGACGATGCGATCCGGCGTAACCACCGCCGTCACCACGTAGGCAAGCTCTCCCTGGCGAAGCACCGGCACCCGCACATCGAACTCGAGCTGCCCGCCCTCGCCGCGCTGCAAGCTGCCCACCACGGGCTTCCGGGTTTCGATCACTGCCTTCAATGAGGCACTGTCCGCCTCGTCGGGCTTGCTCTCACCATAGGGCTCACTGGTTCGGAACAAGACCTTGCCGTTCTTGTCGAGCAGCTCCATGCCCGTCCAGTTGCTGCGAGCCTGGACAGCCGACTTCGCCACCGCATAGAAGCCCTGGATGTTGCCGTCCCTCAGAGGCGCGACGTCCGACAGGCCATTCAGCACGGTGATCGTGGCCAGGTGCTCCGATTCGACTGCACTCGCAAGCGCCCGCGAAACGGCCAGCGTGCTGCGCTCCACCTCATCCGTCTGGTACTGCAGAAGAATGGCCAGCCCCCAGGCGCCAAGAATTGCCAGCGGCAGAAGGCCGACGCCGGCGAGCAGCAGCAGCTGGGTACGAAGGGGTCTCGCGTTTCGGAAAAGGTTCATGTCGGGCCTCAGCCGCGATGACGGCTGCCCCGGCATTGTTAGCGAGCGCGTCGCTGAACGAAGTTCGCTTTCGTATCGAGACGCTTCAAGAGCCGTGTAGGCCGGCTGACGGGCGCTGCCGGCCCTCGTTAGTCGCCCCACCCGCCAATGTCATCCGCCCGACGTCACCACATGCGCCACCTGGGCCACCGCCGCGTTGCGCGCCGCCTCGTCGGCATGCGCTTCGGTCAGGTACACGGCCACCACGATGGGCGGGCGCCCCGGCGGCCAGAACACGCCCACGTTGTTGGTGCTGCCGCGCGCACCCGTGCCGGTCTTGCTGGCCAGGTGCCAGTCGTCGGGCAGGTCGGCGCGCAGGCGCTTCACGTCGGTTCGGGTCGCTTCCATCCAGCGGCGCAACTGCTCGCGGCTGGCGGCAGACAAGGCATCGCCGACCAGGGTGGCCCGCAGCGCCGCAGTCATCGCGCGTGGGGTGGTGGTGTCGCGCGGGTCGCCGGGCCGGGCTTCGTTGAGTTCGGGCTCCCAGCGGTCGAGCCGCGTCTTCGTGTCGCCGAGCGTGCGGGCATAGCGCGTCAGTGCCGCCGGGCCGCCGTAGCTCTTGAGGATCAGGTTGCCTGCCGCGTTGTCGCTCACGGTGATGGTGGCTTCACACAGCTCGGCCAGCGTGAGGCCTTCGCCGCCAGCCGCCTTCGAGGTGACGGGCGAGTTCGGCACCAGCACCTCGCGCCCGAAGCGGATGCGCCGGTCGAGCTGCTCCTGCTGCGCGTCGACCCGCTGCAGCACGTGCGCTGCCGCCAGCCACTTGAAGGTGCTGCACATCGGAAAGCGCTCATCCAGCCGGTGGCCGTCGATGCGGCCATCGGCCGTGTCGAGTACCGCCACGCCCAGCCGGCCCTGGGCAGATTGTTCGATGGCTTTCCAGCGTGTGGCTTGCGGCTGGGCCGCAGTTTTTTGCTGAGCAAAGCTCGTCAGCGGGCTGGCGGCCGCCAGGGCGGCCATGAGGTGGTGGTTGAAATGGCGTCGATTCATCGGGATCGATCTCCTGTGGAAACTGAGGGTGTGCTTTGAAGGCCGAGCGCACGATAGCCAAGCCTGCATCGGCTCACAAACGGCGATTTCGATGGGAAAGGCGCAGAAAATCTTGGGCATGAACCTGCCATTGAATGCACTGCGCGCCTTCGAGGTTTCGGCCCGCCACCTGAGCTTCACGCGCGCCGCCATCGAGCTGAACGTGACGCAGACCGCCGTGAGCGCCCAGGTGCGCAATCTCGAAGACCGGCTCGGCACGCCGCTCTTTCGCCGCCTGCCACGTGGTCTTGCGCTCACCGATGAAGCGCAGGCGCTGCTGCCGATGCTGACCGAGAGCTTCGAGCGCATTGCCACCGTGCTCGACCAGTTCCAGGGCGGCCGCTTTCATGAGGTGCTGACGGTCGCCGCCGTGGGCACCTTCGCCGTGGGCTGGCTGATGCCGCGGCTCGACACCTTTCACCGCCAGCACCCCTTCATCGACCTGCGGTTGATGACCAACAACAACCGCGTCGACCTGGCAGGCGAAGGGCTCGACTTCGCCATTCGCTTCGGTGATGGCGCGTGGCACGGCACCGAGGTCGATGCCTTGCTGGAGGCGCCGCTGTCACCGGTGTGCAGCCCCGCGCTCGCCGCCCGCTTGCGGTCGCCCGCCGACTTGGCCGGCGAGACCTTGCTGCGCTCGTACCGCGCCGATGAATGGACGCGCTGGTTCGGCGTTGCCGGCGTGCCCGCACCGCTGCTGCGCGGCCCGGTGTTCGACTCGTCGCTCACCATGGCCGCCGCCGCCGTTCAAGGCGCGGGCGTGGCGCTGCTGCCGCCGGCGATGATCGCGGCTGAGCTTCAGCAAGAGCGGCTGGTGCAGCCCTTCGACATCGAGGTGTCGACCGGGCGTTACTGGCTCACGCGCCTCAAATCGCGCCCGGTGTCACCGGCGATGCGCGAGTTCAGAAAGTGGCTGCTGAGCGCCGTGAACGACGCGGCGTGAATCAGAAGCCACGCACGGGGAAACTGACCGGTCGCTGCAACCAGTTGGTCGGCGCGTAGCTCGTGCGGCCGTCGGTGGCGTGCAGCGTGTAGGCCAGGCGCGAACGTGCCGAGCGGTTGGGCGCGCTGTAGTGCGGCAGCAAACCGTGGAAGACGATCAGCGTGCCCGCCTCGCACGGCAGTGGCACGGCGGTACGCTGGTCGGGCCATGGGGTGCGGTCGAGCACCTCGAGGTTCAGCTGCTGGCCGTCGCGCACGAAGCGCTCGCGCAACGGGCCGCGGTGGCCGCCCGGCTCGGCCCACAGGCAGCCGTTGTCCACGGCCGCGTCTTCGAGCGCAAACCAGAACGTCGTCACGCTGACCGGCGTGCTGACGAAGAAGGTGGCGTCCTGATGCCAGCGCACTTCACCGCCGATGGCCGGCTGCTTGAAGATCACCTGCGACTGCCACACCTTCGGATCGACTAAGCCAAGATCGCTGGCCAGTGCAGCGAGTTCGGGGCCGTGCGAGAAACGTTCGAAGACCGGGTCGAGGTCGTGCAACGCATGGCCGATCTTGTTGATGGCGTGCTCCTTGGGCACCACCAGTCGGCCTTCGGCATCGAAAGCCTCTTCTTCGAAGAAGCAATGCACCTGGTCGGCCGAGGCGATGAGTGCTGCATCGGCCGTGCGCGCCTGGTTGCGCGTGGAGAACACACCGGTGCTGCCATCGGGCTCGAACGCGTCGACCAGCGCCTGAGCGCGGGCGCGCACCTCGGCAAGATCGGCCGCACTCTTGAAGCCGGGCAGCACCAGGAAGCCGTCGCGGTCGAACTGTTCGCGTTGAGTCGATGTGAGCATGTCAGCCTGTGAGTGGGTCTGTGTCGCGTGGCAGTGATTGGGTCTGGTTGCGGCCATTGGCCTTGGCGCGGTAGAGCGCCCGGTCGGCGCGCTCGATCGCCTGGTACGTGTTCTCGCTCGGGCCGCATTCGGTGGCACCGGCCGAGAAGGTGATGCCCAGGCCGGGAACGATGTGGTCGAACGAAGCCCTGGCCAGCTCCGCATGCATGCGCTCGACCATGGAGACCGCCTTGTCGGTCGTCGCGTCGGGCGCTGCAAGCAGAAACTCTTCGCCGCCCCAGCGGCCCAAAAAATCACTGCCGCGCAAGCAGCTGCGCATGACAGCGGAGAACTCGCGCAGCACCGAGTCGCCGACGGCATGGCCGTGCTGGTCGTTGACCAACTTGAAGTGGTCGATGTCGATCAGCACCAGTGCGAGCGGCTTGCCGTTGTGGCGGCTCACCAGCTGTTCGGCCGCGAGCAGCTCCATCACGTGACGGCGGTTGCTCAGGCTGGTGAGCTCATCCGTCTGCGCCAGGTCTCGAATGCGGTCCAGCGCGTTCTGCAGCTCGACCTTGCGATTGGTGAGGCGCTTGCGAAGCGCGCCCATCTGCGTCGACAACGCGGAGGTAGACACCAGCAAGATGACCGCGAACGCAAAGTGAATCACCTCGATGCGCGGCGGGAAGCGCTCCGGGTCGGTCACGCCGAGCCACAGCATCGTGGCGCCCAGCAGGCACAAGGCAAAAGCACACAATGCAAATGCCTGGCGGGTCCGCAGCACGAACATGCCCCAAATCAGGTTGAGCAGCATGATGGCGATGATCGCGCCACGCAGCGGCGGGTTCACCGCATAGCCGATCGCCGTCGACACCACGCCGAAGAGCGACTGCAGCATCGTGAGCGACCGGTCCGCGCTGATGCGCTCGCTCCACCCCGTGCGCACCAGCAGGTAGAAGCCGAGGATGCCCGTCAGGCTGATGACCGCCCACACGATGGCAGGCCCACGCCCCATGAGCCCCAGCTGCACTTCAACCGCGACGATCAGCGTGAAGAGCACATACACCAGCACCGCGATCAGCGTCAGTTTGATCGGACCCTGACGAGAGGCATCACGGCCGAGGAGCAGGCGCGCTACCGCACCCGGCGTGCCCAAGCGCGGCGCCGGGGCGCCTGCTTCGCCGATCGGGTCGTCAAGAGAGGGGCTGGAAGACATGGCTGAGTGCTCGCGCTGCGCCACCGCAGGAGGTCATGGCACGCGACACATCGAGCGGCCGCGCCCGCTGATGAGGTGGGCAAAAGCGTGGCGGGATTATCACCGGCTGGGCTGCGCCGAGCGCCTTGTGAATTGGGTGGTGCAGGCCGCGGATGCTGGACTGGGCCTGAGGCCGCTGCCAGAATCGCCCGAGCTCGGTGCGGATGAGGCGGTTTTCGTCGGCAAATTATTCGGCGGCTTAACACGTTCAAACGAGACGGGGCCGCTTGTACAAAGTCAAAAGGGGAGAGAGGGATGAAAGCCAGTTCGAAGCGGCGCGTTGGCCGGATCGCTGTTGGAGCGCGTGCGTCCGTTCAATTTGCGGTCGTTGCTCCATGAGTCGAAAACATGCATGGGCGCTGTTGTCAGGTCTTCTCGCCTCGATGTGCTTCGCAGATGAAGGGCCGTCAAAGGACCCTTTGAACTGGTGCCCTCCGGCTGGGCCAGGTCTCTCTAAACAGCTGTCTACAGAAAACGTGGGCTCGATGAAGTCCGGCTGGGTCACCGCTCGCATGCGAGTCCGGCCTGGGGCAGTCCCTGTGACCGACGTGCGAGTGATCAGCGAAGCAGGCGGTTCGGGGCTGCCCCGCACATGGGTCCCGCTGGTTCGTCAGTGGGTTGGCTGCGCGGCCAACGAGCGTGACACGATGTTTGAGACGAAGGTCACGCTCGGTGTGCTTGGCAACTATCAACTTCCAGCAAAAGAGGGTTTCAGCCCCAATGCATTCCTGCAGCCAAGAGGTGCGCCCGTTCTTCCGCAAGGTGACATGGGAGTCGGTGTTTGCCCGATCAGCGCCACCTTGCAGTTGCGCCGCCCAGAGGCGCCGAACGTCGTCATCGAGCTGGAGAGCAAAGGGGGTGTTCCGGTATCCACATGGCTCGAGCAGATCGTTCCGGACCGCGAATACATGACCCCTTCTCCACAAAGCAATCGCATCGAGTTTGCCTGCCGAGTCAACAACGGGGTCGTCTCCTTCTACGACAACTGAGAACGCAGGCGACATGGGAAATATGCACGACTATCGCCTTCATTTGATGGGGCGTTGCCTGGCAAGTCGGGCGACGCCTCGCATGTCAAACGCGAGAGGTAACCCTTGACATCAGCGAGTCTCCTGAAGGCTTCACTTTTGGTCGCGCTCCTGCTTCCCGGCTCACTCGTGGGGCTTTCCGTCTGGGCTTGGTGGAGCCGCTTGTCAAAGCCATGGCTTTTCATTCTGCTTGGTCTTGTGTTTCTCTACTCCCTGTCTGCTTACCTCATGCTTCGCCAGTTTGGCCAAATCGGTATCTCAGGCCAGCCCACTGCAGGCGGAGCCGAGGCCGAGGCTTTGCGCTCGCTTCTCACTCGCGAAGCAAGGTCCAGCCTCATCCTGTTCTTCGTGGTTTCAAGCGTCGCCCTGTGGTTGCTTCGCTGGCTTCTGTCATCCCCGCGCGCATCGGGCAGATGACATCTAACGCCGCCATGTGGACGCCTGACGGCGCGGCTCAAATCGAACCTTAAGCGTTACAAGGAATCCGAGATGCTCACAGTCCGAACCTTGTCATCAAACGACTCGGTCGTCGCGCTTACGCAGTTGCTTCATCGAGCTTACGCACGGCTAGGCGCAATGGGCCTCAACTACACGGCAGTCGATCAGACGCCGGAAGTCACGGCCAAGCGGATAGAAGGTGGGCAGTGCTACATCGCCGAGTGGTCGGGCTCGTTGGCCGGAACGATCGTGGTCAAACCGACGTATGAAACCAATGACTGCGAGTACTTCACCAAACCTGGCGTAGCGGCCGTGCATCAATTCGGAGTCGAGCCGTCCTTTAAAGGCAAAGGCATTGGCAAAGCGCTGCTCGGCATGTCAGAGACGTGGGCACGCGAGCGCGGCTTCCGTGAGATCGCGATGGACACCGCAGAACAAGCCAGCCACCTTCTGAGTCTGTACTCCAGCCTCGGGTACAAACACGTCGGGTTTGTGCGGTGGCCGGGCAAGGTCTACCGCAGTGTGGTGTTGAGCAAAGCGCTGTAGTGACGCTGGTGTGCGGGTCTACGTCTTTGGCGTCTCAGGAACAACATTCGAGGGAGCCGTTCCCAGAACCTGTTCTCGGAATCGGTCAACGTCGACGATCCAGAGTTGAACTGAATCGTCGCGTTAACTCCACCGTTGAGACGGTGGTTGAACGCATTGCCATACGTTGCGATCGACCTGCTCACCAGCGCAGGCGCACACCCACAGAGCCCTGCACCGAAGACTTCAGGTCCACGTCGCCGCCCGCACTGTAGGTGCGCCCCAGCTCGCCGTAGAACGCGGCGCCGGATGTCAGCGCGAGCGTGAAGCCGCCGGCGAGTTCGACTGCGCTGTAGCCGTTCGGGCTCTCGACGCGGGTCGTCGTCGCTTCAGAGACGAAGTCGGTGAGATCGGCGTGCCCGCTGGCTCGGTAGACGTTCACGCGCGCATAGGGCTGGACCCAACCCGCGGCAATGTGCAGGCTGTTCTTGATGCGCACGCCGAGCCGACCGACGGTGCCGTCGGTGGCGCGTTGCTGGATGGTCGCGCCACTGATCTGCACGTCGTTGACGTGCGAGTGCTGGTGGATCAGCTGTGCCTGGGGCTCGAGGCTCCAAGTTTCGTTCAGCGGGAACGATGTGCCTGCTTCGAGCGAGACCGTGAGGCCGCCGGCCTTTCCCGATGCGTTCGCTGCGCCGTCCGGTCTCAGGGTGTAGCGGTGATTGCCGGCCTGAAGGACGGCATCGGCATACGCGCCGCTGGCGCCGGCCCAGGTGGCATAGCCACCGAGGTAGCGCGACAGCAGTGCGTTGTTGCCGACGCTGCCGGTGCTGCCGCGCGCATTGCCGCTCACGTCGGCCGCGCCGTCGAGAAAACCGGCGTAGAGGCCGGCGCGCCAAGTGCCGTCGGCGAGCAGGTCGGTACCAACCTGCAGGCCGCTCATGTGGCCGAGGCTCCGCGTGTCGCCGCTGCCGCCCTGGCGGATGTCGAGATCGCTGTAGACGGCGCGCGCCCAGGCGCGGCGGTCGAGGTCGGTGCGGTCGCCCGGCTCGTCGCCGCGGCGGCGATGCAGGTTACCCAGCATCGCGAGATCGGCCTGGCGCAGCTGCGCGGGGAGTGCCGTCGCCAGCGGCACTTCGGCGCGGTACGCCGAGCGCAGGTACCAGTTCTCGCCGGCGCCGTTGGCATCGGCCGCATACAGCCGGTACTCGTAGGCGCCCGCGTCCACGTGGCCGTTGGCCAGCGAGAACGCGTCCTTGCTCGTCTGTGCCGTCGTCGTTCCACCATTGACTGCGTCGACGAGCAGGATGCCGTCGCCTGCCGTGGCCGCGCCCAGCCCATCGACATTGCGAACCTGCAGCGTGGTGTGGCCGCTGGCCGCGCCACTGCTGATGACGACCCGGTCGGTTGCCGAATCCGATCCGCCCAGCGAGGTGTTCAGCTGCACCGTGCCGCCCTGTCCGACCCAATTGCCGTTGACGGTCAAGGTGCGCGGAGTGAAGGTGGTGGCGGGTGCCTGGAACGTGACGCCGCCGGCCAGCGTCAGCTGGTTCAGCGTGGAGCTCTCGGTCATCGTCCAGCCGCTGGTGGCGTCGACGTTCAGCGCCGCGCCACTGATGGCGCCGCTCAGGCGGGAGGCATTGCGCAGGTTCACGGCGACGCTGCTGCTGGCATCCGCCGCGATGCTGCCGCTCAGGCGGCTGTTGTCGGCGTTGAGCGTGAAGCTGCTGCCGTTGCTGACGCTCAGCAGCCGGGTCCCGGAGACTGCCGCGGCCAAGCTGTTGCTCAGCGTCAGCGCGCTACCCGTGGCCGCGTCGACCTGGATCAAATCGCCCGAGGTGTTGCCGATGTCGAAGCCGTTGAGGCTCGCGTTCTGGTTCGCGCCGGACGAGAAGCCGAGCGCGACGCCCGCCGTGCGGACCGTGCCGCCGCCGCTTGCCGTCACGCTGGTGTCATCGCGCAGCAGCAGCGCGCCGTAGCTGGTCGCGTCGGTGGTGTTCAGTTGCAGCGCGCCGCTGACCGTGATGGCGCCGCCTGCATCGGACAGCAGGCCGGCCGCAAAGGGTTCGAGGTTGCCGCTCGGGAAGTTGGCCTGGGTCGCACCTGTGACGTCGATGCGCGTGGCGCCGGCCAGGTTCACCTGCGAGCCGGCATCTCGCGACGAGACGCCGGCACCATTGATGCCGCTCACGTTGATCGATGTCGTTGATGAGGCGCCGGCATTCACGACACCTGCGGTCACGGCACGGATGCCCGAGCCGTTGACACCGCTGACATCGATGGTGGCCGACCCGTTGTAGTTGATGCTGGCCGCGCTCGTGACCTTCAACCCCGAGGCCTGGAGGCCGCTGGTCGTGAGGCCCAAGGCACCGTTCAAGGTGACCTGGGCCGAGTTGTCGGCCGCGATCGCGTCCGAGCGCGAGTCGCCTGCCGTGTGGACGGTCACGTCACCGTTGGCAACGAGTGCAGCGCCGGCACTGGCACGCATGCCTGGCGAAAAGGCAGCTCCGCTGCCCATCGTGATGTCGACAGGCCCGTTCAGCGTGATGAGGCTGCCGCTGTCTTGCACGAGAACGCCGTGGTTGCCCGACCCGTTCGGCAGGGTGATCGTCAGCGGCCCGTCGACGGTGATCGCCCCGCCGCCGATCGCGCGCAGGCCGGACAGGCCGGTGCCCGAGCCGGTCTTGCCGAGGATGGCACCCGCTTGCAGATTGATCTGCGAGCCGATACCGGACGCGAAGGCGCCGGTCAGGCCGTTCTGCGCCAGCGGCAGCGTCAATGAACTCGTGGCGTTGATCACGCCGCCGGTCAGCGACGTGAGTGCGCCGCCGCCGCTGCTGACGCCGGCACCGCTGTAGCTGCCCGCGGCCACGCAGGTCGAGCCCGCGTCGGCTTGCAGCGATGCGCCCGCGGCGGTGATGCAAGCGGCTTGCGCGGCACCTGGTGCCAGGCCCGCCGTCAGTGCAAGCAAGGCCATCGCCATGGCGGGGGTGTGTGCGTGGTCGCCGTCCGGCCTGAAGAACTTGCGCACGGCACGGGCGATCGGATGGATGCGCCGTTGCGCATTTCGATGGTCAAGGGGGTGGTGCTTCATTCGGCGTCCGTTCGATGCTGTCTTGATGGGGAAGGCAGGGCTGCCGTGCGGCGCCCGATCTGTCGATGAAAAGGCGCGCAGCCATGCCGCCACCGCGTCGACCCTGCGGCCGAAACCAAGCCGCGCGGCATTCTTGCGAGAGCACGCCCAGCCGTCATGACGCTGGCCTTACCAATCAGTGCTCGATGCTGCGACCGTGCTGAATGACACCGTTGTGGCGTGATTTCTTCGCACGAGGCTCGCCCCGCCAGTTCACGTGCCCGAAGTCGTCAAGCCGGTTGCCCTTCGCAGCCGCCGCGCGGAAACTTGAGCCGCCGCGCCGGGTCCAACTCGGGCCGCTGAGATCGATCAATCCAATCGCACGTTCAATCACGCCACAAAGCCGAAAGGAGCCACGATGTCCCCAGACGAAACCGAAATCCGCCGTCTCGTGTCGACTTGGATGAGCGCCTCCAAGGCCGGAGACGTCACCACGATCCTGAGCCTGATGACCGACGACGTTGTCTTTCTGGTCCCTGGCAAGGCGCCCATGCGCAAGGCCGACTTCGAGGCCGGCGCGAAAGCGCAAGCCGCCCATACTGCGCCCAAGTTCGACGGCTCCAGCGAGATCCAGGAAGTGCAGGTGAATGGCGACATGGCATTCGCCTGGGCGAAGCTGAAGGTCGTCGGCACACCGCCGGACGGCTCGGCCCCCAGCACGCGCACCGGGCACGCACTCACAGTGTTCAAGAAGGTGGACGGCAAGTGGCTGTTGGCGCGCGACGCCAATCTGCTGGGGCCACCGGAGCAAGCGGGCCGGTGACGACCGAGACGGCCCTCACTCAGGCACAGTCCAGCTCAGCGCTTTTACCGGCACCATTCGACATGCACACCATCCGAAAGTACCAAGCGGCCGACTGGTCATCCGTCTGGCCCATCCTGCAGCGCACCTTCCAGGCCGGCGACACGTATTCGTTCGACCCTGCGAGCACGGAGGCCGACATCCACAAGGCGTGGATCGAGCTGCCTGCGGCCACTTTCGTGGCCTGTTCGGATGCAGGCGCCGTTCTCGGCACCTACTTCATCAAGCCCAACCAGCCCGGCCTGGGTGCCCATGTGTGCAACTGCGGCTACGTCGTGGCGCCTGAAGCGCAGGGGCAGGGCATTGCTTCTGCCTTGTGCGAACACTCGCAGGCCCAGGCGCTTGCCATGGGCTTCCGGTCCATGCAGTTCAATCTCGTGGTCTCGACCAACGAGCGCGCGGTGCGCTTGTGGGAGAAGCTCGGCTTCTCGGTCGTCGGCCGGCTGCCCGGAGCGTTTCGCCACCAGCGCCTGGGGTTCGTCGATGCGCTGGTGATGTTCAAGCAGCTGGCGGCCTGATCGCTCCTTCGGGCGAAAACGAAGCGTTCAGAGATACACCGTCCGCCCGCCGGTCGCCGCGCGGAAAGCTGAGGCCATCGGCGTTTGCCGTGGCCGGACGAAGTCGCGCGGCGTGAGCCCGGTCATCTGGCGGATCGAGCGTGACATGTGGGCCTGGTCGGAGAAGCCCACATCGGCTGCGATGTCGGCGAGTGACGCGCCCGAGCGTGCGCGGCGCGACACCCACTGCACCCGCGCCACCTGCGCCAGGTGCCGTGGCGAGGTGCCGAGGTAATGCGAGAAATCGCGCTCCAGCTGGCGGCGCGACACATGTTCGGCGTCGGCGAGAGACTCCACCTCGGTGCCGGGCTCGGCGCACAGCCGCATGGCGGCACGGCCGGCGCGCAGTGCCGCGGTGGATTGCTCGCGCCGCTCGAAGGCGCGGTCGTCGAACCACTTCGCGAGCGTGTGCAGCTTGCCTTCAAGCCCCGACGCGAGGGCGAGGGCCGATTCGAGCTGGCGCGTGATGCGCTGGTCGAGCAGCTCGGCCACGCGCGCACGAATGCGCGGCACGCCGTCGAGCGGCTGGCTCTCCAGCAGGCGCACCGCGCCCAGCGGCGTGAGCATGGCAAAGAGCGACACGCAATCACCCGCGCCGATGAAGCTGCCCCGCCAGCGGCGGATGCCGGTGACGCGGGTGTTGTGTCCGTGCTCGCCCTTGGCCTCGATGCAGTCGGCCGAGCGGCCGAACTGCACGCTGAGCATCACCGAGTCGTGCGGCGCGATGGCAAAGGGAATGCGCCCGCTCACCTCGACCTCCACCGCCATCAAGGTCGTGACCAGGCCTTTCAGCGAATCGCTGACTGGCATGTGGTGGATGCGAAAGCCGTCGCGCGGCGCTTCGTTGGCAATCGAGGTGTTCATCGTTCAACTCCAGACACGGAACCGTCGTGCGCGCGATTGTTGAGAATCCAGACCGGCTGCGCATGAGACCTGTGTCCCGATCGATGCCGCCCATGCCAGTGAACCCGGGACAAGAGTCCCAGATCCCGGCGCTCAGCGCTCAGCGCGCTCCAGGATCACCAGGCGCACGGGCGGCCGCCCCTTGAAGAACGAGATCACGCGGGCGAGGCGGCCGAACAGGTGGTTGCGCCGCACATGCCATGGCGCCCGCCGCGGCTCGATGCGCTCGAACCCCCACTGCCGGTAGCGCGCCGCATGCTCGCCGTTCGTGATCATGTGTACCGGGCCGCGCTGGTCGGCCAGCAAGGTGTCGATCAGCCTGGCGGCAATGCCCTGCCCACGCACCTGCGGCAAGACGACGAGCGAGCCCAGTTCACGCGAGCCGTCGGCATGGCGGCGCAGCTGTACCGCGCCCACGAGCACGCTGTCATCCACCGCCACGATGAAGTTGTGCCAACGCAGGTCGGTCGGGTTGAGCCGCTCGCTCAGCACCAGGCGGCGAATGGCCTCCTGCTCCCAGGCCCGCGCCGGCCGCACCGTGATGCGACACAACGCGAAGCGCGAGGCCGCGGGCCGTGGCGGCTCGAAGGCATGAGCCAGGTTATGGCGCTTCATGCACCACCCCCGCGCCGAGCCGCAGGCACACGTTGAGCGCGAACACCGCCACGCCCACTGCCACCATCGAGGCCCCCACGGCCACCGGCATGAAGGCGAACACGCCCGTGACGGTGCCCCACGCAAAGCCTCCCATGAAGGAGACGAGCCCCAGCGTGTGAAACCAGTAGTGCACCTGCGGCCACCAACCCTGCTGCAGCTGTGGGTGCACGCCATAGATCAGGCCGCACAGGCCCAGCGCCACCCAGCCGAGCAGGTTCACGTGCGCGTGCACATGCGTGAAGCGGAAGTCCTTGGTGATGCCCATGTAGATGCCGAGGAACACGCCGATGACGAAGAACACCGCGGCGGTGCGAATGAATCGGTTCGAGACCATGCTCAGGCTCCTGAGAAGTCCATGCACTGGTAGGTTGGCGAGGTCGACACCAGCACCGACTGCTGCGCAAACCGGTGCTGGTAGTCGACGGCCACCGAGCGCACGCGCGCCCGGGTGCGCGGGTCGTCGCTGTGCACCACTTCGATCACGCGCGTGGCTTCCTTGCGCACCGAGCCGTCGGCGGCGCGCCATTGGCCTTGCGCGTCGAGCACGGTGAAGCCGTCGGGGAAGCGGGGCGTCACCGTCTCGGCGACGAACTGCTCCCACTGGCCTTCGGTCAAGGCGCCTGCCGGCGTGTCGCGGCCGAGGTACAGGCGCGTGACGCTGCCGAAGGCGCAGCCCTTGGCAGCGGGCAGCGGCCCGCAGGCCACGATCATGGCGGACAGCAGGGACGCTGCAGCGATTCTGTAGAAATTGAACATGGCAAATCACCTCACGAATAAGAAGGCAGATCGTGCCGAGCGGGTGGGCAGCGGTCTTGAAGAATTGCGACAAGCGTTTCATGCATCCACGAACGGCCTGCTCCGCAGCGCAGTCTTCATCCCATGTGGCCCATCGCAAGCTGCGAAGAGACGGCCCCGGAGGAAATGAAGGAGCGTGATGCTGCTCGCGAGCGAAGTCGTTGTCGATTCACGATGTGCGCAGAGCCCTGTGCAGCCAGGCACAACCGCGCTTTTTTTCGGCTGCATTGACGCGTAGAGTGCGGCCGTGGCCGACGACACCGATCTCAATTGGGACGACCTGCGCTACTTCCTGCTCGCCGCGCGGGCCGGGACGCTGGCGGGCGCTGCGCGCTCGTCGGGCGTGCAGCACACGACCATCGGGCGCCGCCTGTCGGCGCTCGAGCGCTCCTTCGGTGCTCCGCTGCTGCTGCGCAGTCCCGACGGGCTGTCGCTCACGCCGCTGGGTGAACAACTGCTGCCGCTGGTGGCCGACGTGGAGCGCCATGTGCTCGCCGTGCGCGAGCGCGCAGCAGCGCAACGAGGGCG
This sequence comes from Rhizobacter sp. P2_G4, assembly GCF_056403575.1. Taxonomy (NCBI): domain Bacteria; kingdom Pseudomonadati; phylum Pseudomonadota; class Betaproteobacteria; order Burkholderiales; family Sphaerotilaceae; genus Rhizobacter; species Rhizobacter sp. P2_G4. The sequence goes on along the minus strand of NZ_JBFUFG010000001.1, from coordinate 16,573 downwards.
CGTGCGCGTGGCCTTGCCGTCTGGCTTCATCGGCCTCTTTGCCGACGAACTGGTGCAGCTGCGTGCCGCTCATCCCGAGGTGATTCTGGAGACGGTGAGCGGCGGCCAGCTGCTGGACCTGCAACGCGGTGAAGCCGAGCTGGCCGTTCGCCTCGGTCCCATTGACGACGAATCACTGGTGGCGCGCTCGCTCGGTGAGGTGGGCTGGTCGCTGTACGCCTCGCCGCGTTACCTGAAGGACCACTCGGCGCCCGCGCAACCCGAAGCGCTGCACGGCCACAAGGTGATTGCCTACGGTGCCGACCTGGCCTCCATGCCGGCAGCACAGTGGCTGGAGCGCCATGCCACCGATGCGGTGCTGGTGCTGCGCACCAACGAGATGGCCACGATGCTGGAGGCCGCGAAGTCCGGTGCCGGCATGGCCGTGCTCCCCTGCATGCTTGCAGACGATGACCCGGCGCTGGTGCGGCTCACACCGAAGGTGTTGGCCAGCAGGGCGCTCTCGCTGGTCTACCGGCGCGAGGTCCGGCTGAACGAGTCGGTGCGCGTGGTCGTGAACTTCCTGGCGGAGGTGATGCGCGGCCACGCGGTCCGCCTGGCCGGCGTGCGCGAAGACCGCGGGTCAGCGCCGGGCTGAGCTCGCACTTGCGACAAGCGCCGGTCGAAGCTGCGTGTCGCCACCCAACTTCGACTCAGTTTCGCTGCTCCGCTCGCAGCTTGTTGCGGAGCATGAAACGCCACGACAACAAACGCGACACGACGCCGCGTGGCGAATCGCCGGTGATCTGGCAGAGTGCGTTCTGTCGCCATGAGCGAGCCGAGTTAGCACCGATGAGGAGGCCCTGCCCGGCTTTGCGCACCGATCTGGCCCCCGAAGCCAGCCGCGTTGCGGTGCGTCGGCTCATGGCAATCAAGGTCGCAAAAAGAACGCACCGCTTTGAGCGGTAAGCATCAGCACGGAAGTTGCATTGCACCGGCCAGGGAGTTGGTTTGCAAGCACGCCACGCAGATATCAGGTTATGAGCGCGTAGTGATCGTGCGGCAATAAAACCACCGAGGGATAAACAATGAGCCGCATCGGCTTTCTGGACGGGCATCGCGGGCTCGCGATCATGCTCGTGCTCCTGTACCACGCCTTCACCCGGTGGGCGGCCGTCGTTCCGTACGGTGGCCAGTTCGCGAACTTTCCGTTCTTCAAATACGGCTGGCTGGGCGTCAACCTGTTCTTCCTGATCTCAGGCTTCGTCATCTTGATGACGCTCGAGAGCTGCAGCAGCGCCAAGACCTTTTTGGCCCGCCGCTGGTTGCGGCTCTTTCCGGCGATGTTGATCTGCTCTCTCATCATCTATGGAACGTCAGGGTTCTTCCCGGAGCGGCCGGCCGGCGAGCCCACACCGCTGAGCCTGCTGCCCGGCCTCACCTTCATCGAGCCGGCCTGGTGGTCCGCGCTCACCGGCTACCGCGTGCTCCCGCTCGAAGACGCGTTCTGGTCGCTGTTCGTCGAGTTCAAGTTCTATGTGTTCGCCGCCGTCGTTTACTACTGGCGAGGCAGGAACGTGCTGTTCGTCGCGCTGCTGTCGGCCTTTGCGCTCAACCTGCTCTCGGCCGCGGCACGAAGCCAGGGGAGCGGCCTGGTCTCCGTCGCAGTGAACGACCTGTCCAACGCCCTGTCGTTCGACAACTTCGGGTGGTTTGCATCGGGGGCCGCGTTCTACGTCTTCCACAAGACGAGAGAGCGCCGGTGGTTGTGGTTCGGGCTGGGCGTCGCCCTCGTGAGCCCCTTGGGCTTCCACCAGCAGACGGTGCCTCGCTTCCTCGCGGCAGCCGCCATGTCGCTGCTGTTCGCCGCAACGCTGGTCTACCCGTCGCTGCGTATTCCGTTGAACGCCCGGCTGTTCCAGTTCCTCGGCTTGGTCAGCTACCCGCTCTACCTGATGCACGAGAACCTGATGATCGCGATGGTCATCAAGGCAGGGAGCGAGGCGGCTTTCATTCCCGGCTGGGCCCTGCCTTTCATGGCCATCGCGGGGCTCGTGGTCCTGGCCTACCTGATCGTCCGCCATGCTGAACCGCGTGTCCGCGCGGTTCTTTCGCAAGCATTCACGCGTCGCGTCGCTGCCGCGCAGGCTTGACCACCCGGGGCGGAGGTCAAGCCCGCCATCCGTTACGGCTGGCCGACTTCGAAGGTCCCCACCGTGACCATCTGCGACTGACCCGCCAGCCGCAGCGTGGCCATCTCGTCCTTCTGGTCGGCGCGGCCGAAGCCGGTGGTCAGCCGCATCATCAGCGTGGTGGCCGGCGCCACCACCTGCTGGCGGTGGCCATAGAACTGCGCCTGCACGGTGTACTTGCCCGGCTTGGCGACACGCAGTGCGAACTCTTCGGGGCCGTAGCCACCCGTCACGTCGCGCGAGACGCGGCCGCCCTGGTGGCTCAGGCGGTGGCCGTAGAAGGCTTTCTCGCCGTTGGGGTCGATGACCCAGAGGTCGATGTCGGTGTTGTCGGCGTCCCAGGCGAGTGTGATGCGCAGGTCGAGCGGCAGGTTGCGCAGCAGACGCTTGTCGAAGGTGTCGGTCTTCAGCGGCTGGCCGCTGCGGGCTGCGCGGGCGATCACGGCGTTCATCTCGGCCAGTGCCGTCATGTCGATGTCGGGGAAGCGGCCGTCCCAAGGGCGCGAGACCACTTGCCAGAGTTGCTCGGCACTGTCTTGCCATTGGTTGGCTTCGGCCAGCGCGAGGCCGAGGTCGCGGTACGACTGCGGCTCGTTGGGGCTCAGACGCTGCACCGTCTTGAAGACGGGGATGGCGAGCGCCGGCTGCCCAGCCTGCATCAGGCGGTAGCCGAGCACGCGCAGGATGTGGCGGTTCTCGAGGTCCATCTCAGCCAGGTTGGAGAGCACGCGCAACGCGAGTTCCGGCCGGCCCTTGGCGAACAGCACGTCGGCCGAATCGAGGAAGAAGGCGGTGCTGCTGGTGAAGTCGGGGCGCTCATCTAGGTAGCGCTGGTACACGGCTTCAGGGGCGGCCTCCCGCAGGCGTTTGGCGTACGGCGCATCGGGTGCCCATGGCGTGAGCGTGATGGTGGCCGGCGCTGGGCCGGTAGCGCCGTTCGCGCTGTTTGATTTTTGGAGGGTGATGTCGCTCTTCGCATCGCGCGCGTCAGCCGAGCGCTCGGCCCGTACCGGCGCCATGGCGCGTGCCGCGGGGGCCGGCGGTGGCGAGGCCATCTCCTGCAACACGCCGGCGGCGATACCGCCGGTCTGGCGCTTCTGCTCCTCGGACACGGCGCGCCAGTCGTCCTTGGGGAAGCTCTTGTCCCACCACGCCTGCTGCTCGGCAAAGCGGGCGACGACCTGGTCGATGTGACTGGCACGCCCGAGCTTCATGCGCTGGCCCTGCTGCGCGAGCTGGCGTTCGTACTCGGCGCGCAGCGCAGTGGGCGGCTCGATCTCGAAGCGCACGTAGTCGGCCACCGCGTCGAGCACGATCAGCGAGGTCTCGCGCGTCACCAGGCCGAAGGCCTTGCCGAGGCGACGGATCTCGCCACGCTTGTCGTCGTAGTCGGCTTCCAGCTCGGCCACGCGCAGGCTGGCCCAGCGCTGGGCCACCTGTGTGGCGCCTTCCTGCGTCGCATTGCTTCGCGGCGCGACCTTGACGGCTTGCCGCTCGACCTGCCCGTTCGGCAGCTCGAACTCCAGCACCAACTCGGCCTGTGGCTCGCTCAGCACACCGGCAATGGCGATGTGGCCGTTGCTGGCATAGGGTGACGAGGCGACGAGGTGGCGTGCGCCGTTGCTGCCCATGCGGAGCAAGCGCGCCTTGCGGGTCTGCAAGGCCTTGGTGGCTTCGGCCGTGGGTGTGCTGACGAGTTCGAGCCACTCGCCGCCGCTGCGCTCGGCGAGCTGGCGCAGGCGCGTGGCATCGACGCTGGCTGACGCGCTCACGGCATAGAGCGGCACGGGACTCGGGGCGAGCGTGTTCGTCGTGCCCCAGTTGGAAAGGCCGTCGGTGAAGAGCAGCGCGAGGTCGTTACCTTCGGGGGCGATGAGCGCGGGCAGATTACTGGCGCCGTCGTAGGCCAGCCCGTCGAGCACGCGGCGCAGCTCGTCCCAGCGGCCGTCCTTGATGCTGAAGCGTTGCGCCGGCTCGGCCACGTCGCGCCCCACGCGCAGCGTGACCTCCACGTTGCGCAGGGCGCCGAAGTAGGCGCCGAGCAGGGCGAACTCGCGGCCGTGGTCGCGGCGCGCGCCGGAGCCCGAGGCGTCCCACAGCAGCGCGATGCGGCGCGGTGCAGTGCGTGCGGCCACGCGCTGGGTGACTGGCAATTCGGCGTAGAAGTAGGTTTGGTCGCCGGCGGTCTGCGTAGCGACCAGCGTGTCGCTGCGCTGGGGCAAGGCGATGCTCAGGCCCGCCGCACCGGCGTAGTCGAGCTGGTGCAGCGAGAGCTCAGCCCAGCCGTTGTTCGCCTGGCTGCGCGTGATGGCCTGCGGCGGCAGGCCGGGCGCGCTCGCGGTGAGGGCGGCGGGCGACACATCGGCCACGCGCACCTCCACGTCGAGCCGCGGCACCGTGTCGGCGAACTTGAGTGGCAACTCGAGGCGCCCGCCTAACCCGAGCGTCTGTGACAGGTGCAGCACCACGCGGCGTGTGCCTTGCGGCGGCAGCGGGTAGACGCGCAGCTTGTAGTTGTTGCCCTCGGTCACCTCGAGCAAGGCGGGGTCGACGCGTGCGCGGATCACGTCTTCGAACACCTGCTGGCCTTTGGCTTTTTCCACCGGCACGGCGGGGCGCAGCTCGCCGTTGATGTCGAGCGCGAAGCCGGTGACGAGCTGGCCTTCACGCAGCGGGAACTGCAGCTCGCCTTCGAGCACGCGGTCGTTGGGGTTGCGAAAGACCAGTTCGACGCGCGTGCTCACCGCATGGCCGACGACCTCGGCACGCAGGTCGACCGATTCGAGCCGCACCGGCACGCGTGCATCGCGCACGAGCAGGCGAGGGATCGGCTCGGCAATGCGGCGCTGGCTCGTCTGGGCAGGGGTGCCGATGCTTGCGCTCAGCAGGGTGATGGCGGCCAGCACGCCGGGCAACAGGGTTCGCATGGTGGTGTGAAAAGTGTGGGACACACACCTTCCACGGCCGAACCCGCCGAACGGGGTGAAAGTATTTTCGGAGGGTGAACTCAGGCCGGCTGAGTGGGCACTCGCCTGGGGAACATGGCCCGGAAGTTCGTGCCGTCTTCGGCCGTGGAGGTGGCCAGGATCTCGCCGCGGTGTGCCCGCACGATCTCGCGCACGATGAAAAGGCCGAGGCCCACGCTGCGCTTCGCGTCGGCCGAGCTGCCGTTGCCACGCACCATCGGCTCGAACAGCGTGCGCAGCGAGGCGGCCGGGATCGGCTCGCCATGGTTGTGCACGCTCAGCACGAACATGCGGGCCTCGATCTGCGAGGTGACGGTGATGGGCTCGGCCGGGTCGCCGTAAGCCACGGCGTTGCCGACCAGGTTGCCGATCAGCTGCGACAGGCGATCGGCGTCGGCCAGGCTCATGCCTTCGCCGCGCCTCTCGTGCCGCAGCAACCGGGTCGGGAAGGCGTCGCGCAGCTCGGTGAGGTTGTCCGCGACCAGCAGGTGCAGGTCGACCGGCTGCGGGTCAATGGCCAGCCCGCTGCCGATGCGCGCGACGGTGAAGTCGAGCAGGTCGGCGATCAGCCGGTTGGCGCGGCTGGTTGAGTTGGTGATGCGGCTCAGCACTTTGTACTGCTCGGCCGACAAGTCGCCGCGGGCCAGCAGGTGGGCGCTGGTCTGAATGGCGGCGAGCGGGTTGCGCAGGTCGTGGCTGACGATGCCGATCATCTGCTCGGCGAGCAGGGCGCGGTCTTCGGCGGTGGCGCGCAGGTGGGCAGCATCGGTCACGTCCTGCAGTGCGCCGACGAAGGTGAGCAGGCGGCCATCGGGCCCGAAGAAGCCCTGGCCCGAGGAGCTGATCACACGCTCCACACCATCGAACCCCTGCAGCCGGTAGCTGCACTGGTACATCGTGCCCGGCATGCTCACGGCGAGCCTGAAGGCTTCGGCTTCGTCCTCGCGGTCGTCCGCATGGATGCGGCCGACGAACTGTTCGTGGTCGACGCGCTGACCCGAAGGCAGGCCCAGCAGGCGCGTCACGCTGTCTTCGTACTGGCGCTTGCGGGTGGACGCGTCCACGGCCCACACATAAAGCTGTGCCAGGTCGAGCGCGAGCCTGAGGCGCGCCTGCGCGACGGTGAGCGCGTCCTGCGCCTCCTGCTCGTTGGCGAGCAGGGCCTCGGCGTTCTTGCGTGCGCGCAGGATCTCGCTCTCGTAGCGGTGGCGGTCTTCGGCGACGAACACGGCCAGCTCATGGAACACCGAGTCGCCATGCTGGCGGCGCACCGCGTTCAGCATCATCGGAATGCTGTGGCCGTCGGCATGCACCACGTCGAGCTTGACCTCGGCCACCGAGCCTTGAATTTGCAGCAGCGGCGCCCAGTGCGTCTGGTGAAAGATGCGCCCGCCCATGCTCAGCAGGTTCTGCAGGCGCTGCAGGCCCACGAGTTCGGCACGCTCAAACCCGAGCCAGCGGCAGAAGGTGTTGTTGACCTTGAGAATCAGGCCGTTCTCGCTGGTCACCAGCAGGCCGCAGGCGGCGTCATCCCACAGCAGCTCGGCCGAGGGGGGCAGGTTGTCTTGAGCGGCGCACACCTTAGGTATCGAAGCCTCTGACGAATTCGCTGATGGCCTCGGCGCACGCGTGCGGCGCGCTGAGGTGGGGGCAATGCCCGATGTTCTGGACGATGCGCAAGCTGCTCTGCGGCCACTGTGCGTGCAGGTACTCACCGACCGAGCATGGCGCGATGAAGTCGTCGCTGCATTGCAGGATCAACGTGGGCGCGGTGTGCCGCAACACATCGGCGCGGTGGTCGGAGGTGAAGGTCACGCGGGCGAAGTGCCTGGCGATCTCGGGGTCGGTGCGGCAGAAGCTGTTGGTCAGCTCCGCGCCCAGCTCGGGTTGGTCGGGTGCGCCCATGATGGCGGGCGCCATGTTGCTGGCCCAGCCGAGGTAGTTGCCGTCGAGCGTGGTGAGCAGGTCTTCGATGTCGGCCCGCACGAAGCCGCCGGCGTAGTCGCCATCGTTGATGTAGCAAGGCGACGGGCCGATCATCACCTGGCCCTTGAACAGGCCCGGCGCGCTGATGCCGGCGAGCATGCCGATCATCGCGCTCACCGAGTGGCCGACAAAGATGGCCGGGCCGGCAGCGGTGGCTTCGATGATTTCGATCACGTCGTCTGCATGGCCTTGCAGGCTGCTGTATTTGTGGCGGTCGTACGCGCGGAGCTCGGAGCCGCCGCTACCGACCAAGTCGAACAGCACGACCTTGAAACGCTCGGCGAACGCTGGTGCCAACAGGCGCCACATGGTCTGGTCGCAGCCGAAGCCATGTGCGAACACCAGCGTGCTGGAACCGCTTCCGATCACCTGTACGTTGTTGCGCTCCAGTGCGCCCATCGTTGATTCCCTTCAAGCCGAAGACCGTCAGGGAACTGAGCGGGTGCAACGCGTGAGGCGCGATTCTTCCACAGGGTTCGGCGTTGCGAACCCCGTGAAGATGCGTCATTCAACTCAGATTCGTGGCTCTTGCATCTGCTTGCGGCGGTACTCGCCTTGGCGCTCGAACATCCATCCCGGATATTCCGATGGCAGCTTGCTCACAGCATCGAGTTTGTCGATCTCATCGACGTTGAGCGTGACCTTGGTGGCGGCCAGGTTGTCGGCGAGTTGTTCGGGCCGCTTGGCGCCGATGATCACGCTCGTGACCTGCGGTTGGTGCAGCAACCAAGCAAGAGCTATCTGGGCCACCGATACGTCGCGTTCCAGGGCCATGGGCCGCATCGCTTCGACGCAATCGTAGGCGCGATCCTTGTCCACCGGCGGGAAGTCGAACGCGATGCGGCGGCTGCCTTCTTCGCCTTGCTGGTTGCGGGTGTACTTGCCGCTGAGCAGGCCACCGGCAAGCGGGCTCCACACCATCAGGCCGACGCCTTCGCTCTTCAGCATCGGCACGATCTCGCGTTCGAGGTCGCGGCCGGCCACGGTGTAGTAGGCCTGCAGCGACTCGAAGCGCGCGAGGCCGAGCCGCTCTGAGATGCCCAGTGCCTTGGCGATCTGCCAGGCCGCCCAGTTGGACACGCCGATGTAGCGCACATGGCCATGGCGCACCAGCTGGTCGAGCGCGCGCAAGGTCTCGTCGATCGGCGTGGCGGGGTCGAAGCCATGCACCTGGTAGAGGTCGATGTGGTCGAGCTGCAAGCGTGTGAGGCTGGCCTTCACGCCGTCGATGATGTGGCTGCGCGACAGGCCGCGCGTGTTGGGGCCGTTGCCCGTTTCGCCGAAGACCTTGGTCGCGACGACCACCTTGTCGCGCGGTATCTTGAGGTTCTTCAGCGCCTGGCCGGTGATCTGCTCGGAGAGGCCGCCGGCATAGACGTCGGCGGTGTCGATGAAGTTGATGCCGGCGTCGATGGCCTGGCCGACGAGGCGCTCGGCATCGCTTTGCTGCAGCTTGCCGATCTTGCCCCACAGGCTGGCGTCATCGCCGCCGAAGGTCATGGTGCCGAGGCACAGCTCGGACACGAAGAGGCCGGTGCGGCCGAGGGAATGGTTGCGCATGGTGATGGGCTCCGTCCGCTGAATGGGGAACCCGGGCCGCTGGGTCCGGGCGAGCGGCCCAGCATATGCGCAGGCTGTAAGCCTGGGGCGCGTCGCGGTTATCTGCTTGCCGCTGCCCGCTGCGCCGAAGGGCAAGCGCTCGTCATGCGTCTGGCCGCCACGTCCAGGGTCGGCGCATTCGACGCCGCCGCGTCGTCCCGCTTGGCAAAGACTGCCGGCGCATGCATTGCCTGGTGGCGGCGCTGGGCGCGGACCAGCATGCTGGCAAAGCTGAGGGGAGAAGGGCGGGTGTTCATGAGGAAGCTCCTGGCGGATGTTGGTTCGTCGTGGCTGTCTCGTTTGTTTTTATGGGGTGTCGGTTCATTTCTTGGCGGGGCGTGTGTCGACCGGCAGGCACAGCAGGGCTGTCAACAAGGCCAGGCCCACGTGCAGCGCGTAAAGCGGCACGAAGTCGGCGCGCTGCACGCCGGCGTGGCCGAGCAGCAGCACCGTGATCGCAACGCCCATCACCGAGCCGATCTGGCGGGTGGCCTGGTTGACCGCGCTGCCCACGGCGTACTGCTCGGCCGGCAACTTGTTCACCGCCGCGGCGGAGAGCGAGGGCAGCACCATGCCGACCCCCAGGCCGCTGAGGATCACGCCCGGCAACCACTGGTGCAGGTAGTCAGGCGAAAGGCCGGGCACCAGCAGGAACCAGGTGCCACTGGCGGCATAGATCAGCGCGCCGCCGACCAGGAACGGCCGGTGGCCGATGCGCGCCGCGATGCGGCCGGTGATGATGGCCGTCGCCACCACCAGCAGGGGCCCGGGCGTGATGGCCAGGCCGGCGCGCGGCAGGCTGTAGTGCCACACCTCGGTCATGTAGAAGAAGAAGCCGAAGAACATCATCGCGAAGGCGATACCGAAGCTCAGCGTGGCCAGGTTCACGAAGGTGTAGGTGCGGTGCTTGAAGAGGCTCAGGTCGACCAGCGGCTCGGCGGCCTTGCGCGCCCACACGATGAAGGCGACGAGCGCGATGACGCCGGTGGCCGCCGCGACGAGCAGCTCGCTGCGCGACCAGGTCGGCGCGTCCAGCTGCACGATGCTCAGCGCGAGCGCGCCCACGCCGACGATGACCATCGCCATGCCGACCATGTCGAGCCGGCGCGCAACGCCCGGGCGGCGCACTTCCTGCAGCAGCGAGGCGCCGCGCCAGATGGACAGTGCGCCGAGCGGCAGGTTGATGAAGAAGGCCCAGGGCCAGCCGACCGAGTCGACCACGAAGGAACCCAGGCTCGGGCCGATGGCCGCAGCCAGGCCGCCCACCGCGCCCCACAGACTCACCGCTACGGCACGCTTGCTCTGCGGGAACGCCGCCAGCACGATGGCGAGCGAGGCCGGTGTGAGCAGCGCTGCGCCCACAGCCTGCAGCGCGCGCGCCGCGATCAGCCAGCCCACCGTGCCGGCCAGCCCGCACGCCGCCGACGCCGCGAGGAAGAGCGTCACGCCGATCATGAAGATCTTCTTGCGGCCGTGTGTGTCGGCCAATCCGCCGGCCGGGATCAGCATCGCGGCATAGACCACCGTGTAGGCGTTGAGCACCCACGACATGTCGGCCGCGCTGGCCTGCGGGAACCCGGCGCGCAAGGCACCGAAGGCCGCGTACAGCATCGTGGTGTCGAGCGACACCAGGAACACCGCCACACTCGCCACCCAGAAGATGGGCCAGGGCGACGCCGGTGCCGCCGTGAGGGTGGCCGCGTTGGCTGCAGTGGCGGTCGCGTTGATGGAGGCTGCAGCCGGGGCTGCGGCAACCGCCGCCGGGGTGGGGTGGGGCTTCATGGTGGGCTCGCTCTGTGGGTGACGCTCAGCGCTGTTTCAGATAAATATGATGTTCGTCATATTTTTGGCAGAAAACGAAAACGGGTGCGGTGTGCTCCGCGCCTAGGCTTGGGTGTCGTATTGGTCGAGCAGCGCCGTGCGTGCGGATTTCAGCAGCGCGCGTGCCTGCTTCTCATCGCCGAGTGCACGCGCCAGCTGCAGGGCGCCCACCATCGTGCTGGTGATCACACCGGCGGCATCGGGCTTGACGCTGGGTGGCAGCGATTGGCGAACGCGGTTGATCAGCGCCTGCACGCGTTCGGCCGAAGCCTCGCGCACCTCGGGCGCCTGGCGCGGGATTTCGGAGACCAGCGCCGAGACCACGCAGCCGGTTTCGGCCGAGGTGAGGTGCGTCTCGGACAGGTAGCCTTCAACCAGCGCACGCAAGGCGCTCGTGTCCTTGCTGCGGTTCTGTGCACGGCGCTCGACCAGGGCCGCGCTGTCACGCCCGGCCCGGGCCACGGCCTCGGCCAGCAAGGCGTCGCGTGATTCGAAGTGGGCGTAGAAGCCGCCATGCGTGAGGCCGGCCTCGCGCATGATGTCGGCGACGCCGGTGCCGGCATACCCGCTGCGGCGAATGGCGCGCGAGGCGGCTTCGACGATGCGGTCATGCGAGATCTCTCGGCGGCTGAGCGGTTTGTCCACAGAATGGCCTGCGATTCAAAATATGACGGTCATCATAATTCGTGTTTCGGTGCTTTGCAAGTTGGCCGATTAACGGGACAAGAAGGCGGTGGGCACCAGGCGCAGCACCTGTGGCGGCGAAGCCAGCCGGCGTTGCAGTTGCGGGAACGCCTGCTTCAACCATGCCGTCGACTGCGCCGGCGTGGCCTGGAAGCGCGTGTGCGCTGTGCCATCGTCGAATCGCGTCCAGGTGACGATCACGTTCTCGCCTTCGCGCACTGGCAGGCGCGGAAAGGTGTTGGGGCCGGGCTCGGTGACCAGGGTCGCGAGGCAGTCGCCCCCGGCATCACGCCATAGCGGCATGACGGTCTCGTCGAACAGGGCCAGCAGTTCGTTATCTGCTGCTTCCGCCAGCTGCCACGTGGTGATGACGTGCAGGCCGGTTCGCGGCGTGATGGCACCCGGTCGTGCGGGCTTCAGCAGCAGCACGTTGTCGGAGTCGATCATCGTGGCGTTGGCTGCGTCGCGGTGGCGCTTCCACACCGGGCCGCCGTAGAAGTCGCCGAGCGCCTGCGCGCGCTGCTGCATGTCGGTAAAGCCGCGCAGCCAGACGAAGCGGTCGGCGTCGTCGAGATCGCGGAACTGGCCGAGCAGCGTCATGCCGGCGTCCTGCTGCGGCGTGATCAATTCGCGCTCGAAGAGCTCGATCAGCGCCTCGCGCTGGCCGGGGTGGAGTGTGTATTGGCGGAGTTCGATGATGGCAGGCAGGTGAGGCATGGCGATCCTTTCGTTGGAGGTGGGTCTCGGCCAGAGGTGAATGACGCCATGCTGCGCCCCATTCCATGCCAACGCATGTCATGTATGGCGTGACAATCCGTCTCATGCAAGCGAGCCGATTGCTTTCCCTCCTGATGCTGTTGCAGACCCGCGGGCGCATGAGCGCGCAGCAACTGAGCGCCGAGCTCGAGGTGTCGGTGCGCACCATCCACCGCGACATCGATTCACTCAGCGCCTCCGGCGTGCCGGTGTGGGCCGAGCGCGGTCGCCAGGGCGGCTTCGTGTTGCAGGAAGGCTGGCGCACCAAGCTCACCGGCCTCACCGCCACCGAGGCGCAGGCGGTGTTTCTCGGCGGGCTGCCGGGCCCGGCACGCGAGTTGGGGCTGGGCGAGGCGATGGCATCGGCGCAACTGAAGCTGCTGGCCGCCTTGCCCCCCGGCTGGCAGGAAGACGCGCGCCGCGTCAGCGCGCGCTTTCACCTCGACCCGATCGACTGGTACCGCGGCAGCTCGCCGGTGAACCATTTGCCCTCTGTCGCGCAAGCGGTGTGGCATGAAGAGCGGCTGCGGCTGCAATACGAAAGCTGGGAACGCACCTCCGAGCGCGAGGTCGAGCCGCTCGGCCTCGTGCTGAAGGCCGGCATCTGGTACGTGGCGGCGCGCACCGCCGTGCCCAACGGCAAGGTGCGCACCTATCGGCTGAGCAGCATCCTCTCCTTGACGGCCACCGGCGAGCACTTCACGCGGCCGAAAGACTTCGACCTCGCGTCGTACTGGACGGCCTCGACCCAGCGCTTCGAGGCCGAGCTGTACCAGGACGAAGCCGTGCTGCGCGTCACGCGCCAGGGCCTCAAGACCTTGAACAACTTCAGCCCGGCCGTGGCTGAAGCTGCAGGCCGCACGCAGGCGGCGGATTCACAGGCCGGCTGGCTGCAGGTCACGATTCCGATCGAATCGGTGAGCCACGCGGCGGCGCAATTGTTGAGACTGGGTGCGCAGGCCGAGGTGCTGAAACCAGCGGCCTTGCGCCGCGAACTGCGCAACACGTTGCGCGACTGGACCGCGCTTTATGCCGATTAGCGCCGGCTAGCTCAGCGCCGCTTGCCGCCGCCCTTTTCGCCGGAGACCTTGAGCAGCAGCTCCAGCAGCAGCAGGCGTTCGGCGGGCGAGAGCACGCGCAGGGTTTCGTCTTCCATCGTGGCGGCGATCCTCTGTGCGCGCTTGACGAGCTGGCTGCCACTCGGGGTGAGCACCACGATCTGCGCACGCCGGTCTTCGGTGCTGCGCACCCGCTCGACCCAGCCGCGCTCGACCATGCGGTCCAGCGTGACGGCCAGGTTCGGCGGCGACACGTCGAGTGCCTTGCCGAGCTGCTTCTGGTTGACCTGGTCGTTCGAGGCGACCAGCGTCAGGATCGCGAACTCCACCGCCTTCAGCTGCAGCGGGCCGATGTGCTTGCTGAACGACTTCTTCAACTCGACCGACGCGCGCGTGGCCGCGTAGCCGACCAGGTGCGTGAGGCCCGACTGGTCGAGCGGCGCGGAATGCGCCCGGGTCTCGGTGATGTCGTCGTCGAGTTGCGAGTCGTTCATGCAGGCAAGGTCGTGAGATGCGGCAATGGATTCTGCCCTGCGTGAATGCGCGCGACGCACAGGCTGGCTTCAGGCAACACGAGGTCGAAGTAATAGCGCGCCGTCTCGCGCTTGGCTGCGTGGAAAGCCGAATCGGTTTGCGCCGCCACGGCGTCTGCACGCGCCCAGCCTTGAGCTAGCAGCACCAAGCCGGCCAGGCGCAGGTAGTCGTCTGCCACGCGGTAGGGCAGCTCGCTGTCGGCGGCCGACTGCTGAACCAGCTGCTGCGTGAGTTGCTGCCACTCGGTCAGCCAGCCTTTCGCCCGCGTGGCCAGTTCGCTCGCAGGCAACTCCGCATCGAGGCGGCAGATCAAGGCGCCGAGCTTGGCGCCCCCATCGGGCAGCACCTTGCGCACCAGCAGGTCGATGGCCTGGATCTCATTCGTACCTTCGTAGATCAGCGAGATGCGGCTGTCGCGCACGCACTGCTCGGCGCCGAAATCGTGCATGTAGCCATGGCCGCCGAACACCTGCTGCGCCGCGACGGCGGCGGCAAACCCGTTGTCCGTGAGAAAGGCCTTGATCACCGGCGTGAGCAGCGAGACCTCGTCGTGCGCGGTGGCGCGCACCGCGGCGTCGGGGTGCTGCTCGGCCACGTCGAGCCAGTGCGAGGTTTCGTACGCCAGCACGCGCCCACCTTCGAGCAGCGCGCGCTGCCGCAGCAGCTTGTGGCGCATGGCCGGGTGCAACGCGATCGGGTCAGCCGCTTCGCTTGCGCGATCGGCAGGCCGTTGCGGTGCACGCATCTGCGTGCGGTCGAGCGCATAACGCAAGGCGTTCTGGTACGCGCTCTCCGAGTGGCCCACGCCCTGCAGGCCCACGTGCAGGCGCGCCGCATTCATCATCGAGAACATGGCCGCCAGGCCGCGGTTCGGCTCGCCCACCAGCCAGCCGGTGGCGCCGTCGAAGCTCATCACGCAGGTGGCGCTGCCTTTGATGCCCATCTTCTTTTCGAGACCATCACAGCGCAGCGTATTGCGCTCGCCGCTTGGCAAAAATTTTGGCACGAGAAAGAGCGAGATGCCCTTGGTGCCGGCCGGCGCGTCGACGATGCGCGCCAGCACCATGTGCACGATGTTGTCGCTGAGGTCGTGCTCACCGCCGGAGATGAAGATCTTGGTACCGCGGATGCGAGAGCTGCCATCGGGCTGCGGTTCGGCACGCGTCTTCAACAGGCCGAGGTCGGTGCCGGCATGGGCTTCGGTCAGGCACATGGTGGACAGCCATTCGCCACTGACGATCTTGCTCAGGTACCCGTTCTTCAGCTCGGGCGTGGCATGCGCCCTCAGGCATTCGTAGGCGCCGTGCAGCAGGCCCGGGTACATGTTCCAGGCGTGGTTGGCCGAGTTCAGCATCTCGTGCAGCACGGCGTTGATGGCGTGCGGCAGGCCTTGACCGCCCACGGTCGGGTCGCAGGCCAGTGCGGGCCAGCCGGCGGCCACGAAGGCCTGGTAGGCCTCGCGGTAACCGCGTGGCGTCTTGACCTCGCCGTCGCGCAGCGTGCAGCCTTCGAGGTCTCCGACGGCGTTCAACGGAGCCACCACGTCTGCGGCGAACTTGCCGGCTTCTTCGATCACCTGTCGTGCGGTGTCCACATCGAGCTCGGCATGCGCCGGCAGCGTGGCCCAGTGCGCAGGCAGGTTCAGCAGCTCCTCGGTGACGAAGCGGATGTCGCGCAGCGGAGGGGCGTAGTGCCACATGTCAGGCTTCCTGTTTCTTGCGCGCGGCGCCCAGGTAGGTGTCGATCACGCGTGGATCCTTCGCCAACTCGGCGGCCGGGCCTTCGAGCGCGATCTCGCCCATCTCCAGCACGTAGCCATGGTCGGCCACTTCGAGCGCGGCGCGTGCGTTCTGCTCGACCAGAAGGATGGTCACGCCGGTGGCGCGCAGGCCGGTGATGGTCCTGAAGATCTCCTTGACGATCAGCGGCGCGAGGCCGAGGCTGGGCTCGTCGAGCATCAGCAACTGCGGCTTGCTCATCAGCGCGCGGCCGACGGCCAGCATCTGGCGTTCGCCGCCCGAGAGCGTGCCGGCGAGCTGCTTGCGGCGCTCTTTCAGTCGGGGGAAGAGCGTGAACACCTCTTCCATCGCTTGCTGGCTGTCTCGCTTGCCCAGGCGGAACTGGCGGTAGGCGCCCAGCAGCAGGTTGTCTTCGACCGGCATGCTGCCGAACAGGGCACGTGTTTCGGGGACGAGGGCGATGCCCTGCATCACGCGGTCTTCGAGTTCCTGTTGCTCGATGGGGTGGCCGTTGTAGTGGATCTGGCCTTTCGACGGGAGTACGCCCATCAAGGCATTGAGCAGCGTGGATTTGCCGGCACCGTTGGGGCCGATGACGGTGACGACGCTGCCCTTCTTGGCTTCGAGGTTGAGGCCGTGGAGGACTTCGGCTCGGCCGTAGCCGGCGTGGAGGTTCTCTACTTTGAGCAATGGGGCTGTCATGGTTTGGTACCCGTTGAGGTTGGGCTTGTCGAAACCCATGCCGGCATCCCACTGGCCGTTCGGGCTGAGGTATCGAAGCCTTGCTCGTTTTGTCGTAGATGTTGTTCACTGCGTGAGGCCGAGTCGGGATGTCGTCCCGACAGCCGACTCACTTTCTTTCGCTTCCCCGAAAGAAAGTAAGCAAAGAAAGGGGGACCCGACGGTGGCGGTCCGGCTACGCCGGACTGCTCTGCGGTGCTCGGTCTTTGGGGCCTCGCGCCAAACTCGCTTTGTTCACTTCGTTCACGCCGCTCAGACAAACGTCGCGAAGTCAGTTGTTGATGCGCGCTGACGCGCGCGGCCCCAAAACCCTGCGCTCCTCGACGCCACCCACGGGGCCCAAGAGCAATGCGGTCGTTGCTTCGCAACATCCCTCCACCTCGCTTCGCATCGGGCGCGAGCGAAGCGATGCGTCCTCGTGCGATGCGCAGCGAGCCGAATCTGGTGTTCGTCTCCCCCTTCGGACGAGCTGAGCAGCACAGGGCTTTGCGGCGCGCGCGCAAGCGCGCATCCACAAC